>NZ_OGTP01000033.1 GCF_900258035.1 Caballeronia novacaledonica | reverse complement strand
AACAGAACGCCTATGTGGAGCGGTTCAACCGGACGGTGCGGTATGAATGGCTGTCGCAATACCACTGGGATGACCTCACACACGTGCAGCACTTCGCGACCGAATGGATGTGGCAATACAATCACGAGCGCCCTAACATGGGCCTCGGAGGCGTGACACCAAAACAGCGGCTCACTGCCGCAGCATAGTCTACTTCCGACCCGCGTTATTAGCGGGGGGATTACCGTGCATGATCACCTCCCATGGATACACGTACATTAAACTGTATACCCAGAGGCGGATTTCCTCATGCACTGACCGTCTCGCCCACCTCGTGTCGGCGATCGATCGCGCATCGTCCAGGTAGAGCGCAAAACATTGCCGTCTGATTGGCCTGGCATAGCAAGCGCGATAACGTGCCGCTGCGATTTTCCGGCGGGCGTTGGGCCTGGACTACATGCATCTCGTCCCCACCGCATACCCATGCGCCCAAGGGCTCCTTTTGGCCTCGTGATCAAAGAGGACGCTACCTGCTGCCGAGCCCCCGCTTGCTAATTGAAGATACTTGCAGCCGTAGGATTACCGCAAGCCCTAAGACCTGAACGAAGACTTCATCGTGTCTCCGAGGTGCGCAATCGCCCGGCTGAGGTTCCCGAGGTGAGGCGCATGCAATAGCCACACATCGAGTTGAGGCGCGAAGCGTGCGACCTTCACGACTTCGAGCCGCCGCTGCCACACGCTGTGGGCAAGGACACTGCGCGGAACCAGGCCCAATCCTAGGCCGGAAGCGATGAGCTGAAGTTGCATCTCGCTGCCGTGCGTGTCTGCCTTGACGCGCAACGCGTACCCGGCGGCCTGGATCGCGTGTTGCAGCGCCGCTCGATAGCCGCATCCTTCGGGGTTCAGAATCCATCCGCCATCTGCAATCGCAGGGAGCGTCGCACGATTCGAAACCAGTGGACGCCTTTTGCTCTGCACGACGACGAGTTCCATGGTCGCAACATGTTGACCCGCGTAGGCCTCCGCAGGTTGCCTGCCCTTCGGACTCAAGATGGCGGCGGCATCCAGTCCACCTGCATCGAGCAGACGAAGCAGGCACGGACTCCAGTCCGATTTCAACGTCACTTCGAGTGCTGGAAATGCGTCCTTGAGCGCGGTCAGGGCGTCGAAGAGGACGATGTCGGCGATACCCTGCGGCAAACCGAAGCGCAGCCTTCCCGAAGGATCACCGTCCTCACGGGCCACATTCATCAGCCGGTCGAAAGAAGCGAGCAACGGAACGGCATGCTCGTGGATACGATGCGCAAGCGCGGTTGCACGCGGCGGTTTGGAATTGCGGTCGAGAAGTGGCGCGCCCAACACATCTTCCAGCCGCTGCATGCGCTTCGATATCGCCGATTGCGTGACGCATAGCTTTTGCGCAGCACGGGTCAAAGAGGTTTCCTCGACCACCGCCACGAAGGATTTCAGTTCATCGATCATTATTCCATTCCGTCATTTTCGACAGTCCGAATATTCGCTTTTGGAAAGAGATCGTTGAGTCTAACCTGATAGGCGTTATCACGCACTCTCGCCTTTGAGGCCACTATGCCACTCGTCCGAATCGATCTTTCGAAAGCCGCGCCACCCGCCGTCGCTCAGGCTGTCAGCGACACCGTCTACGAGGCGATGACCTCGATCGCCGGTGTCCCCGCCAACGACAAGTTTCAGATCGTTACCCGCCACGATGCTGGCGAACTCGTCTATCCGGCCGATGGCTATCTCGGCATCTCCTACTCTCCTTCGATTGTTTTCATCCAGATCACCTGGAACACGGGCCGTTCGATCGATGTGAAGAAGGCCTTCTATGCCGCCGTTGCCGACGGCATTTCAAAGAAGACGGGTCTGCGAAAGGAAGATGTCTGGATCAGCCTGGTCGAGGTCGCACGCGAGAACTGGTCGTTCGGCAACGGGGAAATGCAGTACGCACCCGCCGACTAACCTGGATCAGCGCTCGCAGCGCATGGAGGAAGACATGAAGCCACTGGCGCAGTTGACGTTTCATTCGCTCGAATTACAGCCCGTGCTGATCCCACTGAAGCGGCCGATCGTGTCGCGGGTCGGCAGCTACTCGGACTGGCCGGTCATCGCCATTACGCTGAGAACGAACGAAGGCATCAGCGGATACAGCTAAAGCCCGAGGTCGTCCAGTTCATGGCAGCGACGCACCGCATCGCCGAATCTCTTGCCCTGGTTGAAATCGAAGTCCGGATCGGAAGTCGTGACATCCGCGAGTCGCGCCGGGATGTTGGTGACGAGGATGTCGAGTCGGGGAAGTTCGCTTCGCGACAAGATCAGTGAACAGCTCGGTTTCGTCACGTAAGAGCAAGAGGCATCGATCCCATCTTCGTTACGATGATCCCTGTTCCGGATAACGGGTATCGGCCCACATCGGATGATGAATGTTGCTGCCTTCGAACGGCGGGAACTGCTCGAAGTCCGCCCGCATGTCGTGCCGCACGGAAGAGTTCATCGCCCGCGTGATCGCGTCGGGGCTGTCGAACATCAGCCGGTTGCGTTGCATGTAGTGCACGCGCTTCCACGGCATCGCATCGACCCAGTCCACGCGCGTGAAGATTTCGATCTCGCGCACGCCGTCGAAGAACTTCATGATCTGCGGGTGATGCGACAGATAGTAGCCAAGCCATTCATCGAAGTTTTCGGCGCGCCCCGGATAGTGCACGAGGAACTGGCAAGGCAACGCGCCCTGCGGAACGTGCGGCGTCGGATCGAGCACGGGAAAGGGCCGGCGCAGCATCACTTGCTGCTCGACGGCGCTCAACCTGAGACTGCCCAGATCCAGCCGCGCAAGCGCCTGGAGATGCCCTTGCGGCGCGATGGCTGCTTCGAGATCCGACAGACGTTCGAAGTCGAGCTGGAATGCGAGGATCGGCGACGGGCCGTCATCGGTGTAGAAGTCATCCGCGGCAGCGGGCGTATAGAGACGCATGCGGCTCATCGCGGGCGTCGCTTCGAGCGCGGCGATCACGCGCAGCCGGTCTGCTTCGCTGACGCGCGCGTCCGCATCGGGATGAATGAAGGTGACGAGGTAGGAAAATTGCATGGTCGGATGACAGAGTAAGGACGCGTCAGAGATCGAGCAGGCAGGCCTGAATCGCCTCATCGTTCATGCGGGTTTCGTCCTGCGCGGCTTGCGCATCGCGCGCGGCGAGCAGGAGCATCAGCGCGATGCGCAATTTTTGGGCCGACAGGTCGCCGCCGGCAAGCAGGCCGTCTGCCGCGAGAAAGCGTTGGCGCGGCACGAGTCCGCGCGGCGAACGCGTCGATTGCACGACCACCACGCCCGCCGCGACGGCTTCCAGCAGCGCGGCGCGTTCGCCCGACGCCGCGCGCCCCGGCGTCAGGCCCGCGCACACGATGCCGCGCGCGCCGGCCTGAACGAAGCCGCGAATGGCCGCCCCGTCCGCACCGGCGTACGACATCGAGATGTCCACGCGCGGCAACGCGACAGCATGATCGATGACGTTCCGGAAGCGCGCCCGCGACGCGCCCTCGCTATCCGGCATGCGACGACGGTAGACCACGCGCGCATCCGCATCGACACGGCCGAGCGGTCCATAGGGCGGTGCTTCGAACGCGGCCAGTTCGAAGCTCGCGGCCTTGGTCACGTCGCGGGCCGCGAAGATCGCGCCGCCCATCACCACCAGCACGCCCGCGCCGCGCGACCGGGGATCGCTCGCGACGGCCATCGCGCCGCGCAGGTTCGCGGCGGCATCGCTGCCGTCGGTATTGGCGGGACGCTGCGCGCCGGTCAGCACCACAGGCTGGTCGAGCGACAACGCGAGATCGAGAAACCATGCGGTCTCCTCGAGCGTCGCCGTGCCGTGCGTGACGACGAAGCCCGTGAGCGACGGATCGGCTGCGGCCGCGTCGCGTATCAGCCGCGCGAGTTCGAGCCAGTCGTTCGGCCCGATGGCCACGCTGCCCAGGCTGCGAAACGGCACCGGCACGATCTCCGCATCGGGCGCAAGCTCGCCGAGACTTTGCAGCAGCGCGTCGATCGGATGAATCACGCCGCTGTCCGCGTATTCGATCCAGTCGAAGCGATGACGTCCATGCATCGCGAACGTGCCGCCCGTGCCGATGACGGCGACGCGCGGACGCCGCGTCTCAGGCTGAACGCGCGCGTGCATCATGAGCGCAGCCGGACATACAGCACGTCCGCCTCGATGCGGGTTTCATGATGCCGGGTGTCGCGCGTGACCGGCGCGGAGAGCGCGCGGCCCGTGCGGACATCGACGAGTCCGGCATGCAGCGGACATTCCACCTCGTGCCCTTCGAATTCGCCGTCGCTCAGGAGCGCCGCGCCATGCGTGCAGATGTCGTCGAGCGCGTGAATCTCGCCATCGACGCGAAACAGGCCGATCTTCACGCCTTCGAGTTCGATGCCCTTGCACATGCGCTCGCCGAACAGCGAATCGGTCGTGCCGAGCGCATGCCAGCCGTCCGCGTCGCGCGCGTACATGGCCGTGTCCGCCCGCCTGATTTCATAGATCGCGTTCATACCGCCACCCTCTTCTTGAGATCGACCGGTTCATGCATGCGCACCGCGCCGATGATGTCGGCAAGCTTCGTCACGCCATGACGCCTGCACCACGCGTCGAGCTCGTCGACCATGCGCGGCATCGCGTTCGGCGACACGAAATTCGCCGTGCCCACCTGAATCGCGCTGCAGCCGGCGAGCAGGAATTCGAGCGCGTCCGCCGCGGTCGCGATGCCGCCGCAGCCGATCACCGGAATTTTCACCGCCTGCACGCACTGATACGCGATGCGCAGCATGATCGGCTTGGTCGCCGCGCCGGTCAGGCCGCCCATCACGTTGGCGACGCGCGGCCGGAAGGTTTCGACGTCGATCGCCATCGCCAGAATCGCGTTGCTCACGACGAGCGCGTCGGCGCCGGCTTGCTCCGCCGCGAGCGCGACTTCGACCACGTTGCCGGCGTTGGGCGTCATCTTCGGCCACACCGGCAAACCGGTCGCGGACTTCATCGCCCTGACGACCTGATAGGTCGCTTCCGGGTCCATGCCGAAAGCCTGCCCGTTCTTCTTGAGGTTCGGGCACGACACGTTCGCCTCGATCGCGGCGACGCCCGGCACGCTGATTTTCGCGGCGAGCGTGCCGAACTCTTCGATCGTGTTGGCCGAAATGCTCGCGACGAGCGGGCTCGCAAACCTGCGGTAATACGGCACGGTCTCGTTGACGTAGTAATCGCTGCCCTTGCTCGGGATGCCGATCGAGAACAGCGTCGCATCGCGGAATTCGGCGACGCGCGGGGGCGGCACGCCTTCGCGCACATCGTGCGTGATGGTCTTGGTGACGATCGCGCCAAGGCAGTTCAGGTCGAAGACCTGCGCCGTGCCCTCGGCGAACGTGCCCGATGCGGGCATCACCGGATTGGCCAGCGTGAGCGAGCCGATCCTGACGCTGAGATCTACCATGATGTCGTTTCCTGAAGATCGAAGACGGGGCCGTCCCAGCACACGCGCCGGTAGCTCAGCTCGTCGGATTGCGCATGCTTGCGAAAGGGGCGCACGCAGGCGTAGCACGCGCCGATGCCGCATCCCATGCGTTGTTCGAGCGCGACCTCGCCGGGAATGCCGAGTTGCGCGGCCAGCCGTTGCAGCATCGCGAGCAGGCGGTTCGAGCCGCATGTCGTCGCGAAGGTGATCGGCCGGCCTGCGTGGATGCCGCGGATCAGGCGCTCGACCTGCACGACATCGCTGGTCTGCTCGTCGTCGGTCACCATGACGACGGTCGCGCCCGTTTCATGCAACGTGTCGGCGGACATCATCAGCGCGGGCGTGCGCGCGCTCAGCACGGCGGTCACATGCGCGCCCGTCGCGATGGCTTCACTTGCGAGTGGCGCCATCGTCGCGAGGCCCACGCCGCGCGCGAGCAGCAGGACGTGCGCATCGTTTGCATTCGCGGGCAAGGTGAAGCCCTTGCCGAGCGGTCCCAGCGCATCGAGCGTGTCGCCCGGCCCCAGTTGCGCGAGGCCGCGTGTACCCGCGCCCTGCACCTTGTAGAGAAACTCGATGCGCTGGTCGCCGGCATTCACGCAATAGATGCTCATCGGCCTGCGCAGATAGGGCGTGTCATCGTTCGAGGCCGGGCATGCCAGATGGAAGAACTGTCCGGCGCGCGCGGTCAGCGCGAGGTCGGGCGCCGTCAGCACCAGATGCTTGTACTCGGCGTTGACCCAGTCGTTGGAGCGCACGAGGCACGCGTTCTCCGCAATGGAGGGCGCAGCCGCGCACGTCGCGGCCGCGTGAGCGCCGTCGCACAACGGGAACACCGTTGCCGCGCGCGAGTCGGTAGTGGGGATCGTCATCGTTGTCATCCTTTCATTGCCCGGCGACGTCAGCCGCCGCCGTGAAATTGCGCCGCGCACCGAGCGATGCGAAGTCGCTCGCCAGCGGCAGCGGCGGCGCGTGTGGCTCCATCATGTGCAGTTGCGCGAAGCGCATCTCGCTGATGAGCCATCGGCCGTCGTCGCTTCGTGCGTACTTCTCTTCCGTGACGGCGCCGAGCAGCACCGCGCGCGCATCGTCATCGCGCAGCGCCAGTTGCCATAGACGCCAGGTGCCGCTCGCATGGTTTGCGTCGGTCACGTGCAGCGTTTCGCTCACGTAGTAGTGCATCGCGAAACGCCACGGCGAGCGCTCGAACCAGCTCGCGAGACGCGCGCGTCCGGTCAGGTCGTCGCCAAAGCCGGCGCCGCCGATCCATACCGCGTCTTCGGTGAAGCAAGCAGCCTGCTGGCGCGCGATGTCGCGCATGACGTCCTCGGGCTGGCGGCGGTAGTCGTTCGTGTACTTCGCGTCGGCGAGCGCCGCGTACCGGGCTTTCAGCGTGCGAATGGCGTCGATGGCTTCGAGCTTCGCGAGGCGTGCGTCGAGTGTGGCGAGCGTCGGTGTCATCGTGCGAGCTCCTTGAGCGGCACGCTCGCATCCGCAAGTCTTGTCATGTCGATACGCGCTGCATCGCTGACGAGACGCTCCAGATGCCGGCGCTCGCGGCTCTGGTTGACGGTGACGCCCGCACGCACACAGCCTTCGCGCAGCGAGAGAATCGTGGCTTCGGCCTGCGCGAGATCGCCGCGCACGATGGTCACGTCATCCGCGCCGGGCGTACCCGTCACCTGAATCGTGTGGCCGAGCTGATCGGTCCACATCCACGGCGTCTCGCGATAGGGTTCGTCGCGACCAAGGATGAACTCCGCGACCGCGCGCGCCTGATTCTCGGCGTTGCGCCATGTCTCCTGACGCGCATGCAGGCCAGAGGCGGCATCGCGCGTGCAGGCGGCATCGCCGGCGGCATACAGCCATGGCGCGGCGATGCTGCGGCAATACTCGTCGACGATCACGCCGCGCGCGTCCGACAGTCCCGTTCCGCGAAGAAAGCCCGGCTCGCAGTCCACGCCGATCGCGACGAGCACGCAGTCGGCATCGATGGCGAAGCGCGCATCGTCCTTCTGCCCGAGCACACGCAGCGCGAAGCGGTCGCCGCGCCCGATGCCGGTCACGCTCACGCCCGTGCGCAGATCGACACCCTGCTCCACGTGCCGCGCGGCGAGCCATTGCGCGACCGTCGCGGGCAGGCAGCGCCCCATGATGCCCTGCGCGCCTTCGAGCACGGTCACCGGCACGCCGAGCGTGATCGCCGTCGACGCCACTTCCATGCCGATGACACCCGCCCCGACGATCGCGAGTCTCCGGCACGCTTCCAGCGACGTGCGCAGCGCGAAGCAATCGTCGAGCGTGCGCAGCGCATGCACGCCGCGCAGGCTGCGATCGACGAACGCTGGCATGCGCGGCGCGCCGCCTGTCGCGACGACGAGCACGTCGAACGGCACGGCGCGATCGTCGGCGAGACGCAGCGTCTTCGTGTCGGCGTCGAGCGATACCACGCAGCCGTGAATGCGTTCGATGCCCGTCATCGCGAGCGCATCGTGTTGCCAGAACGTGCCCGGCGCGAGCTGGATGCGCTCGACGTCCGTCTTGCCCGACAGCAGTTCCTTCGACAGCGCCGGCCGCTCGTAGGGCACATGCGGTTCGTCACCGATCAGGGTCAGCGGGCCCCGATGTCCCAGCGCTTTCAGATGTTGCGCGACCCGCCCGCCCGCGTGCCCCGCCCCGACGATGACGACATGCGATGCCGCGCTCATGATCGCGGCTCCGCTTCGCGTGCGGCCGCTGCATTGCACGTCACGCGATACAGCACGGCGGTCGGTGTGGCGCACTGGAAGCGGCGCGCCTCGTGAGGCGGAATGAGGATCGCCTCGCCCGCGGACAGGACGTAGTGCTCGCCTGCCGCGACGATATCGACCTGCCCTTCCAACACGGCGGCCACCTCTTCACCAGGCGCATCGTCGGCGCCGAATGCGATGATCTCGTTGCGCGTCATGCGCTGCATCGACGTGGCGAGTGCGGCGCCGTCGGCCGTCTTTCTGGACGATTCGGGCGATTCACCCAACGCCGCTACAGACGCAAGCGGCGTGCAATGTCGCGCGGATTTGCGCGTCGCGGTCGCGTTCATGCGGTCTTCTCCCGGCTCGCCAGCGGGTAATACGGCGTTTGGTCGCCGCTGCGATATTCGGCGCGCGGCGGCGTGACCACATTGAGCCGCATGCTCATGCCCGCGCCCTCGAAGTGGTTCACGCCGTAGTGGCTGAGGCCTGCGGGAATGATCATTCCTTCGCCGGCTTGCAGCGCCTGCTCGACTTCCGTGCCGTCGTCGTGCACCTCGAAGATCGAGCACGCGCCGCGCACCTGAAGCGATGCTTCCTCGCCATGTCTGTGCGCCTTCGCGGGCAACTCGCGGCCGGCGGTCTCGACGAACTTGATCACCGCGACGCTCATGGTCTCGCCAATCATCGTCTTCATATAGAGACCGTCGGCGACGACCTCCTTGAGACCGTGATCGATTCCGAATACTTTGCACTTCGGCATGGTCGGCTCCCCGGCGTCAGATGGCGGGACGCATCGCGAACGATTCGTCGGCGGCGAAGCGGAACGGATCGTAGCCGTCGATGACGTTCGGCTGTTGATAGAACTCGACGGCGGGCGCGATCTCGGCGAAAGACAGCAGCAAGTACATCGCGGTCTTCGCCTCGTCGGGCAGGCTGTCGAGGCGATACTGGTTGAGCCACGCGACTAGCTCGTCGACGCGTGGCAGCATCGCATCCTTGAACGCGACGATCGCGGGCATGCCGACGGTGTGGCGCTGCGTCGTGCGTCCGGTTTCGCTTGCGAGCGCCCAGGTGCCGACGAATTCGTTCAGTTCCGCAAAAGCCTCCGGCAACGGCGCGAGCGCTGGCTTGCCGGGCTTCCCCATGAGCGTGATGATTTTCTGTTCCATGATTTACTCCGCGGTCGCGGCGGCACGCGCCGGTTCTGCTTCGGCCTCGGCCAGCATCCGTTCGATGACGTGATAGCTGTGGCGCACCAGCAGCTCGTTGTCCTGCAACACCATGTGCTTCTTGACGCCCGTTTCCGCCGCGCGCTGCGTGCGTTCGAGCGTGCTCAGGTCTTCCAGCAGCACGTCGCGCAACGCGACCTTCATGTATTCGAGGAAGAAGCGGCCGCCCGGCGTCGTCATTTCCGGGTAGTAGACGCGCGCTTCGAGCAGCGTCTTGTTATGCGCGATCGGACGGAAGTTGTACGCCTGACAATAGTTAGGGCGCAGCGACAGATAGAAGTCGGGGAAGACCACGTTGATGTCGAACAGCCAGTTCGCGCTCTTCGTCCAGTTGACGCCCTTGGGCAACGCATCGAGCGGGAACGCGTGCTTCGCGCTGCCCATGCCCGCGCGCAACGCCGCCGACGCGACGGGGCGCTTGGTGTTCGCATCCGACAGCGCTTCGGCAGCCGCCGCGCCGCCGGACGTGACTGCTTTCGGATTGCCGTAGACGGACTTCTGGTTGCCCGCCAGCGACAGACGGCGATGAAACTCGCCGCACAGTGCGTCGAGTGGCGGCATGCTGCCGCCGTCGCTCTTGTCGATGGCATCGGCGATCGAGTTCCCATGCACATAGGCGACGTGATACGCCTCCTGGAAGGCATCGAGCGCGAGCTTCCAGTTGCAGTCCACGACCGTTTCCCACGCGAAGCCCACCGTCATCTTGTCGAACGGATAGCCTTCGATGTCGCCGTACATCGGCTTGATGAAATCCGCGAGAGAAAGCTTCGGCTGCGGATCCATGTTGACGAAGATGAAGCCCTGCCACACATCGCACGCCACACGCGTCAACGCGTAATCCTTGAATTCGAGGCCGAAGAAACACTGTTCGTCGGGCACGCCGGTGAGGTTGCCGTCGAGGTCGTAGGCCCAGCCATGAAACTTGCAGAAGAACTTGCGCGTGTGACCGGTCTTGTCATACGCAATCTGATTCAGGCGATGCGAGCACACGTTGTGCATCGCGCGGATCTCGCCCTTCTTGTTGCGCACGACGATGATCTCGGTGTCGCATGCATCGAGCTTCTTGACGAAGTAATCGCCCGCTTCGGGAATCTCTTCCACGCGGCCCACGTGCAGCCAGGTCTTCTTGAAGATGTGGGTCTTCTCGCGCTCGTAGTATTCGCGGGAGATGTAGGGTTCGACCGGAATCAGGCCGGCGCCCATCTCGGCGTAACGGGCGGTCAGCGTGCCTTCCGGAGCCGCAATCGCATTCATGGCAACCTCGTGGAGAGTCGAAACGTTGAATAATGAACGGCATTCTGTTTTCTACAATTTCTGGTGTCAAGCGATTCCGCGAGAATTTCAATGGCGCGCCGCAGCACGGCGCTTTACGGGCGCCCGTGCTTGATAAGATGACGAATCACATTAGGATTTCAGGGAGCGAGACGTGCCGCAGGTCAAGAAAGCAGAGGTTCGGGAGGCGATACTGGAAGCCGCCTTCGCCGCGTTCAGCACCAAGGGCTACTCGGCCACGACGATGACCGAGATCGCGCGACAGGCCGGCACCACGGTCGCGAACATCTACGTGTACTTCGATTCGAAGCTCATCATCCTGTATGAGATCTACCACCCGTGGCTCACGCGCCAGTTCCATGCGCTGCGCACGGACGTGCTGTTGCTGTCGAACCCGCGCAAGAAGATTCGCCGGATCATCAAGGGCATCTGGGCCGACATCCCGGCTGCCGACCACGCGTTCGCCAACTCGCTGATCGACGCGCTCGCCAGCGCGCCTGCGGGGATGCGCAAGCCCGGCAACCTGCTGGTTTCGGTGGAGACGCTGCTCACGCAACTGCTGCTGGATTCGCTGCCGCCCGAGCGGGCCGGCGTGGTCCACGGCGACCTGCTCGCGCACCTGATCTGGATGGCCTTCGACGGCTTCGTGATCAATCACCGCATCGGCGACGAGCGCGACATCGAAAAAATCGCGACGATGATGGCCGACCTGCTGCTCGGCCAGAGCGCCCCGGACGCGCGCTGAACCGCCACGTCTTCCGCGGCGAAGACGCAGACGCCAACGCGCACGCTGTCAATAAGAACTAAAACTAATTTTGAAATCTTTGACAGCGACTAAAAAAGAATGACATTCTGTATTTAGGCAACGACGATTCTGACGAACGGTCCTGATCCGGCGCGCGACGGATCCGGCCATCGCATGCCCGCGCTGGCGCGGCGGGCGTGCGTCGTCGCGGCCGGAGACTGCTCCATGCTCGCCAATTCGCATCATCAACCCAAAGAGGTTCCCCGCAATGGCCGCCCTATCCGATAGCTCGCCGCTCGCGTCCTTCGACCCGCCCGCGCGCACCACCTACCTCGTCCTGCTGCTGTGCTTTCTGACGATCGTCGCCGAAGGCTATGACATCGGCGTCATGGGGACGATCGTGCCGTCCCTGCTCGCCGACCCGCAATGGAAGCTCACGCCCATCGAAATCGGCGCGATGGGCAGCGCCGCGCTCTTCGGCACCTTGTTCGGGTCGTACATCATCAGCGTCGTGAGCGATCTGGTCGGTCGCAAGTCGCTGCTGATCGTGTGCGTCGCGCTGTTCTCGCTGTCGATGCTCGGCGCCGCGTGGGCGCCCACGCCGTTCGTGTTCTCCGTGTCGCGCTTCATCGGCGGGCTCGGGCTCGGCGGCGTGATCTCCGCGGCGGCCGCGCTCACGGTCGAATACTCGCCGCCCGGCAAGCGCAATCTGAACTTCGCGCTGATGTACTCGGGCTATTCCATCGGCGCGCTGCTGTCGGCGGTCGTCGGCATCGCGCTGTTGCAGTCGCACGGCTGGCGGCTCGTCGTGGCGCTGGGCGCGACGCCGCTGCTCGCGCTGCCGTTTCTCTGGGTGCTCCTGCCGGAATCGCTCGACTTTCTGCTGGCGCGCGGACAGACGGCGAAGGCGCATGCGCTCGCCGAACGGCTCGGCATCGAGCGGTCCGCGCTGTATCGGCCCGCTGAGGCGGTCTCGTCGAAAGCGAGCCTGGGCGCGGTGTTCGCCGAAGTGTTCTCGCGTCAGAACATCCGCGCGACGATCAGCCTGTGGATCGCGCAAGTGGCCGCGGTGATGGTCATCTACGGGCTCGGCACCTGGCTGCCTCAGTTGATGCGCAAGATGGGCTACGACCTTGGGCCGAGCCTGTCCTTTTTCGCCGTGTTCATGCTCTCTTCGGCGATCGGCGGCATTGTCATTGGCCGGATCAGCGACATGATCGGCGCTCGCAAGACGATCGTCGGCGGCTATGTGATCGGCGCGCTCGCGGTGTCGGGGCTGACCATCCACGGCGGACTGATCGCCAACTATGTGCTGGTCGCGCTGGCGGGCTTCGGCAGCATCGGCGTGGCGATGGTGCAGCTCGGCTTCATCGCGAACTATTACAAGGCGCACGCCCGGGCGAGCGCGACCGGCTGGGCGGTCGGCATCGGCCGCTTCGGTGCGATGAGCGGCCCGATGGTCGGCGCCTATCTGGCGGCGCAGAACGTCGATGTGAAATGGAACTTCTTCGCCTTCGCCGCGGCTGCGCTGGTGGCGGCGGCGGCCATCGCGCTGACGCGCAGCCCGCACGCACGCGACGCCTGACCCGAGACCGCCGTTGCACATTCTTCGCGCAGTCATTTTTCTGAACCAATTATTTCGTATGCCTAATGATAAACAAGAATAGAAACCGCGACGCGGACTCGCATAGCTTCTTCCTGCGCGCCCTTCTTGGCGCGACGCTAGTGGGTTTGGCGGCTTCCGCCCATGCACAAGGCAGCGTCACGCTCTACGGGCTGATCTCGGTTGGCCTCAGCTACTCGTCGAACGTCGGCGGCAAGCCGCTGTACCAGATGCAGAGCGGCCCGCAGCAACCCTCGCGCTGGGGCCTGAAAGGCAGCGAAGATCTCGGGGGCGGACGATCCGCGATCTTCCAGTTGGAGAACGGGTTCTCCATCACGAACGGAACGTCGGGCCAGGGCGGCAGGCTTTTCGGGCGACAGGCGTGGATGGGTCTCGCCGACCGCCAGCTCGGCACGATCACGATGGGTCGCCAGTACGATGAAATGACGCGGCAACTCTACTGGACGGAATCGGCCGTGCAGTTTGCGACGTATGGCGCTCGTATCGGCGATAACGATAACGTCTTCAATGCGCTGCGCATGCAGAACTCCGTTCGCTACGAGTCACCCGTGCTCGGCGGCCTGAGCGTGGCGGGACAGTACGCGTTCTCCAACGAGGCCGGCGGATTCAAGAACAACCGTGCGTTCAGTGCCGGCGGCACCTATGCCAGGGGACCGCTGAAGCTTGCCGCTGCGATGTCGCAATACGATCATCCCGCCGCTGCGGACAACACGTCCGGTGCAGTCAGCGATTCCTACGGCTTCACGTCGCCGTTCGTGACGAGCCGCGGCGGCGCGGGCGTCGAGAAGCAGCGTATCTTCGGCATGGGCGCAGGCTATGATTTCCAGGTGGTGCAAGCGTCGCTCGCCTATACGAACGTGCTCTATGACTATCTCGACACGTCGGGTCTGCGCCTGCAGAATGTGGAAGTGTCGCTCACGCGCTATGTGACGCCGAGTCTGCAAGTGGGCGCCGCGTACATCTACACGACGGGAAAGTATTCGGATTCGACCAAGCCGCACTATAACCAGGTGAATCTCGGCATCGACTACTTCCTGAGCAAACGCACCGACCTCTATCTGGTGGGGCTTTATCAACGCGCGGGCGGCGCCGCGCAACACGCGCAGATCTTCTCGACGCCGGCGTCTTCATCGAATACGGAGACGCAGGTCATCGCGGGCATTCGGACGAAGTTCTGAGCGGGTGCGCACTATGCGCTACGCTTTCGTCAGCGCAGCGCTCAAACGAGGTGAGAAGACAATGAGCATTGGTTTTGGCACGATCGCGCGCATCGGGCATCTCTATCCGTCGGGTGGTCTTTGCGATTTCGAGGTTCAGTTGATGGCGCCCGACGGCGTGCAGTTCGTCACGACACGCCTGCCGTTTCGCGACACCTCGATTCACTCCGACAAGTCCATCATCGACGACCTCGAACAGCACGCCGCGCTGCTCGCCGATGCAAAGGTCGATCTGATCGCGCTGAACTGCACGGCGGCCGGCGTGGTAAACGGGCCGGAAGTCATCAACTCGCGCGTGCGGGCCGCGACCGGGATCGAATCGGTGACGACCATCGAAGCGGTGCTGGCGGCGCTCGAGACCGTCAACGCGACGCGTATCGGGCTGCTCACGCCCTATCGCGATGAAGTAGTGGACGCGGAAATTGCATTCTTCGCCGAGCGCGGCATCGACGTGATGACTCACGCGAACCAGCCGACGCTGACGCCGTTCGACCAGGCGATGATCGATCCTGATATCTGGCTGCGGATGGCGTCGCGTCTGGAACGCGGCTTCGACGCGTTGCTGATCAGTTGCGCGGGTATCAGGACGAGCGGGATCATCGAGCGGTTGGAGCGGGAGTGTCGCGTGCCGGTCGTTACCAGCAATGTGGCGCTGCTGTGGTACTGCCTGAGGAGACTTGACGTCAGGGGAAGGTCTGCTGGTTTCGGATCGTTGCTGTGTCAGGTTTGAGCATGCTGATTGCTACCGGAACCTTACGAACCACCGGGGCCGGGGCAAAGGTGGGAGTGCCGATCGGACACGCCCACCCCCGGCCGTGATCCGACCCCAAACGAGGACGAGCGACTGACGCAGTTGATTGAAACCTTGCGCACCAAACCCGCAAATGGTTGCACGCACCGGCACGTCCCCACGGCGGCTGCCGAGACCGCCATCTCGCCCACAAACCTGTACCGCCCACTTCAAGCTGCTGGGTCTGCAACCTTATCGCAGCGAGAGCCTCTAGCTCTCTACTGATCGATTCTTCATCGAGAAACTTGGCGATGCGGTCGGTCTGCACCTGAATCCGCCGCAGAATGCGCTGGTCCTGTGTGAGCGAGAAGAGCCAGCGTCAGGCGCTTGAGTGTACGGAGTCCGTGCCGCCGACAAGTTTCGGTTACGTGGAGGGCGTCACACACGATTACATCCGTCATGGCACCACCGCGCTGTTTGCCGCCCTGAACGTGCTCAACGGCGCAGTGGCTAATTGCGTCGCCGCGCTCGTCGACGGTAACGTTCGCGTGGAAGGTCATGCAGCGCATCACGCATCGGTGCGCCCGGTACGACGTCGATTTTGCGCGGTTTCGCGACAACTACAGAATACTTGCACCCGCGAACAACCCGTTAGCGTGCGCGAACCAAAATGGGCACGGCTTTGGCCGCGGGCACTTTACTTCGCTTTGCGTGATGCGAAAGCGGGATCAGTGCATTGCATTCGGGGTAGTAACCCATCGCGCAGCCACGAGGAAGATCGAACGCATGCGCGCGCAGTCCCTCCAGACAACGCTTCACACCATCTTTCGACACCGTCGTGACCGCAATGGACTGATCTTCCGCGATGCTCAATCTCGTCATGTCATCGCGATTCATCAGCAGAACATCACGCGTATTGAACACGCCTCGAAAGCGATCGTCGAGCCCGTAGACGGTCGTATTGAACTGACTGTCGCCGCGAGTGGTCATGAGACGGAGTGTGCGTTCGCCGTCGAAGGACATGTCTGGATCCTCCCCCATTCCTTCCGGCGTGATGAAATTCGCCTTGCCGTTCCTGGTTTTCCATTCGCGCCTGGCCGCCGGAATGGACCGATGAAAACCGCCCGGTTGCGACATGCGTGTCTCGAAGTCCTTGAACTGCTCCGGATACGTGGCCTCTATCGCCGCACGCACGAGTGAATAGTCGGCAGTCCACGCGTCCCAGTCAACATTGCCGCGATCTTGCAGGGTTGCCTTCGCAAGACCCGCGACAATCGCAGGCTCGGACAGGAGCGCATCGCTGGCAGGCTGCGCAAAACCCTTCGACGCATGAACGCATGCGGTACTGTCTTCGACGGTGACCGTTTGCGGACCGCTTGCCTGCAGATCGATTTCGATACGTCCAAGGCACGGCAACAAATAGGCCGCACGCCCATGCAGCAAGTGACTCCGATTCAGATGCGTAGCAATCTGCACGGTCAAAAGAACACGCTTCCACGCAGGCTCCAGAACGTGATGATCCGGCGTCGCACGCCCAAAATTGCCGCCGAGACCGATAAACGCATCGAGTTCGCCGTCGCGCAGCGCAGCGCACGCATCCACCGTCGACATACCCTCTTCCCGCGACGGCTCGAAGGCATACATCCTGGCGAGCTTATCGAGCGGCACGAGCGCCGGCTTTTCGGTGATCCCGACCGTGCGCTGTCCCTGCACGTTCGAATGGCCGCGAATCGGGCAAATGCCCGCGCCAGGCTTGCCGATGTTCCCGCCAAGGAGCATCAGATTCGTCAGCATCTGCACGGCGAGCACGCCTTCGCGATGTTGCGTGATGCCCATGCCATAGAGAATCATCACCGCTTTTGCGCGCGCATATTCGTTCGCGGCGGCTTCGAGTTCGCCGCGCGTGAGACCCGACTGTACTTCAATGTCGCGCCACTCCGCCTTTCGAGTGGCATCCGCGAAGCTCTCGAAGCCGTGCGTATGCTCGGCGATAAATTCGGCGTCGAGCACACGTGGCATGCCGGTTTTCTGCGCGCGATCATCGGCTTCGATTAGCGCCTTGCATACGCCCGTTACTGCCGCGATATCGCCGCCGATCTTCACCTGCAAATACTGCGTGCTGATAGTCGTCTGCGCCGGCGTGAGCATATCCTTTGGCGATTGCGGATTAGCGAAGCTCACCAGCCCGCGCTCCTTCATCGGATTGAACGTGATGATGCGTGCATCGCGTTTTCGCGCCTCCTGAAGCGGATGTAGCATGCGCGGCGCATTCGTTCCTGTGTTGTGACCAAAAAAGAAAAAGCAGTCAGTGTGCTGGAAGTCGTCAAGCGTGACAGTGCCAACCGGCGCACCGATCGTCTCCGGAAGCGCGACCGACGTGCTCTCATGGCACATATTCGAACTGTCCGGCAGATTGTTGGTACCGTACAGACGCGCGAACAACTGATACATGTAGGACGTTTCGAGCGAAGCGCGGCCCGATGTATAAAACACCGTACGCTTCGGATCGAAGTCGCGCAGCATTTTGCCTATTTCGTCAAATGCCTGCTGCCAGCGCACCGGCACATAGCGATCCGTGGCTGCGTCGTAGCGCATGGGTTCTGTCAGTCGTCCCTGCGATTCGAGTTCGAAATCGGTCCATGCTTCGAGGCTGGCAAGCGTGTGATGCGCAAAGAAGTCCTGATTGATGCGCTTCTTCGTCAGTTCCCACGCGGTCGCCTTTGCGCCGTTTTCACAAAACTCGAAAAGATGGGGATCGGCAGGTTTCGCCCACGAACAACTGACGCACGCATAGCCGTCAGGTTTGTTTTGATGCAGGAGGATACGCGCGCCGTCGAGCGTGACGTGTTGCTCGACGAGCGCTGAGGTCACCGCCTTGAGCGAACCCCAGCCGCCCGCCGGATGATCATACTTCTTGATGCTCGGCAGCTTGCTCATGCACGCCTCCTCGTCGGTGAGTCTGGAACCTGCTTTCAATGCATCGCACAAACCATCCCGCAATCGGTATTCCCAACGACATGAGATGTGCGTGCAAGAGCGCACAGCAAGACTTGTAGGCCAATCGTTGGGATCGTGGATTGCTAGACGTTGGAGCGCGCTGTCGTCGAGCTTTTGCGCAAGCGGCCATAAAGCACACTGCGGAGATACATGCGGATGCGCGCCACGAACGGGCCGATCATTTCTGCTAGCGAGAGTAAGCGCGCGACGGAAGGCCGGCGCTCAAGCGCCCTGCGCGCCACTGTTTTCTGGCTGTGCGCGAGCCGCTGCGCCATCGCGTACGCCGATGGACCACTCAACTATTTCCTGCATGCCGATGGCCCCGCCGCCACGCCCACCATGCGCCTCGGTTGGGCGCTGACGGCGCTGGTCGCGGCCGTCGCGCTGATCGTGACGGCACTTCTCGTTGGCGCGATTTTACGGCGGCGCCCCCTCGCGGCCGAGCGCGATGCGCAACATCTCCAGGCCGAGGGTGGCGGCATGCATTGGGTGTGGATCGGTACCGGGATCTCGTCGGTTGCACTGTTTGCCGCCCTCGCCTATGTACTCGTGACGCTCGAAGCGGTCGCCGAGCCGGGGCGCGCGCCGCGCCTGACCATCACGGTCACCGCTTACGATTGGTGGTGGAAGGTCGATTACCCATCCGGTGCGACTACCGCCAACGAGATTCATATTCCGGTCGGCGAGCCCGTCAGAGTCGAACTGCAAAGTGCGGATGTGGTTCACGCGTTCTGGGTGCCGCGTCTCGCCGGCAAGACTCAAACGATTCCAGGCGTCATCAACGAGCAATGGATTGAAGCGGACCACCCGGGCGTGTATCGCGGGCAATGTTCACAGTTTTGCGGCGCGCAGCACGCGCACATGGCGTTCGAAGTGATCGCCGAACCGCGCGCGCAGTTCGACGCATGGCTCGAGAATCAGGGACAACCGCGCGCAGCGCTCAGCGCCGACGCCACCTTGCAGGCCGGCGCGCAACTCTTTCAGGAGCGCTGCGCGGGGTGTCACAGCGTGCGCGGCACGGACGCTGTCGGCAAACAGGCGCCCGATCTCACGCATCTCGGTTCGCGCCGGCTGATCGCTGCGGGCGCGCTTCTGAACACCGCCGCAAACCAACTCGACTGGATTCAGCACGCCCAGCGCATCAAGCCGGATTCCCTGATGCCCTCGATCGCGCTGACATCCGCCGATGCCACCGCGCTCTGCGCCTACCTTCAGACACTACGATGACCGATCACGCTTCCTCGCCGCCGCCGCTGCAACGCACGCTCGCGATCGGCAAGATCGAGCCCGGGAGCGCGGCGGAACGCGCGCTCCACGATCTGTGGGAATCGCGGCCCGGCTGGCGCGGTTGGCTTTCGACGGTCGATCACAAGAGTATCGGCCTGCGCTATCTCGTCACGGCGTTCTTGTTTTTACTTGCCGGCGGCGTCGAAGCGCTCATCATGCGCGTGCAGCTCGCGCGCCCGGACGCACATCTGCTCACGCCCGAACAGTACAACCAGCTCTTCACCATGCACGGCGTGACGATGATCTTCCTCTACGCCCTGCCCGTGCTGTCCGGATTTTCGAATTACCTCTGGCCACTCGTGCTCGGTGCGCGCGATATGGCGTTTCCGCGCCTGAACGCGCTGTCCTACTGGACGTTCCTGTTTGCCGGACTGTTCCTGTACGCGAGCTTTCCGTTCGGCGAAGCGCCCAACGCCGGCTGGTTCAACTACGCGCCGCTCGCGGGGCTGACCTACAACACCGGGCCGAACATCGATACCTACGCGCTTGGCATGGTGCTGCTGGGCATTTCGACGACCGTCGGCTCGATGAACTTCATCGTCACGTTCCTGCGGATGCGCGCGCCCGGCATGTCGATCGATCGGGTGCCGGTGCTCGTGTGGGGCACGCTCACGGCGTCGGGCGGCAATCTGCTGGCGGTGCCATCGGTGAGTCTCGCATTCTTCATGCTGTGGCTGGACCGGCGCATAGGCACACATTTCTTCGACGTGTTGAACGGCGGACGCGCGCTGCTGTGGCAACACCTCTTCTGGATCTTCGCGCATCCGTGGGTCTATGCGGTGGTGCTGCCCGCGATGGGAATCGTATCCGATGCGTTGCCGGTATTCTGTCGCCGTCCGCTCGTGGGCTATCTGCCAGTTGCCCTCTCCACGGTCGCGACCATGATCATCGGCTTCGTCGTCTGGATTCACCATATGTTCGCCACCGGCATTCCCGCGCTGGCGCTGTCGTTCTTCGGCGCGGCGAGCATGGTGATCGCGATACCGAGCGCTGTCGCCACCTTCGCGTGGATCGCTACCATCTGGACGGGAAGGCCGGTGTTCAAGGTGCCGTTTCTGTACTTCGCGGGCTTCGTGTTCCTGTTCGTGATCGGCGGACTGTCGGGCGTTCTGACCGCCGCCGTGCCGCTCGACTGGCAACTCACCGACACCTATTTCGTGGTCGCGCATCTGCACTACGTCCTGCTCGGCATCAACGTGTTTCCGGTCATCGGCGGCGTGTATTTCTGGTTTCCAAAATTCACCGGGCGCATGATGAGCGAGCGTATCGGCCGCGTCGGTTTCTGGATCCTGTTCGCCGGCTTCAACGTCGCGTTCTTTCCGATGCACATTGCCGGACTGCTCGGCATGCCGCGTCGGATCTACACCTACGCGCCCGACATGGGCTGGAACACAGTGAACATGGTGACGTCGATCGGCGCATTCGTGTTCGCGCTGGGCGTGCTGATCTTTCTGTTCGACCTCGTCTACAGCCAGCGTCGCGGACCCGTGGCCGGGAATAATCCGTGGGATGCGCCGACGCTCGAATGGTCGGTTCCCTCGCCGCCGCCGCCGTATAACTTCGCCGTCGTGCCGCGGATTGCCAGCCGTCATCCGTTGTGGGAGCAGCGCATCACCGGCAGCATGCATTCGCAGTTGGCGCACGGTTATGTGCTGAATCAGGGACGCGAGGCGCTCGGCACGACCGCTCTCGACGGTGATCCCGACGTGATCCTCAAAATGCCGAAGGACTCGTATGCGCCGTTCTGGCTCGGTATGGCCTCGCTCCTGTTCTTTACCGGACTCGCGCTGACGGCGTGGTGGCTCGCGGGCTTCGGACTGCTCGGCTGCGCGGTCGCCATCGCGTTCTGGCTGTGGCCGCAGCGCGAGCTCGGCCAGCGCGACGACCCTGCCTCGCCCGGCGCGCAAGCGGGAGCCGCATCGTGAGCGAGCTCGCCGAAGCCCTTCCCGAACGCGAGACGCTTCCGGTCGGCAGTCCAGGCCAGCGCTCCGGCGGCTGGTGGGGTTGCCTCACGCTGGTCGCCACTGAAGCGGCGCTGTTCGGCTATCTGATCTTTTCGTATCTCTATCTTGCATCGCAGACCACGCAGCCATGGCCGCCCGAGGGCATGCCCAAGCTCGGTCTCGGCCTCGTCAACACGGGCATTCTTCTGTCGAGCAGCGTGTTCGTCTGGGCGAGCGAGCGCTTCGTGCGGCGCGGCAGGCGCGCCATGGGCGTGTCGATGATCGGCATCGCCATCGTGCTGGGCGCGCTGTTCGTCGCGATTCAGCTCAAGGAATGGGCCGATCATCCGTATGGCCTGACCACGCACCTTTACGGCTCGCTCTACTTCACCATCACCGGCTTTCACATGGCGCACGTGCTGGTCGGCATTGTCGTGCTCGCGTTTCTGCTGTTGTGGACCGCGCTCGGCTATTTCGACCGGGAACGTTCGGCGGCCCTGACCATCGGCGGACTGTACTGGCATTTCGTCGATGTCGTTTGGCTCTTCATTTTCTCGACGCTGTACCTGTCGCCTTACGTGCTGGCGAGATGACATGGACGACGCATCGTCAGTCGGCGCAAAGCACGGCAGACAGCCTCCGGCACGGCCGGGTGGCATCGCCCTCGTATTGGGCTTGCTGCTGGCGCCCACCGCGTGGTTCACGCAGACCAATCTCGCTCAGACCCTGGCTGCGTGGGGATGCTTTCCGCACGATCGCCCTTTGAATGCGCCCGCCTTGCCGTGGCTCGAGCACGGACAACTGGCGCTCGCCGCGTGTGCGTTGCTGGCGGGCGCGACGGGGGCGGCGATTGGCTGGCGCAACTGGGGCCGCGCGGACACGCTTGCCGACGAACTCAAGGAGCAGGGTTCGATGGACCGTCGCGCCGCGCGCGATGCGTTCATCGCGCGCGCAGGCGCACTCGGCAGCACGCTCTTCCTGTTCGGCCTGATTGCGGCGGACATGGCGTGGCTCCTCGTATCACCTTGCGGGGGACGATGATCGTCATGGTTCACGGACCGAGTGCTCTTCGCTGCTTGCTTGCGCTTGTCATGGGCGTGACGATGACGTGCCCGCTTCGGGATGCGCTTGCGGTCACTTCGGACGCATCGCCCGAACTGATCAAACGTGGCGCTTATCTGGCCAAAGCCGCCGACTGCGCGGGCTGCCATACCGCGCTTCCCAAAGACCGCGATCCATTGCCGAAGTCGCTCGCCGGCGGTCAGGCAGTGAACTCGCCCTTCGGCACGATCTGGTCGACGAACATCACGCCCGACCCGCAACATGGTATCGGCAAATACACCTATCAGGATTTTGCGCGCGCGCTACGCGAAGGCGTTGCGCCGGGTGGCAAACGCCTATATCCGGCGATGCCGTATCCATCGTTCTCGAAGATCGCGGACGACGACATGCGCGCGCTCTACGCGTATTTCATGCACGGTGTGAGACCCGTCGCCGAGTCTGCACCCGAAACGCGGCTCCCCTTTCCGTTCAATCAGCGCTGGGGCCTGTATTTCTGGGACCTGGCGTTTGCACCCGGCAAACCATTCAGCGCCGATGCACAGCACGATGCCCAGTGGAACCGTGGCGCGTATCTGGTGCAATCGCTCGGTCACTGCGGCGCATGCCATACGCCCCGCGGCCCCGCCTTCAACGAACTCGGCTATACGGACGAGTCGAGCCGCTATCTCACCGGCGGCACCAATGACCACTGGTACGCGCCGATCCTGAGAAGCACGGCGGGCGCAGGGCTCGGCCGCCTGTCGGCACAGGACGTCGCTGCTTTCCTGAAGACCGGACATGGCGGCGGCTTCGTCGCATTCGGCAGCATGGTGCAGGTCGTCGAGGACAGCACGCAATATCTGAGCGAGGCGGACTTGCTCGCGATCGCGTCGTATCTGAAGAGTCTGCCTGCATCGGGACGCGGCGGCACTTTTCATGCGGATGCACAAGCGGCTCGACAAGCCATGACATCGCTGCGCACGGGCGACGTGGAACGCCCTGGCGCGGGACTCTATGAAAGCGCTTGCGCGCGCTGTCATCGAAGCGATGGCGCGGGCGTTGCGCAGAAGTATCCGCGCCTTGCGGGAAATCCAGCCGTGCTGGCCGAGAAGCCTGATTCGCTCGTGCGACTGGTTCTCGAGGGTGGACATGCGCCATCGACAAGTTACGGTCCGCTGCCCAAGGAAATGCCTGCGTTCGGCTCTAGACTCACCGATACCGAGGTCGCCCGCGTGCTGACTTACGTTCGCACGGCGTGGGGCAACGACGCGCTTCCCGTGACGACGCGTGACGTCCAAAATATGCGCAAACAGCTGGCTTCGCCGTAATAAGACCGTGGCAGGACCGGACGGACAAGGCTCCGACACGTCCGTGCCACGGCGCAATGGGTCTGTGACTGGAATCGTCTGGACAAGATGTTCGCGGACTGCGCTTCTCATTGCAATGACGCACGACGTGTTTCGAAGCGGTCAAGCACATTACGGAACCCTATGCACATCGCGTCATTCAGGGGACCGCGACGGGAAGTGTCGAGCTAAAGCGGCCCTCAGCTCATTTGCATGATGTATGGATTTCGGCCATTGCCGTCATTGGGGTAGGTTGGGTTCTACGTCCGCAATGTGGCGGACTGCTGACGATGGCGGCATCGAGCAACTCGACGACAGCTTCCTGCATTAGCGAACCGTCACTCTCGACCCCTATGCTCAGGTCGCAACTATGTGCAGATGGTCATCGTAGGCGTCGCCAGACCCTTGAGGCGTCCGGTCGGGGCTGGCGAAGCCTGCACATAGTTACAGGGTCTGCAGGAAGCGGATCAACGAGTCCGGCGCTTGATAGCGGCGAATCCTGGCATCGGGCGCCTCAAGCCGACCGAGCGCTTTCTCCTTCATCGCGAGGTCAGCTTCGACGTAGCGATGGGTTGTCGTCGGGCTCTCGTGACCGAGCCACAAAGCGATCACGTTGAACGGAACGCCCGCTTGCAACAGGTGCATCGCAGTCGTATGCCTCACGATGTGCGGTGAAACGTGCTTCTTGAGGAGGCTGGGTTGCTCAACGCTCGCTCGGCTCACGGCAAGATCCAGGCGCTGCGCGACGTTGGATCGTGACATAGCCTGCCCATCCCGGTTGGGCAGCAAGGCGGTTTCGCCGCGCAGCGTTGGATTCAAGCGCAACCAGCTACGGATCTCGGCGACGGTGGCGTCCCACAGGGGGATCGATCGCAGCTTGCGCCCCTTGCCGTGCAGGTGCACGCACGCTCCGCCATCGAGGACCACATCGACGACACGTACGCCAATGATTTCGGAGACACGCGCCCCCGTGTTGTAGAGCATCGTCAGCAGCAGATGATCGCGGCGAGACGACCAGTTCTCACCCTTCTGGCCGAGTACGGCTACCATCTCTGCACGCGTGAGGTAGTTCAGCATCGGCCGCTCGAAGCGTTTCATCGGCACCGCCAGTGCGCGCTCAGTATCGTGAAGTGAGGCCACGTCACGGCGACCGGCAAACTTCAGGAACGCGCGCAGTGCAGTGAGCCTCAGATTGCGGCTTCGAACCGAGTTCTTCCGATCCTGCTCCAGATGATCAAGGAAGGCCAGAATCAGATCGGGTTGCAAGTCGGCCAGCCGCATCGTGGTCGGCGCCTTGTTGAGCTGGCGACTGGCGAAGTCCAGAAACAGCAGCAAGGCATCGCGGTAACAGGCCACCGTACGCGGACTGACCGCCCGCTGCGCGACCAGGTACTCCGTAAAGAACTGCTGGATCAGCGCTGCGAACGAAGGCGGCTTCGGAGCAAGGGGCTCACGCATCTTACACCTCCTTCCTGGCTGTGAACGACTCGAAACGTCCGGCGGCCAGAGCCATCAACTCGGGCACCGCTGAGAGGTACCAGTAGGTGTTGGTCACCATCGTATGCCCGACGTAGGTCGACAGCGACAGCATGGCCTGATCGATGTCCACGCCCTGGGCTTGCCACTGCACGATGCGGCGCACGACGAAGGTGTGCCGCAGGTCATGGATGCGCGGAGCAAAGTGCGCCCCGCGGTTGCCCCATCCCAACTGCTGGCGGAGATCGCGGAAGACGCGCTCTACGTGACGCTCACCGAGTGCCAGACCTCGTCTACGACCGCGGGTGCCGACGAAGAATGGGGCATCCTCCGGCGGCGGCCCCTCGGCCAAGTCACGCTGCCAGCAATACCGGCGCAAGGCATCCACGGTGCTCGGGTGCATGGGAACCTGGCGCGACTTGCCGAACTTGGTCCGGCGGACGGTTAGGATTCCGTCCTTGAGATCAATGTCGCCGTTGCGCAGCGACAGCGCCTCGCCGATCCGCAGCCCGGTGGCGGCGATCAGTCCAAACAGCGTTTCGTAGACGGCACCGCGTAGCCCCGGCGAAGGCCCGAGTCGGCGCGCGCGAGCAAGTAGGTCGACGATCTCTTCCTCGCTGAAGATGTGTGGCGCTTGCCGCTCGGGCAACCGCCCGAAGATCGAATCGTCGGGTACCTCGGTGCGCGGCTCGAACTGCTGCAACCACCGCAAGAACGTGCGCAGCTTCTTCAACCGTCGCGCCCACGTCCGCGGGTCATTGCTCTCGTGGCGGTCGTTTCGGGCCCAGGCTGCCATGAGTTCCACCGTCAAGGCACCGCGATGGCCGGCGGTGTGGACATGGCGGGCGAAGCTGCGTAGCACATAGCCATCGTTGCAAGTGGAGAACCCCAGTTGGCGACGCTCGGCCAGAAACTGTTCGACGCGTGCTTGCACAGAAGTCGGCGTGCTCATGCTGGACTCCCCGGCCATGGCAGCGCGACCTCGACCAACTTGCGGCTGTCGAGCTTGGCATAGATCGGGGTCGTGTTTAGCGAGCGGTGACGCAGAACGTCGGCTACTTCCTTCAGCGAGGAGCCACCGGCCAGCAAGCGGTTGGCCATCGTGTGCCGCAGCAGATGCGAGCGCGTGTAAGGAAGACCGGCGCGGGCGAATGCTTGCCGGATCGTCTTGCGGACGAGATCGGGACCGGCGGGTTGGTCGCGGGGCGCGATATGGCGGACGAAGACGGCTCGATTGGAAGTCTTGGGACGTTCCTGCTCGAGGTAGGCCGCGATGGCTTCGCCGGTAGTGGCAGGCAGCGGCAGCATATCCTCGCGGCGACCCTTGGTGTGGCGCAGGACGAGCGTACCGGCTTGCCAGTCGATATCGTCTAGGCTGAGACGGGCGATCTCGCCGCTGCGCAATCCGAGGTCGAGCGCACAGCGCACGATGGCGTCGGCTCGCCGCATCGAACGGCCGCGCTGGCCGAGCGATCCGATCAACCGCTCGACCTCTTCCGCCGTCAGCGACTTGGGCAACGAGGACAGCGACCAGTTCGCAGGATAGGACACCGCGCCAATCAGTCCGTGGACCAAATCGCCGAGCGAGGTGCGGTAGCGGAAGTAACTGCGAAGCGATGCCACGACTGGCCCAGCATTCGCCGGTTTGCTATAGAGCTTCGCTTGCCCGGCGAAGAAGCGCCGAACGTGCTCGGGCTTGATCGCGGCGACATCGACGGCGCCCTCGCCGAAACGGGCCGTCAGCAACCGCCCGACGATGCGCAGGGCCATGCTCCGCGTCTTCGGCGCCAGACCCCGCACGTGCTCCATGTACGCGCCGTAGCGGCGCAGTTCCTCGTCTACTGGTGTTGCACGGCCTGCGGGCGCCGCGATTATGCCCTGAGCGCGCAAGACCACGAGCAGATGTCCTAGCGCCGCGCTATGGTCACCCCGATCGCGTCGGATCGTGCCGGGGCACCCGCACTGCGGCAGATGTTCGTCGAGAAACTCAGCAATCAATACTGGGTCGAGCCGTTGCCGACGGTGCCCGAAGTACGCCCATCGGGCGAAATGCGTGATGCAGCGAAGATAAGTCTCGACCGTCTTTGCAGCGTACCGGCGTTGGTTCAGGTACTGCTTGAACGCACCAACGCATGGCCCGATCGGCCCGTCGGGGAAACGGTCTATGTCAGTGCGATGGGAGCGGCGAACGATGTCCATGGTGACCTCCAGAAGTGGGACCACCACTGCATCCTCAGATGGAAACTATGTCCAGATCCTTACTCGCCTGTCTTGCCAGAGCTTTGCAATGCTTCGATCGGCGTCGTCAGCGACCGACCATCTGCGCATAGTTGCGACCTGAGCATAGGGGTCGCTATGAATAGGTTTACATAGCGACCCACAGCCGCCGCTCGCACTTTCAGGGATTCAAGGGCAGCTAACGGAGCGGTCCGGGCATCTAGGCCAACTTCTCAGGGGAGAGCCGTTCGGCAAAAGCCGACGCTCGCGGTTGGGAATCCCTACGGCGACCGTCCGCCGGTCCAGTACAATCGTCCCACTGCAGTCGGTTAGTCTTTGAGGCCCCATTTGCGGCGGACCGTTGGAGGATTGCGATGGCGCGCATGGTGGTGGCGAGCGTTGAACCCCTAACGAGGATGGCGCTAGGCCAGTGGCTCGTCGATGCCGGGCATGAAGTCGTTGGCGAAGCCGATGACGGCTACAAGGCATACCAGCTTGCACGTGGGGTCACCGCCGATGTCATGCTGCTAGACCTCGATCTACCCCGACTCAGCGGGTTGGAGGTACTCAAGCGGGTCCGAACGCGAAAGCTGCCGGTCAAGGTAATTATCCTGGGCGCCAGCGCTGTGGAAGCGCTCGTGCAACGCTGCATGGATGCCGATGCAGATGCCCTCGTACCTCGGGATCAGGACCCGGCCATACTGCACCGTGCAATCGCCGACGCATTGGCCGGACGGCGCTATTTCCCGCTGCCCGATTCCGCCCCGCTCGCCGCCCCGGCCAGCGGGTCACCGTTTGCGCTGCTCTCGGATCGGGAGCTGACCATCCTCAAATACCTCGCGCGCGGCCTGCCGAACAACGCGATTGCGCGTGAACTGTCGATCAGCGAAAAAACCGTGAGCGCGCATCGCAGCCATCTGCGGCGCAAGTTGAATGCACGCTCGCTAGTGGACCTTCTTGAGATTGCCAGGCAGCATGGGCTGATGGAAAGCGTTGCGCCGGCAAGTATGAAGCCGTCCCCAGAATCCGATCTTTCGGCGGCCGACATCGATGCCATGCACGCGATGCTCGACGGCGCGCCGCTGCCGCTGCATATCCGCGACCTCGAAGGACGCTTGATCGCCTGCAACGCGGCGTTTCTGGAACTGCACGGCACGACATTCGAGGCGGTCGTCGGCAAGCGCATGACGGACGTGGACTGGTTTCCTCCGCATATCGCGCAGTCGCTGCATACACGCTATATGAACCGGCTGGCCTCCGGGACTGCCAAGCAGGCGGATGTCGATACTACACGCCATGGCCAGCGGGTCATCCTGCATACATGGGCCCATCCGTTCCGAAATGCACAAGGCGAACTGCTCGGCGTAGCGTGCGGGTCGGTCGACGTAACCGGCCGCTCCGATATGGCGCGTGCGCTTTGGCTCCAACGCGAGGAAGCGGAATCGGCGAGCCGCCGCAAGAGCGAGCTTTTCCTTGCGATCTGCGCCCAGATGCGTCCCGCCGTGGACGTGCTATCCGACATGCTGGCGGAATTGCGTGACTGCGGTTCACCCCCTGCGTCGAACGAACGCATCGGGGCTGCGGCGGAGGTGATCCATCGACTGAGTGGATTGATCGACGGTATCGAAGACATGATGCGGCTCGAAGAAGGCGAACTGAGTCTGTCGCCGCAACCGACAAACGTCGGTACCCTGATCGACGATACAGTGAGCTCGCTTGCCAAATACGCGTCCCACCTCGGCGTGGCCTTGCGGTCGCGGACGGATCTGCCTGACGAGGACATGATGGTCGACCCCGTACATGTCGGACGTCTGCTGCGCGCGCTGCTACGACAGTGCGTCGTCGGCCATCCTGGAGGCGAGGTGGCGATGTACGCCATGACGGTCACGCGCAGTGACGGCCAGCGTGATATTGCCGTCCAGTTCGACGCCACACACGGCAACAAACCCGTAGACCCTCTCGCGGCCCCAGCAATCGGACTCAATCTGTCCTTATGCCGCGCAGCCGTCGAACTGCTCAAAGGCTCCATGCAGCATCGCGCGCCAAGCGCCTTATCCACATCGATCACGCTACGAATACCCCTACACAAATAGACGCTTCCACGCGGTCCAGATGGGCCGCAGTATTCTCCCATGCCAGCCGCAGTGTTCGCCTATAGAACGGTGCTGGTCGCACTCCTATTCTGAACTCGCCGGTCCTTGCGGCCCAATCAATTCAGAGGAGTGCATCATGAACACCCGCTTCAACCTTCGCCCACTCACATTCTGCATACTGGCGAGTCTTGGCGCCGTCACCATGCCGGCGCCTGCGCAAACAGATGCGAGTTATGTCGCGCATCCCGTCAGCACGAATGTGTCCGACTGGTCATCCGACCGACAGGCACCGTATGGAAACCTGACCAATATCGGTCAATACGAGGGCCGCGCCAACGTGCTCACGTTCGGCATCGACCCGCCCGCGTCAGTGCATTCGTTCTACAACTGGCAAGGCTACAACACGAGTACGCATGCGGCCGCTGGCAACAGCTTCATCGGCGGCGACCTATGGATCAATCCGGCCTGGCAAACGGGCAGCGGTACAGATTATGTCCGCACGGGCATGTGGGGTGCTGCCATGCCTTCGGATACTGTGGCCAGCGGCAAATACGTGGATAGCAAAACCTCCATGCCGATCATGAGTTTCACCAACAGGGATGGTGTCGGACGACTCGAGGTATGGGACACCACGGTCAATCCCGACAGCGGCTGGGTCGATCTGCCTAATACGGCCGGGCTAATCCACTACGGCTCATGGAATGCAATCGACATGCGGCTGCTTCCCGGCGAGGGCAAGATCGAGTATTACCTCAACGGCTCGCTGGTCTATACATGGGCCAACCCCTCCGGCGATGACGGTAGCCTGCCGCAGCAGTTCTGGAAGATGTATCTGCAGGGACGCAACAACGGTGTGACTTCGTTTCAAACCTACTGGGCGGATCTCGCCTCAGGTGAGCTGATCCAGAGCGGCCAGATGATCGGCAGCACGGCTGGCAACGTCGTTGCCGTGTCGACCGCCAGCACCCCGCATACACCCACGCTGGTGGCGGCGGGCGCGCAGATTGGCGGCTCGCTGTCCGCGAAAGGCACGGTAGATATCCCCGCCGTTATCGCCTTCCAGGGCGACACGACGATCGGGCAATCGGTCGGCGGATCGAATGCAGTGCTAGGCTTTAGCGCCGATCCATCCCACACGACGGAGATTGGCGGAGACGTAGCGCTTGTTCAGTCGACCACAACAGGCGGTTCGGTCGCTAACCCGATCAAAGTCGGCGGCAATGTCAGCGCGGATGCGCATTCGGACATGGGCGGCAACTGGCGCATCGCCGGCGATCTTCTCAGCGGTGGCAATCTGAGTCCCGGCAATTCAATCGGCGTGATCGGCGTAGGTCGCAATCTGACGCTGTCGCCGAGTTCGATGTATGGCGTCGAAGTCACGGCGGCGGGTGCGTCCGACCGCGTGGATGTCGGCGGCGTGGCGACACTGGCAGGCGGCGTGCGCGTCAGCGCAACCGATGCCTACAAGCTCGGCCACCCCTATCTGATCATGACGGCTTCCGGTGGATTCGGCGGCACGATGTTCGACGCGTCGCAGGTAACGTGGGATCGCCCCGACTATCTGTTCCTCGCACCGCGCCTAAGCTATGGACTGAACGACGTGAACCTGATCATCGACCGCAACGGCACCTCATACGCGGCTGCCGCGCAAACGGCCAACCAGGCGGCGACCGCGCGGGCGCTCGACACGCTAACATTCGGCAACGCGGCGTACGAATCGGTGGCTCGCGCCACCGGCGCGGCGAGCGCCGCGCAGGCGTTCGACCAGCTTTCCGGCGAGGGCTACGCAGCCGCCAGAACCGCGATAATCGAAGACAGCCGCTTCGTGCGCGACGCGATGAACCAGCGTTTGCGCGACAAGGCCGCACGTTCCGGCAACGCGACACCTGCCGCCGCCACGCCCGTCGAGGTCTGGACACAAGCTTTTGGCGACTGGGGCAGCATGAGCGGCGGCAACGGCGCCGCGGCGGCAGACACGTCGGTGAGCGGCGTCTTCATCGGTGCCGATGGCACGATCCGCGACGGCGTCACGATCGGCGTCATGGGCGGTTACAGCCATTCGACACTCGATCTGAAGACTCGCGCATCCAGCGCGAACAACGATAACTACCATGTCGGCATGTATGCAGGAACCGACCTGGGCAAGCTCGGCATTCGCGGCGGCGCGGCTTATACATGGCATCAACTTGCAATGGACCGCTCCGTCGTCCTGCCCGGTTATGTCGACGCGCTCCGTGGTAGTTACGGCGGTGCTACCGCGCAGGTCTTTGGCGATGTCGGCTACAAGCTCGGCGCCGGGCCCGTTGTAATCGAGCCGTTTGCTAACGTGGCGCTCGTGAACCTGCACACCGATGCGTTCCGTGAAAGCGGAGGCGCCGGGGCGCTGTCTGGTCAGTCCAGCAGCAGCAGCAACACGGCGTTCTCGACGTTAGGCCTGCGCGGCGCATCGGACTTCGCGATCGGCCCGACCATGTTGACCACCACGGGCGCGCTCGGCTGGCGTCATGCGTACGGTACGCTCGTACCCGCGCAAGCGATAGTGTTCGCAGGCAGCGCGCCGTACATCGTCACGGGCGTCCCGATCGCACGTAACGCGGCCGTCGTTGAGGCAAACATCGACGCAATCGTCGGGAAGAATGCCAAGGTCGGCGTCGGGTATAGCGGACAGATCGGGGGGGGTAACCAAAGCCATGGCGTCAAGGCGCGCTTCCTCTACCAATTCTGATCATGGGAACCGTCAGCAAACTCGGATTGGCGCACCAGGCTCTGCGGGCTGCAGTGCTTGAAATCGCAAACGCACGGGCGGCTTGCCTGAACGAACTGCCTGCCCGGCGTCGCGCAGCGGCAATTGAAATGTTCGAGCACGGACTCCGATGCGGTCTTTACATGGGTGCCTTTGCGAAAGCAGTACGCGACTGTACCGGCCTTCCCATCGAAGTGAACAACCTCGTCTTCGCGGCCGTCTACCATGACATCGGAAAACTATGCGTCCCTGCCGAACTGCTACTTGCACCCCGCCAATTGACCGCAGACGAGCGAACCATCGTTCAGTCTCATGTCACCTTGGGCCGTGTACTGGCGCGTCGAGCCTTACGGGTCATGCGTGTACCTGAACCTGCATTGCGGTGGGCACTTGAAGTGGCCGCGCTCCATCACGAACGATGGGACGGCCACGGATACGCCCATGCGCTAGTCGGCCGAGCGATTCCGCTGGCAGCACGCATGATGGCGATAGTCGACTGCTATGACGTTATCGTGACCCCCAGGCCGTACAAATCTGCCTGCAGCCACAGCCACGCGTGCGGGATCATAGAAGCCGAAGCAGGGAGTGCATTTGATCCTTCACTTGTGGAGATTTTCCTTTCGATTGAACACGAGCTAGAACTCAAGAGTTCGGCATGGTGTGTTCCCCAGGAGGAGTGCGTGGCGAATGTTGAAGTTCGTCAATTCCGCTAGCCGTGTGCACAGAGGCGCGCGGTGTCTGCACAGACGATAAATCGCGGTGGTATTCCGCTCGCCCCGCCTCAAGCCTGAGAAAACCGGGCGACAGTCGACGCATCCCTCCTGTCACCGAACGTCAGCTGAGGCCGACAAGCTTCCAACGGGTATCCGGCAGATTTCGAAGTAGACCGGCCATTGGAATGACGGCAGTCAGTGTTGCGCGAACGGCAACTGATGGCCGGGAGTACGCGTTCGAACAACCCGCAGGTAAGCGGCCGCTTGGGATTCCAACGCCCGGCCAGGGGACACTCGTCGAAATCGTGCAATCGGCCATCTCCGGTCATTGGCCCATGCTCTAACGCGGACATTCGAACGTCGGCTTCGCAACTCTATACGCGACATTCGGTACAGAGTTGGTCCGGCGGTACGGCAGTTCATGTCCAAGGTTGTTAGACGCCTGCTCACGTCCGCCCCATCAGCTTGCAGGCGGCGCGTGTGAGCAGACTTTTGACAAGCGTCGATGGAGGCTCACGACGGCCAGTCGCGAGTCCGGCCGGAATACGTAACGACCAGCAGAATGTCTTCGATGTCTCCCGTCGCAAAACGGCCTCTCATTTCCTCGGTGTCGGGAAGCGACAGCTCCCATTCACCGAAGGGTTTCCTGCCGACGATCGATATCCAGCTGCCGGCGTTTCCCCGACGCGTGCTTACGATTCCATCAATTGTGGTGGCGGCCCCGCCTACCGCGCCCACGTTCCCTTCCTCGACGAATCGCAGCCCGGCCACCGCGACCTCGAATAGCTTACCGTCCTGGCGCGCAAAGCACAAAGCCAAATGCTGAATCCTGAGGGCGTCCACATTCGGCGGGAAGTCGTCCAGCAGCGTGCGGAACTTCACCACCATCGGCGTGGAAGTCTGAGCCGGGTTATGCAGGTCGTACCACTGGTCGGCGAACTGATTCCGGAAACTAAACGGACGATCGCCGCTCGTCGATTGACGCAATGACTGGATCACCTGCTGAGCGTAGTCCGAGCTCGGCAGGGCAGTAAAGTCGATCGTGAACAGCACGTCTGCCAGCGTCAGGTAGTCGAAAAAATTTGCCGCCTTAGGCATTCGCAATTCCCAGTTCGTGTCGACGCCGCAGCCTTCAAACGGCATCAGCATGCTGGAACTCTGCGCATCGAGGTCGAATACGCCACTCGCGTTCATCGGCGACGTGAGCGCAACCTGCTCCGGATCCCGACGAACCGGAACCGTCTGGAAGATGTCAGGCCCGGTAACCACACGAGATACGCCTGCACTCGAAAGCGTCGCGTGAATGCCGTCTATAGGCGGAATCAGTGCAACCACCGACACCCGCACGCGACGGATCAGGCGAACGTAGTGGCCGGGAAAATCCCGATCGAACATCAGCATCGGCGTCGCAAAGGTCATGACACCCGTCTCACGAAACCGCTGGAATTCCGTGGGCGCATTCAACGCAAGCGATACGGTCTTCGACAACTGCAGCTTGAGCTTGTTGGTATCAAAGGCGTACTGGTCAAGCCGGTAGATATCCTGGAGCAGTCGTGCGGAACCAGTCAGCCCGCGCCGGTCCACCGGTGCCGCCTGCAAATTGTCGGTCGGCATGCTGTCGACTGGAGCCTGCCAGTAATCGCTCTGGATGAAGCCGGCCGTTGGCTCCTGCCTTTCGAAGGCAAGCTGATCTTCGGCAACGCGCGCAATGGACGTCGCCTGCTTCAGAAAGTAACTGTAGACGCCTTCAAGGACCTCGCTCATCCAGTCGTACAGTTCCACGTTCGCGAATTTGTTAGCAAGGAAAGCTACTGTGTCTTTCGCCTGCGTGTTACGCGTCTCTGCGATCACTTTCTCCTGTTTTGCAATCTCCACCGTATCGTTAGCCAGCGTCACCTGCTGTCCGCCGATGTCCACGTCCTGACGGGCGAGTGCGGCCGAGAATTCCCACTCTTGCTTGCGACGTTCGAAACTCGCAAGGGTCAGTGAAATCTGCGCTTGAGTTGAACGGCTGCTTGCGAGCGATGACAAGTCTCCGCCCAAAGCCTGGAAGGCGCTGCCGATGGCAGACGCCGCGCTGGAGGCGGAGCCAGGCGCGGGTGATGCGGCAGCAGCACCAGCGGCTGTGCTGTACGCCACAGCCGCTAAGACGCTTTGTGCTGCGGCTGATGATTGCAGGGAAGCCACGTCGCGAAGCAGGTCGATAGCCTCATTCTCGAGTTCAAGCTGACCCTCATCCAGCAGCTTCTGATAATGAGCGAGCTGGATTTGCGCACGTTGCTGCTGCAGGGACGCAAGCGTCACACCGTCGTTCGCCTGCTTGATCTTTAGCACCTCAAGCTGCACTCCAGCCTGCGCTAGTTCGAGATCCTGTCGAGCCTTCATCTCGGTGTAGGCTTCGGCAGCTCCTTTTTCGATGGCGGCTAACATCGCGGATTCGAACTGCTGGGAAGTGCCGGCGAGGTCTTTGGCGCGCTGGATCAAGGTCGGGTAGCGGTAGATCGTTGGTCGTAAGACATTGGTTCCCGACAAGACGAGCTGCCCGTTTGCTCCGATGGTCGGCAATCCCGTCACCGTGTCGGTCGGTGCGACATACGGCTCGAGTTCGCGCTTCATGCCTGCAATGTTCCGGCAAGTGCGAATCTTGGACAGATTCAGCTCGGCGTGTAGTCGAAGGGCCGTGAGGACAGGATTGGGCGGCACACAGAACGCGAGCGATGGAGTCACCGTCGGCTTGACCGGATTAGACGGCAGTAGCGGAACTGGGACAGATGTGGGCGCCGCAGGGGCGGGGACAACAAGGCCGGGCGCGAGAACAACTACACGTGGGCCCGGCCGAAACAGTCCCGCGAGCGATGGACTGTCCTTAGGCGCAATGGGGTCGAGTGTGGGCGAAAGCACGAAGTCCACATCGTTTGCCGCAGTGGAGGGCCGGCCTCTGCGCAGCCAGGGCAATTCCGCCTTGCTTGTCTCGAGCGCTGACGGCGTTGTCCCGGCCGCTGCGGCAACGGTTCCTGCCAACTGCGCGCTGGCTTGCATGCCCACCGCCTCCACCGCCTCACTGACGATGCGTGAAGTCAGGAGACCCGCGTAAGCACGGGTGCTTGCCGCCTCATGGGTTTCCAGTAGCTTCGCGATCGTCAAGGGGGACGGCTGCGAAACCGTCGCTTCTTCCACCAGCTTGCGCGCGTTCGCAAGCTTGTCGTCCCAGCTGGAGTCTTCCGCGATTACCGATTTTACCTTCGGGACTAGCGCTGCGAGTGAGCCGGCATCCCTGAATCGGCGCAGTTCGGAGGTCAGCGCGGCAATACCGATCGACGCCTTGATGGGCGCAGCGGGTCCGAGTGGAATCTCGATCTCGCCAACCAGGTCGTCGCATCCTCCGAGTTGCTGATGCAACTCGGGGAGGCTGAGAACCGCCAGCTCGGCAAGATAAAGTGTGCGCGCCCGCGGCACGCTCTCAGCGGTGTCGCGAGTAAACTCATCGTCTGCGTAATCGCGAAGCAGCTTCGCGATGGTCAGCAGCGTGAATCGCGTGTACGTCAGTCGCCGACTGGCAGCAATGGCGTGAGGATCAAGCGGATCGAGAAGCCAGTCGGTGCCGCGCTTGTAGACTTCCGGCAGCGACTCTTCCTGAACGAGGCCGTAGTAAATCTTCTGTCGTCCCGGCGGGCTGGTGTAGTCCAGCACGGTGCGGACCATATCGAGCGCTGCGCGGTATTCGCCCGCGCGCTGCAATCCATCGCAAAGCAGCATTGGAACAAAGTAATATGCTTCTTCCACGTAGGTGCGATTGGTGGCGCTATCGCTGGTGGCCGTTAAAACAAACTTCACCATGTTTCGGCGGACGTCAGCCTCGGCGCCTTCGATTCGCGACGGGATCAGAAACTGACCCACAGAGAGTACGCGAGGCGCGATCCGATACGTCGTCGAGACTATCGGAGCGTCTGACAGAATCTCCTCCAGCCTGATCAGACGTAGGTATACCCCGTCCTGCTCTCGCGTCACGTCGCTTTTGAACCCGATTAGGGTGAAATCGTTCCTACGTTGATACGCGTACGATGAGTAGTCGACGTATCCAGAGTTCGGTGCGATGACTGAAAGACCGTCTAGAGACCACGCCCCGTCCGACAGCTTTGGTGTATTGAAGTCTTCGTACATTGTATGATCTGCCTGCTTGATCACTATGTAGCGGTTCCACCCATTTTTTGCCTTACCCCAATATAACGCGCCGACGAAAGAACCCTTGTCGGTACTGGAAGGGTAAGGGTGGAGGACGAACGAGTCGTCCGGAGACGACATCGGAGCTGTCTCCCAGAATCGTCCGCCTTTGCCAAAGATAAGAAAGCCGTCACGCATGGCATAGAGCCGATCGACCCCACTGAGGGCGTTCCCCCCACCCAAATCATAGAACGAGGGATCAAGCCGAAAGATCTTCCAGTCACCTTCCTGCCACCCGCTCCCATCCGGAGCGAAATCTCTGCAATAGATGGAACCGTCTCCACCGGAGCGAAGAGCGAGCCTCGGCATGTACCAAAAATCGCCATTTTGGTCGACCACTACCTCGATTGAGCGCGGATCACCCGGAGGCAGTGCGAGATCGGTTGGACCATCCCAGTTGCCGGTTTCGAGATCGAACGTAAGGAACTGCAGCTTGTAGTCGGCGGTTCGGATGAAGACAAAGACATGCCGCTCGGTCGGGGAGCGTTCGTACACCGCTATGCCGCTAACACTCGAGATAGTTGAAACTCCGGGCACTGTATCCCAGAAGCTCTGCGCGGAACCGCTGGTGTCTGCTGGATCGAAGGTGGACCAGTAAAGACTGTTGGATATCCCGCCGCGTCCGAACAGAAAGACGAGCGGCTTGCGTGTGATCGCACCGGGCACGCACTGGCTGCCGCTTCGCTGAGTGACGGTGGCTTGCGCCGTCGCGCCGATGGCCAGCCTGGCGATGTCTTCGTAGTAAGTCGCGTACTCGGCCGCCAGAGAGCAGGCCTGTTCGCTGGTAAGCTGGCGCGCGTCGCGCACGGACTTGACCAGTCGGCGAAAGGCCGGTGTCTGCCGTCGCCGCAGGTTGCCAGCAGCGATATTTTCAGGATACATGGTGACGAACATTGCCGCTCGCCATGTGGCATAAGAACCGATCCAGCGCCACTCTTCGTCAAAATCCGGTGCATCAAGCGTGAGCTTCATGTTCTGGAGCACCGTGGACTGGCCGCTGCGCGCGGAAAACAGCAGTATTTGCAATGTTTCAATGGCCTGTGAGATGCGGGTTGTCTTCTGACAACCGCCTGCCTTAGCATCGATCAGCAGTCGATCGGTAAGCCACGCAGCCTTCGTTTCCAGATCGGCACCCTCTCCGGTTGCGACTATGAGCGCGTCGCGTAGCGTCGGAAGCACAATTTCCTCAACGGCGCTCAGAACATCCTGGTATGAGGCGAGGGTGCTGTGATCCTGGTCCACACGGGCCTGCAGCGTATCAAGCCAGTTAAATCGGGTGTCGAGGTCGAAGCGCCAACGCAAAGCGGCAGCAGCGGGCTGCGCGGGTAATGCATCGGGTGCGACAAAGAAGTCCGGCGAAAGGATGACACCCGCGAGCCGCTCTTCATCACGCCACTGTGCCGTGAGGCGGCTCTTCATTACCTGCAACAGGATCGAGTGAATGCCGTCCCATTCGTCCGCTATCACGGGCTGGCCCGCCGCCAGCAATGCGCGGATTTTCAGCAGGTATGCAAAGGCGGCGTTGCTCAGCGACAGCTGGTCCAGCCGCCACTGGACCGCTTGGCCCGCGACCCGGCTGGTATCCAGCGCAAGCAGATCAGCCATCGGAGTGGCAAGGGCGCCTTCGACGATCGAATCGAATCCGGCAAGCGTCTTTGGCTTCGCGTCGAGGTCTGCAATGGTGTTCGCTACCCAGTCATGCCGGACCTGCCATAGCGTGAAAGCAGCCTCCGCACCCAGCCCATTGAACGCGATTGTGTCCATCAGGTCAGGGTCGACAATCGAGGGTCGACTTCTCGCCGCGAGTCCCTGCTCCCAAACCGACCTTTGTTCGGCGGTCGCGCGCATACGAGGAAGTGCGGCCTTAAGTGCCCGCCAATACTCGGCCGACCTTCCCGTCGTCTCTTCTTCCGTGACCCACTGCGGGTAGAGATGCTTCGCCTTGTGCGCCGTCGTCAGCAACGCGTACAGATCGTTCCACTCGGCACCGGTAGGCGTTCGCGGCGAAGCCGGCGCGGCCTGGTCCTTCATCGTCATGACACGATTGAAGCGCTCGACCGTGAGAAACAGGTCGTTGACAACCTTGGAGGTAGCCGCCGCCACGACCGCCCCGTCTGAGCTTGCGAGGTCCGTGCGGATCGTCGCGAAATCGTACTGCAGCGGATCTCCTGGAGCCGGGTGTCCGAGTGCGCGACGAAGCATCGAGTCGAAGCCATTGTTCTCGCGCTCTGTTCTGATTGCAGCGGTCTCAGCAATGAGCGCATCGTGACGTAAATGCCAAAGCTGAATCGACTCCTTGCCGACAGTAAGCTCGGGCAGATCGGTGAGCTTGAGCTCATCGGGATCAATCAGCGGATGCCCAACCGTGCGAAGCGGAGGCCATGCGCCGGCTGGCGGCTCGCGTTGCGCGCGCCAGAAGTCTTCTGGTCCGAAACGCAGCGAAGCCGCTTGCTCTTCCGCCAACCACGCGGCATAGAAGCGACGCTTCTGCGCGTTGACCAGAAGTGAAAATGTATCGCTCCATTCGTCCGCCTGCACTTTCTCGCTCTTCGGATCGACTTCCCATTGGCGCTGCTTTGCCCTGATGCGTTGAAGTAGCGCGAATGCGTCCGGCTCAACGTTGAGATCTCGTGCCAGGCGTTCCTTCGTAGCGACGATGTCTGTAGTCGAACCGCGCTCGAGAACATCACCGAGGGCATTGAACTCGGAGACAGGTGTGGCGGCCAGCCAGGGTGTGATGGATGTAGCGTCATAGGCGATCGGCGCGAACATGGTCGCCAGCACTTTATCGAGGTTCGGAACAGTCATTGCGACGCCGTCTACGACGACTGTCTTCGTCTTTGCGGCAAGGTCTGTCAGTCGCTGGTCGACCCACAGGCGGCGCTTGCGCCACAGCGCAAATGGCGGCGAAGCGGCGTCCGGCCGGCGAAAATCATCCGGACCGATCACGTCCGGCTCCAGCACTGGTCGCCGGTCGTCCGCCGGCAGGTAATCCGGCGAGTAGATGTCGACGATGAAGTCCTGACCCCGCCAGATTGTGCGCAGATTTCGCAGGCGCCACCGCAGCAGGTTCGGAACCAGTGCTACGGAGATCGCCGTGTTGTTCGCGAGGGTGCCCGCGACCGTGACTGCGCCGGACAGCCCGCTCGCGTTTCTCGGACTCAGCCACACGGAGCGGTCGCCAGTGAGCACTTTTGCCGTTCCGGCTGCAACCAGGCTCGTGCGTGCGCTGTCCCGGTACACTTCGACCTGCGACTCGACCATGCTGGTTATGAAGTTTTTGACCGTGAGGTGCAGCATGCCTTCTGCGTCTGTGTTGTGCGACCAGATGAAACCTGAGAAGCGCCAGTGCGCGAGCACGGGAGGTGCGCCGCCGTCGCCGATCTTCACTCCGTCGGAGAGCACGTCGCGCGTCGTATCGACCAGCCCGAACAGCCGCTCAAGCGCGAGCTCGGTCATCGCGTGTGGATCACCAAGCGCAGCCTTTGGGTCCAGGAACATCTGGTCGAGTTCGTCACCTTCCGTAGCGACAGGATCCGGACGGGGCTCGGTCAGATCAATGGCGAGCCGTTCCGCAAGCGCGTGGCGCTCATCATCCGATGCGCTTCGCGCAAGGCGGATCTCCTCATACGAGGTGCCGAACCGCGTGAGGATAAGTTCATAAGCCGACAGCAGATAAGTACCTGTCGCAGATTCGAGTTTCGAAGCGTCGGCCGCCCCGAGCGGGTGGGCAGCGGTGTAAGCCCGAAGTGATTCGATGCAAAGGCGAACCTGCCTGAGAAGCTGCCCAACAGCCTCGCAATCCGTCGGCAAATCGCCGAACGGCTGATGGAACGTGTTCGTCAGATACGCAAAGTTCGTTGCGGCACCGCTCTCCTTCAGGTGAGTTGAAGCATAGCCCACCAGATCTGCGAGGTACGCCGCCGGACTGACAGCAGCCTCGCAGTCGTCACATCCGCATTGCTCGGGAAGCGCCACAGCCGCGTCCACGCCGTCAGGACCGGCTATGTGGAAACCATTCGCCTGTTCAGCGGAAAAGCCCGTCAGAACGTGCTTGAGGAAGCCGGTCTGTGCGCTCGCAGCCACCTGCATCCTGGCGGCAGGGAAGTCCCCGACAACGTCGTGAACGGCACTGACGAACTCCTGCATCGGAGCGCGCGCAATGTCAGCGACGCTGCTGAATCCCCTTGCGATGAGCTTCGAGTTGGCGACTACATCGTCTGAAATACGGCTAAGATCCGCATGGGCGTCGAGCGTGCGTACAGCGGCGGCGTCCTGCGCGACGGGTAAGCCATCAATTTCCCGCAAACCGCCAGCACGCCGGATGTCGCCCAGTGTTCGGATGTCGCGTCCAGCCAGGAACTGCAGCAGATCAGCCGGGACCTCAATCTGCGCGGTCCCGACGAGTCTTTCGAGAGTGTGCTGCTCCCGCTCGGGCTTAGGAGGAGCAGGCATGCGGATCTCAAGTATGTCCGCGCGGTTGGCGACCAGCCGTAGCTCGGTCGACCAGAAGTCATTGCCCGCTTCGTCGGGAACCATCAATCGCAGACGGCGCGCGGCCTCCTGGTCATTCGCGTTATCGGCCCGGAATTCGATTACGAAGAGACCTTGGGCGTCCGTCGTTTCACGGCCGATCTCTTCCGGTTTCCCTGGCGACTCCATGTCCAGGACACGCACCACGCGACCGGTGAGTGGCGCGCCGCTTTGCTCCTCGCACAGACGTGCAACCACCTGATACGCTGTCAACGACGCGCGGACGGCGTTCGCAACGATCTCGTCGAGCTGCTTACGCACGATGGCAGGGATGATGTTGTCGCTAATCGAGGCGAGGAGCGCCCGAACGAGCAGGTCGCGCGAGACGGTCGCGAGATCCTTCAGGATGGTCTGCAGTGCCTTGTCTAGCGTGGAGCGGTCCTGGCTGTCAGCGACATCGCGCCAAGCGGATGGATTCGGCTGCTCTGCGCGGGCCCAACCGTAGAATGCCGGAGCCGGAACACCCGTCTGACTGGCGAGATTCACTGCAGCTGCGAGCCACGCGATACGCACCCGCTCTGCGTCGACATCCCTGGACAGGAAGGTGATGTCTTCCGCAGTGACATCGGCCAGTGGGACTGGCTCAATCAGCGGCCCGATCAGCGTGAGCAGTTGCTCATACTCGGACAGGCGCTTCGGGGCCGCAACCTCGACCATCAGGTCGACGCGTACTTCACGGTCCGGATTGAACAGCGGGTCGGAGCGGCCAAGCACCGCGCCATCCGCTCCAAGCACCTGGATGTAAACATCAGCACGACCCGCTTCGTGGGCGCGAAAGCGCGCTTCCTCAAAGCGGATCTCGTACGCGCCTTCTTGATTCGTTGTAGCGACGCCAAGCAACTCGTCACTCCGAAGGCTCGGCAGATCCTTGTCGAACGCGCGCACCACCATGCCCGCGAGCGGATGAAGTTGCTGGTCGGTGATGGTTCCACGGACAATGAATTGTGCCGACATGCTGTCGCTCCTAAATATGCCTGGCACGCCAGGACATGACGCGCGATCGCGAACGACATACGAAATGAAAGCACGTAAATTGTCATGGATTGCCTAACTGAATATCGATGGTCACTCGCGCCAACTAGTGGCCGGTTCGTTCGGCGACTACCAGATCCTTTTGACAGCCTCCATTGCGAACATCGTCGAGCGCCATGGAGAAACATTGAGCGCGCGGGGCCCAAATTATCGTTGCGCAATATTATGTTATGTGGTCGTCTGCTCTTTACGATCCTTGGGGGCGGAATGAATCTAATATCTTGGTTGGAATAAACGGAGCAGGTGTTGTCAGCCGCGAGCCGAATGACGATAGTGCTTCAGCTACCGACGTCAGTGCTCCGGTTACCGCGGCCTTCATCGTGGCAAGTTTCACCCCAGCGGCCGTTAGCGATTCCATTGCGACTGAACGAAGGTAAAGAAGGGCTGCTTGTGCAGTTGCGATCTCAGCGGGGTTACCAAAGTGGCTCAAAAAGTCTTCAAGCTCCGATGCGCCAGGCACAAGATTGCGAATACCCTCACGTGCGAATGCAACTCCAACGCTTTTTGGTGCCACTTTAAGAAGCGTCTCCATTGCAACGACGGTACCATAAAGCTTAGGACTGACCGCCATCGTGATCGTTCTACCTGACGCGGTTGGTAAAAGGACGGTTGGAGATTGTTGGTGACTGGCATCTGCCTCCCACTTCTCCATTGCTCTTGCAGCATAGTCACTCGTTGCAGGCACGCGAAACTTACTCGTTCCGCTAGCATCCACAATTGTCGCCGGTGTATTCGACTTCAAGCCGGCGATCTCAACCGTCCTGTCCTGTTCATATTTATCCATTCGCGCGAAAGTGTTATGGGGAGTAAAAGTATCTCCTTCAAACGGTTTGTCACCGATCGTCCCCTTGATCACAGGATCTTTGCGAGAATATGCCGCCGTCATCCGCTCTGGCTCCCCGGCTATAGCGGGGTGTAAGCCGGCCTCTTTAGAAGCCTGCACATCGGCGTGGTGATGGGCCTCAACCCCTTTTCCCGTAACACTTGTATTGCCCTGCGCAGGTTCACCACGCTTACTAGCCGCAGCGTCAGCCGCGCTGCTCCAGGCTCTGTTAGCGTCTCCCGTGTGCTTCTTTCGCTCTTTAGCCCAATTCTCGTTACCTGTCGCATGAATATTCTGCGACTGATATTGCGTGGAATTTTTCGGCTGGTCGGAAGACTGCGTGCCCGCTCGATCGACCAATCGAAGGGGGTTGCAACGCACATAGTTATATAGATTCAGTCCATCAACAGTCCCAGCAGGATCACAGCTCATCCACCTGCCGATCCATGGCATGTAGTACCGCGCTCCATAATAGTAAAGCCCACTCACTTCATCCCGCTCCTTCCCCGCAAACCGATACTGTTTGCGTACAAAGTTCCCGAAGCTCGTTTCGCCGTAGGGCGTAAACTCCTCCCGATTAACCAACTTGCCAGAATCGTCGATCACTAGGTTACTGCTGCCCAGGTGATCGCTCACCTGATACTTGACTGCAGGTGTGGTATCTCCAGCAAACGGATTTCCAATCCGAACCAGTGCAATCCGGCTCTGATTTTCCATGACATGCAGGGTATTGTTTTGCTCTACATTGCCGCCTCTAACGATGCGTTGATGTTCGAAGACGCCGTCGATATAAACTGTGACTTCCACCTGACCGCCTTGCTTGCGCACCAACTTTTTAACCCGCTGTCCGCCCGCGTCATAAAGATAATGTGCATGCACTGACGGTTCGCTGCCGGCCATCTGAACGCAGAAGATCCGTATCCGATCGGCATGGTCCCATTCGAAATGGCGCGAGGCGGTTTCCGCTGTCGTATTGCCATTAGCGTCGTATCGATAGTCGAAGGTGGTCGCGCCAACGTTCAGCTTGCTCAGTCGGTTATTCCCAGAAACTGGAACGAGATCGCGAGTAAACCCGGCGCCGTTTGCAAGATGCTTTATCTGTTCGATATTGCCCACCGCATCGTATCGATACAGTTCGGTATAGCTCCGCGTTTTCGTTAGATCGGTGCAGCGCGGTGCACCTTCCCAAGGAAAATCCGGCGGGCGATCGCACTCGCGGCCGGTGGCCGACCGCAAGCGATAGAAGGCGTCATATTGGAACTCGCGGTCCAAGACATCAAGTCCCGCCGCGGAGCCGTTGATACCGCAGCCTGGTGTCCGGTCTCGAATGCTGAGGATATTGCCAACGAGGTCATACTGGTAGGCGAATTCCTGGAGCGGAAGATTGGTTTGGCGATAAGTGAGATCCGCCGTTTTGCTGAAAGTCTCTGAGCACAGGCGCAGCAGGCGGAAAGTCCTTGCGTCATATGCATGCCGGGTCATGATGCCGTTGCCATAAGCGATCTGTACACGCTGGCGCTTGGCGTTGTAAGCAATGCGTTCGACGAACGCTTTGCCGTCCAGCGCTACGCTATCTAGCACTCCGGCGCGATTGTAATGGGGAATGAGCTTTCGCCGCTTGCTTTCGACATCCTCCGGATAAGTCAAGACTTTCGCACGATTAAGCGCGTCGTAATTGACGGCGGAAGCATAAGCGTTGTCCTCAAGGGGTACGGAGCCAGGGATATCCCAGTCTACGCGGAAGGCTTCAACCTCCCATCCCACCGGCGGACCACTGAACACCCCGAGGATTGCCACGTCGCTCACGACGCGCCGTGTCTTCTCCTGCAGGTTACCCTTGAAGTCATATGACTCGCAGGTGAGGAGCCCCGCCTCGTCATAGTGATGCAACAGCCGGCCCAAACGATTCGTAGCCCGGTTGTTTGCCCGGTCTGCCGCAGGTTGACCCGGGCCGCCGTCGTCACCGTATTCGAGCCGCTCGCGTAAGCCCAGTTTCTGCCCTTCGCCGTCCCGTGACCACAACCGGATTGGGCGGTTCAAGTTGTCGTATGCAGACAGGATCAGGGCACCCTTGCTGTCGCGCTGCTCGACCAAGCCTCCTGCCGCATCCATCAATGTTTGCCGCATCCCGGCGTCGATGCTCTCGATCCGGAGCTGGCGGTTTGCGTAATCGTAGATGTGGTCATGGAACGCTCTCCGCCCGAGCGCATCGAATATTGTCAAGACGTTGCCGCGAATATCGTACGTCCTGCAGGTAACCGATTCCTGGATCGGAGGAAGAGCGCCTCCCGCAGGCGCATCCCGGTTGCGCTCGACCGCTTTGACCGTGCGCCCCAAGGCATCAACAACGATGCTCGATGGAGTGTTCCAATGGTGTTGGTAGGCTGCCGATTCCACAGGATGGGTACGTCCGGCGTTGTCGTTGGCATCATAGGTATAGGCTTCCCAGGGAGTCGGTTCGAATCTGTCCGGGTTGTTCAGATCAGACACAGCGATGGTGCCCGGTACGCCGTAAATTGCCAGGTGCTCCGAACCATCGGGATTCAAAGTACGGGTGACATGGCCGCGCGGGTCATAGAACATCATTCCTTTTTGACCCAATCGGCTGTCTTCGGGACTCCCGTATTTCCAACCTTCGGAAAAGAATGGCTCATATTTCGCGACCACCTGGCCTTTGTTGTCGTAAATTTGCCAGCCGCTGACAACGACATTCGGTTTCGCGGTGTCCACGTTCCGCTGACCGAGTACATCGCCACCTGCACCGTCATCCTGGTTTGCAGGGAGCACGGTTTCGCCGCCACCGAAGTGCACATCGCCAAACCGCACTTCCTCACCTTGGGTACGCGTCTGCAGTAAGCGCCCGAAACCATCCGAGTATTTGACTGTGGTGATCGTGTCGTCGCGCTCAGGCTGGGGGACATCGCTTTCGGTGTCGTGGTGTATCTGACGGATGCAACGGACGAAGACCGGCTGACGGTTTGCAGCGGGACTGGTATCGTAGGCAAGAAACCCATACTCCATGCGCACGCTGGGGCGGCCTTGATCACCCTCGGTGGGTGTCTTACCTAAAACAAAGGTATTTTCGAGGAGCCCCAACGGCGAAAAGGTAAAGCGACTCTTATTGTCGTTGTGATCCGTGACCTCGCTTGGTTGCAGAACGCGGTAATCGTAAGTGGCCTGCAACGTCAAGCCAGCGGCATCGGTCACCTGCTTTGGGAGAAGCTCATACTCATCGTAAGCGATGAGCGTCCGGTGTCTGGTTGGGTCAACCGTCTCGTCGTGCAGTGGATCCAGCGTTTCCAGCACCAGGCCGCGCCCCACACCGGATGGATCAGTTTGAAAATCAAAGCGACGTCGGTTGGAAATGATGAAATAGCCTTTTAGGTCGGCGGGATCTGCGCTCCCGGTGTGGAAGATGTATCCGGCTCGCTGGGGCAAGAGCGTTCGGAACTCCGCCGGATATTCGGATGTCCAGGCGGGGTTGCCGGTAGGCTCCAGATATGGCGGGATCTCTGTACCATAGGCTTGTTGCAGAATGTCATCGGTGAAAGCCAGGCCTTCCGTCCGGGTAGCGGCGCCAAACCTGCCGATTTGACCGGACGGCAAGCCATCGAAGGCATTTCCGTCGTAATAGTTGAGCGTTTGTCCGATCAGCTTCAAGTCGCCGCTCGAATCCTTGAGGGCGGGCAGTTCGGTGACGGCTTTGCCGGAAGTGTTTGCAATTTCATAGGTGGTCGCCTTGGCGACGCGGCTATGGATATAGGTCTTGGCGTCATTGGGCGTCGCATAAAGGGTGCGTGTACGCGTAGCCAAATAAGGATCGACGGATTTGTCGTCCATCGTGCGCCAGCCCCGTGGACATGCGATCTGCGTTTGCGCGAGCGCTCTGCCAAACCGGTCAAACGCGCCTGCATCGTCGGTGTAACGGGTGAAGGAGAACTGCGTCATTGGGTCGTCGCCGCGTTCCCACTGGGTGACACGGTGACCAGTCTGATACGGGTAGAACACATGCAGGCGTTGCGTATCGAAGGCCGCCGGAGGCTCAATTTCGATCAACCCATAGCTCGATTCAGATACCGTATAAGGGCGATCTTCCCGGTCTGATCCATCGAGCGCATATAGTTCGGTACGTAGAACGCTGCCACGCAGAGTGCGCAACGCATCGCGTTTGACGCGGCGACCATCGGGCGTCAATGGCCAGCACTTGAGGAACTGGTTGACGGTTTCCGTGTGCCTGAGGAGTTGCGGATCCGCTTTCCAGTACTGGTCCGACCAATCGAGCTCCTGCCAGTCGCCGAATTCGTCTCCGACCGGTCCCTGGTGAAACCACGTTTTGCTGCATGTGGGAGGAGAGAAGTATTGCCGATCGACTTTGGCGAACAAGGCTGCTGCGCCATGAAGCCCGTCGCTGTCATACTTTTGAAAAGACTCGGTATCAAGCTGTTCCACCATCCCGAAGCCGCGAAACTCATATTCAGCGCCATCCCAGTGGCCGTTGTGATAATGGTATTCAGTATTGAGCTTGCCTTTAGAAAAATAGTCGATGACTTCGACGCGAGAAACGACATAAACCGGGAATGGCAAGCTCGTTTTCCATCGTGTTTCGGGGCGCTCCTGATCGTCCAGATAGGAACGTATTGAAGATGCGTACTCGACCTTCGTCACCGCGCCGATGTGGTTATCCATCTCGCCCAGGAGATAGGGCTTGAGGCCGTGTGTGAAATCGTGAAAGAACAGGTGATCGCGGGTCGATCCACTCGCGTCGCGACTCCACAGCACGCCACTGATTCCCGTGCCGAGAATGTCGACAAGGCGTACGGCATCCAAATTGGAGACCCGGGGCGTACCTGAAATGGTAATCGCATCGGACCACCGGTTGCCACTTTGGTTGATCCATAAAATGATCTCGGTATCTCCGACGTAGACCATGTCCGCCAAGCCGTCTCCGTCCACATCGCCGATCAGGACGCGTTTGGGGTCGTAGCCATTGGGAAACCGCGGACTATTCTCCATACGGAGCCGTTTCCCCCAGTTTCCATAGCCCAGGTTGGGCCAGTAATCGACGCTACCGTCGTGGACCAGGACGATATCCTGAAGGGCGTCACCCGTCATGTCAGCCCATTTGACGTGCGGATCGGAGAAGTTGACGTCGGGGAATATTTCGAGCGATTGTCGTTCCACCCAGCGCGTATTCTTCCAGCCTTCTATTGGGTCGTTAAAAAAGCATTCCAGACGACTCCCCGAGCGTATCGCATCGGTAACGCCATCGCCGTCCAGATCGACGAGCTTGACCTCGGGATCTTCGAGATTGAAGCTGGGCCCTTGTCGAAAACGCTGGAAGGATCTTCGATCCCACTGGCCGCCGAAGCGGAGCGGAAAGTATCCAGACTGCGAGGGAGAGGTAACCAGAAGATCGGTGCGACCGTCGCCGTTTGCATCGATCAATTGCACACCGGAGTCGGCCAGCGCGACGCCGGCGGGCGCGTCGTGCATGAACCGCGGCAAGTCGAAGCGGCCATTACCGAGATTGCGCCAATAGCGCATCGTCCCATTCATCTGGACGAAATCGGGCAGCCCGTTGCCGAAGAGGTCTACAAGCTCAAGATCGGGATTTGCCAGCGATTGTGCCGGTAAGTCTAATCCCTGGAGGGGGAAGAATCCGCGTTTTTCTGGCTCGAAACGGGTGTACTTAAATTCGAGCGGCGGCAGCATTTCCGTCCTGGCGTCGTCGTGCCCGGTGACCTTAACAAGAGAGAGCAGGGAAACCCCATTTATGGGGAGCGCGGCACTGAGTTCCGGGCGCTGATCGAGATAGATGAAATCGTAGGATCGGACGTCCCGATCCGTTCCGGCATGGGTGCGAACGACAATGCGGACGCATCGTTTGCGGGTGCGGATCTCGAAGCCGGATCGATATTCGGAAAATGGATCAAGTTTGACGCGTTCTTCGTACTCGAACGTCACTGAGACCAGGAATTTGCGCACGCCGCCATCCAGATAATCTGCATAGCGGATTTGGTTCAGGTAATTCTGATCCCATTGATGCGGTCCTTCCTGGCCGCTATCGCGCTCGTAATCGTATTCAATGCGGTTGCCGAACGGATCCTCGGTACGCGTGAGCTTCCAGGCAAAGACATCCTTGCGGACAGATGGATGCGCGATAACCGCCGGGTCGTGACCGAGCGATGCCTCGGTGCCGTAAAAACTCACTAGACCGTCTCTGCTCCTGACTTTCCAATAAGCGTTGACTACGTCGTGGTGGTAGAAAATCTCTGCGAACAAGCCTTCGGTACGGGGACGATAGAAGGCAGTTGCTCCGTCCTTGCTCACCTGAACCAGGTCTTCCGCCCCGGACAGGATGAAAACGTCTTTTGAGTCATCGTAACGAGGTACACGCCTGGAAGTCTTGCGGACAACACCGGGTATCTCCAGATTCCAGCCGAGCCCGTATGGGCCGTTGCCATGACCTGTGCTGTAGACCAGGTTCAGTTGAGGTTGAAGGCCGTTGCGTCCCGGAGGGACAGCGATCGGAACCGTAAAATTGCCGGTACCTGTATGGAGATCAGGCGAGAACTTTTCACCAATATCGTGCAAGGCACCGCCGCCTTTGGGCAGCACGATGACACTGGAAGCAGCATCTCCCATCGGCATTCTCCCTTGCGCAGAAACCGTTCTCGCAATGACTGTATCGAGTCCGGCTTAAAAACTTGGTAATGCCGTTTGATGCCCTTTTCCGTTTCACTCCAAAGATAGGTAGCAAGAAGGCGAAATGCAAGGGAACCGTTTGGATTCCCTCAAATAGCACGGGCCGGATATCTGATTTTTCTTAATGAGTGGCGCACTCGGTCCTGTCTCGCTGCTACCCCGCCGAAAACCGGACAAAAATCCGTGGCGGGGAAGTGTTGGAGCGCAACACTTCCCCGCATTGTTGACGAAATCAGGCTTCGGGGCACCCGCGATCGAAGCGATGCTCGCGTCCTGCCGCATCATCGCCCCTTCGGCTTGATCTACTGGCTCACCGTGTTGCCGGAGCCGCCGATCTGAGCGACCTTGTTGTCGTTACCCGATACGTTTGCACTCTGGCTGATGCCCGTCGCAGTCTGCGATTCGCTTATCCACTGCTTCAGGAACGAGACGAGCTCTGAGTCTTCCAGGAGCGCCTTGCGCAGTTGCATCTTCAAGGCGCCCTGCGCATCAGGGTTATCGGGTTGCTCGGCCAAATCATCCAGTGCTTCCTTCGCCCCTTGGCGGCTCAGCCGCTGCTTGAGGCTATCGAACAGCGTGCTCGCTGAAGACTTGCCAAGCTCCTCAGCACCTTTTTCAACGGCTTTCTTGAGCAGCGGTGTCAGCAGCCCGACGGCCGATGAAGAGAGCGCGGTTAGAGTTGTGGCATCTAACATGATTTACTCCTCGTCAGTGAAGTACGGCATTAGCGGTGCGATAAGCTCAGCGTCGGGTCCTCGCCCGGAAGACTCACAGAGCTGAAGATAGTAGTCGAGCAGCGCCCCCATCAAGCGCGCATGAGCATCTGGCAGGTGCAAAAGCGCGGGCGCAAGGGTGGCAACGGCTTCACGGGCAACCGGCAATGCGGACACAGCGTCATAAACCTCACGGGTCTCAAGCGACAATACGAACAGTGAGGTCGCCAGAGCCGGCCGGAACACCTCGGGCCGCTCGGTGGCGAGCGTGCGGTAAAGCTCGGCCGCTTGCTGCGCGGTCTGCAAGGCGGGCTCGTGCTGCCCCAGCTGAATGAGCCCGAGGGCAAGGTTGTTCAGCGACATCGCCAGATCCGACCCGAACACGTCGGGGCGCTCGGCGGCGAGCACGCGATAGAGCTCGACCGCTTCCCGCGCGATCGGCACAGCGGGCTCGTGCCTCCCTAGCCCATTGAGCCTGAGGGCAAGGTTGTTCAGCGACATCGCCAGATCCGACCCGAACATGTCGAGACGCTGGGCGGCGAACTTCCGATAGAGCGCGACCGCTTCCTGAGCAACCGGCAAGGCGGGCTCGTGCCGCCCAAGCTCACTGAGCCGGTTGGCCAAGTTGTTCAGCGACATCGCCAGATCCGGCCCGAACACGTCGGGGCGCTCGGTAGCGAGCTCCCGATAGAGTTCGAACGCTTCCTGCGCGATCGGCAAGGCGGGCTCTTGCCGCCCCAACTCACTGAGCCGATTGGCAAGGTTGTTCAGCGACAGCGCTAGATCCGGCCGAAACGCGTCGGGGTGCTCGGCGGCGAGCGCGCGGTAGAGCTCGACCTCTTCATGCGCTGCCTGCAAGGCGCGCTCGCGCTGCCCCACCAACGCTAGCCTGATGGCCAGCCCACTTAACGAAGCAGCGCGCCGGTATGGCAACGCCTCCTCCCCCGCTGTGCACAGCGCGTGCACCCGTTCGGCCACGCGCAGATTCACATCTCGCAGAACCACGCTATCCATCGGCAGGCTCGCGTCTAGCGCGGCGAGCTCAGTGCAGTTTTCGCCAAGCGCGTCGATGATGCCTTCGAGCCAATGAAGTGGAGCGCGCGAGTGCTGCGCGAAGTCCTGTGCGCAGCGGATAACCGACTCGGTCACCGGCCGGCCGAAGGCCGCATGACAACGCAGCACGGCCAATGCCCCTGCGTCTTGCCGCATCGTACGCATGACCAGCGCTTCGCCAATCAAGTCGGGCAGCAGGGGTGCAATGCCATTGATGCGCGGCAGCGCTAGTTCCAACAGGTCGGCCAGCACGGCAGGGTCGCCGCCGCTGGGGCGGTTGATGGCGGCTTTCTCGCTCGACGCAAAGCGCTCAAAGTCCTCGCGGCTCATGCCCTGCGCGAGCGTGACGCAGGCAGCTAGATGTTGCACCAAAGCCGGATCGAGCGAGCGTGGCTGCGCCAATTGCTGCAACCGATCAATCTCGCGCTTGGCGAGCGCATCGGCAAGATCGATCCGTCCGAGCGCCAGCGCACTCGCGTGACCGACCTTGATCATTTCGAACGCGCCCATCATCAGGAACAGTGGATCGCCGCCCCACGCGAGTTGCATCAGCTTGTCGCGAAAGGCGTCGTCATGCATCGGCAGGTCGATCAACCGATCCGGACTCGCCTGCGCCAGCATGTTGTCGAGTAATGCTAGGCGGTCACCGACCCTCGTGATCGGCCGAATCGATACTGGCTCAGATGGGTCCAGCAACGCACGCTTGCTGGTCACGCCCCACCCGCCCGAGGCGAATACCGTAGTCCACCAGCCCGTCTCGGTAGTCGCGTGGCGTTCGAGCAGCAGCAGTCGCAGCACGTGTTTTGGCGGCACCGCACGGTCAGTGAGCTCATCGAGCCACTTGCTCAATAGCTCAGCGTGTTCAGCCGCGTAGTCCACCACGATCAGCGTCGGATTCTGCCAACCCCAGTCGCTGAGATTTTGCTGACCGAAGAACCGATGCAGCTCCGTGCGCGTGACAAAGCCCGCATTCCAGCCGTCGCTGCTCGCCTGCTCGCACAACTCCAGCGCGAGCCGGGTCTTGCCGCTACCCCCGCCGCCGATGAGGACGCGGGCCGACATCGCGCGCAAATCATTCAGGAACGTATGCAAACTGGCCAGTTCCATCTCCCGACCGAGCAGCGGCGTCGAGCGCGTGTACGGACTGAGTCGATCCAGATCCTGCCGAATCTGCCGCCGCGCGACGTAGCGCGTGAGCGTTAGATGCGGACAACCCGCCGTGACGGTGTTGCCGTCGCCCACGATCTGCACGACCGAGTTGCCCGCGCCAACGATGCTCGCGTCCTGCATGTTCCGCCCCCGTACTCCCGACCGGATCAAAAATAGCGCTAGTTCGAAACTATAGAAGAGAAAACTCGGACCAGCGAGCGATTTTCAAGACGTTATGCCGGCTTGATCCACCAAGCCGTTGCGATCTGATGAAACTGGTGTCATTCGTGTGTTGCGGAAACTTCAAACCGAGTCCGACAGGAGAGGCCATTGCACCTGTCCGACCTCCGCCTTCCACATGCCCAGAACGACGAACTCGTCCCCTTCGGCGATGTCGTCGAACCAGTCCGCATGTCGGGTCCAGATACTCGCCTCTACACTGATACCGTGTTCCGGATCGTCAGCGTCGGCAACGTACTTCGGTATGCGCAGATTGATGACATGCTTCTCTCGACCACCAATGAGAGGACTGCGCCTAGTTCTGACCACGCGATGCAGGGCGATAGGATGTTCGACAGTCTGCAGTGACACGGCGCGAAACGCTTCCATGTACCGCTCCGATTCGTAGTCGAAGGACGGCCATGGCACTACGGTATACCTCAGGCACGAACTGGCCCATTCGCTTGCGTCGATGCCCGGTGCTGCAGGCATTCTGCCTGCGCTTTACACCAATGCTGGGATGCTTCTCGCCTCACTTGGCAGGCCCATGCCACCGGCTTTAGGCAACCGCAAGCCGTAACACGTCCTAGATCCACCTGCGCGCCGGCGTATGTTGCCGGCTCCCTTGCCTTTCTCGTCAGCACGCATCCGGCTCGCTCCCGGAGGGGCGTGCTCGCCCATCTTCAGGAGAATCCGATCATAAATCAGGCCACGCGCCTCAAACCCTTGTTTCATCTCGGCAAACTACTTATTACGCCCGCCGCAATAGCGGCACTGCGCGTGAATAACGTCCCCGTCATCAGCGTCATCTGCAATCGTCATCGTCTGGTCATTACACGATTGCATGCGCCGTCGCGGTCGTTTTCGTGCGGATGTCCGGTACTGTTCCATCAAGAGTCACTCGTCTCTCCCCGGGTCAATAGTCCGCTTAGGGTCGCGAGTTCGCATTGACGGACGGCGTGACCGGTCATTCGAGACAGGCTGACGTGCGAACGGCCGGAAAGCGGCGGTCAGCCGCCTGACCAATGCCGATGCTCGAATGACGGCAAAGGCCGACAAGCCGACCGAAGACTAATGCGTTGGAGAGTAACGAGCAAATCACGACTTGGCTTCCCGGTCTCTCAATCGCGCAAGCGCACGCTTCCGTCTGGCAGGACGGGATGTTGCGCTTCCCATTCGCGACGAGTTTTCGCCAATTCCTCTGCAAGCAATTTTTCGTCAGGAAGGACCGTGTGGTACTCCGCAGCCAGCACCTTGTTGGGCAGGCCGTCGAGCGCATAGCGTGCGATCGCCTCGTTGGTTCTTGCACACAGAATCAGGCCGACCGGCGGGTTCTCGCCGGGCAGTGTCCAGTGTTCCTTCGCGTAATTGCAGTACATATGCATCTGACCGACATCTGCATGATTCAGCTCGGTCAGTTTGAGATCGATGATCACGAGACAGCGCAGTCGTCGATGAAAAAAGAGCAGGTCTACGCGAAACCAGCTGTCGCCGATGCGCAACCTTCGCTGCCGCCCTACAAATGTGAAATCGCCACCCAGCTCAAGCAAGAAATCCTCGAGCCGGTGGATCAGGGCGTCTTCGAGGTCGCTTTCCGAATACTCATCCTTCAGGTCAAGGAACTCAAGAACATAAGGGTCCTTGATCGCTTCTTCAGGCTTCATTGTGTCGCCCGGATTTGCGACGACGCCCTTTTCGAGCATTGCGCGCTTATCCTTGGACATCAACGTGCGTGTGTAAAACTGGCTGCCGATCTGGCGTTCGAGTTGTCTCACGCTCCACCCGCCACGCAGCGCTTCACCTTCATAGAACGAGCGCTCTTCAGGCGATCGCGTCCGTCGCATGGTAATCCGCCCGTCCAGTAAGCGGGATCAGAAGTAGAATTTCCAGCAAAGGGAGTTCTACGCAATGAAGAAGTCGAAGTTCACAGACAGCCAGA
>NZ_OGTP01000065.1 GCF_900258035.1 Caballeronia novacaledonica | reverse complement strand
AGCGTCAGTGGGATTGCGCGGGCATTACAGCGGGATGTCGGCTCAACGCACCGGCACATCGCCAAACATGGCGGGATCGCGCCGGCGCAGCGCAAGCGCGCAGCGCGTGCCTTGAGCATATGCGAGCGTGAAGCGATCTCGCGAGCATTGAGCCAGAATCAATCGTATGGGTCGATTGCAGCGCAGTTGGGGCGAAGCAAATCGAGCATCAGTCGTGAAGTGAGCCGCAATGGAGGGCGCGAGAAGTATCGCGCGCATGCGGCCGATGAGTTGGCCTGGAGGCGCGCGTTGCGGCCGAAACAATGCGCGCTGGCGGGCAATGCGCGCTTATGTAGGCAGGTCGCGCGAGGGCTGCGCCTACAATGGTCGCCTGCGCAGATCTCGGGCTGGCTCAAGAGGCGATACCCGCAACGCAAGGAGATGCACATTTCGCACGAAACGATCTATCGGACGCTGTTTATCCAGACGCGTGGAGCGCTGAAGAAGGAATTGATCAGTGAGTTACGCACGAGGCGCGCGGTGCGTCGTGCGAAGTGCGCCTCGAAGCGGGGTCAGAATCGCGGCACGATCATCGATGCGGTGCCGATCAGCGAACGCCCGGCAGAGGCCGAGGATCGCGCCGTGCCAGGGCATTGGGAAGGCGACTTGCTTGCCGGTTCAATCAGCACGCACATTGCTACGCTGGTGGAGCGTCACTCACGCTATGTGATGCTGGTGAAGACGCCGGGCAAAGACACGCACAGCGTCACTGAGGCGCTGATCAAGCAGGTGCGCAAGCTTCCTGCGCAATTGAAGCGCTCGTTGACATGGGATCGTGGCACGGAGATGGCAGCTCACGTGCAGTTCACGGTGGCCACAGATATGCAGGTGTACTTCTGCGAACCGCAAAAGCCGTGGCAAAGAGGGAGTAACGAGAAT
>NZ_OGTP01000019.1 GCF_900258035.1 Caballeronia novacaledonica | reverse complement strand
CACCGTTCTTCATTGAATCAAAAGTGAAGTTCAGCGTGACACCGCCAACTTTATTGTTCAGGCTTTTTCCGAGGCCGGTAGTATGCGGAATTTCATCTGCAACCCGAATCCGGACCAAATTGCGAGGTAATGGGGAAACTTCGTCGCAACGGGTCCAACGGCGGAAGATGGGGTTAATAGTCGTATAGAATCCATCGTCGTGGTCCGTGACGATGGGATCCCAGGTAGTCGCGATCACGTTCCTCACGATTTCACGTTTAGTGGCACTTTGCGCGAATTCGTCTGCGCCCATTTCCCAGCAGACGTGAATCTCCGGGTGATCTTTACTACCATATTGTCGGACGAACCAGAGGGAAGATTCTGGATCGTGATAATACGGTGACGTCGTAGATTCCACCACGGAATCAATTCCCCCTGGCCAACGCTCGGACATCGCCGGATAACCCTGGAGATTATGTGCGACCGCCTGAGCTGAACCGTTTTGCGCGGATTTTGCGGTAGCAGTGTCGCCCACGCCACCGTCGTTTGAACCGCCACAGGCAGCGATGAGAAGTGCAGGAATAATACAGCACAATCTTATTAACTGCGTGATGCCAAGTTTTCGTGATTTCATTTTGAGTTCAAATCATTATTTAGAAATGACACGAAAATGAGCCAGACCTCGATTCCTTTCTCGTGAGAAAGTCGTGTCTGACATGCGGACGCGCCACTCGCAAATTAGGAATGGTTCTAGCTGAAAATAATCGTGTCAGTTAATTGTAACAACGATAGTAAGCACTGTTTAATAATATGTTTGTAATAAACCATCTCTGCTCTTTCGTTCCTTCGTGACAAAGCTCCGTCCCCGTCGCGCGTTCGCACGGACAGCCGACCGGTCCACGTCCCCCCGCATTCCGCCGCTCAAGATTCCCCCGGCCATTGCCGTAAACCCACTCAAGGCGGTCATCCCGCATCAAACTTGAGGACTCGACTGTGCTGATTTTCGTTGGATCGCTCGTGACATTGCTGTCCGTATTCGGCGGTTACGCGCTCGAAGGCGGGCACCTTGGCGCGCTCATGCAGCCGGTCGAGATTCTGATGATCGCGGGCGCGGGTGTCGGCGCGTTCATCCTCGGCAATAACGTCAAGACCATCAAGGCGACCATTCAGGTCCTGCCGACGCTCTTCAAGGGCGCGAAGTACGACAAGACCATGTACATGGAGCTGATGGGCCTCCTTTACGTGCTGCTCGCGAAGGCGCGCAAGGAAGGCACGCTCGCGCTCGAAGCGGATATCGAAGATCCCGCGAAGAGCCCGGTCTTCAGCCAGTACCCCAAGATTCTCGACGATCATCACATCGTCGAGTTTCTGACGGATTATCTGCGCCTCATGGTCAGCGGCAATATGAACGCGTTCGAAATCGAAAGCCTCATGGACGAGGAAATCGAAACGCATCACGTCGAGGGCGAAGCGCCCGCGCACGCGCTGACCAAGGTCGGCGACGCGATGCCCGCGTTCGGCATCGTCGCGGCGGTGATGGGCGTCGTGCATACGATGGCCTCCGCCGATCAGCCGCCCGCGATTCTCGGCGAGATGATCGCGCAGGCGCTCGTCGGCACCTTCCTCGGCATTCTTCTTTCGTACGGTTTCATCGGGCCGCTCGCGAACGTCGCGGAACAGCGCGTCGCGGAGCAGACCAAGATGTTCCAGTGCATCAAGGTGACGATTCTCGCGAGCCTGAACGGCTACGCGCCCGCGATCGCGGTGGAATTCGGCCGCAAGGTGCTGTTCTCGACGGAACGTCCGTCGTTCTCCGAACTGGAAGAACACGTGCGCCGGGTCAAGTCGAAGTGACCGGAGCACAGCGATGAGCAACGATTCCGGTCGCCCGATTTTCATCAAGCGCGTGGTCGCCGGCAAGAAAGGCCATCACGGCGGCGCGTGGAAGCTCGCCTACGCGGACTTCATGACCGCGATGATGGCGTTCTTCCTGCTGATGTGGCTGCTTTCTTCGACCTCGCCGGTCCAGCGGCGCGGGATCGCGGAGTATTTCCAGATGCCGCTCAAGGCGGCGATGGTCGGCGGCAAGTCCGTCGGCATGGACAACAGCATCCTCACCGGCGGCGGGCGCGACATCTCCAGCAACGTAGCGGGCGCGTCGCGCAAATCCGACGGCAGCACGCAGCTCGCCCAGCGCGCCTCGTCCGACACCGACGAGGAACTGCTCAAGGCCGCGCAAGGCGAGCTCGAACGGCGCGAGCAAGTGCGCCTGCACGATCTTCAGGTCAAGCTCATGGCCGCGATCGAAGCCAATCCGACGCTGCGCCAGTTCAAGCAGCAGATCCGCATCGAGTCGACGCAGCAGGGCTTGCGCATCGAAATCGTCGATACGCAGAAGCGCCCGATGTTCGCGCTCTCCAGCGACGCCGTGCAGCCCTATATGCGCGACATCCTGCGCGAGATCGGCAAAACGCTGAACGACGTGCCGAACCGCATCGTCGTTCAGGGGCACACCGACGCCGTGAAGTACGCGGGCGGCGAGAAAGGCTATAGCAACTGGGAACTGTCGGCGGACCGCGCGAACGCGTCGCGGCGCGAGCTGGTCTCGGGCGGCATGGACGAAGTGAAGGTGATGCGCGTGCTCGGACTCGCGTCGACGCAAAACCTGAACAAGAAAGATCCGCTCGATCCGGAGAACCGGCGCATCAGCGTCATCGTGCTCAACCGCAAGACGGAAATGTCGATGCTGCGCGACGACGGCTCGCCGGGCGCGACGCTCGACAACGGCACGGACGCGGACGGCGCGCCGGCGACGGCGCTCGGCCAGCTTATCCCCGGCATCGCGGCAAAACCCGCGGCGCACTGAGCAAATTGCTCGAAAAACAGGCTCAAGACTCGACACGTTTCGACCGTCATCACGGCAAGAGACAAACATGATCAAGAACATTCTGGCAATCGACGATTCAGCCGCGATGCGGCAAATCCTCTCGGCGACGCTGGCGACGGCGGGTTACGAAGTGACCGTCGCGTCGGACGGCGACGAAGGGCTGGAATGGGCGCTCGCGGAGCGCTTCGATCTGGTTCTGACCGACCAGCACATGCCGGGCAGAAGCGGGCTCGATCTGATCGTGGCGCTGCGCGCGAACCACGCCTACCGGGCGACGCCGATCCTGGTCCTCACGACCGAAGGCGGCGAGCCGTTCAAGGACGCGGCGCGCTCGGCGGGCGCGACAGGCTGGATCGAGAAGCCGCTCGATCCGGACCTGCTGACCGAACTGGTCGCCGCGCTCTCGGAAGACACGCAGCACTGAAGCGAAAGCCACAGCAAAAGACAACCCGCGCACCTACGCGCCGACGGTGACTCAAGCATGACACTCGACATTACCCAGTTCTATCAAACCTTCTTCGACGAAGCGGATGAACTGCTCGCGCAGATGGAGCAACTGCTGCTCGTTCTGGACATCGCGAATCCCGATCCGGAAGACCTCGCGGCGATCTTTCGCGCGGCGCACTCGATCAAGGGCGGCGCGGCGACGTTCGGCTTCACCGCGCTCACCGAAACGACGCACATCCTCGAATCGCTGCTGGACCGCGCGCGCAACAACGAACTCGTCCTGCGCCGCGACATGATCGACACGTTTCTCGCGACGAAGGACGTGCTCTCGGATCAGCTTGCCGCGTATCGCGCGAGCGCGGAGCCGGATGCGGCCGCCGCCGCGGCGATCTGCGCGAAGCTCGAACGCCTGAAGAACGAGCAGGCCGAAGGCGGCCCGGCGAGTCAGATCGAGCCGCCCGCGCTGCCGGGCACGGACAGCAACGCGGCGAAGGTGAACGTCGCGCCCGCCTACGAAGGCCCGAACGCGCCGCCCGCGCATGTGATCGCGCAGGCAGCGGACGCGATCGAGGACGACGGCAACTGGGACGGCGCGTTCGAACTCACCGATGGAAGTCTGAATGCAGGAACCGCCGCCGGCGCGCCGGCGGCGGAAGCAGGACCCCACCTGAAAATTACGCTACGGGGGGTGGGCGAGAAGGACCTGGCGACTCTGACCGAGGAGCTGGGGAATCTGGGAAGCATCGTCGGAGAAAAGAAGACGGACGCCGAGTACGTGGTTTGGCTCGACTCGGACGTCCCGGCCGACGATATCGTCGCCGTGTGCTGTTTCGTGATCGATGAAAAGCAGATCGCGATCGGCCGTGGCGACGCGGCGGCGCAATCCGCCGAAGCAGCGCCAGCAGTACCGGCAGTGCAACCCGCGCTACACGAAGAGCCGAAGCAATCGCAGGCCGAAGTCGCGCCTGCATCCGCGGCCATCACACAAGAAACGACGGCAGCGGCCGGAGAACCGGCCGCTGCACCGTCACGCGAAACACAAAAAGCCGCATCCGGCGACGCCGACAAGAAAGCGCGTCCGCAGGCGGCCGCATCGGCGGAAGGCAGCTCGATTCGCGTCGGCGTGGAGAAGGTCGATCAGCTCATCAATCTGGTGGGCGAACTCGTCATCACGCAGGCGATGCTCGCGGAAACCACGAGCACGTTCGATCCCGCCCTGCACGACCGTCTTTTCAACGGCATGGCGCAGCTCGAACGCAACGCGCGCGATCTGCAAGAAGCCGTCATGTCCATCCGCATGATGCCGATGGATTATGTTTTCAGCCGCTTCCCGCGCCTCGTGCGCGATATCGCCGGCAAGCTCGGCAAGGAAGTGGAACTCGTCACGTTCGGTCAGGCGACCGAGCTCGACAAGAGTCTGATCGAGCGCATCATCGATCCGCTCACGCACCTCGTGCGCAATTCGCTCGATCACGGCATCGAAACCGTGGAAGCGCGCCGCGCGGCGGGCAAGTCGACGACCGGCCAGCTTGTGCTGTCGGCGGCGCATCACGGCGGCAACATCGTGATCGAAGTGAGCGACGACGGCGCGGGCCTGCGCCGCGACAAGATTCTCGCGAAGGCGCAGAAGCAGGGCATGCAGGTTTCCGAATCGATGAGCGACGAAGAAGTCTGGCAACTCATCTTCATGCCGGGCTTCTCGACCGCCGAACAGGTCACCGACATTTCCGGCCGCGGCGTCGGCATGGACGTGGTGAAGCGCAACATCCAGTCGATGGGCGGCCACGTCGAAATCATGTCGCGCCAGGGCGCGGGCACGACGACGAAGATCGTGCTGCCGCTCACGCTCGCGATTCTCGACGGCATGTCGGTGAAGGTCGGCAACGAGATCTTCATTCTGCCGCTGAACTTCGTGATGGAGTCGCTGCAGCCGGTCGCCGAAGACATCTACACGGTCGCGAACGGCGAGCGCGTCGTGCGCGTGCGCGGCGAATATCTGCCGCTCGTCGCGCTGCATCGCGTGTTCGACGTCGAAGGCGCGCGCACCGAGCCGACGCAGGGCATCGTCACGATCATGCAGACGGAAGGACGCCGCTTCGCGATGCTGATCGACGAACTGGTCGGCCAGCAGCAAGTCGTCGTGAAGAACCTCGAAACGAATTACCGCAAGGTGCACGGCATTTCCGCCGCGACCATCCTGGGCGACGGCAGCGTCGCGCTGATCGTCGACGTGGCCGCGCTCAACCGCGAATCGCGCGCACAGCACGGCGCGCACTCTCACTAACACCGAAGGAGCCTTTCATGGCAGACGTCCAAACGATTCATACCGCGGCGCCTTCGCGACGTGACGCACAGCACGCCGAAGCCGCCGGACAAGAGTTTCTCGTGTTCACGCTCGGCGCCGAGGAATACGGCATCGACATCCTGAAAGTGCAGGAAATTCGCGGCTACGACAACGTTACACGTATCGCGAACGCGCCCGCGTTCATCAAGGGCGTGATCAATCTGCGCGGCATCATCGTGCCGATCGTCGATATGCGCATCAAGTTCAATCTGGGCCGCGTCGAGTACGACAACCAGACGGTCGTCATCATTTTGAACGTCGCGCATCGCGTGGTCGGCATGGTGGTCGATGGCGTCTCCGACGTGCTCACGCTCACGCAGGAACAGGTGATGCCCGCGCCGGAATTCGGCGGCACGCTCGCGACGGAATATCTGACGGGCCTCGGCACCGTCGACGGCCGCATGCTGATCCTGATGGACATCGAAAAGCTCATGACGAGCCGCGAGATGGAGTTGATCGACTCCGTCGCCGCATAACGAGCGAAGCGAGAAAGAAGCCATGCTGAAGAAGTTGTCGATCCGCACGACGCTCACGCTCGTCGCCCTGCTGTTCACCGGATGCGCGGCGCTGATCGGCGGGCTCGCGCTCGCCGGGCTCAATTCCGCCGGCGCGTCGCTGGCGTCGCTCGCGCAGGAAGACCTGGTCGCGATGCGCGCGCTCTCGGAAACGTCGTCGTATCTGCTGCGCTCGCGCGTCACGCTCGACCGCGTGCGCTCGCTCACCGAAGCGGGCAGCACGGAAGAAGCGAAGAAGGCGATCGATCGCGGCCAGTATCTGCTCGACAAGAGCAACGAAAACTGGAAGCTCTATCTCGACACGCCGAAGCCGACGCTGCCGAAGGAAACGCTCGACACGCTCGTCGCCCAGCGCGACGCGCTCGTGAAGACCGGCGTGGAGCCGGAGTTCGCCGCGATCCGCGCGAACGACATGGCTGCGTATCACGCGATCGCCGACACGAAGATCAGCCCGATGTTCGTCTCGTTCGATCAGGCCGTGACGGCGGCGGTGGCCTCGCATCAGGAGCACGCGGAGCGTTCGCGCGCGAGCACGGCCTCGCATATCGCGGCGCTCAACATGACGATCGGCGCGGTGCTCGTGCTCGCGGTGCTGATGTTGATCGGCACGCACATGACGCTCTCCAGCCTGATCGTGAAGCCGATCAACGATGCCGTCGATCACTTCGACCGCATCTCGCGCGGCGATCTCACGCAGTCCGCGCACACCGACAGGACCAACGAAATCGGCCGCCTGTTCGCGGGCATCGAGCGCATGCGCGCCAACCTGACCGCGATGGTCGGCTCGGTGCATCGCGGCGCGGAATCGATCGATGTCGGCGCGCGTGAAATCGCGAGCGGCAACACGGATCTGTCGCAGCGCACGGAAGAGCAGGCGGCGTCGCTGCAGGAAACGGCGTCGAGCATGGAAGAGCTGACGAGCACCGTGAAGCAGAACGCCGACAACGCGCGCCAGGCGAGCCAGCTCGCGGTGAACGCGTCGGATATCGCGTCGCGCGGCGGCGAAGTCGTCGAGCAGGTCGTGGAGACGATGCACGCCATCGCGTCGAGCTCGAACAAGGTCGTCGACATCATCGGGGTGATCGAAGGCATCGCGTTCCAGACCAACATTCTCGCGTTGAACGCGGCCGTCGAAGCGGCGCGCGCGGGCGAGGAAGGCCGCGGCTTCGCGGTGGTCGCGGGCGAAGTGCGCTCGCTCGCGCAACGCAGCGCGGCGGCGGCGAAGGAAATCAAGGCACTGATCGGCGATTCGACCGCGAAAGTGGACAGCGGCACGGAACTCGTCGCGCGCGCCGGCCAGACGATGGGCGAGATCGTGCAGGCGGTGCGCCGCGTGACCGACATCATGGGCGAGATCAGCGCGGCGTCGGAAGAGCAGTCCGACGGCATCGAGCAGGTCAACCGCGCCGTCACGCAGATGGACAGCGTGACGCAGCAGAACGCCGCGCTCGTCGAGCAGGCGGCGGCGGCTGCGGCCTCGCTCGAAGAGCAGACGCGCCAGTTGAAGGGCGTGGTCGCGCAATGGCGCCTGGAAAGCGCCGCACCGGTGCGCGCGAGCGCATCGGCGGCGGCGGCGCGCCTTGCTCCGGCCGCGCGTGTCGAGCCTTCGTCGGTTGCGCACGCATCGAAAGCGAAGTCCGTCGAGACGCCAAAAGTTGCGCCGGAAGCGGCCGTTAATAAGGAAACAGCGAAGGAATCAGCGAAGGCAGCAGCGAGCAAGCCGACGGCCAAGCCGGCGGCCGTCGCGAAGCCCGCGCCGCGCGCCAAGGCGACCACCGCCGACGACGGCGACTGGGAAACCTTCTAACCGAATCCGAAGACGAACACGGCCATGCAGGCATCGCGCATCACGATCGATAGCCGTCGTTTCACCGAAACGCACGGAATGCGCGAGTCCGCAGGGTCGAGCGCGAAGAACGCGCCACATCGGGCGCCGCTAAGGGTGTCAAGGAAGCACGAAACATCATGATGGCAACGCGCAACCCGCGTATCGAGCTGGCCGGCAGTGTGCGCGGTCCGGACGTCGAGCGCGATTTCGAATTCACGGCGGCGGATTTCGCCCGCATTCGCGAGCTGATTCACCGGCGCGCGGGCATCTCGCTGTCGGACCACAAACGCGACATGGCGTACAGCCGCCTCGCGCGCCGTCTGCGCGCCTGCGGCATCGATACGTTCAAGCAGTATCTCGATCGGCTCGAAACGAACGACGACCACGCCGAATGGGAAGCGTTCGTCAACGCGCTGACCACGAACCTCACGGCGTTCTTTCGCGAGTCGCATCACTTTCCGATTCTCGCGGAGTTCGTGAAGCGCCGTCAGCAGCCGTTTTCGGTGTGGTGCTCGGCGGCGTCCACGGGCGAAGAGCCGTATTCCATCGCGATGACGCTCGTCGAAGCGCTGGGCGAACACGCGGCGCGCCAGTGCACGGTGTTCGCGAGCGACATCGACAGCCAGGTGCTCGCGAAGGCCGAAGCCGGCGTGTATTCGCTCGATCAGGTGAAGGCGCTGCCGGTCGAGCGTCTCAAGCGCTTCTTTCTGAAGGGCACCGGCGCGCACGCGGGCCTCGTGAAAGTGCGCCCGGAATTGCGCGCGATGGTGAACTTCGGCCGCGTCAATCTGACGGACGCGCGCTACGACGTGAAAGGCCCGTTCGACGTGATCTTCTGCCGTAACGTGATGATCTACTTCGACAAGCCGACGCAAGGCCAGGTGCTGTCGCGCTTCGAACCGCTGATGAAGCCGGGCGCGCTGTTGTTCGCGGGCCATTCGGAGAACTTCACGTATGTGTCGCAGGCGTTCAGGCTGCGCGGCCAGACCGTTTATGAGCTGTCGCGCGACATGAAGGCGGCGGCCAAACCGCCGCGCGCGCTCGCGGGAGAGGCGGCATGAGCGCACTGCCGATCGCGTCGAACCTCTATTTCGACAATCATTTCAAGAAGCCGGGCGTGAAGCTCCTGCCCAACGAGTTCTACATGACGAGCGAGGACATGGTGCTCGTGACCGTGCTCGGCTCGTGCGTGGCGGCGTGCATCAACGACCGCACGGCGGGCATCGGCGGAATGAATCACTTCATGTTGCCCGACGACGGCTCCGACGCGTCGCATGCCGCGTCCGACTCGATGCGCTACGGCGCCTACGCGATGGAAGTGCTCATCAACGAGCTCATCAAGCGCGGCGGCCGGCGCGAGCGTTTCGAAGCGAAAGTCTTCGGCGGCGGCGCGGTGCTCGCGGGCATGACGACCATCAATATCGGCGATCGCAATTCGGAGTTCGTGAGGCGCTATCTCGCGCTGGAGAAGATTCGCATCGTCGCCGAGGATTTGCAGGGCGCGCATCCGCGCAAGGTCGCGTTCATGCCGCGCTCCGGACAGGTGATGGTCAAGAAGCTGAAGACCGCGCACGATCCGGTCGTGGTCGAGCGCGAGCAGGCGCTCGTGCAGCGCACGCCCGAAGAACGCGCCGAGCGGCTCGCGAAGGCGCGTGCGCGGGTCGAATTGTTCCAGTCGAACGCGACGGGCGCGAAGCCCCGCGTGGAATTGTTCACGACGAATGCGTCGAACGTGAAGCGCCCGCGCGCGGAACTGTTCACGTCGCGCATGAGAACCGTGGAGGAAGCATGACACTCACCCACGCGCCGAAGATCAAGGTGCTGTGCGTCGACGACTCGGCGCTCGTGCGCAGCCTGATGACCGAGATCATCAACTCGCAGCCCGACATGCACGTGTGCGCGACCGCGCCGGACCCGCTCGTCGCGCGCGAGCTGATCAAGCTGCATAACCCGGACGTGCTGACGCTCGACGTCGAAATGCCGCGCATGGACGGCCTCGACTTCCTGGAGAAGCTGATGCGCCTGCGGCCGATGCCGGTCGTGATGGTGTCGTCGCTGACCGAGCGCGGCAACGAAATCACGCTGCGCGCGCTGGAACTCGGCGCGGTCGATTTCGTCACGAAGCCGAAGGTCGGCATTCGCGACGGCATGCTCGACTACGCCGAAAAGCTCGCCGACAAGATCCGCGCCGCATCGCGCGCCCGCGTGAAGCAGGCCACGCATGCGGCGAGCGCATCCGCGAACGCGGCGGCGCACAAGCCCGCGCCGCATTTCAACAACCCGCTCGTGTCGACGGAAAAGCTCGTGATCGTCGGCGCATCGACGGGCGGGACGGAAGCGATCCGCGAAGTGCTCGTGCCGCTGCCGCCCGACGCGCCCGCGGTGCTGATCGCGCAACACATGCCGCCGGGCTTCACGAAGTCGTTCGCGCAGCGCCTGAACGGGCTGTGCCGCATCACCGTGAAGGAAGCGGAGCACGGCGAGCGCGTGCTGCCCGGTCACGCCTATATCGCGCCGGGCCACGCGCATCTCGTGCTCGCGCGAAGCGGCGCGAACTATGTCGCGCATCTGTCGGATGCGCCGCCGGTGAACCGGCATCGGCCTTCGGTCGACGTGCTGTTCCGCTCGGCGGCGCAGCACGCGGGCAAGAACGCCATCGGCGTGATTCTGACCGGCATGGGCCGTGACGGCGCCGCCGGTCTGCTCGACATGCAGCAGGCGGGCGCGTACACGCTCGCGCAGGACGAAGCGAGTTGCGTGGTGTTCGGGATGCCGCGCGAAGCGATTGCAATGGGCGGCGCAAGCGAAATCGCGCCGCTCTCTGAAATGAGCCGGCGCGTGATGGCGCGGCTTGCCTCGATGGGCGAACGCGTGCAGCGCGTCTGAACTTTTTGGATTAAGCGGCGCCGCCGCATTGAGAACTCAAGGGAGTAATGATGGACAAGAACATGAAGATCCTCGTCGTCGACGATTTTCCGACGATGCGCCGTATCGTGCGTAACCTGCTCAAGGAGCTGGGCTACGGCAACGTCGACGAAGCCGAAGACGGCGCGGCGGGTCTCGCGCGCCTGCGCGGCGGCGGTTTCGACTTCGTGATCACCGACTGGAACATGCCGAATCTCGACGGCCTTTCGATGCTCCAGCAGATCCGCGCCGACGCGACGCTCGCGCATCTGCCGGTGCTGATGGTGACGGCGGAATCGAAGAAGGAGAACATCATCGCGGCGGCGCAGGCGGGCGCGAACGGTTATGTGGTGAAGCCCTTCACGGCCGCCACGCTCGACGAGAAGCTCACCAAGATTCTCGAGAAGATGGCCAAAGCGGGGAGCTGATCGTGAACGATCTGACCACTGAATTCGCCGCCGCGGTCGCCGCGGCGGCCGAGATCGAGGGCGATCCGTCGAGCGATCGCATCCTCGCGCGCATCGGGCAACTGACGCGCACCTTGCGCGATTCGATGCGCGAGCTCGGCCTCGACAAACAGGTGGAAGCCGCCGCGCAAGCCGTTCCCGACGCGCGCGACCGCTTGAAATATGTCGCCACGATGACCGAGCAGGCCGCCGAGCGCGCGCTCAACGCGATCGAACTCGCGAAGCCGATGCAGGAAGCGATGCAGACGGAAGCGCAGGCGCTCGACGCGCGCTGGGCCAAATGGTACGACGCGCCGCTCGCACAGGGCGAAGCGGGCGAATTGATGGCGCAAACGCGCACGTTCCTGCAGAGCGTGCCGGAACGCACTCAGGCCACCAACGCGCAATTGCTGGAAATCATGCTCGCGCAGGACTTCCAGGATCTGACCGGCCAGGTGATCAAGAAGATTACGGACGTCGTGTATCTGATCGAGCAGCAATTGCTGGGTGTGTTGCTCGAAAATATCGCGCCGGAGCGGCGCGAGCAGTTCGCGGCGTCGGCGGCGGCGCTGATGTCGTCGTCGACGGGCAGTCCGGAAAGCCTGCTCAACGGACCGCAGATCAATCCGGAAGGGCGCAGCGACGTCGTGCAGGATCAGTCGCAGGTGGACGATTTGCTGGCGAGTCTCGGCTTCTGAGGCATTTTGTAAGTTGTCGTAACTTCGACGTACTCAGCGTTGCAAACACACGCGAAGCGCATACCATTGCGCTTCGCGTTTTTTATTGTGTGCGTTTGCGAACGTTAGGACTATTCCTCGTGGCTGGCATACTGATGGTATTCGCGCTCGACAAACAGGGGCGAAATGCGGTGGCGCATCTGTCACTCAATCGTCCAGCGCCGGCCGCGAGCAAGGGGCACGCGGCCGACCGGTAACCGATAGGAGGCCCAGTGAAGGCACCGAAGCAATCCCGTCATGGGCATCTTGTAAGCGCGCTCGCGATCATCGCCGGCGCGCTCGGCGTGTGCGCGGCAGCGCCCGCCTACGCAGTGCTCGGCGGCGAGCCGATGGCCGCGCCGCAAGGCGCCGCCACCGCGTCCACGACCGCGGTCGCGCGGGCGGCGGTCGCAAGCGGTGCGTCGAACGCATCGTCGACATCGGCGTCGAATTACACCGTTCACACGACCACGCTCGCGAGCGGCACGATCATCAACGAATACCTGTCCGCGCAGGGCGTCGTATTCGGCGTCGCGTGGCACGGTCCGCGTGTGCCGGATCTCGCCAGCCTGCTCGGCAGCTATTTTCCGCAATATCAACAGGGCCTGAAGGCGCAGCGCGCGGCGCGCGGCGGCCGTGGTCCGGTGAGCGTGCAGGATTCCGGGCTCGTCGTGGAATCGGGCGGCCACATGGGCTCGTTCGCGGGCAGCGCGTATCTGCCGCAATCGTTGCCCGCCGGCGTGTCCGCCAGCGATATCCAGTAAGCGACGGGAGACTCAGTATGCAGCGAACGACACTCGGCCATCCCGCCTTCTCTTCACTCCGTCGCGGCGGCCTGGCCCGCTGGCTCGGCGTGCTCTTTCTCTCCGTCATGCTCGCGGCCTGCGGCGGTGGCGGCGACGATTCCAGCAGTTCCAGCAACAGCGGCTCGTCGGGCGGTTCGGGCGGTTCGGGCGGCGGAAGTTCGTCCACCAGCGGCGCGAATGCGCAGCCGATCGCGGCCAACGGCACCAACGCCGTGCCGATCAACGTCAACAGCGGCGTCGCGGGCTTCGTCAACATTCCGAACGTCTCGGTGACGATATGCGCGCCGGGTTCGTCGGTCTGCAAGCAGATCGACAACATTCAGGTCGATACGGCGTCCTTCGGCCTGCGCGTTCTCGGATCGGCGGCGCAGTCCGTGCTTGGCAGCCTGCCTGTTTCGAGCGCGTCGAACGGCGGACAACTCGCCGAATGCGCGGGCTTCGCCGACGGCTTCACGTGGGGCACCGTGCGCACCGCCGACGTGAAGATCGGCACGGAAGTCGCGTCGAGCGTGCCGATCCAGATCATCGGCGACCTGAGCGCATCGTCGGCGCCGACCGGCGATAACGGCTGTCCGTCCGGCAACGATGAGAACGAGGTCGGCGACATCGGCGCGAACGGCATTCTCGGCATCGGCCCGCAGACGTACGACTGCGGCACCGGATGCGTGACCACGGCGCTGAACGCGATGTACTTCTCGTGCAGCAACGGCGCGAATTGCACGGCCGTCGCCGTGCCGCTCGCGCAGCAGGTGACGAATCCCGTCACGAAGTTCGCCGTCAACAACAACGGCGTGATCGTGCAGTTGCCGCCGGTTCCCGATGGCGGCGCGGCCAGTGCGAGCGGCGTGTTGATATTCGGCATCGGCACGCAGAGCAACAACACGGTCAGCGGCGTGACGAAGTACGGCACGGACCCGTACGGCGACCTCAGTGGCGTGTACAAGGGAAGGACGTACAAAACGTTCTTCGACTCCGGCTCGAACGGAAACTTCTTCCGGGACAGTTTCCCGCAGTGCTCGAGTTCGTCGGCGTTCTATTGTCCGAGCTCGCAGCAGTCGCTCTCGACGACCATCACCGGCACCGAAGGCAACAGCGCGGCCGTTCCGTTCCTGCTCGGAAATGCGAGCACGCTGACCTCGGGCAAAACCCGGTTCGCCTTCAACAGCCTCGGTGGCCAGTTGGGCATGTCGAACTTCTTCGACTTCGGCTTGCCGTTCTTCTACGGGCGGCACGTGTATGTCGGATTCGAGATGCCGAACAGCCCGGCGTACGTCGCGTTCTGATGTAGCGATGACCTGACCGGAGACCGATTCCGGTCAGGCGGTCCGCGAATGAAAAAATGGCTGCGTTTTACGCAGCCATTTTTTTATCACTCGCCCACGCGCGGTTTGCGTGGCGCGCGCTCGGCGAGCGCGTCGTAAAGCCAGCGCGGCAGCACGTGCATCAGCATGCCCACGATGCGCATCTGCCACGGAAAGGTCGCGTAGCGCACCTTGCGCTCGATCGCGTCGGCGGTTTTCGCGGCGAAGCGCTCGGCGTCCATGAGAAACGGCATCCGATACGGATTGTGCGCGGTCATCTCCGAGCGCACGTAACCCGGCGCGATCGTGACGACGGCCACGCCGAGCGGCCGCATCTCGACGCGCAAGCTTTCCAGATACTTCGCCACCGCCGATTTCGACGCGCTATACGCGCCGCCGCCCGGCAATCCGCGCACGCCCGCGACGCTCGCAATGCCGACGAGCGTGCCGCGCCGCGCGGCCGTCATCGACGCGACGAAGGGCTCGAACGTCGCGACCATGCCGAAGTAGTTCACGTCCATGATGGTGCGGAACGCGTCGAGATCGCCGTGGCCCGTGAGCGCGCCGCCGCTCATGCCCGCGTTCGCGATGACGACATCCGCCGAGCCATGTTCCGCGATGAAGCGGCGCGCGGCATCGGCGAGTGCGTCGGGGTTGCGCACGTCGGCGGGGTAGATCGAGATGGAGCTTTGAGGATGGCGGGCCGCGAAGGCCGCGAGAGAGTCGGCGCGACGGGCGACGAGGCCGAGCACGGCCCCGCGCTTCACGTATTCTTCGGCCAGTGCGAGGCCGATGCCGCTCGACGCGCCGGTGATGAAGACTTTCAAACGAACTCCGGTCATGCGGGCGCGTGCGGGATTTACAGCTTCTTGTCGCGGACTTGCTGGACGAGGAAGTCCATTACCTGCGTCGTGGCCGGCAGGCTGTTGGTCATCGCCGGACCGGTTTCGTACTTGCCCTGCACGACGACCGTCGGCACGCCGTCGATCTTGTAGTCCTGCAGGAGCTTGGCGTCGCGCTGCACCGCGCTTTGCGTCGAGAACGAGTTATACGCTTCCATGTACTTCTTCGGATCGACGCCCTGCGTCTTGAGGAAGTTCGCCTGCGCCTGCGGCGTCAGCAGATAGTTCTTCTTCACGTGGATCTCGTTGAACACGGCCGGCGTGACCTTCTCCGAGACGCCGAGCGCGTCGAGCGCGTGATACATCTTCGAGTGCGGGATGAAGTCGTCGCGGAAGGCCACCGGCACGCGCTTGAACACGACGTCCGGACCCTGCTTCTTCGCCCATGCCTCGATATACGGCTCGAACTCGTTGCAGTGCGGGCAGCCGTACCAGAAGAACTCGATGACCTCGACCTTGCCCGCGGGCGACGCGATCGGCTGAGGCGCTTCCAGCACCGTGTAGTCCTTGCCGGCGGCGGGCGCGGCCATCGCCGAACTGGCGACGCTCATCGACGCGGCTGCGATGCCAAGGGAAAGAGCCAACGCGCTAAAGATTTTTTTCATGATTGAAGAGGGTACGCAATGGATACGCGACGGAATAGAAACGGGTCCGTAAGTGGGACATACGACGCTTAAACCACCCTTAAATGCCGGAGCGTCCGGGCGGCCGCCTTGCGGCGGCCCAGGCGTTTGCTGCGTTATTGCTTCGAGAAACGGATCACGGCGGTATCGACGCCCGCATCGGACAGGCGCTGGCGCGCGGTGTTCATGTCCTCGAACTTCGCGAACGGTCCGATGCGCACACGATAGTACGTCACGCCGCCCGCATCGCGCTGCGTGACCTTCGATTCGAAGCCCTGGAAGCCCAGTCGCGCGCGCTGCTGCTCGGCGTCCGCCTGCGTCTTGTATGCGCCCACTTGCAGGAAATAACCGGTGTTCGGTTCGCCGGGCGCGGGCGGCGTGGCCTTCGCCGTGGCGGGCGCGGAGCCGCCCTTCGGCGGCGTGGCGGTCGCGTTGCTCGTTGCGTTCGGCGCGGCTTCGGGCTTCTTCGCCGGCGCCGTGCTCGCGGTCTTCGGCGCGGATGCCGTCGTGCCCGAAGGCGGCACTTCGACGATCTGCGGCTCGTCGAGCATGCCCGACGACTGCGTCTGATTGTTGGTCTGCCCCGGCGCGGTGTTCGGCGGCGTGGGCTGCGCAGCTTGCGGCACCGCCTGGCCCGGCGTCTTGCCTTGCAGCGGACGATTCGGATCGTACGGCTGCGCGGCGGCGGGCGCGGAGTTGGCATCCGACGGCGGCGCGACCTTCGCCACGAACGGCGTGGGCGCGCGCGTGATGTACAGCGCGACGATCACGGCGATCGCGAGGCCGACGATCAGGCCCAGCACGATGCCGATAAACGTTCCCCCGGTTTGCTTCGACTGCTTCGATGTGCGGCGTGGTTTTGCCATCGTATGAATCACCTGCGAGAGAGTCTTCTGGTTGGGCGACGATTATAGCCGTGGGTCGAGACACGCCAGCGCCAGGCTCCCGCCTGCGCACGCCGAAAAATCCTAATTTCGGCGCGCACAGCGGGGCAGCGGGCGATTACATCTTTTGAGGAGCGGAAACGCCGATGGTCGCGAGACCGTTTTCGAGGACCTGGCGAGTCGCCGCCAGCAGCGCGATGCGCGCGGTGCGTTCCTTCTCATCGTCCACGAGCACGCGCTCCGCATTGTAGAACGAGTGAAATTCGCCAGCGAGGTCGCGCAGATAGAACGCGACCGCGTGCGGCGCGAGTTCTTCGGCGGCGTGGGCGAGCATTTCCGGATACTCGGCGAGCTTGTTGAGCAGCGCCATCGCGCGATCGCTCGACAGCGGCGAGAGGTCGGCCTGTGCGGCCTTCGACACGTCGCCGGCGTAGCGGTCCTTCCAGTCGCCGAGAATCGTGCAGATGCGCGCGTGCGCGTATTGCACGTAGTAGACCGGGTTTTCGTCGTTCTGCTTGAGCGCGAGGTCGATGTCGAACACGAACTCGGTATCCGCCTTGCGCGAAATGAGGAAGAAGCGCACGGCGTCGCGGCCGCGACGAATGGTCTCTTCGTCGATCTGGTCGGGCGCGGTCTCGTGGCCCGGCGTGAGTCCGCCCGACCATTCGATCAGATCGCGCACGGTCACGTAGCTGCCCGCGCGCTTGGAGATTTTCACTTCCTGGCCGTCGCGCATGACGGTCACCATCTTGTGCAGCACGTAGTCGGGATAGCCCTTCGGAATGCCGACGCCCAGTCCTTGCAGGCCGGCGCGCACGCGCGCGATGGTGCCGTGATGGTCCGAGCCCTGAATGTTGATGACCTTCGTGTAGCCGCGTTCCCACTTGGTCACGTGATACGCGACGTCCGGCACGAAATACGTGTAAGTGCCGTCGGACTTCTTCATGACGCGGTCTTTGTCGTCGCCGTCGTCGGTGGTGCGCAGCCACAGCGCGCCGTCCTGCTCGTAGGTCTTGCCCGCATCGACGAGCGACGCGACCGTTTTCTCGACGCGGCCTTCCTTGTACAGCGACGACTCCAGATAGAACTGGTCGAACTTCACGCCGAACGCGGTCAGGTCCATGTCCTGTTCGTGACGCAGATACGCGACCGCGAAATGACGAATGGCGTCGAGATCCTCGACGTCGCCCTTGCCCTTGACCGGCTCGCCATCTTTCGCCGCGACGGTTGCGCCCGCCATGTAGTCGCGCGCGATATCGGCGATGTACTCGCCGTTGTACGCGGCTTCCGGCCACTCGGCATCGCCCGGCTTGAGGCCGCGCGCGCGCAGTTGCGTCGACGCGGCGAGGTTGGCGATCTGCACGCCCGCGTCGTTGTAGTAAAACTCGCGATGCACGTCGTAGCCCTGCGTTTCGAGCAGGTTCGAGAGCGCGTCGCCGAGCGCGGCCTGACGGCCGTGGCCGACGTGCAGCGGACCCGTCGGATTCGCGGAAACGAATTCCAGGAGGACGTGCCGGCCCGCGTCGCGCGTCGAGCGGCCGAAGCGCGCGCCGTCGCCCAGCACGGCCGGGATCACGGCTTGCTTCGCCGTGGCGGCAAGACGCAAATTGATGAAGCCGGGACCCGCCACTTCGGCGCTCTCGACGAGACCCTTCGCCGCCGGAAGGCCGAGCAGCGCATCGACGATCTGTTGCGCGAGCTGGCGCGGATTCGCGCGCAGCGGCTTGGCGAGCTGCATCGCGACATTCGATGCCACGTCGCCGTGCGCCGCGACCTTCGGTCGTTCGAGGACGATCGTGGGCGCGACGAAGGCCGCTTCGCTGGCGCCTTGAGTGGCTTGCGCGACCTGCTGGACCGCGTCGGTGATGAGCGTTTCGAGAGTGAGTTTATGTGCGGGCAGCATGCTGAATGTGATCCAGTGGAGCGGGAGCTGACGGGCGCGTGCCGGCGTCTGCATCGACTCGGACGGGCGACTTTGCGACGCGTCGGCCCGATAGGTGATGTTCGCAGCCGAACGGAGCCGGCTACCACATAAAGTGGGGATTTTAGCAGGTGCTAATATGTCGAATCAGGGTGTCGTCATGTTGTCAGGGAGACCGGATCGTCTGCGCGTTTCGTTTTGCAAACCGCCCATGACCCAACATAAACAAAAGGACCATGCCATGCTCATCACATTCAAAACCCCGGCCGCACCGGATGTCATGATGCTCGAAGACCTCGCTGAATATTTGCTCGGCATCATCGGCAAACAGCTCAACGAGCGCGGCGTCATCACGCACGAAGAAGTGCCTTCGGCCATTCAGAAACTCGAAGCGGCCGTCGTCACCGACAAAAAGGTGCGCGCCGAGCACGACGGACATTTCCACGAAGGCGAGGAAGGCCACGAGCCGCACGAGATTCCCATCGGGCTCGCGCAGCGCGCCTATCCGTTTCTGGACATGCTGCGCCTCGCGCAGAAGCACAACACGGACATTCTCTGGGGCGTCTGATTCACGCTTTCGGCAGGCTGACAAACGAAAACCCGCATCGTTGCCGATGCGGGTTTTTTTCTTCCGATGAAACGTCTGACGGCTTCGGTCGCGATGCTGCGAATTACTGCGACTGGCCGCTTTCCGCGCCTGCGGGTTTCGCGGGCGTATGCGGTTTTTTCGGCTTCTTCGGCTTCTTCTTGTGCTCCGACTGCGGCGGCGAGTAGGAAGACGCCTGAGTGCTGCTCGCTTGCGCGAAAGCAGCGGAGCTCGATGCTGCGAGCAAAGCCGCGGCGATCGCTACGGTTACGGCGGACGTCATCTTCTTCATGCGACTTTCTCCGTTGACGATAAGTGTGCGTGGGCCGTCATGGCGACGGCTTTTCGCGCTGACAAGTCTACGGAAACCAAAATTTTCCCGCCGGTTCCGTGCATATTCCCGCTATCACGCGCGGAATATGTTCTCCGAACGTCAGCGCAGCGGCGCGAGCGCGCGTTCGGCATCGGCGGTCGAAATGTCCATGCGCTCGGCGTAGCTCGCGAGCTGATCGTCGCCGATCTTGCCCACCGAGAAATACGTGCTGTCGGGATGCGCGATGTAGAAGCCCGACACGCTCGCCGCCGGCAACATCGCGAGCGATTCGGTCACGCTCATGCCGATTTCGTCCGCCTGAAGCACTTCGAACATATCGCGCTTCACGAGGTGATCCGGACACGCCGGATAACCCGGCGCCGGACGCACGCCGACATACTTTTCCGCGATCAGCGCATCGTTGTCGAGCGATTCGTTCGACGCATAGCCCCACAGATCGCGGCGCACGCGTGCGTGCAGCGCTTCGGCGAACGCTTCCGCGAAACGGTCGGCGAGCGCCTTCAGCATGATCGCGCTGTAGTCGTCGTGATCGGCTTCGAACTGTTGTTCCTTTTTGTCGACGCCCAGGCCCGCCGTCACCGCGAAAATGCCGATGTAGTCCTTCACGCCCGAATCCTTCGGCGCGATGAAATCGGCGAGCGAGCGGTTGGGGCGCATCACGCCATCGACGACCGGGCGCACGCTCTGCTGACGCAGATTGCGCCACGTCATCGCGACCTGCGAGCGCGACTCGTCCGTGTAGATCTCGATGTCGTCGTCGTTCACGGTGTTCGCGGGCAGCAGCATGACGACGCCGTTCGCCGTGAGCCAGCGGCCCTGAATCAGGCGCGAGAGCATCGACTTGCCGTCGGAGAACACGCGCCGCGCCGACTCGCCGACGATCTCGTCGTTGAGAATCGCCGGATACGGGCCCGCGAGATCCCACGTCTGGAAAAACGGACCCCAGTCGATGTAGTTCGCCAGATCCGCGAGGTCATAGTTTTTGAACACGCGCCGCCCGGTGAAGCTCGGCTTCTTCGGCGTGTACGCGCTCCAGTCGATCTTCGTCTTGTTGGCGCGCGCCGCGTCGTACGTGACCATCGGCTGCGCCTTGCGGTTGGCGTGCTGCGTGCGGATGCGGTCGTAGTCGCTCTTCAGTTCGTCGAGATATCTGGCCGCGCCTTCGTCCGACAGCAGGCTCGACGCAACCGACACCGACCGCGACGCATCCGGCACATACACGACCGGCCCTTCATAGTGCGGCGCGATTTTCACGGCGGTATGCACGCGCGAAGTCGTCGCGCCGCCGATGAGCAGCGGCGTCTGCTTGCCGCGGAAATAGTCGTCGCGCTGCATCTCCGACGCGACGTAAGCCATCTCTTCGAGACTTGGCGTAATCAGACCGGAAAGCCCGATGATGTCCGCGCCTTCTTCCTTCGCCTTCTGGAGGATGGTCGCGCAGGGCACCATCACGCCCATGTTGACCACTTCGAAGTTGTTGCACTGGAGCACGACCGACACGATGTTCTTGCCGATGTCGTGCACGTCGCCCTTCACGGTCGCGATGACGATCTTGCCCTTCGGGCGCACGTCCGCGCCGGCATCGGCGAGACGCTTCTTTTCTTCTTCGATGAACGGAATCAGATGCGCGACCGCCTGCTTCATCACGCGCGCCGATTTCACGACTTGCGGCAGGAACATCTTGCCCGCGCCGAACAGGTCGCCGACGATGTTCATGCCGTCCATCAACGGCCCTTCGATGACGTTGATCGGACGTCCGCCGGCGGCGTCGATCTTCTGACGCACTTCCTCCGTATCCTCGACGATGAAATTCGTGATGCCATGCACGAGCGCGTGCGACAGCCGCGCCTCGACCGGCTGGTTGCGCCATTCGAGGTTTTCTTCCTTCTTCGCGGCGCCGGTCTTGAACTTGTCGGCGACTTCGAGCAGACGGTCCGTGCCGTCATCGCGGCGATTGAGCACGACGTCTTCGACCTTCTCGCGCAATTCGGCGTCGAGATCGGCATACACGCCGAGCTGGCCCGCGTTCACGATGCCCATGTCCATGCCCGCCTGAATCGCGTGATACAGGAACACGGTGTGAATCGCTTCGCGCACGGGGTCGTTGCCGCGAAACGAGAACGACACGTTCGACACGCCGCCGCTCACCTTCGCGTGCGGCAGATTCTGCTTGATCCAGCGCGTGGCTTCGATGAAATCGACCGCATAGTTGTTGTGCTCTTCGATGCCCGTCGCGATCGCGAAGATGTTCGGATCGAAGATGATGTCTTCCGGCTCGAAGCCGACTTCGCTCACGAGGATGTCGTAGGAGCGCTTGCAGATTTCCGTCTTGCGCTGGAACGTGTCGGCCTGGCCTTTCTCGTCGAACGCCATCACGACCGACGCCGCGCCGTACCGGCGGATCAGTTTCGCGTGATGGACGAACTGCTCCTTGCCTTCCTTCAGCGAGATCGAGTTGACGATCGCCTTGCCTTGCACGCACTTCAGGCCCGCTTCGATCACTTCCCATTTCGACGAGTCGATCATGATCGGCACGCGCGCGATGTCCGGCTCCGACGCGATCAGATTCAGAAAGCGCACCATCGCGGCTTTCGAATCGAGCATGGCTTCGTCCATGTTGATGTCGATGACCTGCGCGCCGTTTTCGACCTGCTGCCGCGCGACGGCCAGCGCTTCGTCGAACTGGCCGTTCAGGATCATGCGCGCGAACGCCTTCGAGCCCGTCACGTTCGTGCGCTCGCCGACGTTGATGAAGAGCGTGTCGTCGTTGACGTTGAAAGGCTCGAGGCCGGAGAGACGCATCGTGTGATCGGTCATGTCGTGGATCTCTTTCTTGATGTCAGGCGGCGTCGCGATATTGCGAGGGGAAGGTGCGTGGCTTCACTTCGGCCAGCGCTTTCGCGATCTCCGCGATGTGTTCCGGCGTCGTGCCGCAGCAGCCGCCCGCGACATTCACGAGACCCGCCGTCGCGAATTCCTTCAGCAATCCCGATGTGACATCCGGCGTTTCGTCGAAGCCCGTGTCGCTCATCGGATTCGGCAGGCCCGCGTTCGGATAGCAGGACACGTAGGTGTCGCACAGTTTCGAAAGCTCGGCGATGTACGGGCGCATCAGCGCCGCGCCCAGCGCGCAGTTCAGGCCGAACGTGAGCGGCTTCGCGTGACGCAGCGAGTTCCAGAAGGCTTCCACCGTCTGCCCGGACAGAATGCGGCCCGAGGCGTCGGTGACGGTGCCCGAGATCATGATCGGCACGAGCTCGCCGGTATCGTCGAACAATTGATCGAGCGCGAACAGCGCGGCTTTCGCGTTCAGCGTGTCGAAGATCGTTTCGACGAGAAACAGGTCGCAGCCCGCATCGAGCAGCGCCTTCGCCTGTTCGTAGTACGCATCGCGGAGTTCGTCGAACGTGACGTTGCGCGCGCCCGGATCGTTCACGTCGGGCGAAATGCTCGCGGTCTTCGGCGTCGGTCCGATCGCGCCGGCGACGAAGCGCGGCTTGTCGGGCGTCGAATATTGATTGCAGGCTTCGCGCGCGAGCTTCGCCGACTCGCGGTTCATTTCCGCGGCCAGGTCTTCCATGCCGTAGTCGGCCTGCGCGACGCGCGTGGCGCCGAACGTGTTCGTCTCCAGAATGTCCGCGCCCGCCGCCAGATACTGCTCGTGAATCTCGCGGATGACCTGCGGCTGCGTGATCGACAGCAACTCGTTGTTGCCCTTGATATCGCGGCCGTAGTCCTTGAAACGCTCGCCGCGATACGCGGCCTCGTCCAGCTTGTAGCGCTGGATCATCGTGCCCATTGCGCCGTCGAGAATCAGGATGCGCTTTTGCAGCAGCGCGGGCAGCGCGGCGCCGCGTGTATAGGCGCGCACGGGGGCTTTCGGAAGGGCGTTCTGGGTCATGACGGGCGAGGCCTGCACCAAATGTGAAATAGCCTGACATTGTAGCCGCAGCGCGGAGCGGCCGCCTCCGGCGGGCGGGCGCGCGGCGCGTTTGCGCGTTTGTGGCCGGCAAAAAAGAACCCCGCCGTTTCAGGGCGGGGTCTTCGGGGAGTGGCGAGTGTCGCCTGGGCCGCGGATTCGTGCGGCGGCGGACGCAAGCGGCTGCGAGCCGCCCGCGCGCGTGCATGCATCAATGGAGCACGACGGGTTGATTCATCAAGATATCGAACTGACCGAGGAATTCATCGACATCCTCGAGCGACGGCTCCTCCGCGATCAGTTGCTGCACGTGCTCGCGAAACTTCGCGGCGAGCGCGCCGTCGATAAAAATCTCCCGCTGCGTGTTCTTGTCGACGATTTCGTAGCCGCCCGCCTTCATGGCGAGATGGTTGTCTTGCGGCGGAAATTCGACGACGCAGTAGTTGGGGCTGTTGTAGATCATTTGCATGGCGACACTCCTTATTCCTTGTTTGCTCCGTGGCAATCCTGACGCTTAGTTGGAGCGACTGGGTTGGAATTCAAGGGGTGGCCTCGACGTGATGCCGGTTGTATCGAGGCTTTCTTCTGCAACAAAAACAGGAGAATCAGGTGGAATCGCGTAAAAAGCCCGCCACGAGCGCGGAAAACCGCTGCGATTCCTCCACCGGTGAAAGGTGCGCCGCGTTGAGTAATTCGAATCGCGCGCCCGGCACCGCGTCTGCAACCAACTTTGAAGCAGCATGCGGCGTGCCAACATCGTGCTGACCCGCGACGACGAGCGTGCGCTTCTTCACAGAAGGCAATGCGTCTCGCGCATCGAAACGACTCACGGCTGCCGCAGCGCGCGCGAAACCCTCGGCGGGCGTGCGCGCGATCGTATCCCCGATCTGCTCGACCACTTCAGGATGCGCCTTGCGGAATTCGGGCGTGAGCCAGCGTTCGAGCGTCGCTTCCACGATACTCGCTGTGCCGCGTTCGCGCACGGAGGCTGCCCGTCGCGCGAATGTCGGACGCGCGTCCTCGGGAATGAAGGCCGGCGCGCCCACGACAGTCAGCGATTCCACTTTGTCCGCATGGTTGATCGCGAGCTTCTGCGCGACCATGCCGCCGATCGACAGCCCGACCACATGCGCCGAAGGCGCGCCCAGCTTGTCGAGCAACTGCGCGAGATCGTCGGCGAGATCGTCGATGGTGAATGAATCCGGCGAAACGCCCGATTCGCCGTGGCCGCGCAAGTCGTAGCGCAGAACGGTGAACCCGTGGCGGAAGTAGCCGGCCATCTGGTCCCAGACAGAGAGATCGCCGGCAAGCTGATGGATGAAGACGAGCCACGGACCGCCGCCTTCGTTGTCGAGAACATAACGGGTATCGATGCGATTGATCGTCAACTGCATATCGGCTCCGTGAGAATTGCGGTTTGCGATGCTGTTTCCGATTGACTGCATGGAATGCCGCGCCAGCGGCGTGCCGTTGTGACGAAGTGTGACGGCCGCGTTACGGTCCGTCCGTCTCGGGCGCGCCGGGCGCGGAATGGTCGGACGCACCTTGCGTGCCCGCCGGCGGCATCGCGAGATTGCCGGCCCAGAGCAGTTCGATCTGCATTCCGTTCGGTTCGGTTTGCAGGATCCGCACGGGCAGCCAGCCGAGCGACGGCGCGAGCCAGATGTCGAGCTTGCGGCGGTCGCCTTCCTTGCGCGGCAGGCGCGTGAAGTGGCGCGCGGTCGTGAAGCCGCCGCGCGCCTGCACGGTTTCGTCGCCGACGGTTTCGATCGGCCAGATTTCGCTGCTGTCGTTGTCCGCGACGCTGAATTGTCGCGTGACACCCGGCTTGTACTTGTCCGGCGCGCCACGCACGAGGCTCGCCAGTTGCATCACGACGCTGAAGCGGTCCTGCGCACCGTCCGCGAGCGGCTGGCTTTGCGGCGTCTTCGTATAGACGATCTGCTTCGTCTCGCGATTGAAGATGGCGATGTCGGCGGCGCGGCGGCCGCGCTGCTCGGAATACTGTTCCGGCGCAATGCCGAAACCGTCGATATGACCCTTGCTCGAATACACATACGGACCGACGAAAGGCAGCGGAATCGAAACGACCATTTCGTAATGCTGGCTGTCGTTGATCCAGTGGATCGTGCCGGTCTGGTTCATGACGCCGTTCACGAGCGTGTCGTAACGTAACTCGCCCGTGGGCGGAACACTGAACTTGTCGCCCGAAGCGGCGGCGGGTTGCGATGCGGACGACGGCGCTTGTGCCGGTGCCTGCGCAGGCGCGGATGCCGCAACCCCCGACGCGGCGGCGGGCGCGTCCGGCTGCGGCGTCGCCGCGGTCAATGTCGGAGCCGGAGCCGGAGCGGGCGCCGGTTTCGGCGCGGGCGCGGCGTGCTTCGGCGGAGCCGGCGCCGCAGCGGGCGGTTTGGGCGGCGTCGGCGCGGGCGGTGCGGGCGGCGCGATCGGCTTGGGTGTCAGCAATTCCACCTGCACGGGCGGCGTTTCCGGCGGCGCGTTTGTCGGCTGCCGATTGCGGTCGATCCACCGCATCGCGCTCAAATGCAGGCATGCGACGAGCAGCACGATCAGCACCCAGCGCGCCCAGCGTCGCGGCGTGGCGGATTCGGAAGCGGCATCGGGCGGCTCGCCCGACGCGGGGCGAGGACGGCGGAATTGAAACAGTGGCATCTGCGGGGAAGGCGTGAATGGCGACTCAGGCAAACGCGTAAGACACGCGCGATGGAAGCGGCGTTCCTTGCCTGATTTCAACGAGCGCGCTCAACGCTCGCCCGCCTTGTACCCCAATTCGTACGACAGCCCGCGCGCGCATGCTCGCAAGGCGGAATCGATTTCACCGCCCCAGTGCGTATCGAACGTGCCTTCGTGCCCGAGCGCGATGAGCCCGAGCGCGAGTTCTCCCGTCGAGTCGAAAACGGGTGTGCAGAACGCATGGATCGTCGGCAGCAACATGCCTTCGACGCGCGCCGCGCCATGCTCGCGCACTTCGGCGAGAAGCGGTTCGACATCGGCTGGCGTCTGTTTCATGGCGGCAAGTTCGCGATCGAGCATCGCTTGCGTCTTGCTGCGCGGCAGATAGGCGGCGAAGAGCAGGCCGGTGGCGGACGAGAGCAGCGGCATCACGTCGCCCAGCTTGAGCGACGCCTTCGCCGGATGGCTCGATTCCATCCAGTGCACGACCGTCGGTCCCTGATTGCCCCACACCGCGATGCCGACCGTCTGATCGAGCCGGTCGCGCAATTCCGCCAGCGCGATGCGCGCGAGCCTCACGCCATCGACGCGCGCGAGCCGCGCGAGGCCCATCTGCAACGCGAATCCGCCGAGTTCGTAACGCCCCGACACCGGATCCTGCGACGCGACGCCGAGCCGCAGAAAACTCACGAGATAACGATGCGCCTTCGCCGGACTCATGCCCGCGCGCTGCGCGAGATCGCGCAACATCATCGCTCGCGGCTCGTGGGTGAGCACGTCGAGCAGGCGGAAGCCGACTTCGATCGATTGAATGCCGGAGCGCGTTTTTTCCTCGGCGGATTCGTTGGCGTCGAGATTGTCTTCGTCGTCGGGAGCGGCGGATTGGGTCGATTGCATGAAGCGCGAAAGCACGGTCGGGGGATTCACCATCGTAAAATAGATTTCCCTTAACGTCATCTCAAGTCACCGACTCCGCTCTATGAAACTTGCCACGCTGAAGGACGGCACGCGCGACGGCCAACTGATCGTCGTCTCGCGCGATCTGCGCACGGCGGCCATCGCCGATGGAATCGTATCGACGCTGCAACACGCGCTCGACGACTGGACCTTCTACGCGCCGCAACTCATGGACGTCTACGAGGCGCTGAACCTCGGCCGCGCGCGCAACACGTTCCAGTTCGACCCGAAAGCCTGCATGGCGCCGCTGCCGCGCGCGTTCCAGTGGGCGGACGGCTCGTCGTACGTGAATCACGTGGAACTCGTGCGAAAGGCGCGCAAGGCGGAAATGCCGCCCGAGTTCTGGACCGATCCGCTCATGTACCAGGGCGGAAGCGACGACTTCATCGGGCCGACGGACGACATCGTGTGCGCGACGGAATCGTATGGCATCGACTTCGAAGCGGAAGTGGCCGTCATCACGTCCGATGTCCACATGGCCGCGATGCCCGACGAAGCGCTGCGCAGCGTGCGTCTGCTGATGCTCGTGAACGACGTGTCGCTGCGCAATCTCATTCCCGCCGAACTGGCGAAGGGCTTCGGCTTCTTCCAGAGCAAGCCCGCGACCGCGTTTTCGCCCGTCGCCGTCACGCCCGACGAACTCGGCGACGCGTGGCGCGAAGGCCGCGTGCATCGGCCGATGATCGTCCACTGGAACGGCAAGAAGGTCGGCCAGCCGGATTGCGGCACGGACATGGTGTTCCATTTCGGCCAGTTGATCGCGCACGCCGCGAAGACGCGCAATCTGCGCGCGGGCTCGATCGTCGGTTCGGGCACGATCTCGAACAAGGACGCGAAGCGCGGCTACTGCTGTATCGCCGAGAAGCGGTGTCTGGAAACCATCGAGCACGGCGCGCCGCAGACGGAGTTCATGAAGTTCGGCGACAGCGTGAAGATCGAGATGTTCGACGAAGACGGCAAGTCGATCTTCGGCGCGATCGATCAGGCGGTCGTCCAGCCGGAACATTGAACGGGTTTAGCCCGATGCGGCGTGCGCAAGCCACGCCTTACACTTTGCCGGCTGCTTTCGCGCAGCAATAGAACGATCAAAAAAAGGAGACTTCGATGGCGGCAGGCAAGTGGAAATTTCTCGCGGGCGCGGCGCTCACGCTCGCCGCGACGACAACCGCATTCGCGCAGACGGCGCAGCACGTGAAGATCGGTCTCGTGCTGTCGCTCACGGGGCCGGCCGCGTCGCTCGGCATTCCGGCGCGCGACACCGTCGCGCTGCTGCCGAAGGAAATGGGCGGCAGGCCCGTCGATTACATCGTGCTCGACGACGCCTCCGACACCACGCAAGCCGTTCAGTCGACCAAGAAGCTCATCAGCGAGGATCAGGTCGATGCGATCATCGGCTCGTCGATCACGCCGAACTCGCTCGCGATGATCGATGTCGTGGCGCAAGGGCAAACGCCGATGATCTCGCTCGCGTCGTCGGCGAAGATCATCGAGCCCGTGGACGACAAGCGCCGCTGGGTCTTCAAGACGCCGCAAACCGACGCGATGATGGCCTCCGCGATCGCCGAGCACGCGAGCAACCACGGCGTGAAGACGCTCGCGTACATCGGACAGGCGGACGCGCTCGGCGAAACCTTCTACGCCGAAGTCGCGAAGTTCGCGCAACTGCACAAGATCGAAGTGGTCGCGAACGAGCGCTTCAACCGCACCGATCCGAGCGTGACGGGGCAAATCCTCAAGATTCTCGCGGCGAAGCCGGACGCGGTGGTCGTCGGCGCGGCGGGCACGCCCGCGGCGCTGCCGCCGAAGACGCTCGCGCAGCGCGGCTACAAGGGCCGCGTCTATCACAATCACGGCGTGGGCAACCGCGACTTCCTGCGCGTGTGCGGCGCGGATTGCAACGGCACGTTCCTGCCGGCGAGTCCGGTGCTCGTCGCCGCGCAGTTGCCCGACGATCATCCGGCCAAACGCCTCGCGCTCGAATACATCAAACTGTACGAAGCGAAGCAGGGCGCGGGCACGGTGTCGGCGTTCGGCTCGTACGCGTGGGACGCGGGCATGCTGCTCAACCGCGCGGTGCCGGTCGCGATGAAAGCGGGCGCGCCCGGCACGCCTGCATTCCGCAGCGCGCTGCGCGACGCGCTCGAAGGCACGAAGAATTTTTCCGACACCAACGGGCAGGTCAACATGACGCCCAACGATCACATTGGCCTCGACCAGCGCGCGCGCGTGATGGTCGAGATCCGCGACGGCAAGTGGGTCTATCAGCCGCGCTAACTCTCGATTGAACAGGATCATGAGCGATCTCTCCCTCTACGCGAGCTACCAGTCGCTGGAGTTGCGCCGCCATCCGCACGGCGTGCTCGAAGTGGTGATGCCCGGCGCGGGCGCGAACAAGAGCGGCCTTTCCACCGCCGACGCCAACATGCACCGCGAACTGGCGGATATCTGGCGCGACATCGATCGCGATCCGGACACGCGCGTCGCGCTGATCCGCGGCGAAGGCAAGGGCTTTTCGGCGGGCGGCGATCTCGGGCTCGTCGAGGAAATGGCGAACGACTTCGATGTGCGCGCGCGCGTGTGGCGCGAGGCGCGCGATCTCGTCTATAACGTGATCAACTGCGGCAAGCCGATCGTCTCCGCGATGCATGGTCCGGCGGTCGGCGCGGGACTGGTCGCGGGTTTGCTGGCGGATATCTCGATCGCGACGAAATCGGCGCGCATCATCGACGGGCACACGCGGCTCGGCGTCGCGGCGGGCGATCACGCGGCGATCGTCTGGCCGCTGCTGTGCGGCATGGCGAAGGCCAAGTACTATCTGCTGCTGTGCGAGCCGGTGAGCGGCGAGGAAGCGGAACGCATTGGCCTGGTGTCGCTCGCCGTCGACGAGAACGAACTGATGCCGAAGGCGATCGAAGTGGCGAATCGTCTCGCACAAGGCTCGCAAACCGCGATCCGCTGGACCAAGTACGCGCTGAACAACTGGCTGCGCTCGGCGGGGCCGACCTTCGATACGTCGCTCGCGCTCGAATTCATGGGTTTCGCGGGGCCGGACGTCCACGAAGGCATGCGCTCGCTGCGCGAACGGCGCGCGCCGGACTTTCCGGGCGGCGCGCCGTTCTGAGCCGCGCGAATCTCACACGCAAGAAAACAAGGAGAGTCGAATGACCGATAACGCCGGCGGCACGCCGCCCTACACGATTCCCGGTTTTCCCGGATTCGGCCAGGCCGACATGATGGGCAAGATGTGGGAACTGATGCGCCTGAACCCGTTCGCCGCCGCGATGCCGGGCGGCGGGCAGGGCATGGGCCCCTCCCTCTCGATGATGTCCGACATGCTCGCTCCGCTCACCAACATCGAAGAACTCGACAAGCGCGTGACGGACATGCGCGCCGTCGAGCACTGGCTGAAGCTCAATCTGAACATGCTGCAATCGGCGATTCAGGCGCTCGAAGTGCAGCGCGCGACGCTTGCGACATTGCGCGCGTTCGGCGCGTTTGCGCAGACCTCGGTCGAGAGCGCGCACAGCGCCGCGGCGGAGAACGCGAAGACCGCCACCGCCGGCTGGCCGATGAGCGGCGCGGCGAAAGCAGACGCGCCAAGGCAGGAGCCGGCGAGCGAAGCGCCGGCGGAAGGCGAGGCAGCGGCGGGGGATGCGTCCGCACCGCCGCCCGGCTTCGATCCGACCGGTTGGTGGAACATGCTGCAATCGCAGTTCAACCAGCTCGCACATCTGGCCATGCTCCAGCCCGGCATGACCGGCCCGCTCGACACGACGGGCGAAGCGGGCGAGCAGCCCGCCGATGAAACCGACGCCGGACAGCCCGCGAGCGGCGCCGCGGACAAATCCGACGCCGGCGCGAAGAAAGCGCCCGCGCGCAAGGCCGCGCCGCGCAAGAAGCCCGTGTAACGCTTGTGTCCGGCGGCGCGCAATGCGCCGCCGGTTTTGCCTGCCAGTTCCTTCGATGTACGACGTTGCATCGAACCGCGTCTTCGTCGTCCATTGTCGCGTTGTTGGCTTTAAGCGCATCGTTCGTTTCGAATTTGTCTATGATGAAACATCGACGCTGCGGAAATCTGTCCACCGTTCGGGGCGGGCACGTAATCTGCATCGCATATCGCGTGTGTCTTTGAATCGATCTGTCCATGACAAATACATCCGAACAAGACTTCGACTCGGAGCCGGTTTCCGATGGCGCCGACTTCCCGGAACCCGTCCCGCCGCGCGCGGCGGCGTCGGGCGCGACGGGAATCGGCATTGGCGCGATCGCTCAGGAAATTGGTCTGACCAAGGACACGCTGCGTGTCTGGGAACGCCGTTACGGTTTTCCGCGGCCGATGCGCTCGCCCGGCGGCGAGCGGCTGTATCCGCAGGAGCAGGTGACGAAGCTGCGGCTCGTCAAGCGTTTGCTCGACGCGGGCCACCGGCCGAGCAAGGTGCTCGGACAATCGATCGACCTGTTGCAGCAACTGGCCGAAAGTTCGGGCGTTGGGCAGGACGCGCCGGACGCCGAGCTCGATCATCTGATTTCGTTGCTGCGCGCGAGCGCCTATGACGAATTCCGCTTCGGATTGCTGAAGCGGGCGACGCGCGACGGGCTCGAGCGATTCGTGCTGGACGTCGCGGCGCCGCTGTCGGCGCGGGTCGGCAATGCGTGGGCGGCGGGCACGCTGCAGGTCTATCACGAACATTTGTTCAGCGAGGCGATCCAGTCGGCAATGCGCACGCTGATGCGCCCGCTTTCCGACGCCGTGCGCGGGCGCGGCGGCCGTCCGCGCGTGCTGCTCACGACGCTTTCCGGCGAAGGCCACGGCCTCGGCATCCTGATGGCGGAAGCGATGTTCACGCTTTCCGAGTGCGATTGCGTCCAGCTCGGCCTGCAGACGCCGCTGCACGATATCGTCGATGCGGTGACGGCGCATAACGTCGATATCGTCGCGCTGTCGTTCACGGCGGTGCTTCCGGCGCAGTCCATCGCGAACGGTCTGAACGATCTGCGCAATCTCCTGCCGCCGCACGTGCGCGTCTGGGTCGGCGGAAGCAGCCCGGCGCTGCGCCGCAAGTTCAACGAGGGCGTCGATCACATCGCAGGGTTGACCCCGATCGACGAAACGGTCGCGGATTGGCGTCAATCCGCCGTGCTATGATGAAAAACGCTCGTTTCGAGCGTTGGCGCGGCGTTCGCGTGGCATGCGTATCGCTGTCATGTGAGCACGTCATACTGCCCGGCCGGCGCGGTGCCGGCGGCAGGATCGGCGCCACTTGAACATACCTCAGGCACAGGTTTCGCTCCTCACCCACGGTAGAACAAGACGCACAACAGCAACATTTGCACGGGGAAGTGCAGTGTTATCGCGGGGCGCGACGCGTTGCCGCAGCGCCAAAATTGCGCGCTCGTTGTCGCTTTTCGTCTTAGGCCGACCGAATCCCGCGTAAAATTGAAAGCTTGGCTGCTTGCATGCGGGCATTTCCCGCGCGCCTCGGCCAGAGTCATTACAGATATAACGTCGCATACGTGGCATCAGGGGTGGACAATGAACACCATGCTTTATCCGGAATTGTATAAATCGCTGGAATCCGTCCGCTGGGATATGGAGAAGGACATTCCTTGGGACAAATTCGATGCGTCCCTGCTCACCGACGAGCAGGCCAGGACCATCAAGATGAACGCGATCACCGAATGGTCCGCTCTTCCCGCAACGGAAATGTTCCTGCGTGACAACCACCATGACAGCGATTTCTCCGCTTTCATGAGCGTGTGGTTCTTCGAGGAACAGAAGCATTCGCTCGTGCTGATGGAGTATCTGCGGCGCTTCAAGCCGGACATGGTGCCGACCGAAGAGGAGCTGCACGCGGTGCGCTTCGAATTCGATCCGGCGCCGCCGCTCGAAACGCTGATGCTCCATTTCTGCGGTGAAATCCGTCTGAACCATTGGTATCGCCGCGCGGCCGAGTGGCACACGGAACCGGTCATCAAGCACATCTACGAAACCATTTCGCGCGACGAAGCCCGTCACGGCGGCGCGTATCTGCGCTACATGAAGAAGGCGCTCGCGAATGCGGGCGATACCGCGCGTGCGGCGTTCGCGAAGATCGGCGTGCTGATGGCGTCCGCGCGCCGCACGGAAAAGCCGCTGCATCCGACCAATCTGCACGTGAATCAGGCGCTTTTCCCGCGCGATACCGTGCAGTCGCGCCTGCCCGATCCCGAATGGCTCGAACGCTGGCTGGACGACCAGATCCGCTTCGACGACAGTTGGGAGAAGAAGGTCGTCGAACGTATCCTGCACAACCTGTCGATCTTGTTCGAGCGTTCGTTCGCGACCGCGCAGGAACTGAATCGCTATCGCAAGGAAGTGACGCTGCGTCTGCAAGCCGCGCCGGGCGGCACGGCCGAACAGCCGGCCTGACGCGTTCAGGCTTCTTCGATGAACAAGCGGCCCGCCGGATCGAATCGGCGGGCCGTTTTGCGTTATCCCCGAGCAAAGCGCCGTGGCACAATGCGCGCTTTCAGCACATCGTAACGAGCGCCGCCATGTCCGCCATTTTCGAACGCAAGATCACCACGCGCGATGCGCTCGCCGCGCGCCGTCCGAGCCTCACCGGTCCCGTCGTTTTCACCAACGGCGTGTTCGACATTCTCCATCGCGGTCACGTGACCTATCTCGCCGATGCGAAAGCGCTGGGCGCGACGCTCATCGTCGGCGTGAACAGCGACGCTTCCGTGCGCACGCTCGGCAAGGGCGACGACCGTCCGATCAATCGCGAAGACGATCGCATGGCGCTGCTCGCGGCGCTGGAAAGCGTCGACTGGGTCGTGAAGTTCGAGGAATCGACGCCGCTGGAACTCATCGGCGCATTGCGGCCCGACGTGCTCGTGAAGGGCGGCGACTACGACATGGACAAGCTGGCGGAATCGGCGCTGGTGCGCGGCTGGGGCGGCAAGGCGCTCGCCATCGCGTTCGAGCACGATCGATCGACGACCGCGCTGCTCAAGAAGGTCCGCGCGCAGTCCTGATCCGCGTTCGCGGGTTCACTGTCCGAGCGGCGCAGTCTGCACGTTGGCGGCCGGCGCCGGTCCGCCAACGCGCGGCTGATCGAACGCTTCGTCCGGACTCAGCGGGCGCGTAGCGAGCGCCTCGGGACGAACCTGCTGCAACAGATGATGCGGTTCGCGCGCGCCCGCGGCGGGAAGCGGGCCGAACATGCCGCGCATGACCGCGAACATCAGCAGGTTGCCGAGAATGAGAAGGGCGATCAGCCAGCGCAGCATTCTTTTGCTCCGTCCGTCAATCAAATCAGTGAGTCAGGATGAATGGCGCGCTGTCGCGTCGCGCGCGATGAGCGCGAGGCCGGACAGCACGAGGGAATCGTGTCGCGTATGCGGCACGTCGAGCGCGCCCACGATTTCATTTGCCGCGCCGCCGCCGAGCACGAGCCGGACTTCGGCTTGCCAGTCGGCTTTCAGGTCATGCCACGCGCGCTCGATCAGCGCAGCCTGCGCGAGCAGGCATCCGGCCGAGAGCGCGGCGGCGGTGTCGGTGGCGAAGAGACTGCGCGTCCGGTTCAACGCCTCGCGCGCCGACGCGGCGTCGAGCGTCGGCAATTGCGCGGTGTGGCTGCCGAGCGATTCCATCATCAGCGACCAGCCGGGCGCGATCAGGCCGCCCGTGAAGACGCCGTCGGCGCGCAAGGCTTCGAGCGTGGTCGCGGTGCCGAAGGTCGCGACCAGCAGATGCTCGCCCGGATAGGCGGCGCGCGCGGCGATCATGCCGGCCCAGCGATCGCTGCCGAGGCGCGCCGGATCCGCGTAGGTGTTGGTCACGCCGCATTGCGCGGCACGCGCGCGCACGACGGTACGCGGCAGCGCCGGCCAGCGCGCGTCGATCAGACGCTGGATGCGGTTCTGCACCGGCGTGCCCGCGACGTTCGAAATCCATGCGCTCGCCGGCGTGGACAAGTCGGACCAGGCGTCGAGCGCGGCGTCGTCGGCGAGGGTCGAATGGTGCGCGTGTTCGAACGCGCCGTTCGCGAGCGCCGCGCCGGCTTGATCGACGAGCGACCACTTGATGCGGCTATTGCCCGCATCGATGAGCAGATACGGCGCCTCGCTCACGGACGCTCCCGCGCGAGCCGCAGCGTGAGTTCGCCGGTCGTGACGGCGCGCGGGCCTTCGGGGGCGTCGATCAGCAACTGTCCGCTTTCGTCCACGCCCGACGCGATGCCGCGCGTCACTTCCATGCCCTGATCCATCAGCACGACTTCGCGGCCGGCCCACGCGTGGGCGTCGAGCCAGCGCTGGCGGAACGGCCTGAAACCTTCGGCTTCGAAACGCGGCAGCGCGGCGTCGAGCGCGTTGAGGAGCGCCGCGAGGGTGTCGGTGAGATTGGCGTCGGGCCAGGCGCGCGCGAGCGCTGCGGGCGCGGCGCCGGGCGCGGTCGGCGCGGCTTGGCGATTCGCGTCGTCGACTTGCGCGGCGAGTTGCTCAGCGCCGTGCAGGTTCAGCCCGATGCCGATCACGACCGCCGTCGCGCCCGGCGTATTCCACGCGGTTTCGATGAGAATGCCGGCGAGCTTGCCGTCGTCGAGCAGGACGTCGTTCGGCCATTTCAGCGCGGGGCGCGCGGATGGCGTGAGCGGCAGACGCGCGAGCGCGTCGAGCACGGCGGTGCCGATGGCGAGACTCAGACCCGACAACCCTTCGACCGGCCGCTTCAGCACGCAGCCGACCGACATCAAGAGCGCATTGCCCGGTTCGGCGAGCCACGCGCGCCCGCGCCGTCCGCGCCCCGCCGTCTGCGAATACGCGACGCGGGCGATCGGCGCAGGCGTGCCGCCACGACGCGCGGCGCGCAACTGCTCCATGAGGTCGGCGTTCGTCGAGCCGGTTTCATCGACGATGTCGACGGTCCAGTCGCGAGCGGGCCGCTCGGCAAGCGTCGCGAGCCGGGTGCGGTCGATGCGCCAGGGCGCGTCGGGGGCGAAGGGAGTGGAGTTCATGGCGGGTATTGTAGCGGCGAGAGGCGGGTTTTCGTCCGTGGTTGCGGCTTCCGCTGCGCATGCCTGAGCGGCGGATGCCGGTTTCGAGCCTAAGCATGAGCGCCATCATCCCGCGCCCTCATGACACACTTCGCTACAATGTCCTCTCCCGTTTAACCGCGTCTCATCGCGCCTTCGATCCTTGGACTTCGACACGCCGCCGCGCCTAAGAGTGGAAGCCGGTCAGCAGGGCAAGGTGGTCCGGCTCTCGGGCCAGTGGACCGCGCTCGCGCTCGCCCGCGACCGCGCCAAGAGCGGCGTCACGCGGCGGCTGCGCGCTATCGGGCGCGAGGCGATCGGCCAGTGGGATCTGTTGTCGATCGAGCGGCTCGATCACGTCGGCGGTCAGGCGCTGTGGCGCGTCTGGGGCCGCAAGATGCCCGCGACCATCGCGATGTCCGACACCCAGCGCGAAATCTTCGAGCGCGTCGCGCTGCTCGACGCCGAGCGCGAAGAGCCCGAGCCCGTCGATCGCGTCGATCCCGTCACGCGCCTCGGCCAGCTCATCTTCGATTTCTTCGATCACCTGTACGGCGGCCTCGCGATGTTCGGCGCCTTCGTGCTCGATCTCGCCGGCCTCGTGCGCCGTCCGCAGCGCACGCCGTGGACGGAGATTTCCGCGAACATCTACAGCGCCGGCGCGCAGGCGCTCGCGATCACCGCGCTCGTCGCGTTCCTGATCGGCATCGTGCTGAGCTATCTGTCCGCGCAGCAACTGCGCGTGTTCGGCGCGAATCAGTACATCGTCAATATTCTCGGGCTTTCGGTGATCCGCGAGCTCGGGCCGGTGCTTTCCGCGATTCTCGTCGCCGGGCGCTCGGGTTCCGCGATCACCGCGCAGATCGGCGTGATGCGCGTCACCGAGGAACTCGACGCGATGCAGGTCATGGGCATTCCGCACGGCCTGCGGCTCGTGCTGCCGCGCGTGATCGCGCTCGGCATCGCAATGCCGCTGCTCGTCATGTGGACCAACATCATCGCGTTGACGGGCGGCGCGCTCGCGGCGAAGCTCGTGCTGTCGATCGACATGAACTTCTTCATCCGCTCGCTGCCTTCGGTCGTGCCGATCGCCAATCTGTGGATCGGGCTCGGCAAGGGCGTCGTGTTCGGCATGCTGATCGCGCTCGCCGCGTGTCACTTCGGTTTTCGCATCAAGGCGAATTCGCAGAGTCTCGGCGAAGGCACGACGACGTCCGTCGTGACGTCGATCACCATCGTCATCCTCGCGGACGCCGTGTTCGCCATCCTGTTTCAGAACGTCGGACTCTGACCGCCATGTCGACCACGCTCGCCACCGCCGTTCGCCATCAGCCGCCGCCCGTCATCGCGGAACCGGTGATCGAAGTGCGCGATCTCACCAAGCGCTACGGGCGCACGGTGATCCACGAGCATCTGAACCTCGACGTGCGGCGCGGCGAGATTGTCGCGCTGCTCGGCGGATCGGGCTCGGGCAAGACGACGCTCGTGCGGCAGATGCTGGGCCTGGAATCGCCGACATCGGGCACCATTCGCGTGCTCGGCGAGGAATGGGCGCAAATGGACGAGGAAACCGCGAAAATGCTGCGCACGCGCTCCGGCATGATGTTTCAGCAGGGCGCGCTGTTTTCGTCGCTGACCGTGTACGACAACATCGCGCAGCCGTTTCGCGAGCTCGGCAAGATTCCCGAGGACCTGATCCGCGAATTCGTCATGCTGAAGCTCGAAATGGTCGGGCTGTCGTGCAAGCACGCGAGCAAGATGCCCTCGGCGCTGTCGGGCGGGATGGTGAAGCGCGTGGGCATCGCGCGGGCGATCGCGCTCGAACCCGAACTGCTCTTTCTCGACGAACCGACCGCCGGTCTCGATCCGAAGGCGTCGGACGAGTTCGTCGATCTGATCGCGACGCTGCATCGCGCGCTCGGGCTGACCGTCGTCCTCGTCACGCACGATCTCGACACCATGGTCGCGCTCTCGACGCGCGTCGCCGTGCTCGCGGAACGGCGCGTGCTCGTCGCGGCGCCGGTGGAGGAGGCGTGCGCGGTGGATCATCCGTTCATCCGCGAGTATTTTCTCGGACGGCGCGGGCGTCGCGCGCTGCAGGCGCTGCCGCCCGAGCGCCGCGCGAAGCTGCCGCCGGCCGCGCTCGAAGATGCGCCGATCACCGTGAACAAGTAAGCGCGCACAGCGAGCGTGCCAGAGGAACCTGCCGATGGAAAACAAATCACACGCGTTCTGGACCGGGCTCTTCACGATCGCCCTCGTGCTGGCCATCGCGTTCGCCGTGTTCTTCTTCAACGTGGACCGCACCGTGCGCGTGCCTTACGACCTGATCGCGCGCACCAACGTGACCGGCCTCTTCACGGACGCGGCGGTGCGTTATCGCGGTCTCGGCGTCGGCAAGGTGGAATCGATCCGCTTCGACAAATCGCATCCGGGTCAGATCCGCATCCGCATTCTCGTCGACAAGAACGCGCCGATGACGCATTCGACCTTCGCGACGCTCGGCTTTCAGGGCGTGACGGGCATCGCGTTCGTGCAGCTCGACGACACCGGCAAGGACACGGCGCCGCTCGATTCGTCGCCGCAGAACGTCGCCGAAGTGCCGATGCGCGCCGGTCTCTTCGAGCAATTGCAGCAGCGCGGCGACGTGATCCTGAAGAAGTTCGAGCGCCTGTCCGAAGACGCCGACAAGTTCCTCTCCGACGACGTGCGCAATCAGCTCTTGGCCACGACCAAGAGCCTGCAGGGCGCGGCGGACGGCATCGCGACGCTCGCGAGCCAGGTCCAGCCCGCCACGGCGCAACTGCCGCAGACGCTCAAGCAGCTCAACACCACGCTCGCCTCGACCAACCAGTTCGTGCAGAACCTGAATCGTCCGGACGGCCCGTTCGTCACCAATCTGAACAAGGCGGGCAAGGCCGCCGAGGAAGCCGGCGCGGCGCTCGCGGACATGAACGAGTCGCTGCGCCTCGTGACGGCGCGCGTCGGCTTCGAGGCGTTGCCGCGCTTCTATTCGTTCAGCGACGACGTGAGCGCGGCCGCGCGCTCGGTCGATCGCGCCGCCGACGCCTTCAGCACCAATCCGCGCAGCGTGCTCTTCGGCGCGCCGAGAAAAGAGCCGGGACCGGGCGAGCCGGGCTTCACGTGGCCCGCGAAAGCAGCGCATTGATCGAGAAAACGACATGGCAGACATCGACATGAAAGGAGCAGTCGCGGCGTTCGCGCTCGCTTGCGTCACGCTGCTCGCGGGCTGCGGATCGACGCCCACCGCGATGCCGAACGCGCATTACGACCTCGGCGCGGCGCTTCCCTTCGACGCGGCGGCCAACGGCTTGCCGATGCCGCCGGTAAAAGTGCTGGCAGTCGGCGCGCCGCGCAGTCTGGAAACGGATGACTTCGCCTATCGCCTGAGCTACGTCGACACCCAGCGCACCGGCAGCTATTCCGACAGCCACTGGACGATGCCGCCCGCGCAACTGCTCACGCAGCGCCTGCGCGACGCGCTCGCGGCGCGCGGCCCGATCCTGTCGGGCGCCGATCCGGTGCGCGCCGTGCCGCTGCTCGAAGTCGAGCTGACGAGCTTCGAGCAGGTTTTCGACGCGCCCGAGCAAAGCCACGGCCTCGTGTCCGTGCGCGCGACGCTCACGCAGCAAGGCCGCGTGATCGCCCAGCGCAGTTTCGTCGCGAACGCACCCGCGCCGAGCGCCGACGCATCCGGCGGCGCGCGGGCGCTCGCGGCCGCATCGGACGACGTGATCGCGCAACTTTCCGCGTGGCTCGCCGCGCAACCCCTTTCCGCTTCGCGATGACCTTTCGTTGTTCCACCATCCGCCCAGCACGGAGGCGTCCGGGCGGCTCATGACGATCAAGCAATGGCAACGCCGCCCGTCGGCGTTTTCCCGGCAGTCGCTCGCCGCGTATGCGGCGCTCGTGATCTACGGTTCGCTCTATCCGTTTTCCGGCTGGCGCTCGCTGGGCCTGAGCCCGTTCGCCTATCTCGCCGATCCGGTGCCGCAGTATCTGACCGCCTTCGATGTCGTCACGAACGTGCTCGGCTACATGCCGCTCGGCGCGCTGATCGTGCTGGCGCTCTATCCGCGTTTGCGCGGCACGCTCGCGGTCGGCGCGGCGCTCGCCGGCGGCGCATTGCTTTCGGGCACGATGGAAGCCATCCAGACGTATCTGCCGACGCGCGTCGCGTCGAATCTCGATCTCGCGGCGAATGCATTCGGCGCGCTGCTCGGCGGCCTCTTGATCGCGCCCGCGACGAGCGCGCTGCTCGACCGCGGCCTCTTGCGCCGCATCCGCTTCACGTGGTTCGAGCGCGACGCGGCGTATGTGATCGGATTGACGGCGCTGTGGCCGTTCGCGGCGATGTTCCCCGCGCCGTATCTCTTCGGCGGCGGCGATCTGCCGCGCGTGTTGTGGGACGGGCTCGACCCGGCGATGCAGGACGCGATCCTCGCGTGGACGCCCGCCGCATGGGACGTCGAAAGCTGGCCGGACCGGCTCGGCGCGTTGCTGCCCGACGACGCGTGGGAAGCGCTCATCACCTCGACGGGCCTCTTCGCGGCGCTCGTGCTCATGACGCTGCTCACGCGCAGGCGCGCGCCGCGCATCCGGCTGATGCTCGGCCTCGTCGCGATCTCGCTCTTCGCGAAAGCGGGCGCGACGTTCCTGCAATCGCGCGCGGGCCTGACCTTCGACTGGGCGACGGACGGCGCGCTCGAAGGCATCGCCATCGCGATGACGGCGGGCGTGCTGTCGGTGTCGCTGCCGCGCGGGCTGCGGGCGGCGCTCGCGGGCGCGGCGCTCGTCGTTTCGCTGGCGCTCGTCAATCTGCTGCCGGTGAATCCGTATTTCGATATCGTGCTCGCCGACTGGCGGCAGGGGCGTTATCTGCATTTCAACGGGCTTGCACACTGGCTCGCGTGGGTCTGGCCGTACGCGGCGCTCGGCTGGCTCGCGTCTTCGGCGGAGCGCGCGTGGCTCGCGCGGCGCCGCGCGCGCAAGGCGAGCGGGCCGGCGTGACAGGGCGGGCACGAACATCGCTCGCTATAATCGACCGACACTCTCATCGCCCACGCTCATGGATTCCTTCTACAAGTATCACGTGTTCTTCTGCCTGAATCAGCGCGACGCCGACGCGCCGCGCCCGAGCTGCGCGAACTGCAACGCGCAGGCCATGCAGGAGCACGCGAAAAAACGCGTGAAGCAACTCGGCCTCGCGGGCGAAGGCAAGGTGCGCATCAACAAGGCCGGGTGTCTGGACCGCTGCGAGCTCGGGCCGGCCGTGGTCGTGTATCCGGAAGGCACCTGGTACACGTATGTCGATGAAACCGACATCGACGAAATCGTGGAATCGCATCTGGCCAACGGCAAGATCGTCGAACGTCTTCTCATCGATCAACCGGCATAAAAGCCCGCATGAACGCGCAAACCGAAAAATTCCTCATCGACGGGCCCGTTGGCAAGGTCGAATGCGCCCTCGACCGTACCGATGCCGCGCCGCGAGGCATCGCGCTCGTCGCGCATCCGCATCCCCTCTTCGGCGGCACGATGGACAACAAGGTCGCGCAGACGCTCGCGCGCACTTTCGTCCAACTGGGCTATACGACGTATCGCTCGAATTTTCGCGGCGTCGGCGCGACGGGCGGCGAGCACGACAACGGCATCGGCGAGCAGGACGATCTGCTGGCGCTGATCGACCACATGCGCGCGCAACCCGGACAGGCCGACGTGCCGCTCGTGCTCGCGGGCTTTTCGTTCGGCACGTTCGTGCTGTCGCATGTCGCGAAACGCATGTTCGAAGCGGGAAAGGAAATCGAGCGCATGGTGTTGGTCGGCACGGCGGCGAGCCGCTGGGACGTCGCGCCCGTGCCCGACACCACGCTCGTGATTCACGGCGAAGTCGACGACACCGTGCCGATCCAATCCGTCTACGACTGGGCGCGGCCGCAGGAACTGCCGGTCGTCGTGATTCCGGGCGGCGAGCATTTCTTTCACCGCAAGCTGCACATTCTCAAGCGCGTGATCGTCGACGCCTGGCGTTGAGCGTGGCGCGATCGGGCGCTTCGCGTGCCGATCGGTAAAAGCGGATAAGCGCCGCCTGAAAAACGTTAAAACGCGCCGCAACCGCGCAGATTCGAAGGAAATCGCAAGCGGGCCGCGCGTATAATGGCGCAGAATTTTTTCGCTGTTTCCGGCCGTGCGATGCTCCGCCGAACCGCTCGCGGTCATCGAACGCCGGCTTCCGAGAACCGTTTTCGCGTCCGTCTGTCGAACGAGCGCTTTTCGCCGCGGCGCCGCGCGTGCCGCTGTCCTGGCGATGAGCCCGACCAACAGCGAAGGTCAGCCTCTTCAACCCGTGCTTCGCCGATCATCCGATCCCCGATCGTCCTCGTCGCAGCCTGCTTTTTCCGCCGATCGATCCTATGCGCTTTGTCCCTGCCGGCCTGTCTTTCCCTTCTGTTTCCATCGTTCATCATCGCGCCATCAAAGCCGCATTCGTGCTGCCGGCCGTGCTGGCCGCCGCGAGCGCCTTCGCGCAAGTGCCGCCGCCCGACGTGACCGCGCGTTCGTGGGTGCTCGTCGATGCCACCAGCAATCAAGTGCTCGCGTCGGGCAATCCCGATGAGCGCGTCGAGCCCGCGTCGCTCACGAAGCTGATGACCGCGTATCTCGTTTTCGATGCGCTGAAGGCGAAGAAGATCAACATGGATCAGACCGTCATGCCGAGCGAGGCCGTGCGCCGCGTGCGCACGGACGAGTCGCGCATGTTCATCGAAGCGAACAAGCCGGTCACCGTGCACGATCTCGTCTACGGCATGATCGTGCAGTCGGGCAACGACGCGGCCATCGCGCTGGCCGAACTCGTCGGTGGCAGCGAAGGCAACTTCGTGCAGCTGATGAACGCGGCGGCGAAGCGCATCGGCATGAAGCACACGAACTTCGCCGACGTGAACGGCATGCCCGACCCGCAGCACTACACGACCGCCGGCGATCTCGCGGTGCTCTCCACGCGTCTCGTGCGCGACTTCCCCGAGTACTACAGCATCTTCTCGGTGAAGGAATTCACGTACAACAAGATCAAGCAGCCGAACCGCAACCGCCTGCTGTGGCTCGATCCGAGCGTCGATGGCCTGAAGACCGGTCACACGCAAGCCGCGGGCTACTGCCTGATCGCGACCGCGAAGCGCTCGCTCGTCGGCGTGCCGGATGCGAGCCGCCGTCTCGTCGCCGTGATGATGGGCGAGCCGAAAGAGCACAACCGCGTGCAGGACAGCCTGAAGATGCTGAACTACGGCTACAGCGCGTACGACGCGCTGCGCCTCTACAAGGCGAATCAGGTGATCGACTCGCCGCGCGTGTTCAAGGGCGCCGCCGACAGCGTGCAGGCGGGCGTCACGACGGACCAGTACATCACCGTGCCGAAGGGCCTGGGCGACAAGGTCAAGCCGACCGTCACGCACAACGATCTGCTCGTCGCGCCGATCAAGAAGGGCCAGCAGATCGGCACCGTCAAGATGATGGCGGACGGCAAGGAAGTCGCGCAGGTTCCGCTCGTCGCGCTGCAGGACGTGCCGGAAGCGGGCATCTTCGGCCGCCTGTGGGATTCGGCGCTGCTCTGGTGGCAGAAGCGTAAATAAGGAGCCTGCGATGAGTCACGCCGAAGCATTCGATCCGATCGTCTATCTGAACGGCGAGTGGGGGCCGCTTTCCGAAGCGCGCATTCCCGTGCTCGATCGCGGGTTCATCTTCGGCGACGGCGTCTATGAAGTCGTGCCGCTCTATGCGCAGCCCGACGGCGCGCGCCTGCCGTTCCGGCTCAAGCAGCACCTCGCGCGGCTGAACCGCAGTCTCGGCAAGATCCGCATCGACAATCCGTTCGACGATGCCGGCTGGCGCGCGCTGATCGATCGTCTCGTCGGCGAAAACGCCGGCAACGGCGACGCGCTCGTCTATATTCAGGTCACGCGCGGCGTCGCGAAGCGGCGCGGGCATGCGTTTCCGGCGGGCATCACGCCGACCGTGTTCGTCATGCTCGGCCAGCTCGTGTTTCCGGGCGCGGCGGATCGCGCGCGCGGCGCGGTGGCCGTCACCGCCGAAGACAAACGCTGGCTGCATTGCGACATCAAATCGGTGTCGCTGCTCGGCAACGTGCTGATGGCGCAGCACGCCGCCGAAAACGACGCGCTCGAAACCATCCAGTTGCGCGACGGCTTGCTGACCGAAGGTTCGTCCTCAAATGTATGGATCGTGAAGGGCGGCACGCTGCTGGGCGCGCCGCGCGGACCGCGTATTCTGGAAGGCATCCGCTACGGGCTCATCGAGGAACTGGCGCGCGAGGCGGGCATTCCGTTCGAGGAGCGCGACATCACCGAAGCCGAATTGCGTTCGGCCGACGAAGTCATGATCAGCTCCGCGACCAAGGAAGTCATGCCGATCACGACGCTCGACGGCAAAAGCGTCGGCGATGGCCGCCCCGGTCCGGTCTATGCTGCACTGTTCGACGCCTACCAGCGGGCCAAGGCGCGCGAGTTCGCGCAAGAGGCAAAGTGAAGGAGAAAGCCATGTCCGACAAGCCACAATCCACCGATCCGACCGATTCCGCCGCGCACAGCGCCGACGAATTGTTCGACTTTCCCTGCGATTTCCCGATCAAGGTGATGGGCAAGACGCATCCGGAATTCCACGACACGATCGTCAGCCTGCTCAAGGAATTCGACCAGGAATTCGACGCATCGCGTGTCGAAGCGCGTCCGTCGTCCGGCGGCAATTACACGGGGCTCACGTGCACCGTGCGCGCGCAGAATCGTCCGCATCTCGACGACATCTATCGCGCGCTCACCGGCCATCCGATGGTCAAGATAGTGCTTTGATCTTGCCCGCCGGCGCGTCGCAGACCGCCGGCGTGCGTTCGTAGAGCAGCCTGAACTGCTCGGCTTCGTCGAAAAGCCATTCCCTGAACGCCTGCACGCGCTTCGTCTGAAGCAGCGCCGCCGGGCACACGAAGTAGTACTTCCACGGGCTCGGGCCGTCTATGTTGAACAGCCGCACGAGCCGTCCCGCACCGATTTCCTGCATCGAAAGCGAGCGGCGCACGAGCGCGATGCCCTGACCGTCGATCGCCGCCTGCAGCAGATTCGACGAATCTTCGTAGAGCACGCCGCGCTTTGGTTCTTCTATGTCGGCGAGTCCGGCCGCGTCGAACCAGGGCCGCCAGCGTTCATCCTCCGAGCGCAGCAGCGGCAGGCTCGCCAGATCGCGCGGCGTCCGCGGCAGCTCGCCGCCGCGAAAATTCGGCGCGCACGCGGGAAAGAACACCTCGTCGAGCAATTCCTCGGAGTGCAAACCCGCGTATTTTCCGTAGCCGAAGCGGATCGCGACGTCCACGTCGTCGCGGCTGAAGTCGGTGAGCGCGTTCGTCGACAGTAGTTCGAGATCGATTTCCGGGTGTTTTTCGATGAACCGGCCCACACGCGGCGTCAGCCATCGCGCCGAAAACGACGACAGCATCGACACGATCAGCCGCCGGTCGCGATCGCCCGAGCGGATGCGGCGCGTCGATTCCGCCAGCGCGACGAGCGCCGCGCGGACCTCCGTGGCGTATTGCTTGCCGCGATCCGTGAGACGCACGCGCTTGCCGTCGCGCGCGAAGAGCGACACGCCGAGCTCGGCCTCCAGCGCGCGGATCTGATGACTGACCGCGCCGTGCGTGACGAAAAGCTCGTCGGCGGCGCGGGAGAAACTCTCGTGACGGGCAGCGGCTTCGAAGGCGCGCAGCGCGTTCAGGGCGGGAAGCTGGCGGAGGTCCATGTGGATTGTCGGCGTTGTCGTTGTCAATACAGCTCACATAGCGATGAAAATTGATCGTTTTGCCTGATGCCTTGCCACGCCTAGGATTGTAGTCATCGAAACGTTCCTTTGGCGGAGTCGGTCATGCGAGAAATATCAACAAGCGTCACTTTCGAAATCAAGCCGGGCGAAACCGTGCCGATGCGCATCGCGCGCGGCACCCGGCTCTCGGTGCAAGGCAGTGCCGTCTGGGCGACACGCAGCAACGACATCGAAGACTACTGGCTCGTTCCCGGCGACAACCTCCGGCTGCGCGAACGCGAGCGGCTCTGGCTTTCCGTCGAGGGCGACCGTCCGGCTTATGTCGTCTTCACGATCCTGCCGCGCTGCGACGAGCGTGCGATGCACTGGGTTTCGACGCGCATCGAGCGCCTTGCGCAACGGTTTCGTGCGGGATGGCGCACCGTCTGAGTCAACTATTCGAAATGGCCATCGCGGGCATGCGAATTCACCATCGGCGGGCATGGGGCTATTTCGGTAAACTAGCGGGACCATGTCCGCCACACCGCTCGCAATCCCACAAGAAACCGACTACGCGCCCGACACCGTGCTGAGTGCCGGTGACTATCGGGTTGCGTTGCGCTGGCGCGGCCTCGAACCGTACGGCCGGAGCTTCGACGCGATGCGCGCCTTCACCGACGCCCGCACGCCCGACACGCAGGACGAAATCTGGCTCGTCGAGCATCCGCCGGTTTTTACGCTCGGTCTCGCGGGCGATCCGGCGCATCTTCTTCTCGCCCAGAGCGGCATTCCGCTCGTCAAGGTGGATCGCGGCGGACAGATCACGTATCACGGGCCGGGACAGATCGTCGCTTACCTGCTGATCGATTTGCGCCGCCGAAAGCTGATGGTGCGCGAGCTGGTGCGGCGCATCGAAGAGGCCGTGATCGAAACCCTCGCGACGTATAATCTCGCGACCGACCGCAAGGCCGGCGCGCCGGGCATCTATGTGGCGCGGCATCCCCAAGGCGCGAACGATCGTATTCAGGCGCACGAAGGCGCGAAGATCGCCGCGCTCGGACTCAAGATTCGCAACGGCTGCAGCTATCACGGCGTGAGCCTCAATGTGCGCATGGACTTGCAGCCGTTCCTCGCAATCAACCCGTGTGGCTACGCGGGGCTCGAAACGGTCGACATGGCGACGCTCGGCGTCGCGGCCGACTGGCGCGACGTAGCTCTCGTGCTCGCCGAACGGCTGGCACTTCAAATCGGCGGCCTCCCCGCAACTGCCGCCGCAACAACCGGATCGACCGAATGACTGACGCAACCGCAAACCTGGCCGGCGATACCGCCGCTTCTGCTTCGTCGCCCGCCGCCTACGACGCCACTGCAAAGCAAAAGGCACAAGCGAAGACGTCGCGTATTCCGATCAAGGTGATCCCGATCGAGAAGCTGAAGAAGCCGGACTGGATCCGCGTGCGTACGGCGACGGGCAACTCGCGCTTCTACGAAATCAAGCAGATTCTGCGCGAGCACAACCTGCACACGGTGTGCGAGGAAGCGAGCTGTCCGAACATCGGCGAATGCTTCGGGAAGGGCACCGCGACGTTCATGATCATGGGCGACAAGTGCACGCGCCGCTGCCCGTTCTGCGACGTCGGCCACGGCCGCCCCGATCCGCTCGATGCGGATGAGCCGCTGAATCTGGCGCGCACCATCGGCGCGCTGAAGTTGAAATATGTGGTGATCACGTCCGTCGACCGTGACGATTTGCGCGATGGCGGCGCCGCGCACTTCGTCGAATGCATCAAGCAGGTTCGCGAGCATTCGCCGGAAACGCGCATCGAGATTCTGACGCCGGACTTCCGCGGCCGTCTGGATCGCGCGATCGGCATTCTGACCGCCGCTCCGCCCGACGTGATGAACCACAATCTCGAGACAGTGCCGCGTCTCTACAAGGAAGCGCGTCCGGGTTCGGATTATCACCATTCGCTGAAGCTCCTGAAGGACTTCAAGGCGCTGCATCCGGAAGTGGCGACGAAATCGGGCCTGATGGTCGGTCTGGGCGAAACCGAAGAGGAAATTCTTCAGGTGATGCGCGATCTGCGCGCGCACGATGTGGACATGCTGACGATCGGCCAGTATTTGCAGCCGTCGGAGCATCATCTGCCGGTGCGGGCCTATGTGCACCCGGATACGTTCAAGATGTATGAAGAAGAGGCGTACAAGATGGGCTTCACGCACGCGGCGGTCGGCGCGATGGTGCGGTCGAGCTATCACGCGGATCTGCAGGCGCATGGAGCGGGCGTGGTCTGAGCGGTTTCGGCGCTGTCTGGGAAGGGGAAAACCCACGGGCGACCGTGGGTTTTTTTATGACTGAAGCGATGCCACGACCGTCCAGATCGTCGGACGTCGCGATTCCGGATTTCCAGAAATTCGGATTCCGCATATCCGCGCGCGGGAAAATGCCGCGACAAATCATAGAGTTAAGAAGATCGGAAACTGGCATCGACCTTGCAATATAACCACACGGCCCGCGAAGCCGCCCATAAAAGCCAAGGAGACAAGCTCGTGAACCCTCTCGCATCCAAACGTCCCTGAATCCGTCGACGACGTAGCGGCTTCCGCTCGACCGACGCGTTCAGGCGCATTGCAACGCTCCCTCGCGCGTCCAAGCTCGCCGCTGGCTGACCTTTCGCCAACCGCCTGTTTTTGCCTGGAACCATCGTGAAAAAACCTCTCCATAAAGTCCTGTACGTGCAGGTGATCGTCGCCATCATCATCGGTATCGCGCTCGGGCATTTCTATCCCGCGCTCGCCACCGACATGAAGCCGCTCGGCGATGCGTTCATCAAACTCATCAAGATGGTCATCGGGCCGATCATCTTCTGTACCGTCGTGACCGGCATCGCCGGCATGGAAGACATGAAGAAGGTCGGGCGCGTCGGCGGCAAGGCGCTCCTGTACTTCGAAATCGTGTCGACGTTCGCGCTGATCCTCGGTCTCGCGGCGACGCACATTCTGAAGCCCGGCGTCGGCTTCAACGTCGATCCGACGACGCTCGACCACAAGGCCGTCGATTCCTTCGCGACGAAGGCGCACGGCCAGAGCACGGTCGATTTCTTCATGCACATCATCCCGGACACGCTGGTCTCGGCGTTCGCGCAAGGTGAAATCCTCCAGATCCTGCTGATCGCACTGCTGTTCGGCGCGGTGCTCGCGCACGTCGGCGAGCGCGGCAAGGTCGTGACGAATTTCATCGAAGGGCTGTCGAGCATCCTGTTCGGCATGGTCGGCATCATCACGAAGCTCGCGCCGATCGGTGCGTTCGGCGCGATGGCGTTCACCATCGGCAAGTACGGCATCGGCTCGCTGCTGCCCATGCTCAAGCTCATCGGCACGTTCTATCTGACGTCGATCATCTTCGTCGTCGTCGTGCTCGGCGCGATCGCGCGCATGGTCGGCTTCAACATCCTGAAGTTCGTCGCGTACATCAAGGAAGAGATGCTGATCGTGCTCGGCACGTCGTCTTCGGAAGCGGCGCTCCCGCAACTGATGCTCAAGCTCGAAAAGCTCGGCTGTTCGCGCTCGGTCGTGGGTCTCGTCGTGCCGACCGGCTATTCGTTCAACCTCGACGGCACCAACATCTACATGACGATGGCGGTGCTGTTCATCGCGCAGGCCACGAATACCGATCTCTCGTGGGGCCAGCAACTGACGCTGCTCGCGGTGACGATGCTCACGTCGAAGGGCGCTTCCGGCGTCACGGGCGCGGGCTTCATCACGCTGGCCGCGACGCTCGCCGTCGTGCCGACCATTCCGCTCGCGGGCATGGTGCTGATTCTCGGCATCGACCGCTTCATGTCGGAATGCCGCGCGCTGACGAATATCGTCGGTAACGGCGTGGCGACGGTCGTCGTGTCGGCGTGGGAGAACGAACTCGACCGCAGCAAGCTGAAGGCGGCGCTGTCACGCGATGTCGACGTGACCGACCGCAACGAAGCCGAAACCGTCTGAGCGCGGGTTCATCATGAACGCGGCGAAGCCTCGATCCACGAGCGCTTCGCCGCGTTCGCCTTCCGGCTCGTTCCCGAAGCCGTATCCCGAAGGCGCGTATGCCACAATGACAGATCCTCAGTCGCGGGAATCTGCTCACGTGTCGCGCCGCATCCTCGTGTTTTTCGCGCTCTGCGCCGCGCTCGCGGCGTGCTGCGCGCTCACGTGGCATCTCGCGTGGCAAAACGGTCTCGACGAACTCAGGCTCAACGCCGCCGCGCGCGTCGATCGCACCACGAACACGCTCAAGAGCACGCTCGACCGCTACGAATATCTGCCGTATCTGCTGTCGCGGCATCCTGTCGTGCAGAACGCGCTCGATCATCCCGATCAGGCCAGCGTCGAACGCGCGAACCGCTATCTCGAAGATCTCAACGCACGCGCGCATGCCACGGTCACGTATCTGATCCGCTCGAACGGAATCAGCGTCGCCGCGAGCAACTGGAACGCCGCCGACAGCTTCGTCGGCGTGGACTATAACTTCCGGCCGTATTTCATCGATGCCATGAAAGGCGGCGTCGGCCGGTTCTTCGGCATCGGGACGATCTCCATCGAACCCGGCTATTACATCTCGCAGCCGGTGTATCGCGAAGGCACGCGCGAGATCGTCGGCGTGGTCGTCGTGAAGCTGAATCTCGAATGGCTGCAAGGCGCCGATGCGTCCGAGCCGCTCATCGTCACGGACGATCACGGCGTCATCTTTCTCTCGTCGGTGCCGGCGTGGAAATATCACACGGTGCGGCCGCTGCCGCAGAACATCGAGGCTTCGGTCTACGCGACGCGCCAGTACGCCCAGCAAGCGATCACACCGTTGCCGATGACCGTCGCGAAGACGCTCGAAGGCGGCGCGCAGATCGTGCGTATCGGCGGCGGGCGGGACGGGCGCCATGCGCCGGCGTTTCTCGCAACGCATCGTTCGATCGGCGAGCCCGACTGGCAACTGATCACGATGGCCGCGCTCGATCCCGTCGAAAGCGCCGCGCAGAACGCGGTCATCGTCACGGCGCTCGTGTTCGTGTCGCTGTGCCTGCTCGCGTTCTACTGGCGCATGCGCCGCGCGCGCGTGCGCGAGATGATCCGCAGCCGCGAGTTGCTGCAGACCGCGTACGCCGAGTTGAATGAGCGCGTCGCGGAGCGCACGGCGGATCTGTCCGAAGCGAACGCGCAACTCACGCGGGAAGTCAACGAGCGCACGCGCGCGGAGCAGGATCTGCGCGCCGCCCACGACGAACTCATTCAGGCGAGCAAGCTCGCCGCGCTCGGCCAGATGGCGGCGGGCATCACGCACGAACTGAATCAGCCGCTCGCCGCGTTGCGCAGTTTCTCCGACAACACGCGCGTCCTGATCGAGCGCGGCGATCAGGCGGCGGCGCGCGAGAATCTCGAAGCGATCGCGTCGCTGACCGAGCGCATGGGCAACATCACGAATCAGTTGAAGCTGTTCGTCACGAAGGCGCGGCCGAAGAACGCGCGCGCGGACGTCGCGCGGGCATTGCGCCAAGTGTTTTCGATGCTGCGTCCGCGCATGAAGAACGCCGTCATCGATGTCGCGCCGGAACTCGCGGACGGCAGCGCGCCCGTCTTCGTGCGGTGCGAGGACTTGCGGCTCGAACAGGTGTTCATCAATCTGATCGGCAACGCGCTCGATGCGGTCGCGTCGTGCGACAAGCCGCGCATCGTCGTCGAACTAAACGCGCATGAAGACATGATCGAACTCGTCGTGCGCGATAACGGCCCCGGCATTCCCGCCGACGCGCTGCCGCGTCTTTTCGAGCCGTTCTTCACGACGAAGGAAATGGGACAAGGCCTGGGCCTCGGGCTCGCGATTTCATCGGCGATCGCGCGCGATTACGGCGGCACGCTGCTCGCGCGCAATCGCGAGGCGCCGATCGTCGCGGACGGACCCGAAGGCGGCACGCAGGCCGACGCGGACGGATCGTACGGCGCAGAATTCGTATTGACGCTGCGCCGCGCGTAAACACATAGCTGGAGTAATACATGACCACCGGTTTGCAGGTGATCTTCATCGAAGACGACGAGCTCGTGCGCCGCGCGAGCGTGCAAACCCTGCAGCTCGCGGGTTTCGACGTGACCGGCCACGGCAGCGTCGAATCCGCCGCGCGCGCAATCGACGCGAGTTTCCCCGGCGTGATCGTGAGCGATATCCGTCTGCCCGGCGCGAGCGGTCTCGATCTGCTCGCGCAATGCCGCGAGCGCGCGCCCGAAGTGCCGGTGATCCTCGTCACGGGCCACGGCGATATTTCGATGGCCGTGCAGGCGATGCGCGACGGCGCGTATGACTTCATCGAAAAGCCGTTCGCGTCCGAGCGGTTGATCGAAGCGGTGCGCCGCGCGCTGGAGCGTCGCGCGCTCGTGCTCGAAAATCAGGCGCTGCGGCGGGAGCTGGCGGGACAGAGCCGTATCATCGGACGCAGTCCGGCCATCGAGCAGGTGCGGCGGCTGATCGCGAATGTCGCGCCGACGGATGCCTCCGTGCTCATCAACGGCGATACGGGCGCGGGCAAGGAACTGATCGCGCGCAGCCTGCACGAGATGTCGCCGCGCCGCGACAAGCCGTTTATCGCGGTGAATTGCGGAGCGCTTCCGGAGCAGATGTTCGAGTCGGAGATGTTCGGCTACGAGGCGGGCGCCTTCACCGGCGCGCAGAAGCGGCGCATCGGCAAGCTGGAGCATGCGTCGGGCGGCACGCTTTTTCTCGACGAAATCGAAAGCATGCCGCTCTCGCTGCAGGTGAAGCTGCTGCGCGTGTTGCAGGACGGCGTGCTGGAGCGGCTCGGATCGAACCAGCCGGTGCGCGCGAATCTGCGCGTCGTGGCGGCCGCGAAGGGCGACATGAACGAACACGTCGCCGACGGCACGTTCCGCCGCGACCTGTTGTACCGGCTGAACGTGGTGACGATCACGCTGCCGCCGCTCAACGAACGCCGCGAGGATATCGTCCCGCTCTTCGAACATTTTCTGCTCGATGCCGCCGTGCGCTACGAGCGGCCCGCGCCGCTCATCACGGATCGTCAGCGCGCGGATCTGATGCAGCGCGACTGGCCGGGCAACGTGCGCGAACTGCGCAACGCGGCGGACCGCATGGTGCTCGGCATTCTCGATGACGGCGGCGCGGCGTCGCTCGACATATCGACGCAATCGCTGAAGGAACGCACCGAGCAGTTCGAACGCGCGGTGATCGCAGAGGCGCTGGAGCATTGCGGCGGCGCGGTCGCGGTGGCGGCGGACCGGCTGCAGCTCGGCAAGGCGACGCTGTACGAAAAGATCAAGCGGTATGGAATCGTCGTGAAGGGCGATTCGTCCGAGCGATAAAAAACCCGCTGGTTGGTCGCCAGCGGGTTTCGAATCGGATGTCGAAAGCGCTTATGCCGAACCCAGCGCCTTGTCCAAGAGTTGATCCAGTTCCGCGAACGTCGGCTCGCCGACATAGCGCTTCAGGATCTTGCCGTTCTTGTCGATGACGAAGGTCGTCGGCGTGAGTTGCACGTTGCCGAACTGCTTGGCGGCGCTGCCGTCGTCCATCGCGACCTTGAACGGCAGATTGCGCGTCTGCGCGTAGTTGCTGACGTACATCGGCGCGTCGTAGTTCATCGCCACCGCGACGAATTCCAGGCCGCGGCCCTTGAACTTGTTGTACGTGTCGATCATCTGCGGCATTTCTTTCATGCAGGTCTCGCAGCTCGTCGCCCAGAAGTTGACGAGATAGACCTTGCCCTTCAGATCGCCGGACGTGGAAATCTTCTGTCCCGAAAGCAGCGTGAATGTCGCGTCCGGCACTTTCTGCTGGCCGCCGAAAGCGAAATACCCGGTGCAGGCGATCACGCCCGCGACGAGCGCCATCACGATATAGCGCAGCGGGCTCTTGGCGCGCGTGGAGGTGTCTTGCGTGGCTTGGGACATATGGACCTCGAATTGCTCTCCGCTTCAACGGAGACTGCGCGTATTTTAGCGCCAATTTCGAGATGGGTTCGTGACGCGCCGATAAGCCCGGCATCGCAGCGCGATAATGATGGTTTTCACGCAGCGGCTCCTCATGAAGCGACTTTTCTCCGTGTTTCCTCATTTCCTGCATCGCGCGGTGTGCGCATCTGTCGCATGCGGCGCGTTGCTCGCCTGCACGCCTTCGTACGACTGGCGCACCGTGATGAACAACGACGACGGCTACGAAGTGACGCTGCCCGCGAAGCCGCGCTCGGACGAGCGGAAGATCGAGATCGCGGGCCAGTCGATGACGATGCGCATGCAGACAGCCGAAGCCGGCGATGCCGTGTTCGCGGTCGGCACGGTGGTGCTGCCGAGCGCTGATCCGCAGTTGCAGCGTGCGACGCTCGATTTCCTTCAGCAAGGGCTCGCGCGCAACGTGAACGCGCGGCCCGACGCGCGCGCGACGCAAATCGACCTGGCCGCCGGCGGCCGCGTGCTGGGAAGCGAAATGGAAGTGAAAGGCGAAGGCGGCGCGAAACGCGAGTCGCGGACGATCCAGGCGAGATTCGTCGCGCGTGGCGCACATGTCTATCAACTTGCGATCGTGTCAGACAAAACACTGCCACGAGAACAGGCGGAACAATTCTTCACATCTTTCAAACTCTTTTAGAGTAAGGCCTCGAAATTCTGCAGGTGCTGACTTAAGACCGCTTTAGGCCGAGGTTACGAAGCTAAGTTCCTTCATAAGTTTACGCGCTAATTCGCGGATTCATATGGACTTTTTCGGCTATCCACAGCGTTTGTGGATAACTTTGTGGAAAACAGTGTGCGGTAGCGCGCAAAAGCCCGGTTCATACGGTTTACGTTAGTTTGCCTTCGTTCGCGGCAAGTTAAATAATTCAATAAAATCAATGGTCTGCAAAATCGACTGAAAACAGGGGTTTGATCGGACGAAAAAGCGGCCAGGATCGTCTCAGTGTGAATAAGTCAAGTCTTGACAAGCGCTTTTCTCCCTAGCATGGCGTGGACCAGCGCCCGTCCGGCCCGCTTCACGCGACCGTCAGCAGACGCCGATACTGGACCGCCTCGGCGACATGCGACACATCGGGCATGTCGGCGCGGGCGAGATCGGCGATCGTCCGCACGACCTTGAGCACGCGGTAGTACGTGCGCGCCGACCAACCGAAGCGTTCGCCGGCCGCACGCAACAGCGCTTCGCCTTTCGAATCGGGGCGGCAGACTTCGTCGGCTTCGCGGCCGTCGAGCGCGCGGTTGATCTTGCCCTGACGATGCATCTGAATGTCGCGCGCCACCGCGACGCGTTGCGCGACTGCGGCGCTCGATTCGCCCCGTTCCACACCGCGCGCCGACAATTCCGCAGGCGAGAGCGCCGGAAGCTCGATCTGAATATCGATGCGGTCCATCAGCGGCCCGGACAGCTTGCGCAGATAGCGCGCGGCGACATCGGGTGAGCAGCGGCATCGTCCGCCAGGATCGCCGCGCCAGCCGCACGGGCACGGGTTCATCGCGGCGACGAGCTGGCAGGCGGCCGGAAAATCCGCGTGCTGCGCGGCGCGGGAAATCGTGATTTGTCCGACTTCGAGCGGCTCGCGCAGCGTTTCGAGCACCTTTCGGTCGAACTCGGGAAGTTCATCGAGGAACAGGACGCCGAGATGCGCGAGCGTGATCTCGCCCGGCTGCGGCGGATTGCGCCCGCCGACGAGCGCCGCCGCGCTCGAAGAGTGATGCGGCGCGCGGAACGGCCGTCGCCGCCACTGCTCGGGCGTAAATCCGATCGAACTCGCCGACAGGATCGCGGCGGAGGTGAGCGCTTCGTCGTCGTCCATCGGCGGGAGCAGGCCCGGCAGGCGCGCGGCAAGCATCGATTTGCCGGCGCCGGGCGGTCCGACCATCAGCAGATGATGACCGCCCGCCGCGGCCACTTCGAGTGCGCGGCGCGCGGCGGGATGGCCGATCACGTCGGCGAGATCGGCGGCGGGCGGGGCGATCGGGGCGAGCGGCGCGGCTCGAACCGGCGTCAGCCGCGCGTCGGCGACATTGTTCAGATGTGCGCAGAGCGTCGGCAAATCCGCCGCGCCGAAGACTTCGATGCCCGGCACCAGCGCCGCCTCCGCCGCGCTTGCGAGCGGCACGTAGATTTCCGGAATGCGCGTGTCCGGATCGCGCATCGATGTATAGTGGCGCGCCGCGCCGCAGACCATCGCGAACGCGCCGCGCATCGGACGCAGCGCGCCCGTCAGCGACAACTCGCCCGCGAACTCGCGATGCTCCAGCGATTCGGCCGGTATCTGCCCGCTCGCCGCAAGAATGCCGAGCGCGATCGGCAGATCGAAGCGGCCGCTTTCCTTCGGCAGATCGGCGGGTGCGAGATTGACGGTGATTCTGCGGACGGGAAAATCGAAACCGCAGTTCTGAAGCGCGGCGCGCACGCGCTCGCGGCTTTCGCGGACTTCGAGATCGGGCAGGCCGACGATGGAAAACGACGGCAACCCGTTGGCGAGATGGACTTCGACGACGACTTCGGGCGCGCGCCCAGGAGCGGGCGCGCGGCTGCGTACCACGGCAAGCGACATGATTTCACCTGTATCGGCGCTTTCACCGCGCCGGCAATCAAACTAGAAACTCGCGGCTCGCCCGCCGGGGTATGCGTCAGGACCGGTGTTTAGTCCTGCGCGGTGCTGGCGCTGGCGCTGCCGCCCGCGAGACGCTGCTCCAGTTGCGCGACGCGCTTCTCCAGTTCTTCCAGACGGGCGCGCGTGCGCACGAGCACTTGCGTCTGCGTGTCGAATTCCTCGCGCGTCACGAGATCCAGCTTCGAGAACCCCTGCGAGAGCATCGCCTTCATGTTTTTTTCGACGTCTTTCGCGGGCGAATTCTTGAAGAGCTCGCTCATCTTCTGCTGCAGATCATTGAAAACGTCGTTAGGCTGCTTCATCGTTTCTCCCTTCCTTGCACAAAAAAAGTGCATTCATTGTTAGGTCAGTGCCCCGTTTTTTCGAATGTTCGAAATTGGTGCGCGCCGGCAACTATGCCGGCGTGCCCAGGAGCACCGTTAAGGCGCCGCGATTTTAGCGCTGCCGCACGCTCGCGTTGTCCGCCCTTGCCCCTTTTTGCGGGACCTCGAGACCACTCTAGCAACGAACCACACCCGGCGCCAGCACACGCGGCGCACGTTGGCCGTTCGGCAGACCCTTCGGCCCAAGGTTTCCGCAAATCGCCCAGACCCGCATGAACACTCGCATGGCATACGAGTTGCATAACTGGCGCGGACCTTTTCTGCACGCTTCTTTGAGCGGCCCGGCAGGGCAGACGTCGCGGTAGCACCCAGCGCATCCCGCTTTAGAAGGCATCGAAGGATCAGCACACCACAGCGAGGGACTCATGAAGCTCATTACCGCAATCATCAAGCCGTTCAAGCTGGACGAAGCGCGTGAAGCGTTGTCGGCCATCGGCGTCTCGGGCATCACGGTGACCGAGGTGAAAGGCTTCGGCCGACAGAAAGGGCACACCGAGCTTTATCGGGGCGCGGAGTATGTCGTCGACTTCCTGCCGAAAGTGAAGATCGAAGCGGCCGTATCGGACGACATCGTCGATCAGGCGATCGAGGCCGTCGAACGCGCCGCGCGCACGGGAAAGATCGGCGACGGAAAGATTTTCGTCACCGCGATTGAACAGGTCATTCGCATCCGCACCGGCGAGACCGGCGCCGACGCGCTCTAACAAGAAATTGGCGATAAGAGGAACCAGAAGAATGCGTAACTTTTTGATGTCACTGTTGGTGGCGGGCGCGCTGATCGGCGCGAATGTCGGCACCGCTCTCGCCCAGGATGCGTCCGCTCCGGCCGCTGCCTCGGCACCCGCGTCGTCCGATACCGCTGCAAGTGCGCCGGCCTCCGCCAACACGGCGATGGCGTCGTCCGCCGAAGCCGCATCGGCGGCGGCGGCATCCGACGCCGCGCCCGCCGCGCCGACCGAACCGGTCATGGTCGATTCGTCCAAGATCAGTTCCGGCGACACCGCGTGGATGCTGACCTCCGTCGCCCTCGTGCTGTTCATGACGGTCCCCGGTCTCGCGCTCTTCTACGCGGGCATGGTGCGCAAGAAGAACGTGCTCGCGACGGCGATGCAGAGCTTCGCGATCTGCTGTCTCGTGACGATTCTCTGGACCGTCGTCGGCTACAGCATCGCGTTCACGCCGGGCGGTTCGTTCATCGGCGGATTCTCGCGCGTGTTCCTGCACGGCATGGCGTACATCAAGGGCGACAAGGCCACGACGCTGACCGTCAGCCACCTCGCCACGACGATTCCGGAGTCGGTCTACTTCGCGTTCCAGTTGACGTTCGCGATCATCACCCCGGCACTCATCACCGGCGCATTCGCCGACCGCATGAAGTTCTCGGCGATGCTCGTGTTCATGACGCTGTGGTCGCTGATCGTCTACTCGCCGGTCGCGCACATGGTCTGGGAACCGACCGGCTGGCTCGCTTCGGCCGGCGTGCTCGACTTCGCGGGCGGCACGGTGGTTCACATCAACGCCGGTATCGCGGGCCTGATGTGCTGTCTGGTGCTCGGCAAGCGCGTTGGCTACGGCCGCGAAGTGATGGCGCCGCACAACCTCGTGCTCTCGCTGATCGGCGCATCGATGCTGTGGGTGGGCTGGTTCGGCTTCAACGCGGGTTCGGCAGTGGCGGCTGACGGCCGCGCCGGTTTCGCGATGCTCACGACGCAGATCGCCACCGCGTTCGCCGCATTCGGCTGGATGTTCGCGGAGTGGATCACGAAGGGCAAGCCGTCGGTGCTCGGCATCATTTCGGGCGCGGTCGCGGGTCTGGTGGCGGTGACGCCGGCGTCGGGCTTCGTCGGCGTGACGGGCGCGATCGTGATCGGCATCGTGGCGGGCGTGGTCTGCTTCTGGTCGGCGACGTGGCTCAAGCACAAGTTCAACTACGACGACTCGCTCGACGCGTTCGGCGTGCACGGCGTGGGCGGGATCATCGGCGCGCTCTTGACGGGCGTGTTCGCGGTGAAGGACATCGGCGGTTTCGACGGCAGCGTGCTGGTGCAGGCGAAAGGCGTGCTCGTCACGCTGATCTACAGCGGTCTCGTCAGCTTCATCCTGCTCAAGATCATCGACATGACCATGGGCCTGCGCGTCACGGAAGAACAGGAACGCGAAGGTCTCGACGTCACGCTGCACGGCGAGCACGTCGAGTAAGAAATTCGTCGCAGCCGGACATCGCGAGAGGATGTCCGGCTCGACTCGCAGAACGAGCGCAGCGACTTCGCCCGCCTTCACGGCGGGCATTTTTTTGGGCGACCGGTTTTCGTCGGCCTTTCGTCGAATGCTCATGCGCAGCAAGGGACGGGAAACCTTGTCAATTGGCGGTTCATACCCAATTAGGCAAAGCAATTGCTCTACAATCTTTCGTCCCCTTGTCGACCCGAGCCGGCGCGTGCGCGCCTTGCTCCGGTCTCATGCAACGCACCGCGAGCATTCAATGGTTCCGCACCTAGTTACGGCGTTAAGTGGCCCACTGCTCGACCTCGAGCGGAAAATCCTCGAGGCCATGCCCGCGATCGAGCGGTGGTTCCGGCTCGAATGGCAAGAGCACACGCCGCCGTTTTACTGTTCGGTCGATCTGCGCAACGCGGGGTTCAAGCTCGCGCCCGTCGACACCAATCTCTTTCCCGGCGGTTTCAACAATCTGCCGCAGGAAGTGCTGCCGCTCGCGGTGCAGGCGGCGATGGCGTCGATCGAAAAAATCTGCCCGGACGCGAAGAATCTGCTCGTCATTCCCGAGCGCCATACGCGCAACGCGTTCTATCTGGAGAACGTCGCGCGCCTCGCTTTGATCATGCGGCAGGCCGGACTCAATATCCGCTTCGGCACGCTCGACGAGAACATCCACGGACCGGTGACCATCGCGCTCGCGGATGGCCAGAAGATCGTGCTGGAGCCGCTCGAACGCACGCCGCGGCGTCTCGGTCTGAAGAACTTCGATCCCTGCTCGATCCTGCTCAACAACGATCTCTCCGCCGGCATTCCGCACGTGCTGGAAAATCTGCACGAGCAGTATCTGCTGCCGCCGCTGCATGCCGGGTGGGCCGTGCGCCGCAAATCGACGCATTTCTCCTGTTATGACGATGTCGCGAAGAAGTTTTCGAAACTCGTCGAGATCGATCCGTGGATGGTGAATCCGTACTTCGCGCACGTGGAAGGCGTCGATTACGAAGCGCGCACGGGCGAAGAGGCGCTCGCCGAGGCTATCGACGGCGTGCTCAAGAAGATCGCGAAGAAGTATCGCGAGTACGGTATCAGCGAGCGGCCGTATGTCGTCATCAAGGCCGACGCGGGCACCTACGGAAAGGGCGTGATGACCGTGCACGACGCAAGCGAGGTCGCCGCGCTGACCAAGCGCGAGCGCACGAAAATGAACGACGCGAAGGAAGGGCTGCAAGTTCACGACGTCATCGTGCAGGAAGGCGTGCATACGTTCGAGCGCGTGGAGAATGCGGTCGCCGAACCGGTGGTGTACATGATCGACCGGTATGTGGTCGGCGGTTTTTATCGCGTGCACGATTCCCGCGAGCGCGATCAGAACCTCAACGCGCCGGGCATGCACTTCGTGCCGCTCGGTTTCGAGCACACGGCGCTGCCCGACACGCACGCCAAACCGGGCGCCGCGCCGCCCAACCGCTTCTACATGTATGGCGTCGTCGCGCGGCTCGGGCTGCTGGCGGCATCGGTCGAACTCGAAAAGACCGATCCGGAAGCCATTCAGGTGTGAAGAAGGTGAGAAGCGGCGGCTTGCGGTAAGCTCGCAGGCCGCGCACCGAACAAGCGAACTGTCATGAACATCCTCTTTATCGCCGACCCGCTCGATCGCTTCAAGATCTACAAGGACACGACCTACGCGATGATGGCCGAAGCCGCGCGGCGCGGCCACGTGCTCTACGCGTGCGAGCCGCAGCATCTCGCGTGGACGGGCGGCACGGTCGAGGCGGGCGTGCGGCGCATTGCGATCGTCGGCGACGAGGCGAACAGCGACCGCTGGCCGTGGTATGCGGCCGAGCAGGCGGAGTATTTGCCGCTCACGCATTTCGACGCCGTGCTGATGCGCAAGGACCCGCCCTTCGACCTCGAATACGTCAACGCGACGTGGCTGCTGGAGATCGCCGAGCGCAACGGCGCGCGGGTCTTCAACAAGCCGCAGGCGATCCGCGATCACTCGGAGAAACTGGCCATCGCGGAATGGCCGCAGTTCGTCACGCCGACGCTCGTCACGCGTGACGCGGCGCGTCTGCGCGCTTTCCACGCCGAACATGGCGACGTGATCCTCAAGCCGCTCGACGGCATGGGCGGCATGGGCGTGTTTCGCGTGAAGGCGGACGGCATGAATCTCGGTTCCATCGTCGAGATGTTGTCGGAAGACGGCGCGCGCACGGTGATGGCGCAGAAGTTCATCCCCGAAATCAAGGACGGCGACAAGCGCATTCTCGTGATCGGCGGCCAGCCCGTGCCGTATTCGCTCGCGCGCATTCCGCAGGGCAGCGAAGTGCGCGGCAATCTCGCGGCGGGCGGTCTCGGCCGGGCGCAGCCGCTGTCGGCGCGTGATCGGGAAATCGCGGAAACGCTCGGGCCGGTGCTGCAAGCGCGCGGCTTGCTGCTGGCCGGGCTGGACGCGATCGGCGACTATCTCACCGAAGTCAACGTCACGAGTCCGACGTGCTTCCGCGAGATCATGGATCAGACAGGTTTCGATGTCGCCGGCATGTTCATCGACGCACTCGAACGCGCGGTCCACTGAATCCGCCCACGCACGGAACGCGCGCGGACGCCGCGTCAAACTCATTCTGGCGGGACTGTTAGAATTGACGTCCCGGAGCCTGCGGTTTCGGGGCACCTTCGCGTTTTAACGCACGGTTAAGCATCGGGGCGCAGGCTAAGAGTAATCGAGTGGAAAGCCGTTGATTTCTGCCTGACTGGCGCCCACTTATGAGTTGTGTTCCGCGCCGCTCGCGCGTTTTCGAGCGAAATCTGACGTTATCGTCTGACTTTTGTCGATAAATTGTCGTTGAGGCAATATCCTGACATGGCTGGCATCCTGATCATCGCGCATGCACCTTTCGCCACCGCGCTACGCGAGTGCGTGGCTCATATTTACGGCGGTTTGCCGGCGCGCATCGGCGTTATCGATGTAACGGCGGACTGCGATCCGGTCGAAGTTCGCGCGTTCGCACGCTCCGAAATCGATCGTCTGAAGGAAGACAATGGCGCGATCGTGCTGACCGACGTGTTCGGCGCGACGCCCGCGAACATCGCGGCGAGCCTGCACGATTCCGACGTTCGCGTGCTCGCCGGCTGCAATCTGCCGATGCTGGTGCGCGCCGTCTGCTATCGCGCGACGCCGCTCGACACGCTGACCGAAAAAATCCTGCAGGGCGGCTCGAAGGGCATTCAGGAACTGGATTCGTCCACGCCGCTCAACCCTTGCGCCCTCGCGACGAAGGCCGCCGGCTCGCCCGATCCGGCATGCTCGGCAAGCGCCGATCTCGTCAGCGCGAAAGCCGCCAGCCACTGACGCCGCTCAATTCATCCATCTAGTGCTCGGAGCATCATGCTGCAACAAGAAACAACGATCGTGAACAAGCTGGGGCTCCACGCACGCGCTTCGGCCAAGCTCACACAACTGGCGGGCAACTTTCAATGCGAAATCTGGATGAGCCGCAACGGCCGCCGGATCAACGCGAAGAGCATCATGGGCGTGATGATGCTGGCGGCGGGCATCGGCAGCACGGTGACGATCGAAACCGAAGGCACCGACGAAGCCGAAGCCATGCAGGCGATGCTCGCGCTCATCGCCGACAAATTCGGGGAAGGGCAGTAAGCGCTTCGCCTTATCGATTTCATGAAAAGCCGCGTATCGACGCGGCTTTTTCGTATCCGCATCACGCGTTCGCGTAACCTCGTGCAACCGTTCCGGCCCTCACGCGGCAGGGTGTTCAGGGACTTGGCGCGTCAATCGAACTTATAATGGACGCGCGGTTTGCGCCCGCCGAGGGGGCTCCTTGGCAGACCGTGACAATCAAAATTAGAGGAGGTGCGCGTGTCCTTCACGCTGCATGGAATTCCCGTCTCGCGCGGCATCGCCATTGGGCGCGCGTACCTGATCGCGCCGGCAGCGCTCGACGTAGACCACTATCTGATCGAACCGGATCAGATCGACGCTGAAATCGCCCGTTTTCACGCGGCGCAGGCGGGCGTGCTCGCCGAGCTCGAAGCACTTCGCGACGACCTTTCCGCCGACGCGCCCAGCGAAATGGGCGCGTTCATCAATGTTCACACGATGATCCTGAACGACGCCATGCTCGTGCAGGAAACCATCGATCTCATTCGCACGCGCCGCTATAACGTCGAGTGGGCGCTCACCGAGCAACTGGAAATTCTCGGCGGTTATTTCGACGAAATCGAAGACGAATACCTGCGGGAACGCAAGGCCGATGTCGAGCAGGTCGTCGAGCGCTTGTTGAAGGCGCTTGCCGGAGCGCCTACGGCTGCGTCGCTCGTCGTGCATACGGCCGCGAGCAACGGCCACAACGAGATGATCGTCGTCGCGCACGATATCGCGCCCGCCGACATGCTTCAGTTCAAAACGCAGGCGTTCAAGGGCTTCGTGACCGATCTCGGCGGCCGCACGTCGCACACGGCGATCGTCGCGCGCAGCCTCGGCATTCCGGCGTCCGTCGGCGTTCAGCAGGCGAGCGCGCTGATTCGCCAGAACGATCTCATCATCGTCGATGGCGATCACGGCATCGTCATTGTCGATCCGGCGCCGATCGTCCTCGAAGAATATTCGTACCGGCAAAGCGAGAAGCTGCTGGAGCAGCGCAAGCTGCAGCGCCTGAAGTTCTCGCCGACGCAAACGCTCTGCGGCACGAAGATCGAGCTGTGCGCGAACATCGAGTTGCCGGAGGACGCGCAGGTCGCGGTCGAAGCGGGCGCGATGGGCGTGGGCCTGTTCCGCACGGAATTCCTCTTCATGAATCACAAGGATCAGTTGCCGGAAGAAGAGGAGCAGTTCGAGGCATACAAGCGCGCCGTCGAGCTGATGAACGGCAAGCCGGTGACGATCCGCACGATCGACGTCGGCGCGGACAAGCCGCTCGATTCGATGAGCGGCGGCGACGGCTACGAGACCGCGCCCAATCCGGCGCTCGGCCTGCGCGCGATTCGCTGGAGCCTGTCCGAGCCGCAGATGTTCATCACGCAGTTGCGGGCGATTTTGCGCGCGTCGGCGTTCGGTCCGACCAAGATCCTGATTCCGATGCTCGCGCACGCGCAGGAGATCGACCAGACGCTCGATCTGATCCGCGAAGCGAAGCGTCAACTGGACGAGGAAGGCCTCGCGTATGACCGCCAGGTTCAGGTCGGCGCGATGATCGAAATTCCCGCCGCGGCCATCGCGGTGCGGCTGTTTCTGAGCCGGCTCGACTTTCTTTCGATCGGCACGAACGACCTGATCCAGTACACGCTCGCGATCGATCGCGCCGATAACGCCGTCGCGCATCTCTACGATCCGCTGCATCCGGCGGTGCTGAACCTGATCGCGTACACGCTGCGCGAAGCGAAGCGTGCGGGCGTGCCGGTCTCGGTGTGCGGGGAAATGGCGGGCGATCCGGCCGTCACGCGCCTGCTGCTCGGGCTCGGGCTGACCGAGTTTTCGATGCATCCGAGCCAGTTGCTCGTCGTGAAGCAGGAAATCTTGCGCTCGAATCTGAAGGCGTTCGAAAAGCCGGTCGCGGACGTCATGGCGGCTTACGAGCCTGCGGAGTTGCAGGCCGCGCTCACGGCGTTGCAGAAAGTCTGATTCAACGCGCGCGGCAGACCGGGCAATCGGGCTGTCGCGCGATCTTCATCGTGTTCCATTCCATGCGCAGCGAGTCGAGCATCATCAGCCGGCCCGCGAGCGTCTCGCCGAAACCGCCGATCACGCGCAACGCCTCGGCCGCCTGCATCGCGCCGATGATGCCGACGGTCGGCGCGAACACGCCCATCGTCGAGCAGGCGACTTCCTCGAACGGCTGGTCCGGCGGAAACACGCACGCGTAGCACGGCGAGTCCGGCGAGCGGAAGTCGAAGGTGCTGATCTGTCCGTCGAAACGCAGCGCCGCGCCCGACACGAGCGGCACGCGATGCGCGACGCACGCCGCGTTGATCGCGTGGCGTGTCGCGAAGTTGTCGCTGCAATCGAGCACGACCGAGCTTGCGGGCACGTTGGCGCCGAGCCATGCGGCGTCCGCGCGCGCGTTCACCGCGATGACTTCGACGCCGGGATTCAGCGCGTTCAGCGTCTCGCGCGCCGATTCCACCTTGAGCGTTCCGACCGATCGCGTCATGTGCACGATCTGCCGCTGCAGATTCGTGAGATCGACGGTATCGGCATCGGCCAGCGTGATCTTTCCGACGCCCGCCGCCGCCAGATACATCGCCGCGGGCGCGCCGAGTCCGCCCGCGCCGATGATGATCGCGTGCGCGCCGAGGAAGCGCTCCTGCGCCTCGATGCCGATTTCATCGACGAGGATATGGCGGGAGTAGCGAAGGAGTTGATCGTCGTTCATTGCGGAAAGAATCGGCTTGCTCGAACGAAGCATTCTAAGCGCGCAAAAGAGAAAAGGCTTCGCAACGTCACGCTGCGAAGCCTTTGCTGGACTACGGGAGAATTACTTCGACTGCTGCGCGGTCGGCGACGAAGCCGGTTGCGCGCCCGACGCCGGCGCGGAGCCCGGCGTGGCCGGCAGCGCCGGAGGCGCGACCACCGGCGCGGATGCCGAACGCGGCGGCTTGTTCTGCGCGAGCTTGCGTTCGGTGTACGACTTCGATTCGACGACCTGCTTGCCTTCGAGCTTGTTCAGCCCCTGCTGGAGCATGAAGTCGTCCGAGCTGCCGAACTCGACCGGCTTGCGCTCGCGATCCTTGCGGCGTTGCTCCGGCGTCTTCTTGTCGTTCTGCTCTTCGAGAATGCGCAGTTGCTCAAGGCGATCGGCCTCGCGCTGTTCCTGCTCCTTCTTCTCGTTCGGATCCTGCGTGTTGGCGAGGTGGTTCGAGTAATCCACTTCGCGCGTGACGAGCGCGTCGTCCGGATCGCCGTCCGCGTATTGATCGACCGGAACGTCCGGGCGCACGCCCTGGTTCTGGATCGACTTGCCGCTCGGCGTGTAGTAATAGGCGGTCGTGAGGCGCAGCGCGGAGTCGGCGGTCATCGGGCGAACCGTCTGCACCGAGCCCTTGCCGAACGTCGTCTTGCCCACGATCAGCGCGCGATGATGATCCTGCAGCGCGCCCGCGACAATCTCCGAAGCCGACGCCGAGTACGCATTGGTCAGCACGACCATCGGCACCTTCTTGAAGATCTCCGGCACGCTCTTGAGCGGATCGGAATCGAAGGACGGCAGGCGGTAGTTGTCGTAGGTGTCGCGGAACGTCTGCTTCGCGTCCGCGATTTGTCCATTGGTCGACACGACCACCGCGTTGTCCGGCAGGAACGCGCCCGCAACGCCGACCGCGCTCTGCAACAGGCCGCCGCCGTTGTTGCGCAGGTCGAGCACGAGGCCCTTCAGATTCGGCTGCTGACGCGCGAGATCCTGCAGCTTCGCGGCGAGATCGGGCACCGTGCGTTCCTGGAAGCTCGTGATGCGGATATAGCCGTAGCCCGGCTCCGGCACCTTCATCTTCACAGACTGCACGCGGATCACGGCGCGCGTCACGGTGAGCGGGAAGGTGCGGTCGTCGCTCTTGCGGAAGATCGTGAGCGTGACCTTCGTGCCCGGTTCGCCGCGCATCTGCTTCACGGCTTTATCCAGCGTCATGCCGCGCACCGGCTTGTCGTTGATGCGCGTGATGAGGTCGCCCGGACGAATGCCGGCGCGGAACGCGGGCGTGTCCTCGATCGGCGAGATCACCTTGATGAGTCCGTCTTCCGAAGAAATTTCGATGCCGAGGCCCGCGAAGCGACCCTTGGTCTGCTCCTGCAGTTCTTCGTAATCGGTCTTGTCGAGATAGGACGAGTGCGGGTCGAGACTCGACACCATGCCCTTGATGGCGGCGGTGAGGAGCTTTTTGTCGTCGACGGGTTCGACGTATTCGTGCTTGATTTGCCCGAAGACTTCGGCGAACAGCCGCAATTGTTCGAGCGGCAGCGGCGAGGAGGCGGATTGCTGTGCGTATGCGGAAATCTGCAGTGTCGCGAGTGCGCCGGCAGCAACGCCTGCGGCGATCAGGCCGAAATTTTTCAGGTTCTTTCGCATAGAGAGTGCGGTCGGAATCGAATGGGCAGCATCGTAGGTGACGGGCCAGTATACCCGCTCGTCTCAAATAACGACTTAAACGCAACTTAAATGCCAGAGGCTTCGACGCCTCGCAGCGCAAGGTTGCGCACGTTCGAACGCGATTATGTCGATGCCGCTGGCCGGCCGTCAGCCGCGCGTCATACGCGGCGAGGGCGCTTTTTACGGCGCCCTCGTCGACACGGATTGCATCGCGGGACCGGACATGGCCCGGCCCGCGACGCGGCGTCAGCCCGCCTTGCCCTGCTTGGCGACGGCGGCCTGCGCAGCCGCGATGGCTTCCGGATCGCCCAGATAGTAGTGCTTGATGGGCTTCAGGTTTTCGTCGAGTTCATAGACGAGCGGCACGCCGTTCGGGATGTTCAGCCCGACGATGTCGTGATCGGAGATGTTGTCCAGATACTTGACGAGCGCGCGGATCGAGTTGCCGTGCGCGGAAATCACGATCTGCTTGCCCGACTTGATGGCCGGCGCGATCGACTCGTTCCAGACCGGCAGCACGCGCGCCACGGTGTCCTTCAGGCATTCGGTGAGCGGTAACTGCTCGCGCGGCACCTTCGCGTAGCGCGGATCGTTGTACGACGCGCGCTCGTCGCCCGGTTCGAGCGCGGGCGGCGGCGTGTCGTAGCTGCGGCGCCAGACGAGCACCTGATCGTCGCCGTACTTCTTCGCCGTCTCGGCCTTGTTGAGGCCCGCGAGCGCGCCGTAGTGCCGCTCGTTCAGACGCCACGAATGCACGACCGGAATGTACATCTGGTCCATCTCGTCCTGCACGTGCCACAGCGTGCGGATCGCGCGCTTGAGCACCGACGTGTAGGCGATGTCGAACGCGTAGCCAGCTTCCTTCAACAGCACGCCGGCCTGACGCGCCTCGCGGTTGCCCTGCTCGGTCAGGTCGACGTCGACCCAGCCGGTGAACCGGTTTTCCTTGTTCCACGTCGATTCGCCGTGGCGGATGAGCACTAGCTTGTACATGATTTCGGTCGGTCAGTTGAAAAAGCGGGTGCGCCGATCGCACCCCGTCATGCTGCACGTGCGGGCGGGGTGCCGCCATCGGCCGGACGGCGGAGGCCATCGCGGGAAACGGTTATTTTATAATGCTCCGATTGTCCCAATTCTCCTTTCTTCCCTTCCTACTCAATTTCGGCGGCCCTGACGTGAAGTTTTTCACCAATTACACGAATATCGCACTCATCGTCATCGCGCTCGTCTCCGGCGCGCTGCTCCTCTGGCCCGCCATTTCGCGGCGCGGACGCGGTGGCATTTCTGCCGCCGAAGCCACGACGCTCATCAACCGGCGCAACGCGGTGATCGTCGATCTGCGGCCCGCCGCGGAATTTGCGAAGGGGCATCTGCCGCAGGCAAGAAACATCGAATTCGCGGAGCTTCAAGCAAAAATCGGCCAGATCGCGAAGAATAAGAGCAATCCGGTCGTGCTCGTTTGCCAAACCGGTCAAGAATCGCAGCGCGCGAGCCGCGCCGTGTCCGAGGCGGGTTACGCCGAGGTCCACGTTTTGCAAGGCGGAGTGGACGCCTGGCAAAAAGCCGGCATGCCGGTGGTGAAACAAGGAGCAGTCAAGTGAAGAAAGTGGTGATGTACAGCACGGTCGTGTGCCCGTATTGCCAGATGGCCGAACGTCTTTTAAAGTCCCGCGGGGTCGAAACGATCGAAAAGGTTCTGATCGACCGTGAGCCGGGCCGGCGCGAGGAAATGATGACACGCACCGGGCGGCGCACCGTGCCGCAGGTTTATATCGGCGAAACGCATGTCGGCGGCTACGACGACCTGTCCGCGCTCGACCGCAAAGGCGGTCTCGTGCCGCTGCTGGAATCCGCCTGAAGAAACACTCGCGGCGCGTCTGACCATGAACACGCGCCGCATACCGAATTACCTAGGAAATCATTATGTCCGACGAGAACAATCAGCCGTTTTTCAACATCCAGCGCATCTATTTGAAGGACATGTCGCTCGAGCAGCCGAATTCGCCGGCCGTCTTTCTCGAGCAGGAAATGCCGTCGGTCGAAGTCGAAGTCGACGTGAAGGCCGACCGTCTCGCCGAAAGCGTCTTCGAAGTGCTGGTCACGGGCACCGTGACGGCCAAGGTCGCGAGCAAGGTCGCGTTCCTGATCGAAGCGAAGCAGGCAGGCATCTTCGATATCCGCAATATTCCGGCCGAACAGATCGATCCGCTCGTCGGCATCGCGTGCCCGACCATTCTGTTCCCGTACCTGCGCTCGAACATCGCCGATTCGATCACGCGCGCCGGTTTCCCGCCGATCCACCTTGCGGAAATCAATTTCCAGGCGTTGTACGAACAACGCATCGCTCAGTTGGCCGGCGCGCAGGAAGGCGCGGCGAACGGCGCGACGCACTGAATCCGACTCTGCCGAACCGGAGCCGAGCATGAAAGTAGCCGTTCTCGGCGCCGGCGCGTGGGGCACCGCACTTGCGGGCCATCTCGCGACCCGGCACGACACGAAGCTCTGGGCGCGCGACGGCGCGCTCATCGAATCTCTTTCCCGCACGCACGAAAACACGCGCTATCTCGAAGGCGTGGCGTTGCCGCACGCGCTCGAATTCGAGGCGGATCTCACCGCGGCGCTCAACCATGCGTCGGCGGACGACGCGTTGTGTGTCGTCGCGACGCCTGTCGCCGGCTTGCGCGCGCTGTGTCGCGGCATGCGGCAGGCGGGCGTCGTGCCGGCGCATATCGTCTGGCTGTGCAAAGGCTTCGAGGCGGATACGCAATGTCTGCCCAATGAAGTCGTCGCTGCCGAACTGCCCGGGCATCGCAGCAACGGCACGCTGTCCGGCCCGAGCTTCGCGCGCGAAGTGGGGCAGGGCTTGCCGGTCGCGCTGACGGTTGCGAGCACATCGGCGCAACTGGACGCGCGCACGGTCGCGGCGTTCCATCACGGCGCGATGCGCATCTATACCGGCGACGACGTGATCGGCGTCGAAGTGGGCGGCGCCGTGAAGAACGTGCTCGCGATCGCCACCGGCATTTCGGACGGCCTCGGCCTCGGTCTGAACGCGCGCGCTGCGCTCATCACGCGCGGGCTCGCGGAGATGTCGCGTCTGGGCGTCGCGCTCGGCGGCCGCGCGGAGACGTTCAACGGTCTGACCGGACTGGGCGATCTCATCCTCACCGCGACGGGCGATCTGTCGCGCAACCGGACGGTCGGCAAGCAACTCGCGAGCGGAAGCACGCTCGACGAAATCCTCGCGGCGCTGGGCCATGTCGCGGAAGGCGTGCGGTGCGCGCGCGCCGTGCTCGGGCTTGCGCACTCGCGCGGCATCGAGATGCCGATCACGCAGGCGGTATGCCGCGTGCTCTTCGAAAACGTGGCGCCGCGCGATGCGGTGCAGGCGTTGCTCAGCCGGGACGCAAAAGCCGAGTAACCGGAGGTGCGAGTGCGATGGCCAAGCTCGAAGCGCTGAAAGCCGACATCACCACGCTGAAGGTCGACGCCATCGTCAATGCGGCGAACCAATCGCTGCTTGGCGGCGGCGGTGTCGACGGCGCGATCCATCGAAAGGCGGGCAAAGGGCTGCTGCGTGAGTGTGAGACGCTCGGCGGCTGCGAAACCGGCGACGCGAAAATCACCGGCGGCCACGATCTCCCCGCGACGCATGTGATTCATGCCGTCGGCCCGCGCTGGGGCGGCGGCCACAAGAACGAGCCCGAACTGCTCGCGAGCTGCTATCGCCGCTCGCTCGAACTTGCTCAGGAAGCCGGCTGCACGTCGATCGCGTTTCCCGCGATCAGTTGCGGCATCTATCACTTCCCGCCGGAACAGGCGGTGCAAATCGCGGTGCGGACGGTCATCGAAACCTTGCCGTCCGCGCCCGCCGTCGAGCACGTCATCTTCGTGTGCTTTCAGGACGAAATGCTCGCGCTTTATCAGGCCGAGCTCGATGCTCAGGCGCCGCCCTCGAAACCCGCCTGACGCCACGCCTCGAACGTCACGATCGCCACCGTATTCGACAGATTCAGGCTGCGATTGCCCGGCCGCATGGGCAGGCGCACGCGTTGTTCCGTCGGGAAACGTTCGAGCAACGCGGGCGCGAGGCCGCGCGTTTCCGCGCCGAACACGAACCAGTCGCCCGCTCTGAACGCGTGATCGAAGAACGGCGTCGAGCCGCGCGTCGTGAACGCGAACATGCGCGCGGCGTCGGGCGCTTCCTTCGCGATGAAGGCATCCCAGTTCGCATGCACGTTCATTTCGGCGTACTCGTGATAGTCGAGGCCGGCGCGGCGCATCTTCGCGTCGTCGAGCGGAAAGCCGAGCGGCTCGATCAGATGCAGGCGCGCGCCCGTGTTCGCGCACAGGCGGATCACGTTGCCGGTGTTCGGCGGAATTTCGGGTTCGACGAGTACGACGTTGAACATGGATTGCTGTGAGTGAAGGTGGTTAATCTTTCGGCGTACGGAGCGCCACGAAATTGGTCACGCGCCGCGCGCCGGCGAGCTTGAGCGTGCGGGCGAGGGCGTCGAGCGTCGCGCCGGACGTCATCACATCGTCGACGACGCCGACATGCTTGCCGCGCACATCGCCCGACACGCCGAACGCGTTCGCGACGTTGCGGCGACGCGTTTCCTGATCCAGCCGCGATTGTGCCGACGTATGTCGCAAGCGCGTGACGATCGACGCATCGCCTGGCACGTTCATCATGCGCGCAAGCGGACGCGCGATGGCCCACGCCTGGTTATAGCCGCGCGCGACGAGCCGCGCATGCGACAGCGGCACCGGCACGAGCAGGTCGGGCACGGGCAGATCGCTGTCCTCGAAAACCGCGTGCAGATGCCGCGCGAATGTCCCGCCCGCCGCGAGCCGCGCACGAAACTTCAGTTCGACGGCGAGCGTATCGAGCGGCGCGCGATAGTCGGCGAGCGCGAACGTGTCGTTGAACGCGGGCGGCGTGTCGAGGCACGCGGCGCAATGCGCGCGCACATCGTCGCGTTCACGTCGAAGCGTCGACGCCGACAGCGGCAGCGCGCACGTCGCGCAGCGCAGACGCGGCTCGTTCCAGTAGTGCGCGTCGCAGCCATTGCACAGCAGGCTTTGCGACAAATTGCCGCACAACGCGCACTGACTCGGCAGCGCGCGAACGGCAAGCCATTTCGCTGCCGACGCGAATCCGCGAACGCGGGCTGCCATGGGCGTCTGGAATGGAAGACGGATGCTGTCGGCTTTCATGACGGCGGGATCGGAAAAATAACGGCTCGAAGCGCTAAACACGCACATTCGTTGCGTGTCAGGAAGCGTTTATGCCTCGTATCAGCACTTCGCATGGGTTGTTTTCGAGACGACCGAGTATACTTCGCACTCTCCGCAAAAAGATCGACATGTCCCCGACATCCCCTGAAACCAGCCGTTCGGCCTATGATCCGCGCCGTTTGCGCGCGATCTTCGACGACCGCGCCGACGCCTTCGACGAGGTCGCGTTCCTGCCACGCGAAATCGCGGAGCGCATGCGCGAGCGTCTCGAATACATCAAGGTCGCGCCGATGCGTGTCCTCGATGCGGCGTGCGGCGTCGGGGCGGACTTGAACGGTCTGCGGGAACGGTTTTCCGAGGCGTCGGTGACCGGCGTCGACATTTCGTCCGCGATGCTCGCGCGCGCCCGCGCCGCCGAGCTCGCCGACATCGACAACGGCGCGGGCTGGCGCCGCTTTCTTCCTTCGACGCTCGCGAAGGCGTTCGGCGCACGCGGCCCGCAACTCGCGCAGGCCGATTTCGCCGAGTTGCCGTTTGCGCCGGGCGCGTTCGAGCTGTTGTGGTCGAACCTCGCGTTGCACTGGCATCCGCGCCCGGACGTCGTTCTTCCTGAATGGCAACGCGTGCTCAAGGTGAACGGCCTGCTGATGTTCAGCACGTTCGGCCCCGACACGATGCGCGAACTCAGAGCCGCGTATCGCGAAGCCGAGCGCACGCTCGGGCTCGATCCTCAACCGCACACGATCGATTTCGTCGACATGCACGATCTCGGCGACATGCTCGTCGAAAGCGGCTTCGAAATTCCGGTGATGGATCAGGAAGTGCTGACCATCACGTACAAATCGCCCGAATCGCTGTTCGCCGACGTCACGCGCTGGGGCGCTTACCCGTTCGAGCGCGCGTTCGGCACGGGCCGCGCGGACGTGAAGGCCGTGCGCGGCGCGGTGCATCAGGCGCTCGAAGCGCTTCGCCGCGACGACGGCGCGATCCCGCTGACATTCGAAGTGATCTACGGCCACGCGTGGAAAGCGGTGCCGCGCACGACAGCCGAGGGACACGGCATCGTGCGTCTGGAAGATATCGGACGAGGCTCGAAACCGAAACGCTGAATCGGTAAATAGGGCGCTTGTTATGTCTGAAATTTGCGCGAAAAAAGCGTGCAAAAAGGTGCGTCAAAAAGGCGCAGAAGCTTGTGGCGCTTGGCTTTGCGACGTTACGACCCTTGCTTGTGGATGCCACTTAAGACGCCTATAATGCGTCAGTTTGTCGCCTGGGTTGTCACAAATTTGGGCAAAATCCGAGCGAAAGTATGTGAATACGTGCGGATTGATGGAGGCAGCGATGCAAGCCAGCCAGACGCTGACGGAGTCCGAGCCGGTCATCAAGGACTGGCTGATGAAGCGAAACTGCTCGGTGTCGCCGCGTCAGTTCGTGGGCTTCTACGTGTCGCTTGCACTGTTTTCGCTGGCAATCGCAACGCCGCTGTTCCTGAATGGCGCCTGGCTGGTGCTGCCGTTCACCGGAGTCGAGTTGACGGTCGTGGGCATCGCGTTCGTGATTTATGCGCGCCATGCCGTCGACTACGAGCGCATCCGGCTGTATCAGAACCGGTTGTTGATCGAACAGATGAACGCCGAAGAGTTGACGCAGTTCGAGTTCAACCCGCGCTGGGTGCGGGTGGAAGCGGGCGCGACGCCGAGAGAGCCGCTCACGATCGTATCGCGCGGTCAATCGGTGAAAATCGGACAACACCTTGCACAGCATCGTCGCAAACAATTTGCTGCCGAGTTGCAGGCGTCGCTGAGACGCCTTTGAGAGGAGCCGGCAGGCGCGCGATGCCACGGGGGTCGAGGGTTTGAATGGAAAATTTGGGTAAGGATGCTATGAAAACAATCAAACGAGCCCTCTCGGGCGTGCTGGCGGCAGGCGCACTGCTCACCGCCGGCGCGGCCCTGGCGGTCGAAAACAGTCCAGGCGGTCCTGCTGTCAACGAGATCAACTTCCAGCAGCCTGTGACGAAGATCGCCGAGGAGCTCTACGGCCTCCATATCTTCATGCTCATCATCTGTACCGTCATTTTCCTTGGCGTGTTCGGGGTGATGTTCTATTCGCTGATCGTCCATCGCAAGTCGAAGGGTTTCAAGCCGGCCAATTTCCACGAAAGCACCACCGTCGAAATCATCTGGACGATCGTGCCGTTCGTCATCGTCATTCTGATGGCGCTGCCGGCAACGAAGGCTGTCGTCGCCATGAAGGACACGTCCAACGCCGATCTCACCGTCAAGGTCACCGGCTATCAATGGAAGTGGGGCTACGACTACGTGAAGGGTCCGGGCGAGGGCATCAATTTCCTCTCGACGCTCTCCACGCCGCGCAGCGAAACGAACGGCCAGAAGCCCATCTCCACGCTCTATCTCCAGGAAGTCGACAACCCGCTCGTGGTGCCGGTCGACAAGAAGATCCGCATCATCACCACGGCGAACGACGTCGTGCACTCTTGGTACGTCCCGGCGTTCGGCGTGAAGCAGGACGCGATTCCGGGCTTCGTGCGCGACACCTGGTTCAAGGCCGAGAAGGTGGGCACGTACCGCGGCTTCTGTACCGAACTGTGCGGCAAGGAGCACGCGTACATGCCGGTGGTGGTCGAAGTGCTGTCGGCCGACGACTACGCGAAGTGGGTCGACGCGCAAAAGAAGAAGATGGCCGCGGGCCAGGACGATCCCCTCAAGACCTACACGAAGGACGAGTTGATGGCGCGCGGCCAGCAGGTGTACACGTCGAACTGCGCGGTCTGCCACCAGCCGACCGGCAAGGGCGCGGGCCAGTTCCCGGCGCTCGACGGCTCGAAGATCGCGAACGGCTCGATCGCCGACCATCTGAACATCGTGCTGCACGGCAAGGGCGCGATGCCGCCGTGGCAGGGCGTGCTGAACGACGTCGAGATCGCATCGGTCGTCACGTTCGAACGTAATAGTTGGGGCAACCACACCGGCGACCTCCTGCAGCCGAAGCAAGTCATCGACGCCAAGGCGGGCAAGATGCCCGCAGGCGGCGGCAATGCGGCGGCGGCATCGGCGCCTGAAGCGGCGAGCGCCGCGCCGGCTGCGGCGGAAGCGAGCGCGCCGGCCGCATCGTCGGGCGCGGAAGCGACGCAAGCTGCCGGGCTGCCCGCGAGCATCTACTTCGAGACGGGCAAGGACACGCTGCCCGCCGACGCAAAGAACGCGGTGGATGCCGCGGCGGCCTACGCAAAGGCGCATCCGGACGCGAAGATCGCGCTGTCCGGCTTCACCGATGCGACCGGCAGCGCCGATCTGAACGCCGATCTCGCCAAGCGCCGCGCGCAAGCCGTGCGCGACGCGCTGAAGGCGGCGGGCGTGCCGGAAGACCGTATCGTGTTGAAGAAACCGGAAACCATCACCGGCGGCGCCGATAACAAGGAAGCCCGTCGCGTGGAAATCAGTCCGGCTGCTTGACGTGCCGAGCGTGCCGCTTTCCTTCGCCTGATCGCAACGGAAAGCCACGCGTCATTGCCAAGTGCCCCGAGTATTCGCTTTAGGAGATGATTGTCATGTCTAGCATCGGACACGATGTAGGCGCAGGTCACGACCACGCGCACGACCATGCGCACGAGACGCCGCATAGCTGGCGCCGGTGGCTCTTCGCTACCAACCACAAGGACATCGGTACGCTGTACCTGTTGTTCTCCTTCATCATGTTCCTCTCGGGGGGCGTGATGGCGCTCGGCATCCGTGCCGAGCTGTTCGAGCCGGGCCTGCAGATCATGCGCCCCGAGTTCTTCAATCAGCTGACCACCATGCACGGCCTCATCATGGTGTTCGGCGCGATCATGCCGGCGTTCGTCGGTTTCGCGAACTGGATGGTGCCGCTGCAGATCGGCGCATCGGACATGGCGTTCGCGCGGATGAACAACTTCAGCTTCTGGCTGCTGCCGGCCGCCGCCGTGCTGCTCGTCGGCTCGTTCTTCGTGCCGGGCGGCGCCACCGCCGCGGGCTGGACGCTCTACGCGCCGCTTTCCACGCAGATGGGCCCGGGCATGGACTTCGCGATTTTCGCGGTCCACATCATGGGTGCGTCGTCGATCATGGGCGGCATCAACATCGTCGTGACGATTCTGAACATGCGCGCGCCCGGCATGACGCTCATGAAGATGCCGATGTTCGCGTGGACGTGGCTCATCACCGCGTACCTGCTGATCGCCGTGATGCCGGTTCTGGCGGGCGCGATCACGATGGTGCTGTTCGACCGTCACTTCGGCACGTCGTTCTTCAACGCGGCGGGCGGCGGCGATCCGGTCATGTACCAGCACATCTTCTGGTTCTTCGGTCACCCCGAGGTGTACATCATGATCTTGCCGGCGTTCGGGATCGTGTCGCAGGTGATTCCGGCGTTCTCGCGCAAGCCGCTGTTCGGCTATAGCTCGATGGTGTACGCAACGGCATCGATCGCGATTCTGTCGTTCATGGTGTGGGCGCACCACATGTTCGCGACCGGCATGCCGGTGACGGGCCAGCTCTTCTTCATGTACGCGACCATGCTGATCGCGGTTCCGACGGGCGTGAAGGTGTTTAACTGGGTGGCGACGATGTGGCGCGGCGCGCTCTCCTTCGAAACCCCGATGCTCTTCGCGATCGGCTTCCTGTTCGTGTTCACGATGGGCGGCTTCACGGGCCTGATCCTGTCGATGGCGCCGCTCGACATCCAGATGCACGGCACGTATTACGTGGTGGCGCACTTCCACTACGTGCTGGTGGCGGGTTCGCTCTTCGCGCTGTTCTCGGGCTGGTACTACTGGTCGCCGAAGTGGACCGGCTGGATGTACAACGAAATGCGCGGAAAGATCCACTTCTGGGCGTCGATGATCTTCTTCAACATCACGTTCTTCCCGATGCACTTCCTGGGTCTCGCCGGCATGCCGCGTCGCTATGCGGATTACCCGGCGCAGTTCACGGACTTCAACCAGGTCGCGACCATCGGCGCATTCGGCTTCGGCCTCGCGCAGGTGTACTTCCTGTTCGCGGTCGCGCTGCCGACGTATCGCGGCGGCGGCGAGTTGGAGAAAGCGGGCGACAAGCCGTGGGATGGCGCGGAAGGCCTCGAATGGACTGTGCCGAGCCCGGCGCCGTTCCATACGTTCGAGCATCCGCCGACGGTCGAATAAATCGTTTGTCCGGTTCGCGGGGCTTCACTGAGAGGCCCCGCGAACGGAAAGTCAGGAAAGCATGGCCCCGAATCCACAAAAAAGACGCACGCCCGAGGAAATTCGCGCGGGCAACAAGCGGCTCGGAATCATCATGATGTTGATTGCCGCCGTCTTCTTTCTGGGTATCGTCGTCAGGCAATACCTGTTGTCGCGAGGGTAGGAAAGCAACGTGTCCACTCAGCAGGAAAATTCGCATGTCGACCGTTCCTTCAACCGGTCGATGCTGGTGAAGCTCTTCGTCGTGGCCGCGCTGATGTTCGGCTTCGGCTTCGCGCTCGTGCCGATGTACCGCGCGATCTGCCAGATCACCGGCATCAACAACCTCGTGCAGAAGGACGTGGGCGCGCGCGAGGCGAAGAATACGCAGGTCGACATGACGCGCACGATCTCGATCGAGTTCGACGCGAACGCGCGCGGCCCGCTGCGGTTCAAGCCCGAGCAGAACGCGCTGGACATTCACCCCGGCGAAGTGATGACGGTAATGTACGAAGTGACCAACGAGCAGAGTCGCACGGTGAACGCGCAGGCGATCCCGAGCTACGCGCCGAAGCAGGCCACCGAGTTTTTCAAGAAGATCGAATGCTTCTGTTTCACGCAGCAGACGCTCGCGCCGAACGAGACCAAGCGCATGCCGGTCGTGTTCGTCGTCGATCCGAAGCTGCCGAAGGACGTGAAGACGATCACGCTGTCGTACACGTTCTTCGAGCTGAACGCGCCGAAGTCGGTCGCGAAAGGTTCATGACGCCATGAGCGCGGACACGCCGAACAAGGGCGGCTTCCTCAAGCTCGTAAAGGCCGTGTTCTGGTCGTTCTTCGGCGTGCGCCGCCGGGCCGATCTCGAAAGCGATGCGGCGCAGTTGAATCCGCTGCATCTGATCGCGGCGGGCGTCATCGGGGCGGTGCTGTTCATCGTCGTGCTGTTGCTGATTGTGCGCGCGGTAGTGGGATAGACGGAAACCGCCGGGCAGCCGAGCCGGCGGCAAAAGAAAATTCAAGCAACTGGATCGAAGTGGAGAATCAACAATGAGCGGTCAAAACGAGAGCCCGTACTATTTCGTGCCGCATCCGTCGCGGCATCCGGTGATGGCTGCAACTGGCCTGCTGATTATGCTGGCCTCGCTGGCGTCGTGGGTGAACGGCCATAGCTTCGGGCCGGTCGGCACGTTCATCGGCCTGCTGTTCGTGTTGTTCGTGCTGTGGCACTGGTTCGGCGACGCGATCTCCGAATCCGAAGGCGGCATGTACGGCAAGCGCGTCGATGTGTCGTACCGCTGGAGCATGAGCTGGTTCATCTTTTCCGAAGTGATGTTCTTCGCGGCGTTCTTCGGCGCGCTGTTCTATGCGCGCCAAATCGCGATGCATCAGCTCGGCAGCCTCGACTACAAGCTCATTTGGCCCGACTTCACCGCCGTGTGGCCGAACAACGGCCCCGCCGCGCTCGTGCCGCATTTCCGCGCGATGGTGCCGTGGCCGCTGCCGACCATCAACACGGCGCTGCTGCTGTCTTCCGGCGCGACGCTGACCGTGGCGCACCACGCGCTGCGCGAAGATCATCGCAAGAAGGCGATCATCTGGCTCGGCGCGACCGTGCTGCTCGGCATGATCTTCCTGTTCTGCCAGGGCTACGAGTATTTCCACGCCTACAACGAACTGAACCTGACGCTCAATTCCGGCGTGTATGGCTCGACGTTCTTCCTGCTGACCGGCTTCCACGGTTTCCACGTGTTCCTCGGCGGCACGATGCTCGCGGTGGTGACGGTCCGGCTGATTCGCGGCCACTTCACGGCGGAGCACCACTTCGCGTTCGAAGGCGCGGCGTGGTACTGGCACTTCGTCGACGTCGTGTGGCTGGGTCTGTACGTCGTCGTCTACTGGCTGTAAGTGGAATATCGAAGCGGGCGCGCGCTGTGCGCCGTCCGCGACACAAGGCCGGCGGCGACGCCGGTCCGAGAGCAAAGAAGCAGTGATCAACACGCCGCCCTCGATGTCTCAAGGGGCGGCGTTGTCGTTTCGAGGGGCGCGAAGTTATGCCGCGGCGCGACAATACGTCTCGTAGGGCCGTGCCGGCGCGGTGGGTTATCGTCCGATGGGAATGCCCGACGACTGGATCCAGCCCATCCAGTGCGCGAACAGGATGAAGAGGAAAAGCGAGATCGAGAGTCCGACGCGCGCCGCGAGCGACCAGACCATGCGCTTCGTCCTGCCGCGGTCGGTCATCATGAAGTAGAGCGCCGAGCCCAGGCTGCCGATGATAAGGATGAATGCAATAGCAACGATGATGTGCATGAAACCAGCCAGCGTTTTTGCTCAGGAACTACAGCGAGCAGTATGAATTTGGATCATCTCATTATCTCACTCGACGGATTGCGCCGTGCAGCGCCCGACCGCATGCCGGCGGTAAGGCTCGCAGCATGAAGATCCGTTTCTGGCCCACGCTGCTGATTCTGATCGTCGTTGCGGTGACCGTGCGGCTCGGTTTCTGGCAGCGCGATCGGGCGCATCAGAAAGAAGCGCTCAACGCGCAGATCGTCGCGTTCGAGAACGCGCCTGCGCGGGCAGTCGGCGTCGAGCCGATGCCGCTCAAGTCGATCGAATTTCATCGCGTGGAGGCGCGCGGCGAGTTCATGCCGGAGCGCGTGGTGTATCTGGACAATCGTCCGTATAACGACCAGCCGGGCTTTTATGTCGTGATGCCGCTTAAACTCGAGGGCGGCGGCTATGTGCTCGTCAATCGCGGATGGCTGCCGCGCAACCTGGCGGACCGCACGGGCATCGAGCCGTATGAAACGCCGAAGGGCGTGGTCGACGTGCAGGGCATCGCGCGCGCGAACGCGTCGCAGGCGTTCGAGCTGGGCAGCGGCGGATCGGCTGCGCACAAGGAAATTCGCCAGAACCTGGACATCAGGTCATACGCGGCCGAAACGGGGCTCGCGTTCCAGCCGTTCGTGATCCAGCAGACGAACGATACCGGCGACAAACTCGTGCGCGACTGGCCCGCGCCGACGCTCGGCGTCGAGCGCAATTACGGCTACATGTTCCAGTGGTGGGGCATGGCGGCTGCGGCTATCGCGTTCGGCCTGTATGCCGCGCGCCGCGCCGCGAAGAAGGGCGATCAACCCGAAGATCGCGACGACGAAGCCGAGAACCACGCCTGAAACACCCATCGAACCGACACATTCAATACCGATGCAATCACAACGCTCCACTGCCGCCGCGCAGCAACGAACCGCGAAGAAAGGCTCCTGGATCAGCGGCCGCTGGATGCTCCTGCTGCTCGCGCTGGTCTGCGCGGCGCCGGTGATCGCGTCGTATCTGATGTACTACGTTTTCAAGCCGGCGGGCGGCACGTCGAGTTACGGCGCGCTGATCGACCCGCAGCGTCCGATTCCGGCGCAACTCGTCGTCACCGACGAAAAAGGGCAAAGCGTGCCGTTCAAGTCGCTCGAAGGCAAATGGCTGATGATCACGGTCAACGGCAGCAACTGCGACGAGCAATGCGCGACGCGCCTCTATTTCATGCGCCAGGTGCGCGCGCTGCAATCGGGCGAGCGCGACCGCGTGGTGAACGTTTGGCTGCGCACCGATGACAAACCGGTCTCCGACGTCATCAAGACCGCCTATCCGCAACCGGACACGCGCATGCTCGTCGCGGACGAAAAGGCGATCGCGGCGTGGCTGCCGGTCGACGGCGGCACGAAACTCACGGATCACATTTTTCTCGTCGATCCGAATGGCAATCTGATGATGCGCTTCCCGAAGAACCCCGACCCGAAGAAGATCAACGCGGATCTGGCGAAGCTTCTCAAGTGGTCGCGTATCGGCTAAAACGCGGGCTGAAGGTAAGAAAGCATGTTTTTATTGCAACTGGGTCTGATCGGCATCTGCATTGCGCTGCTGCCGCTTTCGTATCTCTGGGTGAAGGCTGATGACAACAAGTTCAGGAAACTCGTCTGGCTGACGACGTTCCTGACGCTCGACCTCATCATGTTCGGCGGCTTCACGCGCCTCACCGATTCCGGCCTCGGTTGTCCCGACTGGCCCGGCTGTTACGGCACATCGTCGCCGTTCATCGCGCATGCGCAGATTTCCGCCGCGTATCAGGCGCTGCCGACCGGCCCCGTCAGCATGGTGAAGGCGTGGATCGAGATGCTGCACCGTTACTTCGCGATGGCGATCGGCGTGCTGATCATCGCGCAGGTGATCATCGCGTGGACGGCGCGCATCAGGAAACGTCCGTTGCACGTATCGCCGTGGTGGCCGACCGGCATTCTGCTGCTCATCCTGCTGCAAGGCGCGTTCGGCGCGTGGACGGTCACGCTCAAGCTGCAACCGGTGATCGTCACGACGCACTTGCTGCTCGGCCTCGCGCTGCTCGGCGTGCTCGGATGGCTCGCGGCGCGCATGACGCCGATTCCGTCGCTCGATTCGGCCGCCGCGCGCTGGATGCCCGCCGCGGTTTTCGGGCTGCTGCTGCTCGTCGTGCAGATCGCGCTCGGCGGCTGGGTCAGCACGAACTACGCGGTGCTGGCGTGCACGGACTTCCCGCTGTGCAACGGGCAATGGATTCCGCCGATGAACTTCGAGCATGGCTTTCATCTGTGGCGCGCGCTCGGCATGACCGGCGACGGCGACGTGATCTCGCAGGACGCGCTCGTCGCGATTCACTGGACGCATCGAACGTTCGCGGTCGTGGTCGTGCTTTATCTGCTCTGGCTTGCATCGAGACTGCGACGTTTCGAATCTCTGCGAAAGCCCGCGAACGGCGTATTGTTGATGATCCTCGTCCAGTTCCTCACGGGCATGTCGAACATCGTGCTGCAATGGCCGTTGCCGGTCGCGGTGGCGCACAATGGCGGGGCCGCGATCCTGTTGCTGCTACTCGTTATGCTAAACTTTCGAATCTCTTCCAGCCGTCCCGGCCGCGCCGCAGTTCCCGCGCGCGACGTCGTTTCAGCGTGACTCCACATCATGGATAGCACGACACTCAATTCCCCACTCGGCAGCCGCGCTTCGCAATATCTCGCGCTGACAAAGCCGCGCGTCACGCAGCTTGCCGTGTTTTGCGCCGTTATCGGCATGTTCCTGTCCACGCCCGGCATGGTGCCATGGGACAAGCTGATCGGCGGCGCTGTCGGCATCTGGTTGCTGGCCGGCGCGGCATTTGCAATCAATTGTCTCGTCGAGCAAAAAGTCGATGCGAAGATGCGCCGCACCGCGTGGCGTCCTTCGGCGCGCGGGCAGATCACGCCAACACAAATTCTCACGTTCTCCGCGTTGCTCGGCGGAATCGGCATGTGGACGCTCTACACGTTCACGAATCCGCTCACGATGTGGCTCACCATCGCCACGTTCGTCGGCTATGCGGTCATCTACACGCTGCTGCTCAAGCCTTATACGCCGCAGAACATCGTGATCGGCGGGGCGTCCGGCGCAATGCCGCCCGCGCTCGGCTGGGCCGCGGTGACGGGCACGGTGCCCGGCGACGCGTGGATTCTCGTGCTGATCATCTTCGTCTGGACGCCGCCGCATTTCTGGGCGCTCGCGCTGTATCGCCGCAAGGACTACGAGAACGCCGGCCTGCCGATGCTTCCCGTCACGCACGGCGAGAAATACACGCTGCTCAACATCTTCCTGTACACGCTCGTGCTGTTCGCAGTGACGCTGATGCCCTACATCTCCGGCATGAGCGGCGTCGTGTATCTCGCGAGCGCGATTGCGCTCGGCGCGGGTTTCATCGGCTATGCGTGGAAGATGTATCGCGATTATTCGGACATGCTCGCGCGCAAGACTTTCCGCTATTCGATCGTGTATCTGTCGCTGCTGTTCGGTGCGCTGCTCGTCGATCATTACGTGCGCACGGTGATCGGCGCATGATGATCGTTCTTCGTCGTGCATTCGCGCTGCTGATTTTCGCGGCGCTGCTCTCGGCGTGCGAGAAAGCGCCGGATTTCAAGAATCTCGATATCACCGGCAACAAGCAATTCGGCAGCGATTTCTCCCTGCCCGACACGCACGGCAAGACGCGCACGCTCGCCGATTTCAAAGGCAAGGCGGTCGTGTTGTTCTTCGGCTATACGCATTGCCCGGACGTGTGCCCGACAACGCTCGCCGAACTCTCGCAAGCGATGCAACAGCTCGGCGACAAGTCGAAAGACGTCCAGGTGCTGATGGTCACCGTCGATCCGGCGCGCGACACGCCTGATCTGCTCGGCCAATATGTGTCGGCGTTCAACGCGTCGTATGTCGGTTTGCGTCCGGCGAACGATGCGCAGCTCGCGCAGGTCGCGAAGGACTTTCGCGTGTACTACGCGAAGTCGCAAGGCAAGACGCCCGGCGACTACACCATGGATCACACCGCCGCGAGCTACGTGTTCGACAAGGACGGCAAGCTGCGTCTCTTCGCGCGCGACGGGCAAGGCGTCGAGCCGTGGGTTCACGACCTGAAGCTGTTGATCGATTGATTGCAAAGTGGCCCGCGCGGGCCACTTTTATTTTCAGCTGTCCGAAGACGGTTCGGGCAGGTTCAAGCCGGGCGCGAGCCGCGTCGCCTTGAATTCAGTGACCTCGTAATGCGCGAGTCCCTGCTGCGCGAACGGATCTTCCGCGATGATTGCATCGAGCCGATCGCGTTCGATTCCCGACGCCAGAATGATGCCGCCTTCGCGCGGCACCTTCGGCCCTGCGATCACGAAATTGCCCGCCGCGAAATGGCGTTCGAGATACGCGCGATGGGCGTCGAGGGCATCGTCGATTTCGGCGAGCGCGCCGGTGTATCGCAGATTGATGACGTACATGATGATGTTGCCTCCGGCGCGAAAGTTCGTGACGTTTCGTGGCGATTCTATCCGTACCCCGCCGAGCGTGATATTCACATGCGCATTCTGTATTTCACGTCGCACCGATGCTGTGCGAACATCCGTCACCCGGTTTGAATCGCTCGCCGGGGCGAATCACGCAACCCAGCAAGAACGCATCATCGAAACAGGAACACCATGCAGCGCAGAAATTTGCTCAAAGCCATTACCGCCGTCGCGGCGTCCGCCGCGTTGTTCACGAGCCTCGCCGCTCACGCCGATGACAAGGTCATCAAGGTTGGCACCATCGGCGGTCCAGACGCGCAGATCTGGCAAGTCGTGCAGAAGGTCGCGAAACGCGAAGGGCTCAACGTGAAGGTGATCGAGTTCAACGATTACGTTCAGCCGAACGCGGCGCTCGACGCCGGCGATCTCGACGCGAACAGCTTCCAGCATCAGCCGTATCTCGACAGCCAGATCAAGCAGCGCGGCTACAAGATCGTGAACGCGGGCCTCACGTATATCTCGCCGCTCGGCGTTTATTCGAAGAAGCTGAAGTCGCTGAAGGATTTGCCGCAAGGCGCGAAGGTCGCGGTGCCGAATGATCCGTCGAACGAGAATCGCGCGCTTTTGCTGTTGCAATCGCAAGGCGTGATCAAGCTGAAGGCGGGCGCCGGCACGAACGGCAACAACGCGACGGCGCTCGACGTGGCGGAGAATCCGAAGAAGATCAAGCTCGTGGAACTCGATGCCGCGCAACTGCCGCGCACGCTCGCCGACGTCGATGCCGCCGCGATCAACACCAACTTCGCGCTCGCGGCGGGTTTGCAGCCGACGAAGGACGCGATGACGCTCGAGGACGTGCATAGCCCGTACGCGAACCTGATTGCCGTGCGCGCGAAGGACAAGGACCAGCCCTGGGTGAAGAAGCTGGTCGCGGCCTATCAGTCCGACGACGTGCGCCAGTTCCTCAAGAGCGAGTTCAAAGGCTCGGTCGTGCCTTCGTTCTGAGAACGATTGCGCACGGCTATGCGACGGCGTCCCACGGGACGCCGTTTTCACTTGCGCGTCAAGTCAGTCGACGAAGATGGGCTGTAAATCCCGCTGCCACACGATGCCCCTGGATTCGTCACGAACGGGCGCGAAGCCAGTTCGCGTGAACAGCGCGCTAAGATCTTCGTGCGGTTCGTCCAGGCGGCAAATCAACTGATCGTAGCGCGCGCCGTGCGCGAAGTTCGTGCAGGCTGCGACAAGCTGCTCGCCCAGTCCGCGCCGCCGCGCACCCGGCTCGACGAACAGAAGTTCGATACGCGCCTGCTTTTCGGAGTCCGCAGTAAGCAACGCCGCACCGACGCGCGTGGCACGGTCCTGTTCCGCCACCCAGCAGGCGATGCGCGGCGTGCTCGTCTGCATCTCGGCGAGAAAGTGCGCCACCGTCTTCGCTGTGCGCGCTTCGCTGAAGAGCCTCGGCCGTTCGCCCGAATAAAGGTGAGCCTGACGTTCGATCATCCAGCCGAAGTCTCCGGCGCGCGGCACGCGCAGCCGTGTTTCTCCTTCGCCGGACGCCGGCGAGAGCAGCCGTTCGACGTCCGCCATCGCGGTGCATAGCTGTTCGATCTCGGCGGAAGTGAGTTGCTTCAGCAGCGTGGCGGCTTCGCCCGACACGTGCAGGTCGATCTCGTCGACCTGGGCCTTCGCCTCGTCCGTGATGCGCAGCAGGTGCGCGCGGCCATCCAGCTCGTTCTTGCGCCGCACGACGAGGCCGAGCTTCTGGAAGTTGTTGAGCAGCCTGCTCAGATATCCCGTATCCAGCCCGAGATTGCGCGACAAGTCGGCGGCAGTGGTGGCTCGCGCTTGCGCCAGCTCATGCAAGATGCGTACTTCGGTCAGGGAAAAGCTGCTCTTATGCAGCCGTTCGTGGAGCGCGCTCGTATGGCGTGCGTAGAAACGGTTGAAGCGGCGCACCGCTTCGACGGCCCTGCTCGGATCGATACTGTCCATCGCGTCAATCTCTCATTGATATTGTTGGAATTAATTGCGAATCCGAACTAAGACGCGCATTGTGCCAAAGATGAACGGTCGTGCGAATACGAAAATGCCCGAAAAGTGAGTTGTCGGGGAATTAGCGAACCGGTTCGGCCGGTGAAGCGACCATTGGGGTAAGTCCCGATGCCACGTCCGTTGTCATGAAGCATGCGAAATTCATATTAACCCATTGATTTTTAGGCAAGTTTGACGATTGCCAAGAGCCGGCGGTTTAGCGTTGACTGGTATTATGTTGGTTATATAATGGGCTCCAATTCAGCACGTCAGAGCGCTCGATGGAACATCGCTGGCAGGATTTGACGCCGGACTCGCAGGGCGACACGCCACTTTATCTACAGTTGGCTTCTCGTCTTGCCAAGGCGATCCACGCGGGCAACTGGGCGGCCGGCGAAGCGTTGCCCTCGGAGCGCACGTTGTCCGAAGGTGTCGGCGTATCGCGGATCACGGCAAGAAAGGCGATTGCGCTGCTCGTCGAGCAAGGCTTGATCCGGCGCGTGCGCGGGGCGGGCAGTTTCATCACGCCGCGCGTCGAAGACCCGCTTTCGCGACTCACCGGTTTCACCCGAAAGATGGAACAGCGCGGCTTCACGCCGGACTCGATCTGGCTGGATCGCGGACTGCGCGCAGCGAATCGCGACGAAACCGTGCGTCTGGGTTTGTCGCCGGGCGCGGCTGTTGCGAGCCTCAGGCGGCTGCGGCGCGCGGACGGCATCGTGATGGCGGTCGAGCATTCGACCTTGCCTGTCGCGGTGGTGCCGGACCCGCTCGCGATCGGCGCGTCGCTGTATCGATATCTGGAGGAGCGCGGGTTGTCGGTGGTGCGCGCGTTGCAGCATTTCCGGGCGGTGAACGCGGGCGCGGAAATCGCGCGGCTGATGGGCCTCGCGCCGCGCGCCGCTTTGCTCGTGATCACGCGCATCGGCTATTCGGCGGATCAGCGCGCGATCGAATTGACGGACACCTACTGCCGCGACGACTACTACGACTTCGTCGCTGAACTGCATCGATAAGCGTCGGCACAGACGCGCAAGACCCGAGACGCACCGAGAAAGCAAACAAGAGAACGAGAGGACCCAAGGAAGCCGTTCGCTTCTTTCATGACGAAAGCCTGCTCGCAGCATGGCGCGGACGGCACTGAACCTCATTCATGCATCGCGTACTTCCAGAGAACTTCATGCTGAAAGGAAACATACTCACGACCGACGGCTGGATCCACGGTTCGGTCCGCTTCGAAAACGGCCGCGTGACGGCGCTCGAAGGCCATATCGCCGATCCCCTCGCCAACGACGCGCCGTACATCCTGCCCGGCTTCATCGATCTGCACGTGCATGGCGGCGGCGGGCGCGACATCATGGAAGGCGGCGATGCGGCGGATACCGTCGCGCGCCAGCACGCGCAGCACGGCACGACGAGCCTGCTCGCCACCACGATGACCGCGCCGCGCGACGAACTCATGGAAGTCGTCGCCGGTCTCGGCGAACAGGCGAGACATCGCGCAGCGGGCGGCGCGCGCATGCTGGGCGTGCATCTGGAAGGCCCGTACATCAATCCGGGCAAGCTCGGCGCGCAGCCGGACGCCGCCGCGGTCGCGGTGCGCGACGAAGTGCTCAAGTATCTCGAACTCGCGCCGATCCGCGTCGTCACGATCGCGCCGGAAATCTCCGGCCATCTGGACATCATTTCCGAACTGGCCGCGCGCGGCGTGCGCGTGCAGCTCGGCCATTCGCTCGGCACGTACGACGACGCCGTCAACGCGCTCAAGCACGGCGCGCGCGGCTTCACGCATTTGTTCAACGCGATGTCGCCGCTGCATCACCGCGATCCCGGCATGGTCGGCGCGGCGCTCGCGCATGCCGAATACGCCGAGCTCATTCCCGATCTGCTGCACGTGCATCCGGGCGCCATCCGCGCCGCGATGCGCGCGATCCCGCGTCTCTATGTCGTGACCGACAGCACGTCGGCGGCCGGCATGCCCGACGGCGAATACCGTCTCGGCAGCCAGCATGTCACCAAATGCATGGGCGGCGTGCGTCTCGCGGACGGCACGCTCGCCGGCAGCACCCTGACCATGGATCAGGCGCTGCGCAATCTCGTCTCGCTGGGCATTCCGCTCGCGGACGTCTCGAATCGCCTGTCGCGTTTCCCCGCCGACTATCTCGGACTCGAAGACCGCGGCCGCATCGCGCGCGGCGCATGGGCCGATCTCGTCGTGCTCGACCGGAAACACGCGCTGACAGCCACGTACGTCGAAGGAGAATCAATTGTCGAATATGCTTAATGAGGCGCTGGAGTCCGCCGACGTCGTCGCGGCCCAGCTCGCCGATACCTCGCGTATCGAAGCGCTCGCGGAGAAGCTCAAGGAGCAGCCGCGCAATGTCGCGCTGACGGTCGCGCGCGGCAGCTCCGATCACGCCGCCAGTTACTTCGCAAGCCTGACGATGAGCCGCATCGGCATTCCGGTCGCATCGCTGCCGATGTCGGTCGCGACCTTGCAGCAGGCGCCGTTGCGCGTTTCCGGACAACTCGCCGTCGCGTTTTCGCAATCGGGCAAGAGCCCCGATCTCGTCGGCACGATGCAGGCGCTGCGCGACGCGGGCGCATTCACCGTCGCGGCGGTCAATGTCGCCGGTTCGCCGCTCGAAAGCGCGTGCGAATATTTCCTGCCGCTCCTCGCCGGGCCCGAGCTTTCGGTCGCGGCGACCAAGAGCTATATCGCGATGCTGTCGCTGTCGGCGATCGTCATCGCGCATGTTCAGCGCGACGTCGAATTGCTGAAAGCGCTCGATTCCTTGCCCGAGAAGCTGCGCGCCGCGGGCAAGCTCGACTGGACGCGCGCCGTCACCGAGCTGAAGGACGTCGATCGCATGATCGTGATCGGCCGTGGCCTCGGCCTCGCGATCGCGCAGGAAGCCGCGCTCAAGCTGAAGGAAACCTCGGGCATCCAGGCCGAAGCGTTTTCCAGCGCGGAAGTGCGCCACGGCCCGATGGAAATCATCGACAAGGACTATCCGCTGCTCGTGTTCGCGCCGCGCGGGCCGGAGCAGGCGGGTCTCATCCAGCTTGCCGCCGATATGCGCGCTCGCGGCGCGCGCGTGCTGCTCGCCGCGCCGGAAGATGTCGCGGATGCGGAGTTGCCGCTCGTCGCGACCGATCACCCGGCGCTCGACCCGATCGCCGCGATCCTTTCCTTCTATGTGATGGCCGCGGGTCTGGCCGCCGCGCGCGGGCGCAATCCCGACGCGCCGCGCCACCTGAACAAGGTCACCGAAACCCATTGAGTGAGATAGCCGATGCGCCGTGCCGAGGAGTCACTGTTGAACCATTCCATCGATAACCCGAACGACGTCGTGCTGCTCGCGCCGTTCACCGGCCCCGTCGTGCCGCTCGCCGACGTGCCGGACCCCGTGTTCGCCGAGGGCATGTTCGGCGACGGCATCGGCATCGATCCGCTCGATAACGTGCTCGTTTCGCCCTGCGACGGCACGATCACGCATCTCGCGCGCACGCATCACGCGGTGACGCTGCGCACGAAAGAGGGCGCGGAGATTCTCGTGCATATCGGCATCGACACGGTCGAGCTGGGCGGCAAGGGTTTCACGCCCAAGGTCGAGCAGGGCGCGACGGTGCGCGCGGGCGACGCGCTCATCGAGTTCGATGCGGATTTCGTCGCGCAGCACGCGCCGAGCCTCGTCTCGGTGATCGCGGTCGCGAACGGCGATGCCTTCGACGTCACCGACCGCGCCGGCCGCGGCGTGCTGACGGCGGGCTCGCGCCTGCTGGTATTGCGCGCGAAGCAAGGCGAGAAAGCCGAGACGGCGCGCACGGGCGCCAACGTGCTGGAAGAGGCGCGTCGCAGCGTGACGCTCGCGCACGCGGGCGGTCTCCACGCCCGTCCGGCGGCGCGTGCACGCGAAGCGGCGCGCGGTTTCGACGCGAAGGTCGAAGTGCGCTACGAAGGCAGAAAGGCGCCGGTGGAAAGCGTGGTCGGCCTGCTCGGTCTCGGTGCGGGCGAGGGCGCGACCATCGAACTCGTCGCTATTGGCGGGCAGGCGCAGCAGGCTGTCGAAGCGGTCGCCACCGAATTGCTGCGTGCGGCGCAAGGCGAAGTCGAAGAAACGCCCGCGCGCGTGAAGTCGCCCGTGCCGGTTGCCGCGGCGATCCGATCGGGCGAGCCGCTGCCGCCGAACACGCTCGCCGGCGTGTGCGCGGCGCCGGGCATCGCGGTCGGCAAGCTCGTGCGCTGGGACGATCAGGAAATCGTGCCGCCCGAACAAGCGAGCGGCTCGTCGGCGGCGGAAAGCCGTGCGCTCGACAAAGCCATCGCTCAGGTCGATGCCGAACTCGGCGAAACCGTGCGCACCGCGTCGCAGCGCGGCGCGGTCGGCGAAGCGGGCATTTTCGCGGTGCATCGCGTGTTGCTCGAAGATCCGACGCTCGTCGATGCCGCGCGCGATCTGATCAGCCTCGGCAAGAGCGCGGGCTTCGCGTGGCGCGAGGCGATCCGCGCGCAGATCGCGCTGCTCTCGAACGTGCAGGACGAACTGCTCGCCGAGCGCGCCGCCGATCTGCGGGATATCGAAAAGCGCGTGCTGCGCGCGCTCGGTCTGAACAGCACGGCGGCGCGCGAGCTGCCCGAAGAAACCGTGCTCGCGGCCACGGAATTCACGCCGTCCGATTTGTCTTCGATCGACCGCAGGCGCGTCAGCGCGCTCGTGATGGCGCGTGGCGGCGCGACCTCGCACGCGGCGATCATCGCGCGGCAGATCGGCATTCCGGCGCTCGTCGCCATCGGCGATGCGCTGCACGCGATTCCGGAAGGCACGCAAGTGGTCGTGGATGCATCGGCGGGACGCATCGAGCATGCGCCGACCGCGCTCGACGTCGAACGCGCCCGCAATGAGCGCGAGCGGCTCGCGGGCGTGCGCGAGGCGAATCGCAAGCTGTCGCAGCAAGCGGCATCGACGAAAGACGGCCGTCAGATCGAAGTCGCCGCGAATATCGCGACGCTCGACGACGCGAAGGCCGCCGTCGAAAACGGCGCGGATGCGGTCGGCCTGTTGCGCACCGAACTGCTGTTCATTCATCGCCAGTCGGCGCCGACGGTCGCGGAGCACGCGGAAAGCTATCAGGGCATCGTCGATGCGCTGCAGGGCCGCACCGCGATCATCCGCACGCTCGACGTCGGCGCGGACAAGGAAGTCGACTACCTGACGCTGCCGCCCGAAGAAAATCCGGCGCTCGGTCTGCGCGGCATCCGCCTCGCGCAAGTGCGCCCCGACCTGCTCGACGACCAGTTGCGCGGCCTGCTCACGGTGAAGCCGCTCGGCGCGGTGCGCATCCTTCTGCCGATGGTGACGGACGCCGGCGAGCTGCAGCGCCTGCGTGCGCGCATCGACGAACTGGCGCGCGAAGCCGGCCGCACCGAGCCGATCGAAGTGGGCGTGATGATCGAAGTGCCGTCGGCGGCGCTGCTTGCGGATCAACTCGCGAAGCACGCGGATTTCCTCTCGATCGGCACCAACGATCTCACGCAATACACGCTCGCAATGGACCGCTGCCAGCCCGATCTCGCCGCGCAATCCGACGGCCTGCATCCGGCGGTGCTGCGCCTCGTCAAGGCGGCGGTGCAGGGCGCGGAAAAGCACGGCAAATGGGTCGGCGTGTGCGGCGCGCTCGGCGGCGATCCGGTCGCGGCGCCTTTGCTCGTCGGCCTCGGCGTGACCGAGTTGTCGGTCGATCCGGTGTCCGTGCCCGGCATCAAGGCGCGCGTGCGCAATCTCGATTACCAACTGTGCCGCCAGCGCGCCGAGGACTGTCTCGCGCTCGAATCGGCGCAGGCAGTAAGAGCGGCAAGCCGCGAAATCTGGCCGCAGGACTAATCGTCCGTCCCGTGGCGAGATTCGCGGATTCATTTTCGAAATCCCCCAAGCAGTAACGACAAGACTTATATTTTTGGAGAACCCGATGGACGCCAACCCGTTTGCAAAGATGCAGCGACTAGGTCGCGCGCTGATGCTGCCGATCGCCGTGTTACCGGTGGCCGGCCTGCTTCTGCGTCTCGGCCAGCCCGATGTCTTCGACATCAAGATGATCGCCGACGCCGGCGATGCGATTTTCACCAACCTGCCGCTTCTGTTCGCGATCGGCGTGGCGGTGGGCTTCGCGAAGGACAACAACGGCACGGCGGGTCTCGCCGGCGCGATCGGCTACCTCATCGAAGTGGCCGTGATGAAGGACATCAACGAAAAGCTCAACATGGGCGTGCTGTCGGGGATCATCGCCGGTGTGGTGGCGGGCTACCTGTACAACCGGTACAAGGACATCAAGCTGCCCGAGTATCTGGCGTTCTTCGGCGGCAAGCGTTTCGTGCCGATCGTCACAGGCGTCGCGTGTCTGATACTCGGCATCGTGTTCGGCTACGTGTGGCAGCCGGTGCAGGCGGCGATCGACACCGCGGGCAACTGGCTGACGACGGCCGGCGCGCTCGGCACCTTCGTGTTCGGCGTGTTGAACCGGATCCTGCTCGTGACGGGTCTTCACCACATCATCAACTCGCTCGCGTGGTTCGTGTTCGGCTCGTACACGCCGGCCGGCGGCGGCGCGGTGGTGCACGGCGACCTGCATCGCTTCTTCGCGGGCGACCCGACCGCGGGCGGCTTCATGACCGGCTTCTTCCCGATCATGATGTTCGGCCTTCCGGCCGCGTGTCTCGCGATGTTCCATGAAGCGCCGAAGGAGCGCCGCGCGATCGTCGGCGGCCTGCTGTTCTCGATGGCCCTGACCGCGTTCCTGACGGGCGTGACCGAGCCGATCGAGTACAGCTTCATGTTCCTCGCGCCGGTTCTCTACGCGATCCACGCGGTGCTGACGGGCCTGTCGCTCGCGATCTGCTCGGCGCTCGGCATCCATCTGGGCTTCACGTTCTCGGCGGGCGCGATCGACTATGTGCTGAACTACGGCCTGTCGCAGCGCGGCTGGATGGCGCTCGTGATCGGCGTCGTCTACTTCGTCATCTATTACGGTCTGTTCCGCTTCTTCATCCGCAAGTTCAACATGGCGACGCCGGGCCGCGAGCCGGCCACGACCGATGCGCAAACCGATGTCGATACCACGGTCGCAGGCGGTCTGATTCCGCCGGTTCCGGGCGCGGCAGTGGCGGCATCGAACACGCGCGCTGCAAAGTACATCGCGGCGCTCGGCGGCGCGTCCAACCTGACGCTCGTCGATGCCTGCACGACGCGTCTGCGTCTGTCGGTGGTGGATTCGGAGAAGGTGTCGGAACCGCAGTTGAAGACCATCGGCGCGCGCGGCGTGCTCAAGCGCGGCGCGACCAACGTGCAGGTGATCATCGGACCGGAAGCGGATCTGATCGCCGATGAAATCCGCAGCGAGCTCGAACATTCATCGACGCGCGGCGCGACGCCCGCATCGTCGACGCCGGCGCAACCGGTCGCGGCGGCGAGCGCCGATCAGACGCCCGGCCCGCTCGATCCGGACCCGTTCCGCTGGCTCGCGGTGTTCGGCGGCGCGACCAACGTCGCATCGCTCGACGCGGTCGCCCAGACGCGCCTGCGCGTGGTCGTGCGCGATCCGTCGTCGGTGGATCGTCAGCGTTTGTCGTCGCTGGACGTGGCGTGGGTGTCGGCCGATACGTTCCACATCGTCGTGGGCGCGGCGGCCCCGCGTTATGCGGCGCAACTGTCCACGCGTTTGACGGGCAATGGCGGCGGCACGGCGCCGATGCCGGCATAAGCGAGCTTGAAAGCAGACGGCACCTTCGGGTGCCGTTTGTTTTTTCAGCGCAAGACCAAAGAAAAAGCCCGCCGTCTCATCGACGGCGGGCTTTGCAATTTCTGCTACGACGCGCTCAGGCGTTACGCGAATTCGTGCAGCGCCGAGCGCATCTTCTTCATCGCGCTCGCCTCGATCTGCCGAATGCGTTCCGCCGATACACCGAACTCGTCGGCCAGTTCGTGCAGCGTCTTGCCGCCCGAGCCGTCGTCCTGCACGTCGAGCCAGCGCGCCTTGATGATGCGGCGGCTGCGCTCATCCAGCGATTCGAGCGCTTCGGCGAGGCCGTCGCTTTGAAGCTTGTCGAACTGGCGCGCGGCGATGACATTCGTCGGCTCGTTGTGCGAATCCGCCAGATAGGCGATGGGCGCGAACGCTTCCTCGCCGTCTTCGACCTGGCCTTCGAGCGCGATATCGCCGCCCGACAAGCGGGTTTCCATCTCCGCGACTTCCTCGCGCTTCACGTTCAGCTCGTTCGCGAGACCGTCGATCTCGTCCGGCGTGAACGCCGAATGGCTGGTCTTGTGGCTGCGCAGGTTGAAGAACAGCTTGCGCTGCGCCTTGGTGGTGGCGACCTTCACCATGCGCCAGTTGCGCAGGATGTACTCGTGGATTTCGGCCTTGATCCAGTGCATGGCGTACGACACCAGGCGCACGTTTTGCTCTGGGTCGAAGCGCTTCACGGCCTTCATCAGACCGATGTTGCCTTCCTGAATCAGGTCCGCGTGCGGCAGGCCGTAACCGAGATAGTTACGGGCGATCGACACCACGAGGCGCAAGTGCGAAAGCACGAGCTGGCGCGCGGCGTTCAGGTTGCCCTGCTCGCGAAATTCGGTGGCGTACTGACGTTCCTCCGCCTGCGAAAGCATCGGAATACGGTTCACTGCTTGTATGTATGAATCGATGTTGCCGATCTGGCCAGTCAACATCGACGACTGTGCGTACGTCAGCGCGCCTGCCGAAGATGCCTTGGCAGGTGCCGAGTTCACGACATTCGGAAAGGTCATCGCATTGGTCACGCTCATAAGCTCCTTATCAACAATTCGCTGGCCGCTTAACCGCAGCGGCGGTCAGATACGATATTAGCACTCCGGTTCAGCGAGTGCTAAGTGTTAGAGCGAAGGGGAATGTGGGAGTTCCCACAAAAACTATCGAATTTGCGGGGTTAATAGGACAGAACGTTGCACGGAGAGCGGAAGAAACTACCGACGTTGGATTCGTCTTCGAATTGCTTACCGTTTTTGTGCGTTGCGGCGAAAGAAAATTCAACAAAAGAGGGTGTGTGGCTGCGATTCCTGCAAATTCTGAAAAACATCTCTAGAATTCGCGGACAAACGCTCTTAATGAAACACGCCCGTCATCCGAGTAAATGGGGTGCTCATGCATAAAAACAAGAGTTCGTGGCATCGTCCGCTGTCCCACGCGGCAGTCTTTGTCGCATTCGGCCTGGCGTCGGCGGCGGCTCATGCCGACCGGTTCGGCCTCCAGATCGCGGGCGGCGTCGCCGATCGCGACATCAAGAAAGCCGACCTCGGCGTGTCCTGGGATCCTGGCCTCACCTGGTGGGAGATCGGCGGATTCCACTTCACGCTCATCGGAGAAGGGCACGTGGCCTACTGGCACACGACCGAGGACAACGCCGTGCACTCGAACATCTGGGAATTCGGCATCACGCCGGTGGTGCGCTTCGTGAAGAGCGGCGGTTACTTCCGGCCGTTTATCGAGGCGGGTGTAGGCGTGCGGCTGCTTTCGCATACGCGCATCACGGAAGATTTCTCAGTGGCGACGGCGTTCCAGTTCGCGGACATGGTGGGCGTCGGCATGATCTTCGGCGACAAGCAGAACTATCAGGTCGGCTATCGTTTCCAGCATCTGTCGAACGGCGGTATCAAAGAGCCGAATCCTGGTATAAATTTCAGCCAGCTATATCTGCAATACAACTTCTGACGGGTCGCCGGCGCATCGGTTCCCCGACACAAGGGGACTCGACAGATGCCGGCAAAAACCATTGAGGCCATCCGCGGCCTGGAGCGCGACCGCTTCCGTGCGATGGTCGAGGGCGACGGCCCGGCGCTCGACGCGCTGCTGGCCGAAAACGTCAGCTACGTCCACACGAACGGCAAGCGGGAGACGAAGCGACAGTTCATCGATTCGATCACCGCAGGCCGCCGCCGTTATCGCCAGATCGAGATTCAGTCGCAGGAGGTGCTGCCCGCCGGCCGCGATACGTGTCTCGTCTCGGGCCGCGCGCTGATCGAGATGGAATCGAAGAACGGCGCGCTCCTGTTTCCGATCGCCTACACGGCCGTTCACGTGCAGACCGAGGGTCAATGGCAACTGCTCGCGCTGCAGGCGACGCGCGTGGCGCTCGAATAGCCACGCGCGCCGAACGTCAGGCTTCGACGGCTTCGTCCTGCCGCACGTTGCCGGCGACGCGCCCGGAGCGGTTCATCGCGCTCACCACCGCATCGGCGACAGCGAGCGCCGGATTCGCATGCACCGCGACGCCGAAGCGCGTCGGTCCGTCGCCGACGCGGCAGCCGACGAACGCCGCCGTCTCGCCGCTCGCCGTCACGGCGGTTTCGAACCAGTTCACGTTCGCGTCTGCGCAAAGCGCGGCGGCGACCGTCTGCGCGTAGGCGTCGCCGCTCGTCGCACCCGCCGGCGGCGCCACGGTGACGCGCTTTCCGAACACCGACAGCGTCGTGACGTCGACGCGCGAAACCGGCCCGCCCGCGTCGAAATACTCGCGCTTGAAGAGCTCGCAGATCGCGTCGCCGCTGATTTCGGCGCCGGATTCGTCGGTGATCCGCTGCACGGCGTGGCTGAATTCGATCTGCACGCGGCGCGGCGGCGTGAAGCCGAGGCCGCGTTCGAGCAGATAAGTGGAGCCGCCCTTGCCGGACTGACTGTTCACGCGGATGACGGCATCGTAGCTGCGGCCGAGATCGGCGGGGTCGATCGGCAAATAGGGCACTTCCCACGCCGTGCCAGGCACGCGCTGCGCGAAGCCCTTGCGGATCGCGTCCTGATGCGAACCGGAAAACGCGGTGAACACGAGGTCGCCCGCGTACGGATGGCGCGGATGCACAGGAATCTGGTTGCAGCGCTCGACCACGCGGCGCACGGCGTCGATGTCGGAGAAATCGAGGCCAGGGTCGATGCCTTGCGTGTAGAGATTCATCGCGAGCGTGACCAGATCGACGTTTCCGGTGCGCTCGCCATTGCCGAAGAGACAGCCTTCGATGCGGTCCGCGCCCGCGAGCACGGCCATTTCCGCCGCCGCGACCGCCGTGCCGCGATCGTTATGCGGATGCACCGAGAGCACGATGCTGTCGCGAAAGCCCATGTTGCGGTCCATCCACTCGACCTGATCGGCGAACACGTTGGGCATCGCGGCTTCGACGGTCGCGGGCAGGTTCACGATCATCTTGTGATCGGGCGTCGGACGCCACATTTGCGCGACCGCGTCGCAGACTTCCCGCGCGAACGAAAGCTCCGTCATGCTGAAGGTCTCGGGCGAGTATTGATAGATCCAGTGCGTGTCCGGCCGCGCCGCCGCGCATTCCTTGATGATGCGCGTGCCTTCGACGGCGAGCGCCTTCACTTCGTCCTTCGACTGATTGAACACGATCTTGCGGAACGACGGCGCGATCGCGTTATAAAGGTGCACGATCACCTTGCTCGCACCCGCGACCGCTTCGAACGTGCGCTCGATCAGTTCGCGGCGCGACTGCACGAGCACTTCGATGGTCACGTCCGCCGGAATGCGCTTTTCGTCGATCAGTTTGCGCACGAAGTCGAAATCGGTCTGCGATGCCGACGGGAATCCCACCTCGATTTCCTTGAACCCGATTTTCACCAGCATTTCGAAGAATTCGAGCTTCGCGGCGATGCTCATCGGCTCGATGAGCGACTGGTTGCCGTCGCGCAGATCGGTGCTCATCCAGATGGGCGCCTTCTCGATCGTGCGGTTCGGCCAGCGGCGGCCATTCAGACGGACTTGCGGAAACGGGCGGTATTTCTCGGCGGGGTTCGGCATCATGATCGTCGATCTCTCATCAGGCGGTTTGCGTAGCGTCTGCGAGAGAGACCGTGTCCGGCGGCTGGCCGGGCGTGGCGGGATGCACGTGAGACGGAGCGGCGCGCGCGTGTCCCGGAATCACCAGCGATGGTGACGCCTGTGACCAACGTGAACGTGCGCGGAGCAACGTGCATTTGACCCTCGCGTTTCCGTTTCGCGGGATGCGCGAACGAAAAGCTGACGACTACAAGTGGTAAGAAAAGGAACTACGGAGACTGCTGGCAGGACCGGGCGCCTTGCGACGCGCGGCGCTACGTCTGGCGACTTACGCTAGACGTAGCGATAGGGGCCGCGCTAGGCGGCCCGGAATAATTCGGAGGGAGGAAGGCTGGGCAAAACTCATGCGATCGACTTTAAACCAGCGTTGAATACCGTGTCAAATGGGATTTGCCTGATCGACAGCAGGTTTGCGCACCACATCGGCAATCACTTCGACCTGACGCGCGACGGCGGGCGGCACGGGCACGTCGCCGCGCAGCACGGATTCGATCCATCGCGCGGTGGTCGCGGCGTCGAGCGTTTCGGGCAGTTCGACGTGGGGCGCGTGCGGCTGCGAGTGCTCCGGCGCGATCAACGTTTCGACGTGGCCGTCGTGGAACCAGTCCACCTGCACCTGGCGGCGCGTATCCGCGACGGCTTCGCCTTCGGTGCCGCGCGCGAGCAGTGCGCCGCCCGCCGCCGCGTCCGGATGTTCCGTGAACAGTCCGGTGAGACTCTCGCGATACTCCGGATGCGTGTAGTTGACGAGCCGCAAGCCCGGATCAGCGAACGGTTGAAGGATCTTCACGAGCGTATGCGTCGAATTGCGCACGCCCATGCGGCGTCTGAGCGCCAAGAGCCGCGCGAGCTTCGGCGCGAGCACGGCGATCGGCGCGAACGCGAGTCGGCGCGACGCGAGACTGTCTTCGATTTCATCGTGCGAAGCCGCGTGCGCGATGCCCAGTTCGGTGAAAATTTCGGCGCTCGTCACGCGGCCCGGATCGTCGGTGACGCCGTGCACCAGCACCGGCACGCCTTCGCGCGCGAGTAGAAGCGACAGCAGCGGCACGAGATTCGGCGTCTTGCGCGCGCCGTTGTAGCTCGGAATCGACACGGGCCGCGCGTGCTCGCGGCCATTCTGAATATGCAGCGGCTCGAACGAGCGATGCGCGGCGGAAAGCATCGCGGCGAGCTCGGCGGCGGTTTCGCCCTTGACGCGATAGGCGAGCAGCACCGCGCCCAGTTCGAGTTCGGAGACGCGATCTTCGAGTATCGCTTCGTAGAGCGCGTAGGTGTCGTCGTGCGAAAGGGCGCGCGCGCCGTTCGGCCCACGGCCGATTTCCTTGATATAGCGCGCGCAGGCGAAAGTGGGGGCAGCGGAGTCGGTCATCAGAGAGTGGGGCGGATCGGGCGCTCAATTCCGTACTGTGAGCGATGCCGTCGCGCGTTTGAAGGTGCAGGAAGCTTATTGAGTACCGTATTTAACGAGCGCTGGCAAGCTGCAACGGGCCATCGTTTCATTCGATGCTTACGAATGACGACGCTTCCTTCGACCCGCCGACGGCTCGCCGAAAGCTCGCAAACCCGCGCCCGACAAGCTTCGCCACGATTTGCTCGCGCACGTTACACTCTTTTTTCTCGCCGGCCGTCCGCGCTGGCGCATTCGTTAGCAACAGGAGAGCGGGATGAGTTACGTGTTTCCTCCGGCGCCGGCCGCAGCGGTGCCCGTCGATGGTTCGAACGAGCAGTTTCCGGTGCGCCGCATCTATTGCGTCGGCCGCAACTACGAAGCCCACGCGCGCGAAATGGGCCACGATCCGGACCGCGAGCCGCCGTTCTTCTTCAGCAAGCCCGCGGATGCCGCGCTGTACGTCGCGCCGGGCTCGACGGGCGAGTTCCCGTATCCGTCGCAGACGAAGAATCTGCACTTCGAGATGGAACTCGTTGCCGCGATCGGCAAGCAGGGCAAGGACATTCCGGCCGATAAAGGGCTCGATTACATTTACGGCTACGCGCTCGGCCTCGACATGACGCGTCGCGATCTGCAAGCCGAAGCGAAGAAGCTCGGCCGCCCGTGGGATACGGCGAAAGGCTTCGACCGCTCGGCGCCGATCGGCCCGATTCATCCGGTGTCGAAGGTCGGACATCTGGAAAAGAGCGCGATCTGGCTGACCGTCAACGGCGAGGAAAAACAGCGCTCGGACATTTCGCAACTGATCTGGCCGGTGGGTGAAACCGTCGCTTATTTGTCGACGCTCTTTGAGCTCTTTCCCGGCGATCTCATTTTCACCGGCACGCCGGAAGGCGTCGGCGCGGTCGTGAAGGGCGATCTGCTGAAGGGCGGCGTGGAAGGCATCGGTGAATTCTCGGTGCGGGTCGTATGAAGCTCTATAGCTATTTTCGCAGTTCGGCGGCGTATCGCGTGCGCATTGCGCTGAATCTGAAGGGGCTCGATTACGATTACGTCGGCGTGCATCTGCTGCGCGACGGCGGGCAGCAACTGAAGCCCGAGTATCGCGCGGTGAATCCGGACGGCATCGTGCCTTCTCTGATCGACGGCGACGACGTGCTCACGCAGTCCCTCGCGATCATCGAATATCTCGAGGAGACGCATCCCGAGCCGGCGCTTCTGCCGAAGCGTCCGTCGGATCGCGCGTTCGTGCGCTCCGTCGCGATGCAGGTCGCATGCGAAATCCATCCGCTCGACAACCTGCGCGTGCTGAAATATCTGAAGCATCAGGTCAAGGTGCCGGACGAAACGAAGGACGCGTGGTACCGGCATTGGGTCGAGGCCGGCTTCGAGTCGCTCGAAAAACGGCTTGCTGCGGACAAGCGCGTCGGCGCGCTGACTTTCGGCGACACGCCGACCGTCGCGGATCTCTGCATCGTGCCGCAGGTGTTCAACGCGCGGCGCTTCGGCATCGACATGAGTCCGTATCCGACGATCGCGCGCATCGCGGATCACGCCTCCACGCTCGACGCCTTCGTCCGTGCCGCGCCAGGCGTTCAACCGGACGCGGAATGACGGGAAGTTTTGCGAGTTTTCTGTCGGGCGCGGGATTGGGCGCGAGCCTGATCGTCGCGATCGGCGCACAGAACGCGTTCGTTTTGCGGCAAGGATTGAAGCGCCGCCACGTGGGCATCGTCGTCTCGATCTGCGCGTTCATCGACATGCTGTTGATCGCGCTCGGCGTCGGCGGCATGGGCGCGCTGATCGCGCGTGCGCCGTTTCTGCTCGACGTGATCCGCTGGGCGGGCGCGATCTTCGTGTTTCTGTATGGCGTGCGTGCATTTCTCGCGGCGTGGCGCGGGCCAGGGCATCTGAACGCATCGGACGGCGATTCGCAGACGGCGCTCGGCGCGGCGTCCACCGTGCTCGCGCTATCGCTGCTCAATCCGCACGTCTATCTCGATACCGTGGTGCTGCTCGGCGGCATCGGCGCGCAGCGTGGCTGGCCGGGCAATGCGTGGTTCGCGGCGGGCGCGATGTGCGCGTCGGTCGTCTGGTTCACGGCGCTCGGCTACGGGGCGCGTTTGCTTAAGACGTGGTTCGAGAAGGACGTGTCGTGGCGCGTGCTCGACGTGATCGTCGGCTGCGTGATGTGGTGGATCGCGGCTTCCCTGATATTCGCGCGATGAAAAAAGGCGTCCACGCGGACGTCTTTTCCGGCTTTCGGCTCAGCCGAGCAACGCGTCCGCGAACTCTTCCGCGCTGAACGGCTGCAAATCCTCGACTTTCTCGCCCACGCCGATGAAGTACACCGGCACAGGCCGCTGACGCGCGATCGCGGCGAGAATGCCGCCTTTCGCGGTGCCGTCGAGCTTCGTCACGACGAGGCCGGTCAGGCCCAGCGCATCGTCGAACGCCTTCACCTGCGCGAGCGCGTTCTGGCCCGTGTTCGCGTCGATCACGAGCAGCACTTCGTGCGGCGCGTCGGGCATCGCCTTCGCGATCACGCGCCGCACCTTGCGCAGTTCTTCCATCAGATGCAGTTGCGTCGGCAGGCGGCCGGCGGTGTCGGCCATCATCACGTCGATCTTGCGCGCGCGCGCCGCGCCGACCGCGTCGTAGATGACGGCGGCGGCGTCGCCGCTTTCCTGGGCGATCACCGTCACGTTGTTGCGCTCGCCCCAGACCATCAGTTGCTCGCGCGCGGCGGCGCGAAACGTGTCGCCCGCGGCGAGCAGCACGGACTGGTTGAAGTGCTGCAGATGTTTCGCCAGCTTGCCGATGCTCGTCGTCTTGCCGACGCCGTTCACGCCCGCGATCATCATCACGAGCGGTTGCGCGCGTCCGAGCATCAGCGATTTTTCGAGCGGACGCAGCAGATCGACCAGCAATTCGCGCAGCGCGGCCTTCACTTGCGACGCCTCGGTCAGACGCTCCGCGCGCACTTTCTCGCGCAGCGATTCGAGCAGGAACTCGGTTGCGTCGACGCCGGCGTCCGACATCAGCAGCGCGGTTTCGAGTTCTTCGTACAGGTCTTCGTCGATCTTCGCGCTGACGAAAATTCCCGTGAGATTGGAGCTCGTCTTGGAGAGACCGTGACGCAGACGCGAGATCCACGATTTTTTCGCGACCGGATCGGCCTCGGGCGGCGGAACGATTTCCTCGCTCGCCTGATCCGTTTCCGGACCGCGCGCCCATTGCGATTGCGTGCGGCCCTGCCAGTATTCCTTCGATTCTTCCGTCCGAGGCACGATGGGCGATGCGGGAGCAAGGGGCGCTTGGGGCGCTTGCGGCGTTTGCGGCGGCGCTTCTTCCGGCGGCGGCGCTTCGGCGGCGAGCGCTTGCCGTTCGAGCTCGGCGTCGGAGATTTCTTCGTCCTCGGCCGCCTCGATCGATTCTTCCTGAGGAGCGTCGAGCGGCGCGTCAGCCGGCTTTTTGAGTTTCTTGAAGAAGCTGAACATGGATTTTGACGATGATGCGCGCGTGATCCGATGGCCTCGTGCGCGCGTTCGAGTCGCTTCGCGCGAGGCCCGCGCGATGGGATAGTAGCGGCATATTTTATCAGGCGCCGCCGTCCGCGCCCGTGCGGCTCCCGGCATGGCGCGCGCGTGTGGTAACGTTGGCTTTCATTGCCCGCGCCGGCAGGCCTTCAGGCAAAAATGCCCGGCGCGCACCACTCCAACAACGCTTTTATGCCCCGCTCGTCCGTTACCCGTTCCACCTTGCCCAGCCATACGCCGTCGCGCGGAGGCAAACCGCACACGATCCGCATCATCGGCGGAGACTGGAAGCGCACGCCGCTGCCCGTGCTCGATCTCGACGGCCTCAGGCCCACGCCGGATCGCGTGCGCGAAACGCTCTTCAACTGGCTCGGCCAGGATTTGAACGGCCAGAATTGTCTCGACATGTTCTCGGGCAGCGGTGCGCTCGGTTTCGAGGCCGCGTCGCGCGGCGCGAAGCGTGTGCTGATGATCGAACGAAGCGGGAAGGCGGCCGCGCAGATCAGGGCGAATCAGGCGAAGCTCGGCGCGCGCAACATCGAAATTGCGGAAGCGGATGCGCTGCGGCTCGTCGCGAGCCTCGCGCGCGGTTCGTTCGACGTGATCTTTCTGGATCCGCCGTTCGGCGATCATGCGTTGCTCCTGCGCGCGCTGGAACTCGCGGCGCCGCTCGTCGCGCCGGCTGGAGCGATTTACGTCGAATGCGGCGATCCGCTGGACCTGACCGGCATCGACGCGCTTGCTGGCTGGAGCATCGTGCGCGAAGGCAAGGCGGGCGCGGTCCGCTATCATTTGCTGCGCCGCGAAAATGAGGAATAATGCGCGTTCCCGATTTTGGTCCAGCCAGAATCGCGGGCGTGAGGGAGAGTTGGTCGTCGCAGCCACGCGGCCCAATGTAAATAAAAGAGGAGAAGCTCATGGTTGTCGCCGTGTATCCGGGTACGTTCGACCCGCTCACTCGTGGGCATGAAGACATCGTCCGGCGCGCATCGAGCATTTTTGATCAGCTCGTCGTGGGCGTCGCGGACAGCCAGGCCAAGAAGCCGTTTTTCTCGCTGCAGGAGCGGCTGGACATCGCGCATGACGTGCTCGGGCATTACCCGAACGTACAGGTCAGCAGTTTCACCGGGCTGCTGAAGGATTTCGTGCGCAAGAACAACGCGCGCGTGATCGTGCGCGGGCTGCGCGCCGTGTCCGATTTCGAGTACGAATTCCAGATGGCCGGGATGAATCGCTACCTGCTGCCCGACGTCGAGACCATGTTCATGACGCCGTCGGATCAGTATCAGTTCATCTCCGGCACCATCGTGCGCGAGATTGCGCAGCTCGGCGGCGACGTGAGCAAGTTCGTGTTCCCGTCGGTGGAAAAGCGGCTGATCGACAAAGTCGGTATTCTGTCGCAGAAGGATCCTGCGGCGCCTTGAGCGCCGGGCCCGCGCGTTTTGCCGTTACCGGACGTTGCGCGCGGGCGTCATGCCGGATTCGAAACTGGCGCAAGAGAGTGAAGCATGTCTTTGATCATTACCGACGAGTGCATCAACTGCGACGTTTGCGAGCCCGAGTGCCCGAACGACGCCATTTCGATGGGTCCCGACATCTACGTGATCGACCCGAACAAATGCACGGAATGCGTCGGCCATTTCGACGAGCCGCAATGCCAGCAAGTGTGTCCCGTGGAATGCATTCCGCGCGACCCGGCGCACGTCGAGACGCCTGAGCAATTGATGGCCAAATACCACGCGCTGATGGCGGCGAAGCATTCTTCCTAAGCGACGATCCTAAGCGACGATCTCGCCCAAAGCCGCGACGAGCGCGTCGCATTCATCGGGCGTGCCGATCGAGATGCGAAGATGCTGATCGATGCGCGGCAGCCTGAAGTGGCGCACGAAAATCTCTTTCGCTTTGAGCGCGGCGGCGAGCGCGGCGGCATCGTGCGCGGGATGCTTCGCGAACACGAAGTTCGCGGCGGACGGCACCACGTCGAAACCGAGCGTCTGCAATTGCGCGGTCAATTTCTCGCGGCTCGCGACGACTTTCGCGCAGCCTTCTTCGAACCACGCCCGATCCTCATACGACGCGAGCGCCGCGACCTGCGCGAGGCGATCGAGCGGATACGAGTTGAAGCTGTCCTTCACGCGCGTGAGCGCTTCGATGAGCGCCGGATCGCCGAACGCGAAGCCGACGCGCATGCCCGCCAGCGAACGCGCTTTCGAGGTCGTCTGCACGACGAGCAGGTTCGGATACGCATCGATCAGATTGACAGCCGATTCCGCGCCGAAATCGACGTACGCTTCGTCGATGATGACGGGCGCGTCCGGATTCGCCTTCAGCAGGACTTCGATTTCCGACAGCGGCAGCGCGCGGCCCGTCGGTGCGTTCGGATTCGGCAGCAGCACGCCGCCGCTCGGCGCGCGGTAGTCGTCGACATCGATCGCGAAATCCGCGTTCAGCGGCACGGTCTCGTATGCGACGCCGTAAAGCTGCGCGTAGACCGGATAGAAGCTGTACGTGATATCGGGGAAAGCGATCGGCTTGTCGTGCTTCAGCAGCGCCTGAAACGCGTGGGCGAGCACTTCGTCGGAACCGTTACCGGCGAACACCTGCTCGATGCGCAGCCCGTGATGTTTCGCGACGGCTTCGCGCAACGCGCGCGCGGTCGGATCGGGATACTTGCGCAGCGACGCGCCATCTTCGCCGAGTTCGCGACGAATCGCTTCGACGACACGCGGCGACGGCGGATACGGGTTCTCGTTCGTGTTGAGCTTGACGGGATGCGCCAGCGCGGGTTGCTCGCCCGGCACATACGGCGTCAGACGATGGACGATATCGCTCCAGAAACGGCTCAAGGTCGGCTCCAAATCAAGAGTTGCGGTGCAGGTTCATCATCGCACGCTCGGTCTCGCCGGCGACGACGACGGGCATCACGGCGAGCGCGCGCTCGATCGACTGATCGATCACGTCCTGTTCCTCGCGGCGCGGCGGCTTGAGCACGAAGTTCGCGACGTCGGGCTTCGCGCCCGCGCGCGCGCCTTCGGGAATCAGGTCGCGCGGATGCCCGATACCGATGCGCAAGCGCCAGTACTGCTGCGACGACAAATGCGCAGAAATATCCTTGAGTCCGTTGTGCCCGCCGCTGCCGCCGCCGAGTTTCATCTTCACGGTGCCGGGCGGGAGATCGAGTTCGTCGTGCGCGACGAGAATCTCGTCGGGGAGAATCTTGAAGAATTGCGCGACCGCGACCACGGATTGGCCCGAGCGGTTCATGAAGGTCTGCGGTTCGAGCAAATGCACTTCGTGACCGTGCAGGCGTCCCTTGCCGTAGAAACCGTGAAAGCGGCGCTCGTCGCGCAGCGTCGCGCCGGCGTCGCGTGCGAACTGGTCGACGAACCAGAAGCCCGCGTTATGCCGCGTCGCGGTGTATTCGGCGCCCGGATTGCCCAGGCCGACGATCAGCTTGATCATGTCGATTCATGTAGAACGAAAAAAAACCCGCCGGGGCTTGCGCGCCGGCGGGTCACGTCGACCGTTCTTGCGAACGGATCGAGAGGATAGCGGTGTTCCGCGTGCTTACTCGGCCGCCGGCTTTTCGCCTTCAGCAGCTTCGCCAGCCCCTTCCGACACGACAGCGGCCGGAATGGTCGCCGAAGCCACCACCGGGTTTTCCGCTTCGACGGAAATCGTCAGGCTCACGCCCTTCGGCAGCGGGATGTCCTTCGCGTGCATCGTCTGGCCGGCTTCGATCTTCGCCAGATCGATTTCCAGGAACTCGGGCAGGTCAGCCGGCAGGCATTCCACTTCCAGTTCCGTCACGACGTGCGAGATCACCGCGCCCGACAACTTCACGGCCGGGTTGGTTTCCTGGTTCATGAAGTGCAGCGGCACCTTGGTGTGCAGCTTCTTCTTCGCGTCGACGCGCTGGAAGTCCACGTGCAGCACGAGCTGCTTGAACGGGTGGTATTGCACGTCGCGCAGCAGAACTTGTTGCGACTTGCCAGCCACTTCCAGATCGAGAATCGACGAGTGGAAAACTTCTTTCTTCAGGGCGTGCCACAGGGCGTTGTGGTCGAGTTCGACCAGTTGAACGTCCGTTTCACCACCGTACACGATACCCGGGGTCTTGCCCGAGTTGCGCAGGCGGCGGCTCGCACCCGTACCTTGCTTGCTACGCTCGAAAGCGACGACTTTCATGTTTCACTCCTATATCTGCCCGCGACCAGGCAGGGAAACCGGGATCATCGAAATGTGTGATCCCAAAACAAGCGACGCGAACCTTCGTCCGTTCGCGCCGATCATGCAAAAACGCGAAGCATGCGCCTCGCGTTCCTTGCTCAATTCCGTTTAACCTTCGGCGAAGAGCGACATCACCGAGTCGCCGCGCCGGATTCGGGAGAACGTCTCCGCGAGCAGACCTGCGCTCGACAGCGGACGGATCTTCGCGCAGGCCAGTGATTCCGCGGAGAGCGGAATCGTGTCCGTGACGACGAGTTCATCCAGTTCCGACGCCGTGATGCGTTCCGCCGCGCCACCCGACAGCACCGGGTGCGTGGCATACGCGAAGACCTGCTTCGCGCCGCGTGCCTTCAGCACTTGCGCGGCCTTGCACAGCGTTCCGGCGGTATCGACCATGTCGTCCATGATCACGCAGGTGCGTCCTTCCACTTCACCGATGATGTTCATCACCTCGGCGACATTCGCCTTCGGGCGGCGCTTGTCGATGATCGCGAGATCGGTGTTCAACTGCTTGGCGAGCGCACGCGCGCGCACCACGCCGCCGACGTCCGGCGACACGACCAGCAGATGATCGTGGTTCTGTTTGCGCAGATCGCCGAGAAGCACGGGCGTAGCGTAAATGTTGTCGACGGGGATGTCGAAGAAGCCTTGAATCTGGTCGGCGTGAAGGTCCATGGTGATCACGCGATCGACGCCGGCAATTTCCAGCATGTTCGCGACGACCTTCGCCGAAATGGCCACTCGCGCGGAACGCGGACGGCGGTCCTGACGCGCATAGCCGAAGTAGGGGATGGCTGCGGTGATCCGGCCGGCGGATGCGCGCTTGAGCGCATCGACCATGATCATCAGTTCCATCAGGTTGTCGTTCGTGGGAGCGCAGGTGGACTGCAGAACGAATACGTCTTTGCCCCGAACGTTTTCCTGAATCTCGACCATGATCTCGCCGTCCGAGAAACGGCTGACCATCGCTTTACCGAGAGGAATTCCAAGGATTTTGACGACTTCCTGTGCAAGCGCGGGATTCGCGTTGCCAGTAAAAACCATCAGGCCGTCACTGCTCATCGTGCACCTGTCTGCGGCTGGAGGCGAGAGGAAAAACGCGAGAAAAAGAATGGCAGGGGAGGAAGGACTCGAACCCTCGCATGCCGGAATCAAAATCCGGTGCCTTGACCAACTTGGCGACTCCCCTACACTAACTTTGAGTCTTGCCGGAAAGTGTAGGACATACCCGACAAAACAAACCCTTATGACGCGAAAGCGAAGAGAGGATGAGAATCCAGACTTGCCGTTACCACGCTCTTCCAGCTTGCCGGCAGTTTGGCTTGCGCCATTTCCGCTTCGGCTCGGCTTTGAAACGCAGCGAACACGCTTGCTCCAGATCCGGTCATTCGCGCCGGTGCGAGATTGGAAAACCACTCGAGCACCTGTGCAACTTCCGCGTACTTTCCTGCAACTACAGCCTGCATGTCATTTCGACCGAAGCTGTCCGGCCAGTTTGTGTCTGACCTTTGCTCTGCAAGAAAGTCCATCATTGTGACGACTTTCGTATCCCTTGTCAAGGCCCTTTCCGAAAAAATCGCCGCGGTCGGGACGTGAACATTGGGTGTGACTACCAGGAAGAAGCGTTTCGGCAGATCGACTGCCTGGAGCGCTTCACCTACACCTTCCGCAAACGCATTTTGCCCGAAGACAAAAAACGGCACGTCCGCGCCGAGTTGCAGGCCGAGATTCTGCAGAATCTCACGCGAAAGATCAACACCCCAGAGACGATTTAACGCTAAAAGTGTTGTCGCCGCGTCGGAACTGCCTCCGCCGAGGCCCGCGCCCATCGGCAAACGCTTGTCGATCTCGATTTCCACGCCGAAGTTCGTGGCCGTGTGCCCTTGAAGCAGCCGCGCCGCGCGCACGATGAGATCGTCGGTTTCGGGCACGCCCGGCACGTCGGTCTTGCGCGTGATGACGCCGTCGTCGCGTCGCTTGAAGTGCAGGCGGTCGCCCCAGTCGAGTAACTGGAAGACGGTCTGCAAGGAGTGGTAACCATCCGGACGGCGGCCCGTGATGTGCAGGAAGAGGTTCAGCTTCGCCGGCGCGAGGCAGTCACGGAGCGATTCGTTCGATGAAGACATGCGTGATGCGACTGCCAGGTTATTGATCGAGCACGAGCTTGATGTCGAGCGGCGGTTCGTTGCGCGAGAGATTCACGCGCTTCACGCCCGTCGCGGGCGCATCGGCGTAGGCCAGATAGTCGATCGTCCATCCGTCCTGCCTGATTTCCTTCGGACGGCCGTTGTTCGATTCCGGATCGAGCGTCGTCTGCGCGCGCGAACTCGGCGCCGCCGACGGCTGCAGCCAGTAGCGCAACCCTTCGACCGGCAGCGCGAAACCGAGCGTGTTCTGCATCAACAGGGAGACGTTGTCGGCGCTCACCGGCTGCCGGTTGGGCAATTCGAGCGTCGCGAGCGATGGCGAGGACGTTACGATCGCCATCGTCTGGCCGAGCGGATTGCGCAACTGAAGCGTGACCGTATCGCCCGTTTCCTGCCAGTCGAAATTGCCGTACGCGTTGCGCTGCGTACCGTTCTGGTCGTTGTACTGCACGGCGAAGCGCCCGTGATACGCACGGCTCGTCTGCGTCGCGAGCGAGGTGGATGCGTTCGTTGTCGTGGGAACGCGCGGCTGGACCGCGCAACCCGACATCACCAGCGCGGCGGCTGCCGCGATGCCGAGCGCGCCGCGTCGAAGCGATGCGCCGGCGAGAAAATCGAATGCCATCAAAGGTCGTTTACCTGGAGTCGTTTTAGCGTTTTGACGAGCGTGTCGTTGTCAGGTTCGAGCTTTTGCGCCTGCCGCCATGTTGCACGCGCCTGATCCTGTTGCCCGGATTTCCACTGGACTTCGCCGAGATGCGCGCCGATTTCGGCATTTGGCTGCAAGTTATAGGCGTTTTTGAGAATCTTCTCCGCTTCGGCCGCATTGCCCTGACGGAAACGCGCCCAGCCGAGGCTGTCCATGATGAACGCGTCGTTCGGTGCGAGCGAAACCGCCCTCTCGATGAGCTTCACCGCTTCATCGAGCCGCTGATTGCGATCGACGAGCGAGTAGCCAAGTGCGTTATACGCCTGCGGATTGTTCGGTTGCGTGCGCATCAGCGTGCGGAGTTGCGCTTCCATGACGTCGTAATGGCCGTTCTTTTCGGCGGCCATCGCGTAGTCGTAGACGAGATCGGGATCGTCGGGGAACGCAGCGACCGCTTTCGCGAGGTTGTCCTCCGCTTCCTTGTAGCGATGTGCCTCGAAAAGAATCGCCGAATCGGTGCGCGCGAGCAGCGCGAGATCGCGCGGATCGGAGCTTTGCAGGCTGCCGAGCAGCGCACGCGCGTCGTCGACTTTGCCTTGCTTCGCGAGCAGTTGCGCGCGCGTGATCTGCGCGGGCAGATATTGCTGGCTCGTACGCGGAATCTTGTCGAGCCACTGGCTCGCGGCGGCTTCATCCCTCTGTTCGAGCGCGAGTTGCGCCAGATAGATGTACGCCTGGCCGGGGTCCGCGCCCGGCGTGCTTTCCGCCGTGCTCGCGTAGAGATTCAGGAATTCCCGCGCCTTGTCGAACTGCTTTTTTTGAATGTTGATGAGCGCGAGCGCCATGAGCGGCGTCAGGTCCTTCGGGTCGTTCTTGCGCATGATCTCGAACTGCTTCTGCGCGTCGTCGAGCCTGTCGGAGGACAGATACAACTGCGCGAGCGCGAGCCGTGCGTCATGCGATTTCGGATTCTTGTCGAGAAATTTCTCGAACGAAGCAATGCCTTCCTTGCGTTCTTCCGGACCCATGCGCGCGAGCGTCAGCGCGGCGGGCAGATAGTCCGGCTTGAGTTGCAGGGATTTTTCGAGCGATGCCTTCGCGCCGGGCAGATCGTCGGCGATCAGTTGCTGGCGCGCGAGCGCGAGTTGCGCTTCCGGCCGGTTCTGATCGTTCTGCGTCAGATCCTTGAGAACGTTCAGCCCGCCGACGCGATTCGGCCCGCGTGCGAGCAGACTCTGCAACGAAAGAATGGCGTCGCCGCGCTGTTCGGGCGAGACCTTCGCGAGTTCGCGTTCGAGCGTCGGCTTCGCGTCTTCCGGCTTGCCGCTCACGATCAGAAGCGATGCGCTCAACTGCGCCGCGCGTTCCGAATGCGGCGCGAACTGCTGCCAGAGTTGCGCCGATGTCAGCGCGTCGTTCGGGCTTTGCGCCGCGATCGCGATTTCGGTCGCGCGCTGCGCGAACCGCGGATCGTGCGTGTCGCGGGCAAGCGAGAGATAAGTCTGGAATGCGGGCGCCGGCTGGCCGCGCTGCAACGCGACTTCGGCCGCCAGAACCTGGAACACGATCTGACTGGACATTGCCACGTTGGGCAAGTCCTGCTTTTCGGCGCCGCTGACGGGCGCGGTTAGCAGATCCGCGGCGTTCTGCGCGTCGGATTGATCATCAGCGCTCGGAACAGGCGTCGCGTTCGGCTCCTGAGCATGCGCGGGAACGCACGCGAGCGCGGCCATCGCGAGCGCAACTGCGCCGGCGATTCGCGACATTGGCATGGCGAACGAATGCGCCAAGCCCTGACGCTTCGCAAACAGCTTCATGACGAACGAGTTCATGGAATTCCAGACGATGTTTCAGTCGATTGTAACGCGGTCGCTAAAATACCGGCACACTCGCCCCAGCAAGTCTCTCTCCAGAAAAATGCCCGAACTGCCGGAAGTCGAAGTCACCCGCCGGGGAATCGAACCCTATGTCGCCGGACGGCGCGTCGAGCATGTCGATGTCCGCACGCCCGCGCTGCGCTGGCCCATCCCGAAGCACCTTCCGAAGACGCTCGATCATCTGAAGATCGAGAAGGTCGAGCGGCGCGGCAAGTATCTGCTGTTCGAGACGGCCGAAGGATGGCTGATCGTCCATCTCGGCATGACGGGCACGTTGCGCGTGTTGCGTCACGTTCCGAAGCCGCCCGAAGCGGCGAAGCATGATCACGTCGATATCGTGTTCGACGATTTCATCCTCCGTTTCCGCGATCCGCGCCGCTTCGGTGCGATCCTCTGGCATCCGCGCGCGGACGGCGACGTGCTCGATCATCCGCTGCTCGCGACGCTCGGCGTCGAGCCGTTTTCGCCGGAATTTTCCGGCGCGCTGCTGTTTCGCGAGACGCGCGGACGCAAGGTGTCGGTGAAGCAGGCGCTGCTCGCGGGCGGGATCGTCGTCGGCGTGGGAAACATTTATGCGTCGGAAAGCCTGTTTCGCGCGGGCATCCGGCCGACGACCGCTGCCGGCCGCATCTCGCTCGTCCGCTACGATCTGCTGGCCGAGGCGGTGCGCGTGACGCTCGCCGCCGCGATCGAGAAGGGCGGCAGCACGCTGCGCGATTTCGTCGGCAGCAACGGCGAGTCGGGCTACTTTCAGCTCGACTATTTCGTCTATGATCGCGCGGGTCTGCCGTGCCATGTCTGCGGAACGGCGATCAGACAAATCGTCCAGGGACAGCGCTCGACCTATTTCTGCCCGCGCTGCCAACGCTAATCTTCGATGCTCGCTCTCACCGATTTTTCGTCGCGCCTCATCGCGTGGCAACGCATTCACGGCCGCCACGACCTGCCGTGGCAGAACACGCGCGACGCGTATCGCATCTGGCTGTCGGAGATCATGCTGCAGCAGACGCAGGTTTCGACCGTCATCCCGTACTACGCGCGCTTTCTCGAACGCTTTCCGACGGTGACGGCACTCGCCGACGCGCCCATCGACGACGTCATGGCGCTCTGGGCCGGGCTCGGCTACTACTCGCGCGCGCGCAATCTGCATCGCTGCGCGCAGGTCGTGGCGCACGAGCACGGCGGCGCGTTCCCGCAGACGGTCGAAGCGCTCGCGATGCTGCCGGGCATCGGCCGCTCGACGGCGGCGGCGATCGCGTCGTTTGCGTTCGCCGCGCGCGCGACGATTCTCGACGGCAACGTGAAGCGCGTGCTCGCGCGCGTCTTCGGCGTCGAGGGTTTTCCGGGCGAAAAGCGCGTCGAGAATGCGATGTGGGCGCTGGCCGAATCGCTGCTGCCGGACGCGGCGAACAAGGACGAAGTGACCGCCTACACGCAAGGCCTGATGGACCTCGGCGCGACGTTGTGCGTGCGCGGCAAGCCGGACTGCGTGCGCTGTCCGTTCGCATCGGATTGTGTCGCGAAGGTCGAAGGACGCCAGCGCGAACTGCCCGCCGCGCGCCCGAAGAAAGCCGTGCCGACGCGCAAGACATGGATGCTGATTCTGCAGGACGGCGATTCGGTTCTGTTGCAGAAGCGTCCGCCGGTCGGCATCTGGGGCGGACTGTGGAGTTTGCCCGAGGCCGCCGATGAAGCTGCGCTGGCGGAAGTCGCGCGCGATCTCGGCGCCGAACATCTTCAGCGTCTCGCGCCGCTCTCGCACACGTTCACGCACTTCAAGCTGGATATCGAGCCGCGTCTCGGCGAGGCGTGCAGCGCACCGCGCGAGTTGATGAACGCGGAAACCGTCTGGGCGCCGCTCGCGAAGATCGACGCCTACGGCGTGCCCGCGCCCGTGCGCAAGCTCATCGACGCACTGAGCGGCTCGCTCATCTAGAGCAGTTGATGGTGCTGCATGTAGTGATGCACCACGTCGATGCGCGCGCCGGCGTCCATCAGTTCCATGAGCTTCTGGCGGGCGCGCATCGGGATCGGCAGGATTTCGGCGAGGCGGTTGGAGACCCAGGTCGGATCGTCGAACAGGAAGGGCTCGACGAACGGCAGGTTCTGCGGCTCGCGCTCCCTGATCGTATCGATGATGCGCTCCAGCACTTCCGCGCACGCGCCGAACTTCGCGAGCGTTTCCACGCCCTGCAGCGGCTGGTCGTCGCCCAGCAGTTCCGCCGTGCCGACGAGCAGATTGCTCGGCTCGACACGATGATCCGTCAGCCGGAAACGCGCGGTGCCGCGGGCCTGAACGAGCAGGAGGCCGAAGGTATCGACATCGCACTCCGAAATCTCGGCAAGACAGCCGATGCTCTCCGGCACCGACGGATCGCCCGGCGACGCGACCTCGTGCCCGCTTTTCAGCAGGCACACGCCGAACGGCGTTTTCTCGCGCAGGCACTCCCGCGCCATGTCCAGATAGCGCGCCTCGAAAATCTTGAGCGGCAGCAGGCCGCCGGGAAACAGCACGGTGTGAAGCGGAAACAGCGGCAAGTCAGCCAGAACGGGATTCGAAGACATCGCGTCCCTCCAGGATGGACCGCCAGCGCGGCGATCGGGTTCGCGTGTGAGGCGCGCTGTCACCCAGCCGGGATGGGCGCGTCACGATGCCGCACGATCACGTTTGCCGTATCGCAAAAGCGCGCGGCGAGCGCCTCCGCGATGAACACCGAGCGATGCTGCCCGCCCGTGCAGCCGATCGCGACGGTGAGATAGCTGCGGTTGTCGTCGCGAAAACGCGGCAGCCATTTGCCGACGAACGCGCCGATGTCGTCGATCATCTCGCCCACCAGCGGCTGCGCGGTGAGGAAATCGATGATGGGCTTGTCGAGGCCCGTGAACGGGCGCAACTCGCGGTCGTAGTAAGGGTTGGGCAGCGTGCGCACGTCGAACACGAGATCGGCGTCGAGCGGCACGCCGCGCTTGAATCCGAACGATTCGAACATCAGCGTGAGATCGGCGGCCTCCGTCTCGACGAAGCGCTTGACCCACGCGCGCAGCACGTTCGCGCGCAGGTTGCTCGTGTCGATCTGATGGCCGTATTCCGCGAGGCCCGCGACCAGTTCGCGTTCGCGCTCGATCGCTTCGGCGAGCGAGTTCAGCACGCCGACATCGGCTTCGCGCATCGGCGGACCGGACAGCGGGTGACGCCGGCGCGTCTCGGAGAAACGCTGAATCAGCGACTGAGTGCTCGCGTTGAGGAACAGCACGCGCAGGTCGTGATCGTCGGAGAGTGTGCGGATGATGGCCGGCACCTGGTCGAGCGAGTGGCTCGACCGCGCGTCGATCGCGACGGCGAGACGCGTCTGGCCTTCTTTCGCCAGATAGCCGGCGAGTTCGGGCAGAAAGCGCGGCGGCAGGTTGTCGACGCAATAGTAGCCGCCGTCTTCAAGAGCGTTCAGCGCGACGGACTTGCCGGAACCGGAGATACCGGTGATCAGAATGATACGCATGGGTCTCGAGGGGTTCGCTTTTCCTTAGCTTAGCACCTGTGCCCGATTCGTTTCGCGCGGTCAGATCAGCTTGCCGGGAAACTGGCTGTCGGGATCCTGCATTGCGAGGCGCTGACGATCCATGAAATCGCGCAAGGTATCGATGCCGCGCAGTTGCAGGATCGTGTTGCGCACCGCGGCCTCGACCAGCACGGCAAGGTTGCGGCCTGCCGCGACCTGAATCGTCACTTTGCTGATGGGCAGGCCGAGCACATCGACGGTCTGGCTTTCGAGCGGCAGACGCTGGAATTCGCCATCCGGCCGGCGCACGAGCTGCACGATCAGTTTGAGCTTCATCTTCCGGCGCACGGCGGTTTCACCGAAGATCGTCTTGATGTCGAGCAGGCCAAGGCCGCGCACTTCGAGCAGATTTTGCAGGAGAGGCGGGCAGCGGCCTTCGACGAAATCGGGGCCGAGGCGCACGAAATCGACGGCGTCATCCGCCACGAGACCGTGGCCGCGACTGATGAGTTCCAGCCCGAGCTCGCTCTTGCCGAGACCGGAATCGCCGGTGAGCAGCACGCCCATGCCGAGGATATCGATGAACACGCCGTGCAGCGTCGCGCGCGGTGCGAGGATGCGCGACATGTACGCGCGCAGGCTGTCGATCACGGCCGCCGCCGACATGCGCGTGGTGAAGAGCGGCGTCGACGAGCGCGTGCAGCGCAGAACGAGTTCCGGCGGCGCGCCCACTTCGCCCGCGACGACCAGAAAAGGCGGCTCGAGCGCGATCAGTTCGGCCATGTGGCGCGAACGGTCTTCGTCGGACTGGCGCTGGTAGTAGTTGATCTCGGCGTCGCCGAGCACCTGGATACGGTTCGGGTGAATCAGGTTCAGGTGGCCGACCAGGTCGGCGCTCGACGTCGCGTTCGCGACCGTTTCGCTCGAGAAGCCGCGTTCCCAGCCTTCGTGCCCGGTGAGCCAACTGAGCTTCAGAGCGGCGGCGTTGTCGTCGAAAATGCTTTGGGCGTTGATGCTGGACGTATCCATGAGACCGGAACTCCGTTGGAAGCCGGGAGCAGCCTTTGCGTGACGACGAAGCGGGTCGCTTCAGTACGCCGCATGGCGCTGCGTTTGACCGATTGTGCCCCAGAAGCTTTACGTAAGCGAGGCGCGCCCGGCGTTAAAGCTGCACGGACGCGCCTCGGACGCGTATCGCTGAATTCGTGTGGCGATTACGGTTGCCATTGCGTGAGCACTTGATAAAGCGCTTCACGATTTTCTTCCTTGTGCAGACGCTCGCGCGCCTCGCTGTCGGAGAGCAGTTGTGCGATCTCCGAAAGAATTTCAAGATGCTGCTGCGTGGCCTGCTCGGGCACGAGCAGGAAGATGAGCAGCGAGACCGGCTGACCGTCGGGCGATTCGAACGCGACGGGTTCGGCGAGGCGCACGAAGGCGGCGAGCGGTTGCTTCAGCCCCTTGATGCGGCCGTGCGGGATGGCGACACCTTCGCCGAGTCCGGTCGAGCCGAGACGCTCACGCGCGAAGAGATTGTCGGTGACGGTGCTGCGGGCGATGCCGTTCTGGTTCTCGAAAATCAGGCCCGCTTGCTCGAATACGCGTTTCTTGCTGGTAACGGACAATCCGAGAACCACGTTCTCGATGGGAAGAAATTTGGCTAAACGATTCATGTTGGCAGGCTGATGCGTGGCCTGATAGCTCCTCACCGTGGCCGCTGTCAGAAAGCGCTCACGTCGATGGTGATACGGAAAGTGCGCTGGCGGCGTTTCCTGCAGCGTGCCTGTCGTGCGACCCCGAAAATAACCGGACCATTATAGAACAGGGCACAGCCCGATGGTGCGCCGCGCAATGGCACCGTTTCGCAATCCAATGTGCAGGACAAAGCCCTGAAAATCAATGGCTTGTGCCTCTCTACGGCGAAAATCCAACAAAAAAGCCGCCAGTCGGGGCGGCTTCGGTTCGGGTGCATGCCCGGATCGATCTGTTTCGGATAGTCGAAGGTTTCCTCGAATCAGTCCCGCCGTCCAGTGGCGGCGGGTTTTGCTGTCATCCGTGGATCAATGCGTGTTCAGGGCGACGGCGCTTCCAGTTCATGCGGCTCGCCGCGGTACTTCACCGATTCGTGGGCGTGGCCCTGAATCTTGTCCTTGTGCTTGATGACCTGCCTGTCCAGTTTGTCGACCATCAGATCGATGGCGGCGTACATATCAGCGTCACAACTCTCGATAAAAATGTCCTTGCCCTTCAGATGCAGGTTGATTTCCGCCTTCTGCCTCTTTTCCTTTTCCCTATGATTGTCGACCGAGAGGACAACGTTGCCGTCGATCACTTGATCGAAATGACGGAGCACCCTGTCCAGTTTCGTGATCACATACTCGCGCAACGCAGGCGTCAATTCGAGGTGGTGTCCACTGATCTTCAGATTCATAGTTGCTCTCCAAGCTAATGGCCGTGAGATCACGTCGGCTCGTCCGATACCGGTCGGCAAGGCGTCCCGTCAGCGCGTCATTCTGGCGCGACTGAAAAGCGGGCCGCATTGGCCGGCACGTCCGCGCTCCCGCGATGCGGCCGGTAAACGCCCATCACAACACGCGATGGACTACAGAGACGGGTCATAGAGACTTGCGCAGATTCACTGCCGGGATCTTGAGGGCTTCGCGATACTTGGCGACGGTGCGCCGCGCGACCACGAATCCTTGTTCCGCCAGCAGTTCGGCGATGCGGCTGTCTGAAAGAGGAGTTTTGGTGTCTTCCGCTCCTATCAGTTGCTTGATGAGTGCCCGGATCGCCGTTGACGATGCCGCGCCTCCTGTGTCGGTCGAAACGTGCGATCCAAAGAAGTACTTAAATTCAAGCGTCCCGAATGGGGTGAGCATGTACTTGCCTGTGGTCACACGAGAAACCGTCGATTCGTGTAATCCCAGCGTATCAGCAATTTCTCGCAAAACCAAGGGGCGCATGGCGATTTCGCCATGTGCAAAAAAGTTCTTCTGACGTTCAACGATCGCCTGCGCGACGCGCAGAATCGTCTCAAACCTCTGCTGAATATTCTTGATGAGCCAGCGCGCTTCCTGAAGCTGCTGGCGCAGCGAACCGCTGCCCGGATCGCCGCGATTGTTGCGCAGGATGTTCGCGTACAAATGATTGATTCGCAGCTTCGGCACGATCTCCGGATTCAGTTCCGCCGTCCATCCGCTCGTGGTCTTGCGCACGAGAATGTCCGGCACCACGTAATCCGCTTCGCTCTTGCCGTACGCCGCGCCCGGAAAAGGTTCGAGCGACTTGATGAGCACATGCGCGTCACGCAGGGCGTCGTCGCCGGCCTTCAGCTGCTTGCGCAGACGCGTGAAGTCGCGCGCGGCGAGCAGTTCCAGATGATTCGTGACGATATCGAGCGCCAGCGTGCGCGTGGGCGATCCGTCGAGCCGCAGCAACTGCAGCTTCAGGCATTCCGATGCCGAGCGTCCGCCCACGCCGGGCGGATCGAAGCTTTGCAGCAAGGCGAGCGCCGCGCTCAGTTCGTCGATCTCGACTTCGAGCTCTTCGGGAAGATCGGTCTGAACTTCATCGAGCGATGACGTCAGATAGCCGTCCTCGTCCAGCGACTCGATCAGAAACGTGACCAGCGCCCGATCGCGCTGATTCGCCGCGGTCATGCGCAACTGCGCGGTCAGATGGTCGCGCAGGGTTGTGGTCGATTCGTGGATCTGGAGCGGCGGGAGATCGTCGTCGTCGGACGCATTGTTCGCGCGGCCGTAGTCTTCGAGGTTCCACGAACTGGAATCCTGAGCGCTGTCCGAACCCATTCCGTTGTACTCGTCGACGCCTTGCGGCTCGCTGCTTTCCGAACGGTCGGAACTGGAGCTGCTCGATGACGAACCGTTGTTCATCATCGAATCGGACGGCGTGCTCGGCACCGCGGGAGCCGCGATCAGCGAGCCGTCCGCGGCGACGCGCAGCGGGCTCGAGATCCAGTCGTCGTCATTCTCGAGCAGCGGATTCTGAGCGACGGCCATCGCGACTTCCTGCTGCAGTTCGAGCGTCGACAACTGCAGCAGCCGGATCGACTGCTGAAGTTGCGGGGTCAGCGCAAGATGCTGCGAGAGGCGGAGTTGGAGGCTGGCTTTCATGGCAAAGTTTTATTCATTGTAGAGAGTTTGCCACGCGCGCGAAACCTCGCGGGGATTCCAAAAAAGCGCATGCCGCCCCGGAGGGCGGCACGTAAGTTTTGCTGCATTCGCATGATGCGGCGCACGATGCGCGCCGCCTTCGCGATGGTGCGTCACATGCGGAAGTGCTCGCCGAGATAGACGCGGCGCACGTTTTCGTTCTCGATGATCTCGCTCGGCGCGCCCGCCGCGAGCACGCTGCCGTCGCTGATGATGTACGCGTGATCGCAGATGCCGAGCGTTTCGCGCACATTGTGGTCGGTGATCAAGACGCCGATGTTGCGCTGCTTCAGAAACTTCACGATCTTCTGAATTTCCAGCACGGCGATCGGATCGACGCCCGCGAACGGTTCGTCGAGCAGAATGAAGCTCGGATTGGTCGCGAGCGCGCGCGCGATCTCGACGCGGCGGCGCTCGCCGCCCGACAGCGAAAGAGCCGGATTCTCGCGCAGATGCGCGATCTGCAACTCGTCGAGCAAGGCTTCCGCGCGCTGGGTTATGGCGTCTTTGGACAGGCGTTTGCCCGATTCATCGGTCTGCAGTTCAAGCACCGCGCGAATGTTCTGCTCGACGGTGAGCTTGCGAAACACCGAGGCTTCCTGCGGCAGATAAGACAGGCCGAGGTGCGCGCGCTGGTGAATCGGCAAGAGGCTGATGGAGTTGCCGTCGAGGTCGATCTCGCCGGCGTCGAGCGGCACGAGGCCGACGATCATATAGAACGACGTGGTCTTGCCCGCGCCGTTCGGACCGAGCAGGCCGACGACTTCGCCGCTCTTCACGTCGAGCGACACGTCCTTTACCACGGTGCGCGACCCGTAACGCTTCTTCAGATTGCGCACGACGAGCGAACTCGACTGGCCTTCCGGTTTGCGGTGGGGCATGGAGGTCGAGTTCACTGCTGCGGCTCTCCCTGAATGCTGTTCGACGGAGCAAGCGTGGCCGGCGATCCGTTCAGCGGCGCGGCGCCACCCGCGCGCGGCGCGAGCATCGCGCGCACGCGGCCGCTCGGATTGCCGGGACCGGCCTGGTCCTTGCCCGCGCTCGCCGTGTAGAAGTCCTTCTGGCCGTCGTAAGTGATCACGCTGCCGTGCACTTCGTCCTGAACCTTCGTCTGGCCTTGCAGGCGGCGCACGACGGCGCGCGTCGTGAGCTTCGTGAAGTCGTTCTTGCCGTCGTAATCGATGCGCACCGCGTTGCCGTCGATGTACTCGTCGAGGCCGTCGCGCTTCTGGCGGAAGTACGAGAGATTGTTGCCCGTCGACGTGCCGGTCGCGTACTGATAGCCCTGCGGATCCTGCGTGACTTCCACGCGATCGGCCTTGATGATGATCGTGCCTTTGGTCGCGACGACGTGACCGGTGAAGATGTTCTTCTGGTTGAGGTCGTCGTAGGACATGTTGTCCGCTTCGATGTTGAGCGGCTTGTCGCGGTCGGCCTTTTCGGCGTGCGCGGGCAGCGATGCCAGCGCAACGGCGATGGTCAGCGCGGCGGCGAGCCCGGCCCGCGCGGCGTGCGCGGCACCGCGCGCGAGCGTTGCGCGCGCATGGCCGCCATCGGGACGAGGGAACCTTTCGTTCATGCAGTCACAGTTTGGATGGGAGTGCCGGGATTACTTGGACGAGCCGCCGTTGATATCCGTGGCGGCGATCGCGCCGCGCACGTTACCGAAGAGCTTCATTACCCGGGTCACGTTGTTGTAGTTCATGCCAGAGGCCGTCATCACGGACGGGCCGCGCTGAAGTCTAACCGGTTTTTCCGTTTCGATGACATCGTCGTTCACCAGCACGCGAAAATGCTGCGAATCGGCCTGCATCTGCGGATCTCCGTAGCCGGCGGCCCGCACGATGCGCGCGTCGTCGTAGAGATCGACGATCGAGACGTCGCCGTTCACCGTGCCGCGCTGGGCCGTCGCCGTGACGGTCGGCTTCATCGGCTGGAACATGCGCATTGCGGGGAGCGTCAGGTCGCTGTTCTCGTCGTCTTCGTAATGCACCATCGATTTCGCCGTCAGACGATATTGCGTCGTGCCGGTGGCGTCGAGTTCGGAAACGGAAAAGTCGTTGGCGAAGTAGTCGGGCGTGTGGCGCTTCTCCTGCGCGGGCGCCTGTTGAGCGGGCGGCAGCGTGGCCTGAAGCAGCCAGTAAGTGATGCCGGCCAGCGCCGCCATCGCGACGAGCGGCAGGAGCGAGGCGAGCTTTCCGGGGCGCGTCATGGGCCTTAGCCTCCGAGCGCCGCGGCGAGCAGTTCGTCGTAGCGATGCTGCGCGCGCAGGATCGCGTCGCAGACTTCGCGCACCGCGCCGTGGCCGCCGCGCGCTTCCGCGACCCAGTGCACGCGCTGGATCACCTCGGGATGCGCGTTCGCGGGCGCGGCCGCGAAGCCGCAGCGGCGCATGACCGCGAGGTCGGGCCAGTCGTCGCCCATGTAGCCGCATTCGTCCGCTGCGATGCCGGTCGCGTCGAGCAGCTCGGCGAGCGCGACGGTTTTATCGCCGACGCCCTGATAGAGATGCGTGATGCCCAGTTCGCGCGCGCGCGCCGCGACGATACCCGATTGCCGGCCCGTGATGATCGCCGTCTGCACGCCGACGGATTGCAGCATCTTCACGCCGTGGCCGTCGAGCGAATTGAACGACTTCATTGCGTCGCCTTCGGCGGTGAAGTAGAGGCTGCCGTCGGTGAAGACGCCGTCGACGTCGAACGCCATCAGCTTGAGGCGGCTCGCGCGTTCGGCGGCGGTGGGAGGCTTCTGCGCCATCAGATTACCTTCTTGGAGAAGAGGTCGTGCATGTTCAGTGCGCCGATCAAAGTGGCATCGGCGTCCACGACCAGCATCTGATTGATGCGATAGCGCTCCATCAGTTCCACGGCTTCGACCGCGAGATGATCCGGCGCGATCGTGCGCGGATTGCGGGTCATGACATCGGCGAGCTTGAGCGCGCGGAAATCGCCGTCGCGCTGCAGGATGCGGCGCAGGTCGCCGTCGGTGAAAATGCCGTGGACGTGACGATTTTCGTCGATGACAGCCGTCATGCCCATGCGCTTGTCGGTGATCTGGAAGAGCGCGTCCGAAACGGTCGCGTCGAGCGAGACGACCGGCACTTCGTCGCCGACGCGCATCACGTCGCGCACATAGGTGAGCAGGCGCCGCCCGAGCGCGCCGCCCGGATGCGAGCGCGCGAAGTCGTCGGGACCGAAGCCGCGCGCATCGAGCACGGCGACGGCGAGCGCGTCGCCGAGCGCCATCGCGGCGGTCGTGCTGGCCGTGGGCGCGAGATTCATCGGGCACGCTTCCTTTTCGACGCGCGCGTTGAGGTGCATGTCCGCCAGTTGCGCGAGACTCGATTCGGGCCGGCCGGTGATCGCGATCAGCTTCGCCCCGAGGCGCTTGATGAGCGGCAAAATGGCGACGAGTTCCTCGGTTTCGCCCGAGTTCGACAGCGCGATGAAGATGTCGTCGGCGGTGACCATGCCGAGGTCGCCGTGGCTCGCTTCGGCCGGATGCACGAAGAACGCGGGCGTGCCGGTGCTCGCGAGCGTCGCGGCGAATTTGCGCGCGACATGGCCCGACTTGCCGATGCCCGACACGACCACGCGGCCGCGACAGCCGAGCAGCGTTTCGACCGCGTTCGTGAAGTTTTCGTCGAGCAGTTCGGAAAGCCCGCGAACGGCGTCGGCTTCAATCTGGATTACGTTGCGAGCCAGCGCCAGTGCCCGGTCGCCATTGATTTTCGCTATCATTCGCGGAGTATAGCAAAGGCGATTCTGAGCCGCCCCGCCGGGCGCTTGGCGCGCCGCCGCCTATCCGCCCCCGCAAGCCCTGTCGTCAGGGGCCCTTTTTAAGATGCCGGAGCGCCGGACACGCGCGCCTCGGAACGCTGACGAACGAGGACGCCAGACGGATGACCTCTCCGCTCGAAATGACGCTGTTGCTGCTGCTTTGCTCCGTGGCGGGCGTCGTTGTATTTCGCTATTTCAATCTGCCGCCGATGCTCGGTTATCTGGCGGTCGGCATCATCGTGGGGCCGCACGCAGCGGGTATCGCGCCGGATACGGACCGCGCGCAGCATCTTGCCGAATTCGGCGTCGTTTTCCTGATGTTCTCCATCGGGCTCGAATTTTCGCTGTCTAAGCTTCGCTCGATGCGGCGCATCGTGTTCGGGCTCGGCGCGAGTCAGGTCGCGGCGACCATCGCGCTCGCGCTGATCTTCGGCTGGATCGCCAGTTTCTGGACGCAGATGTCGTGGCAGGCGAGCTTCGCGCTCGGCGGCGCGATGTCCATGTCGTCCACGGCCATCGTCAGCAAGCTGCTCGCGGAGCGGCTGGAACTCGAAGCGGAACACGGCCGCAACATCTTCGGCGTGCTGCTGTTTCAGGATCTCGCGGTCGTGCCGCTGCTCATCATCATCGCGGCGTTCGGCAACGGCAATTCGTCGCAGCTTGCGATGTGGCTCGGCATCGCGGCGGTGAAGATCGTCGTCGCATTGACGGTGCTGCTCTTCCTCGGCCAGAAGTTCATGACGCGCTGGTTCGATATCGTCGCGCGGCGGCGTTCGCAAGAACTCTTCATGCTGAACCTGCTGCTGGTGACGCTGGGCGCGGCGTTCATCACCGATAAATTCGGGTTGTCGCTCGCGCTCGGCGCGTTCATCGCGGGCATGTTGATCGCCGAGACGCCGTATCGGCATCAGGTGGAAGAGGACATCAAGCCGTTTCGCGACGTGCTGCTCGGCGTCTTCTTCGTGACCACCGGCATGCTGCTGAATCCGCGCGTGATCTGGGAGCATCCGTTTCTCGTGCTCGGATTTTTCGTCGTACCGATTCTGCTCAAGGCCGTGATGATCACCGCGCTCGCGCGTGCCTTCGGCGCGAGGCCGGGCGTCGCGATGCGCACGGGCCTCGGCCTCGCGCAGGCGGGCGAATTCGGGTTCGTGCTGCTGAACCTGATTCTGGATTCGCATCTGGTCGATTCGACCCTCCTGCAGGCAATCCTTTCCGCGATGCTGCTCTCGATGCTCGCCGCGCCGTTCATCATTCAGAACGCGGACCGGATCGTGCTGCGGCTGTCGTCGACGGAATGGATGCTGCAATCGCTGCAAATGACGAAGATCGCGACGCAGAGCCTCAAGCAGAGCGGCCACGTGATCATCTGCGGCTACGGTCGCGCCGGGCAAAACCTCGCGCGCATGCTGGAGCAGGAAGGCATTTCCTACGTCGCGCTCGATCTGGACCCGGACCGCGTCGCGGCGGCTGCGTCGGCGGGCGAATCGGTCGTGTTCGGCGATGCCGGGCGGCGCGAGTCGCTGCTCGCGGCGGGGCTGCATCGCGCGGCGACGGTCGCGATCACGTACGCGAACACGCCTTCCGCGATGCGCGTGCTGCACAACATCCACGAACTCGCGCCGACCTTGCCCGTGATCGTGCGCACGGTCGACGACGCCGATCTCGAAAAGCTCACCGCCGCCGGCGCGACGGAAGTGATTCCGGAGATCGTCGAAGGCAGTCTGATGCTCGCTTCGCATACGCTCGTGCTGATGGGCGTGCCGATGCGGCGCGTCGTGCGGCGTGTCGAGGAAATGCGCGACGCGCGCTACAGCCTCTTGCGCGGCTACTTCCACGGCGCCGACGATGTCGACGACGACGATGGCCACGAGCAGGTGCGGCTACAATCCGTACCGATCGACGCTAATTCCGAAGCCGTCGGGCATTCGCTCGACGATCTCGGGCTCGTCGGCAATGGAGTCGAGGTGACCGCGATCCGGCGCCACGGCATCCGGGGCGTCGCACCCGACCCCGAAACCAAGCTGCGCGCGAACGATATCGTCGTGCTGCGCGGCCTGCCCGAAGTGCTCGCGCTTGCCGAAGAACGGCTTTCGCGCAACCGCCGGGCGGCGTAACCATCCTCTTTGTCACCAAGGCGAACGCGCGGCCTCACTGCGCGGACTCCGGAGAAGTCATGTCCATTACCCCATCGAACGCACCGCTCGACGCCGCGCGTTTCATCAAGGAGCGCGTGCGCACCGTCGACAACTGGCCGCAGGCCGGCGTGCAGTTCCGCGACATCACGACCATCCTGCAAGACCGCAAGGCGCTGCGCATGTTGATCGATCTGTTCGTGCAGCGCTACATCGACGCGAACGTCGATGTGATCGCCGGCATGGATGCGCGCGGCTTCATCATCGGGCCGATTCTCGCGTACGAGCTGAGTCTCGGTTTCGTGCCGATCCGCAAGAAGGGCAAGCTGCCGTACAAGACGCTCTCGCAGTCGTACGACCTGGAATACGGCAGCGCGACCGTCGAGATTCACGAGGATGCCTGCAAGCCGGGCGATCGCGTGGTGATCGTCGACGATCTGGTCGCGACCGGCGGCACGATGATGGCCGGCAAGATTCTGCTCGAACGGCTCGGCGCGGAAGTGGTGGAAGCGGCGGCGATCATCGACCTGCCGGATCTCGGCGGCTCGAAGTTGCTGCGCGAGAACGGCGTGCCGCTTTATACCGTCTGCGAATTCGGCGGGCATTGAAATGCCCAACTTCCTGCTCTTTCTTGCCGCGTCGATCGCGATCACGGTCGCGCCCGGCCCCGACAATCTGCAAGTGCTCGCGCGCGGCATTTCGCAAGGGCGGCTCGCGGGCGTCGTCGCCGCGCTCGGCTTCGCGTTCGGCGTGATCTTTCACACGACGCTCGCCGCGCTCGGCATCGCGGCGCTGCTGCGATCGTCGCCCGTCGCGTTTCAGGCCGTGAAGCTCGCGGGCGCGGCGTATCTTGTGTGGATCGGCATCAAGGCGTTGCGCAGTCACGGTCTCGCGACCGCGCACGCGCGCCCGAGCCAGCCGCTTTCGACCGTGTTCCGTCAGAGCGTGATCGGCAACATGCTGAACCCGAAGGTCACGCTGTTCTTCATCGTGTTCCTGCCGCAATTCGTCGATCCGCACGGCGCGCAAAGCGTGATGCTGCAGATGTTCGAGCTCGGCGGACTGTTCATGTTGCAGACGATCGTGGTGTTTTCGCTCTTCGGCGTCGCCGCAGGGATGATCGGCGCGTGGCTGAAGCGCCGTCCGCGCGTCGGCGTGTGGCTCGACCGGCTCGCGGGCGTGACGTTCATCCTGCTCGGAATTCGCGTCGCCTTGCGCTGATCGAGGTTTATCGATGACGCTGCCTGCCATCATTTCCGCGCGCCGTTTCGATGCTGCCGCGCACGCGCCTTTTTTCATCGGCGACGCGCGCGTCGGCTGGATTCGCCGCACCGATGTCGACGCGCTGCGGCGCTGGCCCGACGTTTTCGGGATCGACGAAGCATCGGTCCGATTGAACCCATCCCTCGCCGATGTGAATTCGCGCAGCGCCGCGCTCGGCGCGGTCATCGGCGCGTTGTACGCGGAAGGCCGGATTCCCGGCTGGCGCGACGAAACCTACGCGATCCGCAACGACTTCGACGCGCCGCCGCTCGCGTTCATCGAGCGCGCGGCGTCGCGCTTCTTCGGCACGATGACCTACGCGGTGCATCTGAACGGCATCGTAAAATATCCGGATGACGCGCCGCAGTTGTGGATCGCGCGCCGCAGCGAAACCAAGGCGACCGATCCCGGCATGCTCGACAACATCGTGGCGGGCGGCATCGGCTGGGGCTTCGAGCTGATGCCGACGCTCGTGAAGGAATGCTGGGAAGAGGCGGGCATGAGCGCCGGGCTCGCGCAAACCGCCGAGCGCGGCCGCACGTTCCATGTGCTGCAATCCTTGCCCGAAGGCACGCAGGCCGAGCAGATCTTCGTGTACGACGTGTCCCTGCCGCCCGATTTCGCGCCGCGCAACCAGGATGGCGAAGTCGGCGAGCATCGCCTGGCGCGTATCGAAGACGTCGCGCGCTGGATCGAAGAGGGCGAGCTCACCGTCGACGCCAGTCTCGCGACGCTCGACTGCATGCTGCGCCATCAGTGGATCGACGAAGACGCGTGCGTAGGCATCGACGCGCTGTTCGCGCCGCCACAAGTTTAAAAAGAACCGAACGAGGAAAGGTCATGTCGACCGAACATAGTTTCTACCTGAAGTTGTCGTGCCCGGACCGGCCGGGAATCGTGCATGCCGTGTCGGGTTTCCTGTTCAACCTCGGCGCCAATATCCTCGATTCCGCGCAGTTCGGCGACAGCCGCACCGGCGAATTTTTCATGCGCGTGCATTTTCAGCAGGTCGGCGGCGATCCGGGCCTCGACGCGCTGCGCAAGTCGTTCACCGACCTCGCCGACGAATTCGGCATGCGCTGGGAACTGCATGACGCGTCGGTGAAGCCGCGCGTCGTCATCATGGTGTCGAAGATCGGGCATTGCCTGAACGATCTGCTGTTCCGCTATCGCACCGGCCAGTTGCAGATCGAGATTCCGGCGATCATTTCGAATCACAAGGATTTTTATCAGCTCGCCGCGAGCTACGACATTCCGTTTCATCATCTGCCGCTGCTCAAGTCGACGCCCGAAGCGAAGGCCGCGCAGGAAGCGCGCGTGCTCGAAATCGTCGATCAGCACGACACGGATCTCGTCGTGCTCGCGCGTTACATGCAGATTTTGTCGGCGAACATGTGCGAGAAGCTCGCGGGCCGCGCGATCAACATTCATCACTCGTTCCTGCCGAGCTTCAAGGGCGCGAAGCCGTACTATCAGGCGTTCGATCGCGGCGTGAAGCTGATCGGCGCGACCGCGCACTACGTGACGTCCGATCTCGACGAAGGCCCGATCATCGAGCAGGAAGTGGCGCGGGTCGATCACAACATGACGCCGGATCAACTGACGGCGATCGGCCGCGACGTCGAATGCGTGACGCTCGCGCGCGCGGTGAAATGGCACGCGGAACATCGCATTCTGCTGAACGGGCACAAGACGGTCGTGTTTCGTTAATCGCCGTTCGAAACGAAAAAGCCCGCCGCTTCAGGCTAATGCCGTTCAGTTAAGGTCTTTTCTTAGATAGCGAACGGTGTACCGTTTGGGGCGGGATTTGACGACCCGGTCGCATGCACGTCCGGGTCGTTTTTCGTTGGGCAGAGACTTGAGCCTTTCGCGCAGACGCTGAAGGCAGGCGG
>NZ_OGTP01000053.1 GCF_900258035.1 Caballeronia novacaledonica | reverse complement strand
CATTACTCACAGGCTGAATTGAACGCAATTGCCAAGCGACTCAATGAAAGGCCGCGGCAGACCTTGGGCTTTATGACCCCAGCGGAGAAATTGGCCGAGACGTTGGGGGTTGCGTTGACCGGTTGAATCCGCCGCTTTTCAGGCCTGCTGTCACACGCACGTTGGCCACTTTTCTCCTCCAAGATGGCACTCGCCTAAAGAGTGCCCTCACAATAATTGCCGGGCTTGGCTCGCGCACGGTCTGCCGCATCGCGCCGCCCGCCAGATTGGTTCAGCACGAAATAGCATCGGCACAGCGCTGCGCGCTGCCGTTGGGTATGCGAGGGAAACCAGCGAGAAAGAAGCACACGCGGCCCGCCCCCGCCCCGATGGACCCATCGGCCGCGTAGCGGGCCGGCGCCATTTCGTGCTGAACCAATCTGTTGTGTGGTGCGACGCGGCAGACCGTGCGCGAGCCAAGTCCGACAAGACCTTTGAGGGCACTCGCTACTCTGGGGGCCATTAGGTCAATCGCCTGTGCCGCGGCCGGTGTGAAGTGCTTAGGCTGGGGAAAGCTGTTTCTTTGGTTACTTTCTTTGCAGCAGCAAAGAAAGTGACTGCCGCCCCGCACAGGGGCAGTGCTAATAGACCGACGCGAAAGCAAGTTTCACTCAAACCCTCAAAGCCTCAGAAAGCCCCCGCGCCGAGCACGATAAAAGCTGCTTTCTTTGCAGCAGCAAAGAAAGTGACTGCCGCCCCGCACAGGGGCAGTGCTAATAGACCGACGCGAAAGCAAGTTTCACTCAAGCCCTCGAAGCCCAAGAAAAGCCCCCGCGTCGCGCGCGATAAAAGCTGCTTCATTGCAGCAGCAAAGAAAGTGACTGCCGCCCCGCACAGGGGGCAACCTTATAGACCAATAACAAGCCGGGATCCGGCAATCAAAAAACCTGCTCCGCAATGCAACACACTGTCACCCGATGCAACACCCGCATGCGAAGCAAAAGCAGTCCATCAAAGCCCCAAACCCCTTGGCACAGATATTGAGTTCACCCGTCGAACGCCCCGCGATGCACATCGCACCGACTCACGTTTCCATCGTGAATCGCGGAAGCAACGAGCCACGCGTAAGCGCCGCTGTCGCGAGCACGAGCGAGATCGTCGTCATTGCGAATCCCGCCCGCGCCGATCACCTGACGCTCCCCGGCCCGCGCTCGCACGGCAGCGAAAGTATCGAGATCAGGCCCGGCGCGAGCGCCCACGTGGTCGAGCGTCATCACGATGACCCGCGACGGCCACCACGCGCTCTCGTGATGCGTCGAGCCGAGCGCGAGGCCGCCGCGATAGTCGAGCGAGAGAATCGGCGCGAAGCCGCAAGCCGATGCGTCCGCGATCGCGCCGATGTCGAGCAGCGTCTCCGTGCCGAACACGGGCACGATCGCAGCGGGCGCAGGCGAACGCGACAGTTCGGCGACGCGCTCGACCAACGCATGCATCGGCGCGAACGCGGTGAAGCCCGCATCGAGCCAGATGCAAAAGCCCTCGCCGAGGGCGTCGCACATTGCGGCGAGCGCATGGTCGTGCGCGCCGCGCTGAAGGATCGCGCCCAGATCGGCGACGTACAACGTACGCGCGCCGGTCGCGGCGACGAGCGCGCGGGCGATCGCAACCGGATCGCTCGTGGCGCACAACGAGGACTGAATCGGCCGGTAACGCGAACGCTCGCCGCGCACCGCGCGCACCGCGTGGCCGTCGAGCAGATCGAGAACGGGTATCACCTGCATGGATGGACTTCCTTTGACCAGGATCTTCGTATTCGAGTATCTCACCGGCGGCGGCATCGATCCGGACGCGGCGGGCGCAGGCAGCCTCGCCGATCTCTCCGCGCTGATCGTCGAGGGCCGCGTGATGCGCGACGCCATCGCCGCCGATCTGCGCACGCTGCCGGGCATCGAGGTGACCGTCGCCAGCTCGCGCTTCGAGCAAGCGGCGGACGCGCCCGGCTACGCGCGCGCGCAGCCCGGCGAGCCGGTCATCCGCTTCGTCGCCCGCATGACGCGCGAACACGACTATGCCTGCATCGTCGCGCCCGAGTGCGACGGGCTGCTGCTCAAGTTCCACGATGCCGTCGGTCAGGCGCGCTGGCTCGGCTGCGCGAAGGAGGCGATCCGCGCGGCATCGAGCAAGAGCGCGACGGCCGCGTGGCTCGCCGCGCGCAGCATTCCCGCGACGCCCGCGCTCGAACCGGAGAACGCGGTCGCCGGAGCCGGGCGACGCTGGGTCGTCAAGCCGGACGACGGCGCGGGCGGCCTCGATACCTACGTCTACGACGATCTCGCCGCCGCGCGCGCCGAATACGAAGCGCGCGCCGAAGCGGGCCGCAATCCCGTGTTGCAGGAATGGATCGACGGCGAGCCGCTCAGTCTTTCGCTGATCTGCCGCGAACGGATGTCGCGGCTCGTGAGCATCAATCGTCAGCGCATCGGGTTGTCGGACGCGGCGGGATCGGGGCGTCGCGCGCGCATCGTGCAGTTCGATGGCGTCGATGTCGATCGCATCGACCGGCATGGTCCGCAAGGGCGCGCGCTGGAACGGCTCGCGTTGCGTGTCGCCGAAGCGTTTCCGGGCTTGCGCGGCTTCGCGGGTATCGATGTCGTGTGGCATCCGGAGCGCGGGCCGGTCGTGATCGAAGTGAATCCGCGCCTCACCGTCGCGTATGCGGAATTGAGCCGGCGCGGCGGCAGAAATCTCGCGGCGGAACTGCTCGCGGCGCATCGCGTGCCGGGTTTCGACGGCGATCCCGGATTGCTGCGCGCGTGTGGCGGAGCGGCGTCATGACGACCTCCGCAGCGGCGAGTATGCCGGTGTTCGGCTGGGACGTGGGCGGCGCGCACGTCAAGGTGTCGATGGCGACGCGCGCGGGCGTGCTCGCCGATGTCGCGCAGTGGGCGTGTCCGCTGTGGCTGGGCATCGCGCATCTGGAACGCGTGATCGACGCGATGTTCGAGCGCTGGCCCGCCGCCGCCGATGCCGGCGCGCGCCACGCCGTCACGATGACGGGCGAAATGGTCGATCTCTTCGCCGACCGCGCCGACGGCGTGCGCACCTTGACGCGCGCACTCGCCCAGCGGCTCGGCCCGCGCACGATGTTCTTCGCGGGCGACGCCGGCTGGCTCGCGCGCTCGGCATGCGCGGACGGCTGGCGCAAGGTCGCATCGGCGAACTGGCTCGCAACCGCGCAATGGGTCGCGACGCGCATGCCGGACGCGGTGCTCATCGATATCGGCAGCACGACGACGGACATCGTTTCGATCGTCGGCGGGCGTGTCGTGGCGCGCGGCGCGAACGACGCCGAGCGCCTTGTCAGCGGCGAACTCGTGTATCAGGGCATCGTGCGCACGCCGTTGTGCGGGATCGCGCATCGCATCGCGTTTCGCGGCGAGACGACGGGCGTGATGAACGAATGGTTCGCGACGACCGCCGATGTCTATCGTCTGACGGGCGAACTGTGGCCCGAGCACGACCAGCATCCGAGCGCCGACAACGGGCCGAAGACGGAAGCCGCGAGCCGTGCGCGGATCGCGCGGATGATCGGCCGCGATGCCGCCGATGCGAGCGCTGCCGAATGGCGGCGCTTTGCGCAGCACTGGCGGCACGCGCAGTTGCGCGCCCTCGAAGCGAATCTCGCGCGCGTGATCGCGCGGGATGCGGCGCTGGCCGCTGCGCCGATCGTCGGCGCGGGCTGCGGGCGCTTTCTGGCGGCGGCGCTGGCGCGGCAGGAGGCGCGCAGTTATACCGATTTCGCGCGCCTCGCGTGCGCGACGGACGACGCGACGCGCGCCGAATGGATATCGACGTGCGCGCCGAGCGCGGCGGTCGCGCTGCTGGCATCGGCGGCGGCGAAGGGCGCGGCAGGCAACGAAGCGCGTCCATACGACGATGCGCCGCCGCGCGCGGCGTGATAGCGTGCGGAATACAGCGGTGTGCGGATGGAGTATCGAAACCGGGTGCGTGGCCCGGCGGCATCATCGAACGAGGACAGCAACATGTGGGTGGTCAAGATCGGGGGTAGCCTCAGCCACGACCCGGCGTTGCGCGAGTGGCTGACGCGGCTCTGGGAAGTGGGAGGCGGGCGCGTCGTGATCGTGCCGGGCGGCGGCGATTTTGCGGACGCGGTGCGGCAGTATCAGCAGGAATGGCGTTTCGACGATCTCGCGGCCCACAACATGTGCCTGCTCGCGATGGCGCAATACGCGATTCTGATGCAGGGCGTGGTGCCGGAGCTCGTGCTGGCGTCGAACGAGGAGCGTATCCGGCGGGCATTGCGGGATGGGCGAGTGGCGGTGTGGGTGCCGACTGATCTGATGCGCGCGACGCCGGATTCGATGACCAACTGGGATACCACTTCCGATAGCCTTGCTGCGTGGCTTTCGACGTTGCTCAATGCGGAGCGGTTGATGATCGTGAAGTCTTGCGATGTCGATACGGATATGTCGATGGACGCGCTCGCCGCGAAAGGCATCGTGGATCGGCGGTTTCCCGCTTATGTGCGGGATGCCAATTATATTGTCGAGATTTTTAGTCATTCCGATGCGGAGGTTGTGAGGGATCGGTTGTTGAATCTGACGGTTTGAGTTTTTTTGGTTTGTCGCTGGAGCCCGGTTTGTTATTGGTCTATTAGCGTTGCCCCTATGCGGGGCGGCAGTTACTTTCTTTGCTGCTGCAATGAAGCAGCTTTTATCGCGCTCGGCGCGGGGGCTTTTTCTGAGGCTTTGAGGGTTTGAGTGAAACCTGCTTTCGCGTCGGTCTATAAGCGTTGCCCCTGTGCGGGGCGGCAGTCACTTTCTTTGCTGCTGCAAAGAAAGTAACCAAAGAAAGCAGCGGCGGATTCAACCGGTCAACGCAACCCCCAACGTCTCGGCCAATTTCTCCGCTGGGGTCATAAAGCCCAAGGTCTGCCGCGGCCTTTCATTGAGTCGCTTGGCAATTGCGTTCAATTCAGCCTGTGAGTAATG
>NZ_OGTP01000004.1 GCF_900258035.1 Caballeronia novacaledonica | reverse complement strand
GCCGCGCAAGCGGCTGGTACGGCAAGCGCCGCAGCCCTTGGTTGTGCCGTTGTCGATGAATGCGGTGTGGTCGATGGACTTCATGCACGACCAATTGAAGGACGGCCGCAGTATCCGGCTGCTCAACGTGATCGATGACTTCAACCGGGAGGCACTGGGCATCGAGGTCGACTTCTCGCTCCCCTCGGCGCGTGTCATACGGGCGCTCGATCAGATTATCGGCTGGCGAGGAAGGCCGATGGCGATACGGTGCGATAACGGTCCTGAATACCTGAGTGAGGCGATCACGCAATGGGCGATGACGCGTGGTATCGCGCTGAACTACATCCAGCCCGGCAAGCCGCAACAGAACGCCTATGTGGAGCGGTTCAACCGGACGGTGCGGTATGAATGGCTGTCGCAATACCACTGGGATGACCTCGCACACGTGCAGCACTTCGCGACCGAATGGATGTGGCAATACAATCACGAGCGCCCTAACATGGGCCTTGGAGGCGTGACGCCAAAACAGCGGCTCACTGCCGCAGCATAGTCTACTTCTGACCCGCGTTATTAGCGGGGGGATTACCGCATCAGTCGCACGTAATGCGTCCAAGACAGGGGAAAACGCTCCGCCAACTGCTGAAGCGAAAATTTCCGAATCGGTGATTCGGATTTTGCTCGAGAAACGCGGGTCGGAGATTTCCGAATCACCGATTCGGAAGTCTCGCTTGGGGGATAGCTCTGGTAGAAGAGGCGCATCAGTTCCAGATTGTCAGCACCGAAGCCCCTTCCAAACTGCTTCGTCAGATCTGTTGACAGGCGTTGCAAGAGCGCCTGTCCATACGTCGCGCGCCCCTGCCCACCCTGCTCCGATTCAACGATCCGACGGCCGACCAACCAATATGTCGCCGTCATCAGTGCGTTGATGCTCCTCGCCGCCTCCCGCCGACCGTCTTCAAGGAGCGCGACCACATCGCTGAGCGCGTCTCTGTAGGCGCCTTCAGGCAGAGGCACATCGGTCATCTTTTTCGTTTCCACGAGTCTCTTTGAAGGGAGAGGGCCAATCGGTCGTCAATGTTGAGAGCGTGCATCGAAGGCCGAGAAGAATATGCGATGAACCACCGTCGCACACCTCCCGCCTCTTTCTCGAGACACTTCGCCAACCTCGACATGCTTTCGACGGTGCGCAGCCCTCACCCGCAGATGGACGATCCCGTACAGCCAAGTCTCTCCGGTTTTTAAGCGCTATGGTCCGTATGTCCTAGCGGATTTCCGACCGCCCGCAGGTCGGCTTTGATCCAAGTCCGTCCCCGAGGTGGCTCATTGGTATTTTACGCGCCGCGCCCACTGTCCACGCCGGGCGAGTCACGGTCGCTCGGGGGTAACTCGTTCGAGCGGCTCAGGGCCACACCCGAAATCACACGTTTGAACGACGACCTCGAACTTCGGCTGCCGCCCCACCTGCATCAGCCAAGGAGTTGCACGTCGAAAGAGCAACACTCGATTTGCTACTATAGCCCTTCGACTGCTACGCACAACCGCATTGGAACCTTTGACATCACCGCACGGACTACGAGGGTTTGCGCACCTGATCAAGTCCTTGAAGCAGCGGCACCCAAGTGCGGCCGAAGGGTGCACCGCACCGAATTCGGCTGATCCGATTGGTCCGAAAGATACTCTGAACTCGCAAGTGATCAGGCACGCCGCCACAGCGCTGCCAGCAGCACCTGTGCGCGCTTTTGTTTTTCCGCCCCGCATTGCATTGGCAGCCGCAATTCGGAAGCAAAAAAGCCGGTGACATAAACGGCCCAGGTCACCGATGCAGCACTTTGCGCGTTGCCATGTACGCGTCAAACAGACCCGTATGCAGGCGGCTAAGTTCTTGGCGAAGGGCGATCAGTTCGTGCTGGTCGCCTTCATGTTCACGACGCAAAATCTCCCCGAGCAAGGCCGTGGCGCGCGAGGCCGGCAAATCTCGCTGCACGCGAGCCTCGGCCAGCCGACCTGCGAGCGCTGGCTTGACTATCAGCAGCCAGGCTGAGAACCACACATAGTCCTCGATTTCGCCTGTACCGGAAAAGTCAGCATCGAAGCGCTGACGCAGCGCATCGAGCGACGCGTCGCGAAGCGCGCCAACCAATGCGGCAAACCGTGACGGTGCCAGCCACGCCAATTCTGCAAATAGCGGCCACGCCGCATCGAGACCGCCCGCTCGATAGCGTGCTTCGGTCATCCAGGCGAGTGGCGACGGGATGCGCCACCACGAATCGATTGTATTGACGGCTTCAGTGGCCGCCGCCCAGCCCCCTGCGCGAAGCCATAGCGGCGCGGCGTGACTTTCGGTGTGGGTCCCACAAAACACCAGCGATGCAGCACGCTGGGCGAGCGAGCGCCAGCACGGCGTCGACCACGCATGAGCGTCCTGTGCGGGCATCACCCGTTGGACGGCGGGCATCACATCCTCCTCGAGGTGTCGCCGGACCGCGGCCAATTCCGCGTGGTCGGTCAGTGGAAGGCTTGAACCGTTCTCAAGTTCGCGAACAAGCACCGTCATCGCAGGCAGCACGCTGTCTTCAGGGTATTCGCTGGCGAGTTGCGTCAATGAGGCTCGCGCGTCCACCGCATGGCGACGCTGCAATTGCTCCACGACGTCATTGCGCAGCACCACGTCGCGGCTGTCGGCAAATATATCGAGCTGTTGCATGCTTTGCGGCATCGTCGTCGTGCTCAGGAATGTCGTCGATGAAGAGCGATTAGGCTAATCCATTTCAACGCGTCGAGGAAGCGGTCGCTGGTGGCTTTCGACGGCCTTTTCATGGACCACCGTGTGCCAGGTGCGCCTCACAACAAGTACGCTACTCACGCGCATCCAGCATCGTGCCTCGACAGCGGCGAGCGCCGCACCGACATGCGTAAAGGCGCTTGAGCGCCGCTGTTCGGCGCCCTTCGACATCAAGCGCGTAGTCAATGAAGACCTCTGCGCCCTCTTTAATCTTGCGTGTCGCCCGGATGAAGATCCGGTCGCCCTCCTGTTCGGCTTCACAGTTGGGCGCGCAACTGTGATTGATCCAACGCGCGGAGTTGCCGCCTTGTGCGCCATCGATCATGCGTCCGTCGTCGAGCCCAAAGAAGAAGGTATGCCCGTCTTCTGCGGTCGACCGTTCATATCGGCGCTGCGCCTCTTGCGCCGAGATGATCTCGCCTTTGTACTCGAGGATCGGATCACCAACGGAGATATTCGCTGCGGCGAACACACCGCGACCATGAATGGGCGAGTGACGGACTGCAATGCGGCGCATGGTGGAGACTCTGGCGTGGGAAGGAACGAAAAAATGTGCGCTGAGGTGACGACAGGCATAATCGCATCATTGCATGTCAACCTGTCAGGAAATGTCCGCTCCGCCTCGTCGCACGAAACTCAAACGCAAGCCGGCGCGCGGCACCCTGGTGCGCTATGAAGACCGGATCGCGGAAGTTCTGGGCGAAGCGCGCGGACAACGCGTCATGATTCGCTCCATTCACCCGGACGGGCAAGAGCGCCGCACCGCCGTAAAGTGGGTCAACCTCGTGCCCCTCGAGACTCAGCTTTTCTGACTGAGTCTCACTGTCCGTCCGAAGGCAGCGGACGATTGGATCGTCTGCCGCCTCGGGCGCCTCTGGTTCTCGCCGTGTTCAGGCTTGGTTCACGGCATCCTTGAACGCCTTGCCCGCGGTGAATTTGACAGTTTTCGCGGCCGCGATCTCGATCGCTTCGCCCGTCGCGGGGTTTCGACCCGTCCGTGCTGCACGCTCGCCCCTTCCGAATGTGCCAAAACCGACGAGCTGAACGGTACTCCCTGCCGCCACCTCCTTCGAGATGGTGTTCAAGGCGGCATTGATTGCCTCTTCGGCCGCGCTCTTGCTTGTACCCGACTCCGATGCAACCGCGTCGATCAGTTCCTGTTTGTTCATTGAATCCCTTCCTGTCTCGTAAAATTGGCCGCGATCTTTGCGATCGGTTTTGAATCTGACGATCGCCGTCGCTAAGCGACTGCGTCGTTCGAATCAAGGTCAAACAGATCCGAGGTGGTGCTTTGTGCGCTGAGCAGTTCGGGCAACCCACCGTTTCGGACTTTGGCCAGCGTGTCCGGCGCCAGCCAGATTTCTTCCATCGCATCGATGCCTTCCTCGATCATCCGCTGCAGGAAGAACGATTGCTTGCGCCCTGTGGCCTCTGCCAGCACGCGCAACCGCTGCTCGATGACCGGGTCGATGCGCACCGCCACGACCCTTTACTTATTCTCTGCTGATCTTCTCACCTGCTTGCTCCTTTTGACCGTCGGCGCGACTCGGGGGCACCAACCGGTCATGGATCGCGCCACTCGGCGGCGCCATCCGGTCATTATCTACGTTCGAGCTTTCGCTCTTGCCGTTTTGCCGACGGCTGTCTTTCGGGCTGCTCGCCTGACTGACGGACTGGCTTCTGCCGCAGGCGCGCGCCGCGCTGGGGAGCGCGTCGTTCCGCGCAGCGACTTCAACTGCTCTTGAAGTGACTTGTGTGTTGCCTCAAGCGCAGCGAGCTTGCCTTGCAGCACGCCGGTTTGATGGCGGGCATCGCCCTGCTGCGCCTGCAGCGCGTCGACTGCGCGTCGATGTTCGGCCTCGCGCTTGTCGGCGCGTTTGGCTGCCTCGGCCAGTTCTTTCTGAGCCTTGGCCACCGCGCTGCGTTCGCGATCGATCTCCAGCAGGGCTCGCTTTTCCGTCGCGCGTAAGCGCTCCTCAGCACGGTCCGCCGTCCCCCGAAGTTTCTCCAGATCACGCGAAAACGTGTCCCGTACCTTCTCCAGCTCCCGCTCGCGCACAACCGCTTCTTCGCCGAGACGCTTGATCTGCGCCTCAAGCGCTTTGCGCGTGGCGGCCTCCTCTGCCTGTCGCCGCTCGAACTCCCGAATCTCGACCTGCGCAGCCAGCAGCGCGGCGGCGCGCTGTTCGAGCGCGGTCTCGGTGCGTCCGAGTTCACCGCGTGCCGTAACAACCTTTTGCTCCGCGTCGGCGCGCTGCGCCTCGACCTCCTCGCGCAGCGCGGTCAGTTCGGCCTGTGCTGACGTGCTCGCACGCGTCCACAACGCGCCAATCAGCTCACCGGCCGCCTCGCTGAGATCGGGCGGCAGATCTGGATGTTCGATGCGCACCCGGCTCTTCTCTCGCAGTTCCGCCCAGAATTCGCTCAATACCGAAGCCGGCGTGCTCATGGTGCCGCGCCGGACTAAGGTGTAGAGGCGATTGGCCGTCGGCGGCACGCCAAAGCGGAAGAACAGCAGCGCGCACACCTCGCGATAGAGCTCGCGCGTCTTCGGGAATTCGACCTTGAGGCGCTCGATATCGGCCGCGAGCCGGGTTTCGTCGGAGAGGACGTCGGACATGGATTAAAGCTAATGACAATGCGTACATAATAAAACGTATTTCGCCAATTATCTGACGCCATAGATATCCGGATTTGACATTACCCTTATAATGTTGAAACATTTACGCCAACATGTCGCCGGAACGAACGTGACTTCCAAGCCCGCTGCGCCGACCCTGCCGCCGTATGCATTGCAACCGACACCGCTCGACAAGCTCCTCATTCCAGCAAAGCTGGACGGCTCCGCAGGGCTGAATCGTGCCGTGACAGGGCACGCACAGATTGCCGCCGACAACGACCTCGATGCGATCCGCGCCTGGCTGTCCCGCTTTGTCGACACGAAAACCACCTTCGAGAATTACCGCAAGGAAGCCGAGCGACTCCTGCTCTGGTCGGTCGTCGAGATGGGCAAACTCCTCTCTTCTCTGACGCATGAAGACTGCCTGCGCTATCAGCAGTTCCTCGCCGACCCACAGCCTGCCGGCACCTGGGTGGCCGGGGGCGGCCGCAAGCATCCGCGCAGCGACCCGCGCTGGCGGCCGTTCTACGGTCCGCTCTCGCCGTCCAGCCAACGCCAGGCGACCGTCATCTTGAACGTGATGTTCTCGTGGCTGGTGCAGGCCGGTTATCTGGCCGGCAATCCGCTGTCGCTCTCGCGCCAACGCACGCGCCACGCGGCGCCCCGCATCACCCGTTATCTGGAGCCGAGCATTTGGCAGGAGGTCAAGGACTTCATTGCGACGATGCCAAAGCAAACGGACCGGGAAAAGGCCCACGCGTACCGCGTCCGATGGTTGTTCACCCTGCTCTATCTCGGCGGGCTGCGCATTGCGGAGGTCGGTGCGAACACCATGGGCCGATTCTTTGTGCGACAGGATGCGGACGGCGCGCTGCGCTGGTGGCTCACTATCCACGGCAAAGGCGACAAGCAGCGGCTCGTGCCGGCCACGCGCGAGCTGATGATGGAACTGTCCCGCTATCGGCAGCATCTTGGCTTGAGCGCGCTGCCCTCGCCCAACGAAGATACACCGCTCGTGCTGCCGATCGGCGCGACGGCATCCAACGAACGCGCGGCGACGTGCGCGCCGCTCACGCGCGCGGCGCTGCACGCCATCGTCAAGGACGTGTTTGCGGGCGCAGCGGCGCGCCTACGTGAACGTGACGATGCGCAAAGCGCGCGCGCCGATCTGCTCGAAAAAGCGTCCGCGCATTGGCTCAGGCACAGCGCCGGCTCGCACATGGCCGATCGCAAGGTGGATCTGCGTACGGTGCGCGACAATCTCGGCCATGCATCCCTCACGACAACGAGCATTTACTTGCACGTCGACGAAGATCGGCGCCATCAAGAGACCGAAGAAAAGCACCGGGTAGACTGGTGAAGCCTAGCGAGGTGACACACAACGCGTCCCCGATGACGCGCCTGCCGATTCTATCCGCCACCGCAATTCCGTTCATGAAAGTCCTTGTACCTCAACCACAGATCTCAGCTGACAAACGAACCCTCACTTTCATCGATTGGGGCGGAGAAAACGTGACGTGCGTCGCGCCGCGCAAGTGCTTGGAGGTCTGTTTCTGGCTGCCGCCCGATGCGGACAATAGCCGATTGGTGAGAGCGTTCAGGGACGGGTTTTCTCGCACTGAATCGGTCGCGCGGCGAAAGCTGCTCGCGCGGCCAACCAGCCCACTCCGCCTGACAGAGGCTGACTTTTTGGGTGTTTGAAAGCATTTGTCGGTCTTGTAGACGGGCTCCCGATCATCGTTGAGCTGCGCAATTCGTTGGGGTGCGGATGGGCAGACCATTAGTTGCATCGACGCAAGAGTCCACGCGCTGCGTTTCCCCGGACGCGAGAGCCGGTCGGCCCGCGGTTTGTTGACACCCACGGCGAAGGATTACCGCCCATAGGCCGGCAGTCAAAGCGCGGCGTGCCGCACATGTAAGTTGCATTGCGTTGCCGAGCGATCGGGCAGCGTAGGACGTCGGAACCCTGACACCGCGAATGAGCGGTAACGATATCCGCGCAACCTGCTTCCTGCTCATTGGCGAGACTAAATGCCTTCTGTGCTGCAACAGTGTCAAGAGATTCGCGGAGCAACTTGATTGCCGTGCTCTGCAACGCGGGCGACCGGCGTACATCGGCTGGTAAACGTTGCCCGTCGACGGAACTAATGCTCCAACCGAATCTTCACCGAATGCGTAGGTCGGCGTGTCGATAAGGATCTTTACGTCCTTGAACTTGAAATCTGGCACTTTGTTAAGGAGGCCAGTGAGAAACTTTTCGATAGCCTCAGGACCTTGCGTTCCTGCAGTTGGACCGAGGCTCGAGAGATAGGGATCGGTGCATCTCGCGTGGGGCAGCAAGACTTGCTTGCTGCCCCACGACCTGCATAAGGGCTGGTGGGCCGATCAGACCTGAGCCTGACGGTTTTGGTGCAAATAGGAAAGCGGGTTGAAACGCTTCATATATGCAGGATAACTTATCGAGCGGATAAAACCGCACTCCATATGACGGGTGCAGCGGCATCCTTGAGACCGAGTTTCGCGAGATCGAACTGGCCCTTGCGAATTCGATGCGTCAACTCGATGCCTGAAATCGTGGTCGCAGCGCTCCTGAACCGTTTGAATCCAAGCATGACGTTCGTTCTGAATTTGATGTGCCGATGGTCCTGCTCGATCAAGTTGTTCAGATACTTTGAGGACCGGACCTTTGTGTCTTCAGGCAGCAGACCATCGGCCTTCATCTCGCGCACCGCGCGGTGCGAGGCAGCATACCCATCGAGCGTGATGGTCTCCGGCAACTGGGCCTGATGCCTGATGGCCTTGCTGAAAAAGGCTTTGGCCGCGGCCACGTCGCGCCTCGCTCTGAGCATGAAGTCCACCGTCTGGCCAGCCCGATCCACCGCCCGGTACAGGTAGACCCACCTGCCGCGAATCTTCAGGTAGGTCTCGTCGACACGCCACGAGCGTCCCGCAGGCGTCGCAAAGCGGTTCCAGCGTTTGACGAACTCGGGGGTATAACGCCTCACCCAGCACAGGATCGTCGTGTGAGCCAGGGACAATCCCCGTTCGGCCATCATCTCGACCAGATCGCGTAGGCTGAGCTTGTAGCGCAGATACCAGCGAACACACAGAACGATGATCTCCCGATCAAAATGGCGTCCACCGAACAGCTCTTCCAGACTCTTCAGCTTGCTCATCGCGGGTCATCAGTTCTTTTCGCTCCGACTACTCTAACCGACTCGCCGACCCTAATTGCACCAGAGCCGCAGCGGCCGGGTCTGCAGGTTGCGCCGCACATGCCGCCAGTGTCATTGCGATGACGGTCGCGAAGCCCGATTGCAAAACGCTCCTGAACATAGGTTTCTCCTTCAGTCGTCAAGGTCGACGCAGAACGCCAACGAGATCACCGAGAAAGCGATCGATCGAGGGGGCATCGCGTTTGTAGCAGACGCAATTCTTGATCTTCTTTGACGTGACCAGCCCTGCCTTCGCCAGCGTTTGCATATGCGTGGTCACCGTCGGCTGGCTCTGACCGATCTTCTCGGTGATGAATCCGACACAGACGCCGTCTTCCACGAGGTTGCCGTCCTGCTGCGGCGGAAAATGCTTCTTCGGCTCCGTCAACCAGATCAGGATCGTCAATCTCACGACGACGATCCTGCGGGATGGAAGGCGCCTTGCCGCCTGAAAAGCTATCAGTCAGGCGCGGGCAGACAGACGTTCATCCGCCGGCACCTTCGTTTGAGCTTATTTCTTGTAGATGCGCTTACGGGTTGCCTCGAGTTGCGCGAGGATGCTGTCGAGCTTCGAAGGATCGGCGATGAACTGCTGCATGCCCTTCATGCCTTCGTCGGCCATTTCCTTGGTCATGTCGCGATCGTAGAACTGCGCGATGCCGCCCTTCGTGTTCGACAGAATCTGGAAGCCGATCTTCGAAATCGGATCTTCAGGTTCCGGCGACTTGCTGTTCGCCGACAGCGAGCCCAGCCCCGCCGCGAGCTTCGCGCCGTTCGCCGGCGTTTCGATGAACGCGAGGAACGCGTGCGCCTCCGCCTTGTTCTTCGCCTTTGACGGAATGTGCAGCGATTCGACCGGGCCGTCCTCCGCCGTCGGCACTTTCGAATCGATGATCGGGAACTGGAAGTAGCCCATGTTCGGCTTCACGGCCGCCGGAAATCCACCGGTGATGAATGTGCCCATCAGCATCATGGCGGCCTTGCCCTGGAACAGGAACGGCTGCGCGCCGTCGAGATCATAGGATAGCGCGTTGTCGATGAAATCGTGATCGTCGAGCAACTGCTTCCATGTCGTGTAGACCTTCTTCACGCGCGGATCGGTGTACGGCACATTTCCCGCCATCAATTGCTGATGGAACGCGTTGCCGTTCAGACGCAGGTCGAGATAATCGAACCAGCCGGCGAGCGTCCACGCATCGCGGCCGCCGACCGCGAACGGCGTGATGCCCGCGGCCTTCAGCTTCTTGCACGCGTCCATCAACTGATCCCAGGTTTTCGGCTCTTCGCTGATGCCGACCTTCTGGAACAGATCCTTGCGATAGAACAGGCCCCACGAGTAATACACCGTCGGCGCGGCGTACTGCTTGCCGTTATAGCTCGACGATTCCTTCGTCGATGCATACATGTCGTTCCAGCCGTTCTTCTGCCAGTCGTCGCTCAGGTCTTCGAGAAGCCCGCGCCGCGCGTAATACGCCATGCGTTCGCCGTTGTGCCAGTTGACGACATCCGGCGCGACGGTCGTCAGCCAGCCGGGCAACTGCACCTTGTACGCTTCTTCATCGACGAACGATGCTTTCACATCGATATCCGGATGCGCCTTCTTGAACGCATCGAGCAATTCCTGCCACACTGCGCGCTGGCTCGCGCCCTTGAACGCGATGTTGATGGTCATCGTGCCGGCTTGCACGGACGTCGCCGCGATCGATGCAAAGCTTGCCGCCACCGCCATTACAGCCGCCGCGATAGCCTTGCGCGTGTTGCGTCTTTTGACTGTCATTACCTGTCTCCTGGTTTGTTCGCTGCCGGTCCGTCACGCCGTATTCGTTTTATAAGCAGCCACGCCTTGCGGTTCGACTTCGCGCGAGGCGATCACGAAGCGCTCGTCGGCGATGTCTTCGATCGTGTATGGCGCGTTCGAATAGTTGAAGACGTACGTCAGATTTCCGCGACGGCTGATGCGCAGATCGTCGCCGAGCGGCGTCGGTGTAAGACCGGCCTGATTCGCGATATCCGCGAAAAGCGTCTGCGTCAGGCGATCGTCGAAGAGGCTCGCGAAGTAATGCGTCGAACCATGACGCACGTATGCGGGATGCCCGTCGGCGAAGCGCGCCTGCACCGTGACGCCGGGGCCGTCGATCAGATCGCGCCAGTGACGCGCGTGTCCTGCTTCAGTGCCGAACGTCACCGCTTCCGTCACGTTCGGACGCATGGATTCGACGCGCCACACGCGTATCGGCAACAGCGATGCAAGCGCGCCCGGCGGCAGGTTCGCGGGAATCTGCGCATCGGCCGTTTTCGAACCCGTGCGCGGGCCCAGCACGATCTGCGCGTCCGACGCCGCGAGCCGCGCCGCGAAGTCATCCGGCACGATGGGCAGCGGCGGCACGACGATCATCGCGTAGCCATCGAGCGATGCATCGGCGGAAATCACATCGAGATCGAATCCGAGCGCGCGCAACGCCGAGTAATACTCGAACGCGAAGCGCGGATAGTGAAAGTCCGCACCCTGCGGCTGAATCTCGAAGAGCCACTTCGCGTCGTAGTCGTAGATCAGCGCGATCTTGCCGCGCACGACCGCGTTGGCATCGACATTCGCCGATTCGATTGCTGCAATCTCGCACGCGACCCGTTCCGCCTCGCCGCCGCCGATATCGAGCCGGTTGTCGGGCGTGTTCAGCCCCGCGTGCATCTGCTCCTGCGCGAACGGCGCCTGACGCCATCGGAAGTACGACACGCAGCCCGCGCCATGCGCGAACGCTTCCCAGCTCCACAGGCGCACCATGCCCGGCAGCGGCGACGGATTCCAGTGCGCCCAGTTCACCGGTCCGGGCTGCTGCTCCATGACCCAGAAGGGCAGTTTCGACATGCCGCGATACACATCGTGATTGAACGATGCGAAATCCGGATGACCCGTGCGCAGGTATTTCCTTTTCACGGCCGGCGCGAACCATTGCTCTTCGAGCGCGCCGAGCGGATAGCTGTCCCATGTCGCGACATCGAGATCGCGCGCGACCGCGTAGTGATCGAACTCGGTGAACAACTGCATGAAGTTATGCGCGACGGGCCGGCCCGGCGAATACGCGCGAATGATCTCGACCTGCATGCGGTTGTAGCGCGCGACTTCATCGGAAGCGAAGCGCCGGTAGTTCAGCCGATGCGACGGATGCGCCTCCGTCACCGTCGCAATGGGTGCATCGATTTCATCGAAACTCCGATATTCCATGCTCCAGAACACCGTGCCCCATGCGAGATTGAGTGCATCGATCGTCTTGTAACGAGCCTTCAGCCATTCGCGAAAGCGTTGCACGGCGGAGGTCGAATAGCTGACCACAGTGTTATGGCAGCCGTATTCGTTGTCGGTCTGCCAGTACGCGACTGCGGGATGCGCGCCATATCGACGGGCAATGGCCGTGCAGATCGCACGGGATGCCTCGAAGTACGACGGCGACGAGAAATCGTAATGGCGGCGCGAGCCGAACGCACGAGAACGGCCATCCGCGCCGACCGGAAGAATGTCCGGATGACGGTCGATCAGCCACTTCGGCGGCGTTGCGGTGGGCGTGCACATCACCACTTGCAGCCCCGCTGCGCCGAGCACGTCGACGGCGCGGTCAAGCCAGCCCCAGTCATACTCGCCCGGCGACGGCTCCATGCGGCTCCACGCAAATTCCGCAATGCGCACCTGTTCGATGCCGAGCGCTTTCATGCGTCGCGCATCCTCTTTCCACATCGATTCCGGCCAGTGTTCCGGGTAGTAGCAGACTCCGAGGCGCATGTTCTTTTCCGTTGATGCGTTGCGCGATAAGAAACGCTCGCTATCGCTTCCCTGTTCGTGTTGTAATCCGATGAACGCGCTGATTAAGCGCTTAATCATGCGGACCCAAAAAAACGACCGCATCGCGATCGCTGAGCGCATGGTGCGCCGCCTTCCCGGTCAATGCAATGGGTGAAAGCCCGTCTCACATATTGAGTATTGAACCGCCGATGCCTACGCTTTCCGAAGTCGCGCGCCGCGCCGGCGTCACGTCCGCCACCGTCTCGAACGTGCTGCGCAATCGCGGGCGCGTCGGCGAGGAGACGCGCCAGCGCGTGCTCGAAGCGGTCGAGGCGCTCAACTATCGGCCGCATCTGGCTGCCCGCGCGCTCGCCGAAGGACGCGCGCCGACGCTAGCGCTGATGGTGTCCAGCATCGCTAATCCGTTCTATCCGGAGTTCGCGCTGGCCGTGGAGCGCTCGGCGCGCGAGAGCGGCCATTTCGTGATCATTTGCAATACGAACGATGATTCCATCGCGGGTCGCGCGTATCTCGAACAGATAGCGGGCAACCTGTCCGAAGGCGTGCTCGTGATGAACGCCAATCTCGATTTCGACGATCTGCGCGCCACGCAAGAGCGCGGCACGCCGGTCGTGTTGTGCATGTGGGAACGTCCCGGCGATCCGCCGGGTTTGCCGTGCGTCGCGGTGGATTTCCGGCTGGCGGGACGGCTCGCGGGACGGCATCTGATCGAACTCGGGCATGAGCGGATCGGCGCGATCGTCGGCAGCAAGCCATCGGGCATTCACGCGCCCCGCTACGCAGGTTTCGCCGATGCGATGCGCGAAACGGGCCGCAAGGCATACGCGAAAAGCAAACGCCACGCGCCCGACACGATTGCCGGCGGTTACGCCGCCGCGCGCGAACTGCTGGAGCGCGATCCGGCGCTCACCGCGATCTTCGCCACCAACGATCTGCCCGCGCTCGGCGCAATGCACGCCGCCGCCGATCTCGGCTTCGACGTGCCGCGCGATCTGTCGGTCATCGGCATCACGGATATTCAACTGGCGCGCGAATCGCGCCCGCCGCTGACGACGGTTGCCGTGCCGACCATCGAAGCGGCGCGGATGGCGGTGTCGTTGCTGCGCGAGTTGATCGAGCGGCCAGCACGCGGCGAAGAGCCATCGGCGCTGATGTGCGTCACGTCATCGCCGGAACTGGTCGTGCGCGGCTCGACGCGATCCGTGTCGAAGAAAAAGCGCAAGGAATCCTGAGCGTGTTCCGGTTTATTTGCGAGCCGCCGTCGATTGCCGCCGAACGAGCACCGGCGGCGGCACGTCGACGACGAGCGGCGTTTGAACATCCGGATCGCGAATCAGCCGGATCAACAGGTCGATGGATGCCTGCGCGATCGCTTCCGTGTTGATCGCCACCGTGCTCAGCGAAGGACGCACCTGATGCGCAAGCTGGATGTCCGTGATCCCGATCACCGATACGTCGTCGGGCACCTTGTGCCCGCGTGTCGCCAGCGCCTGCAATGCGCCGATCGCCAGCAGATCGTTGGTCGCGAACAGCGCGGTGAGATGCGACTCGCGCGCGAGCAGGTCGATGCACGCGGCGTAGCCGGCATCGATCGTATCGGGGATTTCGCGCACGGCGGCGTTGTCCGGTTCGAGTCCCGCGTCGCGCATCACATCGCGAAAACCCGTCGCGCGCGCGTCCTGCAAGCCGCCGCAGCCATCGCCGATCAGCATGCCGATGTCCCGATGGCCCAGTTCCAGCAGATGCCGTGCCGCCAGAACGCCCGCCTGCGCGAAATCGACCGCCACGCATGGCAACGCGGGCAACCGCCCGGGATGCTCCCACAGGCTCAGCACGATCGGCGCGCCGACCGCCGCCGTTTCGCACAACTCGTTGATCGCGATGTCCGTGTTCAGCACGAGCACGCCCTCGGCCAGCGTGCCCGCGATCTGCGTGAGATACGCGCGGCCGATCTCGGCGTCGTCGTCGGTGTTGCAGACCATCAGGAAATAGCCCGCGCGCCGCGCGGCGCGTTCGGCCGCGAGCACGAACTCCGGATAGAACGGATTCGCGATGCTGGAGAGCATGAGCGCGAGCGTGGTGGAACGGCCTTCGGCGAGCGCGCGCGCATTCAGGTTCGGCCGGTAACCAAGCTCACGGATCGCGCGCATCACGCGCTTCGCGGTTTCCGGGCGCACCTTGTCCGGATTGCGCAGCACATTCGACACGGTCGCGGCGGTGACTTCCGCGAGGCGCGCGACATCGCTCAGCGTGGCCATGAAGAATGTACTGTAATCAAGAGAAATCCCACATTAAGAGACTCGTATTCAAATGTTGCGCACCGCGTGCCGGGTTTGCTAACTTTTGAGGCAAATACACAAGGAGACAGGCATGGACGTTCATTCGCACACCGCCGAGTTTAAGCGCTTAAATTCCGGCAGCGCAAGCCTTGGCGAGATTTTGTCGCGCACGACTTCCGTCGGCTGAATCGGGGAAATCAAATCACCATGTCCACGATTTCCCTCACCAATATCCAGAAGACCTTCGACGGCGGGCACGCGCCGGTCATCCGCGATCTGAATCTCGAAATCGGCGCGCACGAATTCTGCGTGTTTCTCGGCCCGTCCGGCTCTGCGCGGTCAGACGCGTGTGGAAATCGCGCGGCTGCATCAGCGCTTCGCACAGGCGAGTGTCATCTATGTGACGCATGATCAGATCGAAGCGATGACGCTCGCCGACAAGATCGTGCTGCTGCACGCCGGCGCGGATACGCAGCGTTTCGGCAGCATCGCGCAAGTGGGCGCGCCGCTCGACCTGTATCACCGGCCACGTTCGAAGTTCGTCGCGGGCTTCATCGGCTCGCCGCGCATGAACTTCATCGAAGGCGAGGTCGAGTCCACCGATGCCGGCAACGTGCTCGTGCGTCTCACGCAAGGCGACAGCGCGCAGCCGGCGATGCGCGTCGCGGTGAACGGCGCGCGTTTGTCGCGCAGGCAGCGCGTGTTCATCGGCATTCGGCCCGAACACATTCGACTTGATGGCGATGCGCAGGCGCTCGTCGTGAAAGCGCTGCTCACGGAGCAACTCGGCGAGCACAGCTATCTGCATGTCGAATACGAGGGCGGCACGCTGATCGCGAAAGCGCCGGGCGATGTCGACGTGCGCAACGGCGAACGCGTCGCGCTGCGCATGCCTGCCGAAGCCTGTCATCTCTTCGATGAAGACGGTCTTGCGCTTGAGCGCGCCGTCAACACGGATAGCCAGCCGTTCATTTTGCAGACTGCCCGAATACACAAGACAACAACGCAGTGACAAGGAGACAGACGTAATGATCAAGATGAAACCGCGCGCGTTCGCCGCGATGTGCGCCTTATCGGCGGCGCTGTTCTCGGGCGTGTATGCCGATGCGCAGGCCGGCCAGTTGAACGTCAACGTATCGGCGCGCGGCAATCAGCGCTCGACCTGGCAGGACGCCTTCGACAAGTTCAAGAAGGCGAATCCCAATGTCGATCTGAAAGTGACGTACATCACCGAGGAAGCGTACAAGGTGCAGATGGGCGGCTGGCTCGCCACCGATCCGCCCGATGTCGTCTCGTGGCACGACGGCGAGCGCATGGCCTATTACGCGAAACGCGGCCTGCTCGAGGATCTGTCGCCGGACTGGAAGAAGAACGGCTGGGATCAGCAATATGCATCGGTGAAGGAAGCATCGACGTATAACGGCAAGCAGTATGCCGCGCCGCTCGGCTACGACGCGTACGGTTTCTTCTATCGCAAGGACCTTTTCCAGAAGGCTGGCATCACGAGCGAGCCGAAGACGTGGGACGAATTTCTCGACGACTGCAAGAAGCTGAAGGCCGCGGGCATCGCGCCGATCGCCGTGGCCGCGCGCGATAGCTGGACGCTCGCCGCGTGGTTCGATTACCTCGACTTGCGCATCAACGGCAATGCGTTTCATCAGAAACTGATGGCGGGCGACGCGCCCTACACCGATCCGCGCGTGAAGAAGGTCTACACGACGTGGAAGACGCTGATGGACAATCACTACTACATCGACAACGCGCTCTCCTACGATCTCGATTCCATCTCGCCTTTCCTCGTTCAGGGCAAGGCCGCGATGATGCTGATGGGCACTTTCTTCTCATCGAGCTTTCCGGCCGATGTGAAGAGCCAGATCGGTTTCATGCGCTTCCCGGTGATCGACCCAAAAGTGCCGACAGCGGAAGACGGTCCGGTCAACGTGCTGCTGATTCCCGCGAAAGCGAAGAACAAGGCCGACGCGCACAAGCTGCTCGCGTTCATGGAGACGCCTGAAATCAACGCCGATCTCGCGCGCGGCTGGGGCCAGTTGCCGTCGAACAGCAAGGCGACTGAACCTGACGATCCGATTTCGAAGGTCGGATTCCAGACGCTCGCGACCACGACGGGCGGCATCGCCCAGTTCTACGATCGCGACATGACCAAGGAAATGGCCGACGAAGGCATGAAGGCGATGCAGCAGTTCTACAACGATCCGTCGCAGATCGACGCGTTGCTTGCACGTCTCGAAGTCACGCGCAAACGCATCTATCACAAGTAAGCCTGTACGCACGCCCGCTTTGCGCCGTGCGCAGCGAGCGGGCAACGAGGTGTTAGTCATGTCCACATCGATCGACCGGCTGCCTTCCACGCGCGCGCGTCGCGTTTCCTCGACGCGGCGCGCGCAGAATCGGGCGGCGTTCTTTTTTCTGTTGCCGGGCTGCGCGCTCTTCGCGCTGTGCGTGATCTATCCGATCATCAGCAGTATTTCGCTCAGCTTTTATAACTGGGACGGGATGACGCCGAAGACTTTCATCGGCCTCGGCAATTACATCGAGCTGTTCCAGAGCGATACGTTCTATGTCGCGCTGAAGAACAACCTGATCTGGCTCGTCGTGTTTCTGCTCGCGCCGCCGTTCGGCCTCGTGTTCGCGCTGTATCTGAATCAGCAGATCAAGGGCATGCGCGTGGTGAAGTCGCTGTTCTTCGCGCCGTTCGTGCTCTCAGGCGTGGTGGTCGGGCTCGTATTCAGCTGGTTCTACGATCCGGCGTTCGGTCTTCTGAAAGAGATTGTCGGACACGGCATTCCGGTGCTTGGCGATGCGCACACCGTCACGTTCGGCATCGTGTTCGCCGCGCTCTGGCCGCAGACGCCGTACTGCATGGTGCTGTATCTGACCGGACTCACGTCGATCAACCCCGAAGTGATCGAAGCCGGCCGCATGGAAGGCGCGAAAGGCTGGAAGCTCCTGTGGCACGTGATACTGCCGCAGTTGCGTCCCGCCACGTTCATGGCCGTCGTGCTGACCGTGATTGGCGCGCTGCGCAGCTTCGACCTGATCGCCGTGATGAGCGGCGGCGGTCCGTTCGATTCTTCGACCGTGCTCGCCTATTACATGTACGACCAGGCCATCAAGTATTACCGCGAGGGCTATTCGGCCGCGATCGCCGTCGTGCTGTTCGCGATCATGCTCGTCTACATCGTGTTTCATCTGCGCCGCATGTTGCGCGAAGAACGCTGAGGTACTGGGAGAACCGCTATGTATCCGCTTCCCGTCGAACGCTGGAAACCGTTCAACCGCAGGTTATATAAAGCGTCGTTGCCGATTGCGCTGTTCATCTGGCTCCTGCCGATGCTTGCCGTGCTGCTGACGTCGATCCGTTCATCCGACGAACTCGCGCAGGGCGACTACTGGACGTGGCCGAAGCACTTCGCGCTCGTCGACAACTACGGCACCGCGCTCGCGCAAACGCCGATGCTGCACTACTTCGCAAACAGCGTGCTGATCACGGTGCCGTCAGTGATCGGCGCGATCGTGCTCGCATCGATGGCGGGCTTCGCGCTCGCGACGTATCGCTTTCCCGGCAACACGGCCGTGCTGTTCACGTTCGTCGCGGGCAACTTCGTGCCTATCCAGATCCTGATGATTCCCGTGCGCGACATGGCGCTCAAAGTCGGCCTGTTCAATACCGTATGGTCGCTGATCATCTTTCATATCGCGTTTCAGACGGGTTTCTGCACGCTCTTTCTGCGCAACTTCATCAAGCAGTTGCCGTTCGAACTGATCGAAGCGGCGCGCGTGGAAGGCGCGAGCGAGTGGACGGTTTTCGCGCGCATCGTATTGCCGCTGATTCGTCCAGCGCTCGCCGCGCTCGGCATTCTCGTCTTCACGTTCGTATGGAACGACTACTTCTGGGCGCTGTGTCTCACGCAAGGCGACGATGCCGCACCGATCACCGTCGGCGTCGCCGCGCTCAAGGGGCAGTGGACCACGGCGTGGAATCTCGTCGCGGCCGGCTCCGTGCTCGCGGCGTTGCCTTCCGTGCTGATGTTCTTCGCGATGCAGAAGCACTTCGTCGCGGGTCTCACGTTCGGCGCGAGCAAAGGCTGATTTAAGCCGCTCTTCCCTTTCCATTTCAATCGATCCTGCGCGCGCATCGACGCGCGCAGGTCCTGCTTTTTCCGGAGAAACCGACAATGCAACTCGGCGTCTGCTACTACCCCGAACACTGGCCCGAATCGATGTGGTCCGACGACGCGCGCCGGATGGCGGAACTCGGCATCACGCACGTGCGCATCGCGGAATTCGCGTGGAGCAGAATGGAGCCGCGCGCGGGCGTCTACGATTGGGCATGGCTCGATCGCGCGATCGACACGCTTGCTTCGGCGGGCCTGAAAATCGTGCTCGGAACGCCCACGGCATCGCCACCGAAATGGCTCGTCGACGCGATGCCGGACATTCTTCCCGTGCGCGCCGACGGCACGACCATGCACTACGGCTCGCGACGTCATTACGATATGTCGAGCGAGGCATATCGGCGCGAATGCGTGCGTATCACGGAGGCGATGGTCCGGCGTTATGGCGCGCATCCCGCTGTCATCGCGTGGCAGACGGACAATGAACTCGCGTGCCACGATACCGTGCCGAGTTATTCGAAGGCCGCGAGCATGCGCTTTCGCGCGTGGCTCGCGCGCCGCTATGAAACCATCGGGCAATTGAACGAGCGCTGGGGCAACGTGTTCTGGAGCATGGAATACGCGTCATTCGATGCCATCGAATTGCCGCATCTCACGCCCACCGATCTCAACCCGACTCACCTGCTCGACTTCCGCCGCTTCATGTCCGATGAAGTCGCGAGCTTTCATCGCGAGCAGGTCGATGTGTTGCGTCAATACGCGCCGCATGCGGATATGCTGCACAACTTCATGGGCCTCTTTACGACCTTCGATCACTATCGATTCGCATCGAATGGCAGTATCGATATTGCCGCGTGGGACAGCTATCCGATCGCGCGCACCGAAGTTATCGCGCTCGATGAAGACGACAAGGCGCGCTATGCGCGCACCGGGCATCCGGATGTATCGGCCTTCGATCACGATCGCTATCGTGGCATAGGCAAAGGCCGGTTCTGGGTGATGGAGCAGGAAGCCGGTCCCGTGAACTGGGCGCCGTGGAATCCGGTGCCCGCGCCGGGCATGGTGCGCCTCTGGGCTTACGAAGCGTTCGCGCATGGCGCGGAACTCGTGTCGTATTTCCGCTGGCGGCAAGCGCCCTTTGCACAGGAGCAAATGCATTCGGGACTGAATCTGCCAGACAACACGTTGTCGCCGGGCGGGCGCGAAGTCATGCGCGTGGCGCGGGAAATCGCGCAATCGGACACGCTGTGTCAACTGGCGAAAGGCACTCGTGCACCGGTCGCGCTCGTCTTCGACTATGAAACGCAGTGGATCTTCGAAATTCAGCGTCACGCGAAAGGCTTCGATTATCAGACGCTCGCGTTCGAGTATTACCGCACGCTGCGCGAGATGGCGCTCGATGTCGATATCGTGTCCGCCGGGTGCGATCTGTCCGGTTACGCGCTCGTCGTGGTGCCAGGTCTCGCCGTGTTGCCGCCCGACTTCGTCGCGAAGATTGCGCAAAGCGATGCGCAATGGGTCATCGGCCCACGCACGGGATCGAAAACCAGCGATTTCTCGATACCCGCGCAATTGCCGCCGGGCACGCTGCAGAGCGTACTGCCCGCAAAGGTCGTCGAAGTCGATTCGCTGCGCCCGACCTTGAAACCGGCGGCCACGCTCGACGGCGTAATCGGCATTGCGCTCCACTGGCGCGAGCATCTCGAAGCGAGCGATCAGGTTGAGGTACTCGCGCACTTCGACGATCACTGGCCCGCCGTCATCGCGAAAGACAATGTGCGATACGCGGCCGCCTGGTTCGATGCGCCATTGCATCGCGCGCTACTGGAAGGCGCAGCGCGCGCTGCGGGTCTCGCGGTGACGCATCTGCCGCAAGGCATGCGCGTGCGTCGTCGCGGCGATGTAACGTTCGCGTTCAACTTCGGCCCGCACACCGCCGATGCCCCCGCACCCGCCGATGCCCGTTTCGTGCTCGGCGAACGCACGCTCGCGACGGCGGATGCTTGCGCGTGGATCGCATCGTGAAGACGCTTCGTGTCGATGCGAGCCGTCCCGCGCCCGCGCCGCTGGAAAACACCGTCAGGATGGGTGCGAACGTATCGCCTGACGGACGCACGATCGGCATCAACAGCCGCTATCTGACGCGCGACGGCGCGCCGTGGTTACCCGTGATGGGCGAGCTGCACTACGCGCGCGTGCCCGATGTGCATTGGGACGACACGCTTGCGAAAGTCGAATCGGCGGGCGTGGATATCGTCGCGTCGTATGTGATGTGGCGCTATCACGAACCGCGCGCCGGCACGTTCGACTGGAGCGGGCGCTTCGACTTGAGGCGCTTCGTGCAGGGCTGCGCGCGGCGCGGCTTGCTTGTCTTCATGCGCATCGGTCCGTGGGTCCACGCGGAAGTGCGCTATGGCGGCCTGCCCGACTGGATCGTGAATCAGGTGCCGACGCGCGCAGACGATCCGCTTTACCTGGACTACGTGCGGCGTTTTTTCGATGCGATCGCGCGGCAACTCGACGGTCTGTTGTGGAAGGAGGGCGGACCGGTGATCGGCGTGCAACTGGAGAACGAGTACAACCTGACCGGCGCGCAACAAGGTCCGGCGCACATCGCGACGCTCGGGCGTCTCGCCGTTGACGCCGGACTCGACGTGCCGCTTTATACGGTGACCGGATGGGACAACGCGGTGTTTCCGCATCGCGATGTGACGCCGGTCTTCGGCGGCTATCCGGATCTGCCGTGGGGCACGTCAACATCGATGTCGCCGCCGAACGAGGTGTATGGTTTTCGCTTCACGAACCGCGTCGGCGGCGATCTCGGCGCGCAGACACACAACGTCGAACCCGGCGATGCCGATGCCGTCGCGCACGAAACACCCTTTCTGGGCGCGGAATTCGGTGGCGGCGTACCGACGATGTATCGGCGGCGGCCGGTACTCGATCCCGCCGATATCGCCGCGATGCTACCGGTGCAACTCGGCTCGGGCGTCAATCTATACGGCTACTACATGCTGCACGGCGGACGCAATCCGCCCGGCGATCTGAACGGACAGGAATCCACCGCGACCGGAGGCTATAACGATCTGCCGATCATCCATTACGATTTTCAGGCGCCGTTCGGCGCGAACGGCGAGGCGCATCCGGTGCTGGGCGCGGTGCGGCCCATACATCTCTTTCTGAAGGAATGGGGCGATGCGCTCGCGCCGTGTGCCGTGCATGCGCCCGAGGTTCTTTCATGCGGCGCGGACGATCTCCACACACCGCGTTTTTCAGTGCGCGCGCAAGGCGACAGCGGCTTTCTGTTCTTCAACCGTCACCTTCGCCAGCATTCGATGTCCGCGTGCGAAGACGTGCGGTTTTCCGTGAAGCTTGCGACGGACACGATCACGCTGCCCGAGAAACCGGTGGACATCGCAGCGGGCGCGTTCTTCGTGTGGCCGCTCGGCTTGACGCTCGGCGGCGCACGTCTGCGTTATGCGACCGCGCAGCCTGTCACGCGACTGGACGGAGACGTGTATGTATTCGTCGAAACGGACGGCGTCGCGGCTGAATTTGCTTTCGACGCTACGCGCGACGAAGCAGTCTGCATCGTTCGTCCCACGCCGGGACAGATGACGAACATCGCGTGCGCGGACGGCACGAACATTGGCGTGTTGCTGCTCGCTCGCGAAGATGCCGCCCGCGCGAGTGTGCTGTCGATCGTCGGGAAGCGTCACCTGATTCTCTCGAACGCGCTCGTATTCGAACGCGACCGCACGCTCGTCATGCGTTCGATGGGCGTGGCTTCGTTCGAGTTCGCGGTCTATCCGCCGTTCGATCGCGCGCCTGAGACGGCGCACGCGCTCGTTACATTGCCGCGCGACGATGCGTTTCAGCGCTTTCTCGTCGAGGTGCCTGAGGTTCATGTGAATGTCGGAGTGACACAAGTGCGCGTGGCTCGTGCCGTTCCGTCCGTGCGAATCGGCGGCGCGGCGCACGCGGCCATCGAGCCGACGCCAGAAACCTTCGGTCAGGCAGGCGCATGGCGTATCGACCTGCCTGAACAAGCGCTCATGGCGCACGGCCTCTGCAACGCTCATCTGACGATCGATTACAGCGGCGATATCGGGAGGCTGTTCTCGGGTACGAACCTGATCGACGATCATTTCTGCAATGGCTTGCCGTGGCGTATTGGTGTTCGCAATGTCGCGATCGATCCGCGCGCGCCGCTCACTCTCACCGTGTTGCCGCTGCGAACCGATGCGCCGATTTATCTCGATGTGCGTCATGACCCGCGTCCGTCTGGCGAAGAACACGTCGCCGAAGTGCGCAAAATAGGCTGGACCCCGGAATACGAAGTGATCGTCACGTTTCCTTCCGGCTGACGTCGACGCGAGGCTCAAAGCCTGGCCCGCTACAATGAACGACAACGAACGGCGGAATGAGGCAAGACATGCATCTTCCTTTCACCCCGAAAGCACGGAAGAGAACGGCCCGTCTTTTTGGGGCTGTCATGTTCAGCGCGCTCGTGGTTTCGCCAGTCTTCGTCCTCGCACAGAACAAGAACCCGGGTGTCAGCTTTTCAACTGCGGAGGCGGGCGGAACATTGCCCGCGGGGTGGAAAAATCTGCCGGTAGTGAAAGGAAAACCCATGACGCATTACACGCTGGTTCGCGACGATCATACGACCGTTCTGCAAGCGGACGCGGACCACTCGGCCTCTGCGCTAATGCATGAGGGTGATATCGATCTGAATCAAACGCCGGTCGTGTCATGGCGCTGGAAAGCGGAAGGGCGTATCGAGGGCGCCGATAACCGCAACGGATCAAAGGAGGACGCGCCGGCGCGACTGGTGTTCGTATTCGACGGCGACAAAAGCAAGCTCTCGCTTTTCGACCGGGCCAGCATGGAAGTGGCGAAGCGCATCGGCGGGCAAGACCTGCCATACGCGACACTGATGTACATCTGGTCGACCACTGCCGCCCCGGGCAGCGTCATCCCCAACCCGCATACGGGTCGCGTGCAGATGATCGTCGTCTCCGGTCAACCGGGCGATGCGGGCCAGTGGCAAACGTTACGCCGCAACATCGTGCAAGACTACGAAAAGGTCTTTCATGAGCCGCCGGGGCGTATCACCGGCTACGGCCTGCTGACCGATACCGACAACACTGCCACTACCGCACGCGCCTGGTATGGAGACATCCGGGCTCTGCCGGGCCAGTGATTGCCAAAACGAAAGCCACGACCGGACGGGACTGATCCCAGCCGGCAATTCGAATAACCTGGCATTCTGGCATCCACCGGAGTTCGCCTTCCATTCGCCTAAGCTCCGCCTCCCACATGTGCTCGTCGGTGCGCGTCCCGAGATTCCGGGCTTCCGCGAGGACGGCAAACAGTCCGGTCAATTCCGTCTGGCAATCCGCCTTGAACACCACGCCGCCCATCATGTAATGCGCCGTTGGGACGACTTCGACCTCGCCGGCAGTCGGGAGCAGCCATGGGAGACCGCGCTCATTTTATGTTTTTCATCCCAACAAGCTTCAATTTGCTTCACGAGAGCGTGTGGTGAAGAACCTTAGCGTTCGGCGTCGGCATCAGCCTGCGTCTCGCCGTGACAGCGGCACCTTGCCCACGCGCGAGATCGCCACCAAGCAACCCGACTCGTGTAACGTTCGAAAGGAGTCTGCGATGACCATGCCCAATGTCGACAATGAAATCGTCCGGATGATCGCAGCGGACACCAATACTCCTGAAGAAACGGACTCAAGGTTGTTCGAGGAGACTTGGGCGGAGTACAGCGAAGGGGCACGAATCATGGATTAATTGTCGGTCCTCGTGGCCCGGCGTGTACGGGACAACCTTCAAAGTCATCAATCGACGCACCTACATGCACGTCGACGAGGAATTTTTTCGAGTAAAAGTCCGCGCCGCGCTTCCGAAAAAGCTCGATGAGCCACGAAAAAAATGCGGACACGGCGATGAATCAACGGGAGTAATCGCTGCTGCTATCATGCGATCGTGCGATGCAGGTTCGTGCCGTCCTGCCTGATCCCGTCACGTGTCCCGGAAGGATCGTCATGCGTCCATTCAGCGCCGTCCTCGTGCTGATCGGCACTCTGCTCACCGCTTGCGGGTATGGAGCAACCTTTCTCTTGTCGATGCACTTCCGTCTCATCGGCGGCAGCGATCTCGACACGGGCGAAGCTTTGGCAGGCGCCATGCTCGGTACTTTCAGCGGCGTCTCGCTCGTCGGCTGGTTCGCGCAGCGCATCGGGGCCGCGCGCATGACCGCCTTGTCAGGGCTGTTCATCGCCGTAGGGCTGGCGGGTTTCGGCTTCATCGAGCGCGTGAGTGCACTGAACCTGCTGCCCGGCTTCCTTATGGGTTTCGGATGGGGCGCGTTCTATCTGGCCGCGCCGATGTCGCTTGCCGAGCGCACGACCGATGCCGAGCGTGGCCGCTGGTTTCTTCGCCTCGGCACGTTTCAAATGACGGGCATGACCGGCGGACCGGGACTTGCTGCGCTCGCGATCCGCTATTGGCACTGGCCCGTCAGCAGCGTGCTGTACCTGATCGGCGGGCTGTGCATCATCGGCGCGCTCATGCTGGAGAGTTTCGGCAGAATCGCGCCACGCACTCATGCAACCCCGATCGGAACGCAAAAGCTGCGCGACATGCACGCGATATTTCGCACGCGCGCCATCTATCCGATCGTGATGATCGCGCTGGGCGCGTGCGTGTTCTCGGGCCTCATGACCTTTCAGATGTCGATCATGCAGGGCACGGGCGCGCATGCGAGCACGTTCTTCAGCGTCTACGCCGTGACGGTCGCCGCGACGCGATGGCTGCTCGGGCAGTTCGTAATTCGCGCGCGCCGCGACCTGGCGACGAAAGTCCTGCTCACGCTCATGGTGCTCGGCGTCCTGGCGACGTTCGCCGCGCCTTATCACGTGATGTTCCATTCGGCGAGCGCGGTGTTGCTCGGCACCGGCTTCGGACTGGTCTATCCGGTCATCGAAACGCAGGTCGTCGCCGATTCCGGCGCAACGCACCGCCACGCCGCGCTGACATGGTTCGTCGCGTCGTATTTTCTCGGCGTGTTCGGCTTTCCGGCGCTCGGCGGCTGGGTGCTGGTCCACATGGGCGCGGGCGTGCTGATGGCGCTCATCACGCTATGCGGACTGATGGCGCTCATGCTCGCGATCGTGCGCGACCGGCGTGGCGTCGACGCACTGTCGAACGCCTGAGATCCGTCACGCCCGATCGCCGAGATACAAATCGCGGAACCACTCATCGACACGCTCGCGCATCAGCTTCGAAAACAGCATCGCGGCTTCGAGCGGGCGATGATTGATGACCACCGAATCCGCCTCGCCCGCTTCGTTCAGGTGCGCCACGGGGAAACCGCCGCCTTGCCGATTTCTGGGTGCGGCCCGCTGATCGTGAAGAATTGGTTTTGCTAATCAAAGAATCGATCAACCTTGATGCGGAACGCGCATCTGTCCAGTCAAAAAACAGGATCCGGGGAAACCACCATAGATTCGTGCCAAATGCCGCGCCGAGTTGTTGCATCCGAAGGAGCTCGGCGCCGTGAACGTATTGCGAGGTGGTGGCGATGGAGGCATGCCGGAGGTCATCACGAACGTTGCGCAGTTCTACCCCGCGCGCCAAGGCGAACGTCGCGTGCGTGTGTCGGAGCCAATGCGGACTTGCATGTTCGAGCTTGTGTGCGACAGAGGAGTCGGTCGTCCGGATCTGATTGGCGACAAGGCGTAAGAATCGCTTCAGCACGGCGCGCAGGCGTGTCCCGGAAACGCTCGCTGATCGACTGTTGCCGAGTGCGGGCACAAGCGGGAGGTTCCGATTGCAGCGGCGTGGGTCCCCGGGTAGGCCTCGCTGCTGAAGATAGGTTTGAAGTGCTTGCATCCCAAGCGGCGGCACCGCGACTCTGGCAGCGCGTCGCCCCTTCCCTATCAAGCGCAACCAAATGTCGGCGGCATCGCCGAAGACCACGTCTCCGACTCGTGCCTGGATTAGTTCGTTTGCGCGTAGCCCGGTTGCGAGTTCGAAGTCAAGAATGAAGCGAAGCCGTTGAGCTGCTTCCACCGACCACCCGTGATGTGTCGATAAATCGTCGGCGATCTGCCTAGCGAATCGCCACTCGTCGTCTTGAAGCAATCGGATCCGCATCGGGCCGGTTGAACGCACGACTCCGGCGGTGACGCCGGCGAACGGATTTGCAACCACGTACTGCTGTGCAACGAACCACCGGAACATCGCCGATAGCATAGACAATGCGTAGTTGACCGATGACGGTCGTAGTCGGGAGAAGAATGGACTCCAGCCGTCCGAGAGGCGGCATCGCCGGGCACCCACCCACTGTTCTCTCGGTTCAGGAGAGCGCAGGAACGTTCTGTAGGCAATGGCGTCGCTGGTGTTCAATGATGAGAGCGCCCGCTTGCGTTCGAGATTAGCCCAAAGTAGGAGCCGCTCAGCTTCTTTGCGATAGGCCCTCGACGTAGCGTCCGTCTCATGCATCGTCAGCCATGCTTCGATCGGCTGCCGATCGGTCGTGACATTCAGCAGGCACCTTGCCTTCGGAGCGCGATATTTATTTCTCGAACCGTCTCGGCTACGGGGAGACGTGATCTGACGCCAACTGACACGGTTATTCGGTTGGAACCGTTCCACCAGTCGACGCGCAGATTCGTTCAGCAACGGATGACGCGAAAAGAGCGCTTCTATATCGCGTGCCAACGCTGCGCCGATACCATCGATGTCGGTCCACCAGAGATGACGGCGAGGAACCCGCAGCGTCAGCTCGGCGAGCGTCGTGATGCCCTGGCTCTTTAGCACCCGATTCGCCCGTTGCGGCAGCCAGAAGGCGATGTCGTCGTTGATCCGAGGCTCGCGGTCATGGAGTCCCCGCAATGCTTCGATCGCGCGATGAATCCGCATACCCTGCCGAGTGCGATCTTTGCTTCGATCGACGAAAACAGCGGCCAGATCGTCTCGTCCGTTCAATTCAGCAATGTCGATCAAGCGGCGCCGGATACGACCCAGAATGCCGCGTGAGGACTGCGCTTGAGCTCGCCTGTGCGACAAATGACGCTCGACGGCCACACGGGCTGAAAGGCCCTCGTACCACGTGCGCAGTGCTGCGAGGGAGGCGTGATCGGGAAACCCGACATACGCTTGCCCCTGCAGATCGATTCGAGACGAATGCTTCACGTTGGCCTCCTGACGCGAGCAGCAGTTCAAGAGACTATGGCACGGTCGCTACCCTTGTCCACCCCGCATCGCCAACAGCGCTATTTCGATAATCAATCTTATTGAAATAGCCGCTCGGCATGTGAAAAGTACCGCGCTGCAAACCGCGCCTGAGACGCATATCGCGATGTAACAGCTTCAGAGGTTACGGTTTATCTGCATGAGGCCGACGTCAAAGTCCAACCGGCCGTTGCTCTGAGCGCACGGCGGGATACGCGTTCTTGGAAGGTTGGTATGCATGTCAAGACGAATGCCGCCTCACGGACCCACAGCCGCCATCCACCGTCTCTGAACCGGACGTCCGGTTCCTGAGCGGAACAGCCAATTGTGCGCCCTCCGATCAGTTACCCGACGATCCGCTGTCGCCGTGCGAATCAGAATGCGTGCACGATCCCGACCACGACCGCAAGCTGATTAGCCCCGGTCGCCACTACGGTTGTCGACCCAGTCGCGCTCAAGGCGGACTTCGCGCTGTTGATGACATACGTGACGTCCGTGTAGAGCGTGGTGCGCTTGGACAGCAGGTAGTCTGCGTTGACACCTGAACTTACCGCGTGAGCCGACACTGTGCGAAACGCGTGATAGTAGGAAGCCGCCGACACTTGAAACGCGGGGATGATCTTGTAGCGAAGGCCGCCGAATGCCATAGTCTGCGGCGGTGATGCGGCGATCGTCGCCGCGACGTCGTTCAGAAGAAGTTCATAACCAGCGTACAACGTCGCGTTCCCGATAGCCCACGATCCGCCAGCGAGATAGCGCCGCTCACTGTCGCCAGACGAGGCACCGGTCGTGCCCTGTCGTTGCTCATAGGCGAACGTCAGGTTGAACGGCCCCTGACGATACCGGGCACCGATGTCGAACTGCTTGCCGACACGGAATTCTCCCGGCACCTGCACGCCATTTGCGATCGTCGAATCGTAGCCGAAGCTGTAGAGCGCGTTCAGCTCGAACGGACCGGCGTGTCCCAGATACTCCAGCGCGTTGTCGGCACGCCCGACAAATTGCGCGTCCTGAGCCGACAAGCCATAGCTGGAATAATTGAGCGGGTCGAGCGCCAGGAAGAAGCGATACATCGGCGTCATCTGCCGGCCGGCCATCACGGCGCCGAATTTATCGCTTTCCAGGCCGACGAACGCCTGGCGGCCGAACAGCCGGCCGCCCTGCTGCAGTGTGCCGTTGTTCGTCGCGAAGCCGGATTCCAGCGTGAACAGGGAGCGCAAACCCGCTCCGAGGTCTTCCCGGCCCGTGAATCCCCAACGCGAATTGATGCGATTGCCGGTGTTGAGGCGAAACAAGGTGCCGGGCCCCTGCTTCGCGGCATGCGTCACATATTCGACGCCCGAGTCGAGAATGCCGTATAGCGTGACCGACGACTGAGCGTGTGCTGCAATACTCGCCGCCGAGCCTATCGTAGCGGCGAGCATGGTCCTCACCCATCGCGTGGCGTGGTTCGATTTCAAACACGTCTCCTTGCTTTGCTTTTTGAAGTTTTTTTAACTTGATCACGCCGCGACGCAAGTCGATTCTTTTCGACTTGCGTCCGACCTGGCGTCGAATCAGATCTGTGCGATGCGCCTGCTCACGAACAGCATCGCGATCAAGCCGACGACCGGCCCGATGGCAAGCGTGAGCACGGCAAGCACGATCGAATGTGTGCCGCCATAGACATGTCCGACTGCCAGAGGAGACACGGCGCTGCCCATTTGCCAGATGGCGTTCGTCCATCCCGCGCTCGCGCCTGCCAGCCGCTTGCCGGATGCGTCGCTCACCTGTGCCATCAACACCGGCAGATAGCCATATGAAAACGCGCCCAGAACCGGTGCGACGATATAGAACTGCGTGACCGTCGAGCACATACCGAACACCATCAGCGTGATGGCGAACGCGACCAGCACCAGAATGGACATGAGTCGGCGGGAGACACCCGGCAGGTCGGAGATCCATCCGAGCGTCGGTTTCGCGATGACCGCGCCGATGCCGAAGGACGCGATGATCGAGCCGGCCACGACGGAGGAAATGCCGTATTGCCGCGTCATCAGCGCATTGCCCCATGCGCCGAAGCCCACGGTCGCCCAAAGGCCGCCGCAACCGGCGATGGACAGAAAGATCAGATTGCGATTGCGCAAGAGGCCGAGCATTTCTTTCGCGCTGTTGCGCACCGGAGCGCGCTCGCCGCCCGGCCGATTCTTGAGAAACAGAAGAGACACGATGCCCCACGCGAACGTGGCGACACCCAGCATGCGAAACGCGCTGGACCAGCCGTACTGCGCGGAAATGGTCGGCACGATGGCGTTGGCGAGCACGACGGCGAGCGATGTCGCCGTGGTGTAGATGCCCATCGCTCGTCCGCGGTCGCGCGTGAACCATGCGGGAATCACCTTCATGCCGGCCGAATAGTCCGCTCCGGCGGCGAAGCCCATAGCCAGTTGAATGAGAATGCCCACCGTCAACGACGTCGTCTCGCCGAAGAAGAACGTGAAGACACCGAGCGGAAGCAAGGCGAGCGTCATCATGGCGCGCCCGCCGAGAAAATCGGTCAGCATGCCGCCGATGATGTTCGCCACCACATAACCAGCGTAGAACGCCGTGACGAAGGCGCCCAGCAGCGACACCTTGATGCCGAGCGACGCGCCGACGGGCGCCGCGACCGTGCTCCATGCGACGCGGTCCACGTAGCTGAGAAGAAATGCCGCCCACACGATGAACAGGGCGACCCAGCGATAAGGGCTCACCTCCGTTTCGCCAGCGCCCGGCGCGGCCCAGTCCGCGCCCGATGCGTCACTCGATGACGCCAGGTTCTTTTCCACGACTCCTCCATGCAGAGCGTGCGTATGCCGCCCTATCTTCTTCCGTTTCGGCATCCGGCACACGAGGCGCGCCGGGCGTGTATTGCGGGGTTGCAGCGTCACAGGTCCAGCACGAGTCTTCTCGACTTCGAGCGCGAGCAGCACGGCAAAAACTGATCGTTGCGCGTCTGCTCATCGGGAGACAGATACAGATCCCGATGCTCCGGTTCGCCATCGAGCACGCGCGTGACGCAGGTTCCACAAATGCCCTGTTCGCACGAGACCGGCACATCGACGCCCGCGTCCGCGAGCGCCTGCGTCACCGATTGGTCGGCCGGGATGGTCACTGTCTTTCCCGAGCGTGCAAGACATACCTCGAACGCGCCGTCGGACGACGTATCGACGGCGGGGGCCGAGAAGAACTCGTAATGCAGCCGGTTCTCCGGCCAACTGTTCGCCCGCGCCGCTTCGAGCACCGCATTCATGAAGCCCTGCGGCCCGCAGACATAGAGATGCGTATGCGCGTGTGCTTCTTTAAACAGCGCACCGAAATGAAGACGTTGATGCGCCTCTTCGTCATCGAAGTGATACTGAACGCGCCCGGCCCAGGACGCGTTCGCGAGCCGCCCCAGGAAGGCCGCGCGCGAACGCGTGCGTGCGCAGTAGTGCAGTTCGAAATCGCCACCGCTGCGGTCGAGATGTTGCGCCATGCAAAGCAGCGGAGTCAGCCCGATGCCGCCCGCCAGCAGCAGATGCTTCGCCGGACCGGACGCGAGCGCGAAATGATTGCGCGGCATGCTCACGCGCAGTTCGTCTCCTTCCTTGATCGCGTCGTGCATGCCAGCCGAGCCGCCGCGCGACTGCGCTTCACGCAAAACGGCAATCTGATAGCGCGACCGCTCATGCGGCGCACTGCACAGCGAGTACTGCCGCACATGTCCCGCCGGCAGATGAACGTCAATGTGCGCGCCCGCATCGAATGCCGGCAGATCACCGCCGTCCAGACTCGCGAGTTCGAAACTGACGATGCCGTCCGCCTCGATATTGCGCCGTGCCACGCGCACGGTCATTGTGGAATCGTTCATGGCCGCCACCATCACATGATCGACAGACCGCCGTCGACCATCAGCGTAGCGCCGGTGATGAACGAGGCCTCGTCGCTCGCAAGCCAGAGGATCGGCCATGCGACTTCTTCGGGAGACGCCCATCGTCCGATCAACGATGTGTCCTGCCTTTGTGTCTTGAGCGTCTCCACGCTCTTTCCCGCTGCCTGCGCACGGTTGACGTGGAAATCGGTCAGCGTCGAGCCGGGGCATATCGCGTTGGCGCGCACGCCGTGGGCCGCCTCTTCGAACGCCAGCGTGCGCGTCATGGCGAGCATGCCGGCCTTGGTCGCATCGTAGAGACCCATGCCCTTGCGGCCGATCACCGCGAAACACGACGACACGTTGACGATGCTCGCCGATTCCGCCCGGCGCAGAAACGGCAAAGCCGCCCTGCAGTAGTTCGATGTGCCCACCAGATTCACCGACACCATGCTTTGCCATTCCTCCGGCGTGGCATCGGCGAGCGCGCTGTAGTTGCGCATCGCGGCGTTGTTGACGAGCACGTCGAGCCTGCCGAACGTGCTTTGCGCGAGTGCCACTGCCTCAGTCGCCTGATCGGCATTCGCGACGTCGGCCACGAACGTGTGAACGCTTGTCGCGGGGGCGCGGCTGAGCAATGCATCGGCGACGTTCGCGAGGGCTTGCGCGTTCGCATCGACGAGAATGACTGCTGCGCCTTCGTCGCAGAATACGCGTGCGGTGGCTGCGCCGATGCCGCCTCCGCCGCCCGTGATCAGCGCGACCTTGTCTCTTAGTCTTGAACCTTGCATCTCACGCCGGCGCGATGCCGGCCTCCTTGTACAGAGACGAACGATGAGCGTCGAGCTTGCTCAGATGGAGTAGATCGGCTGGCCCTTGCCATCCGAAAGATGGATGACCGCCCACTCCTGCGGTTTCTGATCGCGCGGAAGCAGAGCGCCGGCCGCGCGCACGCGCTGCTGGTTCGAATCGATGGCCGGCGGATCGGTGTCGATCTGCAAGGCGGTGGCCGCTTCATAGAGCATGCGTCGAGCCATGACGATGGCGCGATCCGTCGGCAGCAGCTTCTCCCTGCTGTGGTCCTGAATGGGACCCATGCTTTCCTGCAGTGAGGCATCCTGCATCGCGAAGCCGAACACGCCCGAGTACGCGCGCTTGTCCTTCTGAGCCTGGCGGTCGATCAGATAGTCGTTGTCCTTGTTCGCCTTCGGACGGAACGTGCCCGGCTCGTATTCGCAGTGAATGCCCTTGCCCGCGTTCAGGTCGTTCATCTCTTCCTCGGACAGCGCGCGATCCGGACGGAAGTTGATGCTCCATGCCCAGCACGTGTGATCGTCTATCGGCACCCAGACGTGGCCGGCCAGGGAGTGATCGCCGAACGGGGGAATGAGCGTGTACCACGGAAAGAGGTACTGCGTGATGCGCCAGTAGTAGGATTCCGGTTCGCCATTGCGACGCCCGAAGAGCGTGAGGCCGAACGGCTGCTTCTCGATTTCGAAGATGACGTTGCCGTCCGCCTTGATGTATTCGAGCGCCTTGGTGCCCTGATGCATCGGGTCTTCGTCGACTTCGTAGCGATGCACGTACGAGACGTGACTGGTATCGATGCCGCCTTCCATCGCCTGAAGATAATTCGACTCCTGCAGACGTTTGGACACGAACACCTGGTCCGCCGGCAGGTTGCACCATTCGAGGTCGGGCGGCGCCGGCTGCTTGTCCTTCGGACCCATGTATGCCCACACGATGCCTGCGCGCTCGATACACGGATACGCCGTGATGCTCATGTGCTTGCACGCCTGCGGCGCCGACGGCACATCGACGCAGTTGCCGTTCCGATCGAACTTGAGGCCGTGATACGAGCACCGGATGCCGTTTTCCTCGTTGCGCCCGAAATACAGCGACACGCCGCGATGTGAACAGAACTCGTCGATCAGCGCCGCATTGCCGTCTGAATCCCGGAATGCCAGCAGCTTTTCTCCGAGGATTTGCACGCGCACCGGCGCGCAATCCGGCTCGGCGATTTCGCTCGCCAACAGAATCGGCACCCAATAGCGCCGCATGAGATTGCCCATCGCCGTGGCGGGCCCGGTGCGCACCAGCGTTTCCGACATGTTCTTGTCCATGCTCAAACTCCAGATCAGATGTGAGATTGTCCGCCTGATGAAACTGTGATTTCATTCTACGGACAACGCGCGAGAAGTTCAAGCGTTGGGAAATAGGGGATTTCTCTACAATGGCGCTGACGGCGCGAGTCCGAAAAGACGACAAGGGACAGGAAAAAAATGGAAGAAAAGAAGGCGCACGAAAGCGTTCGTGCGGTGGAGCGGGCGTTGGAGATACTGTTGGCGTTCCGGCCGGGAGACAAATCGCTGACCGTCGCGGAGTTGCTCACGCGAGTGAATCTGAGCCGTCCGACGTTGTATCGGCTGTTGAATACGCTGGAGCAGGCCGGCTTTCTGGCATCGTCGGGGGAACCTCAGCGCTTCCGGCTCGGAAGCTCGGTCGCCCAGCTCGCACATGTCTGGCTGAGCGACCATAGAATCGCCGAGCTCGCGCAGCCGGTGCTACGAAGTCTCTGGGAGGCCACGTCCGAAACCGTCGCGCTCTTCGTTCCAGACGATACGTATCGGCTTTGCGTCGCGGAACTGGAGAGCAATCAGCCGCTTAGCTTTCGACGCGGCATCGGCTATCGCGAGAAGCTCGTGCGCGGAGCGAGCGGCCGCACCATTCTTTCGCAGATGCAGCTCACGCCCGACGAATTGCGGCGCTATCTCGTCGATCCAGATGAAGATATGGCAGCGATGCTGAGCGACATCGAACGAATTCGCGCACAGGGCTTCGGCACGAGTCATCACGAATTGATCGAAGGGGCGGTGGCCGTCGCAGCGCCTTTCTTCAACGGCGCCAATCAGGTAGCCGGTTCGCTATGTATTTTTGGTCCGAGCGTCCGGGTTACGAAACAACGAGTTGAACAATTCGCAGAACTGCTCAGACAGGCATCAGTAAGGCTTTCTCGTCTGCTGGGACAACAAGGGCCTTCGTTGTAGGTCAGCGAGCACCATCGCGGATACTTAGCTAATCGACGGCACATCGCGACCCTGAACCGCCTTTAGAGTCAGCGCGATGTCAACGGCCGCTTCAAGTAAGGACTGGACACGCGAATGTCAATTTGACGGTCCGAGCGGGTGCCCTTTCGTGACCGGTTACGTCGTTGCGATCTCCCCGCTAACCCGCCAGACAACACTCAATCTCATAGCCTTGCTAAACCGAGTGCGGTCTCCAAAAAACGCTTGACCGATGGTGCGTTCTCGCGCGCCCTGTAGGCAACGGCAAGTTCCGCTTGCTCAGGGTAACCCGCGATCGGGCGGAATACGATGTCCGCTGGTGCAAACGCTTTCATCGATTGGGGAACCAGCACTACGCCGTAGCCCGCTGCCGCCATGCACAGCGCTGTCATGAAATCAGCGACGCGCTGGCGCGGCGCAGCATCGAATCCGCCAAGACGGCCGAGACTCGACAAATTCTCCGCGAAGCCTTCGCTTTCGCTGAATTGTGGCACGATAAAGGCCGCATCGCGCAATGCGCTCGGACGAATCGTTGCCGATTGGCTCAGCGGATGATCCGCCGCCAGTGCGATCATCAATTGCTCACGCATTAACACTGTTGCCGCCACACCGTCGGGGTAACGGGAGCGCGAACGCAGCAAACCTACGTCGAGTCGGCCGTCGTGCAGGCTTTCGAGTTGGCGGGGTGTTTCCATCGCCATGATGTCCATTTCGACCTTAGGGCAACCGGCACGGAAACGCTTGAGTGTCGCCGGAAGCAAACCCGTGGACACCGCGGAGCCGACATAGCCGAGCGAAACATTCCCGGCCTCACCACGTGCCGCGAGCCGGCCTACAGCTTCCGCGCGTTCGAGCTGACGCAGCGCGAGCAACGCCTCCTGCAGAAAAACTTCGCCGGCATTCGTCAGCGTAACCGCTGCACGCTTGTTGCGGTTCAACAGCCGTACGCCGAGCGTGGTTTCGAGTTTTCTGAGCTGATCGCTCAGCACGGACTGCGCGATGTTCAGTCGATCAGCCGTGCGCGCGAAATGCAGATCCTCAGCCAGCGATACGAAAACCTTCAACTGACGGCTGTCCATTTATTCGCTCTTCCCGATTAAAAATCTCACTTTAGCCAGTTTAATCGAACACCATAACAGCGTGAAATATCGACACCCATCAAACGGAGTCGAATATGAACGCACCTGTCGAAGGCAACGTTACCCAGCCCCTATTCAGCATTCACGCGCATCCACAGCACGATCGCCTGCGCCGCATCGAACTCGATCGAACTGCGCTCGAGCGGTTTTTCGAAGCCGTGAAGAACGTCGACGTGCAGAACCTGCAATACGTGCCCTACATGCGCTTCATGCTGGCGCACGAACTGAACCGCGTGCTCGGCGACGAGTTCGGCGCACTGCTCACGCAGATTGTCCGCGACCGCACTAGCGGCGGCTTTACGCTCGGCGTGCAAGGCACCACATCCGATAGCGATGATTACGTGCGCTTCGGCACCGCCGTCGCGCATCTGATCGGCCCGAGCAATCACGATGCGATGTCGGGCACCTACTACGCCCGCTTTCTCGTCAAGGACACCGACGCCAGCGACTCGTATCTGCGCCAAGCCTACCGCCTGTTCTCGCTCCACACCGACGGGACCTACGTCGAAGAAGCAACGCACTGGTTGCTGATGATGAAGTTCGACGAAACCAACGCGACCGGCGGCGAGTCGCGCCTGCTGCATCTCGACGACTGGGCCGAACGCGACGATTTCGCGCTCGATCCGATGGGCGCATTGCCCTTCGTCTTCAAGGCGCCCGGTTCGAAGAACGTGAGCAGCGCTGTCGAACGTCCGCTGTTCTTCCAATCGGCGTTCGGTCTGTCGATGTCGTTCATCGACCAGTTCGTGCAACCGCGCACACTCGACGAAGCGCGCTATCTGCACGCGATGTCGAATTCGATGGAGACCTCGCCGGCGACGGAGGAAATCAGCTTGCCCGTGGGCGAACTGATCGTCGCCAACAACTATTTCTGGTTGCATGGACGTGCACCGTTCGAGAAGCATCCGGAACTCCACCGGGAACTGATGCGTCAGCGCGGAGTGTTCGCGCAATGAACGCTCATGTCTCCCTGCGAAATGCCGATGCGGACGTGATCGTAATCGGCGGCGGCATCATCGGCGCCTCGACCTCGATGCAGTTGACTGAGCGGTATCCGTCGCTCAAGGTGCTCGTGCTCGAAAAAGAAGATGCGCTCGCCGTGCATCAGTCAGGGCACAACAGCGGCGTGATTCACGCGGGCGTCTACTATGCGCCCGGCAGTCTGAAGGCGGATTTCTGCCGACGTGGAGCGGCCGCGACCTACGCGTTTTCTCGGCGCCACGACATTCGATTCGAGCAGTGCGGCAAGCTGATCGTCGCGACCAATGCGATCGAAGTGCAGCGTCTCAAAGACCTGTTCGAGCGATGCAGGCAGAACCAACTCCGGCCGCAGTGGCTCGATCGCAATGAACTGACGCGCGAGGAGCCGCGTATTGTCGGCGAAGCGGCGATGCGCGTGGCATCGAGCGGAATCGCCGATTACCCGTCCGTAACCCGCGCGATGGCGAGCGTGGCGCACGAAAACGGCGCCACCCTGCTCCTGTGTCAGGAGGTGATCGGCATGAGCGAAGACGAGAACGGCGTCACCGTGACGACCAAGCAAGCGCGTTTTCGCGCCAAGCACGCCATCGTCTGCGCGGGCCTGATGGCGGATCGGTTCGCGCGCATGTGCAAGCTCGACGTGGACTTTCGCATCGTACCGTTTCGCGGCGAATATTACCGTCTGCCCGCGTCGAAAAACGATATCGTGCGGCATCTGATCTATCCGGTGCCGGACCCCGCGCTGCCGTTTCTCGGCGTGCATCTGACGCGCATGATCGGCGGGTATGTGACTGTCGGCCCGAACGCAGTGCTTGCAATGGCGCGTGAAGGATACCGCTGGCGCGATATCGACTTCGGCGATCTGGCGGAGATGGCTACGTTCGGCGGCTTCTGGAAAATGCTCAAAACGTATGGTCCGTCCGGCCTGTCCGAGGTGCGCAACTCGCTCTGGAAAAGCGGCTATCTCGCGCTGTGCCAGAAGTATTGCCCCGAGCTCTCCATCGACGATCTCGAACCGTATCCCGCCGGCGTGCGCGCGCAGGCGGTGTCGTCGAATGGCGCATTGATCCATGATTTCCTAATTCGTCCGTCGAAACGCAGCCTGCATGTGTGCAACGCGCCCTCGCCTGCGGCGACCTCGGCGCTACCTATCGGCGAATATCTCGTCGATGCTTTCTCGAAGGCGTTCGGTGTACAGCCTCACTCAGATTTATTTATGTCGACATAAATAAATAAAGACGCTATGCTGAAGTAAATCCAAGAACGATGGAGACACGCAAGATGATGAAGATTGAAAAACTCACCGCCTGCATCGGCGCGGAGGTGTCGGGCGTCGACCTGGGCGAGGTGTCACGCGACGACTCGCTTTTTGCGGAGGTCAGGACGGTGCTGTTGCAGCATCGCGTGCTGTTTTTCCGCGATCAGGACATTTCGCGTGCGGAACACGTCGCCTTCGCACGCCGCTTCGGCGACCTCGAGGATCATCCGGTGGCGGGAAGCGATCCGGAGCATCCGGGCCTCGTGCGCATCTACCGCTCCGAAGCGAAAAACCCCTACGAAAACAACTATCACACCGATGGGTTGTGGCGGCCGGAACCGTCGATGGGGGCTGTGTTGCGCTGCATAGAGTGTCCCGAAACGGGCGGCGATACGATCTGGGTAAATATGGTCGAGGCCTACCGGCAATTGCCGGACGACGTCAAGCGGCGAATCGAAGGGTTAAGAGCGAAGAGCAGCATCGAACATTCGTTCGGTGCGGCAATGGAACCGGACGAACGCAGAAAGCTCGCGGCGCAGAATCCGGATGTCGAGCATCCCGTTGTGCGCACGCATCCGGAAACCGGCGAAAAGATCCTTTATGTAGGTAGTTTCACCACGCACTTCGTCAACTATCACACGCCGGACAACGTTCGCTACGGACTCGACAAGACACCCGGCGCGAGCCTCCTGCTCAACTATCTGCAAAGCCAGGCGTTGATTCCGGAGTATCAGGTGCGTTTCAGATGGAAGCCGAACAGCATCGCCGTCTGGGACAACCGCTCGACACAGCATTATGCGGTGATGGACTACTGGCCTGCACCGCGCAAGATGGAGCGCGCGGGGATCGTGGGAGACCGTCCTTACTGATCTATTTATTAAGGATGACGACACGCTTCAAGAGCCGTGTCGATCGCCTACCGCAGTTCGCTCAACAGTTCTTCCGCACGAGGCCATTCACCATGTCCGGACGCAGGATTCAGGTGCCCTGCCGCGCCCAGTTCGAGGAAGCGGCTTCCCCATGCCTGCGCGAAATCGCGCGCGCGCTCGATGCGCGTGAGCGGATCGTTACTGCTCGCCGCGACGATACTCGGGAACGGCAGGATTGCACGCGGGATCGGCAGCCATCCATGCTCGCTCAATGCGTCGATGGTCGGATAACCCGCGGGCATCGGTGTTTCCAGATCGGCGGGCGCCGCGAGCAAGGCGCCGCGAATCATCGACGAATCGTGACGACTAACCCAATGCGCGAGCATCATCACGCCCGCGCTGTGCGCGACGACGATCACCGGACCGTCGATCGACTGGATTGCGCGCGCGATCGCCACCACGCGCGCGGTGCAACCGAGCTTGTTGTGTTCGAGCGGCTCGACGGTATGAACCCGCGGCAGCTTCGCCGCAAGGAGGGTTTGCCAATGGTCCGCAACGTGGTCCCGCAGACCTGGAACGATAAGCACGGTAATCGATTCTGTCATGTCCTGAGTCGGCAAATAGGGATTGAAATGCACGCTCAGTGTGAGCGAGCCGGGCTTGGCGCGCTTGACGATGAACGTCACGGCGTTATCCACTAACGACAACGATTTTACTTTCAACATGTCATCCCTCGTTCGCGCCGCTTGCCTAACCAACTACCGTGAGGTGGCACGTGCTTCGGCACTCGACCCCGTGCGCATGCTGCTCGATGCCGCACTCAGACCCTCCGTGCTCGACGATCCCGATGTCTTGATTCCTGTCGAACGTGTCGGTCAATTGCTCCAGGCCTCCGCGACGTTATCCGGAAACGAGAGCTTTGGCTTGCGCATGGCCGAAACGCGCTGGTTGTCCAACCTAGGTGCAGTGGGTCTGCTCGTGCGGGATCAACCGACGCTGCGCGATTCGCTTGGCATGTTGATGCGCTATCAACCGGTTCTCAACGATGCACTCTCGTTGACAATCGAAGAATGCGACGGGCTCGTCATCGTTCGCGAATCCGTCAGGGCGGGCAATGCGCATCAATCGACACGTCAGCGTATCGAACTCGCGCTCGGCGTGATGGTGCGCCTGATTCGCCAACTCATCCGCGACGACTGGCGTCCGCGGCGAGTGTGCTTCGAACATACTGCGCCGCGCGATGCACGCACACATCTGCGCTTTTTCGGGCCTTGTGTCGAATTCGAATGTGATTTCAATGCGATCATTTTTTCGAAGGCCGATCTGGATGCACGCAATCCATTGGCCGACGTCGCAATGGCGCGCTACGCGCAACAACTGGTCGACGCATCGATCCGTTCGCACGCGACCACGCTCGAAGCCGTGCAGCGGACCATTTTGCAACTGCTGCCGAGTGGACGATGCAGCATCGAGCAAGTCGCCGAGCATATGGGCATGGTGTGCCGCACGGTGCAACGGCGGCTCGCCGATCAAGGCCACAGCTTCTCGACCATTCTGAACGACGTGCGCCGCGAACTGACGACGCGGCATGTGATCGAAGGTGATCGTCCTTTGACGGAGGTGTCGGCGCTGCTCGGCTTTGCGTCACCGAGCGCGTTTTCGCGCTGGTATCACTCGCAATTCGGATGCAGCGCGAAGGAAAGTCGCGCACGGCGTCGCGCCGTGCGTCGACACTGATATCACGGTACGAGAACCGTGGAACCCACCGTCTTGCGCGCTTCGAGCGCGCGATGCGCGTCGGCGGCTTCGGCGAGTGCGAACATCTGACCCGGTTCGCTCTTGATCTTTCCGGCAAGCACGAGATCGAACAGCTCACGCGCCATCGACAGCATGTGCGAACGCGGCGTCGCGTAATGGATCATCGCTGGGCGCGTCACCCACAGCGAACCTTTGCGCGCCAGCACGCGCGTATCGATCTGTACGGGACCCGACGACGTTCCGTTGCTTACGAGCGTGCCACGCACCCGAAGACTGTCGATCGAGGCGTCCAATGTGTCCTTGCCGACCGAATCGAACACCACATCCACGCCCTTCCCATCCGTCAGTTCGCGCACCCGCTCCGCGATATTTTCGCGCGACGTCACGATGGTATGCATGCAGCCGTTCGCCATGGCGATCTCGGCCTTCTCGTCGGTGCTGACGGTGCCGATCATGGTGACGCCCAGCGCGCGCGCCCACTGACATGCGATCAGACCAACACCGCCCGCCGCCGCGTGATAAAGAATCGTCTCGTGTCCCTTGAGCGGATAGACCTGACGAAACAGATATTGCGCCGTCATGCCCTTCATGATGAGTGTCGCAGCCGTCTTGTCGCTGACGCCATCGGGCAGCGGAATCAGCACGTCGGCAGGCATCACGCGCACATCGGAATACGCGCCCTGCGGTCCGAGCAAATAGCCGACGCGGTCGCCCACCTTGATATCGCCCACGCCCTCGCCGACGGCTTCGACCACGCCTACGGCATCGGAACCGAGACCATTCGGCAGCGACAGCGGATATTGTCCGGTACGGAAATAGATGTCGATGAAATTGACCGCAACGTACGTATGCCGCACGCGCGCTTCGCCAAGGCCGGGTTCACCTACTTGAACGCTTTCCAGACGCAGCACGTCGGGGCCGCCGGTTTCACTGAAGCGAATTGCTTTTGCCATGTTGAAGAGTCCTTGATGATGAAGCGGACGGGTCGCGCCGCGAGCGTCCTCTCATGAAACATAACGTTAATATTGTTTTATGCCGACATTAATATATCGATGAGCCTTCTGCCTCGGCGGTATTTTGTGGCCGCGATCAGAATGTCTGACGAATGCCGAGTTCGAAGCCCATTTGATTCGATCCGCCAAACGGGGCAGCCGGGACAGCCGTGCCCGCCGATACGGAGTAGATCGCGTTCCTGCCGTGGTTCTTCATATAACCCGCGACGCCGTACACGGACGTACGTTTGCTCAGGTAGTAATTGGCGCGGAGCACGGCGAGCGTGCCGTCTGCTTGGTCTGTGGCGTTGCCGATATGGGAAACCTGCGCATCGAACTGCCACACGCCGTACAACGCCGATGCACCAAGCCATTCGATATCCGTCTTGACCGATCGCACGTCGCCATGCAGCAGGCGATGAATCCAGCCCGCACCAAGGCGCACCGGCCCGAGGGCGAGATGGCCATTCACCTGATAGCGGCGGTCCGTGTCGCCGGAATTGGTGAACGCGACGCCCGGCGCGCCCGGCACCACGGCATTGGACGCGGAGCCTGGTCCGCCACGCAATTCTTCGTATGAGGTTGCAACACCCCAGTTGCTCGCGTCGTACTTGATCATTGCGGACAGACCGCGGCATGCGACCGCGTCGCCTGCGACCTGCCCTCCGCAACTCACGGTCGTGGAGGAATCGCGCCCGAACGAATAGGTCGCGCCCAAGGTAAAACCATAAAACGTGCCCGTATAGGAGACGGCGTTATCGAAGCGATCCGCGAGCAGCGCGCTGTCGAGCGATCCCAGGCTGCCGATCCCTGCCGCGCCTACGATATTCGCATCGATCATCGCCCAGGTCATCATGCTGTATTGGCGGCCAAAAGTGAGCTGTCCCCAATCGTTCTTCAGACCGACATAAGCCTGACGCCCGAAGAGCCGGCTCGCCTGCTGGAAGGCGCCGTTAGAGACGGAAAAGCCGTTCTCCAGCGTAAAAATTGCCTTGAGCCCGCCGCCGAGATCTTCCGATCCCTTGAAACCCCAGCGCGAAGGAACATCCCCGCCGCCGATCACCGGCATACGTGCGACCGCGCCGCCGCTTGGTGTGGCGTGCGTCAGGTATTCGACGCCCGTATCGACGATCCCATACAGCGTGACCGAGCTCTGCGCGAATGCCGGCGCGCAGGCCAGCGGCGCAAGCACAAAAATCGCAAATCGTGCACTCCTCATTTCGTCTCCGTTTGGTTCGCATCGGCTTTATTGAAGGCAAACCTCCCTGACTCGATATTTTTTATTTGCATACCGAATTTTTCTATCGATAGGATGATCCGACTGCGTAACCGCGATGCTCCATGCGGGGACAAATGACGGAGAATCGCGACTATCAGTGCGTCATCAAGACGACCATCATTCGAAAACGACCCGAGATAAACCCTGGGCCTACAAGCGTTCGAATATCGCCGCGACCCCTTGCCCGCCGCCTACGCACATCGTCACGAGCGCGTATCGGCCTGCGATACGCTGCAGCTCATAAATTGCTTTGGTGACGAGAACCGCGCCAGAACAGCCGATAGGATGCCCTAGCGCGAGCGCACCGCCGTTCGGGTTAGTCTTTTGCGGATCGAGTTCGAGGCCGCGCGTCACGGCTATCGCCTGTGCAGCGAATGCTTCGTTGCTTTCGATCACATCCATCTGACCGAGCGACAAACTCGCTTTTTTCAGCGCTTGTTTCGTCGCGGGAATCGGTCCTTCACCCATGATTTCGTTCGACACGCCCACGACCGCATACGACACGAGCCGCGCCATCGGCACATGCCCCGCCGACCTTGCGACAGCGCCATCGGCCAGCACTAGAAAGGCCGCACCATCGTTGAGGCCCGACGCGCTGCCGGCCGTGACCGAGCCGTCCTTTTTGAAGGCAGGCGCGAGCTTCGCGAGCGACTCCATCGTCGTTTCAGGCTTCACATGTTCGTCGGTATCGAAAACCACTTCGCCGGTACGCTTCTGCGTGACGATCGGCACGATCTGCGATGCGAAGCGCCCTTCCGCAATCGCCTGCGCCGCCCGCCGATGCGACTCCACCGCGAACGCATCTTGCTCGTCGCGGGTGATATTCCACTTGCAGACGAGATTCTCCGCAGTCACGCCCATATGTCCCGCACCAAACGGATCGGTCAGCGTTGCAAGCATCATGTCGATGAGTTTCGCATCGCCCATACGCACGCCGTTACGCAACGATGCAAGCAGATGCCCGCTGCGGCTCATCACCTCCACACCTCCGCCCACGCCATACTCGCAATCGCCCAGCCTGATGTTCTGGGCGGTCGTCAAAATGGACTGCAACCCCGACGCACACAGTCGATTCACGGACATTGCCGCGCTTCGCATAGGCAATCCGGCCTGAACTGCAGCGGCGCGGGCCACGTAGGCAAAGCGGCCGTCAGTCGGGATCGTGTTGCCGACGATCACGTGCTCGATCGCCTGCGGATCCACGCCTGAACGCGAGATCGCTTCCGTCATGACCCTTCCTGCGAGATCCACCGGGTCAAACCCGGCCAGCGCACCACCGAAGGTTCCGATTGCGGAGCGCACCGCGCTCAATACCACTACTTCACGTCTGCTCAGCATGACCTGCCTCATCGAACTAAAAACAGTCACTCGGTGAAGCCAGTCTAGAGTCGTGCCTTGTTTTCGACTTGACCGATGGGGTCATCCACTAAACATTTCCTGACAGCGCGGGTTAACGCTGAACGGAGTCGACATGGCATCAAATGTGAAGTGTCTGGCGCGACTCGCGAAGTGACCGGATTCGATGCGCGTTAGATTCGGATTCAGCGTCGGCACCGACGCGTATTCTAGGAGACAACGACGCATGCACTTGAGTCCCGATCTTCAATCGGCCATCCATCGCGATCGCTACGTGACGGGCCGCCGCGAAGCGTGGTTCGCGTTCGCCATGACTTTCGCGCTCATGTTGTTCGACTTCATCGACCGGCAAGTAATCGTCTCGCTCTTTCCGCATATCAAGAGCGAATGGAACCTCAGCGACAAGCAACTCGGTTCGCTGGTGTCGATCGTTTCGGTGGTGGTCGCGGCCGGCGGCATTCCGGTTGCGCTGATAGCGGATCGCACTGGCCGGGTGAAAAGCATTGTTGCGATGGCGATAGCGTGGAGCCTCGCGACGATTTCGTGCATGTTCACCGGCAACTACGGTCAGTTGTTCGCGGCGCGCGCAGTCGTGGGACTCGGGGAAACGGGTTATGGCTCGGTGGGCGCGGCACTCATTGCGACGCTGTTCCCGCAGCGGCTGCGCAGCGCGGCGCTCGGCGTGTTTTTTGCCGCACCGACGCTCGGCTCCGTTCTAGGCGTGTTTCCCGGCGGCATGATCGCGGCGCACTGGGGCTGGAAAGCTGCATTCGGCGTAGTCGGCGTACCCGGGTTGTTGCTCGCGCTGATCTATCTGCGCGTACGTGACTACAATACGGTCACGTTGATATTCGAGAAGCCGCGAACCGGTGGCATGCTCGCGCATATCTTCAAGACCATGCTGCGCACGCGCACCTTGCTGTTCGTTTGTGCAGGCGCGGCCGCGCAATTAATTACCATCTCCGCGCTGTGGGCGTGGCTTCCCAGTTATCTGAATCGCTATCACGGCATGAACGTCGAAGCAGCGGCAAAAGCGGCCGCCGGCGTCGTGCTGGTCAGCGCGCTGAGTTGCACTTTCTGGGGCATCACGGTCGGGCGTCTCACGCAACGCACGCCACGCAACAAGCTGCCTGCTTTGTCGATGTTGTGCGTGACAACCTGCGCGATTTTCATCGTGGCGTTCGGCGGTTCCTTTATCGGCGGTGCGCAATTCATCCTGATCGTGATCGGCGCTTTCTTCATGAACTGTACGGTCGGTATCGTGGCGGGCGTCGCAATGGACGTCGTCCATCCCGGCATGCGCTCGACCGGCGCAGCAGTTATGTCGCTATTTCAGAACATGTTCGGACTGGCGGTCGGACCGTTTCTCGCAGGGGTGTTGTCCGATCGATGGGGTTTGCAGCACGCACTGGCGCTCACGCCGCTGTGCAGCCTTCTGGCGGCCCTGTTCTTCGTAGTTGCGATGCAAAGCTATGATCGCGATGTTTTGCGTATCGTTGCGGCTGAAGAAAACCTTGCACCAATCGCGACGGACGATCGCTTGTCGGAAACCGAAGGCGTAACATCGGCCTAGCTATCGCACTCGCGGGCGGAGAGTACGCCAACCGGAATTAGACGAGATTTTTGTCGACATTACTCCGATCGGGATCATAAAATCGGGACATCACCGTTAAAGTGCGTCACTCACTCTGCATGCCCCGACACAAGACCGAGAATCTCCCCGACCTTACCGCGCTGCTGACGCCGAAAAATCCGTTGATGCTCGCTGTCGAGCGCGCCGTGCTGCGCGGCCAGGACTGGGCTTACGCTTCCGCGCCGATTGCCGAGCAGATCGCAGCGCGGCTTGCCGGCGTAATCACACTCGACCTGCTGAAGGCAGGCCAGCGCCTGCTCGAGAAGGACATCAGCGAAGTGCTGCACGTGAGCCGCGCACCGGTGCGCGAAGCGCTTCGCATCCTGGAGCGCGATCGTCTGGTCGAATTTCAGGCACGACGTGGCGCGATCGTCACCGAGCCGGACGAGAAAGAGCTTCGCGACATCTTTCGCGTGCGCAGCGTGCTTTACTTGACGATGCTGGAACAGGTCGCCGAGGAGAGCCCCGAGGCATTGGAGACGCTGTTGGCCGATCGGCTACCGAGACTAGTCAAAGCGGCCGATGAATCGCCGGACGCCTATGCGGTCGAGAGCTTTCTTTTAAATTTCGCGACGGTGGATCTGTGCGGCAATCGACTGCTCGTCGATTTGCTGCAATCCATTTCTCTCAGAACGCTGCGCTATCTGCGGCTAAGCATGGTGGCTCAACCTCAGTCCATCCGCCTCTCGCTCAAGCGCTGGCGCGCCTTGCATAAGGCCATTGTCGGACGCGACAATAAAACGCTGCTTTCTCTTGCCGCGCAACGTCTCGACGAAGCGCGCGATGCCGCCGTTCAGGCGGTCACGCCCGTCTCCCGCTCCGCGACCAGACGGTCAGGGCGATCCAAACCCGATACCTCGCCCGCTTTGCAGGACTGAAGCCCGCGCGCCGGCGCGACCGGTGCGCCCGCTGTGCATTCATACCAATCCTCAGCTCAAGTCGCGCCAGGCTTCGCCGGCGACATCGCTCATCCCGTGTGCGTGCAAACGTGAGGTCTAACCCCTAATCGTTTAATGTCGACATAAATCAGATCGAGTGATACGCTTTCTCCGAAGAAGTGGTTCAATCACAGGAGGAGACACCCCGATGAATCTCTACACGGCCGAGGATATGCGAGCCGAAACGACCGCCGCCCCACGCGCATCCGCACGAACCTATGCGTGGATCGTATTCGCCCTGATGTTTTGCCTGTTGCTGTCCGACTACATGTCGCGACAGGCACTCAATGCGCTGTTCCCGATTCTGAAAACGCAGTGGAAGTTGTCGGACACGCATCTCGGCACGATCAGCAGCGTCGTTCCGTTCACGGTCGGCCTGCTCACGCTGCCGTTTTCGATTTTCGCGGACCGCTGGGGACGCGTGAAAAGCATCGCGTTGATGGCGGGGTTGTGGAGCGTCGCCACGCTGGGATGCGCTATCGCGAGCACTTATGAAGAAATGCTGGTCGCCCGCTTCTTCGTGGGCGTCGGCGAGGCGGCGTACGGCAGCGTCGGTATTGCGATTCTCGTGAACATCTTTCCGAAGCATATGCGCTCGAGCATCGCTGGCGGCTTCACATCGGCTGCCGCGTTCGGCTCCGTGCTCGGCGTCTCGTTGTCCGGCGTCATCGCGACACAGTTCGGCTGGCGCTGGTCGATGGGCGCGATGGCGATTTTTGGATTTGCACTGCTGGTCGTGTACTGCTGCGTGGTCAGCGAGAAAAGGCTCGCACGCGCTCATCCCGACGATGCCGAGCCGGTCAGTTACGGTTCCGCGAAGATGCCGCTACGCACGCTGATCGCAGCCATTTTTCCGAGTCGATCGGTGTTCTGCGCCTATCTCGGCTGTGCGCTGCAGGTCTTTATCCAGGGAACGCTGTTCGTGTGGTTGCCGAGCTACCTGAACCGTTACTGGGGCATGTCCGTGAGCAAGGCGGCTTTGACGGCGGCGGCCCTCGTCCTCGTCAGCGGACTGGGACAACTCCTGTGCGGCGTGATCACCGATCGCGTATGCGGCGGTTCGTCGATCAAGCGATGGAACATGGCCGCGTCCTATTGCCTTGCGCTGGGTGTGTTGCTCACGATTGCGTTTCGGGTGCCCCAAGGTACGTTTCAGCTCGTGCTGCTCGGCGCAGCGGTGTTCTTTCTTGCAAGTTCATTCGGCACGTGCAGCCCGATCGTCGCGGGAGCAACGTCGCCCGCCATTCACGGTTCCGCTTTCGCGACACTCACACTCTTCAACAATATTCTTGGACTTGCGGCGGGTCCTTTCCTGACCGGCGCGGCAGCCGATGCTTTCGGGCTCAGGGATGCGTTGCACTGGCTTCCGTTACTTGCAGTGTTGCCCCTTTCAGTGTTCATCCTTGGCAGACGCTTTAGCATCGCGGAAGCGAAGCGGGCAGACTGATCCCGTCGACGCTAACACTGACTTGGCTACTTTATCTAGTTAGTTGTACTTTAGTCGTGAAACGATAAATCACAGGCATCGGAGGTAAAGTGGAACGTTCCTTGATGCCGGATCATCGAGTCATAGGACCTCTCAACTTTGATCGAGACATCACCATGAACTTTCTTGATGGCCACCTGTATCCCGAGAACCAACAACCGCTGATTATCACGGCCGCGCCGTATGCGCCTGGCTGGATTCCGGCTGACTTCCCCGAAGACATTCCGATCACGATGGAGGATCAGATTCAGAAGGCCGTCGATTGCTACGAAGCCGGCGCAACGGTCCTGCATCTGCACGTACGCGAAGCGGACGGACGCGGCAGCAAACGGCTGTCCATGTTCAACGAGCTTATTGCCGGCGTGCGCGAACGCGTGCCGGAAATGGTGATTCAGGTCGGCGGTTCGATCAGCTTCGCGCCGGAAGAAGGCCAGGCCGCCAAGTGGCTGAGCGACGATACGCGCCATATGCTCGCCGAACTTGACCCAAAGCCCGATCAGGTGACCGTTACCGTAAACACCACGCAAATGAATGTAACGGAACATGCCGGGCTCGACGACTTTCGGGGCGTGTCGCGCGGATTTCCGCATTTGTACGCGACGTACAAGGACATGATCGTGCCTTCGAACCCGAGCTGGGTCGAGGAACATATCCGTCGGCTCACCGCCGCCGGCATCCAGAGCGAGTTCCAGTGCTACAACATCAATAGCTTCGAGACGATCGAGCGAATGATCCGCCGTGGCCTATACAAGGGTCCTCTCGTGATGAACTGGGTGGCGATCAGCGGCGGCATGGATCAAGCGAATATCTACAATCTCGCCAACTTCCTGCGCGCCGCACCTGACGGCGCGATCATTACTGTCGAGAGCTCGGTGCTAAACGTGTTGCCGATCAACATGATCGGCATGGCACTGGGCTTGCACGTGCGATGCGGAATCGAAGACGTTCTATGGAACCAGACGCGCACGGGAAAGATGAGTTCCGTCGAACAGATCAAGCAACTGGTGCGCATCGCGGGCGAATTCGGCCGTCCAATTGCCACAGCGCGGCAGGCGCGCGAGATCATGAAAATCGGCGTGTTTTACGAAACTGCGGACGAGACGCTTCAGGCTAACGGTTTCGCTCCGAACCGTCAAGGTAGAAACCAGGGCTTCCTGCGAAAGCCAGCTTAGTGTTCACTGCCCCGAGTTCGTGATCGAGTCGACGCTTCGTTGCCGTGCTTTTCAGACGCGTGGTCCTTCAAGACGGCAACCGTTTTGAAGACGACAGAAAGGCGCGACCTATTCTTTTGACAGGTGACGTCCCAAGTTGAAGGGTACCGGCCGCTCGAATGGCGTCCGCTGGCGCCATGTGAACGACAGTTACTGGCCGGTTGCAGAAAATCGAGACATGGCGCTGAGCCCCGCGGCGATGCCACTCGCACTGCCGTACTCGACTCTCTCACGCCATTCGCCGAATGAGAATTTAAACGTCGACTTCCGGCTGCGAAGCCGACACTGTGCTGGCGGCATGATGGTGCTTTGGTGGGTTAGGCGCTGTCGTGCGTTACCAGACGCCCGCGCAAGCGGCTCCCTTCACGGTCACGTCGCCCGAGCCACTGCGCTGCCTCCCCCACTATGCCGCGCCGGAACAGCAGCACGCTAGCGACAAACATCACCCCAGTCACAATACTGACGGATTCGCCCAGCCCCTGAAACCACGCGATATGCGTGACCTCCGCGAGCCAAGTGCCTAACCCGGCGAGCTTCGTCTCCAGCCCGACGACGATCACTGCGCCGACTGCCGGTCCGAGGCGCGTGCCGAGACCGCCGAGCAGCGTCATGAGGATCACGGTGCCCGACATCGTCCAGTGCACGTCGGATAGCGTGGCGAAACCGAGCACGAGTGTCTTCATCGCGCCTGCGAGTCCCGCGCATGCAGCCGATATGACGAACGCCAGCAGCTTGAAGCGATCGACGTCGTAGCCGAGCGAAATCGTGCGCGCCTCGTTCTCCTTCAACGCGCCGAGGATCCGGCCGAACGGCGAATCGATCACGCGGCCGATGACAGCGAACGCCATCGCACCGAGGGCCAGCACGACGTAGTAGAGCGTCAGGTCGTCGTCGAGCGGGAGCACGCCGAACAGCCGCCCGCGCGGCACGCCCTGCATGCCGTCCTCGCCGCCCGTGAACGGCGCCTGCACGCAGAAGAAATAGATCATCTGGGCGAGCGCGAGCGTGACCATCGCGAAGTAGATGCCTTTGCGGCGAATCGCGAGCAAGCCCATTACCAAGCCGAGGGCCGCCCCGACGCACGCGCCGAGCAGCAACGCGGCTTCGGGCGGCAAGCCGTGATCGTGCAACGCGCTGCCCGCGACGTATGCCGCCACGCCGAAGAACGCCGCATGACCGAACGAGAGCAGGCCGACATGGCCGAGCAGCAGGTTCAGCGAGGTGGCGAACAGCGCGAAGCACATCAGCTTCATCATGAAGACCGGATACGCGCCGAGCCATGGCCCGGCGGCGAGGACGGCCAATGCGACGACGAATGCAAAGCGGTTATGCATGAGACACCTCATTTCGATTGACCGAACAGCCCGGCGGGACGCACGAGCAGAACCAGCGCCATGACGGCGAACACCACGGTCGCCGACGCCTCCGGATAGAACAGCTTCGTCAGGCTTTCGAGGATGCCGAGCGTGAGACTCGTGAGCACCGATCCGGCGATCGAGCCCATCCCGCCGATCACGACGATGGCGAACACGGTGATGATCACGCCCTGCCCCATCACCGGGGACACCTGCATGACCGGTGCAGCCAGCACGCCCGCGAACGCGGCGATCGCTACGCCGAAGCCGTAACTCAGCGACACCATGCGCGGGACATCGACGCCGAATGCAGCGACGAGGCGAGGATTCTCGGTCGCCGCGCGCAACAGCGCGCCGAGCTGCGTGCGCTCGATCGCCCACCACGCCGCACCGCACACGGCAAGCGACGCGACGACAACCCATGCGCGATACGCGGGCAGCATCATGAAACCGAGATCGACGGCGCGCGCGAGACTGTCTGGCGCGGCGTACGACATTCCAGAGACGCCGTAGACGGAACGCGACAGCCCCTCGAAGATCAGAGTGACGCCGAGCGTGAGCAACAGTCCGTAAAGATGATCGAGCTTGTACAGATGCCGCAGCATCGAACGCTCGACCAGCACGCCGAGCGCACCCACCGCCAGCGGCGAGATGACGAGCATCAGCCAGTAATCGAAGCCGAAATAGTTCGTGCCCATCCAGGCGAACAGCGCGCCGAGCATGAAGAACGCGCCGTGCGTGAAGTTGATCACGTTCAAGAGGCCGAAAATGAGCGACAGGCCGAGACTCAGCACCGCATAGAAGCAACCGTTCATCAGACCGAGCACGAGCTGGCCCGATACCGCCTGCAGCGGCATACCAAGGATTTCCATGACGTTCGCTCCGGTCAGATGTTGAGCAGCGCTTGCAGCGTGGCCGCTTTTTGAGGAAGACGGGCCGACTCGAAAGCATCGACGATGCGTCCGTACTCCATCACATAGAAGCGATCGGCGAGCGGTGCGGCGAAGCGAAAGTTCTGCTCGACGAGCACAATCGTGAAGCCGCGCGACTTCAGCAGCCTGATGACCCTTGCGAGCGTCTGCACGATCACGGGTGCGAGCCCTTCCGAGATTTCATCGAGCAGAAGCAGGTCGGCGCCGGTGCGAAGAATGCGCGCGATCGCAAGCATCTGCTGCTCGCCACCCGACAGACGCGTGCCCTGACTCGCGCGACGCTCGGCCAGGTTCGGAAACAGCGCGTAGATTTCCTCGAGCGACATCGGCGTGCCTTCCGCATTCGGCAGACGCGGCGGCAGCAACAGATTCTCCTCGCACGAAAGTCCCGCGAAGATGCCCCGTTCCTCCGGGCAATAGCCGACGCCGAGACGCGCTACGCCCTGCGGCTCCTGGCCGATCGTCTCGCGGCCACCGATCCGGATCGAGCCGCTACGGGCATCGGTCAAGCCCATGATCGCCTTCAGCGTCGTGCTGCGGCCCGAGCCATTGCGCCCGAGCAGCGTGACCACCTCGCCGCGCGCCGCACGCAGTTCCACGCCGTGCAGGATGTGCGATTCGCCGTACCACGCTTCGAGGCCCGTGACGCGCAGCGCGTCTTCGCATATCACAGTGTCGACGCCGGCGTCATCCCGCGTTTCAATGTGCAAGCGATTCATTTTCGGTCCCCATGTACGCTTCCTTCACTTGCGGGTTCGCGGCGACGGCGGCGTAATCGCCTTCCGCCAGAATCTCGCCACGTTGAAGCACCGTGATCGTGTCCGCGATGCTCGACACCATCTTCATGTTGTGCTCGACCATCAAAATGGTCCTTCCCTTCGATACTTTCGCGATGAGCGCCGTCACGCGATCGACGTCCTCGTGACCCATGCCCTGCGTCGGTTCGTCGAGCAGCATCAAAACTGGATCCATCGCGAGTGTCGTGGCGATTTCGAGCGCGCGCTTGTGGCCGTATGACAGTTCGACGGTCTTTACATCGGCGTAGGCGGCGAGGCCCACCTCGCCGAGCAAGTCGAGCGCGCGCTCTCGCAAGCGCGTCAGCATCGCACTGCTTTTCCAGAAGCGGAACGACACCCCGAGCGGCCGTTGCAAGGCGATGGCCACGTTCTCGACGGGCGTCAGATGCGGAAAGACAGCAGATATCTGGAACGAGCGGATCACGCCCTTGCGGGCGATCGCCGCGGGCGCTGCGCGCGTGATCTCATGGCCGTCGAAAAAGATCTGCCCCGAAGTCGGCGTCAGGAACTTCGTCAACAGGTTGAAGCACGTGGTCTTGCCCGCGCCGTTCGGCCCGATCAGCGCGTGTATCGTGCCCCGCCGCACGCGAAGATCGATGTCCTTGACGGCCGTGAAGCCGTTGAACTGCCTGGTTAAACCCTTTGTTTCCAAAATCATGTCCGCATGCGTCATCGCGCTCTCCTCAGCCGAGCACCGGCAGCGTCTCGATCTCATATGCGTGCCGCAGCGCGCGCCCGAGCACCGGGTCCTCGAGCACAGTCTCGAAGCGCCGCGCCGGACGAATCCCGCCGATGGCCGCCAGCGTGCCGCAGAGCATCGCGGTGCCGTCAACAAACTCGCCGCCGCGTTGTGCGAACTGGTCGAGCAAGTCCCGCGGCGAGCGCATCGCGGTCACCTCGCCTTCCTGATAGAGCACGCGCTCGCCACCGATCGTCGCGTACGAGCGCAACAGCAACGCGTCCCAGTGACCGGCCACGTCGCTCAAGCGCCATAGTGTGTTCGAGCACGGCTTGTCGCACATCTGCTTCGACACGGTGATGCCATAGGCTTCGACCTGCCGGTCCGTGTGATCCGAGGCAACGCCGACAAACACTTCGCCGCCGTCCTTCACAAGCACGAATTCCGCTTCGCCGCTGCTCTCCTCGCCCGTCACCTGCATCATCGATGCGGGGCCGAAGCGGTCGGCCGCGACGCGATAGAACACTGGCGTATAAGCGGGCCGTTTGATGCCCAGTTCTTCCAGTTCGCGAATATGCTTCTCCATCGCTTCCGTGTCGCGTCCGGTCCAGCCCGCGATGACGAGCGTGTCGATTGAAATGGGGCGCTCGACGCTGCCGTCGCGCGTTTCGATGTTGAATGTGATGGCCTTCATCAGTAGCTCCTCATTGTCCCGCGGCGACTTTTCCCGCACCGAGCGGGCAATGGCCAGCGCCGAGCGGCGCATAAGCGTCCTGTGCTGAAATGGTCTGCCTGATCGCGTAGTAATCCCAGGGCTTCTTCGATTGCTCCGGGCTCTTGACCTCGGCGATGTACATGTCGTGCACCATGAGTCCGTCCGCGCGAATCACGCCGTGGGTCGCGAAGAAGTCGTTGACGGGCGTCTTGCGCATCTGCGCGAGCACGGCATCGGATGCATCGGTGCCGCTCGCCTGCACGGCCTTCAGGTAATGCATCGTCGATGAATAGACGCCCGCCTGGATGAAGGTCGGCATGCGGCCGGTCTTTGCGAAGAAGCGCTGCGACCATGCACGGCTCGCATCGTCGCGGTCCCAGTAGAACGGCGTCGTCAGCATCATGCCCTGCGCGGACTTGAGGCCGAGGCTGTGAACGTCGCTGATGAACATTTGCAGGCCGGCGATCTTCTGCTTGCCCGGCGCGTTGATACCGAACTCGCGCGCGGTCTTGATCGCATTGACGGTATCGGCGCCCGCGTTGGCGAGGCCGATCACCTTCGCGTGCGAGGCCTGCGCCTGCAGCAGAATCGAGGAGAGGTCCGCCGCATGCATCGGATGCTTCGATTCGCCGAGCACCTTTCCGCCCGCCGCGTTCAGCGCAGCGGCCGAATCGCTCTTCAGCGACGCGCCGAGCGCATAGTCGACGGTCAGGAAGTACCAGGAGTTGTCGCCGGCGCGCGCCATCGCCTTGACGAGGCTTGTCGTCAGCGCGTAAGTGTCGTATGAGTACTGGATCGTGTACGGCGAGCACGCCTCGTTGCTGAGCTTCGTCGTGCCCGCGCCGCTCGCGATCGCGATCTTGTGCTTCTCCTTCGCCAAGTTCGACACGGCAAGCGCAACCGACGACGGCAACAGGTCCTGCACCATGTCGACCTGTTGATTGTCGAACCATTCCCGCGCGACGGTCGCGGCGACATCGGTCTTGTTCTGGTGATCCGCGCTGATCACCTTGACGGGCGAGCCGAGCACCTGGCCGCCGAAATCGTCGACGGCCATCTGCGCCGCCACGACCGAGCCTTTCCCGCCGATATCGGAAAAGATCGACGACATGTCGGTGAGCACGCCGATCTTCACCGCGCCGTCGCTGATGCCGGCCGCATTCGCCGTCATCGCGGCCGCGGCGCACATGGCGGTGCACGCGAGTTGTCTGTACATGGAAGTCTCCTGATATGTATTTGCGACGAACGCCGCATCATTGCGGACGCACGACAGCCTCGACACCGATGCCGATCGCGAGCAACTGGCGATCGTTCATGTGCCGGCCCATCAACATCAGTCCCACGGGTGCGTCGCCGTTCGCGTGACACGGAATCGATACCGAGCAAAGATCGAGCATGTTGGCGATCGACGGATTGCGCAGCAGCAGGCGATTCGTCGACGTGTACGCGGCCTCCTCGTCGAGGTCCGCGATACGCGGCGCGACGATCGGCACTGTCGGGCAGACGATGGTGTCGAAGGGACGCAACTCCTCGTCGGCCTGACGGCATAGCTGCGCACGCAGCGCCCGATTGCGCAGGTACTCGGCGGTGCTGTGCTCGCTGCCGAGCCGGATGCGGGCGATCACACGCGGGTCGTACTCATCGGCATGACGCTTGATCAGTCCGACGTGCCACGCCCATGCTTCAGCCGCGACGAGGCCGCCATGCTGGCCGATCGCCGCAAGGTGCCGCCAGCTGTCGAACGAGACTTCGCGCACGATCGCGCCCGCCGCCGTCAGACGCGCAATCGCACGCTCGAACGCGGCGACGACGTGCGCGTCCATGTCGTCGAGCACGATGTGCGTGGGCAGCGCAAGCCGCAGCCCGCTCAACGGCAGCGGCAGGATCGCCGCGGGTTCCGTATCGCCTGCCATGATCGAATCGAGCGCGGCGCAGCACGCGACGCCTGGCGCAATGGAACCGATCGAGTCATAGCTCGACGACAACGGCACCGCGCCTTCGAGCGGAATGCGCGCGGCTGTCGGCTTGAAGCCCGCGAGTCCGCACAACGCTGCGGGAATCCGGCACGAGCCGCCTGTATCCGAACCGATCGCGGCCGCAGCCATGCCATCGGTCACCGACACGGCCGCGCCCGACGACGATCCGCCGGGAATCCGCGCGGCGTCTCTGTCGAAGGGATTCGCGGGCGTGCCGTATTGCGGATTGATGCCGAGGCCCGAGTACGCGAACTCGGTCATGTTGGTGCGCCCGACGAACACCGCGCCCGCCGCACGCAATCTGCCGATCGCGACGGCGTCACGCGTGGCGGCCTGCTCGGAAAGGACCCGGCTGCCGGCGCGCGTGATCTCGCCCTGTACGTCGAAGAGATCCTTCACCGACACCGGAATGCCCGAGAGCGGACCCGCGACGCCCTGACGGCGCAGCGCATCGCTCGCCGTCGCCTGGGCCGTTGCCGCGGCACTCACGCCGTGCGGGAAGACGCGCTTGCCTTCGCCCGAGTCATCGCCGATTCGTTCGACGCACGACGCGAGAAGCGACGCGGCATCGAGACGGCCATCGGCGAGTTGGGCACGCAATGAACCGAGAGCGGGCAGCATGATCAGGCCGGATCGTAGTAGTGAACTTCGAGCAGCACGCAGCCGCCGCTCGACTTGAACGGACCATGCCAGACGCCCGGCGGACGCACCGCGTACGTGTAGCCCTCGAAGGGCCTGCCGCCCTCGCCTTTCTCGTCATTGCCGACGGTCAGATCGCCTTCGACGAGAAACACTTCCTCCCAGTAGTCGTGGACGAACGGCTTGGTCGTGTGCATGCCGGCGGGAAGGCGCAGCAATCGCGTGCGGCTGCCGCGCTTGTTGCCGGTATCGAGCGCGCCGGAGAGGATCAATTCCTGTGCGCCGGAGCCGGGCGCATAGCCTTCCGGCAACTGCCAGCCTTCGGCCATGTCGAGTCCATGAAACTCGTCGTGAAGTTTGTTGATAGCCATGTGCTTCTCCTGTGGGGAATCGGTGATTGCGTCGAATCGGTCTCAGGCGGCCTGGCGCGTCTTCGCCAGTTCCGAATCAAGCGAATAGCTCGACAACATGTTGTCGACGAGACCGGTCGCGCGGCGCCAGTCGTAGCTGCGATACGCATGACCCTTGGTCACGAACGACGCGCCCGCGTAGAACAACTCATACTGGTTATGACGCGAGGCGAACTCCGAGCCGACCGCGTCCCACGCGAGCTTGAAGAACTTCACGCGTTCTTCCGCACTGCAGATACGCGACTTCTGCGTCTTCTCGATGATGCGTGCGAGGTCCGGGTTCTCGAAGTCGTGCACGCTCGAAGGCAGCATGATCATTCCGCCGCCCGCGAGCTCGCGCAGCGCCGTGAGGATCTTCGAATAGAGCTGTTGAGTGAGCACCTGCGAGCTGTACAGCATGTTGCGGTCGGGCACGTAATAACCGTTGACCACGCTGCCCTTCGCTTCCATGCCGTACACATAGGCTTCGACCATCGACGCTTCCGATGCGAGCTGGCCCAGCGTCTCGCGCACTTGCGGAAACGCGTTCGTGCCGTTGACTTCTGAAATCCTGAGACCGAGCCCGACGAGAAAACGCAGCTTCGTCATCAGGCGCACCTGACACTGATAGTTCTGATAGACGTGCGCGGGCGTCACATGAAACTGTTTCGCGCACATCGACACATCGCCCGCGACGAAGATCCGCTCCCACGGCACCTTGACGTCGTCGAAGTACAGCACCGCGTCGTTCTCGTCGTAACGGCTCGACAGCGGGTTGTCGAACACCGATTGCGCGTGCTCCTCGTACGACTTGCGTGACATCACCTTCATGCCCTTCGCGTTCATCTGGATCGCGAACGACAGCGCGTACATCTCGTCGCCTTCGCGCAGCGGCTGAATGCAACTGCAGAAGACTTCGTTCGCCATGATGCCGCTCGTCGCGAGCATCTTCGCGCCGCGCACGGTGATGCCTTCCGCATCCTGATCGACGATCCCGACCGCCAGATACTTGTCCTCCTGCTCGTGCGCCGACTTCGACTGATTCGCCTGCGGATTGACGATCACGTAGGTCAGGAAGAGATCGTTGTCGCGGGCGTACTTGTAGTAGTCGCGCAACGCGCCGGCGCGCGCCGGGTCGTATTGCTCGAACAGGTCGATGCCCATGACCATGCCCGAGATGCACGACGCGACGTGATCCGGCGAGCGGCCCATGAAGCCGAAGTGCAGTTCCGTCCACGCTTCGAGCGCGGAACGCCGCTCGACGAGCTGTTCGTAGGACGTAGGCAGTTCCCAGATGCGGCTCACGCGATTGCCCGAATCGGGCGAAACGAAAGTCATCTTCTCGACGTTTTCCGGACGCGCCTGGTAGTCGTACAGATTCGCGTAGCTGCGAATCGAGTTGCGGAACGCGGGATGCGCGGTGACGTCGCCGACCGCTTTTCCGTCGAGATAGACCTGTCGTCCGTCGCGCAATGACGCAATGTGCTGAGTGCCGTTCTTGATCATGATGTTCTCCAGAAATAAGTGGGTTCGTCGTGTCAGGCCGACGCTGCGTGAACGCCGTTGAGCGTGTGATAGCGGCCGCCGAAGAAAATGAGCGGGCGTCCTTGTGAGCGCGTTCGATGACGCATCACCCGGCCGACGAAGATCACGTGATCGCCGCCGTCGTATTGCGCATAGGGCTCGCATTCGAAGGTCGCGAGCGTGTCAGGGAGCAGGACCGGTTCGCCGCACGGGTTCGTGGCGGCGTCGCGCCAGCTCCACTTGTCGCCGTTGGCCTTCGCGAATCGGTTCGACATGTCCTGCTGCGATTCTTCGAGCACGTTGACCGCGTAGCTGCTGGCCGCGCACAGATCGGCGAGGCTCAGACTGCGGCGATCCACCGAAAACAGAATCAGCGGCGGATCGAGCGACACCGAATTGAACGACGCGACCGTCATGCCGATCGGCGCGCCTTCGTGCCTCGGCGCCGTGATGACCGCGACGCCCGTGGCAAACATGGACAATGCGGACCGGAACTGACGCTGCACTTCCGGATCGCCGCACGGCCGTACGATGCTGTCTTTCATCTCGCTCTCCTTCGCGCCGCGTCTCCCGCGTCGCCTTTATCAGACCCATAAAGTATTCTTTTTTAGCTTTGTTCTATAGCTTTTATTACATGACAACAGAGCAAGCTGTTCAAGCTATCGTTTACCCTCGTTAAAAAAGCTTTGTATGAAAGACAACCCTACTCGGCGAATGGGTGTCGGGCTGACGAAGCAAACGTCCGGGCTACACTGTGGCCAACTTCCGTTACGAGAGAACACGGTCAATGACCTCACGCCCCATCTACATGGACTACAGTGCCACGACGCCGGTCGATCCGCGCGTGGCCGAGAAAATGATTCCGTATCTTTACGAGCGCTTCGGCAACCCTGCTTCGCGCAGCCACGCCTACGGCTGGGAAGCGGAAGCGGCAGTGGAGTCAGCGCGCAGGCATGTCGCCGGTCTGCTGCACGCGGACCCGCGCGAAATCGTCTGGACGTCGGGTGCGACCGAAGGAAACAATCTCGCGATCAAGGGCGCGGCCCATTTCTACAAGGGACGAGGCCGCCACATCGTGACGACGAAAACCGAGCACAAGGCAGTGCTCGATACCTGCCGCGAACTGGAGCGGCAAGGGTTCGAGCTCACGTACCTGGATGTCGGACGACACGGGCTGCTCGACATCGGCACGTTACGCGCGGCGCTGCGCGCCGATACGGTCCTCGTCTCCGTCATGATGGTCAATAACGAAACTGGCGTGATACAGCCGATCGCCGAAATCGGCGCGATGTGCCGGCAGAAAGGCATCGTGTTTCATTGCGATGCGGTGCAGGCGGCGGGCAAGATCGAGATCGACGTCGAAGCGCTCGGCGTCGATCTGCTGACGGTGACCGCACACAAGGTCTATGGCCCGAAAGGCATCGGCGCGCTGTATGTGCGACGCAGGCCGCGCGTGCGCATCGAAGCGCAGATGCACGGCGGCGGACACGAACGCGGCATGCGCTCGGGCACGCTGCCGACGCATCAGATCGTCGGCATGGGCGAAGCGTTTCGGCTCGCGAAGGAAGAGATGGAAGTGGAGAGCCGGCGCGTGCGCGCGTTACGCGACGGGCTGCTCGCGGGGCTTCTGGAATTGGACGAGGTCTATGTCAACGGCGACCTGACGCGCCGTATCGCGCATAACCTGAATGTCAGCTTTGCCTTCGTGGAAGGCGAGTCGCTCATCATGGGCATCAGGGGTGTGGCGGTGTCGTCGGGGTCGGCGTGCACGTCGGCTTCGCTCGAACCGTCATACGTGTTGCGCGCGCTCGGACGCAGCGATGAACTGGCGCACAGCTCGATTCGCTTCACGCTCGGGCGCTTCACCACCGAAGCGGAAATTGACGAGGTGATCCGGCAAGTTCAGGAGACCGTGATCAGGTTGCGCGCGCTGAGTCCGCTATGGGACATGCATCTCGAAGGCATCGATCCGAACTCGATTCAATGGGCCGCGCACTAGTCATGCGGTGCGCGACGCGGTCAAGACTTTTCCCGTCGTGCGATCAGATGCGACAGATCAAGCGTCGCGCGATCTCCGTTGGCGACGAGCCTGTCGACGACCGAGCACAGCGCCCTGAATTCGGTCTTCGTCACGCCCTCGAACAGCACGTTATTGATGCGCTGCTGCGTCGCGGCGAGTTCGCGCAGCAGCTTCAGCCCGTTCGATGTCACCGTCAGGCGCATCTTGCGCTTGTCGTGGGGGTCCGACCGCTTGTCGATGTAGCCGAGCTTCTTGAGCTTGCCGGTTTCGATAGTGACGAACGCCCCGCTCAGATGCAGATGATCCGCGAGACGATTCACCGTGACCGACTCGCCGTGCGAGAGATGCGAGACGGAGACGAGCAGCGAATACTGGATGCCGGTCAGCCCGATGAGTGTCCCAAAGCCGTCGCGCACGGACAGGAGCCGTGCCGCGAACGGCAGCAGACCATTGATCAGATGGCGGAATTCGGTGTCCGTCCCGTCGACGAGGCACGCTGGATTGGTAATCGTCAGAGCGGATTCGTCGATCTGTTTCGGCATGACACTCAAACTCCTAGATGCTAATGGTAGTTACCTTTTAAAAATAATTATACGGTAAAGCTTAAAAATGGAGATTTTAGCCATGAACCCTGCAATCTCGAACTCTTCCGTCCGCTCGCTTCTGGAATGCTATATCCGCGCAAAGGACCAGAACCGGCCAGAGTTCATCTTTGATTGCTTCGCCGGCGATGCCGAACTGACGTTTTCGATCGAAACCGATGCAATCGACTTTCCCCGCAGCGTAACCGGCGCGACTGCGATCGCAAAAACACTGGTCGCTGACTTCGGCGATCGGTTCGAACGTTGCCGCACTTATTACGTGTGTACCTCGCCGGAAGTCAATAACGATGGCATCTGCACGATGCCGTGGCTCGTCGCGATGCGACAAAAGGACAACGGTGCCCTGCGGCTCGGCAAGGGTACGTACCGGTGGCGCATCGAGCGCATGCCCGACGGGGCCGACAAAATCGTCGGCTTGCATATTTGCATCGAGCGCATGGATGTGATCGACGATCCGGGCGCCGTGATGCTCAAGACATTACAGGAGTTGCTGATGTATCCGTGGCTTCCACTAACGGAACTGACGCCGCGTATGGAGTCGTTTCTGGCAATGTATCCGGATTCGGCCTTTACAACTTCGTTTGGACGCCATTCCAAACATTGAACGGCAGGCAGGAGGACGGGACGTTGGAAAGCGCTCATCGCGCGCTGCACGCGTTCATGCTTCGTCGGGTACGCTCATACTCGCTCCTCGCAACGATCTTTAGCTGAGAACCAACCGGCACACGCGCATGCTCGATATCGGAGATCTCGAGCATCGAGAGTCCAACGATCCGCTGCCTGGTCTCGGACGTGAAGCGGACTTCTGCGTGCCGCCTCGCGGTCGATCTTGAACGACGGTTCGTGGCCGCTTGAGGCGGTACCACCCGCATTTCGTTCGCTGAAAAACGGCCATTGAATGAGGGCAGATGAGCCCTCGGCCATCCGAACTGGACGACGATCTTGACCGTCCCTTCATGGCCGACCCTGTCTAACATCCATACGTGCACTTCGGCTTTAACGGGCGTTCGCGAGTGTTGCCAAGAATAACCGTGGGGTTCACGCAGACGATCAGAACCGTCTTGCGCGCGCGACTTACGCCTCTGGAGCCCTTCCAGGAAGCTCGCGACTACCTCCCATCTTGGATAGTGAACTACCGGTGGCAAAGGGCGAGCGGGCGCGAATAATGCTAGCTATTGGTTTGCCGATTCGATAGTTCTCCATAGCGCGATAGCTATGTAACGCGTCAGTGACGGCCCCCTTTCGGCACGCCTTAGCGCCAGAAGGCGCTTTCTGCCAGACTGATGCTCACGGGTTATAGCCCGCGTCTTGGGCATTTTCCGTCTAACGAGTGACGAAACCGGACTGGTGCTTTGCTTTCAGATCGGACGAATCGTGTGCCGCCTCAATAGGCTCATGACGCGATTTTCTAGCAGTGTTCGCACGAAAAACGATCGATGCTTCCGCATACATACAATCCGCTGTTGGTCGTTTGCTCGCTTTTCGTGGCCGTTCTCGCTGCGTACACGGCGTTTGATATGACCGGGCGCATTGCCGGCGCCAAAGACCGGACGACCCAGTGGTGGCTTCTCGGCGGCGCGTGCGCGGTGGGGCTGGGAATATGGTCGATGCATTTCGTCGGCATGCTGGCCTTCAATTTGCCGATCCCGCTCGGCTACGACCCCCTGACCACCGTCGCATCGTTGCTCTTAGCATTTGCAGCATCGGCACTCGGGCTATGGCTCGTTCGTCAGGACGTACTGCCGATACCGCGCCTGATCGTCGGCGCGGTGATGATGGGCCTCGCTATCGCCGGTATGCACTACACCGGCATGTCGGCCATGCGAATGCGGCCGGCAATCGATTATGACCCGACGCTGGCGACAATGTCGGTGACGATTGCGATCATCGCGTCTGGCGCCGCGCTCTGGCTCGCGTTTCGCCTGCGGGGCCGCACATCGATGATGCTATTTCGTCGCAGCAGTGCTTCCCTGGTGATGGGCGTTGTCTTCGCGAGCATCCATTACGTTGGAATGGCGGCCGCCCGATTCCCCATAGGCAGTGTGTGTAGCGTAGCCGAAAACGGCGCAAACCATGGCTGGCTTGCGGTGGTGACGATGGTCGTGACGCTGGCCGTCATTGCGATCGCGTTGACGATTTCTTTGTTCGACATACGCATGGAGGCTCAAACCGCCGCGCTGGCGACCTCGCTGGCAACGGCGAACGACAGACTTGCGCATCTTGCACTGCACGACAGCCTGACCGAACTTCCCAATCGCATGCAGTTGGAGAACAGGCTCGAAGAATTGGTTCGAAACGCGATCCATGCCGACGACCGGTTCACGCTCATGTTCTTGGATTTAGACGGTTTCAAGGCGGTCAATGATGCATTTGGTCACCGCGTTGGTGATGAGTTGCTGATCGACGTCGCCACGCGCATCCGCGCGCGTCTACGGCCTCACGAAACAATTGCGCGCGTAGGCGGCGACGAATTCGTGCTGCTGTCTTCCCTCAAAGATGCGGCGGCCGTCGCCGAATTCGCAGAAGCGTTGATCGGAGCGATCCAAAAGCCGTTTCTGGTAGACGGCCACGACGTCGAAATTTCGGTGAGCATTGGCATCGCCATCTTTCCTGACGGTGGTGCGAATCAGGAAGAACTGCTACGCAACGCAGACTTGGCCATGTATCACGCCAAGGCGCTCGGTAGTGGCGGCTATTGCTTCTTCGAAACTTCGATGGAAACGCATTTGTATGAACAGATGCAGATCGCGCATGAGTTGCATTCGGCACTGCAACGAGGCGAAATGATCCTTCATTACCAGCCTAAGTTTAGGGCTCCGAGTGGGCCATCCGTTGGAGCGGAGGCCCTTTTACGCTGGGATCATCCGGTTCGGGGGCTCATGCCCCCGGAGCGATTCATTCCGATTGCGGAGAAGACCGGGCTAATCGTGCCAATCGGCGCCTGGGTGCTGGACGAGAGTTGCCGACAGTTGAAGGCTTGGCACGATTTGGGTCACACCGACTGGAGTATGGCTGTCAATCTGTCGCCCATACAGTTCGCCCATGAGGGTCTTACTCAGGCGGTGCGGGACGCGTTGCATCGGCACGGCCTGCCAGCAAAATGCCTGATCCTGGAGGTAACCGAATCGACTGCAATGCGCGATGTCGACTTCAGTTTGATGGTTCTTCGAAAATTGCGCCGAACCGGCGTGCAGATCGCGATCGACGACTTCGGCACCGGCTATTCGAGCTTGCTCTATCTCAAACGCCTGCCTGCGACCGAGCTCAAAATCGATCGTGGGTTCGTGCGCGACCTTGCCGACGGCACGGAGGACGCGGCGATCATTTCATCCATCGTAGCTTTGGGGAGGGCACTCAATCTGCGGATCGTTGCCGAAGGCGTTGAGACCGCCGCGCAACAAATGTATCTGACCCGGCTGGGCTGCGACACGTTGCAGGGCTTCCTGCTCGGCAGACCGGTGATCGCAGATGCGTTCCTTGCGGCAGTTATTTCCTCTGAGTAGCTTCGGATCAAAGTTCGTGCGATGAAAAAAATCTCCTGACTGTCTTGATACCCGACCAAGAAATCCGCGAGCCGCCGATCCCCGTCGTACTGAACATACTCAGCGCGCTCGCAAAAAGAGCGGATAGTCGGGTCCGTCTAAATGCGAACCTACAAATCCAACTCACACGTCGATATAGCGTCAGCCTTCGGTTCATCTTCGGACTGAACGTATCGATCCGATGCGAGCCACGCGGCCGGACGATGCTGATCGGCTCCAGAGGCTTTTTAGCTTGTTCCATGGGACCAGATACTTAAGTCAGTGACTCGGAGTCAAGAATACGAGTTGACAAAGTTAATGCGGAATTATGCGAATTTACGATTCTATTTAGTTCGGATCGCGAATAAATGTGTTCACTCGGCGATCGAAAGATCCAAGGGTCCGTTCCCGCCTGGACTTTCCGGGTTGACAGACTTATTTTGATTTACGTTAAGGGCGCGAGACGTATCAGGGTCGCTTTCAACTTGAGTAAGACAGGGTGTTGTCCGTCGGCTACAGATGTATTGCTGTCGCTCAAACGGCAGCAATCTCCGATCAACACCTGACCGCTCGTGGCCGATCTCGGCGTTGACACGTTCTGGCTATCCGCAGCCCTGCTTGCGCTGTAGGGACGACTTCGTTTCGCAGCCACGCTTCGACGGCACGGTCACGCTCGCGGAGCGCGCGAAGCGCGTCTCTCAGCACTTCGCTGTCAGACGCGTAATCGCCGCTTGCGACGTTTGTGCGCACAAACTCGGCCATCTCGTTGGGTAAAGTGATGCTCATTTGCTGGGTCGTTCTCATGCCAGCCTCCGGTAAGTAGGATTTAATCCTTCTCCTTTCCTCTCTCGCGTGCAACGATCCCTGCGGGCCTGGACTCCCTACTTACCCAATCTCACACTGCCCGCTTGAAAACGGGGACAAGTAGATTTATGTAAAAAAATCGGCCTTGTCCGACACCGAAAAAGAAGGAAGCCGGCCGATTGAATTCAGCTCAGCCGGCTTATATATCGAAGCGACTAGGCCTGCAAGAGCGCCGTGGTCGTCGCTTGTCGGCGGAAGTCCGACTCAGCCCTGGAACTCGACGCCGGATGCTCGCATCCAAAAAGCGGCGGCCACCTGAACAACCGAACTACCTGGTGACGACTGGCGCCCCTGCGAGTTCAAAGAACAAATCGAGCCACCCAGATGCTGGGTCGCAGCCGAGATCTCGACCGCGATGCACAGTTGCGACGCGACTGCATTCCGACGCCGCTGCCGCGCACGTGGGTGGTGGGCACTCGCCACATCTATTGGCTCGGCAGTGAAGCCAAGACGTTGGAATGGCCGGAACGCCGGGGGCACCCGAAAACCAGTTGCGGCGTGGAGGACGCCTCAGTTGTCGGCACGCCGTGCTGGATATCGAAACGTCGAGGGAACGCCCGTGGCAGGCGCGCTGTCGGCGCGCGCATTTCCCTGCTGAGCGGCCATGCTTCGAACGATGATAAGGACAACTGCGAGCGCGATCAGCATAACGGCGACCAACAGGCCCGTCACCATAGCGAACAGATACCCATAGATCCTCCCGGCCGCGCGCGCCTCGAGTTGTGTCGCACTGCGGCCCTGCTCCTCGAGCAAGTCCAGATCTGCCTCGATCACCTCGCCTTCCACGTTTGCCGCACCGGCCAGCAGTGCCAGCGCTTCATGCTCGCGGCTCTGCACAGCGAGGGTGCGCACCTGACGATCCAGCTCGAGGTAATGCGCGATGCGCGCCGTTAGATCGTCAAATACGGGGTTGCGCCCGATTCGCTCGTTCTCTTCCTTCCAGGCTTGAGCCGCGCGCCGGATATGAGAGAGCAACGCGTCGGCCCGCTCGGCGGCGACAGACAGATCCGTCTCGCAGTGCGTCGCGAGACGGAATTCTGCAAGACGCACGCCCCTGAGATCAGCGCGCATCTCGAGGGTCGCGCGTACAGCAGGCAGCCAGGTCTCGCGCCACGCCGCCACATGCACGATTTCGTCCTGCACCATCAACAGGCAGCAGATGCCGAGTCCACATAGAAATGTCAGGAGCGCCGCAAAGGCGATGAGAAACTGCATCACGGGTTTGCGTCTATTCATCGCACTCTCCTTGCACACGAAGCTGAAACGCGCCGCGTAAAACGGCTAGTTGCCGATGAGGGTCGCGCATCATGGGCCGTCCCCCAGGGTAACGGTCCTGCACCGCATAGTGTTGCGGCCAGACGTGGACAAAGTCGCCTAGCCGAAGATCGGTCTGGTCCCTTCGCCGGAAGCGAGTCGGAACCTTGTTGGGACGCTGTTTGATCGAACGATGTAACGCCTGACTCACACGCAAAGGAGTGCCTCCGTCTTGTTTTTACCCACGCTGCGGCCGCGACCGCGGGGTGCTTTCGGGTTCGGAAGCCTCCGCGTTCGCTTCCGGAGATCAGCCTCGGGCCCATTAGGTAGTTAGACAGAGGGATCAGAATAGGTACACGGACCCTGCCCCACACCGGTCGGGCCAAATCAACGCAAGTTCCTTTCCGTCCCGGACGATCTGGTCGGGATGCACGCCGATCTCGATGTAAAGACCGTCGATGCTGGCCATCTTCTCGACGGTCGTCGACCGCGTGAGGCGCGGCGCGCACTCGCGTTCAAAGAAGCAGTGCACCGTTTCGCGGAGGGTCCGACGGTCTTCGCGGGACACGGTGCGGTTCAACTGAGCGACGAGTTCCCTAGATTTGACGCGACAGCCGGCGCTGGAAAAAAACTGCGTCGCAAGGTCGTGGTCATGATGGACCACCCGGCAAGGGAAGGCGCCTACCCGGTTTGGGGGGAAAGGTCCAACCACTCCCCGCCCCGTCACGAAACAAAAAACGCGCCCGGGATAACCCGCCCTCCCCGTTTCGGGGAGGCGTGTGCCTACCACCCCCCCTTTAGCTTACGAACCACGGTCACGCCGTATTTCGTTCCACGTGAACAGACAGCGCTGCTTCGAGGCAATGATCTCGCGGCGTCTGCCGCTCGCGCGGGTCAATGACGCGCCCGATGAACTGCGCAGGGCGGCGTGGCGCGCTCCGTGATCGTTGCAGACTACTGAGCCAAAACATCGCGCACGGGCGCCTCGGAGCAGCCGCTCTGTCCAGTTAAAGGCACTCGCGCGCTGGATGCTTCGCCTTCTTCCCACCCCAGCAGGCCCCAAAAATGAGAAAGAGGAGACACGAATGCGTTTCATGAAACACGGTATTTGCGGCGCCGCGCTCTTCGTCGCGGCGGGCAGCGCGGCGGCGCAGTCGAGTGTCACGCTGTATGGAACCGTCGACGTCTTCGCGCAGTATTTGAGCGGGGGGGGCACCCATTCTTTCTCGGAGCGAAGCGGAGGCTCGTCGGCGTCCGCATTCGGTCTGCGCGGAAGCGAGGACCTCGGTGATGGCCTGCGTGCAATCTTCACGCTCGAAAATGGCTTCACGACCAATAACGGCGGGTTTTTCGCCGACAGCACGACGATGTTCTATCGGCAGGCATGGGTGGGCCTCAACGATGCGAGGTATGGCGCGTTGACCTTTGGACGTCAGTATCAGCCCTCTTTCTACGCGATTTATCCGACCGAACCATTCTTTGCGAACGAGTTGCTTTCGCCGCTCGCCGCAGCGCTGCTCGCCTTCGATCGCTCGACGCTCGCTACTCAGTTCGCAACGGGCCGCAGCAGCAATTCGGTGATGTACCAGTCGCCGAACCTCTACGGGGCCAAGCTGTATGCGATGTATGCACTATCGGGGTCCACCAACGTCCCATTGCCCGGCACGACTGGCAACATGCTCAATGTGGGCCTGAACTATACGATCGGCGACCTGTACGTGGGCCTTGGCTACAAGTACCAGCACGGCTCTCAAACGACCGCGCTCGCCCCCGTGCCGGTTTCTCTTCCGGGCACCACGCAATACGTGGCCGGGCTCGCCTACCACATCGGCATCGTGGAACTGATGGCCAACTACACTTACACGCAGCCGGGTACCGCACCGACTGGTTCGCCCGTCGCCGTCGCTGGGCTCGCGCACTCGTTCAGTGTGATCGAAGCAGGTGCGAACATCCAGGCAAGCGCGGCCGATATGATCGAACTCGCATTCATCGAACGGGCGGTTCGCTCCCCGCAGAACGACAACGCGCTAGGTTTTCAGTTCGGCTACGATCACAATCTTTCGAAGCGAACAAGCGTATATCTGCGAGCTGGCTTCATCAAGAACAATGGTTCTTCGACAATGAGCTGGGTTGGCAACACCGTCAGTCAGACGGGGACAAAACAGATTCTTGGCGTCCTCGGTATGACCCATCGATTCTGAGGGCACGACTTCCCTTGGCAAAGCGCTAGAACCCACAAGGCGCGACGGACGCGCCTCGCGCTCTAACGGCACGACGTCGCCATTGCGCGCGATAGCCCCTTCTATCAACGAAATCCGCCCCCGATGCTTGACCAGTCACACAGCGGGCACGCATTACGGGGGCGTTGCGAACAGCAAAACGCAGGCGTCCCGACACAAGCTGCGACGCGATACCCCCAGGGCCCGCTCAATCTTCCGCACGCAGGTAGTGGCGAACGAGCCGCGCGAGCTCCTGTTCCAGCGTGTCGTCGGCGAGTCCGAGCGGACCGGGATTGTTCAGCACGATGTGCACCATCGTGCCCATGAGTGCTGTAAATGCGAATTGGACGCGCATCGTGCGCTGCGCGCGCGGCACGTGAACGAGCAGCGGCGCCATTCGCGCGCCGAGCACGCGCCGGAAATCGTCACCCGTAGCCTGGAGGAGGGTCCACATGTCCTCGTGACTATGCAGCAAGGCTGCGCGGAATACGCCGAAGTTCGTCCTGAACCCTTGCACGCTGTTCTGCACCAGTTCCTCGCAAAATCGATCAACGCTCGCCGGCAAGTGTGAGAGGGATTCCGCGAAGCGCTCGAGCCTCGCCTGCGCGCGCAGGCAGATCACCCGCTCGATCGTGAGAAAGTAGGCCCGCTTGCTTTCGAAGCGCGCATAGAAAGCTCCAACAGTCGAGCCTGCCGCCCGGCACACCGCCTCGACGGAGAGCGCATCGAGCGAGCGATCCCGCAGCAGCACGATGCCGGCTTCGAGCATGGCGAGTGCCGCGCGCATCCCGCGCTCCTGGCGACTCGGAAGCAGTTCCGGAAGCTGGCCCGCGTCGCTCCACGCGCGCAGTTCGGCAAGTGTGGCAAGGGCAGGAGCCTCTGTGGCCGTGCCACGCGGAATCTTGCGAGTCAGACTGCTCATGACGTGGCATCCACCAAAGAACGGCGGGCTTGCTTGTTCTTCCAAGGGCAAACCCCGAGCCGATCGGGATTGTAGTCGACGTGACCCAAACATAGAATGACGATTCTATATTGATGCTGTCATGAGGTGTTAACCGTGAATGCCCTGCACAAATGCGCCTTCACGACTTCCTGGGCATCCGCGCCCGCAGCGCGAGTCGACGATGGCCGAATTTCCGATGTCCACACCGTCATACAAGCGCCCGCCGTCCCTTCCCTTTGCGGACAGCACGTGCCCAGTGCAAAGCTGATGCCCCCGCGAGGCGCCCGCAAGCTGATATCTCGTGCCTCGCTCGAAGCGCGGCTCTTCGACGCTCGCCGCGCGCGCTGCGTGCTGATTCACGGTCCTGCCGGCAGCGGCAAGACAACGACGCTTCTGCAATGGCGCAAGGCGCTCATGCGCCACGAATTCGACGTCGCGTGGCTGTCGCTCGCGCCCGAGGACAACACGCTCGCGCGTTTTTTCGACTGCCTGCTCGCGAGCCTCGCCGAGATCGACATCGCAATCGTGAGCGAAGCCACCTTGCTGATGGGCCGCGACAACAACAACCTCGCCGCCGCCGAACATTGGATCATCACGCTCGTAGAAGCGATTGCCGTACGCGACCGCGAACTCGTTCTCGTGCTCGACGACGCCCATCTGCTCGACGACAGCCGCATCGCACGCGCGCTGCAATGGTTGCTCGACTACGCGCCGCCACAGCTGCATCTCGCGTTAGGCTCGCGCCGGCCGGTCTCTCTCTCGCTTAGCCGTCTCGAAGCACACGATATGGTGGCCACATTCGATCTGAACGACCTGCGCTTTACTCCGATGGAGTCTGAGCAGTTCTTGCGCGAACAGCTCGGCGCCATCGAGGCGCGCGACGCACAAACGCTGCACGAGCTCGCCGACGGATGGGTCGCGGGCCTGCAACTGTTCGCAATCGACCTGAAGGCCAAGCGGGGCGGTGGGTCCTACGCGCGCGTGCGGATACGCGATGCACAGGCTTTCGCGAGCTATTTTGAGCGCGAAGTGCTCGTCCATCTCTCTCCCGACGATCTCGACCTGCTAACGCGCGTGGCGGTGACGAGCCGCTTTTGCGCGTCGCTGGCTGCGCGTCTCGCGGAAAATTCCGGGGCGGTCGCCGAGAAGATGAACTGGCTGCATCGCATGGACGCCGACGAGTTGTTCATCGCGCAGATTCCGAGCCACGACCGCGAAACCTGGTATCGCCTGCACCCGCTGCTGCGCGAAGTGCTGCTCGAGCGCCTTGGCGCGTGGCCCGAAGAACGTCGTCGCGCCTTGCATGCCACAGCTTGGAAATGGTTCGGGGAGCACGGCTATGTCGACGAGTCGGTGCAGCACGCGGTGCAGGCCGACGACCCGGCCGCCGCCGCCGACATGGTGGAAGGCTGCTGCGAGGATCTGATGGCTCGCGGCAACCTGAGCCAGCTCGCCGGACTTCTGCGCCACCTGCCCAACACCCTGTTACAGACGCGTTTCCAGCTGCTGATGGCAACGGGCCAGCTCCAGCTCTACGCCCGCGAGTACGAGGCGCTCGAGTGCACACTGCACCAACTCGAGTCGAAGGCGCAGCGTGCAAACGCGAACGAGCGCTACGCGCTCGATGCGATGCGCGCGGGCCTTGCGCTGCAACGCGACGACCCGGATGCGATCCATGCGATGCACGAGCGGCTGCTTGACGCGCCGCCGGGTGCGACCGACCGCATGAAGACGAGCGGCAGCACGGTGCTGTCGTGGATGTACATGTGCCGCGGCGAATTCGGATCGATGCGGAAGATCCTCGACGCTGCCAACGTCCACCACGGCGCGCCGATGCAGTCGCTCGCCTGCCGCTGCATCAACGGTATTGCGTTGATGATCGACGGCCGTACGAATGAGGCCGAGCCGGTGCTGCGCGGCGTGCTCAAGGAAGCGGAAGAAGCCGGCGCACCGCTCGTTGCGATGGCATCGATGGCGGCCGGCGCGCTCGGCCATGTGTTCTACGAAATGAACGAGCTCGACGCCGTCGGCAAGCTCCTCGAGCCACGCATCGACCTGCTCGAGCGCACGGCGATCCCCGACATCGTCCTGCGCGCCCATTTCGCACTTTCGGGAGCGCACTGGTTCAGCGGGCGTCACCTCGAAGCGCAGGCCTGGCTCGACCGCCTCGAAGACCACGGCACCCGTCTCGGACTCGACCGGCTGATCGTGTTCTCGCTGATCATGCGTCTGCGCACGCAACTGGCGCTGGACGAAACCGATCTCGCCCACACGACGCTGCGCCGTATCGAGACAGCCGCGGCGCATCACCTCGGTCCGAGCGAAATCGTGAAGGCGGAGCTGGAGGCGCTCGCGGAGCATGGCCGTGTGCTCGTGATGTTAAGCGAGCACGACTATACCGGCGCGTCCCTCGCGATCGACGACCTCCTAGAGCGCGCGACGCGCTCGAACAAGCGACGGCGTCTGGTCGGGTTGCACATGCAGGCTGCCGTTGCCAAGGAGGCGCGGGGATATGGTGCAGCCGCGCGCGCGCATTTGCACACGGCCGTGACACTCGCCCATCGCGCCGGAGTCGTGCGCTCGCTGCTCGACGCAACACCGCTTGCGCCGAACCTGCTCGACCGAATGCTTCGCGACGATGTCCTGGATCCCGTGATCGCGTTCTACGTGCGTCGCGTCCTGGCGGCATCGAAGCGCGCGCCGATGCCCGCGCCTCACCGCAAACCGTTACGGATGGAGGCGCTCAGCGAGCGAGAAATCGAAGTGCTCAGCCTAGTGGCACAAGCCATGCCAAACAAGAAGATCGCGCGCGTCATCAACGTCTCACCGGAGACGGTGAAGTGGCATCTCAAGAACATTTTCGCCAAGCTCGACGTAAGCGGCCGCGACGAGGCAGTCGGCCGGGCACGCGACATGTCGATCGCCCTGCGCGAGCCCGAGATGGTGGGGTTGAGGCTGAAGCAGGCCTGAACCACCCCCACGCTCGGAAAAGCCCCCCCGCGTCGCGATCGGCTCGGCATGAGGCCAGGGGTTGCCACTTGAGTCAGGCTGTCGCGACGCTGCGCGCCGACGAGCACAGCAGTGCTGCGCGCGAGCGCGCCGGATCGAGCCAGCAGAATCCCGCGACGGACACCACCGCAAGCAGCGCCCCGCCAGAGAGCAGGCCGGCTTCGTAGCCACGCACGTCGTCGGCGCCGTAGTGCTGGACGAACAGGCCCATGACCATCGGCGCGACTAGACCCGCGATATTGCCGAACGCCGTGAAGAACGACAGACAGGCGCCGCGCTGGCTAAACGGCACGATCTCGCCGAGCATCACGGGACTCAACGTGACGGCCACTCCGGGCATCGAGCTGGCGAACGCGAGCAGCAGCGGCTTGAACGTGGCTGGCAGCGGCGCTGTGACGAGCACGCCGAGCAGCAGCGCGCCCACCGCCATGCAGCCGCAGGCCACCCACGCACGCGCCACGCGCGTGACGACGCCGCGCCGCAAAAGACGCTGCGAGAGCGCGCTCATGATGAGCGTGCACGGCATGCCCGCGACAGTGACGACGGCATACCAGCGGCCTGCCGCCATACTGTCGAAGCCGAGTCCCTTTTCGAGGTAGGCCGGCACCCAGGTGAGCGTCACGCCGAGTAGCCAGTAGGCGCAGAATCCCATCAGAAAAAGCAGTACCACCGAGCGGTCGAGCAGCAGCTTCTGCCAGGGCAGCCGCTGCGACTCGCCGGCGTGTGTTGCGGCGAGCCCGAACGCCGGCCGCGCGCCGTCGCGCAGCGTGCCCTCGCTGCCGAAGCACACCCACATGAGACTCCACGCCGTGCCCGCCGCCGCGAGCACGATGAAGTTCGCGCGCCAGCCCCAATGCGCGCTGATTGCGGGAATCAGAAATCCCGCGAGCACGAGCCCGAGACCGGCGCCCTGCGCAATGACGGCCACCGGGAGGTTGCGCCGGTCGTCGGGAAACCATTTGTAGACCGCATGCACCGAGACCGGAAATGCTGGCCCCTCGGCAATCCCGAGCAGCACCCGGCATATGATGATGCTCGCGACGCCGCCCGCGAACGCTATGGGGATTTGCAGGCAGGCCCAGCCAATTCCCATGACGAGCAGCAGCCAACGCGTCGCGATGCGGTCGACGATCAGACCGACGAGCACCGTCGAGAGCGAAAAGAACCAGTAGAACGCTCCGGCGACGAGTCCGAATCGCGCGGGCGACAGATGCAGCTCCGCCATCAGCGGCACCGCGACCATGCCGAGCACGACCTTGTCGAGAAAGTTGACCAGCATGAAGCACAGCATCATTGCGGTGATGAGCCAGGCCATGCGAGGCTGGTAGCGAGTATGATCGTTCATTGTCACATCCAGGCGGGCGATGGAAGAAAGGCGGCAGCTTCACACCGGCCGCCTCCTCAGGGGTACAGTACCGGCGCAAGTCCTTAGAAGTTCGAGCCGGGTCCGCCGCCGCAATATACAACCTGACCCGACAGGAAATCCGATTCAGGCACGCAGAACAGGTAGACCGAGCCCGCTGCCTCATGCGCTTTGCCCGGGCGGCCGAGTGGAATCGTCAGGCTCGCGTTATCGAGGCGCGACTGCTGCACGCCCACCTTGATCTCGCGGCCTTCGATGTTCACGGTCTTCGACTGTTCGCCGGCCAGTGCCTGCGTGAGGCGTGTCTCGATCAGGCCAAACGCGACGGCGTTGACGTTGACCTTCAGGCGGCCCCATTCCTTCGCGAGCGTCTTCGTCATGCCGAGAAGACCTGCCTTGGCGGACGAATAGTTCGTTTGACCCACGTTGCCGCCCGCGGCGCCCGACGAGATGTTGACGATCTTGCGGAACACTTCGCGGCCTTCAGCGGCTTCGGCCTTCGCGGCCGCGCTGATGACCGGCTGCGCCGCGCGCAGGATGCGGAACGGCGCGGTGAGATGGCAGTCGATGATCGCGTACCACTGCTCGTCGCTCATCTTCTGGATCACATTGTCCCACGTGAAGCCAGCGTTGTTGACGATGATGTCGATACCCTTGAAGTGGTCGACAGCTGTCTTGACAAAGCGCTCGGCGAAGTCGGGCGCCGTCACGCTGCCCACGCACGCGACTGCTTCCCCGCCTTCCGAGCGGATCAGCTCGACGACTTCCTGGACCGGTTCGGCGTCCAGATCGTTCACCACTACGCGCGCGCCTTCCGACGCCAGCTTCAGTGCCACTTCACGGCCGATGCCTCGACCCGAACCCGTCACCAAGGCTGATTTGCCTGCCAGTTTGCTCATTATTTCTGCTCCTTGATTATTCCGTTAAAGCACCACGGCGGTTCACGCGAGCGCGACCACGGCCTCGCCGATCAACTTGTCTTCGCCGTACTGGTTCGAGCATTTGATGCTGACCTTCACGCGCATTTCGCCGTCCGCCTCGAACTTCTCCACCACTTCGCCCGTGCAGGTAGGCTGGTTGCCCACATGCGTGATGCCCGTGAAGCGGATCGCGAGGCTCCGGATCTGCGTCTGTGGCACCCACCCGGCCACAAGACGGCCCAGGTAGGCGGCTGACAGCATGCCGTGTGCGAACACATCCGGCATGCGCGCCTTGCGTGCGAAGTCGATGTCGATGTGGATCGGGTTGTGGTCGCCTGAGGCACCCGCGTAGAGCGCAAGCGTGGTGCGATTGATCGCGGGCAGCGTGAGCGACGGCAGCGCGTCGCCGATCTTCACGTCGTTGTAACGAGGTGCAGTCATCAGTTCTCCCCTTATTGCATCTTGCGTTCGACAAGCGCGCTACGCAGGTCCGCCACGTGCTCGCCGTTCTGGTTTGTCACGCGCGTGTTCTGCACCACGAAGTGAAGCGCACCGCCTTTCTTGTCGTAGACTTCGTCGATCTTCGTTTCGAAACTGAGCGTGTCGCCCACATAGGCCATGCGGTGATAGGTCCAGGCCTGCTCGGCGTGCAGAATGCGCGCGAGATCGAGCTTGAGCTTCGCCAGCACGTTGAACGGCCGCGCCACCTCGCCGTTCAGGCACACGAGAAACGTCGGCGGCACCGGCAGCGTCGGATGGCCCGCGTCGCGCGCGGCCGCCAGATCCGTGTACACCGGATCGGTTTCGCCAATCGCCTTGGCAAAGAATGCCAGGCGCCCCTTCTCCACTTCGATCGTGCCGTGCGATGTCACGAGACCGATCATGCTGCTATCCGCCATTTCCACTCCTCCTGATTATTGGCGCCGGAGCCCGGCGCCGCTTGTTCAATGGATTTGCGTGAGGTGCCTGGTGGTGCTCACGCCCTGCACTCACATCCTGCGGGTGATGATGTCGCGCATCACTTCGTTGCTGCCGCCGTACACGCGCGCCACGCGCATGTCGACGAAGGCGCGTGCGATCGGGTATTCCAGCATGTAGCCATAGCCGCCGTGGAGCTGCACCATATCGTCAATGCACTTCCACATCGTCTCGGTCGCGTGCAGCTTGGCGATCGCGGCTTCCTCGCCAGTCAGACGCCGGCGCATGTGCTCGGCGAGGTAGTAGTCCACCATCGTGCGCATCGCGACCGACTGGGCCTTTACGTCGGCCAGCTTGAACTTCGTGTTCTGGAAGTCCCACACGGTCTGGCCGAAGGCCTTGCGGTCCTTCACGTAATCGATGGTCTGCTCGAGCAGGCGCTCGACCTTGGCCGCCGCCGTCACCGCGATGATGAAGCGTTCTTGCGCCAGGTCTTGCATCATGTAGCGGAAGCCCTTGTTCTCCTCGCCGAGAAGATTGCCGACGGGCACTCGCACGTCGTCGAAGAAGAGCTCAGCGGTGTCCTGCGAGTGCATTCCGACCTTGTGCAGCTTGCGTCCGCGCCGGAAGCCCGCGCGGTTGGTCTCGACCATGATGAGGCTGATGCCCTTGGCGCCCGCCGACGGGTCGGTCTTGCAAACCACCATCACCATGTCGGAGATGAAGCCGTTCGAGATGAAGGTCTTGCTGCCGTTGATGACCCACTCGTCGCCGTCGCGCACGGCCGTTGTGCGGCAGGCCTTCACGTCCGAGCCGCCTCCCGGCTCGGTGATGGCGACCGCGAGAACGGTCTCGCCCGCGCAGATGCCCGGCAGCCACCTCTGCTTCTGCTCTTCCGTGCCGAGGCGCGCGATGTAAGGCGCGACGATGTCCGAGTGCAGGCCGAACGACACGCTGCAACCCGTATAGGCCATTTCTTCAGCGATGACGGCCGCGTGGCCGAAATCGCCTCCTCCTCCGCCGTACTCGACGGGCAGCGCCGTGCACAGCAGCCCTTCGCGACCGGCCTTCAGCCAGACGTCACGATCCACGATGCCGCTCTCGAGCCACTTCTCCTGGCGCGGCACGCATTCCTTTTCAAGGAAGCGCCGCACGGTGGCGCGAAACTGTTCGTGATCCTCACGATATATGTTGCGGATGACATTCATCGACGACTCCTCTTCCTTGTCTCACCAGGCGCCCAAAAGCGGCCTTCATTGTCGCGTGTTGCGGTGTACCGGTATCGCTGTCACGTTCGCCGCGTGCTAATGATCTTCTCCGGGCTGGGTGAAAGCGCCGCCTACCCGAAACGGGGAGGGTCGGCGCCTTTAGCTCAGATAGGCGCGGCGACGCCGAGCGCCAGCGGCCCGCGCAGGAACTCGGCGAACGTACACGTTTCGGCGGCGATCAGCGCGTCGCCGAGTTCGACCGCACAGCGCGTGGCCGTACCGGGCGCCGCGCGCCATTCGTGCAGGCGGTTGGTGTAGAGCCGCAGCGGGTGCTCCTCGGTGATGCCGATGGCACCATGCACCGCATGCCCGACCGTGCAGACTTTCTGCGCAGCCTCGCTCGCGCGCAGCTTCGCCAGAGCCGCGCGCAGCGGCTCGGGAAACGGCTCGGCCGTCGCGCAGCCAATGCGCGCCGCCGTCGTCGCCGAGGCAGCCTGCGCGGCCAGCACGGCCAGCTCTTGCTGCACTGCCTGGAAGCGGCCGATCGGGCGGCCGAACTGGGTACGGTCGTTGGCATAGCCGACCGAAAGCGCCATCACGCGCCGCATCGTGCCCGCCATCTGCGCCGCGTGCACGGCATTGGCGATCGTTTCGGCACGCTCCGCGCCTCGCGCGAAGCGTGCCACGGCCGCCTGCGCCGAGCGCCATCGCAAGGAGGCTGACACCTGCGGCCGGTACGCGCCCGGGGTCGCTTCGGCGCTTTCGCGCGGCATTAGCAGCCAGCTGTCGCCGGCCCCCACCAGCACGTGACTCGCGATCTGCGCGCCCGGCACGTTGGCGCACACGAGCGCGCCGTCCTTGTCCAGCACGCCCTGCGCCAGCGCGAGGGCGCCGCTCTCCACGCGGCACCCGGCGCGCGCCAGCAGCGCGCGCACCATCATCGTCTCGCCGAACGGGTGGCACATCCCCGCCTCGCCCGCGGCAATCAGGAGCGGCGCGGCCTCGTCGAGCGAGAGCCCCGCGCCGCCGTGCGCTTCGTCCACCAGCGCATCGCTGAAGCCAAGCGCGTCGATCTGCGCCCACAGTTCATCGGCGGCCCCGGAGGCGCCGCCCTCGATCGCTCGCTGACGCTCTTCGGTACAGAGCGCCGCAAGCGCGCGCTCGAATTCATCTGCAATTGCGTTTGTCATGTGCGCCTCTATCAACGAAGTCCAAGACCGCGCGCGATGATGCCGCGCATGATCTGGCGCGTGCCGCCGCGCAGCGAGCAGGTCGGCGAAAACTGCCGGATGTAGGCGAGTGTGCGCAGCAGTTCCGGCATGGCCGGCAGGTCCGGCGTGAATTCCAGCATGTCGGCGATCCATTCGGGCATCGCCTGCTCGAATTCGGTGCCGAGATCCTTCACGAAGGCAGCTTCGAGATCGGGCCGCCCGTGGCGATCCAGCATCCCCGCCACCGAGAGCGACATCGAACGCAACACCGCGAGTTGCGCCGCGATGCGCCCGGCCAGCGCGCGCAACGCCGGGTTCGCCGCGCCGCCGTGCTGGCGCAGCTGCATGAGCCACAGATTGGCCAGCGCAATCGTCGAATACAGGCGCTCGGGGCCGCTGCGCTCGAATGCGAGCTCCGCGTTCACCTGCTGCCAGCCCGCGCCCTCCTCGCCGATCAGCGCGTCCTCGCCCAGCTCGACGTCCTCGAACAGCACCTCGGCGAAATGCTCGTCACCGCTGTTGTCGCGGATCGGCCGGATCGAGACGCCCGGCAGCGACAGATCGACGATCAGTTGGGAGAGCCCTTTCTGGCGGTCCTCGGTGGCGCCCGAGGTGCGCACCAGCGCGCACATGTATTGCGAATGGTGCGCGTTCGTGGTCCAGATCTTGCGGCCGTTCAGGCGCCAGCCGCTGGCAGTGCGCGTGGCGCGCGTGCGCACGCTCGCGAGGTCGGAGCCGGTGTCGGGCTCGCTCATGCCTATGCAGAAAAACGCCTCGGCGCGGATGATCTTAGGCACGTAGAAGGCGCGCTGCGCCGCAGTGCCGAAGCGCAGGATGAGGGGCGCCGTCTGGCGCTCGCCGACCCAGTGGGCGGAGACCGGCGCGCCGGCGTTCAGCAGTTCTTCGAGCAGCACGAAACGCGCATAGCCGCTGCGCCCCGCACCGCCGTATTCGCGTGGCAGCGTCAGGCCCAGCCAGCCGCGCCGCGCCAGCTCACGGCTGAATTCGGGATCGAAGCCGAACCAGGAGTGAGCACGCACGTTGGCCGGCACGCCGTCCAGCGCTTCGCGCAGGAAGGCACGCACGGAGGCGCGCAGCGCCTCATCCTCGGGCGGAATCGCCGCGAGAGGAAAAGAAGGGAGAGTCGGATTCAACGCTCGTACCTCATATCAGAACAGGTCAGGGTGTGGCGGCGCGCGGCTGCCCGAAGCGTGCGAGCGCCGCGTCGAGTGCGCTTTCGTGTTCGGTGGTCTGGTGCGCGAGCGCCTGCAACGCCGCCGACTGGTCGAGCAGCGAGTCGAGCCGCGCATGCCGCCCTTCGATCAGGAGACGCTTGGTCATGCGCAGCGCCGGTCCCGAGTTGGCCGCGATACGGCGCGCCAGATCGAGCGCAGACGGCAGCAGATGTTCTGCCGGAACGACGCGTGAAACGAGACCCCAGGCAAGCGCCGTAGTGGCGTCGATCGGGTCGCCCGTGAACGACATCTCGCACGCGCGCGACATGCCCACGACGCGCGGCAGCAGCCACGCGCCGCCGTCGCCGGGAATCAGGCCGAGCTTGACGAAGCTCTCGGCGAACACGGCGCTCTCGCAGGCGATGCGAATGTCGCACATGCACGCGAGGTCGTTGCCGGCGCCGTATGCGGGTCCATTGACGGCGGCGATCGTTGGCACTTCGAGGTTGCAAAGCGCGAGCGGAATGCGCTGGATGCCATCGCGGTAGGCGGTGCGGCTTTCGTGCGGCGCACCGCGCCCGCTGCCGAAGCGCTCGCGGATCGTCTTCAGATTGCCGCCCGAGGAAAACGCCGGTCCCGCGCCTGTCAGCACCAGCACGCGCACGCTGGCGTCGACGTTGACCTCCTCGCAGAGTTCGGTGAAAGCGGGTACGACGTCGTGGTCCGTCAACGCGTTACGCGTCTGCGGGCGATTCATCGTCGCGATCAGGATCGCGCCTTCGCGTGTCAGCTTGAAAAAGGGCTCGCTCATGCGTGCACCTCTGTGGTCGAAGCACGCATCATGCGCAGCGGCGTATAGACGAGCACCGTCTCGCCGTGCTGGTTCACCACGGCGTTGTGCGTGCGCACGATGCCGCGCCCTGGCTTCGAGGTCATGCGCTGCTCGATCACCTCGCATTCGACGTGGACCGTATCGCCCACCCGCACCGGCTTCTTCACGTCGAGTTGGGCGTTGAGAAACGCGAGACCGGTGCCTTGGAACGACGGCGTCATCAATCCTTCGGCGATCGCGTAGACAAGCGCCGCAGGCACGACGCGGCCCGCAATCGCCGTCTCCGCGCGATCGTGGACATTGGTGAAAAGCTCTTCGTTCAGCCAGCTCAGGTTGACAAAACTTACGAGGTCTGTCTCCGTGATGGTGCGCGCGCGGGAGTGCAGACGCGTGCCGGGCACAAGTGCGTCGCAGAACAATCCCGTATTCGGGACAATGTGGGGCGTGGTCATGGTGTCAGTGCGTGGGGGCATCGGGTCGGGATAGGGCTCGGGCGGCCTCGCATGCGTGTCGTCTCGCAAACACGTGACACGCCGCGGCTGCCGTCGCGTCAGAACACCCTGTCGCCAACAATCGTTGCGCGCATCATCTGGCGCTCGGCCGGGTAGTAGTCCTGCACCGCATAGTGCTGCGTCGAACGGTTGTCCCAGAACGCGATCGTGTCGGGTTGCCAGTGCAGGCGCACCTGATACTCCGGCGCGGCAGCCTGGCGGAATAGGTACTGCAGCAGGTCCATCTCGGCCATCTTGAAGTCCGAGCCGAAACGGTACGGCTTCACCGTAGTGAAGTTCGCGAGGTGGGTCGTGAAGCCCTCGTTCACATACAGAATCTTCTCGCCACTTTCCGGATGTGTGCGCACGACCCGGTGAATCATCGGCGGATACTTCTTGCGATACCCCTCGACCTGCTCGGCGTTCAGACCCTGGCTGAAGACCGGCAGGCCGTCATGCACAGCCTGGAGCTTGCCGATCAGCTGCTTGACGTCTTCGGGCAGGTTCTCGTATGCGGCCACCATATTGATCCACATGGTGTCGCCACCCACCTCGGGGCAGGTCACGCAGCGCAGCATCGAGCCCATCGACGGGATCTCGCGCCACGACACGTCCGAGTGATAGAGATTCTCCCGGCCGGGCTTGCCGTCCTTGCGCCCAAAAACGCAAAGCTCCGGGTGATCGGGATGATGCGGGATCACCGGGTGGATCTCCAGCTCGCCGAAGCGGCGCGCCACCGCTACGTGCTGCGCGGGCGTGATATTCTGGTTGCGGAAGAACAGCACCTTGAACTTCACCAGCGCACGACGCAGCGCAAGATAAAGATCGTCAGTTAGAGGGTCGCGCAGGTCGATGCCGCCGATCTCGGCGCCGATCGTGGGCTGCACGCGCCGCACGCTGAACGGCCAGGACTCGCTGTCGGTGGACTTGAGCGAATCGGCGTGCCTGCAGGTCGAAACGGCATCGACCTCGATGTTTCCATAGAGTTGCATCTGCTCTCTCCTTCTGGTGAGAACGAGGGGCCACGCCCGCATGACGCAGGCCGCACTCGCGGATGGGTTAATGAAGAGGGCGAGGTTCGCCCCTTCGGATCAGGCGGTTACCGGCGTCGGCTTGCGATAGCGTGCGCGCAGTTCGTTCTTCGCGATCTTGCCGACGCTCGTCATCGGCAGCGCATCGACAAAGTCCACGCTGCGCGGGATCTTGTAGCCCGCGATCAGCTCACGGCAGTGGCTCTGGATGCTCTCCAGCGTGGCGCTCGCGCCGGGCTTGAGCACGATGACGGCATGTACCGATTCGCCCCACTTCTCATGCGGCACGCCGATCACCGCACATTGCCCGACCACCGGGCAGCCTGCGAGCGCTTTCTCGACCTCGGCCGAGTAGATGTTCTCGCCACCGCTGATGATCATGTCCTTGAGGCGGTCGACGAGAAACAGATAACCGTCCGCATCCATGTAGCCGCCGTCTCCCGTGTGCATCCAGCCACCGCGCAGCGCCTCGGTCGTCGCCTCGGGCTTGTTCCAGTAGCCGAGCATCACGTTCGGTCCGCGCACGACAATTTCGCCAACCGTGCCGCGCGGCACCTCGCGATCCTCCGCGTCAACAATCTTCAGCTCGACGAGCGGCACCGGGCGGCCCACCGAGTACATCTTGCCGCTCTTCATGGCCGCTTCGCTGTGGTCCTCGGCGGTCAAGAGAGTCGCAACCGGCGCGAGCTCGGTCATACCGTAGCCCTGTCCGAAGTCGCAGTTCGGAAAGGCGGCGCGCGTGCGATTGAGCAGGGTCGGCGTCATCGGCGACGCCCCGTAGCGCAGAGAACGGATGTGGCCCAGATCGAACGCCGCCGCATGCTCCGGATTCCTCTCCAGCCATTCGAGCGCCATCTGAATCATCGTGGGTGCGAGCAGCACGTGCGTCGCGCGATCCCGCGAGACGCATTCGAGCATCGCCTGCGGATCGTACGAGCGCAGCGCTACATGCGTCGCCCCGTTCACGAACACCCCCACGATGGAGGCAAAGCACGCGAGATGAAACATCGGCATGACGTGGAGTGTGCGCATCTCGCTGTCGACCGTGCGCAGAAGGCCCTGATTGCAGGATGACGAGATCAGGTTCGTATGGCTCAGCATCACGCCCTTGGGCACCCCCGTCGTGCCGCCCGTGTAGAAGATGCCCGCGAGGTCGTCGCCGTGGCGATAGGCGTCCTCGACTGGCTCCGTCTGCGCGATGAGCGTTTCGTAGTTCAGCATGCCCGGCGGCGTTTCACCGTCGCCCGCATAGATCAGCTGGCGCAGGCTTGCGCACTTGCGGGCCATCTTCTGCGCGGTCTCGACGAACGGATCATCCACGATCAGCACCGTGGTCGCGCAGTCGTCAAGCGAATAGAGAATCTCGCCCGCGCTCCAGCGATAGTTCACGGGATTGAGTACCGCTCCGGCCCACGGCACGGCCATGTAGTACTCGATGTAGCGGGCCGAATTGAAGGACAGAAATGCCACCCGCTCGCCGCGCTCGACGCCCAACTGCTGGAGCGCGCCGGCTAAGCGCGCCACGCGCGTGCCTAACTCGCGGTAGGTCAGGTTCTTGCCTTCGAAGCAAACGGCTTCCTTGTCGGGATGCTGCTGCAATCCACGATGCAATCCCTGCGTCATGTACATGCCTGTGTCTCCATATTGGCGGGCTCGCGGTGGCGAGCCAAGGCGGTCTTTCTCGGGACCGCTGGTGCTTTGCGCGACAGGGGTGCCGGCAGACTCGCTCAGAAGCCGCCGATCCCGCCACCGCAAATGATCGTCTGGCCCGAAACGTGGTTTGACTCAGGAATACAGAACATGTAGACCGCACCCGCGGCCTCTTCGGGCTTGCCCGGGCGCCCAAGCGGAATGCTCTTGCTGGCTTGCTCGACGCGGTCGGGATGCAGACCCACCTTGATCTCGCGGCCATCGATACTGACCGTTTTGGCCTCGGTGGTGGCCTGGGTGAGGCGCGTTTCGATGAAGCCGAATGCAACACAGTTCACGTTCACCTTCATGCGGCACCACTCGCGCGCCAGCGTCTTCGTCATGCCTATGACACCCGCCTTGGCCACCGAATAGTTGACCTGGCCTGCGTTGCCTTCGGTGCCAGAGACCGACGAGATGTTGACGACCTTGCGGAACACTTCCTTACCGGCCTCGGCCTCGGCCTTGCTGATTTCGCGGAAATACGGCTGCACCGCGCGCAACAGGTTGAACGGTGCCTTCAGGTGGCAATCGAGGACGGCGTCCCACTGCTCGTCGCTCATCTTCTGGATCACGTTGTCCCACGTGAAGCCAGCGTTGTTGACGATGATGTCGATCGCGCCGAAACGCTCGAGCGTGGCCTCGACCAGACGCCTGCCGAAGTCGGGGTCCGTTACGTTGCAGGCGAAGGCGAGCGCCAGGCCGCCTTCGCGCTCGATCTCGGCAGCCACTTCGCCCGCGGGCTGCGCATCGAGATCGTTCACGACGACACGCACGCCCGAGCACGCAAATTTGAGAGCGATTTCGCGCCCGATGCCCCGGCCTGCGCCAGTGACGATCGCAACTTTGTTGTGTAGTGTCTCGTTCATGACATGTTTTCCTTTACGGCGGAGCTGGCCGCTGCGCGCGCCGCAGCCAGCTCTTCCCTCTTAGTTCTTGCCGTACAACGTCACCACACACGCCCCGCCGAGGCCGAGGTTGTGTTGCAACGCCAGCTTCACGCCATCGACCTGGCGGCGGTCAGCCGTGCCGCGCAGTTGATGCGTAAGCTCGTAGCACTGCGCCAGACCCGTGGCGCCGAGCGGATGGCCCTTCGATAGCAGACCGCCCGATGGGTTCGTCACGACGCGGCCGCCATAGGTGTTGTCGCCGTCCATCACGAACTTCTCCGCGCCGCCGGTCCGGCAGAAGCCCAGTGCCTCGTACGTCAGGAGCTCGTTCTGCGCGAAGCAGTCGTGCAGTTCGCAAACCTGAATGTCCTCGGGGCCGAAGCCGGACTTCTCGTAGACCTGTTGCGCCGCCGCGCGCGCCATGTAGCCGCCGACATAGGCGATCATCGAAGGCGGATCGAACGATTCGGCTGGATCGGTGGTCATCGACTGGGCGAGGATCTGCACGTCGGTGCGCAAGCCATGCTTCTTCGCGAACGCTTCCGAGCAGATGATCGCGGCGGCCGCGCCGCAGGTCGGCGGGCAGGCCATCAGGCGCGTCATCACGCCCGGCCACATCACCTTGTCGTTCATCACGTCTTCGGTCGTCACGACATTCTTGAACAGCGCGAGCGGGTTGTTCGCCGCGTGACGGCTCGCCTTCGCGCGGATCGCCGCGAAGGTCTCCATCTTCGTACCGTACTTCTGCATGTGCTCGCGGCCCGCGCCGCCGAAGCTGCGCAGCGCGCCGGGCAGGCCCTCGACGTCACCCGTCAGACTGTCCACGACGTGCTGGAAACGTGCGCGTGTGCGCGGACGGTCGTCCCAGTGCGACTTCAGCGCGCCGGACTGCATCTGCTCGAAGCCGAGCGCGAGCACGCAGTCCGCGTCGCCCAATGCAACCGCCTGGCGTGCGAGATACAGCGCCGTGGAGCCGGTCGAGCAGTTGTTGTTGACATTGACGACCGGAATCCCTGTCATGCCCACTTCGTAGATGACCGTCTGGCCGCAGGTCGAATCGCCATACACGTAGCCCGCGAATGCCTGCTGCACTTTCTCATAGCCGATTCCCGCATCGGCGAGCGCGAAACGCACGGCCTCTGCGCCCATATCGGTGTAGCTCGGGCTCGCGCCCGGTTTCGAAAACTGGATCATACCGACGCCGCATACCACTACTTTTTCACTCATGGCTTCTCCTGTTATTTCGTCAAGTCGTCACAGTTCGCGCGCGATCAGCTCGCGCATTACTTCGCTCGCACCGCCCGTCACACGCGAGACGCGGTAATCGGTGAACGCGCGCGCGATGGGATACTCGAGCATGTAGCCGTAGCCGCCGTGGAGCTGGACCATGTCGTCGATGCATTTCCAGAGTGTCTCGGTCGCATGCAGCTTCGCGATCGCCGCTTCGTGGACCGTGAGCCGGCGGCGCAGGTGCTCGCCCAGGTAGTAGTCAACCATCGTTCGCAGGGCCACGGCCTGGGCCTTTACGTCGGCGAGCTTGAACTTCGTGTTCTGGAAATCCCACACAGTCTGGCCAAAGGCCTTGCGGTCCTTTACGTAGTCGAGCGTAAGGCCGAGCAGCCGCTCCAGCGCCGCGGCCGCATAGAGCGCGATGATGAGCCGCTCCTGTGCCAACTCCCGCATCAGGTAGCCGAACCCCTGGTTCAGTTCGCCGAGCAGGTTGTCGACGGGCACGCGCACGTCGTCGAAGAAGAGCTCGGCGGTGTCGGCGGCGGGCTGGCCGACCTTGTGCAGCCTGCGCCCGCGCCGCACGCCGGGCCGCTCCATCTCGACGACGATGAGGCTCACGCCCCGCGCGCCCGCGGCAGGATCGGTCTTACACACGAGCACGATCAGGTCCGCGCTCATGCCGTTCGAGATGAACGTCTTACTGCCGTTAATGACGAACGCGTCGCCGTCGCGCACGGCTGTCGTGCGGCAGGCTTTCACGTCCGAGCCCCCGCCGGGCTCCGTAATGCCGATCGCGAGAATCGCCTCGCCCGCGCAGATGCGCGGCAGCCAGCGCCGTTTCTGCTCTTCGGTGCCGAGGCGGTTGATGTACGGCGCGATGATGTCCGAATGCAGCGAGAACCCCGCACCCGAGATGCCGGCGCGGTGCATTTCCTCAAGGACGACCGCCGCGTGGCCGAAGTCGCCGCCGCCGCCGCCGTATTTGGTGGGCATCGTCACGCACAGCAGGCCTTCGCGCCCGGCCTTCAGCCAGGCCTCCCGGTCGACACGCCCGGCCTCATCCCAGGCCTGCTGGCGCGGGACACACTCGCGCTCGTAAAAGCGCCGCGCGGTCTCACGCAACATTTCGTGGTCTTCACGAAAAACAGTGCGGTGTACTTGCACGAACGGGGTCTCCTATGTAGTTGGCGGGCCACCGGGCGGCGTTTTGGATTGGTACGCGGCTAGTGAGTGAAGTCATCATGCGTGCGTCCCGAAGGCGCCCCACCTACCCGGTTCGGGGGGGATTTGTCCTGCCTTGCCTCGCGTCTCGCGAACCCCGGCGACGGCGCGCCACCGCGAAGCGGCCCCCCCGAACCGGGGAGGCATCTCCGCCGGGCGGCATCGATAGCGTGTAGGCGCGGGGCGCAACGCTGGCTGTCCAGGCGTCCAATCCAAATACGAAAGGAGACATCAACCGTGAACGCAATTGACCACGCTGCACAGATCCGCTGCATCCTCGACCGGCAGCGCGCCGCCAGCGTCTCCCGCGCGCCGTGGAGCGCCGAGGAGCGCACCGCGCTGATCGACCGTGCGATCGGCCTGCTCGTCGATCACGAAGCGGCGCTCGTCGAGGCGCTTTCCGCCGACTTCGGCCACCGCAGCCCCGATTTCTCGCGGATGATCGACATCCTCGCGTCGCTCGTGGATCTAAAGTTCAACAAGGCGAATCTGGCCGGATGGATGACGCCCGAGGCGCGCGCCACCTCGCGCGGTGAGTCGTGGGTGCACTATCAGCCGCTCGGCGTGATCGGCATCGTGGCCGCCTGGAACTTCCCGGTGTTCCTCGCCTTCAGCGGACTCGCCGGCGCGCTGGCGGCGGGCAACCGGGTGATGATCAAGGTGTCCGAATTCAACCCGCACACCTCGGCGCTGCTCGCGCGGATCTTCCCGCTCGCGTTCAGCGAGGACGAAGTGGCCATCGTCACGGGCGGTCCCGAAGTCGGTCAGTCGTTTTGCAGCCAGCCGTTCGACCACCTGCTCTTCACTGGCGCCAGCAGCATCGGCAAACACGTGATGCGAGCGGCGGCGGAGAACCTCGTGCCGGTCACACTGGAGCTCGGCGGCAAGTCGCCGACCATCGTCTCGCGCTCGACCGACCTCGCGAAGGCCGTCGGCAAGATCTTCGCCGGCAAGCTCGGCAATGCCGGGCAGATCTGCCTCGCTCCCGACTACGTGTTCGTGCCCGAGGAATCGATGGCGGATTTCGTCGCGCTCGCCCGCTCGACGGTGGCGACGCTCTACCCGACGCTGCGCGACAACCCAGACTACACGTCGATCGTCAACGCGCGCCACTACGCGCGCCTGCGTGGCTATCTGAGCGAGGCGCGCGACTCCGGCGTGGAACTGGTGGAGTTGAACCCGGCCGGCGAGGACTTCGCGAACCAGCCGCACCACAAGCTCGCGCCGACGCTGCTCCTCAATCCGGGCGATGCACTCGCGGTGATGCAGGACGAAATCTTCGGACCGCTGCTGCCGGTCAAACCGTATCGCCAGATCGACGAGGTCATCGCCTTCATCAACGCCCGCCCGCGCCCGCTCGGCCTCTACTACTTCGGCACCGACACGGCGGAAGAGGCGCTCGTGCTGGAGCGCACGGTCAGCGGCGGCGTCACGCTCAACGACGTGTTGCGCCATGCAGGTGCCGAGAACCTGCCGTTCGGCGGCGTCGGCAACAGCGGCATGGGCTGCTATCACGGCCGTGATGGCTTCCGCACATTCAGCCACGCGCGCGCGGTGTTGCGCGCGGCGGACAAGCCTGATCTGATGCGCCCGCCGTTTTCCGACCCGGTGCGCCAGATCGTCAAATCGATGATCGCGCGCTGACCCGGCGTGAGGCAGCGTGGCCGCTCGCATGGCGAGGCCCCGGCGTCCTGCGGCACCGGGGCCAAGCAGTTTTGCGCCGCTGTCATAGCGAAAAACACCGCCTCATATTAGACCAAAAACGAAGGAGATTTGGCATGACTGGCAGCACCTCTCAAGGCACCGCGCAGGACCATGGCGTCTTCGACTACGTGGTGGCGGGCGCCGGCTCGGCCGGCTGCGCGCTCGCCGCGCGACTCGCCGAAGACCGGCGCGTCACGGTGGCCCTGCTCGACGCCGGCCCGCACGACCACAGCATCACAGTCCGCACACCGCTCGGCTTCGTTCCCCTCGTCACGAAGCGCAATCCGCGCAACTACTACTACTTCAGCGAGCCGCAAGCCGACCTGAACGGTCGCAACTCGTTCCAGCCGCGTGGCCGTGGCCTTGGCGGCAGTTCGTCGATCAATGGCATGGTCTACATCCGCGGCCACCGCGACGATTACGACAGCTGGGCACGCGCCGGCTGCGTGGGCTGGAGCTACGACGACGTGCTGCCCTACTTCCGCCGCAGCGAACGCAACGCTCGCATCAACGATGAGTTCCACGGCGTGAACGGGCCGCTGCACGTTGACGACGTGAAGCGCCGCAACCCGTTCGCCAGCCGCTTCGTTGAAGCCGCCATACAGGCGGGATTGCCCCGCAACGACGATTTCAACGGCGCGAACCTCGAAGGCGCCGGCTTCTTCCAACTCACCCAGCATCGCGGTGAGCGCTGGAATTCGTCGCGCGCCTACCTGCATCGCGGCGATCGCACTGACCGGGGGCTCAACGGCGGACGCCCGAACCTCACCGTACTCACCGACGCACGGGTGCTGCGCGTGCTGTTCGAAGGCCGGCGCGCGAGCGGCGTGCGCATCGTACGCGACGGTGTGGAGCAGACGATCCGGGCGCGCCGCGAGGTCGTGCTGAGTTCGGGCGCTTATGGATCGCCGCAGATCTTGATGGCCTCGGGCGTGGGTCCGGCTGCGCATCTGGCGGAGCTCGGCATTCCCGTGCTGCACGATCTGGCGGGAGTCGGCGAGAATCTGCAAGATCACCCCGACGTCATCCTCAGCCGCTATCTCAACTCCACTGACCTGTACGGCAAGAGCGTGCGCGGCGGCTTGCGCCTCTTGCGCGAGATGCTGCGCTACCGCCGCACCCGGACCGGCATGATCGCCTCGAACGTGGCTGAGGCCGGCGCGTTCTTCAAGACGCGCTCCGATCTCGTGGCCCCTGATATCCAGCTGCACTTCGCCGCCGCGCTGCCGCGCATCGAAAAGCACCCCGGCGAGGGCAGCAGCGCGCACGGCTACTGCGTTCACGCCTGCGTACTGCGGCCGACGAGCCGCGGGTGGCTGCGTCTACGCTCGGCCGACACGCGCGACGCGCCGCTGATCGACGCGCGCCTGCTGCACGATGAAGCGGATATGGCGGTGATGGTGGAAGGCGTGCGCTTCGTGCGCCATCTGATGGCGCAGCCCGCCTTACTTGAAGCAGGGGGCAGGAACTTCACGAACCTGAAACCGCTCGGCGACGACACCGATGGAGCGGCCACCCGCGCGTTCATCCGTGACAACACCGATACGGCCTTCCATCCAGTGGGCACCTGCAAGATGGGCACGGATGCGATGTCAGTGGTCGAGCCCTCGCTGCGCGTGATCGGCCTCGAGGGGCTGCGCGTCGCCGACGCTTCGATCATGCCAATGCTGGTCTCCGGTAACACCAATGCGCCTTCGATCATGATCGGTGAGAAGGCAGCCGATCTCATCCGTAGCGCAGCGCGCTGATCGAGGGGCACGCCGCCTGCCTGCAGGCGACGCTCGCGCGTCAGCCATAAGGCGGTGACAAGCGTCGCTGAGCACGAACGAAACCCGTGCGGCACGCCTCATGGCGTACCGCACGGGCTCATTCTGCACTCAAGCAATGACCGAGCGATCAGCCGCGACCGAACATCGTCACCACGCAAGCGCCGCCAAGTCCCAGGTTGTGCTGCAGCGCGATGCGCGCGCCTTCGACCTGGCGCTTGCCGGTGCTGCCGCGCAACTGGTTGGTCAGTTCGTAGCACTGCGCGAGACCCGTTGCGCCGAGCGGATGGCCCTTCGAGAGCAGGCCGCCCGACGGGTTGGTCACGACCTGACCGCCGTAGGTGTTGTCGCCATCGTCGACGAACTTCTCGCCGCCGCCCTCCGGGCAAAAGCCGAGCGACTCGTACGTCAGCAGCTCATTCTGCGCGAAACAGTCGTGCAACTCGCAAACGTCGACATCCTCCGGCGACACACCCGACGCTTCATACACGGCCTGCGCGGCCTTGCGCGCCATGTCGAAACCGACGAGACGGATCATCGATGCCGGCTCGAAGCTGGACGGTACGTCGGTGGTCATGGCCTGGGCGAAGATGCGCACGTCGGTGCGCAGGTTGTGCTTCTTCGCGAACGCCTCGGTGCAGATGATCGCAGCCGCCGCCCCGCAGGTAGGCGGGCAGGCCATCAGACGCGTCAGAACGTTCGGCCAGACCTGCACGTCGTTCACCACGTCCTGAGTCGTCAGCACTTTGCGGAAGATCGCAAGCTCATTGTGCTCGGCATGGCGGCTCGCCTTCGCGCGGACCTTCGCAAAGGTTTCAAACTTTGTGCCGTATTTCTGCATGTGCTCGCGGCCGGCGCCGCCGAACAGCGTCAGGGCGCGCGGCACCCCGGCCTCGACGGCGTCGGAAACCATCGGCTCGGCGATCGCCGAGAATTTAGCGAGCGCGCCTTCCCGATCGCTCCACCGCGAGGCAAGTGCGCCAGGCTGCATTTCCTCGAAGCCGAACGCAAGTGCGCACTCTACGGCTCCGCTCTCCACGGCCTGGCGCGCGAGAAAGAGTGCGCTGGAGCCTGAGGCACAGTTGTTGTTGACGTTGAGCACCGGAATGCCAGTTGCGCCGATGCGGTAGAGCGCCGCCTGTCCGCAGGTCGAATCGCCGTAAACGTAGCCGGCGTAGGCCTGCTGGATCAGGTCATACGGCATGCCGGCATCGGCGAGCGCGAGGCGGATCGCTTCGGCGCCCATCTCGCCATAACCGGCGCTGGTGCCGGGTTTCTTGAACGGGATCATGCCGACCCCGGCGACTACGAGCTTGCTGGACATGAATGAGCCTCCCTGCAGGTTCAAATGGATTAAGAAACGATGCTGCTGTTGAGTCGGCGACTCACCGCCCGGATGTGCCTGCGACCGGTCTGCGCCGCGATCGTGCCTCTCCGGCTGGCATGCACCGCGCTACGACGATAGGCGGGCACGCGATATGGGCGCCTACCCGAAACGGGGAGGCGCATGGAAGCCACCGGTCGACGTTCCGGCGACCGCCGCGCCGCGAGGCGCCGATGCGCGCCACTGCCCATGCGACGTGGACGCCTCACTCATGGACCGTTGCCACCAACGCCGAGGCTCCCTTTCGGGGGGCAGGGGCCACCGTGCCAGCTAGCCTGAGCACTCCGCAGACGCGATGGCCCGCTCGGACCCCGTCAGCGAGCGTCATGGAAGCATCCTTCCCCAAGCGCTTGACCACGCTATTCGGCATCACCCATCCGGTCGTCTGCTCCGACGTGAGCCAAGTGGCAGTGCCGTTGGATCGCGCCCGTGTCGGCGGGCGGAGGGCGCGGCATTTTGGCCAGCGCGCCGCATGCAACCCGCGCGGACCCGCGGCGCAATCCAGCGCGTGCGCGAACTGACCGGCTGGCCGCTCGCTCGCGCTGATCCCTTTTCTGTCCGGCGCCAGAGGCACTACCCCTCCCTGAATTGGGGAGGGGGGCCCAGGCAAGCACGCGCCTACCCTGCTTCAACACAACGAGGCAGGAACTCAAGGAGGAGAACAGCAAATGCTATCTGGCATCAAGGTCGTCGAAATCTGCGGGATCGGCCCCGGACCTTTCTGCGCAATGCACCTGGCCGATCTCGGCGCGAACGTGATCGCCGTCGAGCGCGAGGCGGCCGTGCCGATCGGCACGCCGCAGGCAAGCGGCGGCAGGAACGTGCTCAATCGCGGCAAGCGCTCGATCGTCGCAGACCTCAAGACCGAGGCGGGCCGCGAGACCGTACGCCAGCTCGTCGAGCACGCCGACGCGCTGATTGAGGGCATGCGCCCCGGCGTGATGGAGCGGCTCGGACTCGGCCCCGCCGATTTGCAGGCGATCAATCCGCGACTCGTGTATGGCCGCATGACCGGCTGGGGCCAGCAAGGCCCGATGGCGCAGGCCGCCGGCCACGACAACAACTACATCGCGCTGTCCGGCGCGCTCTTCTACAACGGTGCGGCAGGCACGCCGCCCTCGACCGGCATCACCCAGCTCGGCGACATCGGTGGCGGCGCGCTCTACCTCGCAGTCGGCCTGCTCGCGGGCATCCTCAACGCGCGCAGCACGGGCAAGGGCACCGTGGTGGACGCGTCGATCGTGGACGGCTCCGCGCACATGATGCAACTGATGCTCTCGACGAAGAAGCGCGGGCTCTTGGTCGGCGAACGCGGCAAGAACGTGCACGACAGCTCGCACTTCTTCGCCACCTATCGCTGCGCCGACGACCATTACGTGACGCTCGGCTCGATGGAACCGCAGTTCTACGCACTCCTGCTGGACAAGCTCGGCCTCACGGGCGACCCCGCGTTTGCTCGTCAGTGGGACCGCACGACCTGGCCCGAGGCGCACGCGCGCCTCACTGCGATCTTCGCGACCCGCACGCGTACGCAATGGTGCGAGCTTTTCGAAGGCACGGATGTGTGCTTCGGGCCGGTGCTGAGCCCGGCCGAGGCGGCGCGGCATCCGCACGTCGCCGGGCGTGGCGTGTACTTCGAAGCGGACGGCGAGCTGCAGGTCTCGCCCGCGCCGCGCTTCGACGGGCAGCTGGTGCGGCCGCGCCCGGCACCGACGCGCGGCGAGCACGGCGAGTCGATCGCCGCCGCGCTGCGCCAGGGCGACACGGCAAAGGCTTGGCACGCCGCGTAATGCAACGCGGCGGCCTCGCCGATCGCGGTGCATCTCGCGTCGCTTATTTCATCGAGGAGACAAATCATGAGCAGGCTCTGTGACGGACGGATCGCCATCATCACCGGTGCGGGGCGCGGCATCGGCCGCGAACACGCGCTGGAATGCGCACGCCAGGGCGCGAAAGTCGTCGTCAATGATCTTGGCGCCGCGCCTGACGGCGCGGGCTCGGACGTCGCGCCCGCTCAGGCGGTCGTCGACGAGATCCGGGCGCTTGGCGGCGAGGCCGTCGCAAACTACGAAGATGTCTCCGACTGGGACGGCGCACAGCGTCTGGTGGACACCGCCATCGAGACCTTCGGCGGCCTGGACGTGCTGGTGAACAACGCCGGCATCCTGCGCGACCGCACGCTCGTCAACATGAGCGTGGAGGAATTCGACGCAGTGATCCGCGTGCATTTGCGCGGTACCTTCGCACCGCTGCGCCACGCCGCCGCCTACTGGCGCGATGAGGCCAAAGCGGGCCGCCCACGCCAGGCACGCGTCATCAACACCACGTCTTCGTCGGGGCTCTACGGCATCGTCGGCCAGACCAACTATGGCGCGGCCAAGGCCGGCATCGTGAACATGACGATCGTCGCGTCGCGCGAGCTGGCGCGCTATGGCGTAACCGTAAACGCGATCTATCCGACCGCGCTCAGCCGGCTCACCGAGGATCTGTTCAGGCGCAAGGGTGAAACCGCCGAAGCCCTTTCGGGAGCGCGGAGCGCCGTCTTCGATCCTTTGCACGCGAGCAATATCGCGCCGCTCGTCGCGTGGCTCGGCAGCGTCGAGTCGGCGGACGTGACGGGCCGTGTCTTCGGCGTGCGCGGCGGCGTAATCACCGTGGCCGAAGGCTGGCACGGCGGCCCGCACATCGAAAAAGGCGGCCGCTGGCTCGCCGGGGAACTGGGCAGCCACATTCCCGGTCTCGTCGAGCGCGCGGCGCCCAACGCGGTGCTGTCGGGCGAAATTGCGCCCAGCCGGGAAGCGGTCGCGTCCTGATCCACCCCCTTCCCGCGTCTTTCCCGCGCCGCCGCCCGTGCGGCGCGTCTACGCACCCACAAGGAATTCATGAACCACGCCAAAGACACTCCGGCACGCTTCACGCCCGTGCCGACGCCCGGCACCCGGCCGTTCTGGGAGGGCACCCAGGCCGGCGAGCTGCGGATTCAAGTGTGCGGGCACTGCCGGGCGCTTGTACTCTATCCGCGTCCGCACTGCCCCGAATGCGGCGCGCAGTCGCTCTCGTGGGTCCGCGCGAGCGGCCGGGGACGTCTGCACTCCTATGTCGTCAGCCACGTCGCCTCGCCATGGTCGGGCGGCGACACGCCGTATGTGATCGCCGTGGTCGAGCTCGAAGAAGGGCCACGCATGATGTCGAATCTCGTGGGCGTGCCGCCGCTGCCGGAAAGGCTGCAACTCGACATGCCGCTCGAAGTCGTCTTCGAACCCCGCGGCGAAGTCGCCTTGCCGCTCTTCAAACCCGCTAGCCCGCGCACGCCATGACCCGAAACCAGACTGCCATCGCCATCGCCGGCGCCGCCGAAACCGACCTGGGCGCCCTGCCCGACCTCTCCGAAATGGACCTGCGCGCCGACGCCGCGCGCCGCGCGCTCGCCGACGCGGGCCTCACGTTCGCCGACGTGGACGGCATCACGAGCGCTGTCGAATCGCCCATCGACGTCGCGCACTATCTCGGCGTCAAACCGACGTGGTACGACGGCACCTCGGTGGGAGGCTGCTCGTTCCTCGTGCACGTGCGCCACGCGGCCGCCGCGATTCGCGCGGGCCAGTGCTCGACCGTGTTGGTGCTGCACGGCGAATCGGGCCGCTCGAAGGTGGGCCGTGCGCCGCGCGCGTACTATCCGGACTCTATCCGCGGTCAGTTCGAAATCGGCTACGGCAGCGGCCTGCCACCCAGCACATTCACGCTGCCCGCGCTGCGCTTCATGCAAGAGACCGGCACCACGCACGAGCAACTCGCCGAAGTGGTCGTCGCGCAGAGCCACTGGGCCGAGGGCAACCCGCGCGCGAGCCGCAAGAAGCGGCTGACCGTGGACGAAGTGATGAACGCGCCGATGATCGCCTATCCGTTCACCAAGCTGGAATGCTGCGTCGTCACCGATGGCGGCGGCGCACTCGTCATCACCTCGGCCGGGCGCGCGCGCGATCTGCGGCGCGCCGACAAGCCCGTCTATCTGCTCGGCGCCGGCGAGTCCTGCGACAGCCCGTTGATCTCGATGATGGACGACATGACACGCTCCCGGGGTTTCCGCCGTTCGAGCCAGGCCGCCTTTACCGAGGCCGGCATCACGCACGCGGATGTCGACCACCTGATGATCTACGACGCGTTCGCACATCTGCCGCTCTTCGGGCTCGAAGACCTCGGCTTTGTCGGGCGCGGCGAGGCTGGCGCGTTCATCGAGGCCGGGCACACGCGTCCGGGCGGCAAGCTGCCGATGAACACCAACGGCGGCGGCATCCTCTACACCCACACCGGCATGTACGGCATGTTCGCCATTCTCGAAGCGGTGCGCCAACTGCGCGGCGAGGCGTACCGGCAGGTCGAGGGCGTTCGCCGCAGCTTCGTGCAGGGCGTGGGCGGCATGTTCTCGGCGTCGGCCTCGCTCGTGCTCTCAAGCGAGCTGCATTGAACGGCGGGGGCACCGTAGCCGGCCCGTGCGCTTCACGCTTTCAGGAAGACAACCGGAGAACCCTCGATGGAACAGTGGTCCTGGCTTGGCGCGCACGCGCGCCGGACACCCGAGAAGCTGGCCGTGATTCACGGCGAAACCGGCATCTCGCTCACCTATCGCGTGCTCGACGCACGTTCGCTCGCCTTCGCCCGTTTGCTCGCCGGACTCGGCCTGCGCGCGGGCGATCACATCGCTGTCGTGATGGAAAACAACCTGCGCTATTTCGAGGTCTGCTGGGCGGCCGTACGCTCGGGCCTCGTCGTCACGCCGGTCAATCGCTATCTGACCGCAGCCGAGGCGGCCTATATCGTCAAGGACGGCGGATCGAAAGTCGTCATCAGCTCCCATGCGATGCGCAAACTGGCCTCGGGGCTCGTTGCGCTCACGCCCGACTGTGTCGCGCACTTCATGATCGACGGCGTCATCGACGGCTGGCAATCCTACGAACAGGCATTGAGCAGCGCTCCTGAGGAAATCGAGCCGGAGGAGCGGCTCGGCACGCTGATGCTGTATAGCTCCGGCACGACCGGGCGCCCGAAGGGCATCCTGCGTGCGCCGACCAGCACCGCCCTGCATGACCTGGTGGACCCGGTGCGACAACGGTTGTACGAGTCCTACCGCTTCGACTCGGACACCGTGTATCTCTCGACGGCGCCGCTCTATCACTCCGCGCCGATCGCCTACGCGCTGCATCTGATGTGCCGGGGCGCCACCCTCGTGTTCATGGAGAGGTTCGACGCCCAGACCGCGCTGGCCCTCATCGAGCGCTATCGCATCACGCACAGCCAGTGGGTGCCGACGATGTTCGTGCGGCTCCTAAAGCTGCCGGGCATGGTGCGCGAGGGCTACGATCTGTCGAGCCTGCGCGTCGCGATTCATGCGGCGGCGCCGTGCCCGATCGAGGTCAAGCAGCAGATGATTGCCTGGTGGGGGCCGATCCTGCACGAGTATTACGGTGCAACCGAAGGCAACGGTATCACGCAGATCGACAGCGCGGACTGGCTCGCCCATCCGGGTTCGGTGGGGCGACCGCTGTGCGGCACGCTGCATATCTGCGACGACACCGGCGCGCCCTGCCCGGACGGCACACCCGGTCTCATCTACTTCGAGCGCGCCGCGCCGGCGTTTCACTATCATCGCGACGAAGAAAAGACACGCCGCGCGCAGCATCCGCTGCATCCCTTGTGGACCGCGGTCGGCGACATCGGTTATGTGGACGGCGAGGGCTACCTGTATCTCACTGATCGCCAGTCATTCATGATCATTTCGGGGGGCGTGAACATCTATCCGCAGGCGATCGAGGACGCGCTGGTGAGCCATCCGCATGTGCTCGACGCGGCCGTGATCGGCGTGCCGCACCCGGAGATGGGCGAGGAAGTCATGGCGGTCGTGGAACTCGTCGCCGAGGCCGTGCCCTGCGACACGCTCGCCGACGAGTTGCGCGCCTTTCTGCGCGAGCGCGTAGCGCGCTATATGGTGCCGCGCTCGTTCGACTTCGTCGATGCGCTGCCTCGGCTGCCGACCGGCAAACTCTACAAGCAGGCGCTGCGCGAGCGGTATGGCGCGGTGAAGCGCGCGCCGGGCGCTTGAAGGATCGCGCGGGCATGCACGCCCGTTGTGGACTGCGGCGCTAGCGCGGCGGCGCGCAGTCCGCCGTCACCGTCACGCCTTGCGCCTTGAGCGCGGCGATCTCCGCATCGGTATAGCCGGCCTCGCGCAGGATCTCTACGCTGTGCTCCCCGAAGCGGGGCGCGTGGTGCCTGAACGTCGGCACCGACTCCGACCACGTCGACGGCACTGCCATCGTGCGCATGCGCCCTTCGCTCGGGTGTTCGACCATCTCGAAGAAACCGACCGCATCCAGATGCGGATCGCGCATCAGCGAGTCGATCGTGTGCATCGGCATGACCGGAATGTCGGCTTGTTCGAGCAAGATGCGCCATGCTTCGCTCGTGCGCGTCTTCATCAGCTCTGCAACCATGCGGTACAGCTCGCGGATGTGCTCCGTGCGCTTGCTGATGGTCGAGAAGCGCGGGTCGCGCGCCATCACCTCGGGCTGGCCGATCAGGTCGAAAAAAGCCCGCCACTGCTTGTCGTTGTATAGCATGACGCAGAGGTAGCCATCCCGCGTTTCGTAGGGCCGCCGGTAATCGTTGAGCAGCCGCGCGTAGCCCACAGGGCCGGCGGACGGATCGAACGTTTCGCCGCACAGATGGTCGCCGAGGATGAATTGCGCCATCGTCTCGAACATCGGCACGTCGATACGCTGACCCTCGCCCGTGAGCGCTCGATGGTAGAGCGCCGCCGAGACCGCGTTCGCGGCGCTCATGCCGACGACGCGGTCGGCCATCGCGCATGGCACGTAGCGTGGCGCGTCCGCGCCCGCCAGCATGCCGAGCGTCGGAATCGCGACGGCGCCCTGAATCAGGTCGTCATAGGCGGGCTTCGCCGCGTAGGGACCTCGCTGCCCGTAGCCGTAAACGCCGACGTAGACAATTCGCGGATTGACCCGCGCGAGCGTTTCGTAATCGAGTCGGAGGCGTGCCATGGCTTGAGGACGCACGTTGTAGATCAGCACATCCGCATCGGCGGCGAGGCGCAGCAGCGCTTCGCGTCCCGCCTCGATCTTCAGGTCAAGCACGATGCTGCGCTTGTTGCGATTGACATGCAGGAAGATGCCGGACATGCCCTCATTGCGCTTCGGTCCGAGTCCGCGCACGTTGTCCCCAGCAGGCGGTTCCACCTTGATGATGTCGGCGCCGAGATCGCCGAGAATCTGGGTCGCGTACGGTCCCATCAGCACCGTTGTCAGGTCGACGATGCGCACGCCGTTCAGCGGGCCGCTCATGGCTGCGCTCCCGGTCGTGGGATGGCGCATGCGCCCGGATTGAATGCTCCGAATGCGAAATTCATCCGATGTCGATCCTCATGTTGGTCAATTGGCTGGGCGCGGGCGTGTCCTGCGCCTTCATCTCCGTGCGGGTGGGCGCATTTCACGCCGAAGCGTTTGTGTCGCCACCCGGCTGCCGTCCCGATTCCTCCGTTACGGCGCGCTTCGCGATGGGCCAGACGAGGCGCGCAGCCTCGCCGTCCGCCCGGTAGGCGTGACACGTGTCGATCACCCACGGGCGCGGCATGACCTCCAGCCTCGCGATCTCGTGCAGCCGCTGTGCCGTCTGCATGCGCGCAAGGCTCGCCTGGATGAGCGTCGTCGCGATGGGACCGAGCAGATCGGTGAGATGCGTGCATCCGCCTACGCCGCCTACGACCTCCTTTACCCGCGCCTTGAATCCCGGACCGATCCGCACGCCGCGCAGTTCCGCGTAGGCGGCGTTGATCTCCTTGCAAAATGGCGTGGGCCCAGCCTCGGTACGCGCCTCGATGCGCTCGATCACGAGATCCGAACTCACCGTTAGCGCGAGACGCATGTCGTGGAACTTCTCGTTGGGCGCGACAGTGCGGAAAGGCAGCGTAGTTTGCGCCGTCTTTCGGTCGAACATGCTCGATTCAACTTCGTAGGCGCCGTCGCTGCGCTGATAGACATCGCAGGTGATCTGACGTGTATGGATCAGCGTGCAATCGGCTGCGATGGTGTTGGTGCCGGACATGAAGGTGTTGTCTCCGGGAAAAGTATGGTCAGAAGCGATGTGTCATGCCGATCACTGCGAACGTCCGGACGCTGCCCGGCTCATGCACCACGATGCCCCGCCAGCCCGCCGCGGTTGTTCTTGACGCACGCGTCGAGGCCTTACGCCTCGACTGATTGTGGTCGATGCCGATCTGCACGCCGGGCGAGTCCCGGGAATGTGCGGTGCTCCTGCCGGCGTGCTGAACGAACGCGTCGACGGTACCGTCACGCATCACCTCGACTGCGCAATCGCGCGGTCGTTTGGCACGATCATCGATGCGGCGACTGCGCTTTTCCCAATGAGACGCACGTCTGTCTCCTGCTCCGGCGAGCCTTACTCGGGCGATGAGTCACCCGCATCGACGCCCCTCCAATCTCCCGGCGCGTGTCGCGTGACACGTGTCACAGTGTCACCGTATTCGCGGCGGGGCGGCAAACACGAAGGAACGTTGCTGTTACCTCGACACTAACGATTCCCCAAGGAGCGCCCCCTACCCGATTTGGGGAGGGGGGATGAAACCCGGGTACCCGCTAATCTGCCGTCAGACCGTTCTACTACCGCAATAGACACACGATCGACATGACAAAAGCAGACAATTTCGCTTGCGACGCCGTGCCCGCAGGTTTCGAACCGATGGCCGTGGTGCCCGATTTCATGCAGCCCTTCGGGCCGCTCTATTTCGACGCGACGCGCCGAATCATGGGACTGCGTGTCGGATGGCGACACCTCAATCTACTCGGCATCACGCATGGCGGCGTGCTCGCATCCGTGGCCGACCACGCGCTAGGCGTGACCATGATGCGCAGCGGCGACGACCTGGCGCCAGGCGTCACTGCGAGCCTGAGTCTGGAATTTCTCGACTCGGGTCGGGCCGGCGACTGGCTCGAGGCGCACGTGACCCTCGACAAGATGGGCGCCCGCCTGCGCTTTGGCAGTTGCCGCCTGATGGTGGACGGACGCTGCCTGGTGAAGGCAAGCGGCGTGTTCGCGGTTCTGCCGCTGCGGCGAAAGACGGTCTGACGATCCCGTGGCGCGCTCGCAGCCGCGGCAATTCTCAGACGTCGCCGGCCGCGATGCGTGGCCGCACCGGGGCGGCTGGCACGCGCAGACATGACGCGTCCGGCGCAACCGGCACTACCGTGCCACCGGTTGCCGGTGCATCGCTGCAGGAGCAGACGAGGGAGTGCCTCGAACCTGACGTCCCCTGCACCGCTCCCGCCGTCGATGCTGACGCCGGCCAGTAGCGTTCGTCGGCGTTCCAGGTACCGGTCTTCATCCGTACCGCTTTCAGACATTCCCGCAGCAAGGCCATCGGTTGCCTCCGCTAGACGAGCTCGACGATTTCCGGAATTGCTGTGAACAGATCGCAGGCGAGGCCATAGTCGGCCACGCTGAAGATCGGTGCTTCCGCATCCTTATTGATTGCGACGATGACTTTCGAGTCCTTCATGCCCGCCAGATGCTGGATCGCGCCCGAGATGCCCACCGCGATGTACAACTGCGGCGCGACGATCTTGCCGGTCTGACCCACTTGATAATCGTTCGGAACGAAGCCTGCATCCACCGCTGCGCGCGAGGCGCCGAGTGCGGCGTTCAGCTTGTCGGCGAGCGGCTCCAACACTCTCGTATAGTTTTCACCGCTTCCGAGGCCGCGGCCGCCCGAGACAATGATCGACGCAGACATCAGTTCTGGACGGTCCAGCTTCGTCAACTGGCGGCTGACGAATTGCGAAATGCCGCTGTCTGCTGGTACCTCGATCTTCTCGACCGCTGCTCTTCCGCCTTCGGCTGCGACTGCGTCGAAACCCGTGGTTCGTACGGTGATGACCTTGATCGGATCAGACGATTGCACGGTCGCGATTGCGTTGCCCGCGTAGATCGGGCGTTCAAAGGTGTCAGGAGCATTCACTGCGGTAATGTCGCTGATCTGTGCGACATCGAGCTTTGCTGCGATACGCGGCGCGATATTCTTGCCGTAGGCGGTTGCCGGCGCGAGGATGTGCGAATAGTTTTTCGCGATATTCATCACCGTCGCTTCGACGTTTTCAGCGAGGCCCGCTTCAAGTTGCGGCGCGTCGGCGAGCAGTACCTTCGAAACGCCTGCAATCTTCGCGGCCTGCTCCGCTGCCCCTTGTGCGTTGTGCCCCGCGATCAGCACGTGAGTGTCGCCGCCAATTTTTTGCGCGGCGGCGACGGCGTTCAACGTCGCCGCCTTCAAACAGGTGGTCTCGTGTTCGGCAATAATCAGATTCGTCATTTCGTCTTTTTCCCTATTACAACACCTTGGCTTCGGTCTTCAGCTTTCCGACCAACGTCTTCACATCGTGCACCATCACGCCCGCGCTGCGCTTCGGTGGATCAGTCACCTTCAGCGTCTTCAGACGCGGTGTAACGTCCACATCGAGGTCTTCGGGCTTCATCGTTTCCAATGGTTTCTTCTTCGCCTTCATGATGTTGGGCAGCGTCACATAGCGCGGCTCGTTCAGGCGCAGGTCGGTCGTCACGATCGCGGGGAGCGTCAACGACAGTGTCTCCGCTCCGCCATCGACTTCGCGCGAGACGGTGACCTTTCCGTCGGCAAGGACCATCTTCGAAGCGAACGTTCCCTGAGGTAGTCCCGCTAGCGCGGCAAGCATCTGCCCTGTCTGATTCGAGTCGTCATCGATGGCCTGCTTGCCGAGGATCACGAGCGAAGGCCGCTCTTTGTCGACCAACGCTTTCAGGACTTTCGCGACGGCCAAAGGCTGCAAATCGACTGTCGTTTCCACGAGAACCGCGCGATCCGCACCAATCGCAAGCGCCGTGCGCAGCGTTTCCTGCGCCTGCGAACTTCCGCAAGAAGCGACAATGACCTCGCTAGCCACTCCCGCTTCCTTCAACCGCACTGCTTGCTCGACGGCGATTTCGTCGAATGGATTCATCGACATCTTCACGTTGGTGATATCGACGCCTGTGCTATCGGACCTCACGCCGACCTTGACGTTCGCGTCCACCACCCTTTTGACTGCTATGAGAACCTTCACTGTCATCTCCTCCTAGTCCGCTTTGGCTGTGTCCCGCGCCGATCCGCTGCCTGCCCAGACAGCAAGAGCCCGCAACGTCATCTTGCATGGAGACAATAAGACGCATGCCTACCCGGTTCGGGGGGGCGCCTTGCCCTCGTGAACAGCGATGCGAAGATTTTGTCGCAGTAAGTGTCAGCCATCAAATGCGCTGGCAACGCGAACGATCGGACGTTCGATGAATACTTTGGGTTCGGCTATAACTCAAGGACCAAAATATTTTCACTATCCGCTCGATGTGATCACGGCATGCGCGCGCTGGTATCCCGATCATTCAGGAAGTGCGCAATCTGAGAGCATGTATGTTTTTGAGAAACTTGTCGATGAGATCGAGGACCTCTAGTCACTGTAAGTTTGGACCTATCGAGCAGATGTTTTGGGAGTCTGCGCCGTGAGCGCTTTCAGTCTTGCCGGCCTTGAAGCGAACGCGAATCCTTGTTGTCCCTTCGCCTGAAAGTTTGACAAGTGTGACGTCCTGGATGATGTAGGCTAACAGCCGCTTTCGCTCTCGATTCGCCAGCGATGGGTCACGCCAGAGTGTTTTGAAGTTCGCTGTCGTTGCGATGGGCCGGTCATGGATCGCATCGTCGAGTATGAGACCTCCCTGCTGCTGGCTACGCTCCCTTTGTTCTCTCGCGTCGGACAAATTTGCGCAGCTTTGTCGTTCCATTCTTGCTCGAGGGTGTCGGCGACCAGTCGGTTGCTCGGGTCGACTAGCATGAAACGGCGCCTCCGCCGTGCCCTTGATGAGTCCGACAATCCAATCCTTTGGAATGTCCACCGACCGACCGGCACGCGACCTACAAATCCCGCGCGGTTCGTTCGAGCCGGATAATCTGAGGTGCACAGAGTGACGCACCACTTCGTAAGTTCGGCGCGTCCCAGTTCGTCTCAAGACAAGTCATCAGAATGATGCAACCGGCGACGCCCGTGTACGGCGCATTCGCTAGACCTCGGACCTGGTTCGTATTATTCGCCACTACCTCAAATCCATTCATCCAAAAGGCGATGCACGGCGAATCTTCCACTCATCAGGTCGTGCGGCTGCACGTCGGTGAGAACATCGCACTGCCACCGTCATTCGCGGGGCCAGTGCATGTCGAGCGTTCCATCCAACTCGCTAAGATGCGGGTCCGTGATCGGCACTTCGTGCTCGGCGAACATGTGGCATACCCCAACGGAACGCGCAATGAGCCTGTTCGTTATCTGCGCATCGAGTGTCGCGCGATCGACAACCATGCAGGCAGCGCCTCGGGCGAGCTAGCTGGCGAGTGAGCGTGAGCGGTGGGATTCAGCAGCATGCGAGCCTATCGGTGGCATAAATAGGGGGTGCGGACAAAATCTTGGACTACCTTGGGGGTAGTCCAAGATTTTGTCCGCACCCCCTATTTACTACCTGGGCAACCCGTCGCAGCACTCGCCGATGGAACTCCAGAAGCGGAAGCAACGCCCTCCGGTGTCGATGCGCCGCTTGACGCGGTACCTCTAACGAAGCGCTGCTTCGAACCGGGCACTGTCTCAGGCTTGTTTAGGTCTGGGTTAATAACGCGCAGCGCAATAAAAAACAGCATGACTAGGACCGGAACTGCGACGCCGATCCGGAATCCACTTAGGCCGAATGGAGGCTCCGACACCCTTGGGATCAACGTGTCAGCGGCGCGACGGAAAACGTTGAGATAGACAGCCATTCGATGCAGAACAGCGACCTGGATAGCCATTACCAGGACTCCGCCCGTCAGTAGCCAGCCGGCAAGTCGTTCCTGATCGGCGACTTCGAGTGCATACCAGCCGGCAAAAACGGCGGAAGCTATCAGCGGAACGCTATAGACGGTTCGCCAAAAAAGCTCACTTTGCTTGACCCATAGATCGACGAAGTGCTGCTTCGGCCGCTTGCTTACCCTCCGACGAGGCGAGATCGATTTGACCATCGAAGCATCCGTTGGAAACGTTATGGCCCCGCAAGGGACTGTTAAACGCGTAGTTCTACTTCTTCCGCCTGCTGCATGCAGGCGAGAAAGCGGGCGACGTCCTCCGATATTTCGTCCATGCTTGCCCTATACGCCGCAAGTTTGGCGGCAAATCGCCATTGATCACCGCACATCGCACCTGGGCAAGTACATGAGCGCCGCGTGAAGTCCAGCCCATATGCTGGCGCTTGCACATGCGAGCGTTGATCGCCCGGTTCACCGCCGACTCTGCCATCGCCGTCGAAATAGGTCTATGCTCGCGATAGTACTTCCCATGGGCGATCGTCGAGCCGTTATTGTTCTCGAGGTACGCGAGCAACTCGCCGACGCGGTAGTCGAGTTGCTCCAGACTTCGCGTGAATCGCGCCGCCTGTGTTACGACGGTACGACAGAGCAGGAAAATCTGTTGCATCGATTGTCCCGCTTTTACTGCGTTGGCGTGTCAAAAGCACCAACGTAGTCAGTTGACGTAGGTGCACAGCGCTTTGCTCGTGTACTGCTCGGTCTCGGACCGTGCCAGTAGACCCCAGACGATCTTCTCGAGATGCAGCTATGGCGACTCGCAAGCGCACGATACGATGCGTGGGCACGAAAGCTGACGGTACCAAACACGGTATCAACTTTGCGATTCCGGTAGTCCTTCAACGCCGTCCAGCGATGGCATCGTCGCCAGATGCGCCGTAAGGCGCAAATTTCGTCGGCCTGGGCTGAGCGTGGGCGTTCTGCGGGCAGCGAGTGCGAGGGCGCTGACGACGAGCAACAACGCCGCGTGTGTAACCTGTTGTGTTCTCATGTTGTTCGCTTGCGACGCCTGATCGACGGTGAACGTACATTATGGGTCTATTGGCTTCTATCGACACAAATCTCCTCGAGCTTGAGAGCAAGATCTAGGGGCCGCGAGGATGTCGTCGCTCGAAAGTCTGGATCGACCGCGTGTGCGGCTGCGTCATCGTCGCCCTGGGAATCAGGCAAGCACGTCGCTAGCGAACCGCACAAAATCTTTCCGAGTGGCCGCTTTGGGCATAGACCGCTGTCCCTTCCGGGTCGTGAGTGTGAGTTCGCTGACGCAGGCAGTTGCAGTCCTGCCGTGTGATGCCGCCGGGGTCAGCAATCTGACAGGCTGTCGACGTTAATCAACCGGCCTCAATGTCGGCGCAAAGGCCGATGTGCGCATGTTGACCGTCAGGCGGATTTCTGAGTAGACCAGCCGCTCGAGTGGCCGCTCGATGACTCGGGCGAACGGCAGAAAGTGGCCGCGTCCCGGTGCGGCGCGAGTTCTTTCGTCGGATCGACGATGAGGCATCCCTCGCGATGCGGATCGTTCTCGGAAAGCTGGAAGATCTCTTCGAAGAACGCGGCGACCGCACCGCGCGGCCGCATGTGATGTTCGATACGCTCAACGCGGTCGCGATAGCCGCGCTCGACGTGTCGTTCGAGCGCGCGTTCCTAGACCGCGCGCTTGTCGTCAAAGCGTTGTATCGGGTCGCGGCCGTGAGGCCCATCGTTGCGGCGAGATCGCGGATGGAGGTCGCTTCATAACCGTGCGACCAGATCTGCACAGTGGCTGCGTCGAGCGAGGCCTACTCATCGAACCACCCAGACGCGGCATGCTGCAGATCCTCGTTTCTCACGCAGTCTTCGGGTAGTTGGACGGGAACAACGCACGCTTCGTCTCATCGTCGTTGACCGTCTTGAAAGCATGCTTCTTATTCATGGCGCGCGCGCGTTCAACGGCGGGCCGCGCGTCGATCTTCCCGAACCAGCGCTTGAGTTCCGGATATGGCCCGAGCGGATCCTCGCTCGACTTGAACACGCGCGATGCCCGATCAAGCCACCCCCAGGCGGACATGTCCGCGATCGTATAGGTGTCGGCCACGATGTATTCACGGCCCTTGAGCCTGTCGTTCAACACCTGATAGTGACGATCAGCCTCCCGCCGATAACGATTCACCGCATAGTCGAGCCCTTCCGGCGCCGCGTACTGAAAATGCACCGCCTGCCCGGAATACGGTCCGAGCCCACTCGCTACGAACATCAGCCACGAAAGAAGCTGCGGGCGATCTTCCGGCGCGCCGGCGAACTGACCCGTCTTCTCCGCAAGATAAAGAAGGATCGCGGTGGAGTCGAACACAACAGCCGGCTCGCAGCCCGGCCCTTCCATGTCCACGATGGCGGGCACCTTGCCGTTCGGGTTGATCACGCGGAACTCGGCCGAATGCTGCTCGCCCTTGCTGGTGTCCACCGGCTTCAGTTCATATGGCAGCCCGGATTCTTCGAGGAAGAGCGCGATCTTCGCGGGATTGGGCGTCGGGTGAAAGTAGAACTCGATCATGGGGATGGTCTCCGTGTCGTGGCCGATATCGGATCATTTTAGGTCGAACAATCTTTAAAAGCGGATCGGAAGGGCCAATAGTCCAGAGCAATGCTGGCGTAGGGGTGATCGTCCTTTTCGTGCAAAATCTGGCGGTTTCACCCCAACCCCTTTATTTATCAGGCTCTCGGGGCGATTCTGACATTGGTCGTCAGCTCAAAACCGCGTCTGCGGTAACATACCAGACTGTGATTTTGGGTCGCGCCGCTTGGGGGCAGGACATGCCAGGCCTGTAACTTCGCTATGTGGGACAGGATCGCCTGCCCACCCGGTTGACGGAGTTTGATGTCGAACTTCACTTCGCGCTCACCGAAAATGATGTCGCCGCGATCAACGCGCGTTTCCGGCGCAACCGACACGCGGGCGCCGCGATTCAGTTGATCTTTCTGCGGGCGAGCGGTCATATCCTTGACCATGTTGGCACCTTGCCGCGCCAGTTGCTGCGGTACGTCGGTGAGCGGCTCGACCTACCGACCCCGACGATTGCGTCGCTTCGCACGCTCTACCAACGCTACAAGACGCAGTACGAGCATCAGATCTGGGCTTGCGAATATCTCGGACTGAGGTCAATCGAGACGGGCCATTGGGCGGAACTCGAAGCATGGATGCGACGAGATGCCACCGAGTCCATTATGCTCGACGAACTGTTCCAGCATGCCCATTACTGGTTGTACGAGCGGCGAATCCTGATACCCGCCGAGCGGACCCTGCGAGATCTCGGCCGTTCCATTTGGTCGGACATCGAGCGCGACGTGCTCGCCAGGATCGAGGCGACTGTCATGGAAACGCAGCTGATACGTGCCGATGCCGTCCTCGCTACCCAAGAGGGAACCTCCGGCATGAGCGTTCACGAATGGCTAAAAACACCCCCTGCTCGTCACAGTCCTTCGACCCTCACCGAGACCCTCGCGAAGGTCCGTTTCCTCAAGGAGCTCGGTGCACATGAGTGGACGCTCGATTCCGTGCCAATCGAAAAGCAGCGTGCGTATGCACAACGCATTCAGGCCCGCCGTCCTGTAAAGGTTCGCGAACTCAAGGCGTCGACCCGCACAATCGAGCTGATCTGTTTCCTGCGTGTGACACTGCTCGATCTGACGGACGCCCTGCTCTATCAAACCACGCGTCGAGTCTCCGATCTTGTGCGGCAGGCTTACGATCGCACCACGGTCCGACAGGCACGATCAGCAATCGAGTACAGGCAGAAGTTGGTCGCGATCAAGGTGCTTGTTCGGGACCACGAACGGCCGGCGGAAGAGCGCATCGCCGAGATTGCCGGGCTACTTGGTGACGTCACGGACAAACCACCCACGAGCCATGCAGCCAGCGTACGGAAAGCGCTTACGGACGATCATCTGCGCATGCGCAACTTGCTGGGTCCGTTACGAGAGTTGCAATTCGCCGGACGGGATGCGGAGTCTAGCCTGCGGCAGCTCGATCTCATCGGCGCTCTACATGATAGCGGCACCACCGAATTGCCGCCCGACTGCGACGGGCCGGTCAGCGTCAGATGGCGTGATCTAGTCAAGGGCGACGATCGGGGACGTGCGCTGCGCGCGTTGGAAGCGTCGGCAATCAGGGTGAACCGCCCCGGAAATGTAGGAGACTTCGGATCTTGGCTGTAACGGGAGATTTGAAGCATGGAAAGCGAAGGCAAGACAAGGAAGCCCACCGAAACGCGATATTCGGATGAGGTCCGTGAGCGAGCGATCCGGATGGTGTTTGAGCACCAACACGAGTATCAAACGCAGGGGGCGGCGATCCGCTCGATCGCCTCGAAGATGGGGATGTCGCGCAAGACGCTGCGCAACTGGACCATTAGGCTGAGCGCGACCGTGGCCAACGAGTTGGCGCGACAACTTCAGAGCTGGCGCGTCTAAAGGAACTGGAGCGCGAGAATCGTGAACTGCGCACGGCCGACGAGATCCTGCGTAAGGCCTCCGCATATTTCGCGCAGGCGGAGCTCGACCGCCGATCGAAGCCATGATCGCGTTCATCGACGAGCATCGCGACGTCTACGGTATCGAGCCGATCTGCCGCCTGCTGCCGATCGCGCCGTCGACGTATTACCGGCACGCCGGGCGGCGCAGCGATCCGGAGCAATGGCCAGCACGAGCGCGTCGCGACGCTGAACTGAAGGCCCTCATCCGGGCGGTCTGAGAGGAGAACTTTGGCGTGTATGGTGTGCGCAAGGTCTGGCGCCAGTTGTTGCGAGATGGCGTGGAGGTCGCGCGCTGCACGGTTGCGCGCCTGATGAAGGTGATGGGCCTCGAAGGTGTGCGGCGTGGGCGCCGGATTAAGACGACGCAGCGCGACGACGCGGTGCCGTGCCCGCTGGACCGGGTCAAACGTCAGTTCCGGGCCGAGCGGCCGAACGCGCTGTGGGTCGCGGATTTTACGTATTGCTGGACATGGTCGGGCTTCGTCCATGTGGCCTTCGTAACCGATGTGTTTGCGCGCCGTATCGTCGGTTGGCGCGTGTCGGCATCGATGAGGACTGACTTCGTGCTGGACGCGCTGAACCAGGCGTTACACGATCGCCAGCCACCGCCCGGGCTCATCCATCACAGCGATCACGGGTCGCAACACCTAAGCATTCGGTATACCCAACGTTTGGTGGACGTTGGCGTTGAACCATCAGTCGGAAGTGTCGGCGACTCCTACGACAATGCGCTGGCCGAAACGATCAACGGCTTGTATAAGGCCGAAGTTGTACATCGGCGTTCATGACGTACGCTCCAAGACGTCGAGCTCGCCACGCTCGAATGGGTCCACTGGTATAACCACCATCGATTGCTCGGCCCGCTCGGATACGTATCGCCTGCGGAAGCAGAGGAAGTCTACAATCGGAATCTGGTGCGCTCCGCTCGCGCGGCGTAGCGCCAAACTCGGCGGTCTCCGACAAAGTCGGGGCGCTTCATACTGCTCACTCTCGCCGATTCGGCGAGCAGTCGCCATCAGCAATGCGAAGCCGAAATCAGCAGTCGTTTCTGTCAGGACGTCTGGCGCGTTAGTCCCAAGCACGCCCCGAATCGTCATCGCGTCGAGGTCGAAGTTGTTAAAGCCGACCGCGGTGTTGGCTCACTGCTTGCAAGATGGGCCGCCTCTTCGGGAGATTCAACCCTTCGAGCGCGCGTCGATTTGCTGTTCGCCTCCGGCTGTCGTATTTCCGTCTTCCAGTTACTACGCGCACACGCGACTTGAGCATTTTCATGCCTGATAATTCGTAATATCAGGCATGCGGTTAATGCCTCGCTGGCGTTCCTCGTCGGCCAGAAGGCGCATCAATCAATCGTGGAGTAGTTTCTCGCGCGCGCAAAATCACCGCTGTTGAGATAACTACCAATCTATTAATGGCCGTGTTTGCAGCGACACTTGATGGCCGTTTGACACGCGCGCGGTCGAATCGTCGATGAGCGTCTTGATCTCCTTGGCGGCCACGGCGCTGCGATGCGCGAGCGCGCGCACCTCGCCGGCGACGCCCGCGAAGCCGCGGCCCTGATGGCCCGCGCTCGGCCTCGACGGCCGCGTTGAGCGCGAGGATATTCGTCTGAAACGCGATGCTTCGATCACGCCGATGATGTCGGCCATGTGCGATGAAGCCTGCGCAATGCTGCGCATGGTTGCGATGACATCGTTGACGGTGTCGCCGCCCTGAGTCGCGGTTGCCCCTTCCGGATCGTCCCGGCCATCACCCGTGACGTCGACGACGCTGCAAAGGCCGTTGAATCTCGAACCCCCAGCAAATCCTTCCCTGCAGAGTTCGCTTGCCCGGTTCATGGCGCGAGGGCTCGTCTGCGCCAGGGACGGATAGAGCTGGTCGCCAAAATTTCCCCTGCACGCGGTTTCTCTGCCGATCAGCCCTTCCTCCCAAATTCACGCGAAACCCTCAAGTCCCTGGCAAACCTGCCGACATACCCAGAGAGCTCGTCACCCCGTGACGCCCTCTACCGCTGCCGCACTCGCCCGCCCCAAACTTCTTCGGCCCTGAGCCCTTGTTCGTCGTCGACTGCACATGGCACTTCCACACCGGCAGACTTTCCTGACGAACCTGTTCCGAGGCAGCAGCGGTCCCGGCGCGAACGAACCGACGACGACTTCCCGAATCCGCGCCCGCATCGCCGAACCGGTTGCCCTCGCCCTCCTTTGCTACCTGCTGGCGCGGCCGTTCGTCCACCTCGATAGCAGCACCTTGTCGGCGATCGCCTGGCCCGCTCCCGCCATCGCCATCGCGATCCTGTGGCCGCTGCCCCCGCGCCGCTGGCCGAACCTGCTTCTCGCCGTATTCCTCGCAATCGCGGCCACCGGCGATTTCAGCGCTGTCACCTGGCGCAGCGACCTGGGCTTCTGCGTCCTGAACGTTCTCGAAGTCGCGCTCTGCGCGTGGCTCGGCCGCCGCTACGTCGACAAAAACGGCGAGATCACCACGACGACGAGCCTGATGCGCTTCCTTCTTCTGCTCCCGCTGGCGGCGATCGGCACCACATCGATCCTCGGCGCGACGCTCGCCAGCGATTACGGCCACGACGGCTGGTGGCAGGAATGGCGCACGCTGCTGGTCGGCAACGGTGTGGCCGTGCTGGTGCTGGTCCCGGCGGTCCTGGCCTGGCGCTCGCGCGGCACAGTCGATACCCCGGGCGCGACCGCCGGCGTCACCGCAGGCAAACTCATCACACCGCGAGCAGAACCGCTCATCGCCCTGACCTGCAGTCTGGCCGTCGTGGCCATCCTGCTCGCCAGCGCCGCGCTGCATGTATCCGAACAAGTCCAGCGCGTGATCGTCTCCCTTCTGCTAGCGGCCACTGCGATCTACGGCGGCCTGCCCGCCGCCGCGACGACAGTCGGCACCGCCGCGGTCTTCGGCGTCGGCCTGACCTTGATGCAGTTCGGCCCGTACCGCTCCGAAAACGCCGAAAGCGCGTGGCACCTGCAAATCGACATGGCCGGTCTCGCGATCCTCACGTATTTCATCGCCACCGCCGTACGCGAACGCCGCCAGCTCGCACAACGCCTCGAACGCGGCCGCCGCATGGAAGCGCTGGGCCTTCTGGCCGGCGGCGTCGCGCACGACTTCAAGAACATCCTCGCCGCCGTCGACGGCTACAGTGAAATCGCCCGCGGCCGTCTCCCCGCCGACTCCCCCGCCCGCCAACCCTTGCGCGAGGTCCAAACAGCCTCCGCCCGCGGCTACGAACTCACCGAAGAAATCCTTCTGGCCGCCCGACGCGGCGACCGCGTCCGCGAAACCCTCGATCTGAACGGAATCGTCCGCGAAAGCGTCGCGCTCGCCCGGCCGCTGTGCCGCAACGGCGTCGTGATCGAACTGGAAACGGCCGCCGCCCGGCTATGCGTCGCGGCCCACGGCGGCCAGCTGGTACGCGCCGTTCTCAACCTGTCGAGCAACGCCAGCCTCGCGGCGAGCTCGCGCGTGACCGTGCGCATCGGCACCGATACCGCGATGTCCGAAGCGCTCGCCGTCGGCGACGTCCCGCCCGGCGCGATCGCGTGGATCGACGTGATCGACGACGGCCCCGGCATTTCCGCCGAGCATCTGCCGCACCTCTTCGAGCCGTTCTTCTCGGCACGCAAGAAGGGCGGCGGCAACGGGCTCGGGCTGGCGATCGTCGCGGGCGTCGCCTGCGAGCATCAGGGCGGCATCGCGATCGCGACCGGCCCCTGCGGCACACGCTTTCGCCTCGTCCTACCGCTGGTATCGAGCGGGCCCGCGATGCCCGTCGAAACTGCGCCGCCGGCCGGAGCGGGCGCGCCCGTCGCACGGGGCGAGCGCATCATCCTGATCGACACCGACGCCGCTTCCCGCGAACGCAGCGAAGACTGGCTCGCGGAAATGGGCTTCGAGCCGCTCGGGTATGCCGACGCCCATGAGGCGCTCGACGAAGCCGTCCGCGTCGAGGACATCGACGACGCGCACGACGAACCGCCGCTCATCGTCACCGACCCGCAAAGCCTCCCGCCGGACGAAGCGAGCTTCGCCGCCCGCCTGCGCGAACGCGCGCCCGGCGCGCGTCTCATCGTCCTGCCCAAACCAATCGAGCGCGAGGCTCTCACCCGCGCCGCCGCATCCGCTCTGAAGGATCTGTCATGACGCCTCAGCCGCAGCCAAACATCCTCGTCGTCGACGACGACCATTCGATGCGCACTCTGTTGATGGAATATCTCTTCCAGCACGGCTATAAGACCGACGGCGCCGCGAGCGCGCAGGAAGCCATCGAGGGCTTCGCCGCGAAACGATACGATCTCGTGCTGCTCGATCTCGGCCTTCCCGACGGCGACGGCACCGACCTCGCACGCCGCTGGCGCGAGGAAGCGCAGGTGCCGATCATGTACATCACCGGCCGCAACGACGAAGCCGATCTCGTGATGGGACTCGAACTCGGCGCCGACGACTACATCGTCAAGCCCTTCTCGCTGCGCGAAGTCCTGGCCCGCATGCGCGCCGTGCTGCGCCGCGCGGGCGCGCCGCAGAAGGCGCCGCTCACGCGCGGCAAGCTGCCGAACGCGTATCGCTTCGCCGGCTGGACGCTCAATCTGAACACGCGCCGCCTGAATTCGGCCGATCAGACCACGGTGACGCTGACCAATTCGGAGTTCAATCTGCTGGTCACGTTCCTGAGCTCGCCGGGACGTATCATCACGCGCGAAAAGCTGCTCGAAAGCACGCGTGCCTTCGATGACATTTATGATCGCGCCATCGATGTGCAAATCCTGCGGCTGCGGCGCAAGATCGAGGCCGACCCGAAGCGGCCGACGCTGCTACGCACCGAGCGCGGCGCGGGCTATATCTTCGATACCGATATCGAACATCTGTGGACCTGAACGCGCCGCCGTCCCATCTCCACTGCCAGACAAGAGCTTCCGTGAACGATTTCAAGAGTTTGGGTACGCAACCCATCAGCGACGTGCAGCCCTGCGGCGCCGACGTGCGCGACGATCCCGATTACGACCTGCTGCAGAACGAGATCGCCAAGCTGACCAATCCGGCCGCGAGCGGCTCGCCCGACTGGGAGAAGGTGGTCGGGCTGTCGCAGGCGCTGCTGACGAACAAGGGCAAGGACATTCTCGTCGCCAGCTATCTCGCGGGCGGCCTGCTGATCACACGCGGATTGCCCGGCCTGAACGACGGCGTGCAGATGCTCGAAGGCCTGCTCGCGACGCACTGGGAACAGCTTTATCCGCCGGTCGCGCGTCCGCGCGCGCGGCGCAACGCAATCCAGTGGCTGATCGACCGTGTGCGCGCCCACGCCGACGAACACGACTGGTCGAACTGGCCGCCGCAGGACGCGGCGCTCGTCGAAAGCCTGCGCGACGCGCTCGGCAACATCGATCGCGTGCTCGCCGATAAGGACAGCGACGCGCCGTCGATGCAGCCGCTGCGCGCGCTGCTCGGCACGGTGCAGGTCGCCGAACCGCCGCCTCCGGCGCCGGAACCCGAGCCCGAGTCTCCTGCCACACAGACACCGGCAGACCAGGCCGAAGCACCGGGTGTGACCACACTCGCGGCCTCATCCGCCGCCGCGCCTGCCGCTGCCCCCGCAACGCCGACCGCACAGACCGCGTCCGCCGCCGCCTTCGCGCCCGCCGCGTTCGCTCCGCTTTTCCTCGATACGTCCGGCAGCGCCACCCAGGCCACCGACGATGCGCTCGAACGGCTCGTCGCCATCGGTGGCTGGTATGCGCAGAACGAGCCGTCGAACGCACTCGGGTTCCGGCTGCGCCGCATCGGCGTATGGGCCGGCATCGAGCGCGCGCCGGTCGCCAACGGCACGGACACGCAGCTTCCCGGTCCGATCCCGCAGTTGCAGGACGCCTTGCGCAATCTGCAGGCGCGCGCGGCACACGCGGACATCGTCGGGTTCGCGGAAACACAGGTGATCGTCTATCCGTTCTGGCTCGATCTGAACCACGCCGCCGCGACTTCGCTCGCCCTGCTCGGCGATTCCTGGAGCGCCGCGCGCCGCGAAGTCTGCGGCGAAACGTCAAAGTTCTTCGCCCGGATCGACGGCCTCGACCGGCTGAAGTTCGCCAACGGCGTGCCGTTCGCCAGTGCCGACACGGCGCAATGGCTGGCATCGCTGGGCTCGTCGGGCGGCAACGCAGGGGCGTCCGCTGCGTCCGATCCGCTCGTCACGGTCATGTCGCGCGCCCGCGCGCTGGCCGCGGACAACGATCTGCGCGCCGCCGCGCAATGTCTGCAGGACGCAATCGACAAAAGCACGGCGGTCGCCGCGCGTCTCAGGCTGCGCACCGCGATGTGCGATCTGCTGCTGGAGAACCGTCCCGGCGCACGGCTCGACGCGTTCGCGCGCGCGCTCGTCGAGGAAGTGGACCGGTACGGCGTGGCTTCGTGGGATCCAGACCTGACCGCTGACGCACTGCGCGCCGCCTACGCGATCCTGAGCCGCAACGACCAGAACGAAGCGGAAACTGCCGCGCTGCTGGCGCGCATCGCGCCGCTGGATGTCTCCATCGCGGTGCGGCTGATTACCTGACCGGCCGTCGGCCCGCACGTCGGACGCAAAGAAAAACACCGGCCTAGGCCGAGGCCCGAAGGCCGGTGTTTTTTTATCGCCAGTCGAGCTTCAAAGCCCGGTCATCATCATCGGCGAGGTCTGGCCGCGCCAGCATGCGCCGATCGTCGCCGGCACGGCCAGCTCGCCGAGGCTCACCGGATTGCCCGCCACCGTCGGCACGATGGCCGGCAGCGGCGGCATGCCCGGCGACATCACCGCGAGCTGATCCGCGAGGCTCATCTGCTGCTTCTGCGTCTGCGCGTCCTGGATCTGCTGCTTCTGCTGCGCGGTCGTCTTCTGCAGCGCGTCGTACTGCTGGATCTTCTGCGCAGCGTCCGTCACCTGCTCGCCGTTCGTCACCGAGAACATCACCGTCAGCGACGTCACGTCGAGCGTCCTGAGCGCGGTTTCGCTCGCCGGAAAATCGGCGGGGCCGAACTGATGCTGGCCATCGGCGAAATCCTTCAGGAACGACGCGAAGCCCAGCGGCCCCGCGTAGTTCCGGTTCAGCGTCAGATTGCCGATCTTGATCTGCAAACGCACGTCGCCGCACTGTCCCGCCTGCCATGCAAAGCTCGTGCTGACCGGAAAGTTGTAGTTGTTCAGCGTCTGCACGCCGGTTGCACATTGCACCGTGAGGATCGTCGCGTAGGGTTTCGCCTGCGCGTCGGCATTGACGTTGGTCGGCTGCGCGGTGAGCGTGAGCGGCACGGTCACCGCGCGGGCGGCATCGGCCTGCGTCTTCGCCGCGGCAAGCGCGCGGTCGAGCTGGTCGAGCTGCTGTTGCGCGTCGAGCTGGGCCTTCTGCGCTTCCAGCTGCTGCGCCTGCTTGTCGGCGGCGCTGCGCGCGCTCGCCTGCTGCTGCGCAAGCTGCCGGCCGTACGCGCCATTGAGCGTCGGCACGAACGCCGACGTGAACGGCACCTTGAAGCCCTGCGTCTCGACCACGTCATAGCGGTTCGCGTTGCGCGTCAGGAACGGCCTGGCGGGACCGTCCGCGAAAGCCCAGACCGCGCCCTTCGCGCCGAACAGTTGCTCGATCGCCGCGCTCTTGTCGGTCGCGCCCTGCAACGGAAACACCACGTTCGATTCCCAGCCGCGCTGCAATTCGCACGAGGCCTGCTGTTCGATATAGGCCGAGAGAAATTCGAACGGCCCGCGAATCAGACGCCAGGTCAGCACGTCGGAAGGCTCGCCGGTGCCGATCAGCGTGCGCAGCTGCGTGAGCGGCTGGAGCACGTTCATCATCTCCGAGGGCTGCGGCTGCGCGCTCGTCGCGAACTGCTGATAGTCGGCCGCGAGCTGATAGTCCTTGCCGCTGCCCGTGCTGCTGTCGAGCGCGAGCTTGTTCAGCGCGCCGAGGTATTGCGTGAGCGCATCGACGGCGCCGAGGTTGTTCGTCACGGTCCGGCTGCCGAGTTGCGGCGAGCCGGACAGCACGTCCTTGAGGGCTGCGCCGCCGACCGCATTGATCGCGCCCGCCACGCGCACCGCCTGGTTCGCCGCCCCGACGCGCGTTGCCTGCGCGCGCACCTGCTCGAACTGCCGCGCCAGCGTGATCCAGCCGGGCAGCGGTGCATCGGCGGGCTCGCTGCCGAACTCCTCGTTGATGCGCGCGATCAGCCGGAAATAAGGACTCGCCGGCCCGCTGACGATGCCGATTGCCGAGCGCCAGCCGGCTTCGCCGGAATACGGCGCCGGGCCTTTCGTGAAGCCCTCCACGAAGCCCTGCCAGGCCGCGATGCGCTGCGTGCGATACCACTCGTCGAACGTGGCGCGCTGCTTGTCGAACTGCGCCGGATCGCCGACCGACGCACGGATCTGCGCCGCGAGCGCATCGAGCGCCTCCCGGCCCGCGACCGTATAGACCGCCGGCACCGAAGCGTCCGCCGTGCCGGCGACGCTCGTCACGCTCACGCCGTTCGCGCCGACCACGCTGCCGCGCGCCGTGCGCAGCCCCGCATCGGCGACGACATTCGAACGCTGCGCATTGCCGCCCCAGAAGTCCGCCGCGCGGGCGGCCGGAACATCGCCGCCGTCAGGCACGAGGCCGACGAGCCAGGTCATCTGCGGATCGGCTGCGACGGCCTGATCGAGCAACGCGCGCTGGGTCTTCGCACGCTCCTGCAGGTAGCCCGCGTCTTTCGGCGACCAGACGAGATACGAGATGGTCAACGGATTGAGCTGCTCGTTGAGCTGCGCCGGATAGAGCGGCGTCGCGACCGGCTGCGGCATCGCCTCGAGCGCTTCGCGGTCCGCGCCGCCCATGCGTGCGCGCAGGAGCGCAATCGAGCGCGCCAGATTCAGAAGCTGGCGCGCCTGTTCGACCGGCTGTCCCGGCTGACCGAACGCGCCCGCCAGCCCCGCCGACGCTGCCAGCGCCGTCTGCTGGCTCTGGTCCGCCGCCGGCTGGATCGCCTGGCGGTATTGCTGCACGAAGACATCGTGCAGGCGCGCTTCCAGCGCTTCCAGTCCCGCGCCGTTGCCGAGCAGTCCTGACATCCAGCGGCGGTCGTTCTGCGCGACCTGCATCAGCACTTCATTGGAATACGAAAGCGCGGCGGCATCGTGGAACAGGTTGCCGTTGAGCGCCGCCTTGTCGGGGCGCGCGCTGCGCACCAGTTCGAGCGTCTGCTTGTTGCCCGCGAAAGACACCGAGAGCAGGATCGCGAAGACCGCCAGCAGCAGAATCCAGGCGACCACGCCCACGCTCTGCGTGACGCGCCGCCAGTGGTTCACGAGCATCGCGGGCTTCGCGGCGAGACGGTCCTGCGGCAGGATGCGCCCGAAAAAGTCATGCAGGAACACGCCCGCGGTATCGCTCGCGTGTGACGGCGACGCCGGCAGCAGCGAGCCCATCAGCGCGGACATCGCGCCGCCTTCCTGCTGCCCGCTGCTGAAGAAGATACCGCGCAGCAGCGGCCGTTCGAGATAGGGACTGTCGGCAAGACAGGTGCCGAGGAACATTGAGAGCCCGCCGCGCAACTGCGCCAGCTCGTTCGGGAACATCAGCAGTTCGGGCGACGGCTGCGTGTCGCGCGAGAGCATCGCCAGCCGCAGCGCCTGCAGGCGCGCGCCGATCGAATCGAACGCGCGCGCGACGAACGCGCTTTCGCCCGAATCGGCCGACTCGGTTTCGTCAGCGAGATAGCCCATCGCCTGACCGAGCGCATCGGCGGGCAGCGACTTCGCCCATTCTTCGAAACCGTAGAGACGGTCGCACTTCGTGACCAGCACATACACCGGGAAGCGCTTGCCGAACATGCGGATCAACTGTTCGATGCGCGCGCGCACGATGCGGCCTTCATCGGCGAAAGTATCGGCGTCGGGCGACATCAGCCGGTCCGCGCTAACCGCGAGCACGAGTCCGTCGAGGCCTTCGCGCGGACGATAGCGGCCGAGCAGGTCGAGCCCGACTTCCCACTCGCGCCGATCCTGCTCGATGTCCTCGGCCTGCACGTAGCGGCCCGCGCAATCGATCACCACGGCGCGGTCGAAATACCACCAGTCGCAGTTGACCGTCTGGCCGATGCTGGCCTGCTGACTGATTTTCTGAATCGGCGACGACAGCCGCGCACGCGTAAGCGCCGTGGTCTTGCCGGTGCCCGATTGCCCGACCACCATGAACCAGGGCAGCGCGTAGAGCGGATCGCCCCGGGTGCGCAGACTCGACTGGCGCAACGTGCCGACGGCGGCCTTCCACTTGCGCCTGAGCATCGTTTCCGGCGACACGGCCAGCGGCTCGGCATTGAGCGCCCTGCTCTGCGCGGCAAGCCGGCTGCGCGAGCGCATCATCACGACCATGCGGCGCGCGAAGGTCACCAAGAAGTACAGCGCGAACACGCCGGCGGAGATCGCCAGCGCGACCCACAGGGGCCAGCCGAAATAGAGCACGACGCCCCAGCTGATCAGGGCGACCACGATCAGCGTCAACAGCCACAACAACACGATGCCGAGCGTTTTCATAGATGGATCTGCGCAAGAAGCGTATCGACGGACTCCGCGACGACGGTGTGATACACGCCATACAGCGCCGCCAGCAGGAACAGCGGCAACAGGATCGCGGTCAGCTTGCCGCGCGTCAGGCGTGCCGCGAGACGCGTGCGCACGGTGGGGCCGCCCGCATGTTGGTCGTCTCCGGCGACGGGATAGCCATCCGGAAACAGAAACGCGCGCGCCGACGCGCCGAACTGGTCGGCGTCGGGCAGCAGCATCGCGAGATTGGTGCGGCGGATGTCGGTGAGCGTCTTCTGGTTGCGGTCATACGCATAGCGTCCGCCGAAGCCGAGCGCGAGACACAGATAGAACACTTCGCGCACCGCCAGTTGCGACGGCGCAAGCTGGGCGAGCCGGTCGTAGAACACCACGCCCGCATTGCTGACGTTGGAATAGCGCCGCTGCAGCAGATGACGTTGCCACTGGCCGGCGCCTTCCCATTGCGTCGTGAGCAGCAGTTCGTCGGCCCAGGCGCTGAAGGCAAACAGCGCTTCGTCGATATCGGCGGGCGGGAAGCCCGCGTCGTGCGCGCGCAGCCGCGCGGCGGCGATCGCACCGTCGAGCTGCGCGGTGAGACTCGCCGCGTCGCCCGAAGGCGCGTGTGCGAACGCGCGCACCTGCGCGAAAAGAGGGATGAGGGTATCGGCGAGGCTCACGTTATCTCCGCAGCACGACGATTTCGGCGCGCAGATCCTGCGGCGCGTCCGGCCATTGCAACGCGATGTTCTCGTCGCGCTCGACGGCGTCCCACAGATCGCTTACCTGTTCGATCCGGAAATAGTTCGACGACGCGCGCCGCGGCATGCCCTGCGGCGCGTTCGGCAAGTGAATCAGCTCCAGTCCCGGCAGCGCATGCGCGACGAGACGCCGGACATCCGCGGCATTGGCGAGGCGCGCGTCGTGCAGTGCGCCGTCGGCGACCTGCGCCGCCGGCTGGTCGGTGCGCAGCACGAGATAGAAGCGGTTGCGCCGGTCGAAGAACGCGCGCGGCAATTCGCCCGCGAACATGCCGTCGCGATATTCGAGCACCGCGAGATGCTCCGGTCCGACGGCGATCTCGCCGAGCAGGAAGCCGATCAGCGCCTGCGCGCGCGCGAAGCAGTTGTATAGATCGGTGTGCTCGTAGGCCGGCAGGCCGGGCGTGCCGTCCGCCGCTTCGCCGAGCATGTCGAAGCGCTCGGAAAACGCGCTCAGTTCACCGACCAGACTGCGCAGCTCGCCGTACACATGCCAAGGATGCACACCCGGCGTCTGCGTCAGATGCACGAGGTTCGGCGCGGCGCGCGACAGCGTGCGCATGGCGAGCAGCAGCATCATGTAACCGGGATCGAACTCGGCTTTCTGCAGCTCGCGCGGATTCTTGAACTCCTGCAGATGATGCGCGCGGCCCACGACGTCGTCGCGGATCTCGCGCACGATGCGCAGCAGGGTATCGGAGCCGGACAGCGCGTAGCCCGGCGCAATGAAACGTTCCGAGAGCGTCACCGTGTCGCCGATACGCGCGAGCTGCGCGATCGGAATAAGGTCGTACTGGCCGAGATTGGCCGTCTCGCCCTCGAAGAACACCTTCAGCACGTGCAGCAGCGTATGCACCGGCGCGGCAGGACCGTCCGAATGCAGGTCGGGCACTTCCGCCGGGTTTTCGAGGCTGGCGTAGCGCGTCGGCGCGGCGGCGGCTGCGTCGGCGGAGACGCACATCGTCACGTTGTTGCCTTCGGCGGCCAGCTTGCGCACGCCGAGGTAGACGGTTAGCGCGCGGCCTTCGCCGATGGAAGCGGCATCGAAGGAGCGCGGCGCGAGCACCGCGTTGCCGGGAAACTCGACATACGTGCGATCCGGGAACACCAGCTTCGCCGAGCGTACTTCGATGGTCTGGCTGGCGATGGCGCCCGCCGCGATATCGAGCGCGCCGGCGCCCCAGAAATGCGGCAAACCGGTCTCGACGACAGGCTTGTTGCGGAACTGCTCGTGCAGCGACGCCAGCTGAAAATGCTGGGGCTGCATGAACATGCCCTGATACCAGTAAACGCCCTTGTTATGGTCCATTTGATGGGGATCGATGTGCTAGTTGCTGACTCGGCGCAATGGCGTGTCCTGGGTACTGGCCGCGCCGACGGTGCCCGTCGTCGCACCGGCGTCCGAGGCCGCCGCGGGGCTGCCGCCCAGACGGACTTCCTTGCCGCCGCCTTCGAGCTGCTGCGCGCGTGCGAGCGTCGCGGCGTCGAGGCTGCCGGGCTGGACTTCGGCGTTCAGAATGCCCTGCGCGCCGAGGTTGAGCCTTACGACGAGCGGCCCCGGCAGCTTGGTGTGAGTGCGAAAGATGAAGCCCGTCGTCTTCGTGACGACCGGCACCTCGAACTGACGCGCCGCGTTGGCCGGGGCGAACTGCGCATACCCCGCGACGAGACCGATCGAACGCGTGTTCTGCGCGCGATCCAGAATCAGATAGGAATGCTGGCCCGGCGTGACCACGTAGCGCGAGAACTGTGCGAAGGTCGGCGGGACCTTGCCGGTCGCCATGGTTTCGGCGAGCGCGTTCGGGTCGGCGGCGAGATTGCGGAAGGCCTGCGCGTCGGCGGTTTCGTAGATGCCGAGCAGCAGCGTGTGCGACTGGCCGTCGAACTGGTTGAGTCCGGGATCGGCCGCGATCTCGAACAGCACCGAGTCGGTGGCGTAGCTCCAGACCACGTCGGCGAGCGGGTCCTTCGGCGGCGAACTGCCGCAGCCGCTCAGGGCGAGCGCGCCCGCGACGCCAGCCAGCGCCATCATGCGGCGCGCAGCGCGCCCGCTTTGCCTGCCGCTGCGCGCCGCATGCTTGTTCTTTACAGGTACAGCCATTGCCGGTGCCCCATTCATTTGCCGTCGAGCGTGACTTACTGCTGCACATTCTCCGGATATTGCTGCGTGCTCATACGGCGATAAAGGGCGACTTTCCGGCCTTATTCGGCGGCTTCGAGATGCTTGACGGAAGCGGCGGCATCAGAACCGGGATCGCCGCCGCCGCGGCCGTTGCGGCGTCAGACCAGCGGCAGGATCGTCGCGCTGGCTTCGCTGTCTTCGGTGTACGGCATGAAGAGAATGTCTTCCGGCGTGCCCTTCACGCGCGCGTAATAGGCGTCGTCCGGGCCGAGCCGGTTGCGCACCGCCCACGCGGTGAATTCGCGCTCGCCGACCTGCAGCGTCAGGCCTTCCTGCGCATACTCCAGCACGGTCTTCTCAGGCAGCTTGCCGCGCGGGCCGACTGCCTGAAAGTCGATCTTCGCGTTGCCGCCATGCACGCCGAACACCACGCCGGTCCATTCTCCCGCGCGCGGGCCGAGCGCGAACCACTGGCCGAGCTGCTCCTCGCCGACCACTTCGACGCGGTAGTCCAGCGACTCGACCGCCTTCGCCATATTCGCGCGCGCGACGATCTTCGCCGGCCACGCCGCATTGCTCTCGACCAGCACGGTCGCGTTGCCGAGCATCGCCGGCATGCTTGCGACGCCCGTCATGCCCGACAGCACCACCGGAAAGCCGAGACCGCGCGACTCGCGCAGACTCGCCGCGAACACCGACAAGCCGTAGCGCACGGAAGGCGAGGCGAGCGCGGCGTCGTCGGCGAGGATCAGCCAGAGGTCGGCGCGCGCGGCGTTCAACGCGTCCAGCCCGGCGCGCCACGCGAGTTTCTCGGGTTCGTCGACCCAGAAATGGCCCTGCGTCGCGAGGCCGTAACGCTTCAGCACCTGCGACAGCGCGGCGACGCGTGCGCCGGCCTTCTCCTTGTCGAACGCGGTGATCCAGACGGTTTTCGTGCTCATGCCGATATTTCCTTTTTCGATGACTGCGTCAGACCGCCGGCGGCCTGAACTTCAGAATGGTGCGGTCGATATTCGAGCCTTCGACGCTCGCGAGCGTCGGCCGGGCTTCCTCGAAATCGACGCCATAGAGGTTCGCACGCGTCAGGAACGTGCCCTGGAGCGTGGCGAGCCGCAGCGAGCCCCTGAACAGGTCGATGCCGCTCAGATCCGCGCCCGACAGATCGGCGCGCGAAAATGTCGCGCCTTTTGCCGATGCGCGCCGGAACGTCGCGGTACGCGCGGCGGCGCGGCTCAGGTCGGCGCCGTCCAGGACCGCTTCGTCGAGCGCCGCGGCGGTCAGTTGCGCGCCTTCCCAGCTGGCGCCGACGAGCCGCGCGCGCGTCAGGCGGGCGCGTTCGAAATTCGTGAGCGCATCGGCGCGGGAGGCGCTCAGGTCGGCCTCGGCAAAGCTCGCCTCCGGTGCCTGCGTGCCCTGAAAATCCGCTTCGTTGCAGCGCGCTTTCGTGAAGTCGCCGCGCGCGATCGTGCTGCGTTCGAAGCTCGCCTGCGTCAGCATCGCGGCCGCGAAGTTCGCGCCGTCGAGCGCGCAGCCGATGAACTGCGCCCGGTCCGCCTTGCAGCCCGCCGCGTTCACGCCGGCCATTGCCGCGCCGTCGAACTGTGCGCCGCTCAGGTCAGCGCTTTCGAGGCGCGCGCCGGAAAAGTCGCCGCCCGAGAAGTCGCCCTCGGCCAGTTGAGCGCCGCGCATATCGGCTCTGGCGAAGCAGCTTTCGCCGCCGCTCGTCTGCGTGAGCCGCGCGCGCTGCAGGCCGGCTTCGGCGAAATCGGTCTGCATCAGCAGCGCCTGCGAGAAGTCCGCGCCTTCCAGACGGCTCTTCGCGAACGAAGTCTTGTGCAGCAGCGCGCCGGAGAAGTCGGCGCCGCACAGATCGAGCGCGGAAAGGTCGATGCCCGACAGATCGCAGCCGGCGAAGCTCAGACGGGCCGCATGCATCGCGACGACATCCTCGCGCGTGAGCGCATACGCGACGGGTGCCGGCGCCGCAGCCGGCAGATGGGTCGCCGGCGGCTGCACGGCGGGCGCAGGCGCTGCGAGCGTTGCGAAGGCGGCCGGGTCGAGCCCGGGCAGCGCGCCGGACGGCACCGGCTCGGCCGCGATCGCGGCCAGGCCCGGCTGGTTCGCGGCCCACGCGCGCGCATCGTTCCCGGTGAGGCCGGCGCGCCGGAGCGCGGCCTGCGTGTGCGCGTCGAGGTCGCGCAGCAGCGCCGGCAGCGCGGCGCCGTTGCCGCTGGCGTGCGACGGCGTCTCCATCTGCCGGACGAACGGCGCGACATCGGCGTCCGTCAGGTTGTGCTTCTGCATCAGCGCGCGGGTCGCGGCGTTGAGGTCGTCGGCCATCTTGTCGACCTCGGCCAGCGTCGGCACGGGGCCCGGCTGCGCGGGCGGCATGAAGCGCGCGAGGTCCTGCTCGCCGATGCCGTGTTTCGTCATCAAGGCGCGCGTCTGCTGCTCGAGTTGCGCGGCCATCGCATCGACCTCGGCCAGCGCGGGAGACGGCGCGGCCGCTGCGGCCGGCCCCGCTGCGGCCGCAGGCAGCGCGACGGCCGGCGTGGAGAACGCCGGCGCAGCGGGCGCAGCAGGCGCGGCGGGAGCCTCGGCTTCCATTGCCGCCAGTTCGCCCGCGTCCTCGATCTGCGCCTGAAAGCGCGCGCGATAGTGCTCGAAGGCGAGCGGCGCGGCGTCCATCGTTTCCCATTCGGCCATCAGATGCGACACGTCGAGCGCTTCGGGATCGGCGACCTCGGCGAGCGCGCGATACAGCACGATTCCGCGTTCGAGTTCCGGAAACAGCCACACGGTTTCCGCGTGCGCCGCGATTTCGCGCAGCGTGCCCTGCCCCGGCTTGCCGTCGTAAACGAAACAGCGCGCGCGCAGGCGCGGCAGAGTGCCCTTCAAGAACGGCTGGCGCGCGTGCATGCCCTGAATCTCGAACGCTTCGTCGCCCTTGAAATACGCGTCGAACCATTGATCCTTCGGCGCGCTCATGAAGAATTCGAGGCGCGTGTCGGCCGGCAGATGCGGCCAGTCCGTCGCGAGCCAGCGCTGATCGCATTTGCCGATAAAGCGCTGCCGCTGCGGCGTATCGATGCTCGAGCCCCAGAAACCCGCCGGCGCGACGCGCTGGCCGCGCGTCACGAGCCGTTGCCCTTCGCTCTCGACATTCGGCAGTCGCCAGGTCTCGCGGCCATCGCGCCCGGCGACAGCCGCGCTGCCGATGCCGCGCGGATTGTCCGGGCAGTCCGGCCCGCCGAACGCGGTTTCCGGCACGACCGGCATGCGCGCATACGGCCTGGGCGCGCCCGGCATGCCGAGCGCGCCGAATTGCCGCTCGCCGCTCACGACCAGCGACTTCGCCAGCCCGCCGATGCGCACGGTGACGCGCTGCTCGGTCACCTCGCGGCCCTGTGGCGCGTGCGCCGCGCCGTACACCTTGAACTCGCCGCGCGGCTTGGCGTTGCCTTCGTCGAGCAGGGCATCGGCGCCGAGTGCATCGGGCACGGCCTGCCACATGTCGGCCTCGGGCAACAGGCTCGCCAGGTCGCTGTGGGCGAAATCGAAATAGCCCATCATCGCGACGGCCAGCAGATTGCGCCGGTTGAAGCGGTACGCGCGATACAGCAGCGCCAGTTCGGCGGGTTTGAACACCTTCATCGCATCGATCCTTCAGCCCAGTTGCACCGGTTTGCCGCCGGCGTAGAGCTTGACGCCCGCCGGCGTGCACTTGAGGCCGGACTGGTTCTGGAAGACGAAGACCGCCTGATCCGACTTGAAACCCAGGCCACTGGTGCCGTCGGACATCGCCATACGGATCTTGTCGCTGGAAACCAGCAGCGACGCATCCTTCGCGACCGCGTTGATCGAGTCTTCCGAGACCGTCACCGACACTTTCTTCGCCGGATCGGTCGAAAGCGTGACCTGCGCCGGCTCGACCTTCACGCTCGCCTTGTCCGATACGGTCTCCACCGCCTGCTTCGATTCGATCTTGGCGCCCGTTGCCGACAGCGTCACCATGCCGCCCTCGCCGCCGGCCGTCTTCGCAAACGAAAGTGCGGTCGACGCCTCCTTCATCGCCAGCTCGCCGCTCGCGGTGCCCGCCCACGTATGCTTGATCTGCGAAACCGAGGTGTCGCTGGCGACGGCATCGACTTCCACCGCGAATCCCATGACGTTCACCACCGGCGTGGTGGTCGCCGCGCTCGGCTTGCTCACCTTCATGACGATGCCGTTGCGATCCATCTCCATCGTGCTGGCGTGCGTGTTGGTCGTTTTTTCGAGCGTCTCGGCAATGCCGCGTGCATAGCTCTGCACCACCGCCTGCACCAGCACGCCCACTGCCGCCGAGCCGAGCGAATCGACCAGTGCGGCGTCGCGGTTCCTGTCGCCGCCATACTCGGTTTCGCCGTCGCCGTTGGTCTTGAGCATCGCGGTGGCGACCGACGCCGCAATCGCGCCGTTCGCCGCCAGGCTCGCTATGACCGCCGCGCGCACGCGCTTCTTGGTTCCCGCGATCAGCGCCGTGATCGTGTCGCCCTGACCGCCCTGCAGCTTGACCTTTTCGTTCGCCTTCTGGGTGACGTTCTCATTGAGACACACCGATTCGGGACCGTCGTCCAGTTCGACGCTCTGGCTGAGCTTCCAGCTGACTTCCGCGCTCGCCGCGAAGCTGGTCGCGAGCCCGATCGTGTAGTCGCTCGAAATGCCGGCTGCCAGCGAATTGTTGACCGACAGCGAGATATCGTTCTTCGCGCCCACGGTCAGCGAATTGTCGACGCCTGCCGTCATCGACTGCGAGCTGCCCTTCGTCTTCACGAAGAAGCCGCTCGACGCCGCCGAGTAGCCGACCGTCATCTTGCTTTCCTCATACGGCGATTCCAGCGTGATCGACTGCTTTCCGCGAGTGTCGTCGATGCTCACAATGTTGTCGCCCGCCGTGTGAATCAGGTTCTCCGCCGCGTTTTCGCTCGTGACCACGCTCTTGTTCGCCGAGTTCGGCACCGCGTTGGTGATGACGGGCTGATCGGGATCGCCGTCGGTAAAGGACAGCAGCACTTCCGCGCCCTTCAGCAGCGGAAAATCCATGCCGTAGCCGCTGCCCGCATAGGGCGAGGCCATGCGCACGCGCGCCGAGCCCTTGTTCGCGCTCTTGTCGGTGAGATCGAACGGCAGTTGCACCTTGTACTGGCCGAACTCGTCGAGATCGGCGTACGTGGGGTCGTCGCTCTCGGCATCGATGGTCGCCGTCATGGTGCCCGGAATGCGCGGCTTGGGCGTCACCCGTTCCGCCCGGAACTGCACGTCCGAGGCGATCGCGCGGAAGCTGTTGCTATAGGTGGTTTCTCCGCCCGCGCCGCCATCGCCTGCGGAAGTCCGCGCACCCGACAGCAGCGCGCCTGCCTGCGAGCCGCGATGATGAATCTCCGTCAACAGATACTCGGCGTTGAAGTCCGCGCGATAGTGCCCGGCGAGCTTCATGAACGAGCCCGCGCGCAGCCCGACCGCCGTGCCCTCGCCCGAGTACACGCGGCCGGCGCAGAAGATTTCCTGTGCGCGCAGGGTCGCGTAGCGCGAGCCTTCGGTTTCGTCGCGGAAGTTTTCGCCGTAAATCATCACCTGGCCGCGGCCCTGCTCCGACACGGTTGCCTTCGCCTTCAGCGCCACCGCCGCCTTGCGATGGTTGAAGTCCTGCAACAGCACTTCCTTGGGCAGCGGCCTGGCGCGCAACATGAAGCTGCGCACCGCGTCGTGCGCGACACCCGTGTTCATTCGGTCGTCCGGCCGATAGACGAGCGGCAGCAGCTTCGCCTCGGCCGTCTCGCCCGTGCCGGTCTTGTCGAGCATCAGCGTGTTGTCGACGACGATCAGCTTGTCCTGCCCGCTCGCGTGATCGAAGCAGAAGTACATGCCTTCGTGCTCCATCCAGCGCGACAGGAACTCCAGATAAGTTTCCTCGAACTGGCAGACGAAACTGCGCGTGCGGTAGGTGCCGGTCAGCTTGAACTCGAAGTCCTTGGTCGTGAGGCCGCCGTTCTTCAGCACGGTCTTGAGCGTATCGCCGATCGACTGTTCTTCGAGATACACCTCGGAAATGCGCGATAGCGACAGGCTCCAGACGCGCGGCACCAGCACCGCGCGATAGAACACGTAGTTGTCCGCGTGATGCATCTGCTCGAATTCGGCCAGGATGCCGTGATACGGCGTGGACGTGCCGCCTTCCGGACCGTAGATGGTGAAGGTGGCCGGGTGCGCGAGCATCGCATCGAAGTCGACCGATGCATCGTCCGATACCAGCGTCAGCGTGAAGCGGAACGGCTGCGAGAGCGCCTCGAAACCTTCCATCTCCACGACCTGGAAGGCATAGCCGCCGCCGGTGCTCTTGCTGGCGGTCGTGCTGAAATCGAAGCGCCGGTTGGCGAGCACCTGACTGGACAGCATCTCCATCATTTTCCCCTGTTCGTCGCGCGAAGCCGCGCGCTCAACTCATGATCATCACGACGGGCTGGCTCGGCGCCAGCACGCTCCCGACGGCATTGCCGCCGTTTTGTTTGGTGGTGTCGCCCAGGCGCACCGCGAAATTGCCTTCGAACTTGACGACCTGACTGCTCATCACGAACTCCGCCTGGCCCATCATCGAACCCGAGGCGACGCCGCCGCTCGCGCCCGCCTGATCGCCGTTCGAGATCGGGATCTTCGACGCCTTGGTCAGCGCGGGCATGCCGTGCACCATCACTTTCAGCGTGGCCGGGTTGCCCATCATCGGCATCGCGATGTTGGGGTACGGCACCGGCACCGGCGGCGCGGGCGGCGCGGGTGTCAGACAGGTGTCGGGCATGCCCATGCACTGCCCGTTTTCCTTGGTTACGGCGAACATCGCTGGCTCCTTGCTTCGTCTTGCGTCTTCTCGTTGCGTGCCGCTCAGCCGAGGTCGATCTTGTCGCCGTCGATCTTCACGTGCCCTTGTGCCAAAACGCTGACATCGCGCGCGGTCACATGCAGGCGCTCATTGACCTTCATGCGCACGCGTCCGGCGCGCGTCTCGTCGATCTTTTCGATCCAGCGGAAACTGTCGCGCGCCTTCTGCACCAGCCGGCCGACCGTCGAGGTCACCTGCTGCGCCATCGTGCTGACGATGCCCAGGCGCGCATGCACCTCGTTGATCGACGCGTCCATGCGATGAAAGCGCATCTCGCCGTGCACGCCTTCCATGCCGATCGCAGGCGCCTGCAGCGACACTTCGCCCGACGCCTTCAGTTCGATGCGGGCGGCCTCGACCTGCAAGTCGCCCTGCGAAGCATGCAGCGCGACGCCGCCCGGCAGCAGCAATTGCGCGCCGTCGGCCGACGCACGCGCCAGCAGCGCGACGATGTACGCCGCGGCATTCGCACCGAGCGCGCCGCCGCGGCACACGAGCACCGCGTCGCCGCAATCCGGTTCGATCAGGCAACTGTCGGCGCGCAGCGCGCGGTCCACCGACGCATCGGCGGCGCTGACGAAAAACCATTTGCCGGCGCGGCCCGTGACGGTCGCATAGGTGAGGCAGACGGCATGCTCGTGTCCCGCACGCGCGAGAGGCACCAGGGTGTTCTTCATTTGCTTGCTCGTTTGGCTCGTTTGGCTCGATTCGATCGATAAAAAGGACGGTTCAGGCGGCGCGCCACTGCTCGGCGCGCGCAAGCGCCTCGTCGGTCCTGCGCGCGGTCTTCAGATCCGCGCCGTCCCAGCGGGTGTTCAACTGCTTGACGGCATGCAGGTTCGCGTTGCTCAGATCTGCGCGCGACAGATCGGCATCCGACAGATCCGCGTACGACAGATCGCATTCGATCAGCCGCGCCCCTCTCAGCGACGCGCGCGGCCAGCGGCTCGAATGCAGCACCGACTGCGTCCATTGACTCGCGTCGGCCCGCACCGCGCCGAAAGCGGCGCCACTCGCATCGCACATCGCGAAGCTCGCGCACTGCAAATCGGCGTTTGCGAACTGCGCGCCGATCATCGCGGCGTACGTCCCGCGCACGCCCGCCAGCGTCGCGCCTTCGAGCTGAGCATTCATCAGGCTCGTGCGGTCGAGCGCCACGCCGCTCAAATCGACGCCCGCGAGGTTCGCCTCGTTGAGGATCGCCATGGTCAGATCGCAGGTCCGCAAGTCCTGCTTCGTTAGCACGCTGCCCGCGAAGAACACGTTGCGCAGCGTCGCGCCGGCGAAGATCGCGCTGGAAAAATCGGTGTTCATCGCGGTCAGGCGCGTCAGATCCGCCCGCGTGAAATCGGTCTGCGCGAAGCTGCATTCGTGCATGTCCGCGCGCACGAAGCGGGACTGCGGGAAAGCGGTCTTCGTGAAATCGCAGGCCGCGAAATAGGCCGTCGTGAAGTTCGCCGCCTGCGCGATCGCGCCGCCCAGATTCACCCGTGCGAACGACGCACCCGCCGCGTTCACGCGCGACAGATTCGCGCCCGTCAGATCCGCCTGCTCGAAATCCGCATCGGCGAGACTCGCCCCGGCGAGATTCGCGCCGGCGAGCTTCACGTTGCGGAACCGGCAAGCCGACAAATCCTGTCCGGACAGATCGATTCCGGAAAGATCCGCATCGGCGATCATCCGCTCGCCCGCCAGTGTGGCCGCCAGCTGTTCCGTGCTCACGCCGTCTCCCTCGTGTCGTTGCGCTTCATCGCTTCGTCTCTCATCTCGACGTTTCCGGCCAGTGTGCGGGCGGTGGGCTTCGATCGTGTTTCAGCCGGCCGCCCGTGCGTTACGGTTGTAACGCTCAGCCGGGAAAACTCACGACGAAATCGCCAGCCTCATTCACGTCCAACGCCACTTCGGGCAAGGCCGCGCCTTCACCCATGCGCGTCAGGATTTCCTGCGACATCAGCGGCAGGACCGTGCCGCGCAGGATCCAGTCGATGTTGCGCGCGCCCGTTTCCACTTCCGTGCAGCGCGCCGCGATCTGCGCGACGACGGCATCGGTGTAGCTGAAGCGCATCTTGTTGTTGTGCGCCACGCGCCTCACGATCTTGTCGAGCTTGAGGCGCACGATGCCCGCGAGCGCGTCGGTGGCGAGCGCGAAGTACGGAATCACCGTCATGCGCGCGAGCAGCGCGGGCTTGAAGTGATTCGACAGGATCGGCCGCACCGCGGAGAGCAGCGTCGCCGCGTCGGGCTTGTCTTCGCCCGCGGTCATTTCGGTGATGACGTCGGTCGCGAGGTTCGACGTGAGGAAGATCACCGTGTTCGAGAAGTCGATCTCCTTGCCCTCGCCGTCCGACAGCATGCCTTTGTCGAACACCTGATAGAACAGGTTCATCACGTCGAGATGCGCCTTTTCCACTTCGTCGAGCAGCACGACCGAATACGGGCGCTGACGCACCGCTTCGGTCAGCACGCCGCCCTCGCCATAACCGACATATCCCGGCGGCGAGCCAATCAGCCGGCTCACGTTGTGCTTCTCCTGGAACTCGCTCATGTTGATGACCGTGGTCGACTTCTCGTCGCCGAACAGAATGTCCGCCACCGACAACGCCGTCTCCGTCTTGCCGACGCCCGACGGCCCCGCGAGCAGGAACACGCCCATCGGCTGCTCCGGATCCTTCAGGCCCGACTTCGCCGTCTTGAGCACTTCGGCGATCTGGTCCATCGCGTGGTCCTGGCCGCGAATGCGCGCCTTCAGCGTGTCGGCCATGCGCATGACGCTCTGCGCCTGATCGCGCAGCATCTTGCCGGCGGGAATGCCGGTCCAGTCCGAGATCACGCGCGCGACCACGTCCGGATCGACGTCGATATGCACCAGCGGCTGGCTGCCCTGCGCGGTCCGGAACGCCTCGGCGGCGGCCGTGATGGCGTCGGACAGCGACTGGAGCACGTCGGCGGATGCGCCTTCGGTTTTCGCCGCATGGCGCGCCGCGCGCGCGTCGAGCAGCACGCGGGCCGCGTCGCGCTGCCGTTCCCAGACGGCGCGCAGTGCTTCGGCTTGCGCGTCGAGCTTCGGCAGCTCCGCCTCGATTTCGGCGAGCCGTTCGAGGTCGACGGGCTGCTGATTGTCGGCATCGCGTTCGAGGCCGTTCTTCTCGCGCTGCAAGGCCTGGATGCGGCGCTCGGTGTTTTCCAGCACGTCGGGCTTGGCGCTTTGCAGGACCTTGACGCGCGCGCAGGCGGTGTCGAGCAGATCGACGGCCTTGTCCGGCAACTGGCGGCCCATGATGTAGCGGCTCGACAGTTCGGCCGCCGCAACGATCGCGTCGTCGCGCAGCACGACCTTGTGCACGTCCTCGTACTTTTCCTTCAGGCCGCGCAGGATCAGCACGGCGGTATCGAGATCCGGTTCGTCGAGCTTGACGAGCTGGAAGCGCCGCGCGAGCGCCGCGTCCTTTTCGAAGTACTTCTTGTATTCGGCCCACGTCGTCGCGGCGATCGTGCGCAGTTCGCCGCGCGCGAGCGCCGGCTTCAGCAGGTTGGCCGCGTCGGACGTGCCCGCCTGACCGCCCGCGCCGATCAGCGTGTGCGCTTCGTCGATGAACAGAATGATCGGTTTCGCCGACGCCTTCACTTCCGTGATGACGCCCTTCAGGCGATTCTCGAACTCGCCCTTCACGCTCGCACCCGCTTGCAGGAGACCCATGTCGAGCCCGAGGATCGTGACGTCCTTCAGCGAATCGGGCACGTCGCCTTCGACCACGCGCAGCGCCAGGCCTTCGACCACCGCCGTCTTGCCGACACCCGGATCGCCGACGCAGATCGGGTTGTTCTTGCGGCGGCGCGCGAGGATGTCGACCATCTGGCGAATCTCCGCGTCGCGGCCGAACACCGGATCGAGCTTGCCCGCGCGTGCTTTCTCGGTGAAGTTCTCGCAGAAGCGCGCGATCGCGCTGCCGTCGCCGCTGGCGGGGGCAGACGCATCGCTTGCGCCGTCGCCGAGCGCGTCGCGCGTGCCCGCTTCGATGGAACCGCCGCAGACCGCGTCGAACGAACGAATCAGCGTTTCGCGATTGAGCGCGCGCAGCGGCGCGGCGTAGTCGCCCGTCGCGTAATAGGTCGGACGCGCGAGGAACGCGAGCAGCACCGCGCCCGAGCGGATGCGCGGCTCCTGCAAGTCCACCGACGCGATCAGCCACGCGTCCTGCAGCAATTCGAGCAGGAGCGGCGAAAACGCCGGGCGGCCCGCGTTGCCCGTCTTCATCTGCTCGAGCGACAGGTTGATCGAGCGTTGCACCAGCGCCGGCTCGACGTCGTGTTGACGCAGCAGCAGCGCGATGTCGGCCTGTTGATCGTCGAACAGCTTGACGAGCAGATGTTCGACCGTGATCTCGTAATGACCGCGCGATACGCACAGCCCGACGCCATCTTCGAGCGCCTGTTTGCAAAAGCCGTTGAGGCGGCCCACGAGGGGCTTGAGTTCGACCAGCAGCATGTTTGTTTTCCTCTTAGTCTTCCAGCAACGGCCAGCAAATGGTTAAAGAGAGTATTGAACCCGCGTCGGCAGCTTCGCCTCGCCGGGGTTGAGCCACGTATCGAAACCGAGGCGCGACCACGCGCCGCGTCCCGTGCGCGCCGCGCCCGCGTCGTCGTGGCGCAGTTGCAGTTCCACTTCGACGCCGAGCGGATCGGTCAAATAAAAGCGCGTGAAAAAGGAGAGCCGCGCATGCGCGCTTCCGCCCGGCAGCATCTGATGGAAAAGCGCTTGCGGCACGTCGGCGAATTCGATGCGGATCGCGCTTTCGTAGTCGTCGATTTCCGAGCCGAGCCACGCGTCTTCGCCCAGACAGCTTTGTTGTCGGCCGAGTTGCCAGCGCTGATCGGCGGGAATCGGCGCGGCGCGCAGCACGCCGCACACCACCTTCACCGCGGCGGGCGCGAAGGCATCGGCGAGCAGGGTTTTCAGGCCGAGCGCCGAACGCGGCCGCTGGTTGAAAAGGCCCGCGTAACGCAGCAGTTCGGCGCTGCCCGGCAGCAGATCGACGCGCAGATCCGGATCGTGCAAGCCGACGAACGCATACAGCTGATTGAGCGACGCCTCGTGGCGATCCTCGACGATGCGCTGCTCGACGCGATACTTGGCCCACGCGTCGAAGAGCAGCGGATACAGCGCGTGATGCGCGATATCGAGGAAATCGCGCGTGACGTGATGCCCTTCGCGCTCTTCTTCGAAGAGGTCTTCGGTGTAATACGTCGGCAGCGGCGAGGCCACGCCGTACAGGCCGAAGAAGTTCGCCGTGATGCGATAGCCGCCTTCGGGCGTCGCCTCGATACGGTCGATGTCGTTCTCGGGAAAGCCGAGCCCGAGCCGCGGCCGCACCCGCAGATTTTCCTGATTCAGACCCGTGTGACGGTCGTACAGCCGCAGCAGCCGGATCGCCTGAAAGTACGAGTACTTCTCACCGTTGGTGAGAAGCAGCGCCTTCACAGCATCGGTTGTTGTCCGAGTCTCGGCGGCCATTTGAAAATTTTCCCTGAAAGCGTGTCTTCGAGCTCGACGCGTGTATAGGAATTGATGCCGGCGTAGTCGCCGAGAAATCGCTCGAGCATGCAACCGAACAGATACAGATCGCCGATTCCGGCGTAATGGTCCTCACGGCAACGGATGCGGATCAACTGGCCGCGCTGCATGCCACCGCGGCCCACGAGACGCGACTCGCGCGTGGCCGTCACATCGACGATGCCCTCGATGCGGCGACGGTTCGACTGCTCCTGCCCCTGTCGTCCGCTGAACACGTAGAGCCCGAGCATCTTGCGCAGGTGCTCCGCGCTCGCCAGCGACAGCAGGTTGAGCGAGACGTGCGACAGCAGGCACCACAGCAGTTCCTCGCCCGCGGGCGGGTCCTGCGCGGGCGTGATCGCGCGGATATTGGTGAAGCTCATCTGATCGGGCGACGAGCTGGTCGGCACATTGATGTCACCCGGTTTGAGGCCTTCCGGCAGCGCGCGGTTCGTGCAGGTGACGCGGATCGACAGCGTCTCCGGCAGCGGCGTCTCCGACGGCGGATAGTTGAGCGACAGATAAACATCGCTGCCGCGCTCGACGTTCGCGCTCTTCAGCGTCGTGCGATAGCTCAGTTGCGCGCCGCGCCCGTCGTGGCGAAACATGCTGAAGGGCTGATACACGCGCTCCTGCGCGCGGCCCTGTTGATAACCCAGCACCTGATCGACCGAATAGACCTGATAGTGACGGCGGTCGCGGCCTTCCGGAATCACGCGATATTCCGTCGCGCGATGATCGTGCGTGATCGGGTCCGCGACGTGCGAGAACACGTTGATCGCCGGGACCACGTTGAGCATGAAGCTGTCGGCGCCGATTTCCGGCATCCAGTCGTGCAACGCATCGAGCGTCATCACGATGCTGAAGCTCGTGCCTTTCGCGTTCGCGGTCCAGCGCTTCAGCCCCGTGATGTCGATGAAGAGAAACTTCTCGGGCTGCGCGAAGAATTCCTGAATCGTGCGATAGCCGCTCGACGCGTGGCCCGGATAAGTCAGCAAGCCGTCGTCGAAGCCGCTCGTGCGCAGGCTCTTCGCGCCGAGCGAAACACGTTCGCCGCCGCTCGCGATGCGCACGTCGGCGACGTGATTCATCAACAGCAGCAGCAGCTTGGAAGCATCGACATGGCCGCCGTTGAGGAACAGGCGAATGGAATCGCCGTTCCATTGCGCGATGCTCGCGCCGCCGTCCATTTCGAAGTCGATCATCAGCACGGGCGCCGCGCCCGCGTGACTCAGCAGATTGACTTCGGCGATGCGCAGCGGTTCGACGTCGAGATCGCACGCGGTGCGAAAGCGGCACGACGTGCCATCCACCGGGACCGATGCGAGCTCGGTGCCCGCAGCCACGCGCGCTGCCTGCGTGCGCGGACCTTTCGCGGTAAAGCCGATCAGCGTCGAAGCCGGCACGGGCCGCAGATAATGCGGAAAAAGGAGATTCGTGAGTTCCTGAACGAACTCGGGGAACTGGTCGTCGAGCTTCTGGCGCGTGAGGCCCGTGAGAAACGCGACGCCTTCGAGCAAACGCTCGACATCGGGGTCGGCGGACGTGCCGGATAGCATCGGCGCGATCGCCGGATTCGCATGGGCGAACTCGGCGGCCAGGCCTTTCAGCTTGTTCAGCTCATCCTGATAGTATCGATTGAACATGCGTGAGCGATGTTGCCAGCTTGAATTCAGTCGACGCTGACGCGGCCATTCGCGCCCACGGTCGTCGATATGCGCAGCGGAATCTCGCGGTCGTCCACTTCGAGCGTGCCTTCGAGCGCGAAGCGGATCGACAGCACGTCGGTTTCCTCGCGATTGAGCGTGACGCGCGGCGACTTGATGCGCGGCTCGTAGCGCAAGACCATGCGGCGGATCTCTTCTTCGATCTCGCGCGTGGAGCCCATCGCGGTGGTGCCGGCAAGGTTCGTGAAATCGGGCACGCCGAATTGCGGGTCGATCTGCACGCTGCCCTGCCGCGTGTTGAGCAGCCGGCTCAGATGGCTCATCACGGAATCGACGAGCACATCCACCTGGGTTTCGTTGGTGCGCGCTTCACCCGCGCCCCAACTCGCGATTCTCTCCAGCAGCCGGCGCTCTCTCACCATCGCTCCCGCTCAGACGCGCATCAGGACTTCGGCGCGAGCCACGAATCTTCGGCTTCGATGCCGTCCGGATCGAAGGTCCACGTGATCTTCTCGTACGTGAACGAGATATCTTCCATGTGACCCATCTGCTTGTTTTCCGGCGACAGGCAGTTCGGCGTCCACGACTTCATGTTCGTCAGGATCGCGTTCGACAGCTTCACGGTGTAGTACTTCTCTTCCGTGCCCTTCGGCGAGATGCGATAGAACTCGAGCGTGACGTTCTTCATCTGCTCGCCCGAGGTCAGCGCCTGGAACAGCTTCGGCGACGACTTGTCGATTTCCTTGGTCAGCGTCATCGGCAGATGCACGCGCTTGCCGGTGGGCAGACCCGTTTGCGGGCTCTTCGGAATTTCGATGGTGTGATCGACAGCCTGGACGAGAATCTTTCCTTCGTGACCCTGAACCTTGGTCGAGCCTTCGATCTTGCCCTGGTTCTGGCCTTCGAGAGTGAGGTAGCACGGCATCGGCATGATATTTCCCCTGTTGGGTAGCACTCTGTTTTGGATGTGGAAGCGGCGCGATCACTCTGGAAGAAGCGCCGTTTCCGGTTTGTCGCCGGCGCCTTGCGGCCCCGGCTTCTTTCTCGCTCAGCTCTTGTGTGCGCTGCGCATGTTTCACATATTGCAGAAGGCCCGTTACCGCCCGGTTTCAGTTCTTCCGCGCTGCGTTACAGATGAAACACGGCCCGCGACACGACAACTCGGTGCTTATTTCTTTTCCAGCTTGCCAACCAGGGACAGCGTGAACGACGCGCCCATGTACTTGAAGTGCGGACGCACCTTCAGATCCACGCGATACCAGCCCGGATCGCCTTCGACATCGGCCACGATGATCTCCGCCTGACGCAGCGGACGACGGCTGCGCACGCCTTCGGCGGGGTTGTCCATGTCCGCGACGTACTGGCGGATCCACGTGTTGAGTTCGCTTTCGAGATCGACGCGCTCTTTCCACGTACCGATGTTCTCGCGCTGGATCACCTTGATGTAGTGCGCGAGACGGCTCACCACGAACATGTACGGCAGTTGCGTGCTGAGCTTGTAGTTCAGCTCGGCGTCCTTGCCTTCCTTGGTGTTGCCGAAGAACTTCGGCTTCTGCGCCGAGTTCGCCGAGAAGAACGCGGCGTTGTCGCTGTTCTTGCGCATCGTCAGCGCGATGAAGCCCTGCTCGGCAAGTTCGAACTCGCGGCGCTCGGAGATGAGCACTTCCGTCGGGATCTTGTTCTGCAGCTCGCCCATCGACTCGTACGTGTACACCGGCAGATCGCCGACCGTGCCACCGCCCTGCGGTCCGATCACGTTGGCGCACCAGCGGTAATCGGCGAAGCTGGAGGTCAGGCGCGAAGCGAACGCGAACGCTGCGTTGCCCCACAGGAACTGGCTGTTGCCGCCCGAGACGTCTTCCTTGTAGTTGAACTTCTTGGCCGGCACCGTATCCGCGCCGTAAGGCACGCGAAGCAGGAAGTGCGGCAGCGTGAGGCCGACGTAACGCGCATCTTCCGATTCGCGGAACGCATTCCACTTGACGAACTGCGGACCTTCGAAGATCGACGAAAGATCTTTCAGGTTCGGCAACTGGTCATAGCTGTCGACGCCGAAGAAATGCGGACCTGCCGCGGCGATGAACGGCGCATGGCTCATGGCCGACACGCTCGCCACGTTCTGCAGCAGCTTCACGTCCTGCGTGCCCGGGCCGAACTCGTAGTTCGCCACGATGGCGCCGAACGGCTGGCCGCCGAACTGGCCGTATTCGGCCGTGTAGAGGTTCTTGTAGAGACCTGCGTTGGTGATGTCGGCGGCGTCCTCGAAGTCCTCGAGAAGCTTGCCCTTGCTCACGCTCAGCAGTTGAATCTTGACGTTCTCGCGAAAATTGGTGCGGTCCACGAGGAACTTGAGCGAGCGCCATGCCGATTCCATCTTCTGGAAATCGTCGTGATGCAAGATCGCGTCGACCTGTGCGCACAGCTTCTGGTCGAGGTCGGCGATCATGCTGTCGACCGTTGCCTGCGTGATGCGCTCGACGGCGTTCTGCGGTTCGAGCAGCTGACCGATGAAGGCCTGAATGCCCTGACGGGTGATCGAATAGGCTTCGTCGCCCGGTTTGATGCGTGCCGACTCGATCAGCTGGTCGAGCAGCGAAACGCTCGCATCCGCTTCCGGGGCGGCAGTGGCTGCCTGTTCTTTTTCCATGTCGCTCATGTCACTTTTCCTCGATGCCGAGTTCGCTCATCAGACGCGCGCGCACGCCTTCGTCTTCAATCAGTTCCTGAACCCGCTTGCGGAAATCAGGAATGTTGCCGAGCGGTCCCTTCAGTGCCTTCAGTGCATCGCGCAGGGCGATCATCTGACGCAGCTCGGGCACTTTCTCGACGATCGCGTCCGGCGAGAAATCGTCGATCGACTCGAACTTCAGGTTCATTGCGAGCTGTGCTTCCGGATCGGCATTCGCTTCGAGGCGGTTCGGCACCGCGAGATCGAGCGAGAGCTTCTGGCCCTTGAGCACTTCGTTGAAGTTGTCCTTGTCGACGTTGACCGGCTTCATTTCCTCGATCGGCGTTTCGTCGTCGCGCAGGGTGAAGTCGCCGAGTACCAGCAATTTCAGCGGCAACTCGACTTCCGCCTTGGCATCTCCGGTGGCCGGACGATACACAATATTGACCCGCTCCTTCGGAGCCACTGAACCGTCAGATGCCATGCCTACCCCCTAACCCAATACCTAAAGTGTTGATAAAAAAATCAGGCCGCTTTGATCAGCATCGCAGCACGGCCGCGCAGGAATGTCATTCGCCAGGGAATCTGTCAGCGGGTTATCCGGTTCTCCGGCACGATCGTTCGCGAGAACCGTCACATTTGCGTCATCACGTGCTGCTGGCGACACGGAACGATCTCATGACGCACCACCGGTCATTGCCGCAAAGAGAACCGGGTTAGGGGTTCTATTCGCGCCTTCGGCACAAGACCCCCGTGATACGCTGACTTCCCTGTCGCTCAGGGCATTAACGACCGCGTTTCGGGATTCTTGAAGGCGTTTTGAGGACAGGCCTTCGACGACCGCGTGGTGCCTTGATCCTTAAGGAATTTTTGTTTCTGCCGTTAACGCTTGGAAGCTGGCCGGGCGGTCCGGCTTGCCGGACATTCGGTCAAGGTGCCTGGCATTCAGGCCGACGGCTATATCGCCCTTGCGTGAGAGACCATGGTGGCAAATCAGTATGAAGTGCAGGGCGACGTGCTCATCGTGAGCCTCGAAGGCGCGCTGAACAGCACGAACTCGGCGCAAGTCGAAGCGGAAATCCAGCGCCGCCTCGATCAGGGCATCAACCAGTTGCTGTTCGATCTGAGCGGCCTCGGCTATATCTCCAGTGCGGGATTGCGCGTCGTGCTGATCGCTGCGAAGCGTCTCAAGCAATCCGCCGGACGGCTCGTGCTGTGCGGCATGCACGACCAGATACGCGAAGTCTTCGAGATCAGCGGATTTCTCAACATTCTCAACGTCACCGATACGCGGGCATCCGCGCTCGAACGCTTCGACGAAGTGGCGTAATTCTCATGTTTCATCCGTAACCTGAGCTCGTTTTCCTGAAACGCGGCCGTAACCGCGCGCGCCCAGAATTCATCCCATGCACAGAACGAACTGTGCAAGACAACTGGAGAAAAATCATGCCGATGCCCTGCTACCTCACCCTCGAAGGTCAAAATCAAGGCACGATCGAAGGCTCGAACAAGGTTCGAGGTCACGAAGGAAAGATCCTCGTGCAGGCCGTCGATCACACCATCGAAATCCCGAAGAGCCCGCAAACGGGCCTGCCCACCGGCAAGCGCGTGCATGGCGCGATGCAGCTGACCAAGGAAATCGACAAGTCCTCGCCCAAGCTGTTCCAGGCGCTCACCTCCGGCGAGCAGATGAAGAACGTGACGCTCGAGTTCTACCGCATTTCGCCCAAGGGCACGGAAGAGAAGTACTACACCGTGAAACTGTCGAACGCGATCCTGACGAGCATGAAGTCGTGGACGCCCAACTGCCTGTCGCCGGATAACCGTCAGCTCGGGCACATGGAAGATCTCTCGTTCACCTATGAGAAGATCACCTGGACGTATGAGCCGGACGGCATCGAAGCCGAAGACTCCTGGCTCGCGCCGAAGGCCTGAACCGGCTCGACCCATCGCCGGAAATGAAAAAGGCCGCCTCGTTATCGAGGCGGCCTTTTTCATTTCCGGCTCGCGAAGTGACTTACGCGGCGCCGGCCGAATGTTTCATCCGTAACGTGAACTTGCTTTCCTGAAACTTCGCCGTAACCGCTCACGCGCAGAATTCATCCCATGCACAGAACGAACGGTGCACAAACAACCACCCACTGGAGAAGAAATCATGCCGATGCCGTGCTACCTCACCCTCGAAGGTCAAAACCAGGGCAAGATCGAAGGCTCGACCAAGGTTCAGGGTCACGAAGGAAAGATCCTCGTGCAAGCCGTCGATCACACCATCGAAATCCCGAAGAGCCCGCAAACGGGCCTGCCCACCGGCAAGCGCGTGCACCTGCCGATGACGCTCACCAAGGAAATCGACAAATCCTCGCCCAAGCTGTTCCAGGCGCTGACCTCCGGCGAGCAGATGAAGGACGTGACGCTCGAGTTCTATCGCATCTCGCCGAAGGGCACGGAAGAGAAGTACTACACCGTGAAGCTGTCGAACGCGATCCTGACGAACATGAAGTCGTGGACGCCGAACTGCCTGTCGCCGGAAAATAAGCAGATGGGTCACATGGAAGATCTCTCGTTCACGTACGAGAAGATCACGTGGACCTTCGATCCGGACGGCATCGAGGCCGAAGACTCGTGGCTTGCCCCAAAAGCCTGATTGGACGAGACGTCACACGGCAAGTCGCACGAAGCAAGGCCGGCTCATCATCGAGGCGGCCTTTTTTTCGTTCGCAGCTAAAACCGGTCAGGCAGACAGCGCCTCCAGCGCGGCCGCGCGATCGGGAAGAATGCGGAACAGCGAATCGAAACCGATCACCTGAAACACCTCATGCACCTGCGGCAGCAACCCCGTCAGAACCAGATCGTGCCCGGTACTGCGCGCCGCCTTCGCGGCCTTCAGCAAGACCCGCAATCCGGCGGAACTCACGTATTGCACCTCGCTCATGTCGAGCAGCACGCGCGGGCTCGCCTGCACGCGCTCCGGCAAAACATCTTCGAGCTGCTTCGATGTCGTGCTGTCGATACGTCCATCCACGGCGACCACCAGCACATCCCCTTCACGGGTTTCATTGATATTCATCGTGTTCCTCGGTAGTTCGTCAGGCGCCCGTCACGCATCCGGCTTCACGACAATGCGCTTGCGCAAGTGCAGGCAGTTGCGGTCATCGCGGCGCTCGTACGTCACGGCGTCCATGACCTTCCCGACCAGAAAGACGCCCAGACCGCCGATCGCGCGGTCATCGACGCCGCTCGTTACATCGGGGTCCGGCAACTGGAGCGGATCGAAGGCCACGCCGTCGTCGCTGACCTCGGCGCGCACCTCGTCCGCCACGATCTCCACGCGCACCCGGATCGGATCATGCGCGGATCCATAAGCCGCAATGTTCGAGATGACTTCGTCGAGGGCCATCGCAAAGCTCTGGAACAACAGCGGCGGCAGGCCGTGCGCATCGAAAAGCGTCTGCAAACAATTCACCAACTCACCGATGTCCGGCGCCTGCGCATCCAGTTGGGTGTCGAAAGTGTCGTTCACGTTCATGCTGTCGTCGACCCTGAAGCCCCGTAGTGAACCGCGAGACAGGTGATGTCGTCGGATTGCGGCGCACCGTCGGCGAACTGATGCACGCTGTCGAACAGCCGCTTCAGCAGGACTTCGACTTGCGCGCCCTTCGTGTCGGCCAGATGTTGCGCGAGCCGCAGTTCGCCGTATTCCTCGTCGGCCGAATTGAAGGCTTCGGTCACGCCATCGGTGTAGAGCAGCAGTGTCGTGCCCGCTTCGAGACGCGCGCGCCCTTCCGCGAAAGGCGTGCCTTCCATCACGCCCAGCGCCATGCCGCCCGTGCCCGGCAACTGCGACACGCCGCCGTCCGGACTGATCACGTAAGGCGGATTATGCCCGCCATTTGCATACTCCAGCTCACCGGTCGCCGTATCGAGAATGCCGTAGAACAGCGTGACGAACATGGTCGCTTCATTGTCCTGCGCGAGCAGATCGTTGGCGAGCGCGAGACACGCGCCCGGGCTCGCGGCGCTCGGCGCGATCGCGCGCAGCAGTGTTCGCGACACCGCCATGAACAGCGCGGCCGGCACGCCCTTGCCCGATACATCGGCGATCACGATGCCGATCTTCTGGTCCGACAGCCAGAAGTAATCGTAAAAGTCGCCGCCCACCTCGCGCGCCGGGATCATGCGAGCGAACATCTGCAGGTCGGGCCGCGACGGAAAGCGCGTCGGCACGATCGACTGCTGCATGCGCCGCGCGACATCCAGTTCCTGCTGGATCGACACGAGCTTCGTATGTGCGTTGAAGACGTTCTGGATCGTCAGGAACCACGGCCGCCAGGCCTGCGGAATATCGGGGATCGCCTTGACCGAGCCGCGGTCTTCGTCCTGGATGTAGCGCACCAGTTTCTGCGCCGGGAGAATCGCGTCGTTGTACGTCATGCGGCTCGCGATCATCAACATGAGCGTGAGACTCAGCACGAGCACCAGCACGCTCGGCACGCCGGTTTCGAGCGCGACGCGCTGCAGGTTCCAGCGCGGCAGCAGCAGCACGAGACGGAACGGCGCATGGTTGATGCCGACAGCCTCGATGTAGTAGTCGTCGAAGATCGTCAGACGGCCGTCCGCGTCGCGCAGCGCGCTCTGCACGTCGCGCCGCAGCGCAGGCGGAAAGGCGTCGGCGGCGGAGCGCACTTCCTGCGCGCCCGCGTGCACCAGTTCCGGGTCTGCGAGCAACTGCCCCCGGTCGTTGACGATGAACATCCGCCCGAGTCCCGGCGGCCAGGTCCGCACGAACTGGTTGAGCCAGCCGAGCGTCAGATCGAGCGAGACCGAACCGAGGAACTGGCTGCCGTCGAACACGCCCGCCGATGCGGTGACCATCAGACCCTTGCCCGCCTCGTCCGCATAAACGGGTGTCCAGAAGACGGAGCGCTCGGGTCCCGCCGCGCTCTGCACTTCCGTGAAGAAGTCTTTTTGCCTGAGGCTGTCGGCGTAGAAGAAGTCTTTCGACGCCACCCAGGGATAGATATTGATGAAGCGCCGCGCCGACGTGTAGTAGACCCACGTCGCGCCCGGCAGATTCGCCATGATCGTCTTGAACGGACCGTTCAGGCTCAGCGCCATTTCGAGTTCACGATCGAGCGCCGGCGTGCGCGGACCGACGAGGCCCGTCAGATTGCCGGCATCGGCCGGCGTCCATGGCGCGGGCAGCGCATCGAGCTGAATGCTGTCCGGTTCCTTGCCGGGCTGCAACGCGCGGAGCAATGGCGTGTCGGGTGCGCCCTGCGGATGCAGCCGCAGCCAGGTCTCGCCCTGAATGCGCATTGCGTTGACGGAATCGGTGCTGCTGCGAACGAGCGCGTCGAGCGCGATCGCCTGCTCCTGCATGCGCTGGCTCACGCTGGAAGTCTGCGCCTGAAGCGTCATCCGGTATTGCAGATAGACGAGCGCGCACGCCACGACGAGAACGCCGACGAGCGCGATGCGCATGACACGGTTATAGCGGGCGAACAAGGCCGCCGTCAGATCGGACATACGCTGTTTGAGTTATCGGGTCGGCTTCGGCCAGCGCCGTTCCGTGGTTCTTGTGCTTCGAGCCGATTGAAAAATACCAGCAAGAGTGTAGCGAGGTACGGCGCGTCCGATGCCTCGAAATAAGCGTCAAAGAGGCGATTATTCGCGGCTTTGACGCGCCGTTGCACCGGATCCGCCCTTGCCTCGCGATACCCGGTCTGGTCTCAAGCCGGTGCCGTCACTTGCCGATAACCCTTGCATCCACCGTACGCGCCAACCAAGGACCCGAAGATGACGACCAAAAGCATCAGCAGACGAACTTTCCTTCTGGGCATGGGGGCATCGGGCCTGCTCGCCGCTTGCGGAGGCGGTTCGGGATCGGGTTCCGGTCCGGCTTCGGCGTCGGCCGGTCCGGCGTCCCCGTCGGCTCCGCAGGCGGACGGCACGCAGTCCACGGCGAAGACGCCGCTGACGCTCGATCTCACGCAGACCGATCTGCCGGCCGGCACGGCGGTCTATGCCTACGTGATCGGAGAAACGAGTCTGGCGTCCGGCGTGACGCAGTACTGGATCGACTCGACCGGCACGCCGCACGTGATGAGCGCCGCCGACAACACGATCGCCGCAAAGACCTTTCCGGGCTCGTCCGCACTGCCGGCGAGCGAAGCCGCGGCGCTCGCCGAGACCTATCCGCTCGCGTGGGCCGATTACAGCATTCCGCTCACGGTCGGTTCGCGCTTCGCGCTCGATCTGTCGAAGCTCAACGCGACGACCATTCCGGGTCTCGGCACTGGCACGGCGGCTTTCAGCGGGCGCATCTACCTGTCGGTCGGCGTGCCGAAACTGCCGTTCACGCCGCTCAGCAGCAGCGCATACACGGCGCCGGTGACCGTCGGCGGGCCGGGCGCACTCACCTTGTTCGACTGGATCGAGTTCTCCTTCGACAGCCAAGGCAATTTCAACGGTAACACCACGCAAGTCGATCAGTTCGGCTTTCCGCTGTTCCTCGACGGCACGCCAGGCGGATCACAGCAAGGCCAGTACAACACGTCGCGCCCGGCCATCATCGAGGCGGTATCGAAGCTGCCCGCGGCATTCTACGTGCCGCAGAGCGTGTCCGCGCCATCTGCCTTTCCGGCGGGGCTCGCCGTCAACGGCAGCGTCACCTTGCGCGCGCTGTCGCCGAAGAGCATTTCGGCGCAGAACCAATACAGCGGCTCGCTGCTGACGTATTTCGATCAGACCATCGAGAACTGGTACCTTACCTGGGCCGCCACGCCGCTGTCGGTCACCGATCTCGCCACGGGCACCTATACCGGCATCGTGAAACCCGGCGCCGGCCTGACCTTCTACGCCGGTTCGACGGCAAGCGGCACGGCGGCGTTCACGGTCGGCGGCGCGGGCACGCCCGGCATCTCCAGCCTCGACGTCTGGCAATGCGCGAACGCGCTCGCGACCGGCAGCGACGCCGCCAAGAACGTCCAGAAGATGTTGGCGGCCGCCTTCAATCGCGGCGTGATGGCGAACACGCTCGCCGATGCGACCTGCAAGAACGACGCGGCCACGTTCTATCAGATCACTCACTCGAACACGCTCGTCTTCAATCCGTGGGCGCAGTTGTTCCATCGGCTGAGCACCAACTCGCTCGCCTACGCCTTCCCCTACGACGACGTCTGCGACCAGAATCCGTCCATCGGGCTTGCGGCGACGCAATCGGTCACGATCACGCTCGGCAAGTTCTTCAGCTGAACCTCCGGGTCTATTCAGGCCGTCGACCCGGAAAAGTTCCCGCGCCGGCGGCTCGCGGTGTTTCAGAAGCGCCGGGAGCAGGCCGACGCGAGCGCCGTCCTGCTCCCTGACTTCCTTTGCCTGTCAGACGACCGGTGGCCGGTATTTGAGGATCGTGCGCTCGATGTTCGAGCCTTCGATCGTGGCCAGAGTCGGTTGTGTCTCGTCGAAATTGACGCCATACAGATTCGCATGCGTGAGCAGCGTGCCGTCCAGTCTGGCCTTGCGCAGCGACCCCTTGAACAGGTTGACCGCGGACAGATCCGCGCCGCTCAGGTCGGCCTTCGCGAACTTCGCGCCCTGTGCCGAAGCGAGCCGGAAGTTTGCCTTCACGGCCAGCACATTGCTGAAGTCGGCGTGGTCCAGCGACGCACCCGCGAAGTTCGCACCGTGCAGTTGCGTGCCCTGCCAGTTCGCGCGGCCGAGATTGGCACCGGCAAACTGCGCGCCGTCGAAACACGTCGCCTGCGCGCGCGACGCGCCGAGGTTCGCGCCGCCGAACATCGCCTGCTGCGCCTGTGCGCCGTGGAAAACCGTCTGCTCGCAACTGGTGCCCTCGAAGTTGCCGCCGCTCAGCACGCTTTCGCGCAACGTCGCACGGTCCAATGACGCGCCGCCGAAGTTCGCGCCCGTCAGATCGCCGGCATCGAACTGGGTCTCGTGCGCATGACATGCCGATGCGTCGGCGCCGGCCATTTTCGCCTTGCTGAACAGCGCGCGGTCGAGCTGTGCCCCGCCGAGGCGCGCGGCGCTGAAATCGGCCTTCGAGAAATCACCGCCCATCAGTTTTGCCGCCCGCAGGTCGGCATCGGCGAACTTGCCGCCGCCGCCGCTCGTATCGCTCAGGTCGGCACGCTGCAGATCCGCGCCGCTGAAATCGGTCTCCTTGAGCAGCGCCTGCCTGAAATTCACGGCCCGCAGCGTGCTCTTCGCGAACGAAGTCTTTTCGAGCAGCGCCGCCGAAAAATCCGCTTCGGACAAATCTAGCCCGGACAGATCGACGCCGGACAGGTCGTAGCCGGCGAGGCTCTCGCGTGCCGCGTGCCGCGCGATCACCTGCTCGCGCGTCAGCTGGGCCGTGTGCGGCTCCGGCAGCGGCAGCGCGGGCAATTCCGGCGCGGACGGCATTCCGGGTGTCTTCGGCAGCGCCGCCAACGCGGCGAGCGCGGCCGGATCGACAGGCGGAAGCGGCGTGCCGGGCTGCGGCAAGGTCCCGAGTGCGGCAGTCGCCGGATTGGCGGCGAGCCAGCCGGACACCTCGGCTTCCGACATGCCGACTTTTTCCAGCATCGCGCGCGTGGCGTCCTGCATCTTCGCCGCCATCGCCGGCAAGTCGGCGAGACTGGGCTCAGGCCCCGGGTCGGCGGCCTTCAGGAACGGCGCCAGATCCGCGTCGCTCAGGCCGTGCGTCTGCATGAACGCCCGCGTGCGCGCATTCTGCGCCGCAGTCATGCGTTCGACCTCGGCCAGACTCACCGGGGCCGGCGCTTCCTCGACCTTCAGGAACGGCTGAAGATCCTTGGCCGTCAGCCCGTGCTGGCTCATGAACGCCTCGGTCTGGCGGTTCAGGTCCGCGGTCATCGACTCGACCTGAGCCAGTTCCTGCGCCGCTTCCTCCGCGATAGTGGCGGCCGCAGGCACAGCCGGCATTGCGGGCACGGCACCCGCTGCCGCCGGGACGGCAGCGGGCGGGGCCGGCTCGACGGGTGCCGCATCGGCCGCCCGCTTCAGGCTGTCGAGCAACTGGTCGCGGTAATGCTCGAACGGCAACGGCGCCGCCGCCAGCGTTTCCCACGCGGCCAGCATGTGCGTGACGTCGCTCGCGTCCGAATCGGTGACGGCGGCGAGCGCGCGGTACAGCACGATCCCGCAGCCGAGTTCGGGGAACAGCCAGACGGTATCCGCGCGCGCTTCGATTTCGCGGACCACCGGCTCCGCCGCATCGGGTACCGGTCCGTACACGAAGCAACGCGCGCGCAGCCCCGGCAGACGGCCCTGCAACAGATGACGCCGCGCGTCCATGCCCTGGATCTCGACCGTCTCGTCGCCGGCAAAATAGCCGGACGCGAGCCACTGGTCGGGCGGCGCGCTCATGAAGTACTGCTGACGGGTATCGGCGGGAAGATGGGGCCAGTCGGTCGCGAGCCAGCGCTCGTCGCAGGTGCCGAGGTATTGCCGGCGCTGCGGCGACACCGGATCGAAGGCCCAGAAACCCGCGGGGTCCAGACGATCCTTGCGGCCCAGCATGCGCTGCGCTTCATATTCGACATTGGGCAGCGCCTGCTGCGCGCCGCCGTCCTGCGCGGGCGCGATCCAGCCCTTGCCGGACGGATTCGCGGCCCATTCCGCGCCGCCAAACGCGGTCGCCGGCACGATCGGCATGCGCGCGTACGGCACCGGCCTCGACGGCATCCCGCTTACGCCGAAGCGGCGCTCGCCGCTCACGACCACGGACTTCGCAAGCCGGCCCACGCGCACGCTGACGCGCATCTGTTCGACCTCGGTGCCGAGCGGCGCGCAGGCCGCGCCGTACACGAGATATTCGCCGGCCGGTTTCGGATAGCCCTGATCGAGAATCCCGTCCTGGCCGAGCGCCTGATCGACCAGCGCCCAGGTCTCGTTCTCGGGCACGAGACCGTCGATGCCGCCGGGTGCGTCGAATCGGAAGCACGCCATCAGGCTCAGCGCGAGCGAGTCGCGCCGGGCGAAACGGAACGCACGGTAGAGCAGCGTCATGTCGAGCGGTTTCAGGACTTTCATGCTTTAGCCCAGCTGAATCAGTTTGCCGGTGCAGGCCACCCAGCCGTTGGAGTAGAGGAGCAACGAGGTGTTACTGCTCACGGTGGTGGCCCCCAGGCCCCGCAGAATCGCCTCGCCCGCGGCGTTGACCACGACGTCGCCCGTGCCGCGCACCGAAACGGTGGCGCCGCTCAGACTGGCCGTCGTGAGACCGTTGAGCGCCAGTTCGGTCGCCGCTTCCACCGTCACGGTCGGGGCCTTGACCGTTGCCGTGGCCACCCCGGTGACCGAGACATCGCTGCCCGTCGCGCCTATTTTCGCCGGCGTGGTCATCGTGATGCCCGTGGCCGCCATCGAGAGCTTGGCGAGCGAACCCGCCGGACCCACGGTCATGTCGACGCCGCCGGTGACGCCGAGATCGGCTGTCGTCATCGCGAGCTTCGCGCCTGCGCCTTCGAGGCCGATGCCGAGATTGATGCCGGTCTCGTTGAGCGTTGCGTTGCTCACATAGGCGGCTTCCGTGTTCAGGGTCGTGGCGAGCGAGCGCGCCGCATACTGCATGAAGCCATACACGCCGAGCGCCTCGGCGCCGCCGAGCGCGTACTGCGCGGTCAGCAGCCCGGTCGTGTCGGGTGTCCAGGCACCGGCTTTCGCGCCATCGCTCTGATACGCCTTGTAGGTCGAGGCGATCGCGAGCGCCGCCTGCGCGGCCAGCGCGGTACTCGCTGCGATCTTGACGCCCGTCTTGACCGTGTTCACCGTCGCCGTGATCAGCGGCAACTGACCGCCGGACAGCGTGACCTTGTCCACCGCGCGCTGGTTCTGCTTCTGGTTCAGCGAGATGCCCGTCGAGTCGTCGATCGTCAGGGACTGCACCGAAGGGGACAGCCAGCTGCCGGCGCCTGATGCGCCCGCGACCGCCCCCGCCAAGCCGCCGGCTGCCGCGCCGCCTGCCCCGGCGATGATGCCGTCCGCGACAGGAGAGCCGTCGCTGCTCGACGTCGCGCCGAGGGTCCCGAGCGCGGCGCCGCCGGCCGCGGCCCCCGCTATGGCGCCCACTGCCGTGGCGTTGGGAAGGCCGGCAAACACGCCGTTCCACGTCACGCTCATGCCTGCCGACATCGCGAGCGTCGCGCCGAGCGTCGCGTTGTTGTTGATGGCCGCCGAGAGCGTGGTCGCGGTGCCGACCGTCAGCGTGTTCTTGCCGCCGACGCTGGTCGCGTTGGTGGTGCCGAGCGTGACGGTCTCGCTGTTGCCCGCCGTGCTGCTCCAGATGCTGCCGCCGCCCTTCGGATCGATCGAGCCTATGCCGATTGTGCTGTTGTGGAACGGCGAATGGAGCCACATGACTTCCTTGCCCTCGCTGTCGCCCATGTGCAGCAGGTTGCCGCCCGCGGTGCTGATGCGGTTCTCATGCGCGCTCGCCTGCTCGACCACGCTCGGATTCTCCGAATTCGGCACCGCACCGACGATGACGGGCCGGTCCGGATCGCCGTCGGAGAACGACAGCAGCACCTCGGCGCCCTTGTGCAACGGAAAGTGCATTCCATGGTCGCTGCCCGCATAGGGCGTCGCCATGCGCACGCGCGCGGAACCCTTGTTCGGATTCTTGTCGGTCAGGTCGAACGGCAACTGCACCTTGTACTGGCCGAATTCGTCGAGCTCCGCGTACTGGCCCGAGCCTTCGCTGTCGATGAATGCGGTCATGGTGCCGGCCACGCGCGGCTTCTGCGTCGTGCGCGGCGGACGAAACTGCACGCTCGCGGGGATCGCGCGGAAACTGTTGCGATACGCCGTCTCGCCACTCGCGCCGCCGTCGCTGATCGGGCTCCTGACGCCGGCCAGCAGCGCGCCGGCCTGCGTGCCCCGATGATGGATCTCGGTGATCAGGTATGTGTCGTTGAAATCGTGACGATAATGACCCGCGAGCCGCGCGAAGTAGCCGCTGCGCAGGCCGACCGCCGTCGCCTCGCCCGAGAACACGCGGCCCTGGCAGACGAGCGCCTGCGCGCGCAGCTTCGCATAGCGCCGGCCTTCCTGCTCGCCGCGGAAATTCTCGCCGTACAGCATGACCTGGCCCAAGCCGTCGTCAGATACGGTTTCGCTGATCTTCAGCGGCACCGCTGCCTTGCGGTGATTGAACTCCTGCAGGATCACCTCCTTGGGCAGCGGCTTCTGGCGGCTCACGAAATCGCGCACGGTGCGGCCGGAGACACCAGTGTCCATCTCGTCGTCAGGACGGTAGTCGACTTCCAGCGCGCTCGCGTCGTGCATGACGCGGTCGTCGACCACGATCAGCTGGCCGCCGGCAGCGTGATCGAAGTAGTAGTACATGCCCTCGTTTTCGAGCCAGCGCGACACGAAATCCAGGTGCGTTTCCTCGAACTGGCAGACGAAGCTGCGCGGCCGGTAAGCGCCGTTGCGCTCGAAATCGCCGCTCAGCCGGAACGCGTAATCGGTTTCCGTGAGCTGGCTGTTCTTCAGCACGCGCTCGAGCGTGGCCGGAATCGGCAGTTCGTCGAGATAAACCTCGGAGATGCGGTACAGCGACAGCCGCCACAGACGCGGCACCAGCACGGCGCGATAGAACACGTAGCCGTCCGCACGATGCAACTGGTCGAACTCGGCGAGCACGCCGTGGTACGGAACGCTGTCACGGCCGTCGGGCGGATAGATCAGGAACGTCGCCGGATGCCTGAGCATGGCGTCGAAATCGATCGACGGATCCTCCGACACGAGGGTCAGCGTGAAGCGGAACGGCTGCGAAATCGCCTCGAAGCCTTCCATCTCGACGACGGCGAATTTGCCGGCATCGTGCGCGGCGGATCGGAAATCGAAGCGCCGATTCGCGAGTACCTTGTCGGTCAGTGCATTCACAATGCTTTCCTCAAAACGGGGTCCAGGGCTGCGATCAGTGTGGACAGGTCCTAGCTCATGACCATGACGACCGCCTGGCTGGGCGCGACGACCGAGCCGACAATATTTCCTTCGTTGTGCTGCGTCATGTCGCCGAGCCGTACGGCCGGCGCGCCTTCCAGCATCACGCACACGCTGCCGAGCGGAAAGGCGACGGGCCCCATCACCTGGCTCGACACGACGCCGCCCGCCACGCCGGCCTGATCGCCGTCGCTCATCGAGATTTCCGATGCGGTCGTCAGGGCCGGCATGCCGCTGATCATCACTTTGGTGGTGGCCGGATTGCCGAGCATCGGCATGCCGATGTTCGGATAGGGAATCGGCACGGGCGGAGCGGGCGGCGCCGGCGTTTTGCAGACGTCGGGCGCACCCATGCATTGCCCGGCCTGTTTGGTGACTGCGAACATGTGTCCTCCTAGCCCAGATCGATCTTTTCGCCGTCGATACGCACATGACCCTCGGCCAGCAGGCTCGCATGCTGCGCGGTGATGTGCATCCGCTCCTCGACCTGCATCCGCACCCTGCCCGCACGGGTTTCGTCGACGTCTTCGGTCCAGCGGAAGCTCGTGCGCGCCTTCTGCACCAGCCGCTCCACGGTCGAGGTGAGCTGCTGCGCGACCGTTCGCACGATGCCGAAGCGAGCGTTCGTTTCACGAATCGATGCGTTCATCCGGTCGAAGGCCAGGTCGCCGATCACGCCCTCCACGGCCACGCGCGGCGCGCCGATGGCGACTTCCGCAGTGGCGTTCATGCGGATGCGCGCGGCGTCGATCCGCAGGCCGCCTTGCTCCGCGTGCAGCGCCACGCCGCCCGGCAGCAGCAGATCGGCGCTGTCCGGAACCGCGCGCGCCAGCACCGCCAGCACGTAGGCCGCGACGTTGGCGCCGGCCCGGCAGACCAGCACGGAGTCGCCGCAATCCGGCTCGACGAGACAGCTATCCGCGCGCAGCGCGCGCTCCAGCGACCCGTCGGCCGCGCTCAGGAAATACCACTGGCCCGCGCGCCCGGTGACGGTCGCACAAACGAGACCGACCGCTTCGTCGTTGCCGGCCCGCATCATCGGGACCAGATTGTTGTGCTTCATAGTTCGCTCCGCCTGTCGAGTCCTGTGTACTTCGTCCGCTCGTGCCGGGCGTGTCACCGCGGACGCCACTGCTCGGCCTGCAGCAGCAGCGCGTCCGTGGGACGCATTCCACTCAGGTTCGCGCCGTCCCAGCGCGTGTCGTCCTGTTTGAGCGCATGCCCGTTCGAGCCGCTCAGATCCGCGCGTGAGCCGTCCGCCCCGGACAGGTCCGCATGCGACAGATCGCAGTAGACGAACCGCGCGGCCTTGAGCGATGCGCGCTGCCACGACGTTTTCCTCAGTACCGAGCGATCCCAGTGAACGCCATCGGCGCGCGCCGCCGCAAATGTCGCGCCGCTAGCGTCCGACATGTCGAAGCGCGCGCCCTGCAGGTCGGCCTGCGCGAGCTGCGCGCCGAGCAGCGCCGTGTACTGACCGCGCACGCCGGCCAGACTGGCGCCATCCAGTTGCGCTTCGACGAAGCTCGTACGGTCAAGCGCGAGCCCGCCGAGATTCACGCCCTGCAACTGCGCGGCATCGAGTATCGTCATGGTCAGATCGCAGGTCCGCAGATCCTGGCCCCGAAGGTTCGCCCCCTTCAGATAAGCATTGCGCAACGACGCACCGGCCAGTTTCGCGCCGGCGAGATCGGTGTTCATCGCGGTCCAGCGAAACAGCATGGCCCGTGTGAAGTCGGTCCCGGCGAACACGCATTCGTAGGCGTCGGCGCGGACGAACTGCGCTCCGGCGAACGAGCCCGCGGTACAGTCGCAGGCGTTGAAATGCGCGCCCGAAAAGTCCGCTTCCTGCGCATTCGCTCCGCGCAGTTCGACCCGCGTAAACGTCGCGCCCGCGGCCTGCGCGCGCGTCAGGTTCGCGCCGGACAACTGGACGTTCTGAAAATCCGCACCGGCAAGCTTTGCGCCCGACAAGTTCGCGCCAGACAGCGACACGTTCGTGAAGCGGCTTCCGGACAGGTCCTGACCGGTGAGATTCATGCCGCTCAAATCGATATCGGCGACATGCCGGTCACGGGCCAGCGCATCTTTGAGCTGCTCCGGCGTCATGCGGCGTCCCTCCGCGCGCGGCGAGCGACCTCACGCATCGTCCCTTCGTTCGTCCAGCCTTCCGCGCAATTCGCGTTCATGCCTTGCCCCGTCCTGTTCCGCATCGTTCGTTCTTGCTTCTGCATCAGTCTCACTCGCCCGTGCTACCGGCGTGTTGCAATTCCCGGCCGCAACGTTACGGATGTAACCGTGCCCGCGCGCACATCGCTCAGGTCCGGCAACATGCGCCGCGTGATCGGCACACGCCGGACATCCATGCTGAACCAGCGTGGATGGGTTTCACGCGGCGATGCCCGGCAAACTGTCCAGGCGTTCCGTCTGCTCCTGCCGTGCGCCTTCGTGGCCGAGAAACCCGAGGCGCTTTTGCAGCACGCTCGCGCTGGTCAGCTCAAGGATTTCGGAAAAGGCCTTGCGCGCCATGGACTTGGGATCCGCGGCGCGCGCGCCCTGCTCTGCCTTCAACGTGTCGATGACCTCGCGATAATCCTCGATGCCCGCCACCATGATGTCGAACCAGCTCAGCCACGCGGCCTCGATGGTCTCGTCCTGCACGAGCAGCTTGCACAGACGTCCGATGCGCGTGGCCTGATCGAGCAGAATCACGTCGATCTCGTTTTCGTTCGCGCAGAGGCGCTCGCGCAGGCCGGTGTCCCATCGCACGCTGATTTCGGGAAGGAAGATATAGCGCAGTCCCTGCACAATGCCGATGCGGCTGTCGGCCGAGGGAATCATGGTGAAGCCGTCGATTGCCCAGCCTTCGCCAGGAAAGTCCACGATCTGCCGCACCAGTTCGACCGTATCCGCGATGCGGTGGGGCGCCTTGAACATGACAGTGAGGCCGGGACGCGCGTTGTCGGTCCATTCGCCGGGCGGCAGGACGCGGCCCACGAAGGCATCGGTCTGGGCCGCGCCGATCGCCAGCGAGAACACGCTCGCGGCGAGTCTGGCGGCGTCAAATCCCGTTTCGGCCTTCACTTCGAGACCAACGGACAGCTCCTGACTGGATCCGTAACGCCCGAGCACGGGACGCAGAACGACTTCGCGCACGCGCTCGTCGCTCCTCAGCAGCGTGACGAGCGGCTCGACGAAGTTCCTGAAACGCGCGCCGACCGGATACACGAGCGATGCCGGAATCGTGGACGCGCCATGACCGCGCAGGCGCGCGAGTCCGCCGGCCGAGACCTGCTGTGTCAGGCCCACGAAATAATGATCCACAGCGTCGGCCATCGCCGTTCCTTGTTGTGTTGAGCCGGTTCGAGTACGTCGCAGTGTAGCGATGCGCGGCGCGGACAAAAGCCCGAGCAGAGCGCCAAAGAGGCGACTATTCGCGGCTTTGCCGCGCCGCCTGCCTTATTTCGCTATACCCAGCCGTACGCAGCTCGCGAGCGCGCCGCCGCTGCCTTGCGTGTACGCCAGGCGGTACGTGCGTCGAGCCGAACGTCTGCGATCACGACGTTCGTGAAATTCGTCGATCGAAACTCCGGGGGCAGATCCGGATTCGTTGCGCCAATTCAGGGGGAGTCGAAGTTCGCCCGGACAAGCGCTCGAGCACGACGCGAATCTCGTCGTGCCGAGCGATCTGGTCGGCCCTGATTTTGTATTTGCTTTGAATGCGAAACTGGGGCGGCTCTTGTACCGAAGCCATCGGTGCATCGTGTTTTCTAGCCTCGGCTCCGCCGACAGTCCCGTTCAACGAGGCGTCCGGTCGGCGGACGGCGGCAAGGAGTCGAACGTTGTCCAGTCACAGGGAGGGTGGCTGCCTTTCAACGCGACGGCGACATGGATGACCGGTCCCCTTCGTTCAACAGCCGTCTCCACGCCGATCGATGAACGTCCGCAAAGGCCGATCACGGAACCGACGACATGCTGGATCGCAAGCGAACGGCAACCTCTTACCTGCCGCTTCCTCAGTCACCCGAACGATCGCTCTTCTTTGGCAGGATGAGATGTTGAGCTTCCCATTCGCGACGAGTTCTCGCTAATTCCTCAGCAAGCAACGTTTCGTCCGGAAGTACAGTGCGATATTCCGAGGCAACCCACCTTGTTGGGCAAGCCGTCGAGGGCATAGCGTGCGATCACTTCATCCTTCAGGTCAAGGAACTCAAGGACGTAGGGATCCTTGATCGCTTCTTCGGGTCTGATCATGTCACCAAGTTGCGCGACAGCGCCCCTTTCGAGCATTGCGCGCTTATCCGTGGACATCAAAGTGCGTGTGTAGAACTGACTGCCGATCTGGCGCTCGAGCTGCCGCACGCTCCAGCCACCGCGCAACGCCTCGGTTTCGAAGAACGATCGCTCTACGGGCGATCGCGTTCGTCGCATCAGTCGCACGTAGCGCGTCCAAGCTGCGGCGCGCTGAGCAAGTTCACGCCAGCAGGGTGCCATCCACGACTGAGCGTTTTGGTCGGACAGTACCTGCCGGGCAGCAAGTGTCACCTCATTCTCCAAGCGACGGCGGAGCGCGGCCAACTCGGCGTGGTCGGTCACGGGAAGCCTTGATGTGTTCTCGAGTTCTCGCAAACGCACGGTCATCGCAGGTAACGCGCTGTCGGTCGCGTATTCGCGGGCGAGCAGCATCAGTGCCTGTCGTGCGGCCGCCGTATTGCGACGCTGCAACTGCTCCACCACGTCATTGCGCAAGGCCACGTCGTCCGGCTGAGATCACCTCATTCGACAATCTGGCCAGGACGGCGCAACGCGCGATCGAAAGCCTCGGCGGCGACTTCGATTCGCATCTGAGCGAAATGCGCTCGAAGAACTTCGTGATTCTCTGGCGGCAGGACTGGTTCGTCATCGACCGGTTCAAATGGCTTTCCGAGGATGCCTCGCTGTTCCCGGATGCACAGGAGCATCTCGCATTGTGCCGTGCCGGACAACAGGCGATGCAGAACAACGAGATCGACAAGTTGCGCTCGGTCGTCAGCAATCTCGACGCAATCAGGATCTACTCTTCGGCCGAGGACGACATGATCGCCGCGTCGAACATTCTCTTAGGCTGACCGTGACGATCGAAAGCTGGTTGCCGGTGGGCTGCGAACTACCGGACGGCGCTTTGTGCGGCCGTCCGCTCTACGGCGCCGAGGCGTGGCAGATCATCGCGACGCGCGGTGCCGGCCGTGCCTTGCTGGTGACGCAGGCGTTGCACGACAAATGGGCCGCCGCCGGGCTGACCCGACCGGGTGATCTGTTGCGCTTCCAGTTCGGCGCGCAGGCCTTCTATGAAATCTCGTGGGGCCTGAGCAGGCGGCTCGAATCCTTGTCTGACTTTGCTTCGCCATCGGGTAGGAGCGAGGCGTTCGCGAGCGCGCTGCGCGAAACGCGTTCGATCGACGCCGCGAGTGCGTTGCAGGACGCGATCTATGTCGAGACGCTCGGCAGGTTGCTTCCCACCTGCGACGCGCAAGCGTCCGTGACCGACGACGTGGTGCTCGGCGCCTGGCTGACCGGCGGCGTTCTGGTGTCGGCGCGGTCGATCGGCCGGCTGCAGCGCATGCTCACGTGGATCGATGCTGTCCCGCTGCGCGATGTGGCGCGCACGGCGGGCATCGAAATCGATGAAATGACACAAAACGAGCAGCGCGGCGCGGCGTCGGCAAGCACCGGCTCGCACGCGAACCTGTCAGCCGGCGACGCCACTGCTGACGTCTTTCGCCTGTTCGGACGCACCGGGCTGGAGTCGTTTTTTCACGAGCACGTGATCGACATCGTGCAGAACCGGGCGCGGTATCAGGCGTTGGGCATCGAATTTCCTTCGCCCACGATCCTTCATGGACCGCCCGGCTGCGGCAAGACCTTCGCGTTCGAGCGGCTGATCGAGTATCTCGGCTGGCGCGTTTCGCATCGAAGCCTCGACGGTGGCGAGCCCTTACATCCACGAAACCACCCGGAAGGTGTCGGAGATGTTCGAACTGGCGATCAAGAGCGCGCCGTCGGTCCTCGTGATCGATGAAATGGAAGCTTTTCTGGCCGATCGCGAGCATGGCGGCGGCGGAATTCATCACCGGGTCGAGGAAGTCGCCGAGTTCCTGCGGCGCATTCCCGAAGCCACGCGCAACGAAGTCCTGATTATCGGCATGACGAACCGGATCGGGATGATCGACTCGGCCATCATGCGGCGCGGCCGTTTCGATCATGTGATTTCAGTGGACTTTCCGAACGAGCAGGAAGTCGGTGCATTGCTGGGGCATCTGCTTGCCAGCCTGCCGAAGGACGCGAGTGTCGATGCCGACGCGCTCGCGAAAGCACTCGCGGGGCGGCCGTTGTCCGATTTGGCGTTCGTCGTTCGCGAGGGTGCCCGGCTGTCGGCGCGCTCGGGTGCCGATGAACTCGCTCAGGACTATCTGCTGGCCGCGCTCCGGGCTACGCCGTCGCGCCAGGAAGTGCCGGAGGCACGACGCATCGGCTTTGTTTGAGTAAGCGGGTACTCGAGACACTGTCTCTCGAACAACCGTTGACATGCTGCATACAGTTGAAATGCAAATGAACAGTGAAATGACTGAGACGGCGCTGCAGAAGAATCCGTTCTGCCTGCTCGGAGGCGAAGCCGATCCAGGTTTCCGCCCGATCGCGTGGCATGTCGCATCAGTCAAGTACGGACGTGGCGACGCGGATGCGAAGTCTGGGCGTCGACCTGAACAATGAGCACGGCCTGCTGGATTGCGCCGACCGCATGACACGTCTGCTCGGAAATCTGTTCGTCGATCTGCCCGAGTTTGGCGACACGCTCGCCGAGGACGCCAAGGCGATTAAAGGCCTGCGTCAGAGCGCCACCGACAAGCAACGTCAAGATGCGGAATGGGAGCGGGAGATCGCGTTCGAGGCGGACGTCGGTGTCATGTTCAAGGATCGGCTGGCCGTGGCTGAAAAGGGCATCACCTGGAAGGGGCGACAATTTCCGCTCGATTCGATCCGGCGCGTCCGCTGGGGTGGCGTGCGCCGTTCGGTCAACGGCGTGCCGACCGGGACCGATTATCACATCGCCTTGTCGATTGAGGGCGCGGGCGAGCAGAACATCAACCTGAGAAAAGAATCGACGTACACAGGCTTCACCCAGGCGCTATGGCGCGCGGTCTGTGTCCGCCTGATGGTCGAACATGCTCAACCGACTGGAGAAAGGCGAGACGCTTCATTTCGGTAGTTTCTCGGTCGAGGACGGCGCGATCACGCTGCCGCAGCACAAGTTCTGGAGCAACAACGGGCTGCCGCGAGTTCGCCGGAGCGAGGTACATGCATGGTCTGCCGATGGCCGGTTCGTGGTCGGCAAACGTGACGACAGGAAAGTGCACGGCTCGGCGTCGTATATCAAAGATTGGGACACGCACCTGATCGAGCATCTGATTCGCGGCGCCTCCAAAAAGGGCGCTGCGAAGCTGACCGATTATCTGAAGGGCTAACGGAACATGAGCCAATCCGAGACAAAAAGAGGATTTGCAGCGCTTAACTCGATGGTGTCGGACATCGAAGCGACGGTGGCCGCGCGGCCCGCTTCCAAAATGGATGAGGCAACGGCTGCGACGGTCGAGACACCGACGGCGGCAGCCGTCGAACAGTCTTCATCGACGCCGGCGGAGCCGGACCGGGGTTCGGGGCTCTGGATGCTGGTCGTGCCGGTCGTTGTACTCATCTTGCTATCGATCTTCGTGGTCGGGACCGTTTCAAAGAACCAATCGAATCCCGGCAGCACGCTCGAGTCGTCGGCTTCGACACCGGTCGCCTATACGCCAGTGCCCGTCGAGAACGTGTCAGCACCGGAGGTCCAGCCGAGCGAGGTTCCTTCGGAGAGCATGCCGCCGGTCGGTAGGGAGCTGGTCTTGTCGGCGTCCCAGATTCGCTATTGCTTATCCGAAAAGTTGCGCATCCAGGTGTGGCGTACTCGGATCGAGTCGACTTCGGAGGCCTCGCTGCAACCGTTCACGATGCGGTGAACGGCTACAACTCGCGCTGTGCCGACTTCCGTTATCGCGGCAACACGCTCGAAACGATCCGCGCCGAAGTGGAAGCGAATCGCGCGGCGCTCACGCAGGAAGCGCTATCGCGCGCGGAGCGTTTCGGGGTCAGCGCCGCGCCGCCGTCCATGCCGGTTCCGCCCATTCTCCTTACGACGTCGACGCTCCCCGCGGCGCCGGTCGATTTCGCCAGCATCCCGGGCAATTCGTCCAACCTGAGCGATTCGACGAGCTTCCCGGTCGCAGCGCCAACCCGGACGTTCACCACGAGCTTCGATTGCACAAAAGCCTCGGTGGATGCGGAGCACATTATCTGCGGCGATGCAGAACTGGCCGCGTCGGATGTCGAACTCGCCAGCCTATTCGCGCAAGCGCAGGCGGCGAGCACCGACAAGGATGGGTTCAAGCAGCACATGCGCGAACAACGGAACGATCGTCAACGAAACTGTCACGATCGCGATTGCCTGGTGCATTGGTACGAACGGCAGAAGACGTGGCTGACGGCGGTGGTGAGCGGCCAGGTTCTCTCCGACGCAAAACCCGCCGATGCAGCGATCCACTGGGCGCAGGCATTGGCACAGCAGCACGCCGACGCGGAAGCCGCGTACGATCTCGCGAAGCGGCGCCTCGACGCCGTCCACGCGTCGTGCCCCGATGCCATCCTCCTGCGACAAACACCGCAGAGATCGGGTCCGTACAAGCCGGTCGTGCTGTTTCTCAGCAAGCAGTGCGGATATATCGTGAGCTATTGGCCCGACAGCGGTGAAGAACAGATTTCGTTCGATCGGACCATTATCGAAAACTGGAGCGGATATTGTTCGACGCGCGTGGAACCTCGGACCACGTGCATAAAGGGGAACGGGCATGATTTGCTCGGAAAGGTCATGGAAGTCCGCATCCCAACGACCATCGAGATACCGTCCAGGCGCTGAAAGCTATCCCCGTGTATCTGGACTTTTGGCAATCCCTTTATGAACTGCGACGACGACCGCGCAAACTCCCCGCTCGTATAGCCGTCGCAACGGCTTCACCTCATCGTTGACGACCAGCGCGGGTGTCGCGTTCCGACCCAAATGCCGTCTGGACCCCTCGCGCAGCCGTGACCGCTTCCGGAGCGAAGCCGTCCCACAAATGTCGAAACGATCGTCGCAGCGAGTGACGCTTGATGGCCGGTTGCCGAAGATCACAGTTCACCCGTTGTGAACCCGCGGTGACCGTGGTCTCAACTGCCGGACTCGGCCCCGATCCGATCACTCATCGGGACGATCGCTGGTAGTCGCCAGACAAATTTACATTGGACGCACATTTCGTATCAGTGGAATGTCGCAGAACAGCGGGTCACCCGGCGTGCCCCGATCCCGAACCATCGATTGCGCAAACCGCAAATAGTCGTGAACATCGGGGTCCGTGCAGGCAAACACTCGCTTTACCAGACTACCGCCCCCCACCCAACTCGATCGTGTATTTCGCCATCGCCGACCAGTCTCTTTCGCCCAAGCCTGCCGCGACCGTTTCGCTCATGCGCTCGTGCACCGCAGTGAGCATTGGCAACGTGCGGCCCGCGTCCGCGGCCGCTTCGGACGCGAGCCGCAGATCCTTCAACCCGAGCGTCGCCTTGAAGCCCGGCTCGTAGTTCGCATGCGCGATGTTCGCCGAATACACGTGATACGACCGGCTGCCGAACAGCGTATTCAGAATTACATCGAAGAAGCGCTCGCGCGGCAAACCGTTCGCTTCGGTGAGCACGACGGCTTCTGCCATCGCTTCGATCGCCATTGTGATCATCATGTTGCAGGCGATCTTCGCGGCGTTCGCGGTCGGCGCTTCGTCGCCCATGTCCCAGATATGGCCGCCGATCACGTCGAGCAACGGTCGCACCCTTGTGACTGCATCCGGCGGTCCACCCGCCAGCACATTGAGTTCGCCTTTTGCCGCGACATCCGGCCGTCCGAGCACAGGCGCCGACACGTAGCCTATGCCAGCCGACCCATGCGCCGCGACGAGTTCGCGCGCGAACGCGACTGAGATCGTCGATGTGACCACATGCACCAGACCCGCCTTCGCTTGCGCGAGGACACCGGATGCGATCAGCGTCGAACGAATTGCGTCATCGTCGGAAAGCATGGTGAACACCGCGTCGCCCTGAAACGCCTCCACGGGGGATGCGACCATCGTCACGCCGTCCACCGATCCGCCGGAGCGGTTCCACGCCTTTACAACATGTCCCGCTTGCGCGAGATTGTTCGCCATTGCGCGTCCCATCGCGCCGAGTCCGATGATGCCGATTTCCATGATTCTCCTCCTTGCAATGAATCAGATGATGCGCGTAATCCAGTCGATCACCGCCGTGATCCGCGAGCCTCTGTGATGTCCCACGGCCTGAATCGATCAACCATCGGAATCACCTTTTCATATTGGCATCGCGCGGGAGCGATGCGCTGCGAGATCGGTGAAATGCGGGAGATCGGCCATGACTTCCGCGGCTTCGGGCGAAGCGAACGACGCAGCCACCGATGCTTCGTCGCGAAAGCAGCATTCGCAGATCGCAAGCGTTCCCGCCTGCGCCACCGCCGGGAAAAACGCTGCGACGCTTTCCAGACCGTATTGCGACCAATGACGCATCACGAGCGGCAGATGATGATGGACGTAATACGCGCGATCGAAACGCGCGCCGGGTCCGCCTTCATAAGTCACGTAGATCGTGACGCCGGGTTGCTGAGACATTGTTTCCTCCTGGCAATGAAGCCTTCACACGCTTCCCTGCGCCGCGCGATGAATCGCCTCGACGATGCTCTCGTAACCCGTGCATCGACATAGATTGCCGCTGATGGCACGCCGAATCTCTTCGGGACTCGGCGAAGGATTGTTCTTCAGCAAATCCGCCGCGGCGACGATCATGCCGCTCGTGCAAAAGCCGCACTGAAACCCGTTCTCCGCGATGAATGCCTCCTGCAACGCTTCGATGCCCTCCAGGCCTTCGATAGTCCGTACCTCAATGCCGTCTATCGACGCCGCCAGCACCAGACACGACTTGCGCACTTCGCCATCGATCAGCACCGTGCACGCGCCGCAATCGCCGGTCAGACAACCAATGCGCGTGCCCTTCGCGTCCAGCGCATCGCGAATCACTTCGACGAGCAACTGGCGCGAATCCGCCTGGGCACAACGCGGCTCGCCGTTGAGCGTGAGCCGCACCTCAATGTTTCCTTTCATGGCTTCGTTCCGGTGAGTATGCTGCGCACGTGCCGCTTCACCAGGCCCGGCACGATCGCGCGACGGTAATTGCCATCCGCGAGTTCATCGCTCCAGCCAGTGCCTACGAGATCCAGCGCACTCATCGCCGCCTGTTCGAGGAAGGAATCGGGCGCGCGCAGCGTGGGTTCGTCGATCACGAATCGCCGGTACGCAGGCCGCCGCCCCGCCGCGCCGACCGCGAGCCGCACGCTCACGTGTTCGCCCCGATGCAGTGAACACGCGATCGTCACGATCGGCCACGAGCTCGCGCTCGCCTTGTACTTCTGGTACTCGCAGGCGACGTTCGTCGCATCGCGCGGCACACGAATGCCGGTGAGGCATTCGTCAGGGCGCAGTGCGGTGCGAAAGGCATCGACGAAAAAATCGCCTGCCGTGACGCAGCGCACGCCCCGCGACGAACGCAGTTCGAAGATCGCCTCAAGCGCCGCGAGACAACCCGGCGCATCCGAAGAAGGATTCGCGAAGCTCGCGGCCCCGCCGAGCGTGCCCTGATTCAGAATCGAAGCGCCGCCGGTGAGTTGCGCGGTCATCGCGGCGAGCAGCGGCGCGTGCGCTGCGACGAGCGGCGAGGCAAGCAATCGCGCGTACGTCGTCATGGCGCCGATGTGCAGATGCGTGTCGTCCAGCGCGATGTCATTCAGGCCAAGCGCCGCGAGACCGATCAGATGCCCCGGTCGCGCGAGATTCGCCGACATCGACGGCACCAGCATCGTGCCGCCGCCGAGTACGGATGCATCGTCACGAAAGCGGGCCAGCAGGCCGCAGGCTTCGTCGAGCGTCGCCGGCTGATGAAACTCGAAGTATTGGCCGATCACGCGCATCGCTCCTTCAGAGAAGCCATGACGCGCGCCGGTGTCGCCGGTACGTGTTCGAGCCGCGCGTCGTCGCCGAGCGCATTCGCCACCGCATTGCTGACGGCGGCGAGCGCCCCGCCGAGTCCCGATTCCCCCGCGCCCTTCATGCCGAGCGGATGGAACGGATTCGGCGTGACGCGATGCCCGACGCGTATCGGCGGCAGGTCGTTCGCACGCGGCAACAGATAGCTTTTGAAGCGGTCAGTGATCACGCGATGCCTGTCGTCGAACCGGATGAGTTCCCACAATGCGGCGCCGATCCCCATGACGATCGCGCCGCGCAGTTGCGCTTCGACGAGCGCGGGGTTGATCATCGCGCCGCAGTCGTGGACGACGGCATAGTCGAGCAGCATGCTATTGCCGGTGAGCATGTCTAGCTCGAGCGCCACGGCATGAACAGAGTATGAAAACGTCGGATACGTGGCGATGCGGCCCTGCGCGTCCGGTTCCACGCGCACGTTTTTCGGCGCGAAGCTGCGCGTCACCTCGAGCGGCAGTGTCACTCCCGCCGCCACCGTGAATGGCCGCAGATGCGCACCGAGCGCGAGTTCCGCCACGGCGATCTTCGCACCGTCCGGCGTGCGCCACGCGTGGCCGTCCCGGAGCACGATATCGCCGGGCGTGCCGCCGAGCATGTTGGCGGCGCACTGCCGAAGCCTGTCGCGTAGCTCCTGCGCAGCGAGATACGCGGCGGTCCCGCCGTACATCAGCGCGCGGCTGCTGGCGTTGCCGGTGCCGAGCGGCGTCACATCGGTATCGCCTTCGATCACGCGCACCTGATCCGCGCGCAATCCCAGCTCGCCCGCGACCATCTGCGCGATGCCGGTGTCGCTGCCGCTGCCGGGCGATGTCACGCCCGTGAGCACCTGCACGTCGCCCGAGGGCATCATGCGGACGGTCGATGTCTCGTAGCCGTTGGGAAAATTGCCGGGCCGCGCGCCGCCTTCGGGCGTCAGTTCGAACGCAATGCCGATGCCGATGCGTCGCTCCGTGTCACGCGCGGCACGCGCGCGCGCCTGCCATTGCGGGTAATCGAACAGGGTCAGCAATTGCGCAAGGCCGCCTGGATAGTCGCCGCTATCCACGTTGAGACCCGATGGCAGCAGCCTCGGCAAAGCTTCACGCGCAACCAGATTGCGCCGTCGAAGCTCGACCGGATCGATGCTGGTCTGCCGGGCGAGCAGATCGACGGCCCGCTCCAGCACGAGGTTGCCGATCTCCTTGCCGTAACCGCGAATGGCCTGCCACGGAGGCTTGTTGGTGATGGCGAGCGAGCATTCGACATCGCAATGGTCGATGCTATAGACGGTCGGAAACACAGCCGGCGTGACAAGCGCCATCGCCCAGCTATGACCCGCGCCAATAATGCCCACGTCGACCAGAATCCGGTCGCGCCAGCCGATCAGCCTGCCCTGCTCGTCCGCTGCGATCTCGAAGCTGTGATGCTGCGAGCGAGCGCCCGCGAGCAGCGTTTCGCGCCGTTCCTCGACCCATGCGACCGGGCGTTTTGTTATGCGGCTGAACAGCGCCACCAGCACTTCCTCGGGATGCCCGGCCATCTTGAGCCCGAACGTTCCACCGATGCGCGGCGCGATCACTCGCACCTGCGACTCCTTCACGCGCAGCGCCGCCGCGATCAGCCAGCGGCTCGTATGAGGATTCTGGAAGGTGCCAGTCAGTGCGTAACGCTCACCGCGTGCATCCCATTGGGCGATATAGCACAGCGTTTCCATTGGCGCGCTGGTCGATGCGCCGATCGTCAGTTCGCCCCGCGCGACATGCGCCGCGCGCGCGAAGGCGGCGTCGGCATCGCCCGAACGGATGCGGTCGCGCACCAGCAGATTGCTGTCCCAGCCGGGCTGCACGACCGGCGCACCTTCGCGCAGCGCGTCGCGCGCGGTGGCAGCCGGCGCGTGCACTTCATACTCGATACGGATCTTGTCGAGCGCGGCTTGGGCGTCCTGAACGGAAATCGCCACGAGGGCCGCGACCGGCTGCCCGAAATACGTTGCGTGGCCCACTGCGAGACAGCGGCTTTGCAGCGGACCGCGCGCCCCTCTGGCGGGCAGATCCATCGCGGGAGGCATGGCATCGGAGAGGCGCGCGGCATCCTCGCCCGTCAGCCCGGCCACGACGCCGGGCATGGCGAGCGCATCGGACAGGTCGATCGAAACGATGGTCGCGCAGGCGTGCGCGCTGCGCAGGACCGCGAGATGGAGCGCGCCTTGCGGAATGAGATCGGCGCTGTAATCCACGCGCCCCGACACGAAGCGCTCGCCGTCCAGCCGGGCGACGCTCGCGCCCAGCAGGCTTCCCGGCGAGGCATCCTTGAAGGTCTGTTCCACGTGTGCCGGCTGCGCTTGCGTCTGATTCGTCACTTCGTTCGTCATCCGTTTTCCCGTGCTCCAGCGCGCATGCACAGCATGCCGCAGGCGCCGAGTGCGAGCAGCGCCGTCATCAGATAAAGGCCGCTGTTCAGTGTGCCGCTCAGCGTTTTGAGCCAGCCCATCGCGAACGGACTGGCGAAGCCGCCCAGGAGACCCAGGCTGTTGACGAACGCGATGGCAGCCGCGGCGGCCGGCGACCCCGCGAAATAATCCGACGCGAGCGACCACAGCAGCGGAATGGTGACGAACACGGTGATCGATGCGATCGTCAGCAGCACAATGGTTGCAGTCAGATCATGCGCCAGAAGCGGCAGCAGCGAAAGCGCGATCGCGCCGGCAAGGGCGGCCAACGCACCGTGCCAGCGGCGCTCGAGCAAGCGGTCCGAGTTGCGGCAGATCAGCACCATGCCGATGGCCGCAATGCCGTACGGAATCGCGGACAGCCAGCCGATGCGCTCCACGCTCGTCGCGCCCGCGACCTTCAGCACCGTCGGCAGCCAGAAACTCAGCGCATACGTGCCGCAGATGAACGTGAAGTACGCGAAGCTCATGAGGTACACCTTCGGATCGGCGATCACCTGCCGCAACTGGCCGGCATGTCTCGCGCCCGCGTCGTGCCCTTCTTCGCGCAACGCATGGCGCAAGGTGTCGCGCTCCGCCTCGGTGAGCCATCGGGCGCGCTCGATGTCGTCCGACAGCGTGAACCATGTCACGATGCCCAGCAGCACCGCCGGCGCCGCTTCGACGATATACAGCCACTGCCAGCCCGCGAGACCCGCGACGCCCGCGAGATGCGACATCGCCCATCCCGATACCGGGCCGCCGATCATTCCCGCGATCGGAAAGCCCGTCATGAAGAGGCCGAGAATCTGCCCGCGCCGGCTGCGCGGGAACCACTGGCTCAGGAAATAGACCACGCCCGGAAAGAAACCCGCCTCGAAAACGCCGAGCAGAAAGCGCAGCACATAGAACGCGGCGGGACTCGATACCGTCGCCATCGCGCAGCCGGTGATGCCCCACAGCACCATGATGCGCGTGATGGTCTTGCGCGCGCCGACACGCTGCAAGAGCAGATTGCTCGGCACTTCGAACAGAAAGTAGCCGATGAAAAAGATGCCCGCACCCAGACCGTACACGGCGTCGCTGAAACCGAGCGCGTCCTGCATCTGCAGTTTGGCGAACCCGACGTTGATACGGTCGAGATACGCAACCACGTAACACACGATCAGAAGCGGCACGAGCCGCACGGCCACCTTGAAATACAGCGCGCGCTGCGTGTCCGCCGGTGCCGTTACCGGCGCGGGCGTGTTGGCATCGAGAGCAATTTTGCGCGACATGATTGCCCTCTCAGTGAAGGTTGGGAAAACGGCGCGTGAACGACGGAAAACGTTTCATGTAACTGTCTCCTTGAGCCTTCCGGCGCGTGGTCGGGCCGGCGGCATGGGCTTGTGTCGGGGTTGTGTGGATTCGGTCGAATACCGTGGCATCGCGGGAAGCAAAAAACTGATCGATCGAACAGTCAGCACAGTAGCGGACGAGCGAACAGGCGGTCAACCAGAAACATGCGCGGAATTTCCCTTGTTGACTGATCGATCAGTCAGGAATAGTATCGGCGGCTGAAACCCTTGCCCGGCGACGCGTCACATCCAAGCGACCGTCGTCCGCGCGAATATCCAACGTTCAGCAGAGGACAGTGCCGTGAGCCATTTCGACGAATACGAAGACAAGTTCGAGACCATCCGCATGACACGCAGCGACGGCGTGCTGGAGATGCACTTCCACACGCACGGCGAGCCGCTCGTATGGAACCTGACGGCTCATCGCGAGTTCGAGCAGGCGTTTCTCGACGTCGGCCGCGACCGGGAAAACGACGTCGTGATCATGACCGGCACGGGCGATGCGTTCAGCGGGCCGGCCATCGCGCCCGGCATGCACCAGAACCGCAATTCGATGACCCCGACGGTCTACGATCCGATCTACTGGGAAGCGAAGCATCTGCTCATCAACCTGCTGAATATCGAGGCGCCGGTGATCAGCGTCATCAACGGGCCGGCAGTGCGGCACGCGGAGATTCCGCTGCTCGGCGACATCGTGCTGGCGTCCGACACCACGACCATTCAGGACACCGCGCACTTCCAGGGCGGCATGGTGCCGGGCGACGGCATGCATCTGATCATGCCGTTGCTGATGGGCCGCGCGCGCGGCCACTACTTTCTGCTGACGGGTCAGGAGATCTCCGCCGATGAAGCGCTGAAAATGGGCCTGGTCAACGAAGTGCTTCCGCAAGCGGACCTCCTGCCGCGCGCACGCGAACTCGCGAAGCTGATGCTCAAACAGCCCCGCCTCGTCCGACGCTATACGCGCACTTGCCTGAATCAGGAGTTGAAGGCACGCCTGCATGACGTGCTCGGCTATGGACTCGCGCTCGAAGGCATCGCTCGCATGAAGGAACCGGCTGTTTGAACCATCGAGACCATTCACATCGCGAAACACATCGAGAAAACAAGGAGGCAGCATGACAGTCAGCAGCATCACGAGACCCATCGACATGGTGGGTTCGGTCATCGACGTGGTCGATTCCACGCCCGACGTGCTCGGCGAATCGATCATCTGGGACGAGAAGACGCAATTGCTCTGGTGGGTGGACGGCATCGGTCAGGCGATCCACCGCCTCGACATTTCCAGCGGCGCCAAGAAGACCTGGCCGATGCAGGAAGAGATCGGCAGCATCGGCCTGCGCGCCAGAGGCGGCCTGATCGTGGGCATGCGTTCGGGCTTTTACTTCTTCTCGCCCGAGACCGGCGAACTGAGCGAAATCGCGCGTCCGGACGCCGAACGTCCTGGGAACCGCTTCAACGACGGCAAATGCGACCGCCACGGCCGATATTGGTCCGGCACCGTGGAAGCCGGCGCGTACACGCCGCGCGGACGTCTGTTCCGTCTTGATCCCGATTTGCAGCCGAAGCTGATCATGGAAGGCATCACGTGCATCAACGGCATCAGCTTCAGTCCCGATAACCGGCTCATGTACATGACCGATTCGTTCAGTTGCCAGATCGATGTATTCGATTACGACTCGGTGGACGGCACCATATACAACCGCCGCAAATTCGCGGAGGTGCCGCTCGGACGCGGCATCTGCGATGGCTCGACCGTCGATGCCGACGGCTGCTTCTGGAGCGCCAACATGGACGGCTGGTGCGTCACGCGCTACGACCCGCGCGGACGGATCGACATGGTCATCAACCTGCCGGTGCGGCGCGTGAGCAGCCTGTGCTTCGGTGGCCCGGATCTCGATACGCTTTTCATCACGACGGCGCGCCGCCGCATGAACGAAAAGGAGCTCGCGCAACAACCGCTCGCGGGCAACGTGCTCGCAGTGCGGCCCGGAGTGAAAGGATTGGCCGAGCCGGAATTCCTCGGATAACGGCGTTTGCCCTATCGGCGGGCTGCGTCGCCCGCTGCTTCCCGGCCGAACCGTGCACCTCGCGCCGCATAGGGTCGCGATATACTGACTGATCGATCGAATAGGATAGGATAGCGCCGGAGCATTTAAACATGAAAACATCGCGTGAGAAGAAAGCATCCGGGAACACGAGCAACCACGCTCCGGAATCCGACCGTGCACGCGGTTCGCGGCTCTCTGCGATTCTGAACGCGGCCGAGCGGGTGTTTGGCGAACATGGTTATGCAGGAGCGAGCATGCGCAACATCGCCGACGAAGCCGGTGTAGCGCAGGCACTCGTGCATTATCACTACGCGAACAAGGACAGACTTTACGAGGCGGTCTTCGAGCGCCGTTCATCGGCGATCAATGATCACCGCGGCAAACTTCTTGACGCCCTTTTCGCGAGCGAGCGTACCGCAACGGTCGAAGACGTACTGACGATCGCCTTCACACCGTTGTCGGAGATTTTCCACGGTGAGGACGCCGCGAACCTCGCACTTTACGTTCAGCTCGTCGCCACCGTCAGCCTGGGTAGTGACGAGCGGTCCCGACGCATCCGCGAGACCTACTACGATCCGATAGCGGAGCGCATCATCGATGCTCTGCATACGGTCATTCCCGGCATTTTGCGGGAGCATGCGACGTGGGCCTATCTTTTTTCTGTCGGCGCCCGGCAGCAAGCGCACGCGCTCAACGGCCGCGCCGAGCGTCTCGGCGCGGCCGCTCGTACGTCCGGGTCCACTGCGCATTATGAGCAGCTGGTCAAATTTGCGGCAGCCGGTATCCGGGCGCTGGTCAGCCCGACGCCAGGCGGTAAAACGGCGAAGTCGACAGCGAAGCCGTCAACGGCTAGACGCCCCCGCCGTGCAGCCAGCGTGCAGCCATAGTGAAATGTCGCCAAGGCCATCCTCTTCCTCACCGGTGGAGAAGCAGGCTCTGTACGAGGAGCCGGGTGACTTTGCTTTGCGCTCTCGCCACTGCATCCGGGGCTAGCAAGGGCATGCGCGCCAGGAACTTGCTTTTCTCGCGCGACTGGCACCGCAGCAAGGCGCTCTCTTTCTCTGATTCACCGCGGACCTTACAGGGGCTGCGTATCTTCAAGGCGATGCCTCTATAGGGCCAGGTGTGTCTGATTGCGAATGCGGACACTTCGGCCTTTGCGGACGCTCGCCGTTCATCCGTCGTACGGCTGTAGCTCGCAGCTTTGCTGTAATTGCGAAGGGGCGCAGTCGAACTGCGGCTTCCAGGAACGATGAACCGGTCATGCCGACCCACGGCCGCCCTTCGGTTCCGCGTACCCTTAGCGGCGGCTTCCAAGGTAAAACGGCCGTTCGCGCAGTCGTGTCGGTCGGCGCGTCCATGGGCGTGTTTGCTTCTCTTTTTGGGGCTGCCTTGTTGCGAAGCGTAGTGAAACAGGGCACTTCAATATGACTCGCAGCGTGCTGCTACTTCGCCGAGGGCTACGTTTCCGTTCGCCATCGAGTTTGCTTTTGTAGCCTTGGCCTTACTGTACGTCCCTCAACGCTCGGCTACTCGTTATTGAACTCCTCGTACCGGTCTTCATCGTCTGGTTCTTCGGCGTAGTAATCGACGGGGTCGTAAGTGAGGGTTTTTGTAAACTGGCTGCCAAAGCCCGCAGCATATAATTGGTTGTGGCCCTTGACTGTGAGCGCGCACGCTTTACAGACGAGCTCAGTTGGCAACATCAAACTCCTAACTACCATTTCATCGTTTTCCAGCACGGGCTGCTGCTGTCGGAATTCCTCTCCCATCAGAAGCGCCTTTGAACCGCAGGATGGGCAGTCGATCACGTGGCCAAAAGCGGGATTAGCGGCAATCTTCGCGGCTTTTGCCAGTTCATCTTTTTCGCTCTGGTTTTTGTTTTTCCAGACTTCCATGTGTGCATTGACCAGCTTTTGCACATTCTTTGCCGCTTCGTCGGCAACCGCTGCGAGCATCTTCGCTGCTGCGTTTGCTTCATCTTTACCAACAAAATCTTCGAGTTTCTTTTTCTGGAAAGCTAACAACACGTTCGCCGCTTCATAGAAGCGCGGGAGCCAGGTGTGATTGGCAAGTTTTGAAAAGGGTAATCCGCCGCTATGCAACTCCTCATTTCGTTTATTGGCCAAGCCTTTGCAAAACGATTCGAGGTCTTTGGTGAAGTTCGGGACGATCTGTTCGCACCGCAACAGCACTTCTGATGTCGATATCGATTTCGGGACAAAGTTTTTCACTTTGGGTTCAAGACCGAATGCGTAAAGCAGGTTCCGACCGTCCGGGTCAGAGGCTTCAGCCAGAAGTGCAGGATGGACATACGCAAGGGACGATCGACCCAAAAACTCCAGGGCGAGCGATGCCCAGAAAGGAAACAGGTCGTCTTCCCGTGGCGCTTCAAGAGCCTTGTCTACATAGGCACGTGCTTTACTCCACAATAGATCGTGAGTCCAAAGCGACTGCGGATTTGCATTACCCATAGTTCGATGCCCCCACCATTACTCGTTCAATTGTTCTGTCGCTCGCTGACGGACTGACTGCCGGCCGCGCGTGTAGCACTCGCCAGTTGTCCAAGATCAATATTTCGTCAGTCGAACGCCAGTTTATCGTAGTAGGCTGTTGCGCCAGCAAGCTGCCAAGACTTGCTTCCGCCTCTGCAGCAACCTTAAGGGCAAGTTGGCCCCGCGGCGACATGGTACAAACGTCCCAACGTATGCCGGACTTGCGGCCGTGCTGGAAGAACATTGAGCAAAGATAAGGCTCACGTACACGAGAAACCCGCCACAACGCACGTGCCCACTCATTGCGCGTAGTTGCGTCAAGGTTCAGATTTTGACTATCAATTAGCAAGGCGGGCACCGACCCCGCGACCACCGATGCCCGCATAACCAGATAGCGCGGCGGTAACGGCCAGTGTGCCATATCGGTATGCAACGGGAATTCACCCAGTCCGTAGAGAGAACTTGTAGTATTCGGCCGCGCGGCTGCTTCGGTTCTCGGTCGCAGCGATTGGACGACCGGCGTCCCCGGGCCTGAGACCGGCGTTCCGAGCAGTTCCGCAACGCCATTTATGTCTCCAGCCCAAGCTGGATCGTTAAGGAACAGCCATCCTTGCTCGGCAAGGATTCTCTTGTCTGCGGCGCGGAGAGCGGTCACGATAATTGGCGAGAAACAGGGAAGCGATCATTGTATGTCGCCTTACTGCAGACCCGAGTACCTGCAACTCGACTCATCAAGGCTTTCTACCCTTGGACTGCCATGGCTCGACCGGCAGAAGCGGGTCTAGAGCATGCACCCGATCGCAGGGCGGATTCAACCGGTGGATGCAATAGTTTGCTGGAATCGTTCGGCTGGCGTTTCGTAGTCCAGCGTCTTTCGTGGGCGCTCGTTCAGCCGTCGCGCCACTGCATTGAGTTTAGCCTGAGAATAGACTGACAGATCGGTGCCTTTGGGGAAGTACTGCCTTAGAAGTCCGTTTGTATTCTCGTTTGATCCGCGCTGCCACGGATGCTGAGGGTCGCAAAAGTAGACCTGGATATCAGTGGCCACGGTGAAGCGTTTGTGTCCGGCCATTTCTGTTCCCCGATCCCAGGTCAGCGACTTATAGAGTTCCTGCGGCAGCTTGCTGGCATGTTTGATGAGGGCATTGATTACCGTTTCGCTATCCTTGCAGGGAATCCTGACCAGCATCACGTAGCGTGTCTGGCGTTCAACGAGCGTTGCTATCTGGCTGTTCGCGCTGCCGCACAGAAGATCGCCCTCCCAGTGGCCCGGTACGGCGCGATCTTCAACTGTTGCCGGACGTTCGCTGATCGACACCGTCTCGCGGATCCGGCCGTGATCGTCAGTCTTTTGTGTGTGATGGCGCGATCGTCGCATCGCCCGTGTGCGACGCAGGTGTTCCAGCAACTCCTTCTTCAGGGCACCACGGGCCTGTATAAAGAGGCTGCGATAGATCGTCTCATGAGACACGTGGTAGTCCTCGTCTGAATACGAGCGCCTGAGCCATCCTGCAATCTGCTGCGGTGACCACTGCAACCGGAGCTTGCCTGCCACGATCTGCGCTAGCACGCGGTGCTCAACCAGCTTGCAGACCTTTGGACGCTTTGCCCGATCCCAGGCAAGCGCATCGGCATGGCTTGCCCGGTAACCTTCCTTTCCACTGTTGCGTTTGATCTCGCGGCAGATGGTGGAGGGAGCCCTGGAAAGTCGCTTGGCAATCGACTGGATCGAGTCGCCCACAGCAAGCGCCCGGGATATCTCTTCGCGTTCGGCCAATGTTAGCGTCAGCTGCGCGCGATGCCGCGGCGCCGGCCGGATGCCGCCGCTTTCAGCCAGTATCCGTTGGATAGACGAGTGGTTCCGCTCAAACAGCTGCGCGATATGCTGAAGCGATTCACCCTTCTGCCAGCGCTCCCACATCAACGCTTTCTGAGTTTCAGTGTAGTAAATCCGGCGTCGCTGTTTCATTTGCAACACTCCCACTGATCACGCAGCTTCTAGTGTGTTGCATCCACCGGTTGAATCCGCCAGTGAGAGCTGACATTCGTGGTCACGCCGCAGTGGATGGCTGAAGAGCGACCCTACGAGCGGCGACATCCGAGCGTCTGCTATCGATGAAGGAGCATTCGTCTTTGACAATCGGACGGACGGTTACGAGGAAACGCGGACTCCTGAACGTCCGATTGACGATGCATGTGAACGGCGGGTTGTGGCCGACAAGCGCGCGCTCGCCGGCCACCGGCGATCATACTTCGGTCTGCTCAGCCATCTCGAGTGCATCGTCTACCTCGATCCCGAGGTATCGCACGGTGCTTTCAATTTTCGTATGGCCTAACAGCAATTGGACCGCGCGCAAATTCTTTGTGCGTCGATAGATCAACGACGCTTTCGTTCGTCGCATGGTGTGCGTACCGTACGCGGTGGCATCGAGTCCGATCGACGCGACCCATCGATGAACGATGCGCGCATACTGGCGCGTCGAGACGTGCGCTGAGGCATGCAGTCGACTTGGAAACAAATAGTCGGCAGGCTTCAATCCCCGCGCCGAAATCCAGGCGGAGACACTTTGACGAGTCTGCTCCGTGATTTCGAACTGCACTGGTCGATGCGTTTTCTGCTGCATGAAAGTCGCGCGAGCTACGACATGACCTCCCATGTAGACGTCCTGCACCTGCAGTCGCGTCAAGTCGCACGCTCGAAGCTTACTGTCAAGCGCAAGGTTGAACATCGCCAACTCGCGAGCGTTGGAGGACATCTGCAGCCTCGTTCGAATCGCCCAGATTTCCCGGAGCTTCAGCGGAGGCTTCTGGCCGGTTAGCCTCCCCTTATTCCACGGCGCCCGACGTGCGCCAGAAGCATTAAGCGTTTCCATGACAACCTCCTCTTCAACGAAGGGAGATCGATTGTGCGCTGGGCGAGTGGTCAATCTCCGACCCGCAGCAGTCGGTTACCTCAGTTGGGGCCGCACCCGGTCCGACGCTGACCCGCCGACGTGGCCGCCAGCGATCGTGCCGCATCGGGCAAAAAGCAACCCTCTACGACCATTCCAGCTAAAGCGCACCGAGCGTCAGCTTTCGACGGATCAACGGCCGCCCGCAGCTAGGCATTGCACATGAAGCCGCCCCAGCTTTCGGCGGCGCATGCACCCTCAACAACGGCTTAAAGTTGCCCCAAGAGGGCCGTATCGCTTGCCCTTTGCCTTGGTTGTGGATGCTCTTTTCCAATCTGTAATACTCTTCGAGAGCGAAGCCTCGATGGTCAGTTACTTCGATGCGGAGCGCCAAGACGAAACTAACGACGTAATTCCAGTTGAGAGGGCGAACTCATGTCGGTTTCCACGAATCCGCGTTTTTCGTATCTGTCGATTCTGGTGGCACTTTTCGTGACGGCCAGCGTTGCCATCGCTCAGGACGGACGAGAGCCGCTTGGAGGCCAGCCACCGGCGGGTAGTAAGCCATCGGCCAAGGACCTTGACTATCAGATAAAGCTACGGCGGGCCTTTGAGGCAGTGAACTGGGCGTTGCCCGCGGTGGAAATCTACCGCTTTCGGGCCGCCGGTCTCGCGGACCTTGGCCTTAAAGACAACGATATCCTCGCTTACTCCAAGCCGGCCACACCGAAACTGGAAATAATCACCGGCAACAGTTCGACACCCTACATTTCCGCGTTCACGGATTTGCGAAAGGGGCCCGTCGTGCTGGAAATTCCACCTTCAGGACCCGACGGCAGTCTCTATGGGCAAGTGGTCGATGCGTGGCAGTTCACGATCGCAGATGTCGGCCCCTCGGGACTGGATCAGGGCAAAGGGGGCAAATACCTGTTTACACCGCCCGGGTATACGGGGCCAATCCCTGAGGGCTACATTCACGTCGAATCGCCAAGCTACAGAATCATCTTGGGTTTCCGATCAATCGTGGTGCCTGACAAGACGGCCGAGGATGCCTTTAAGTTTTCGCATCGGCTCCGAATGTACTATCTCTCTGAAGCGGCGAATCCTCCCGAGCAACGCTTCCTCGACCCAATCGACCAGCGTTACTCGACGCTTCCCCGATATGATGAGCGCTTTTTTAACGATCTCGCCGACATCATCAACGTAGAGCCTGTCAAGCCTGAAGACAAGGTGATGATGGGCATGCTGGCGTCACTCGGCATTGAGAAAGGCAAGCCGTTCAAGCCCGACGCCACCACTGTACGTGCGTTGCGTCAAGGCGCAGCCGATGCATGGTTCAATCTGCAATCATATTTCGACCATCCTCCGAAAGACATTCTGTATTGGCCGAATCGACACTACGTATCGCTGTTGCTGCCCGATGCGAATAAGGAATTCAACTATATCTACGACGATCGCGTCGACTACATGGGTCGGGCGGCGGCCTTCTTCTGGTGCATCTACATGCCCAGGAAGTTGAGCGATTCCCCCGCTACCATGTATATGGTGGCCGTGGCCGACAAGAACGGTAAATTGCTCAACGCCAGGACGACCTACAAAATTACTGTGCCGGTCAACATGCCTGCCAAGCAGTTCTGGGCGATTACAGCGTATGACCATGCTACGTGGACGTACATCTACAGCAACAGCAACCGCTCAACGCTGTCGTCATATGACATGGACAAGATGAAGAAAAACGCTGACGGCAGCGTAACCATCTATATCGGCCCTCGCGCACCCAAGGGCCTAGAGTCGAACTGGCTTCCGACTGCTGGTAAGCGACCCGCGCCTACGATCCGCATTTATGGGCCGAAGGACGAGTTTATGAATAAGACCTTTGAGTTGCCGGACTTTGAACCGGTCAACGAAAAATCTTCGAACTACCACTGATCGAACGGTTTTTGACGCCGCTAAATGCACCTCCGGAGAGCGTGACGATGACCTTTTCGCGTAGAGACTTCCATCGCATGAGCATGCGGGCAATAGCGGGAATCGCAGCCGCAGGAAAAATCCTCGATGTCTCCGCTCAACAGGGCGCAACGCCTTTGGCCTCGGGCGCGGGTAGTCCGATGGAGCCGCTAGGTGGACAACCTCCGGCTGGATCGACCGCCTCAGTCAAGGACTTCGACTACCAGATAAAGTATCAACGCGCGTTCGAGGCGGTTCTATGGAATTTGCCCGCAAACGCGATTTACACTTTTCGAAGGGCAGCGTTCGACGATCTTGGTGTTAAAGACAACGATATCATTGCCTACTCGGCACCTGCTACGCCAAAGCTCGAAGCGATTACCGCCAATAGTACGACGCCTTACATCACTGCCTTTACCGATCTGCGAAAGGGCCCGGTGGTTTTGGAGGTACCCGCCGCAAGCTCGGAGGGAAGCGTCTACGGACAGGTTGTTGACGCCTGGCAATTCACGATCGCGGACGTGGGACCGTCCGGGCTCGACAAGGGCCACGGAGCGAGATTTCTTTTTACGGCACCAGGCTATAAGGGCTCCATTCCCAAGGGGTACCTGCATGTAGCCTCACCGAACTTCAGAATCGCGCTCGCATTCCGCTCTGTCCGAGCACCCGGCAAGACCGCGGCGGACGCGTATCAATATGCCCAGCGACTGAAAATGTACTACCTCTCCGAAGCCGCGCATCCGCCAAAGCAGCGTTTCATCGATCCGATTGACAAGCGTTATCCGACGCTTCCGTTTTACGACGAACGCTACTTCGACGATATGCACGAGATTATCAGCGTCGAGCCAGTCAACACTCAGGACAAGGTGATGATGGGGATGCTCTTGTCACTAGGGATCGAGAAAGGCAAGCCGTTCACACCCGATGAAAATGCGAAGAAGGCAATGCGCCAGGCGGCGATCGATGCATGGTTTTATATGCAGTACTGGTTCGACCACTTCCCGCAAGACAAACTGTTCTGGCCGGATCGGCATTACGCATCGCTTCTCCAGGCCGACGAGAACAAGACCTTCACGTTCACCTACGATGACAGGATCGACCTGGTCAACCGAGCCGCCGAGTACTTCTGGTGCACCTACATGCCGAAGGTACTGAGCGACGATCCTGCAACGCAGTATCTGATGGCGGTAGCCGATAGTGGCGGCAATCTGCTTGAGGCCGGTAAGCTATATAAGCTTAACGTTCCTGCCCGAATGCCAGTCAAACAATTCTGGGCGTTGACCGTCTATGACCGGGCCACTAATGCGTTCATCTACAGCGAGTCCAACCGCACGACGCTTTCTTCTTACGATCTCGACAAGATGAGAAAGAACGCTGACGGCGGTGTAACGATTTACGTGGGACCCAAAGCGCCAGAGGGATTTGAGGCCAACTGGATTCCGACGTCCGGCAAACGTCCATTGCCTGCCATGCGTTTGTACGGCCCGACGGAAGCCCTCAACAACAAAACCTTCAAGCTACCGGACTTTCAGCCCGTCTGAGGAACGCCCCACCCCAGGGCAGTGCAATTTGATAGCGTCCTCCGACGAACTGGACATTTGAGGCGTCAATGACCGCTCAATGAGTGAAACGGACCTTCTAACGTCGGATCGGAGGGCGTGGTCGAACGGCCGAGATATGGCCAAAGCGTCAGTTCGAGTTGGGTAAGCTCGAGTTGCCGACCAGCACCTGTCATCTTCGTCTGGGTCGTCAGCCAAGCAATGGCCGGTGCCCCACCGTTAGCGAAAGATCGCTTGTCGACGCCCATCAGGTTATGTCAGCCGAGAAAGGCTGGAAGGTATTCAATGCACACTAATCTTGATTTCCGATCTCGCGCGCCGTAGCTCGCTGTGGAACCAATCGACGTTCCCTCCAGACAGGCGCGGTACCTTAGTCGGACTCAATACCGGAAGCGGCAGGGTAAGCGCGCTTGCGGCATTATCCGTTTCGCCTGCCAGTTCGCGCTCCGGTGCGACGTTGCTTGACTTGGGCGCCGATAGCTGGCTCTCCCGGCAACCCCTCGCGAAACGCATCCTTCAGCGCTGCCAGAAACTGCTGTACCGGCGTCGGCAAACGACGTTCCTTCATGGCGGTGACCTGAAGATGCCGCTCATTCAACAAGGGTTCGTCTATTCGCTTTGCGAGCCACGAAGCATCCCTTTTCATGCCCCTGAGTGAGATGGCACTGCCGAGCGTAATTGTCCCTGTCAACGCAGCGAAATGGTGCATTGCGCTCGAGTTGTTGCTCGTGAGCAATGGTTCAAGATGCTTTCCGCGAAGCGAGCAACACCAATCTATCAATTGCCGTACGGTTGTTCCGCGCTCGAGGACGGCGACGGGATAAGCGAGCAAATCCTCGAGCGAGAGGACGTCTTTCTTCGCCAGGGGGTGCGACACTTGCAGCAGCGCGCACACGGGCGCGTTTTCACTGTATTCGACGTTCAACGCCGTCGATGTAGCCGTGGAGAAGGCTACCCCTAGGTCGACTTCGCCTATCGCGACCCAGTTCTCGACCTGAGCAGGCGTGCCAGATCTCAAAACGAATCGCGTTCGAGGATACTCGGCGTAGAAGGTGGCCAGCACACTTGGGAGAAAGTAGCGCGAGAATCCCTCCGTGCAACCAACACGTACGATTCCCTTCCCAAGCGCATGCGCCTCGGATATTTCGTTGATGACCGCCTCCGCGTCCATCAACGCGCGACGTGCATGCTGAGCCAGGAGTTCGCCCGACTCGGTCAAAACCATGCCGCGTGCCATTCGTTCGAAAAGGGGCGTACCCACCTCCTGCTCGAGCTTGGCAATCTGCCGACTGATAGCAGAGATCGCAACGTGCATATTCTCGGACGCCGCTGCAAGCGAACCGCTGCGCGCAACTTCGACGAAGTATCTCAACCCGATTCCGTGTAGCAAACTAGCCTCTCCGAGCGTTGCCATTTCGGCAATGCTATCCGCAAATTTTGAAATTGTGACGAATTTTTGGCGTTTCTAGAGTCTGGGCTACATCCCAAAGCCTCAGGAGACGCTGTGAAAGAAACCGCAAACACCCGCGCTGGCGCAATCTCGAACGCCGTTCGAACGTTCGATTCCGGTGCGTTCCTCGCTGACCTTCGGCGAAGGGTCGCGTTTCGCAGCGAAAGCCAGAATCCGGCGCAGTCGCAGTCGCTGCATGCCTATCTCTCGGATGAAATCGGTCCAGTGCTGGCCAGGATGGGATTTACGAGCCGTATGGTCCCAAATCCCGTTCGCGAATCCGCGCCATTTCTCATCGCAGAACGCCTTGAGGCGCCCGAACTGCCGACAGTGTTGACCTATGGACATGGCGACGTGGTGCGCGGCTACGACGAACAGTGGCGGAGCGGCCTGAAGCCTTGGGAAATCGTCGTCGACGGTGACCGGTGGTATGGGCGCGGCACCGCGGACAACAAGGGGCAGCATTCGATCAATTTCGCCGCTCTCGCCGCCGTGCTCGACGCGCGTGATGCAAAGCTGGGCTACAACGTCAAGGTCATCTTCGAAACAGGTGAGGAAATCAATTCGCCGGGCCTGAAAGAAGTGTGCGCGGCGGAAAGCGAAGCGCTCGCCTCCGATGTCTTCCTCGCGTCAGACGGGCCGCGCGTGTCGGCCGAACGGCCAACCTTGTTTCTGGGGTCACGGGGCGGAGTGCTCTTCGACCTCGTTGTCGATCTGCGGGAAGGCGGCCACCACTCGGGCAACTGGGGCGGCGTGCTCCGCAATCCGGCGGTGGTTCTCGCGCATGCCATCGCAAGTTTGGTCGATCGCGACGGCCGCATCGCCGTCGACGGGTTGCGCCCGCCGGCGATCACCGACGCGGTGCGCACCGCACTCGCCGATATCGAACTTGGACGCGATGAAAGCTCCCCCAAAATCGATCCAACCTGGGGCGAGCCCGGACTGACCCCGATCGAACGTGTCATCGGCTGGAATGCGCTCGAAGTCCTCGCCTTCAAATCCGGCAATGCCGACGCGCCAGTCAACGCGATTCCGCCGGCCGCGAAGGCGGTTTGCCAATTGCGGTTTGTCGTCGGCACGGACTGGGAGCATCTGCGCGAGCATCTGGAGGCGCATTTCGCCGAACGAGGATTCAGCGAGGTTCAAGTGAAGGTGTCGCCGGGAACGCCGGCCACGCGGCTCGACCTTGACGATCCGTGGGTTCATTGGGCGCTCGATTCGATGCGGCTGACGACCGACAAGAAACCTGCGCTCTTGCCGAACCTGGGCGGAACGGTGCCGAACGACGTATTCGCCGAAACGCTCAGTTTGCCAACGCTCTGGGTGCCGCACTCATACCCCGCCTGCAATCAGCATGCACCCAACGAGCACCTTTTGGGCTCCGTTGTTCGTGAAGCGCTCGCAGTGATGGCCGGCATCTGGTGGGACCTCGGCGCGCACGCACGTTCAATTGTCGCAAACCGTCGGAACAGCCAATAACCCCAAAGTCAGATCCCCTTCTTCCCATGGGCGGAATCATGCAGAAAAAGCCTCTCAGTCTGATGCAGATAGTTGTTGCGACGTCGGTCGGCAACGCGCTCGAATGGTTCGACATCGCCATCTATGCGTTCTTCGCGGTCTATATTGCCAAGAACTTCTTTCCGACTGTCAACGAGACGGCTTCGATGCTGCTCACGTTCGGTTCGTTTGGAGCTTCCTACCTGGTTCGGCCGCTTGGAGGAATGGTGCTCGGGGCGTACGCCGACAAGCGTGGCCGCAAGGCGGCCCTGCTGTTGACTGTCGGCTTGATGATGGTGGGAACCGCGATCATTGCCTTGATTCCGACCTACGCGAAAATCGGACTGGTCGCGCCTGTCGGCGTATTCGTCGCACGACTGATACAGGGTTTCTCGGCGGGTGGTGAGTTTGGTGCGTCGACCGCCATGCTCATCGAACACGCACCGCATCGCCGCGGACTATTGGCGAGCTGGCAGTTTGCGACCCAGGGACTTGCGACCTTGATGGCATCGGTCTTCGGTTTCGCACTCGCCAAATTGATGCCGGCGGACGCGCTTGCGGCCTGGGGCTGGCGGTTGCCGTTCTTCTTCGGCTTGCTGATCGGGCCGGCAGGTTTGTACCTGCGTCGATATCTGGAAGACGCGCCGGACTTCACCGAAGCGAAACACACAGCTACCCCAATTCGCGACGTGCTCGGAACGCAAAAGGTGCTGCTGCTGATTTCCATAGGTGCCCTGACAGTTTCGACCGCTGTCAACTATCTCCTCCAGTATGTTCCAACCTTCGCTATCCGCGAGCTTCATCTGGACGCATCGACTGGCTTCGCCGCCAGCATCGTCGCGGGCGTGATTCTCACGGTCGTCACCCCGTTCGCAGGATATCTGTCCGACCGCATCGGACGCCTGAAGCAGATGTCGGTCACGGCGGCGCTCTTTCTCGTAACCGGATATCCCGCATTCTCGTACGTCGTGAACCACGTTTCAGTGTCGGCCCTGTTCGTACTTGTCGGGTGGCTCGCCCTGTTGAAAGCGATCTATTTCGGTGCGTTGCCTGCCTTGATGTCGGAAATCTTCCCGGTATCGACACGCGCGACAGGGATGTCCATCGGTTACAACGTTGGCGTAACGATATTCGGAGGCTTCACGCCGGCCATTGTCATCTGGTTGTTGAGCGCGACGGGCAGCAAGAGTGCGCCCAGCTTCTATCTGATGTTCACCGCTGTCCTCAGTCTCGCCACGCTGCTGGCTATCAGCAAAACACAACCATCGCGTAGCCGGACGACCGCCATTGCCTGAACCCGTTTCTCGGATTTGAGTCTGCTTCATCGGTGAGATGGGCCCGTCCACCGCGGCACCGGCATGCTTCACGTGCCGGTGGATGGCCGCGCCCCCAGACTTGAAGTGCTGATTGCAAGAACGCCGGGACCAGATTTATCGAGAGCGCGGCCTGCGGAAAGCTCGACGAATAACGCCACGCAGGGAGTCCGACCAAACCGGCGGCTCGTTTCTACAACCAAGAGGAGAGGCAATGATTCAGAAGCACCTTCGAATTGTCGCGACCGCGATGGCGTTCTCTGTGCTCAGCGCGTGCGGCAGTGGCGATAGCGGGTCCGGGACGGACAGGTCTGCTGCGTCCACAAAGAGCGCTGCACCGCAGTTCAAGCTCGCCATAACCAGCACCACGGACGTCCCCGGCACGTTCGGCAGCATTGGCGCGTACCAAAAGATCACGGGCACACTCACCGGCGAAGTCGATCCCGGCGATGTCGCCAATGGCATCATCCAGGACCTTTCCCTTGCTCCGCGCAACGCCAACGGCATGGTGGAATACCGCTCGGACTTCATTCTGTTCAAGCCCAAGGACATGAGCAAGGCGAACGGCGTCTTGCGCTATGATGCCCCGAATCGCGGTACGCCCGTCGACATCGATACGTACTTCGCTTCGCGAGGCTATGTCTTCCTGAGCGGAGCCTGGCAGGGTGATGTACCTTCCGTCTCCGGGAAGGTCGCGCTTCAGGTGCCGGTGGCCAAGAATCCGGACGGCAGCAGCATTACCGGGCCTTACCGTTCCGAGCTCCTTCCTAGCGTAGCCACGACGGATTCGCTACCGCTGCCCGGTGGCGCGTACAACTATGCAATGCAGCCCTACGCGCCAGCCAGCCTGGACAATACCCAGCCCGGCTATGTTCTGACCCGACGAGTCAACGAGGGCGATCCGCGCCAGCTCGTTCCTGCAAGCGACTGGCGGTTTGCGAAGTGCGACGCCGGCCAGCCCTTCCCGGGTACGCCGGATGGCGGCAACGTCTGCGTCAAGGGCGGCTGGGACCCCGCATACATGTACGAGCTGGTCTATGTCGCGAAGGATCCAAAAGTGATGGGCGTAGGGCTCGCCACGCTTCGTGACATGATCGACTTCTTCCGCGGCAAGACGGCGGACTCGCAAGGCGTCGCCAATCCCGTGGCCGGCGCGATCCGATACACCATCGGATCAGGTGTTTCCCAAAGTGGAGCGTTTCTGAAGACCTTCGTGCACCTCGGCTTCAACAAAACGCTCTCGGGCGCAAAAGTATTTGATGGTGTGTTCGACCTGATAGGCGCGAATCAGAACAATATCAACATGCGCTTCGCAATTCCGGGGGGCGCCGCCGGCGTACGCTCCGACCACACCGCATATGGCATAGCGGGCACGCGTGCCCTGGCTTCGGACTCATTCGACGACCTCACGCAGCAAAGCGGCGGCATATTCTCACGCTGTACGGCGACCGATACTTGCCCCAAGTTCTTTGTCGGCCTGACGGGCAATGAATTCTGGACCTCGACCGTATCGCCGCTGCTGACTGACGCCTTGGGCACGCGCGATCTGCGGCAGCCGGACAACGCGCGCATCTACTTCTTTGCCAGCGCGCATCACCTGCTCGGGCTGCCTTCGATGACAGGTACCCAGATCGCTGCACTTCTCGGACCGATGTACAACGGCATGTACAAAACCAACGGCAACACCTCGGTCACGCTGGTCGTCAGGGCGTTGTACCAGGACATGGAACAATGGGTGGTCAATGGAACGCAGCCGCCTGACAACCAGTTGCCGCGAATCGACAACGGCACGCTCGTACGGCCGAACCAGGTGAACTTCCCAGCCATTCCGGGGATGCGATTTACCGGCCTCGCGAACACCTTCCCGATGCTTAGCTGGGGTCCCCAGTACGAGCCGCAGGACGAAACTGGTGTCGCGACACAATTGCCGCCGAGCTACGCGGGACGTGACTACGGGATTCTAGTGCCGCAGGTCGATGCGGATGGCAATGATCTCGGAGGCATTCGCAGTCTCGATGTCGCCGTGCCGGTGGCCACCAACACCGGATGGAACACGACGGCCTTTCCAGGACGAATCGATCAGGCCGGTCTGTCGGGCTCGATGTTCCCGTTCGCCAAGACCGATGCGGACCGTCTGGCGTCAGGAGATCCGCGCCTGTCCGTCATTGCGCGCTACGGCAATCAGGCCGGCTACATTGCAGCACTGCGTGCCGCTGCGAACGATCTGGTCAGTCGGCGCTTCATGCTGCAGACCGACGCCGATGTCGCCGTCTCGGCAGCGCAGGCAGCGCCGGTTCTGCCTTAAGCCCGGAATAGGTTAGGCCGATGTCCGAACTTTGCATATGATGCCGTCTCGCGATTCGCAATCCTAAAACAACGGGGATGAACCTTGCCGAGCGGTGCGTTCTCCGCACGCACCGTTCGGCTCCGCGCCGCCGACAGCAGTTGCTCGCGTTCAGTCTCGGCCAGATTCATTTTGCCCATGACCTGCGTCTTAGTGTCCATCGTACGGCTGTTGTAGCCACCTCCTCGGGGTTCGATCTTGATGTGGAGATGCAACTGAGCGGGTTGATGCCGAACCCTTCTTCGGACTGGCGGCTTCGCGCTCTTTCGGATTGGATCATATTTGCGTCGGCGACTGGTTCAGTACGATGTCGGCATCGACAGTCTTGCGCAGTTGCGGGACATGCGACGCATGCCGACACTTTTCGGTCCGTCGACATGCGGTAGACCGGACGTCGCTTGATGAAGCGCAACGGTCACTCGTTCCAGCCCTCGCTGACGGGTCATCTGCCGCAACGGACCTTGAATGAGACTTGCCGTTCCGGCGAACTGTATCGCGGATCGCGGACGTTCGTGCGCGAGAGTCGTATGGCCCCTCGAGCAAATCGAAGGGCTGCTCCCGATCCGCATGAATTCGAAGGTCATCCGATCAAGATCGTCAAAGGTTCGGGGCGGTCAAATAACTTTTTAATTGTCCGGTTAGCGTCCACTACGTGTGGAGAAACAAAAAAACGGGCGCCTTGTCGCGCCCGCCGTATCGGGGAATGTCCTACGAGAATCAGGCAAACCATCGAACTGATAGCTTCCGCAGAAAAACACGAAGTGATCCCGTGTTTGCACCTTAATCGTACATTATGAAGGGGGACTCCTCACTCATCCGCGAGCGGCGCATGGGAAGTCTCGCGGCTAGCAAGCATCGCAATCAGCGCCACGCCCGCTGCCGCAACGAGATACCACGCGGGTGCGAGCGTGTTGCCCGTCACGCCAATCAGCCATGTGGCGACGAGCGGCGCGGTCCCGCCGAAGAGCGCATTCGCTGCATTGAAGCAGAACGCGAATCCGCTGTAGCGCACACGCGTCGGGAAGATTTCCGACAGAAAGCACGGCAGCGTGCCGTCGTTCATTGTGAGCAGCGCGCCGAAAGCGACCTGGATCGCAACGATCATCGCGAAGCTCGCGCCTGCCAACCCCTTGAAAAGCGGCACCGTCAACACCGCGAACAGAATCGATGCGCCGATAAGCATCGACTTGCGTCCCACGCGATCGGAAAGTGCCCCCATCACGAAGATCAGGCCGATATACGCCGCAAGCGAAATGGTCGCCGCAATGAACGATGCCGTCTCGCTCATGCCCATCTCGGTGGAGAGATACGTCGGCATATAGCTCAGCACCAGATAAAACGCCACTGCATTCAGGCACGTCACGCCGAATGCGATCAGCATCCGCCCGCGATGCTTCGACAGCAATTCGGCTATTGGCGCCTGCGCTGCATAGTGATGCTGTTCCATAGCCTTGAAACGCGGCGTGTCTTCTAGCCTCACGCGGATATATCGCCCGATCAGACCGAATGGCGCGGCCAGCAGAAACGGCAGCCGCCAGCCGAAGGACTGCAATTGTTCGCTCGTGAGGGCGGCATGCATCAGCGCGAGGAGAATCGAGCCGAACAGCAGTCCCGCCGCGGTGCTGGCGGGCACGATGCTCGTATAAATGCCGCGCCGCTTGTCCGGCGCGTATTCGGCGAGGAACGCTGCCGCGCCTGCGTATTCGCCCGATGCCGAGAAGCCCTGCACCACGCGCACGAGAAGCAGCAGAACCGGCGCGATCACGCCGACCTGCGCGTAGGTCGGCAACAGTGCGATCAAAAACGTAGAACACGACATGATAAGAATCGACAAAGACAGGGAAGTCCGTCGACCTATCCTGTCGCCCACATGGCCCCATACGATGCCGCCGATCGGCCGCACGATGAACGAAATCGCGAACACGCCATAAGTGGCGAGCAAAGCCGTCGCGCCATCGGTCTTCGGGAAGAACACGACCGCGATGATCGTCGCCAGATAGCCATAAGATGCATAGTCGAACCACTCGACGAAATTGCCGATGAAGCTCGCGCACGCGGCACGCTTCAATAGCTTTGGGTCGATTTGCGTGCTTTCCTTGTGCGACACCTCGGGCATCGCGACCTGCGCGCTTACTGCTCTTTCCGTGTTCATCGACTGTCTCCGGAGATGATGACTCGATAGCCTTCACGCAGACCGGCGACGACACCGTCGCCGGTTCGTGCATGGCGTGTTCAGGCCGCGATGATGTTGTGCTCCGGTCCGTATGGGAAGCCCGTGATGTTGGTGGTGCCTCTCTCGCCGACGACGAGGATGTCGTGTTCGCGATAACCGCCCGCACCGGGCAGGCCCTGCGGCAGCATGATCATCGGCTCCATTGATACGACCATGTTCGGTTCGAGCACCGTGTCGATGTCTTCGCGCAACTCGAGCCCCGCTTCGCGTCCGTAATAATGCGAAAGCACACCGAACGAATGACCATAGCCGAAAGTGCGGTATTGCAATACGCCATACTCTGCATAGATCTTGTTGAGTTCGCTCGCGATATCGCTGCATCGCGCGCCCGGCCTGATGAGTGCGAGCCCCGCCTCATGGACTTCGACGTTGATCTTCCACAGGCGCAGATGCGCGTCGGAGCAATGATCAAAGAACATCGTTCGCTCGAGCGCCGTGTAATATCCCGCGATCATCGAAAAACAATTGAGGCTGAGGATGTTGCCCTTTTCCACCTTGCGTGTCGTGACGGGATTGTGCGCGCCGTCTGTGTTGATGCCGGACTGGAACCAGGTCCAGGTATCCATTAGTTCCGAATCGGGAAAGCGGCGGGCGATCTCGCGCACCATCGCCTGCGTCGATGCGAGTGCCACTTCGTGCTCGGGCACGCCTTCGTGAACGGCCTTTGCGAGCGCCGCGCCGCCGACATCGCACACGTTCGCACCATGCTTGATGACATCGATTTCTTCGGCCGACTTGATCATGCGCATGCGCATCGTCTTCACGCCGATATCGACGAATTCGACCGATGGCAGCGCAGCCTTGAGCTTCGATAACATCTCGACCGGAAGCTGATCGAACTCGACGCCCACACGTCCCTTGTTTTCGATTTCGGCTTGCACGGCACGGAAAAAGTTATCGCGCTCCCAGTCGGTGTAGACGACGTTGTAGTCGCCCACGGTACGCCGCCACGGCTGGCCGCCATCGATGTTCGCGGAGATTGACACGACTTTGTTCGGCGTCACGACAAGCCCGTATTTTCGGCCGAACGAGCAATACAGAAAGTCCGCGTAGTAGTTGATGTTGTGATACGACGTGAAGAGGACGACATCAATGTTTTCACGGGCCATCAGTTCACGCAGCCTCCCGTGGCGATTCGCATATTCGGCCTCGGAGAACGTGTGCTTCGCTTTATCGCCGTTCTCGATGCGGATGAGGTTCTCCATTTTCATGCACTCAGCTCCTGGGTGGAAAGTCCATCGGTGTGAGTGAATGGTAGGAGCTTGATAATTTAGAATATTTCTTAATTCGACGCCAAAATTCCTATTTTCGACGTCGAGGGTAAACCACGAACGACGCCTATTTAGGCCGTTTTCAAAGTGTCTTTTGATACCGCCGACGATCGGCGATCGGCGAGATATTGAACTGGGCCTTGTAGCGAGTGGAAAAGTGAGTGAGGGATGTGAAGCCGGTGCGCGCACATACGTCCTCGAGCGTGAGCCCGGTTCTATAGAACAATTGACGCGCGCGCAGCAGACGTATTTCGAGGTAAGCCTGCGCCGGTGTCTTGTCGAGGCGCTCCTGAAACCATCGCTCGAGTTGACGCTGAGAAACTTTCACGAAGGCCGCGATTTCCGCAATGGTGAGCGTCTCTTCGATATTGCTTTCCATGACCTGCAATGCTTCGTCGAGTTTCGCGTGCGCATCGCCGATGTATTGCCTGAGCGAAGTCACCTGTCGCTCTTCATGACCGCGCCGCTCGGCGACGAGCAATTCGAGCACGCGCGCCGCGAGCGCGGGACTGCCCGGTGAGAGCGCGAGCAGATGCACCATCAGGTCGAGCGGCGCGACGCCGCCACTGCACGTGTAGCGGTCGCGATCGACTTCATATAGCCGGTTTGATACAGTGAGCTTCGGAAACTGCTCCAGCAGCGTGTCCTGGTCCTCCCAGTGAATCGTGCAGCGATAGCCATTGAGCAGGCCGGCGCGCGCGAGAAAATAGCTACCGGTGTCGAGGCCGCCGAGAGCGCTGCCGCGACGCGCCTGCAAGCGTAGCCAGTCCATGATGGCGCCGATGCCCCTGCGCGGAATCGGATTCGGTCCGACAACGAATACCGCGTCGAAGCCGCTCGCCTCGGGCATCGAGACATCAGGAATGACGCGAATGCCATCGCTCGAGCGCACGACATCGCCATTCGCGCCGATCAGCGTGTACTCGTAGACCACGCGTTCGACGAGCATATTGGCAATCCGCAGCGGATCAACAGCCGTGCCAAGCGCGATCAGCGAAAAATTCTCCAGAAGCAGAAAGCCAATTCGCAATACACGCAAGTCGTGCAGGCCGGAATGCCGATGTTTTGTCTTTTCAGATGGATGGGTTGCGGATGGCATAAAAGATCGGGCAGTTCGCGTCAAACCATCACTTCAGGATAGTATTCAATGTATTCCTCAACGTTGCAGCCGGAATAGATCACGGATCGAATAAGATCGATGTCGTAACGGACCACTCCGGCATGCCATGCGCTTCTCAGAAATTCGGAGTAAGTGCTTCGGCCAGCCTGATCCGTCCGCAGCGCTTCGACCAATGCCTTGCGATCGAACGCCGGCACGTCGAGCGCGCCCTGCGGTAGTGGCGCGACTTGCTGAATCACGGCGCCGAGCGTCGTCACGTACAGACTCGGGCATAAGGGAAGATAACAGACATTGCTGGTCACGCCGGCTTGCCGAAGTACTTCGGCGAGTACGGAAACGCGCCGGACTTCAGTCTGCCCTGCATTGTCGGGCAGTGGCAAAATTCTCGATTGCCTGGCTCATTGCCTCTCCGTATCTCAAAGGGCTATTCGATCGGGATGTGTCGAATCTGATGAAGATCGGCGAGCTTTTGCACCAGCGAGCGAAGTGCGTGCCGCTCGACTTCGTCGAGTACAGAAAAGGATGATCGTCACGGCGAGCCATTACCTCGATATCGACAACGACCAACCTCATCGTTAAACCGATGAAAAGCATCGCATCTAATGGTGAAAGGTCTGGTCAGCCGCGCATGGCCATGCGCCATCACAACTGGAAGCGGTCACGCGTCGTCACGTAGTCGCTCGCGCCGAAGCGGCCTACCGGAAAGTAATGCTCCAGGCGGACGCGCCACGCATCGATATCGATGAGTTCGTCACGCGCATGCAGCATCAGCACGCGGCCGATGAAGATGTGGCGGCTCGCCGTTTCGAGCGTCTCCCACAACGCGCACTCGAACGCGACAGGCGCCTCGGCGATGCGTGGCGGCTTGACACGCGTCGAGGCAAGCGCGCTCAAACCCACCTGTTCGAGCTCGGAGACATCCGCGGCGAAGCGTTCGCCGCAGCGATGCATCTGCTGCGCGATGGCTTCATCGGAGAGATGCACGACGAACTCCTTCTCGCGCGGGACATTTACCGCGGTGTCCTTGAGCGTGCCGTCCGCCAGGCGGTTGATGCTGATCATGACGATGGGCGGCTCTTCGCCCAGCATATTGAACATCGAGAACGGCGCGGCGTTCACGGTGCCGTCCGCGCCGAGCGTGGTGACGAGGGCGATGGGCCGCGGCACGATCAGACTCGCCATGAGCTTGTAACGCTGGTACTCGGTAATCGCTTCAAAATCGATTTCCATGTCACTTCTCTGCGGTTTTTTGCGCGGGATCGAGGCCGAGGAGATGCGCAAGCCCGTTTGCGCGCGGCATGCGCGATGTCTCGATGCGCGCCTCCAGGCTGCGCAGATGCGCCATCATGTGGGCGATCGCGCCCGCAACATCGCGCGCTTCGAGGCAATCGAGAATGGCAGTGTGCTCGTCGTGCTCGCACGGTGCGTTGCCGACCGGCTCGTAAGCGCCGACGATCAACGAGCAGCGAGAGATCAGTTCGCCGAGATAGTGTTCGAGGATCGCATTGCCCGCAAGCGCCGCAATACGCAGATGGAACGCGCTCGCAAGCCGTGCCCACGATGGCTGATCGAAGCGATGCATCGCCTTGTGTTCCTCGTCGAGTTGTCCGCGCAACGCGACGATATCGGCGGCACTCGCGCGCTCCGCCGCGAGTTCGACGAGCGCACGCTCGACCGAACGCCGCGCCTCGAAGATCGCGCGCGTCTCCTCGCGGGTCGGCTGCGCGATCACCGCGCCCTTGTTCGGACGCAGCACGACGATGCCGTCGTACGCGAGCTTTTCCAGTGCGCGCCGCACCACCGCACGTCCTACGCCGAAAAGCGCGCATAGCTCGGGCTCGGGCAGTTTCGTGCCGGGCGCGAGCCTGCGATTCAGCACACCCTCGAAGATCGATCGATAGACGCGCGCGTCCGCGCTCTCCTTCCCGCTCGTCATGCGGCCTGCGCCGGCACGGGCACGGCTTCTTCGACATGACGCGCTATCGCTCCGGGCGTAGCGAGCCAGATCTCCTCGCGCGCCGCTGCGATATGCGCAAGCGCACGCCGCAAATGCCGCAACCGGTACGGCTGCCCGACGATATACGGATGCAGCGCGATGCCCATCACGAGCGCCTGCGGCGTGCGCGCGCGCAGCGTCTGTTCGAGCATCTCGTCGAACTGGTCGATGATGATGTCCGCGAAGTCGCGCATGTCCATGTGACGCGCCATGATCATCGGCAGGTCGTTCAACTCCTGCGGATACGGAATCGACCAGAGCGGGCCGCCGCGCGTGTTCATGCGCACGGGCCGGTCGTCGTGACACCAGTTGAGCGTGTAACGGAAACCCGTCTCGGCGAGCAGGTCCGGCGTGCGATGCGATTCGGAGATCCACGGCGACAGCCATCCCGAGGGCATTGCGCCGGAACATTCGAGCATGCGTGCGCGGCAGTGCGCGAGCAGCGCGCGTTCGCCGTCTTCGTCGAGATCGCTCTGGCGCTGCGCGTTCGTGTGACCGTGCGCGATGAGTTCGTCGCCACGGGCGGCGCATGCTTCGACGAGCGCGGGACAGTGATCATAGAGCGACGTATTGATGAGCGTGCCCGCGGGCAAATCGAGCGCATCAAACAGTTCGATGCAGCGCCACGCGCCCACACGGTTGCCGTACTCGCGCCAGCTGTAATTGAGCACATCGGGCTGCGGCGACAACGGCCCGAGCGCCGCGCCCAGCCCCTCGCCGAACGCGAAGTGTTCGAGGTTGAAGCCGAGGTAGACCGCGAGGCCCGCGCCGTTCGGCCAGCGATAACCATCGCTTTCGTGGATCGGCCGATAGTCGAAGCGCCCATGCGTCTTCAATGGAGCAAAGTCGTTCATTGTCAAATGTGATGAACCGGTTTGGTTAGGTCATGCCCCATGGCGGACGTGATCCGCACCTCGATCGCACACGTCAGGTGTCTGCGGATGCTGACGATCGAGCTCCGCGATCGTGTGCAATATGCGCGCCAATTCGTCGACACCTGCTGTCAGCGTATGTGGCAGCGTTCTGGTCCTGCGACTCGGCCGTGCTCCTGGGCACGAATGGCATATGTCTTGCAATGGCTTGCCCGCTGTATTCCATCAGCGTCTTCAACAGGACAAGCCTTCATGGTTCAACCGGCATCCACGGTGGTTCGCGCGAGCCCGGCCGATATCGAGCTCGTGCATGTTTCGAAGCGCTATGGCGATGCGCTCGCCGTCGACGCCATCGACCTGCGCATTCCCGGCGGAGCGTATTGCTGTCTGCTCGGGCCGTCCGGTTGCGGCAAGACGTCGACGCTGCGCATGATCGCGGGCCACGAGTGGGTCTCCGAAGGCGATGTGCTGATCGGCGGGCGCAATGTCACGCGCGAGCAGCCGGTCGCGCGCGGCACCGCCATGGTGTTTCAGAGCTATGCGCTCTTCCCGCATCTCTCGGCGCTCGACAACGTCGCGTTCAGCCTCAAGGTGCGCGGCGTCGCGAAGGATGCGCGCAGCAAGCGCGCGGGCGAACTGCTGGAACTCGTCGCGATGTCGGCCTACGCGGACCGCAAGCCTGCGCAACTCTCGGGCGGGCAGCAGCAGCGCATTGCGCTCGCGCGCGCGCTCCTCAACGAGCCGCGCTGCCTGCTGCTCGACGAACCGCTCTCCGCGCTCGATCCCTTCCTGCGCGTGCAGATGCGCGCCGAACTCAAGCGCTGGCAGAAGGCGCTCGGCATCACCTTCGTGCACGTCACGCATTCGCAGGAGGAAGCGATGGCGCTCGCGGATCTCGTCGTCGTGATGAGTCACGGTCATATCGAGCAGAGCGGCACGCCCTTCGACGTATTCAACCGGCCGCGCACGGAATTCGTCGCCCGCTTTCTGGGCGGTCATAACGTGCTCGGCTCGGACGGTCTGCTCTTCACGGTGCGCGCGGATCATCTGCGCATCGCGCCGCAGGGCGTCGCGCCCGGCACGAGCGCGGGCGACAGCGGTCTTCTGCGCATCGGCGGACTCGCGTGCACGGTGCGCGAAGCGGAGTATCAGGGCACGCATCTGCGCATGACGCTCGATCCGCTCGACGGCTCTGCCGAGCTCGTCTCGATGATCAGCGACGCCGACTACGACGCGCAACGCGCCGGCCCCGGCGCGCGCGTAACGGTGTGGTGGGACGAGCAGAACGCGCATCCGCTCGCCGCGTGAGATCAGGCAATCACAACTTCAAATTCGAGGAGAGTCCATGAACGACGAACAAGCCAACGCACGCGATGCAGACACCACGAACGCAGGCATTTCACGCCGCACGTTCATCAAGGGCGCGGTGGCGGCGGCGGGCATCGCCGGGTTTCCGTATGTCCACGCGCAGGAGAAGATCACATTGCGCTATCTCGGCACCGCGGTGAACCAGAGCGCGGAGATCGCGAAGAAGTTCAAGGAAGATACGGGCATCGAGATTCAGTACATTCCCGTCACGACCGATGATGTGACCAAGCGCATCATCACGCAACCCAACTCGTTCGATATCGTCGATACCGAATACTTCTCGCTCAAGAAGCTGATTCCCGCCGGCACGCTTGCCGGCATGGATGCGAAGCGCATCAAGCTTGCGGACAAGATCACGCCCGTATTGACCAAGGGCGAAGTGAACGGCAAGAAGATCGGCGACCAGGGCACCGCGCCGAAGAAGGTGATGTTCCTCAAGGGCCCGCGCTCCACCGAGTTCAGCGCGACGCCAACCGAATGGATGACGCTCATCCCCACGACGTACAACGCGGACACGCTCGGCATCCGCCCGGATCTGATCTCGCGGCCGGTGACGACATGGGCCGATCTGCTCGACCCGCGGTTCAAGGGGAAGGCGGCGCTGCTCAACATTCCGGCCATCGGCGTGATGGATGCGGCCATGGCGATCGAGGCGACGGGTCACGTCAAGTACGGCGACAAAGGCAACATGACGAAGGCGGAGATCGACCAGACGATCAAGGTGCTGATCGAAGCGAAGCGCGCCGGACAGTTCCGCGCGTTCTGGCGTGACTTCAACGAGAGCGTGAACCTGATGGCCTCGGGCGAAGTGGTGATCCAGTCGATGTGGTCGCCCGCCGTCACCAAGGTCCGCACGATGGGCATCGCGTGCAAGTTCCAGCCGCTCAAGGAAGGCTATCGCTCGTGGGCCTCGGGCTTCGGCTTTCCGCGCTCGCTGCAGGGCAAGAAACTCGATGCCGCGTATGAATTCGTCAACTGGTTCCAGGACGGCTGGGCGGGCGCGTATCTGATGCGCCAGGGTTATTACCCCGGCGTGACCGAAACGGCCAAGTCGCACATGCAGGCCTACGAGTGGGACTACTGGATGGAAGGCAAGCCCGCCGCTCAGGATATCAAGGCACCCGACGGCCAGTTGCTGGAGAAGGCCGGCACCGTGCGCGACGGCGGCTCGTACACCCAGCGCATGGGCGCGATCGCCTGCTGGAACGCGGTGATGGACGAGAACATCTACATGGTCCAGAAATGGAACGAGTTCATCGCCGCATAAGGGAGCGCCGCTCACGATGGCTTCGGTCGAATATCTCCAGCAGGCAAAGCAGACGCCGGTGCGTCACCGGCGCGTGAGCGCGTGGCTGCAAGCAACGCCGCTCACGCTGACCTTCCTGCTGTTTTTCATCGTGCCGCTCGTGATCACGCTGATCGTGAGCTTCTGGGACTTCAACGAATATCAGATCATCCCTGCCTTCACGCTGAAGAACTACGCGGCGATATTCGACGGCTGCGGTTCGTTCACGGACGTCTGCGTGACGTTCAAGACGTACTGGTCGACGCTCAGGTTCTGCGCGATCGTGTGGGCGGTGACGCTCGTGCTCGGCTTCGCGATCGCGTACTTCCTCGCCTTTCACGTGCGCACCACCGCAATGCAGACCGTGCTGTTCCTCGTCTGCACCATTCCGTTCTGGACCTCGAACGTGATCCGCATGATTTCGTGGATTCCGCTTCTCGGACGCAACGGACTCGTGAATCATGCGCTGATGTCGGCGCATCTCGTCGACCGGCCGATCGAATGGCTGCTGTACTCGAACTTCTCGGTCGTGCTCGCGTTCGTGCATCTCTACACGTTCTTCATGATCGTGCCGATCTTCAACGCGATGATGCGCATCGATCGCGCGCTGCTCGAAGCGGCGCGCGACGCCGGCGCAAGCGGCTGGCAGGTCATCCGCGACGTAGTGCTGCCGCTTTCGAAGACGGGCATCGTGATCGGTTCGATCTTCGTCGTCACCATCGTGATGGGCGACTTCCTCACCGTGGGCGTGATGGGCGGACAGCAAATCGCCTCGGTGGGCAAGATCATCCAGGTGCAGACCGGCTATCTGCAGTTTCCCGCCGCGGCGGCCAATGCGATCATCCTGCTCGCCGTCGTGCTGATGATCGTATGGGCGCTGACGCGCGTCGTCGATATCAGAAAGGAGCTGTGACATGGCGGGTGCAGTCGCGCATCGGGAACATCGGCCCGCGAGCTTCTACTGGCTCGCGCTCCTCTTCGGGATATTCGTGCTGTTCCTGTACGGGCCGGTCATCACGATCTTCATTCTGTCCTTCCAGGGTCCGGAAGGCGGTCTCACCTTCCCGATGCGCGGCGTCTCGCTGCACTGGTTCGCTGCATTGCGCGCCGGCGTCGGCGATATCGACATCTGGGCCGCGTTCGGGCGCTCCGTGAAGCTCGCGCTCGCGGTGACGGTGCTGACCGTGCTGTTTTCCCTGAGCGCGGGCCTTGCGTTCAGGCGGCGCTTTCGCGGCGATACCGCGGTGTTCTACGTATCCGTGGCGAGCCTCATCATGCCGTCGATCATCGTGTCGCTCGGTATCGGCCTCACCTTTCGCCTGCTTGACACGCTCATCAAATATCTGGCGAACGAATGGGGCTTCCAGTCGTTCGCGGACGGCTGGACCACATCGATGGGTCTCTTCACCTCGGCGCTCGGCGCGCATCTCACGTGGACGCTGCCGTTCGGCCTGCTCGTGATGTTCGCCGTGTTCAACCGATTCAATCCGGCGTACGAGGAAGCGGCGCGCGATCTCGGCGCTTCGCCGTGGCAGTCGTTCAAACATGTGGTGCTGCCGATCATCGGGCCTTCCGTGATCGGCGTCGGCATGTTCGGCTTCACGCTCTCGTGGGATGAAATCGCGCGAACCTCGCAGGCGATAGGCGATCAGAACACGCTGCCGCTCGAATTGCAGGGCTTGACGACATCGGTGACGACGCCCGTCATCTACGCGCTCGGCACGGTGACGACGCTGATGTCGCTTGCGGTGATGGTCGGCGGCCTGTTGATCGTGAGATCGATTGCCAGGCGCCGAAAGCTCGTCAACTGAAGGCCTAGGTCAGTTCGAGCACACGCTCTCCGGCAAGGAACGCGCGCACCAGTTCATGCGCCTGCGCCTTGTGCGCGGCCTGCCATGAAGGCGCGAGCATGTCGGTATCGAACATCCGCGAGATCGTGTACGCGTTCGACTTGTGGAAATAGGCCAGGCTCACGAGCGTCACGTACAGATGCAGGGGATCGATGCCGCGACGCAAGGTGCCCGCGGTTTCGCCGCGCCTGATGAGCGTGCGCAACTTGTCGAGCACGGGCGATGACATCGCCTGAATCACTTTCGAGCGCTTCAGGAAGCGCGCGCGATTCAGGTTCTCCCACGACAGCAGGCACAGCAATTCCGGATGCGCGGCGAAGTGGCCTTCGGTGAAATCGTAGAGCTGCAGAATGCCGCTCGCGGGATCGACGCTCCGCACGTCGAGCGTCACCGCGAGTTCCGCTTCGCGCAGCCGCGCGAGCACGTGCTCGAGCACTTCGACATAGAGCGCTTCCTTGCCGCCGAAGTAGTGATAGATCATGCGGATGTTCACCTTCGCGCGGCTCGCGATAGTCTCGACGCGCGCGCCGCTGAAACCCTTGTCGGCGAACTCCCTGATGGCGATCCTGAAGATGCGCTCGCGGGTTTTGGCAGCGAGCTGCTGGCGGCGTGTGGGCTCGTCTTTCTTGTTCTTCGCGGGAACAGCGGTACGTGACATGAATTCGATCGATGAGTTGAACACGGCGCGACGAAACACGATGGTACTCCGTCGCACCGCCGCCGCTAGCGTTTGAACGGCTGCGTAAGCGCGGGCGGCGCGGTCTGCCGGCCGATCAGCCCCGCTACCGCGACCAGCGCGAGCAGGTACGGCAGCATGATGAGCAGCGCGGTCGGCACGTGCAGGCCGAACATCGGCAACTGGAACTGCATGGCGGTGGCCGCGCCGAACAGCAGGCATGCGAGCGCCGTGCGGCCGATCTTCCAGTTGCCGAAGATGATCGCCGCAATCGCGAGATAACCCGTGCCGTTGGTCATGCCTTCGGTAAACGTGTGAATATCGCCGATGGAGATGAAGCATCCCGCCGCCGCCGACATCACGCCGGAGAACAGCACCGCGCCGTAACGGATGCGCGCGACGGGCAGGCCCGACTGATCGACCGAGCGCGGCGCGACGCCCGTTGCATGCAGCGCGACGCCGAGCGCCGTGCGGCGCATGATGACCGAGGTCGCCAGCAGCACCGCGAGTCCCGCATACAGCAGCCACACTTGCCCGAACACGGGTTCGCCGATCAGCGGCAATTTTCCGAGCACGGGCGGCGACCAGTGCGCGAGTCCCGGAATCGCGGCGCTCGACCGTTCACCAAAGATCTCGCGATAAGCGAGCGTCGTGCCGCCGAGCGCGAGAATGTTGATGCCGATGCCCGTCACGATCTGGTTAGCACGCAGCGTCACGCTCAGGAACGCCTGCAGCAGCGCGAGCGGAATCACGCCGAGCATGCCGCACAGCAGACCGATGGACGGGTTGCCGGTCAGCCATGAAAACGTCGCGCCGAGAAACGCGCCGGTGAGCATCATGCCTTCGACGCTCATGTTGAGGACGCCCGCGCGCTCGCTCACGAGTTCGCCGGTCGCGGCAAGCATCATCGGTGCGGAGAGTCGAATGGACGCACCCGCGAAGACCGCGAGAAGTTCGAGATTCATCGCCGTGCCTCTCCCTTGTCGAGCCACAACGCGCCGCCCGCGAGCGCGATCGTGACGATGCCCTGCACGATCAGCACGAGCGCCGAAGGCACCTGCGCGACCATCTCCATGTTGATGCCGCCCGAGCGCAGAAAGCCGAACAGCAGCGCCGCCGCGAACACACCGGTGATCGATCCGCGCGCGAGCAGGCCGACCACGAGCCCGTCGAAACCATAGCCCGACGAAAAACCCGCCTTGAGCGAGTATTGATCGCCTTGCAGCATCAGCGCGCCGGCGAGTCCGCTGAACGCGCCCGCGAGCGCCAGCGCGCCGACCAGCGATGACGTGATCGGCAAGCCCGCGCGTTTCGCCGCGATGGCGTTGAGCCCGGCGGCGCGCAGCGCGAGACCGAAGCGCGTGCGCGCGAGCAGGATCGCGGATGCGACGGCGAGCACGATCGTCACCGGCAAGCCGATGTTCAGGTTCATGCCGTTCGCGGCGAGGATCGCGGGCAGCTTGGTCGGATCGGGGATTTCGAGCGATTCGGGCAAGGTGGCGCCGTTCGTCATCGGCTGGCGCAGCAGCGCTTCGCTCTGCACGCACCAGTAGAGCAGCCATACCGCAATGAACGAGAGCAGCAACGTGCTGATGACTTCGTTGGTGCCGGCCTTCGCCTTCAGCACGCCCGGCACGCCGCCCCACACCGCGCCCGCCGCGGCCGCGCACAGCATCGGCACGATGAAGGAGAGACCGAAGGGAAGATGCGCGCAACCGCCATAGAGACTCATCGCGGTCGCGACGATGCCGCCGATCGCGAGTTGCCCTTCTCCGCCGACGTTCGTGAGCTTCGCGCGGTTCGCGATGACGAAGCCCGTGCCGACGAGCGCGAACGCGAGGCTGCGATTGATCGACGCACCGATCGCATACGGCGAGCCCCACGCGCCATCGGCGAATGCGGCGAGCGCCTCGGCGATGGAAACGTGCATCAGTGCGATCAACGCGAGCGCGGCGAGCATCGCGAACGCGACGGCCGCCGCGATCACGCATGCCACGCGCAAGTGCGGCCAGCGCGCGCGCCAGCTTTGCGGACCGGGCGCGGACGCGAGCGGTGTTTGCAGCTTCATGTGCGGATTCATGCAGTCTCTCCCGCGCCCGCCATCCACGCGCCGATGCGTCCGCGATTGCTCGCATCGGGCGTGCACGTGCCCATGATGCGTCCGCGATACAGCACGACGATGCGATCGGCAACGCTCATCAGCTCGTCCAGTTCGGAGGAAATAAGCAGCACGCCCACGCCGCGATCGCGCGCCGCGCGGATGTGCGAATACACGGCGGCGACCGCGCCGACATCGAGACCGCGCGTCGGCTGCGCGGCGAGCAGAAAGATCAGCGGATCGAGCGTCAGTTCGCGCGCGAGCACGGCCTTTTGCTGATTGCCGCCCGAAAGGCCGCCAAAGAGCGCATCGGGACCGCTCGCGCGCACATCGAAACGCTGCATCAGTTCGAGCGCCGCGGCGCGCATCGCACGGCGCTTCAGAAAGCCGCCGCGCGTGTAGCGGTCGAGATGATTGAGCAGCAGATTGTCTGTGAGGCTCATGCCGGTGACGCAGCCGACCGCGTGCCGGTCTTCCGGCACGATGCCCACCCCCGCTTGCGTGAGTTCGCGCGGACTCGCCTGAGTCATGTCGCGACCGGCGATGAAAAAGCGTCCCGCCGATGCGCCCGACATGCCCGCGAGCACCGCGCCGAGTTCGCTCTGTCCATTGCCCTCAACACCCGCAATGCCGACGATCTCGCCGCGATTCACCACGAGCGTGCAGTCACTCAGGCGCGCGACGCCTTCGGCATCGCGCGCGCTGAGTCCATCGATCTGCAGCACTTCGTCCTGCAACGGGCGCGAGTACGGCGAGGCGCTTTTCACGAGCGACAGACGCCCGGCAAGATCGTCGGGGGTGTCGTCGCCTTCGCGATGAATCATCGCGTGCACGAGCCGGTCGATCTCCGTCGCGGGCGATGCGGAGCGCGCCACCACGCGGCCCGATTGCAGCACGGTCGCATGGGTGGCGATGCGGCTGATTTCCTTCAGCTTGTGCGTGACGAGCACCACTGCACAGCCGCGCGCGGCCACGCGCTCGCAGGTGTCGAGCAAAGCGTCGATCTCGGCGGGCAGGAGCACGGCGGTCGGTTCATCGAGCAGCAGGAGGCGCGGCTCGCGCATCAGGCACTTCACGATCTCCACGCGCTGCCGCTCGCCGACCGAAAGATCCGCCACCTTCGCTTCGAGCGCCAGTTCCAGCCCGACGCCTGCGAGCACGGCGCGCACGCGTTCGGCTTCGCGCTGCCGATGAAGCCATCCGCGCGCCTGCCCGAGCAGCAGATTGTCGAGCACGCTGGCGTCGTCGACGAGACTGAAGTGCTGATGCACCATCGCGATGCCGTGCGCGAGCGCCTCGCGCGGATTGCGCGGACGATACGGCGCGCCGTTCACGCGCATGGCGCCGGAATCCGGCTGATGCACGCCGAAGATGACGTTGCACAGCGTAGACTTGCCCGCGCCGTTTTCGCCGAGCAGGCAATGGACATCGCCCGGCATCAGGTCGAGCGAGACGCCTTCGAGCGCGGTGAACGTGCCGAAGCGCTTGCCGATGTCCGTGAGCGCGAGGATCGGCGCGGCATCGACCGAAGGAGAAGGCAGCGTGCTCATCCCTCGGACACCTTGATCTTGCCGCTCAGGATGTCGTCTTCGATCTGCTTGAGCTTCGCGTCCATCGCGGGCGTCGACTTGCAGACGACCATGCCCGACGCCTTCGGTCCCATTGCGAGGCCGAACGCCTTGTAGCCGGGCTGCCACTGCCCTTTCTCCAGTTGCTCGATCGCGTATTGCGCCTGATAGCCGACGCCCGTGATGCTGTACGCGATATAGAGCGGATCGCTTCCGCAGCGGTCCGTATAGCTGCCGATGATATGCGTGTCTTTCTCCTTGGCGGCCTGTTCGAGCCCGCGCAAGCCGAGGTTCAGGATGTGGTAGTGCACGTCGGCGCCCTGCGCGATGGCCGCCGCCGTCGCTTCGCGCGACTTCGCGACGTTATCGAAGTCGCCGGTATAGCTCTCGAAGTATTTGATCTTCGGGTTGACGTAACGCGCGCCGTTGCCGAACTCCTTGCCCGCGTTGACGATCGACGGAATCTCCATGCCGCCGACATAACTCACCGCGCCATTCTTAGACAGCATCGCGGCCGCCGCGCCCGCGACGAACGCGATCTCGGCCTGCTTAACGTCATAGCCAGCGACATTGGCCGGCATGTTCTCGCCCTTGTTGCCGCCGACGACGGAGAACTTCACGTTCGGAAAGCGCTTGGCGATTTTGAGCACGGCCGCCTGCGTCTGTCCGCCGATGCCGATCACGAGCTGATTCTTCGTCGCGAGATTGGTGAGCGCCTGCTCCATGTCCGCGTAGTTGATGTTCTCGATGATCTGCGTCTTGAGCTTCGGCCCGAACTCCTTCTGCGCGGCGAGCACGCCGTCGTAGCCCGACTCCATCCAGCCCTTGTCCGTCTTCGAGCCGGGAATCAGCACGCCGACGCGCATCGCGTCATCGGCGGCGTGCGCATCGGAGAGAAAGAACGCGGGCGCGGCGAGCGCGACGACACCGGCCGTCACGACGAGGCGCGACACGAGACGACGGCGCAATTTTTCGCGAGAAGCCTGTTGCAAGCTCAACATCACTGGCACTCCTTTTGCGTTGACTTTCGGTAAGTAGGTTATTCATGACTGAAACGCTCATTGCAACTTCGATGCCAATGCGCCGTCAGTGCGATGAAGAACCGCTTCCTCGATGCCACGCAGAACGCCGACGGATGACGCGCTTGCGCCGCGTCTCCGATGCACTCGTACTCCATTGATCCAACGTTTCGGAGAACCCGATGGACCACGCTTCAAACCCAGACCGGACAATGCCCGGCGGCCCGCTCGGCGTCTTTGCGCAGACCCGCTGGCACGCCACGGATGCGCTTGTCGACATGGCCGTGCAAGCGCCCGCGCCGCGCATTGCGATACTCGATTCCGCGCCGCAGAAAGTGCGCTTCGACATCGAAAAAGCGGCGCTCGTCATCATCGACATGCAGAACGACTTCTGCACCAAAGGCGGGTGGGTGGACCATATCGGGGGCGATTACGGTGCGGACCGCGCGCCGATTGCACCACTCCAGCGCCTGCTGCCGATCGCGCGTAAGAGCGGCGTGCCGGTGATCTGGGTCAACTGGGGCAACCGGCCTGATCTCGCCAACATGCCGCCGAACCAGCTTCATCTGTACAAGCCGAAGGGCACGGGCATCGGCCTCGGCGAGGCGCTGCCGGAACACGGCGCGCGCGTGTTGGAAAAAGACTCGTGGGCATCCGCCGTCGTCGATGAACTGATGATCGAGCCGCAGGACATTCGCGTGGACAAGTACCGCATCAGCGGCTTCTGGGACACGCCGCTCGACAGCATCCTGCGCAATCTCGGCGCGCGCACGCTCTTCTTCGCGGGCGTGAACACGGATCAATGCGTGATGCACACGCTCACCGACGCCAACTTCCTCGGCTATGGCTGCGTGATGCTGACCGACTGCTGCGCGACGTCATCGCCCGAGTTTTGCACCGAGGCGAGCATCTGGAACGTGAAGAAGTGCTATGGCTTCGTCGCGGACTCGCTCCAGTTCGCCGATGCGTTGAGGGGAGCGAATCAATGAGCGCCTTCGTTCCCGGCCCGCGCGTGCACCTCGCCGCAACTTCGGGCGGTGTGCTCGATGGTCTGCACTTTGCCGTCAAGGATCTGATCGACGTGGCGGGCGTCACGACGGGCGGCGGCAATCCCGACTGGCTCGCCACGCATGAGCCCGCCGCCCGCCATGCGCCTTGTGTCGCGAAACTGCTGGCCGCCGGCGCGAGCGTGGACGGCAAGACCATCACCGATGAACTCGCCTACAGCCTCGAAGGCGTGAACGCGCATTACGGCACGCCGGTCAATCCGCGCTGGCCGCACGCGTTGCCGGGCGGATCTTCGAGCGGCTCGGCATCGGCGGTCGCGAACGGCGATGTCGATTTCGCGCTCAGCACCGATACCGGCGGCTCCGTGCGCGTGCCCGCCGCGTTCTGCGGCCTGTGGGGCATCCGCCCGACGCACGACGACGCCGCGCTCGACGGCGTGCTACCCTTCGCGCCCTGCTTCGATACGGTGGGCTGGTTCGCGCGTTCGGGCGAACTGCTCGCGCGCGTCGCCGACGTAATGCTCGATGACGTCACCGCACTCGACGCGCCCGCATCGTTCGTGCTCTTCAAGGAAGCGTTCGATACGCGCGCCGAGCGCGAGCCGGACGATGCACAACGCCTGCGCGAACTCTCGATGGCGCACGACGAGATCGAGATCTTCGCAGGCGATCGCGCACGCTGGCTGCACGTGTATCAGCACTTGCAGGACGATGCCATTCGCGCCTCGCTCGGCGCATGGATCGATGCGCATGCGCCGCGCTTCGGCGCGGACATCGCAACGCGCTTTGCGCGGATCAAGTCGCTCGACGACGCGGAAGTCGAACGTTGTCGCGCCATGCGTAAGACGCTCGCCGCGCACGTCGAAAACATCGTGGCGAAAGCGCTGATCGTGCTGCCGACGACGCCACGCGCGCTGCTCGACAAGAACGAGTCGCCTGACGGCATCGGCGCGTTCTATTGCGATGCGCTCACGATGAACGCGGTCGCCGCGTTCGGCGGCTTGCCGCAAGTCACCGTGCCGGTCGTGAACGAACCCGACAGGCCGCTCGCGCTGTCGTTCATCGGTCCGCGCGGCAGCGATCGCGCGCTGATCGCCCGCGTGCGCCAACTCTTTCCCGCTGTTTCGTGAGCCTGAACGCCATGTCCTCTTCCATCGATGCCTATGTTGAAGCTGCGCTCGCGTTGCATTTTCCGTCACTTTCCGACGAAGCCGCCGCGCGCGTGAAAGCGCAGTTCGCGCGCATTGCGCAACTGGCCGCGCCCGCGCTCGCGTATCCCGTCGATGCAACCGACGAACCCGCGCCGTTATATCGCCCATGACGACATCGAACCATTTTCCGTTCGGCGCACTCGCCATCGCGCGCGCCTATGCCAACGGCGACTTCAGCGCGCGCGAACTGATCGAGGTGACACTTGCGCGCATCGACGCATATGACGTACAGGTCAACGCATTCACTGCCGTCACACGCGAACGCGCACTCGTCGAAGCGGACGCGCTCGATGCCCGCCGCGCGCGTGGCCACACGTTGCCGCCGCTCGCGGGCGTGCCGTTCGCTGCGAAGAATCTCTTCGATATCGAGGGCATCGCGACGCTAGCCGGTTCGCGCGTGCTCAGGGACGCGCCGGCCGCCGCCTGCGATGCAACGCTCGTCAGGCGTCTCACCGGTCAGGGCGCCATTCTGATCGGGGCGCTCAACATGGACGAATTCGCTTATGGCTTCACCACCGAGAATCATCATGCGGGGCCGTGCCGCAATCCGCACGATCTCACGCGCTCGGCGGGCGGATCGTCGGGCGGCAGTGCAGCCGCGGTCGCAGCGGGCTTCGTCCCGGTCACGCTCGGTACCGACACAAACGGCTCGGTGCGCGTGCCCGCGTCGCTGTGCGGAGTGTTCGGCGTGAAACCGACTTATGGACGTCTTTCGCGCCACGGCGTCTATCCATTCGTCGCGAGCCTGGATCACATGGGCGCTTTCGCGCGTAGCGTCGACGACCTTGCGGCCACCTACGATGCATTGCAGTTCGCCGATCCGCTCGATCCCGCGTGCGCGCAGCGGGCGTTCGAATCTGCGAATGCGAAGCACGGCGTATTGCGAGTCGCACGGCTGGGTGGCTATTTCGACGAACACGCGAACGACGACGCGCATCGCGCATCGCATGCGGCGGCCGAGGCGCTGGGCGCGTCGGAGACCGTCGACTATCCCGATCCCGCTGCCGCGCGCGGCGCGGCGTTTCTCATCACGGCGGCTGAGGGCGGTCAGTTGCACATGGCGAACCTGCGTGCGCGATACGACGAGCGCGAACCGTTGTCGCGCGATCGTCTGATCGCAGGCGCCCTCCTGCCCGCGGCGTGGGTGGTGCAGGCGCAGCGCGTGCGCGCGGCGTTGAGAACGCGCGTGCTCGAATTGTTCGAACGCTACGACGTGCTCGTCGCGCCGGCCACGCCGGTGGTCGCGCCGCGCATCGGCGACGAGTTCATGGACATCAATGGCGAGCGGCTCGGTGTGCGGCCCAATCTCGGCTTGCTGACGCAGCCGGTGTCGTGCCTCGGCCTGCCGGTCGTCGCCGCGCCGATGCGCACGAGAAGCGGCCTGCCGATCGCCGTGCAACTGATCGCGCCGCCGTGGCGCGAGGATCTGGCGTTCGAAGCTGCGCGCAGACTCGAAGCGGCGCAGGTCGCGCATTGTCCGCCGCCGCCATCGTTGGACGAGGCGTTGCTTTCTTCAGGAGCGGACGCATGATCGAGATCAACCGGCCGGACGTGCTCGCCGAAGTCGATGCGGCCTTCAACGCCTACGAGCACGCGCTCGTCACCAACGACGTCGCCGTGCTCGATACGCTTTTCTTCGACTCGTCGCACACGCTGCGCTACGGCGCAACCGAAAACCTCTACGGCTACGACGCGATTCGCGCGTTTCGCGCCGCCCGGCCCGGCCAGGGCCTCGCGCGAACGATCACGGCGCGCGTCGTGACGACATACGGCGACGCTTTCGCCGTCGCCAATATCGAGTTTCGGCGCGATGGCGATCCGCGGATCGGCAGACAGAGCCAGACGTGGGTGAAGATGCCGGACGGTTGGCGCGTGGTGAGCGCGCATGTGAGCTGGATGGGTGGCACAGACGGTGTGCGTCCGCTTACAACGTGCGCGGGTGGCATGCCGCGGGCATCTTCGTGACGAGATTTTGGGTCAGCGGTTCGCGGGTTATCCGATCCCGCTCATGGACGCGTCAATAGGCGCAGAAGTCGTAGACCACGGCGGATGAGGCCACGCGTGCGTACATCGAACGCTACGGCAAGCCCGGGGCGTTCTCAGCGACAAGTTCACGGTGTTTCGCATGCGACGGCCGGTAGGACCGGCCACAGCACGACCCAGTTCGGCCGGGCGATGTATGAGCTGAACATCGATACGTTCTGCGCCAATTCGAGCTCGGCCAATGTCCGAGTGGAGCGCGCGCACCTGACCTTGCAGGACCGGCTCGTGAAGGAGTTGCACCTGCGCGGCATCAGCACGGTGGCGCAAGCGAACGCGTATGCGCCCTGCTTCATGGCCGCCTACAATGCGCGCTTTGCCAAGCCGGCGCGCAATGCGTTTAATGCGCATCGGCCGGTGCGCGAGGACGAGCATCTGGAGTGGGCGTTGATGTGGCGCGAGCCACGCAAGGTCAAAGATGCTGAGCGTGCAGTACGACCGGGTGCTGTATCTGCTGGACGACACACTTGAGAATCGCAGGTTAAGCGATCGATACGTCGACGTCCGGGAATATCCGGATGGGCGCACGGAGATCCGCGCCAATGGACGGCTGATTGTGTCGCGTGCGTATGACCGGCTGGCTGCGGTCGATCAGGGCGCCATCATCGAGCATAAGCGTCTGGCGCACGCGCTCGAGATCTCACAGGCGCTTCAGCCGCAGCGCGATAACCGGCGCATCGGGGTGAGGCGCTCAGGTCGCAAACTCGTTTGCCTGGCACGAAGAAGCAGCGCGAAATCACGCAGGCGGATGTTGAGCAAGTGATCTTGCAACGGGCGCGACGCAACGCCGCGCCATTGACCGCGCAGCCACCGGCTCACCAGTTCGCGCACGCCAGCGACATTGGCATCAGCGCCCTGCCCGATCAGGCGTCATCCTTCGACGCCACGTGGATTCAACCCAGAAAGAAACGCAATCGAAGCCCTCGTAACCCGGACATTTCAACTTAGCGGCAACAAAATCAACCGGCTAACTCACCTTGGTTTCGCCAGCCTGGCATTTTAGAGCGGCGTCGTCGCCCTGTGCCGAATCGCCGATCTCCCCCAATCCGCCGACGATTTCCCTATTTCGCACTGTCGTAAGGTTTACCCCGATTTAAACGGAAACCAACAAAAGGGACATTTTGGCTGCTGCATGTAATCAAAGTGCAACCCAATTGACACCCCCTAAAACGCCGGCCTCTGCGGTCTGGCGTCGCGCACGCCGCAAAGGAGAGCAATTTGGTCCTGGAACTGGAGCGAGTCAGTGTCGTTTCTGGCGGGCAACCGTATCTGTACGGCGTGGATTTGCGCCTCGTCCCAGGCGCCATCAATGTGCTTCTCGGACCCACCCAGGCCGGCAAAACCACGCTGATGCGCGTGATGGCGGGTCTGGACAGGCCGAACGAAGGCCGGGTGCTCGTCGATGGCCAGAACGTGACAGGCGTCAGCGTGCGCCAGCGCAATCTCGCGATGGTCTATCAGCAGTTCATCAACTACCCGGCGATGACGGTCTCCGAGAACATCGCCTCGCCTTTGCGTCTGCAAAAAATCGACCCTGCCGAAATCCGCCGGCGCGTGCAGGAAGTCGCAGCCAGACTGCATATCGATCATTTGCTACAGCGGCGGCCCGGCGAACTGTCGGGCGGCCAGCAGCAGCGCTGCGCGCTCGCGCGTGCACTCGTGAAGCGCACGTCGCTGGTGCTGCTCGACGAGCCGCTCGTCAATCTCGACTACAAACTGCGCGAGGAATTGCGCATGGAACTGGCCGCGCTTTTCGCTGACGGCAAGACGACCGTCGTCTACGCGACCACCGAACCTCTCGAAGCGCTACTGCTGGGCGGCTATACGGCGATCGTCGATAAAGGCCGGGTTCTGCAGTTCGGTCCCACGCTCGATGTCTATAACGCACCGGTCAACGTCGCGGCCGCCGCCGTTTTCAACGACCCGCCGATGAACATGCTGGAGAGCGACTGCGGCAACGGCCGCGCGCGTCTGCCGATCGGCGTGGAGGTTCCAGTCCGCAACGGTCTCGCTGCGAGCGGCGCATGCCGCATCGGCATCCGGCCGGGGCATCTGCGTCTTCAGGCGAAGGCCGCTCATGCGATCGCCGTTCCGTGCCGGCTCGAACTCGCCGAACTGAGCGGCTCGGAAACGTACCTGCACTTGCGCACGCTGACCGGCGCGGTCGACCTCGTTGCGCAGTTGCAGGGCGTGCATCAGATCGAGCTCGGCACGCAGCTCGACGTTTTCATCGACCCTGACGAACTGTTCGTGTTCGGCGCGCAGACCCAACTGGTGTCCAGCCCGGAGGCAGCTCATGGCGCGCATTGAGTTCCAAAATCTCGCGCACGCGTACGGACCGAGCCCCGCGACGCTCGACGACTACGCGCTTCAACCCATGAGCATGGTCTGGGATGACGGCGGCGCTTATGCGCTGCTCGGGCCATCGGGTTGCGGCAAGACCACGCTGCTCAATATCGTGTCGGGGCTCGTCAAGCCGTCGGAGGGCAAGGTGCTGTTCGACGGACGCGACGTGACGGCGCTCGGCGCACGCCAGCGCAACATCGCCCAGGTGTTCCAGTTCCCCGTGGTCTACGACACGATGACCGTGTTCGATAACCTCGCGTTTCCGCTGCGCAATCGCAAGCTGTCAGCCGCCGAGGTCACGAAGCGCGTGCACGAAGTCGCGGATATCCTCGATATGACGCGCGACCTGCCGCTCAAGGCGAGCAATCTGGCCGCCGACGCCAAGCAGAAAATCTCGCTCGGGCGCGGCCTCGTGCGCAAGGACGTCGCGGCGATTCTCTTCGACGAACCGTTGACCGTGATCGACCCCGCGATGAAGTGGATGCTGCGCCGGCAGTTGAAGAAGATCCACCAGCAACTCAAGCTCACGCTGATCTACGTGACGCACGATCAGGTGGAAGCACTGACTTTCGCCGATGAAGTCGTGGTCATGACGAATGGCCGCGTCGTTCAGAAAGGCGGAGCCGATGCGCTTTTTCTGCGGCCGGATCACGCTTTTGTTGGCTACTTCATCGGCAGTCCGGGCATGAATCTCTGTCCGATCGAGCTCGACGCCGACGGCGCGAAAATCGGCTCGCAGCGCTTGCCGCTCGACGCCGGCACGCTTGCGACGCTACGCGGCGCGCATCAGCAGGCAAACGGCGCGCTCAAACTGGGAATTCGCCCGGAATTCGTCCGCCTTTCGCAGGAAGGCGGAGCCGGCGCAGTGGACGCGCGGGTGCTGCGCGCGCAGCAGCTCGGCAACTATCAACTGGTTACCTTGCAATGCGACGGCCATGTGTTCAATGCGAGGCTCGAGCCGCATTTGCCGGTTGTCGACGGACCGGCCTGGCTGCATCTCGTTGCGCCTGAAACCGTGTTCTTCTGCAACGACGAAAGAATCGAAACGCGTATCTCCGAAGAGGCCGCGCGATGAACAAGCCCGTCAATCAGAAAGCGTGGTTCCTGGTCGTTCCGGTGTTCATCTGCGTCGCGTTCTCCGCGATTCTGCCGCTGATGACGGTGGTCAACTATTCGGTGCAGGACATCATCGGCCCGACGCAGCATGTGTTCGTCGGTACGGAGTGGTTTCGCAACATCATGACCGATCCGGATTTGCGCGAAGCGCTCGGCAGACAGGTCATTTTCTCCACGTGCGTTCTGCTGTTCGAGATTCCATTGGGCGTGGGCCTCGCACTCTCGATGCCGGCTTCGGGATGGCGCGCATCGGCCACGCTCGTCGTGCTTGCCATGCCGTTGCTGATTCCATGGAACGTGGTGGGCACGATCTGGCAGATCTTCGGGCGCCCGGATATCGGACTGCTCGGCTACTGGCTCAATAGTCTTGGCTTCGACTACAACTACACGGCGAGTCCCACGGCCGCATGGATCACCGTGCTGGTGATGGACATCTGGCACTGGACTCCGCTCGTCGCGCTGCTGTGCTATGCGGGCTTGCGCGCGATTCCGGACGCCTTCTATCAGGCCGCGGAAATAGATGGCGCGAGCCGCTTTGCGGTATTCCGCTACATCGAATTGCCGAAGATGCGCGGCGTGCTGATGATCGCCGTGCTGCTGCGCTTCATGGACAGCTTCATGATCTATACCGAGCCGTTCGTGCTGACAGGCGGCGGACCCGGCGATTCCACGACCTTCCTCAGTCAGTATCTGACACAAAAGGCGGTCGGCCAGTTCGATCTTGGCCCGGCCGCGGCTTTCTCGCTGATCTATTTCCTGATCATTCTGCTGTTGTGCTTCATTCTCTATAACTGGATGAGCCGCGTGGGCAGCGGCGGCCCCGCCGCGCAAGGAGACGACCATGCAGGATAAGCGCCGCTGGATGCGGACGTCGATGCTCGTCGTCTATATGCTGTTCGCGCTGATTCCGCTCTACTGGATGTTCTCGATCTCCCTGCGCACGAACGAGGAAACCATGTCCACGTTCGCCACGCTGCCGCAGCACGTGACGTTCGAAAACTACAAGGTGATCTTCACCGATCCCTCGTGGTACTGGGGCTACATCAATTCGATCATCTACGTGCTGATGAACACGGTGATGTCGGTGCTGGTCGCGCTGCCGGCCGCGTACGCGTTCTCGCGTTATCGCTTTCTCGGCGACAAGCACATGTTCTTCTGGCTGCTCACCAACCGCATGACGCCGCCCGCCGTATTCTTGCTGCCGTTTTTCCAGCTCTATTCGAGCGTCGGTCTGACCGACACGTACATTGCCGTCGCACTTGCGCACATGCTGTTCAACGTGCCGCTCGCCGTGTGGATTCTCGAAGGCTTCATGTCGGGCGTCTCGCGCGAAATCGACGAAACCGCGTACATAGACGGCTATACGTTTCCCGCTTTCTTCGTGAAGATTTTCCTGCCGCTCATCAAGTCGGGCGTCGGCGTCACGGCTTTTTTCTGCTTCATGTTCAGTTGGGTCGAACTGCTGCTCGCGCGCACGCTGACTTCGGTCAACGCGAAACCGATCGCTGCCGTGATGACGCGCACCGTGTCGGCGGCCGGCATGGACTGGGGCGTGCTGTCGGCGGCGGGCGTGCTGACTATCGTCCCCGGCGCGCTGGTGATCTACTTCGTGCGCAACTACATCGCGAAGGGTTTCGCGATGGGGAGAGTGTGATGTTCACCTGGATGTACTGGACTCCCGAGGTGGCGATCTTCTTCGGCTGCATCGTCGTGATGCTGGCCGGCATGACGGTATGGGAACTGCGCTCGCCCACTCATGAACGCAAGGGCTTTCTGCCTATCGCGACGACTCGCGGTGATCGCCTGTTCATCGGCCTGCTGACTGCCGCGTATGTGAATCTCGCGTGGCTCGCAGTCAGCGCCGAGGGCTCGAGTTCCTGGCCGGGCTTCACGGCCTCGGTGCTGGTGCTGCTCGCGATCATGTGGAAGGGCTAGAAAGCCGACGCATGCAATGAAGACTGACAACTGCCGGTTCCGCTGATGCCCCCAGCGGGCGCCGACATAATCGAAGGGGCGCGGAAGACACAGGAGAAGACCATGCATCAGAGGAGACGGATCGTCGCGCTGGCAGTGGCAAGCATCGTGTCGAGTGCCTTCGCGAACCAGGCTCTGGCGGGCACGCCCGAGGCGCAGAAATGGGTGGACAGCGAGTTTCAGCCGAGCACGCTTTCGAAACAGCAGCAGATGGACGAGATGAAATGGTTCATCGACACCGCGGCGAAACTCAAATCGCAAGGCGTCAAGGAAGTTCATGTGGTGTCGGAAACCATCGACACGCATACCTACGAATCCAAAACGCTTGCCAAGGCGTTTAGTGAAATCACCGGCATTCAGGTGAAGCACGACATCATTCAGGAAGGGGATGTCGTCGAGAAATTGCAGACCTCGATGCAATCCGGGCAAAGCATTTACGACGGCTGGATCTCGGACTCGGACCTGATCGGCACGCACTATCGCTATGGCGTGATCGTTCCGCTCTCCGATTACATGGCAGGCGAAGGCAAGGATTACACGAACCCCGGTCTCGACCTGAAAGACTTTATCGGCACGAGTTTTACGACCGCGCCGGACAAAAAGCTCTATCAGCTTCCCGACCAGCAGTTCGCGAACCTTTACTGGTTCCGCGCGGACTGGTTCGCACGCAAGGATTTGCAGGACAAGTTCAAGGCGAAATACGGCTACGATCTCGGCGTGCCGGTCAACTGGTCCGCGTATGAAGACATCGCCGAATTCTTTACGAACGACGTGAAAAACATCGACGGAGAAAAGGTTTACGGACATATGGATTACGGCAAGAAAGACCCGTCGCTCGGCTGGCGCTTCACGGACGCCTGGCTTTCCATGGCGGGCGAAGCCGACAAGGGTATTCCGAACGGCATGCCCGTCGACGAATGGGGCATTCGCGTGACGCCTGATGGTTGTCATCCGGTGGGCGCGTCGGTGTCGCGCGGCGGCGGCACCAATAGCCCGGCAGCGGTCTACGCGACGACCAAATACATCGATTGGCTCAAGAAATACGCGCCGCCGGAAGCGTCGGGCATGACCTTCAGCGAAGCGGGCCCCGTGCCCGCGCAAGGCCGGATCGCGCAACAGGTGTTCTGGTACACCGCGTTCACGGCGTCGATGCTCAAGCCGGGCAACGTCACGAATGCGGATGGCACGCCGAAGTGGCGCATGGCGCCCTCCCCGCACGGCGCTTACTGGAAGGAAGGCATGCAAAACGGGTATCAGGACGTAGGCTCGTGGACGTTCTTCAAATCGACGCCGCCGAATCAGCGCGCCGCCGCGTGGCTGTACGCGCAGTTCGTGACGTCGAAGAGCGTGTCGCTCAAGAAGTCGATTGTCGGTCTCACGTTCATTCGCGACTCCGACATTCATAGCGACTACTTCACGAAAAACGCGGACAAGTACGGCGGCTTGATCGAGTTCTATCGCAGCCCGGCGCGCGTCGCGTGGACGCCGACCGGCAACAACGTGCCCGACTATCCGAAGATGGCGCAACTCTGGTGGAAGAACGTCGGCACCGCCGTCGCCGGTGAGAAAACGCCGCAGGCTGCAATGGACACCCTCGCGAAGGAAATGGATCAGGTGTTGTCCCGTTTGCAGCGGGCCGGGATGAAGGTTTGCGCGCCGGAACTGAATCCGCAAAGCGATCCGTCCAAATGGCTGTCCGACCAGCACGCGCCGTGGAAGGCGCTCGCCAACGAGAAACCGAAGGGCGAGACGGTGAAGTATGAGCAACTGCTGTCGGCGTGGAAGGCGGGCAAGGTGCGGTGAGGTTTTTGACGGCGCGCTTATGGATGGGCGGCACTTGATAGTGCCGCCTCAGACTGCTGACCAACCCCACGTTTTTCAGACGTGGGGTTTTTCATTTGCAAGCAAGTCGAATTAAAACGCGCCCGTCTCGATGGGGCATCAGGCAAACCGGCAGGCGTCCGGCAAGCTCTCCGATACGCGTCTGAGCGCCCGATAAATGAGTTAAAAGCCGCCGCAGGCGGCTCAACAGCAGCGCAATCTTCTTGATGTTCTGCGCGGCAGCCGCCAGCAAACACTGCTCGGCGAACCTCGAATCCAAAACGCTTGCGCTGCCGCTCCAGCCTGGCCAGATACGGCTGACTGTCGTGCACCGAGGTGGGCGTGACGTGCGTATCGGTGATGATCGCGTGCCTGGCATCCACCGTACGGTGATCCAGATAGAAAAACCCTTTGGGCTTGTCCTCGCGCACCATGTAGCCGCTTTCCGGGTCCGTGCGGCTTTGCTTGATGTCTTGCCCGATGGCGTGTGATCGTCATCGTCGCCTGCGACAGAACCGCCAACACTGCCCACGTCCACCCCTTTCGTCGCTGCTCGCGACGCCACGAATTCGAACCTCGCCAGCCGGATCTGTCAAAGGGCCTCGACAGACGATGGTCGAAACCACGCAACCACCGCATCAATGCGACGAAACATATAGCGACGACCCCGGATCCGCTTCCGGGACTGCAAAATGCCGTTTCATTCGCCGCAATTCTTCCGAAGGCGTGCCACCAAAGAGCCGCTTGAACTCGCGGCTGAACTGTGACGCGCTCTCGTAGCCCACCCGTGCGCTGGCCGCAGCAGCCGTCATGCCTTGCCGCGCCATCAATAGCCTCGCCTGATGGAGTCGCGTCGACTTGATGTACTGCAGCGGCGAAGTGTTCGTGGCCGCCTTGAAGTGCAGATGAAACGACGGCACGCTCATTGCCGCTTCCCTTGCGAGCGTTTCGATCGTCAGCGGCTCGGCATAATTCGAATGAATCATGCGCAGCACTCTCGATATGCGCCCGAAGTTTCCATCCAGGTTGAGCGCCGCACGCATCGAAGCGCCCTGCTCTCCGATGAACACGCGAAAGTAGACCTCCCGCACGAGGGTTGGCCCCAGAACCGCGGCTTCGAGCGGATCGCGCATCGCATCGAGGAAGCGCAGCATGGTTTCGCCGAGCGCCACATCGAGCTTCGTCGTGGCCATGCCGCCCGGCTCGCCCGGCACCACGCCGTTGCGCTCGTCGATTTGCAGCAACACATCGGCTGCAAGCGTCGGATCGAGGCGCACGTACACCGCGAGCAACGGTTCGTCTGCAGTGGCGTCGGTTTCCATCGAGAACGGCAGCGGCAAGGCGACAGCAAGATAATGCTGCGCATCGTAGACATAGACCTTGCTGCCGAGATAACCGCGCTTACGGCCTTGCGCGATGACCACGATACCCGGCTCGTAGAGCACGGGCGTGCGCGCGAGCGGACGATTCGATCGCAACAGGCGAATGTCCGGCATCGGCGTCGCGTTATAGCCTTCGTTTGGCGCGAGTTCCAGCAGGCGGTTCACCATCGAAGCGTGCACACGAGCCATTGCAGCGGCTTCGGTTTCCATCGTCGGCAGTTTGGGAGAGCGGTGCGTTTTCATCCTTCGAGTTCGATAACAGTGGGTTCATAGAATCGGGCAAGCTTCGCAGACGATCATACGTTCTCGTCCCGTTGCAACGTCCCTAACATTCGATCATGCATCCGCATGCGCATCACCATGCGTCGATGCGCTGAGAAGGCTTACTTACTTCGGAGAATAAAGCATGATCGATGTGTTTAATCCCGCCGACGGCACGCGCGTCGGGCAAGTCGAACATCATTCGGAAGCGCAGGTGCTCGCGGCGATCGATCGCACATGCGCGGCCTTTCCGGCCTGGTCGCGCACCTTGGCACGCGAGCGAAGCGAACTGCTGCGCAAATGGTTCGACCTCGTCAGCGCCGACAAGACCGCATTCGCCGAACTGGTGTGCCGCGAGAACGGCAAGTGCATGTCGGAAGCCTTCGGCGAAATCGAATATGGGTTGGGCTTCGTCGAATGGTACGCGGAGGAAGCGAAACGAGTGTACGGCGATACCATCCCCACTCACTCGAAAGACGCGGCGGTGATCGTCACAAAAGAACCTGTCGGGCCAGTGGCGTCGATTACACCATGGAATTTTCCGTTCATGATGATCACGCGCAAGGTGGCGACCGCGCTCGCGGCAGGTTGCACGATCCTCGTGAAGCCCGCAGAGGAAACGCCCCTGACCGCGTACAAGCTGCTCGAGTACGCGCGCCGCGCCGGTATTCCGGAAGGCGTGTTCGAGATGGTCACGGGCGACCCCGCGCAGATTGGCAAGCTCATCACCGACGATCCGCGCATCCGCAAGATCTCGTTCACCGGTTCGACCGCGGTCGGCAAGCTGCTCGCCGCGCAATGCGCCGGGACGCTGAAGAAGATGACGATGGAACTGGGCGGCAACGCACCGTTCATCGTTTTCGACGACGCCGATCTGGACGAAGCCGCAAAGGCGCTCGTGTCCGCCAAGCTGCGCAACAGCGGGCAGGTCTGCATCTCGCCGAACCGCGTGTATGTTCAGGCCGGCGTGCATGACTCGTTCGTTCAGCGCGTGAAGGCGCTCGTCGAGGCAATTCCCGTCGATCAAGGGCTGCAGGAGGGGTTCGTCGTCGGTCCGCTGATCAATCGCGCGGCCATCGGGAAGGTCGGCCAGCTTGTCGACGATTCGCGCGAACGCGGCGCCAAGGTCGTGCTCGGCGGATGTCCGCACGCGAAAGGCGGGCTTTTCTATGCGCCCACCATCCTCGTCGATGTCGCGGACAATATGCCGATCGCCTCCGCCGAAATATTCGGACCCGTCTTCCCGTTCTACCGCTTCTCCACCGAAGCCGAAGTCATTGCACGCAGCAACGACAGCGAATATGGTCTCGTCGCCTATGCGTTCACGCGCGAACTGGGCCTCTCGTTCCGGCTGTCGCGCAACCTCGAGGCGGGCATGGTGATCCTGAACTCCGGCTCGGTCGGCACGGCTTCGGTGCCGTTCGGCGGCGTGAAGCAATCCGGTTACGGGCGCGAAGGCAGTCATCATGGAATCGAGGAATATGTGCACGTCAAATACACGCTGATGGGCGGTCTTGCCTGAACGATGCCGCGCCTCGTGTCGTGGTTGACTCAGCGTACCGGCAACTGGCTCGCGTCCGCAGGGCTTGCGCACTGTACTTCGCGATGGCGCTGACGGATGAGCCGATCCTGCCGTAGTCCCCAGAAGAACGTGACGGCAAGACAGGGCAACAGCGACACGATCGAGTACCCGACGCCCGCAAGCGGGTGGCCTGTCAGATTGAAGCAGGCGAGAATCCGCGCCGGTCAGAACGCGAGTGCATCGGGACCGGCGCGCTTGCAATACGCGGAAATCGGAAAGGAACTAATGGGACGAGATCGCCGAAGCCTCGGCGCGAATCCGGTACTGCTCCATCTTTCGATACAGCGTGCTGCGCGACACGCCCAGCGCACGCGCGGCCTGCGCCATGTTGCCCTGCGCATGCCGCAGCGCACGCGCAATGGCGAATCGCTCGGTTTCCTCCAGACTTCCCGTGCCCGGCGCGGCGCCGGATGTCACGCTGTCGCGCGCGGCGGGAGATTCGTCGAGCACCTCGGCGGGCAATTCGGCCAGCATCACGCGCTTGTCATTGGACGTGAGCAGCAGGTTCTCGACGAGATTGCGCAGCTCGCGCACATTGCCAGGCCACGAGTAAGCGCGCAGCACTTCCATCACGATGTCCGCAAACTCTCTCGCGGGCACGCCATGCCGCAGCGCAAGCGCGCGATTGAAGTGCTCGATCAGCAGATCGACGTCGCCGTCGCGTTCGCGCAGGCTCGGAATGCAGATCCGCGTCACGCCGACGCGATAGTAGAGATCCGCGCGAAAACGCCCGCACTCGACCTCTTCGCGCAGGTTCCGGTTCGTCATGGCGAGGAGCCGCACATCGACGCGGCGCGGCTGGGTATCGCCGAGTCGGTAGATCACGCCCTCTTCCAGCGCGCGCAGCAGAATGGGCTGGAGATCGAGCGGCAATTCGCCGATTTCGTCGAGGCACAGCGTTCCGCCGTGCGCGAGTTCGAAGCGCCCGGGCCGCCCTTCCGCCGTCGCGCCCGTGTAGGCGCCGCGCACGTGCCCGAACAGTTCCGCGCCGATCAGCTCCTTCGACGCCGCCCCGCAGTTGTACGCCACGAACGGACCTTCGCCGGACTCCTCGCCGTGGATCGCACGCGCGAAAAGCTCCTTGCCGACGCCCGTCTGCCCTTCGATCAGCACCGGCACCCGGCGCCGCGCAAGCTGCCGTCCGCGATCGATGGCGCGCTGCATCGCCGCGCTCTGACAGATGATCTGCCCGAAGCAGTTGCGTTTCGGATCGGCTTCGCTGCGCCCCTGAACCTGCACGCCGACGCGCCGCGCACCGCTCGTCAGACGCGACGCGCCCGCAAGCCCGGACTGCGCCGGGACGATGAGCATCGCCCCGATCGCTTCGCCGTCCGCGACGACCGGATCGAACCATTCCGGCCGCAAGCCTTGCGGAAGATGATTGGGCCAGTCTTCGATCGGGCAATGCTCGCTCATGCCGGGAAACCGCTCGCCCAGGTTGATGGGCAGCGGAATGCGCGCGGTGGTGTGCACGAAGCGCCCGCGCCGATCGATGGCGATGAGCCCCGCCGCATCCGCCGACGACAGCCGTTGCAGACAAAACGCAAGCAGGCGCATCTGCTCGCGCGCCACCTGCTCCGCGAGCACCATTTCGATCTGCCGCGCGGCCGTCACGGCGAGCGTCAGATTGTTGATCTGATACGTCGATGGCGGCCCCGAAATGTCCAGGACGCCGAGCACCGCGCCCGTTCCCGGCTCGCAGATCGGCGCGGCGGCGCAGCTCCACGCCTTGATGCCTTCGCAGAAATGCTCGGAGGCGTGAATATAGGTCGGCTGGCGCGTCGCCAGCGCCGTGCCGATGCCGTTGGTCCCGGCCGTCGCCTCGCGCCAGTCGCCGCCCGTCATCAAATGGATTTTTTCGCCCGCGTCGAGCGTGTGCAGGTCGCCGGCGGCCTTCAGAATGACGCCGTCGGCATTGGTGAGCAGCAGAATCGAGGACGAACCGACGAAGAGATCCGCCGTCGCCGCGAACAGCCGGTCCGATGCCGCCAACAGTTCGCGATGACGCCAGCGCAGCGCGTCGATCGCATCGCCATGCACCGCGAACGGCGCCGCGCCCGAGGTCGGATTGACGCCCGATTGCAGACTCCGCTTCCACGACGCGATGAGCTCGGTCGGTGCGGCGGTCGTGATTTCGCCCGCCAGAAAGCGTTCCCACGCGAGCATGGTGCTGCTGTCCGATTGAAATCCAGCGTTCACGTCGGGGCGTGTCCGCCCGGCGATGCCGCCTTCGCCCGCGGAATCGTCGCCAGCCGGCATGCCGATGAGGCGCCTCGTCATGTGTCTCCTCCGTGCGAGGTGGGGACGCGCAGCCCGCTCTGTGGCGGAACTCGGCGCGACTCGCGAGGACGTGCCGGCCAGCCCCGGGCAGAGCGCCCGGTGGCTGCGCGACATCGTCCGCTGAGTATAGACCTCACGCGTGCGCCACGTCCTTTCGGGGAAACGCTTCCGGCGCCGGCCGCGTGTGGCGACGCACAAGGCGGGCCGCCTATTTTCTCCCGAGCAGTTCGGCGCCCGCACCGAGCGCCGGCCCGGCTGTCGGATCGGCGAGATCGGGCTTCTTGGCGATCAGCGTCTGGGTCGTCAGAATCAGCCCGGCGACGGATGCCGCATTGCGCACCGCGCTATACGTCACCTTCACCGGATCGATGATGCCGCGCTCCAGCAGATCGACGATCTCGCCGGTGCGCGCATCGAGCCCGGCACCGCGGCCGGCCGCCGCCACCTGCGCGACGATCGCATGGCCGTCCAGTCCGCAATTCGACGCGATCGTGAACAGCGGCTTCTCCAGCGCCCGCTTGAGCAGCAGCGCGCCCAGTTGCGCCGCGCCGCGCGTGCGTCCGATCAGGTCATCCAGTTGCGCCGATGCGCGCAGCAACGCCGTGCCCCCTCCAGGCACGATCCCCTCCGCGATCGCCGCGCGCGCCGCGTTGATCGAATCCTCGATCAGATGCAGACGGCGCTTCTGCTCGACCGGCGTCGCGCCGCCGGCGAGGATCATCGCGGTGCCGCCGGAAAGCTTCGCCATCCGGACTTCGAACTTGTCGCGCTCGACGTTCTCCGGCGCCATCTCGTACTGACGCGCAACCTGCTGACGCCGCGCCGCCACCGCCGCCGGATCGCCGCCGCCCGCGGTGATGATGGTCTGATTGGACGATACGCGGACCTGCCGCGCGCTGCCCAGATCGCGCATTTCGACGGCTTCGAGCCTGCCGCCGAGATCGCGTGCGATGACGCGCCCGCCGGTGACGATCGCAATGTCTTCCAGCATGGCCTTGCGCCAGTGACCGTATTCGGGCGGATGAATCGCCGCGACCGCCGGGCCGCCGTTGTCGCGGCTCGCCAGCAGCGTGACGACGCACGCGGGCGCGACCTCCTCCGCGATGATCAGCAGCGGCCGCTTGCTTGCGTTCGCGAGCGCGAGCAGCGCCGTCACTTCGGCCTGGTTTTGCAGGCGCTGGTCGGTCATCAGGATGAGCGGGCTGTCGAGCACCACCTGCATGCGTTCGATGTCCGTGACCATGTGATGCGAGAGATAGCCGCGATCGAACGCCATGCCGTCGACCACTTCGAGCCGCGTCTCCACGGTCGTGCCGTACTCGACATCGACGATGCCGTCCGGCCCCACGCGCTCCAGCGCCTCTGCAACGAGACCGCCGGTGAAGTCGTCGTTGGCCGCGACCACGGCGACCGCGCGCACTTCCTCCGGCCCGCGCAGCGGCGTGGCCGCGCGCCTGAGCGCAGCGATGACTTCGATTACCGCCGCGTCGAGCCCCTGCACGAGCTCGACCGGGTTCGCGCCGTCCGCGAGACATTCGAGACCTTGCTGCACGAGCGTATCCGCGAGGACGGTGGCCGTGGTCGTGCCATCGCCCGCGATTTCGTTGGTCTGCTTCGAGACTTCGCGCACGACCTGTGCGCCGATGTTCTCGAACGGATCTTCCAGCTCGATCTCGCTCGCGATGCTCACGCCGTCGCGCGAGATGATCGGCGAGCCGATCGGCCGGTCGATGATCGCGTTCATGCCTTTCGGCCCGAGCGTGGCGCTCACCGCGCGCGCGAGCTTGCCGACGCCGCGTCCGAGCGCCGCGCGCGCTTCTTCGTCATGCAGCATGATGTTGGGCATCGTGTGCTCCTGTCTCCGGTTTATGGTTGTCTGGTTCGAGCGGTCGCGGGAAAAAATGAATCGGCTGCGCCTCCACTTCGCCGTAGCGGGCCGCAAGCAGGCCACGGCAGAGCGCGCTGTTGAATTCGGCATTCACGCCCACGCGCCGCAACGCGCGCAGATAAGCGCCGAGTGCCGCGGGATCGATGGGCGCGCTGTTGGTATCGACGAAGGCGAGTTCGTGCGCGCAGACATGACGGCGCTCGAGGTATCGCCGGATGAGACGCGCGGTTTCGGGATCGCCGTCAAGCGCGGCAAGCTCGTCCGTGGCGAGCGCAAGCAGCTTCGCCCCTTCGTGCCCTCGGGCGAGCAGATGCGACAGCAGCGCCTCCTGCCTGCGCTGGAACGCCTTGACGAGAAACGTCCGGCGCACCTCGTCGAGATCGTCGCTGGCGGCGTCGCCGAAGGCTCGCTGGAACGACAGGTTCTGCGCCATGCCGCGATTGATCTCGTCCGCGTACATGTGCTCGTCGAGCGTGAGGCCGATGCGCGTCACCCACGGCAGGCCCGCGACGGCCGCGCGCATGTCCGCCGCCATCAGATACGCGAAGTTCGCCGCGCACCAGTAAGTCGGCAGACGATATGCGATGTCCACGCCGCCTTCGGCATCGACTTCGACGGTGGTGACGAAGCCGAGCTCCGTCACCGACTCGTCGAGTTCCGGATCGATGACGGATGCGAGTCGCGCCCAGACCTGCTGCGCGCGATCGCCGCTCATGCGTGCGCCACCGCAGGGTGCGGCGCCTCTTCGAGCAGCTTCTTCTGCGCGTCGATATCGATGCCGTACAGGCGCGCCGCATTCAGCCCGAGGATCTTTTTCTTCGCCTCGAGCGTCAGCTTCACGCCCGTTTCCTTGCTGACCGATTCCGGCAGCTCGAACGCCATGAACTTTTCGATCAGCCATTTGGGCGACCAGATCGCGTAATCGCTGCCGTAGAGAATGCGGTCCTCGCCGATCCAGAACAGAAGCTCGGAAATCACGTGCGCGAAGTATTCGGGCCGCGTGTGGATGAACGGCAGCACAACGGCGAGCCCGCCATAGACGTTCGTTTCCTGCGTGGCGATCCAGCAGAAATCGTCCAGGCGCGGCAGCCCGCAATGCTCGACGATGAAGTTCAGTCCCTGGAAGCTCGTTGCGACATCGTCGATATCCGCGACGTCGAAGGCATCGCGGTTGAGCGGCAGAATCGTCGGGCCCTTATGCACGTGAATGTTCCTGATGCCCAGTTGCTCGCATCGCTCCAGAAAGCGATACGCGCCCGGATCGGACAGCTTGTAGCCCTTGCTGTCGCCGCGCCATTCCGCCGTATAGAGCTTCACGCCCTGAATCTTGTAAAGCTCGGCAAGCTCGTTCAGGCGCTCCAGCCCCGCTTCGCCATCGCGCGGATCGAACGCGCCGTTCACGATGAAACGGTGCGGATACTTCTTCTTCACCACGTAGTTCGCCTCGGTGGTGTTGAAGCCGTTCTTGTAGAAGTCGGTGAGATAGGTCGGCTGGCAGATCGCCATGTCGTCGTAGCCGGTGACGAACAGGTCTTCATACATCACTTCTTCGCCGTACTTGTCGAACTTCTCCTTCGGCCACAGATATTCCTTCGGGCTCAGATTGCTGTGATACGCATAGAAGCAGTCGATGAACTGCTGGCCGTGCACGTTCTTCAGATTCGCCTTGCTGCCGTCCCATAGGTGAACGTGCCCGTCGATGATGAAAATCTCCTCGCCGTCCTGAGTTCTGAACATGTCTGTGTCTCCGTGGGGTTGCCGGACAGCGGCGCGCGCGGCGCGCCGTCGCGCGCTTTCATTCGTAGGCCATCGCGTCTTCCATGTTGCCGAACAGCACGACGGTGTCGTCGTCGATCATCACCATGCGGCCGTAATGCGTCGACGTCGATATCTCGAACAGATGAGGCGTCATCTCGCGGCCCAGCACTTCGCTGATTTCGCCCATCCTGAACTCGATTTTGTCCTGCCCGTCGATGCGGATCATCGCCGGCAGATACGTGACCGTGATGCCCGGCTTGCTTCCCATGAGCTCGGCGATCGCGCGGGCCTCGACGCTGTCGTTCATCGTCACGCCGCACTGATGCGAGATGGTCTGCTCGAAGCGAAGATCCTTGATCGACTTGAAGATGTTGTCGGTATGCACTGACATGAGCTGCTCCTGTTCGCGGTGGATTCAAACGAGTCTCAGGCTTCGGTCGCGAGTGAAGACGGAATGCCGATTTCCTTTGCGATCAGTTCCGCACGCTCGATGGAACTGTTCAGGCAATCGGTGAATTGCGCCGCCTTCGCATGGGGAATCGACCAGACCGGCTGCAAGTGCCTGGCCGCGTCGGCGGCGAGCGCGCCGTGCTTTTCGAGCCACGCCCCGAACAGCGCGCGGTTCGCTTCGCCGTGCGCCGGGTCGTTCGCGAGCATGTGGAACAGCTCGACCGCGTTGGCGAGATTGCGCTCGTAGTCGCCTTCGGCGGCGGACACGACGGTCGGCGTCACGAAGTCGTTTTGCGCAGCCGCGATCTGCATGATGAAACCGCTGCGGAACAGATCTCCCACCAGCGGCTCGAAGACCACATTGACGGCGAAATACTTTTCAAGGTAATCGGTCGCGCCGCCGATCGTCTCGATGGCCAGACGCGTAGGCTGCCAGACCGGATCTTCGAGCCAGTGCTTCTTGCCGGCATCGAGATCGAAGCCGGGCAGGTCGAGCGCGATCTCGCCAAGATACAGCGTCAGGTCCTGTGCGAAACGCAGCTTGTACGACGCGTTCGTCAGGATCGCGCTGTTGATCATCTGCGTGTAGCCGTAGCGTTGCGCGTGCATGGTCGCGGTGCCGAGGCCGAATTCCGCATGTTTGTAGGCGCCCAGATGCTGCTCCAGAACCTTCACCCACGCCTTGTCGAAACGCTTGACCGCGCCCGTGCGCCGCGCATTGGCGATCGCATTCGTAACCATTCCGACGATAGTCGACTGACGCTGATAATGCGTGCGCTCCCATTCCTCGTCGACCGCGCGGAACGTGTGCCAGTCCGAGCTTTTCGCCGCTGTCCACGTTTCCGAGTAGGTCGGCGTGCCGTCGGCGAACTGAAGGATCCAGTCCTGAATCAGATAGCGCTTCGGGTCCGGCTGCACGTCGACGGTCATGTCCTCGTAATGGCTCGCCTTGCGGCCCTTCGGTTCGAAATAGTTGTACTTGCGGCTGTCCCAGCCCGCGAATTGCGCCGCGCCCGCGGCACCCGACTTAACCGTTGCCGAATGCTCCGTCACTGTACTCATGTCGCGTCTCCTTTACTTAGCCTTGTGCACCGATGAATCGATCATCGGACCGCCTGAGTGAACTTGTCGAAGAAGAGCCGCTCCGGTTCCACGCCCGCCATCTGCAGCGCCGGAATCACGGCGTCGATCATCGCCGTGGGACCGCATGCGTAGGCGTCGATATCGCCCGCGAGCGATTCCTCGCGCAACCTGCGGCTCACGACTTCATGGATGAAACCCGTATCGCCCGTCCAGTCGTCGCCGGGTTCGGCATTCGACAGCGCCGGAATGAAGCGGAAGTCCGGCAGCCGGCCGGCGAAGTCCGCAAACTCGTCGAGATAGAACAGGTCGCGGCGGGCGCGCGCGCCGTAGAAGAAACGCACGGGCCGTTCTTCGCCGCTCTCTACGTGATCCTGCAGGATCGACCACAACGGCGACATGCCCGAACCGCCTCCGACCAGCACCATCGGGCCGGGCTGATCCTCGCGCCGAAAACACGTGCCGTAAGGGCCTTTGGCAACGAGCCGGTCGCCGGGCTTCAGGCCGTCGTCGAGCAGCGAAGAGAACGCGCCGTTCGGATACTTCTTGATGATGAAGCGCAGCCGCCTTTCGCCATCGGGCGGATTGGCCATCGAGAACGAGCGCGTGATGCCCGCGGACGGCATCGTCAGATCGACGTACTGGCCGGCCCAGAAGCGCAGCGGACGGCTCAGTTCGACTTCGAGCAGACGGATGTCGTGCGTGAGCGGCGCGATGCTCGTGACCGTCGCGTCGTATTCGGCTACGGGTATCGAGCGGCGCATCAGGTCTTCGTCGTAGTTCAGCAGCTCGACGGTCAGGTCGCTGTAGGCGAGCGTCCTGCACAGCAGAATATGACCCGACTCCTTTTCGTAGTCCGGCAATGCGAAGGTCGAATACTTCTTCAACTCGACGTCGCCCTCCACGAGCAGCGACTTGCAACTGCTGCACTGCCCTTCCTTGCATCCGTGCATGACGGCGATGCCCTGCCGGAACGCCGCCTCCAGCACCGTCTCGCCCTCCTCGACGGACATCTCGACGCCGACCGGCTCGAAGCGGACCGTATGCGTCTGATTCGAATCGCTCATAGGTTTTCCCATGCTCGTCGCGGCCCGATGCGCACGAACGCAGCGGGCCGCAGGCCCGTCTCAACTGCACGGATTGATCGTGAAGCCCGCGCGATATTCCGCGATGTGCTTCTCGCGCTGCTCCGGCGTCATCTCCCGCAACAGCACGATCGGGCTCTGGATGGTGTGGCCGCGAACATGGTCGAGCGTCCACATGTCGCGGTTGTCGAAGCGCAGATGCGGTTGCGGCACGAGCGTCCTGCCGTCGCTGCGAACGAAGCCGAGATCCTTGATGCAATCCGCGAGATCCCAGCCGTGATAGACCTCTTCCCATTCGCGGCGGCCGCTGAAGCGGCCCATCGCGGGCGTCGGACGGCCTTCGTATTCCGACGCGAACGCGACCTTGTGTGTCCAGCGGCATAACTCCGAGCAGTACGTGTAGAGCTTGCCGTCGACTTCATCGACGCAGAAGTCCTCGCGGATCAGACACGGCACGAGGCAGCTCCAGCACCGATGCGGATACACATAGCCGTTCTCCTGATCGAACAGCATGTTGGTCTCGCCCGGCACGCTCTTCTTCGCATACCACTTCCAGTAGTCGCCGAACTCCGCATACCAGCCCGGATATTTATGCTCGAACCACTCGAAGTCCTTCTCGGTCTGCGCCTCGATGCGCCAGAAGTTCACCGGCCAGCCGACCGAGAAGAATTGCGCGACCTTGTGCACGTAGTTCTTCTTGACGAGGCGATCCCACGCGGCGGCGACATCGTCGTGATGAATCTTGATGCCGTACTTTTCGAGCGGCAGCATGTAGGTGCGGTAGTAATCCTCGTAGATCCACCGGTGCCACAACTCCGCATACGACTCCTTCTTCTTGTCGCGATCGGTCGTGCCGTACTCGATGAACGTGCCGATGGCCGCATCGACGATGGCGTGGTTCTGCCAGAACGCATAGCGCAGATCCCGTTCGAGCAGCAGATGATTGTCCGGATCGTTGATGACCGACATCATCAGCGAATGACCATTGCCAATGTGCCGGCTCTCATCCGACTGCACGGAAAGGAACACGGTCGGCAACGCATAGTCGCCGTTGCGCGCCGCTTCCGATGGCATCGCCACGAACAGCGTGTTGGTGAAGGCGGTTTCCGCGACCACCTGCAGGAACACGTTGGCGGCCGTCACGGCATCGCCCGTCAGAAAGCCTTCCGCGAACTGCCGGCCGATGGTCGTCGCGTAGCACTTGCCGAACGCGGCTTCGGTGATATCGAAGCCCGCCGGATCGATGTAGTTCTCCATGTACCACTTCTTCAGGTTCATCTGGATCGTCGAGTGGCGAAACTCGTCGACCATCTGCATCGTGAAGCCGGTGCGCAGTTCTTCTCCGGGCGCAAGACGGCCGAGCATCGCCATCGAGCGTGCGGCCGAGATTTCCGGAAACGGGATGATCGCGAGGAACAGCTTCATCCACTCGACCCAGCGCGGCTCGACATTACGGAACATATCGCCGCGCAACGCCGCGTCGAGCGCGCCGTAGACGCGGTTGTCCTTCTCCTCCTGCATCGGGAAATACGAGCGCAAAACCTGCTTCATGGGATCGCGCGGCGCCTTGCTGATCTTGTAGTCGGTCGGGAAGGTCATCGCTTCCTGAACGTAACTGGGTGTCCAGCCGAGATCCGCGACGCGTTTGGCCGCCTCGCCGATGCTGATTCCTCGCTGGGACGTGATCTTGTTGAGCGTTAATGCTTCTGACATCGAGCTCTCCTTGTCCGGTTACAGGGAGACCGGCGGCTTCTCGCGCGCAGGCCCGTGATCGTCAACACATGCGCCGCTTTCGTCGGCGCGGTCCGATATAGAGCGACAAGCGTGCCATGCGCTTCGGTCCCCATGCAGCAAGGCCGCGCTCGCGAGCGTGTCGTGGAACGCGACGTGTGCGTTCCTGCGGTGTCCGAATCTGCGACATCGTTCACGGGCTGTTCGCGGGCGTGGATTCGTTCTCAACCGGCTGTCCTTGCGCGATGCAGCGCGCGGCGACGATCAGCGCGCCCATCGCGAAGTCGCGGCCGTACGCGCCGATCATCTCGTCGGACAGCGCGCCTAGCCGTTCGAAGAACGCTTCTTTCGTGGTTGCATCGGTCGTCATGTTCATCTCCGTGTTCCCGAGATCCTGAATAACGCGTGCGGCAGATACACGAGCGCGGGATCGCCGACAGACGCAGCGCATCGGCGACGCAGATCGCGCTATCGACTTCGGTGCGCTGGCGGAATTCGACGACTCCAAAGCGCCGCCCGGGCTGCCCGGCGCAGCACACAATCGAGCGGCGTGGTCTTGCCCGCGCCGGGAAAGCCGGTCATGCGCTTCATCGCGACTCGCGGCGCAGCGCCGCTTCCACGTCCGCCAGTGCAGCAGTGAGACGCGCGCGTCGTTCCTCGAGCGCGCGTATCGATTCGTTCGCGTCGTGTAGCCGTTCGCGCAGCATCTCGATGTCCAGACATTGCTGCGACGTGCGCGCTTCGGGCGGACTTGCCGCCAGCGCGCCTTCCAGCTCGATCTCGACGCCCGCGACGCGGCTCTTGCCGCGCAGATGATCCGAATTGATCTGCGTCAGCGCGATCACGAGCCGCACGCGCTCCGAGATGGGCGTGACATTGCCTTGCGCCGCCATGACGCTCTCCGCTCGAATCCAGTTGACCGGCTACTAGGGAATGAGGACCGCGCGTCCCTTGATCCTGCCGTGATGCAGATCCTTGAGCGCCTGATTCGCGTCGCTCAGCCGGTATTCGCGCGTGGCCAGATTCACGAGCCCGCGATCCGCGAGCGCCATCAGTTCGACGAGTTCGGGATAGGTTCCGACCAGATTGCCCACGATGGTCTTTTCGCTCGTGATCATGTCGATGGTCGGAATCTCGATCTTCCCGCCATAACCGACGATGTAATAGAAGCCCGCATTGCGCGTCATCGCGAGACCTTTCGCGATGGCATCGCCTTCGCCGACGAAATCGATCACGGCTTCCGCGCCGTTGCCGTGCATCAGTTCGAGCACGCGTTCCACATCGCCTTCCCCGGCTTGAACGGTGTGATGCGCGCCGCACTCTTTCGCTAGCGCCAGCGCAGTTTCCGAACGATCGACGACGATGATCTCCGCCGCGCACAGCGCATTGAGCACCTGAATGCCGATATGCCCCAGTCCGCCCGCACCGATCACCACGGCGAACTGCCCGGGCAGCAAATGACGCGACGCCTTCTTCGCGGCGCGATATGCGGTCAGGCCGGCATCCGTGTAGGGCGCGACGTCTTTCGGCGCGAGCGTGGATGGCAGACGGATCAGCGAGCGTTCGCCGGTCGATAGATATTCGGCGTAACCGCCGTTCGCGTTGATGCCGGGAAAGCGGCTCTCGGTCGCGTGCATGTCGTCGCCGCGCCGGCACGCGAGACAGTGGCCGCTCGTGACGAGCGGATGACAGACGACCGGATCGCCCACCTTGACGCTTTCGACGGCGCGCCCGACGGCCTCGACCCAGCCGGCGTTCTCGTGGCCCATGATGTAGGGGAGCGCGACATCGACCTTGCCGCGCCAGATTCCCTCGACGACGTGCAGGTCGGTGCGGCACACGCCTGCTCCGCCGATGCGGACGATCACGTCGGTCGGTCTGACGATGTCGGGCGTTTCAACGTCTTCATAGCGAACGAATTCGTCGCGGGACAAGGTTTCGTCGTACTCGTGCAGCACGGCAGCCTTCACGTTATGTCTCCTTGGGCGTTATCGTCGAGTCAGCGCAGAGCTGCCCGCGGAGCCTCTGGAGCAAGGATTACGCCAATGAAGACCTCTGCGCGGAGAACCCGGATTCCTGCACGTCTTCGCGGCAATCGGCTACGCGATACGCGCATGACTCCGGGCGGGTTGCGGGGAGACGTGTCGCAGTTTCGAACACATTGACGAAGCTTTGTCGTATGAGGATGTCGCAACTTGCGACGGCCAGCGCGAGCGATCAGGGCAGCGGCTCGATCATGCTCGAAAGATCGAGCCTGCCGCCTTCGACGACGCGCGCCGTGATGCCGCCGAATCCGCGCACCGCGTTATAGCCGCCCACGCCGAACGCCTCTTCCATGCGCGAGCACGGATGACATTCCCCGCTCGCTTCCAGCACCGCGCCGCCGATACGAAAGCGCCGGTCCTTCAGCGCATGAAGATTCATGCCCGCCGTAACGATATTGCGCCGCAAATCCAGGGGCGAAACGTCATCGAGACCGAGGTGGCTCGCTATCGCGCGCAGGCTCTCCGCATCAGCGTTACTTGCCGATTGCCGCCCTTGCGGCTGTAGTGGTCGCCTTCGAGACCGCCGTCCGTCAGCGCGAGCGCGAATTCGACCACGTCGAGCGGCTCGCGCCGCGCGCCGCGCAAGCCTATCCATACGACTTTGCCCGGCCTCACCGGAGCATTCATGAGACGTGCGAGAGGGGAATCGGGATTGAGCGGCATGGCATGAGAAGGTGAATGATTCGCCCGATTTTATCGGTCATGCCATGCGGTGGATTCAAAGAGATTTGTCGAAGCTATTTTTCGGGCAGGCCGGCGATGTTGGCCCAAGAGCCTCCTGTCCTCGAAGCACCCGCCCGAATGGCTAGCGTGGATCGATCTGCTTGACGATATCGGCGGCGATGGCGCGTGCCTGTTTGTCCGAGGTCGGGGCAAAGATGCCCTGCCACGCTGAAGACGATGTGTTGTAGCTGCGTTCGCCGAATACTCGCCCGCTTTGAAGATCACGGAATGCCACGCGCGCCTGAATGAAAGCGTTGCCGGTCATGATGCCCAAGGTATAACGCGCGCCCGGCGCAACGAAATGAAAATCTTCCACGTAGACATCGACCACCGTGCCAGCGCCGGAGCGTGATGTGCGCTTGACGGTTTCATCGACGAATGCGGAACTGGCATCCTTGGATGCGCCTTCCATGGCTTCGCGCCACTCGGTCTGCACCCGCGGCCAGTCCGACGCAGAAGTGGCGACGGTCGATCCGCTCATTCGCAGCACGATGGTGTGCGTGGAAGCCGCCGGAACCACGATGCCGGTCTGCGTTACCTTTCCGTCCGATGAAGCTGTAGCCGACGTTGCGGCGTTCTGGGTTTGCAGCGAGGCAGCACATCCGCTCAGAAGAAAGGCGATGCCGCTGAGCGTCAAAGCAGAGAGATAGCGATTGCGCATGTTTGAGTTCTCGATTGAAGGCGCGTCACAGTATGAGGCTTTTGCACGGCGCAGAAATGACACCTGATAAGCACGTTTTCTGGCGGTGCGCAGTCACCGTATCTTGCTTCATTGAGGTGGCCAATCGGAGGCATTCCTGCAACTGCGCGACGATAGCGCGTGCGCCCGGCACGTCTCATGAGCGATATCGGTCGATGATCTCGAACAGTCGCTGACACGATGCGGCGAGATGCTCTTCAGGCGCCGTGGCAACCCCGAGCAAAAGGCCGGGTAAAGTCCAGGACGGATTCGCGAACCACGCGGAGAAAGGCGATGGCGCCATGCCAGCGGTCATCGCTTCGCGAACGATCCGCACATCGGGTGCGCCGTCGGGAAGGCGGAGAAGCACTGCCAGGCCTGCATTGACCCACTCCGCGTCGCGCATTCTCAACTGCTCGCATAGTGCGTCACGTTGGGCGGAATACAGTCGCTTGAGCCGACGCACGCGGCGAACGAAGTGGCCGTCATGCATGAATTGAGCCGTGGCAAGTTGAACTACGGGTGACGGCGCGGGAGCGAGTGTTGCGGCCACCTCGGCGAACGCGTTGGCCAGTTCGATCGGCGCCACGACGAAACCAAGGCGCAGAGCCGGGCTGACAGTCTTGCTGAAGGAACCAATGTGAATGACTCGCCGGCCCTCGCCCAAAGACGCCATAGCCGGTGCCGGCCTGCCCTGCAGTTGTAGCTCGCCGAGATAGTCGTCTTCGATGATCCAGGCATCGTTCGAGGCCGCCCATTCGAGCAACTGAAGACGCCGCCTCAACGACAGGGTCGAGCCCAAGGGAGCCTGCTGACCAGGTGTCAAGACGGCCAAGGCGGCGTCCGCAGCGTGCTCGATGCCATAGTCGACGTTCAGGCCGTCTGCATCGACCGGGACCGGCACGATATTCAAGCGAGCGAGCTCCAACCCTTTCCGGGTAACCATGAAACCCGGCTCTTCCATCCAGACTTTCTTGCGGTCCAGACTCAGCACGCGCAGCGCCAGGCCCAGGCCAGAGCTGTATCCCGATGTGATGAACACCTGCTCAGGGTGGCAATGAAAGTTTCTGGCGATGGAGAGATTGCCCGCGACCTCCCTGCGCAGTTCGAACTCCCCTCTTGGGTCGGGATAGAGCAGTGAAGACAGACATCCGGTTTTCAGTAGATTGGACGAACGCGCTCGTGAAAAGAGGTTGTCCGGTAGCCCTCCAAACGCAGGAACGCCGAGCTGAAAGATTGCCGGCCCCGCGTTCATCTCCTCATAGGCCTTCATGAACGCGCCGAGCCGCGGCGCTTTGGGTCGAGTCGCCGCCACGTGGGGCCGCGGGGCCACGCGGGTGCCCCCTGCCCCGAATGTTTCGATCATCTGGGCGTCGGACAAGCGTTCATATGCCGCTTGAACCGTACCGCGCGCCACGCCGAGCTGTGCGGCCAGATCCTGCCACGAGGGAAGTCGAGTGTCGGGTGTGAGCACGCCTGACTCGATGGCCCTGCTGATGCTCTCGCGAATCTGTTCCGCCAAGGGCAGCTTCGCTGTCCGGTCAAGCTCAATCTGAAAACCTGGTTCCACGATCTTGGTACACACAAAATTAAGGAGTCTTGGTTCTTCATTCCGCACCATCGATGGTACAGAATTCTTGCATCGCAGTTGAAACAAAAGCAAGGCCAACACGGACATAGCTGCCCGATGCCGTCCGCAGACCGGCCAGCCCGATCCTATACAAGCACTCGATACCGCAATCGCCCTTGAAGCAGCCGGAGAAAGAGCCATGAACATCCTGCATATCGATTGCAGCCCGCGACCGGAGTCGCAGAGTCGACAACTGTCGGCAGCGGTCGTTCGCAAGCTTCTCGACGTCCTCCCGGACGCGCATGTGCATCGCCGGGATCTGGGGTATGAACCGATACCCCATGCAGGAGCCGCCTATGCCGCGGCGCTCTCGACGCCGGCCTCGCTGGCTGCGGCCGGGCGGTCGGCCGACGCGCTGCTTCTGGCCGAGCAACTCATTCGTGAGGTCGAGCGCTCGGATGTCATCGTGATCGGAACGCCGATGAACAACTTTACGATCCCGTCCGTCCTGAAGGCGTGGATCGATCAGATTCTCCGTGTCGGCCGCACGATGAAGTCGACGCCGGCGGGCAAGGTCGGAATGCTTCGGGACCGTCCTGTATTCGTCGGTATCGCTTCGGGTGGTGTGTTCACGGGCGATCGAGCCAACCAGCCGGATTTCCTCACGCCCTACCTTTCCGCTGTGCTCGGCTGCATCGGTCTGAACTCAGTCCATTATCTGCCGATGCAGGCCACCGCTTTCATCGATGAATCACGCGCGGCCGAACTTCGCGGCTCGCTCATCGCCGCGATTGAACCGGCAGTGTCGAGCCTCGTGCACCGTCCCGTTTGCATGAACGAAGGACGGTAACGCGTCCGAACTCAGCGACAATATTTTCATGATGAGCGATACCCGGCCATGCAAAACGAACGTTCGCCCTTGCATATCTCGATTGTGGAAAAGCTTTCGTCGACGACCATCAGCGTGTGCTGGAGCGACCCTTGTCTGGGTCATTACGCGAATCAGATCTGGGGAATCGGTTCTGCGCGCGGGGAAGCGACTTGTGTGCTGTCAGGTAAGCGAATCCGCCGTGGAGATTCCGTCTTTCGTCCGCGCGCCTATGGTTCACGGGTGCCCATCAATCGCCATCGCATGATTCTCGCTTCCGCTGTTTCCAGCCTGTGCGCCATCACCTTGGAACACAGTGAATCATGAGCACATCACGAAAGGTTGCGACGGCGGCCGCTGACGTGCGCCTGCGCGCCGACGCCGATCTCGATACCGTCTTTCCCTTACCGACGTCCCAAGTCGACTGGCTGAGCCACCTTTTGCAAATGGTAACCATCACCGGCCGACCGGAGGTGCGCTGCGCCTATGGTGCACCTTGGCGTGTGGCCTGGGGTCCGTCGGCAGCGCACGAGATTCCCTACCACGTCGTGCTCGAGGGCCGGGCCATCATCGAGGATCGGGAAACAGGGACGGCTATGGAACTGCAAGCCGGCGATATCCTCCTGCTGCCCCATGGGTCGGCGCACGTTCTGCACGATGGCAGTGGACAGGCGCCCGGACCCACGTGCGAACGCGAAAGTGCTGCCGGATTGACGTTCAGCGAGAATGACGGCCAGGGTGAACACCTCGACATGCTGTGCGGCCGTTTTTTCATCGGACCGCTTCATGGTCGGCTCATTCGCAATTACCTGCCCACCAATCTCGTGGTGCGGACCACGATCGGCGATGGTGAAGCGCGTAGCACGTCTGCTTCGAGCCACCTGGCCAGTTTCGTTGAGCTTATGCGCGAGGAGTCTAACGGCGATAAGGTGGGCGGATACGCCATCCTCAATTCGCTTAGCTCGGCGCTCTTCACACTGGTTCTGCGCGAAGCCAGCAAATCCGATCAGGCTCCGGCGGGCTTGTTGGCGCTCGCCGGCCATCCACGGCTGGCTCCGGCCATTTCGGCCATGTTGGGGGATCCCGCACGGCCCTGGAATCTGCCTGACCTTGCCGCTTTGTGCAGCATGTCACGCGCCACCTTCATGCGGCACTTTCAAGACACACTGGGACGTTCGGCCATCGACTTTCTGACCGATATCCGCATGAGCATGGCCGCCAACGAACTGAAGAAGCCGGCGATGACCACCGAGGCCGTGGCCGAGTCGGTGGGGTATCAATCCGTGTCGTCATTCCGACGTCTGTTTGCCGACCGGACGGGCATGACGCCGGGCCAATGGCGCCGTCTCGCGCGCCGGGATGGAACTTGATCCTTTTGGATATTTTATTGAGTAAATCCAGTCTCGAGATTGTGGAACGGCAGGCCTAAAGTGGAAGCTCCTAACCGCCTCCCCGGACAACGCCGATGCCGTCCTTCAATTTGAAGACCATGAATGACATAACCACTTCGTAAAACGAAATCCGTCTCGTATCCAATCTATCTTTGTAGCCATAGGAAATCGCCATGATCAATGCAGTCATCGAATGCATCCTGAATCGCAGCGCCGCCAAGTACTACGATTCCTCCGCCAACTTGAGCGACGACCAGATCCGCGAACTGGTGCAAATCGGCACCAGTGCGCCGACGTCCTTCCACTTGCAGAATTGGCGCTTCATCGCCGTACGCACGCCTGAGGCCAAGGCGCGGCTGAGTCCGATCGCCTGGAGCCAGCCCGCAATCACCGACGCGGCTGTTACGTTCATCGTCTGCGGCCAGTTGGTCGATACGAGTGTCATTCCGGAGCGCCTGGCTCCGCTGGTGAAAGCGGGCATCATGCCGGCCGCGATGGTGCCGGAATGGGAGAACCCGGCGCGCGAACTGTACATGGCGTACCCGCAGCGCCGGCGAGACGAGGCCGTACGCACCGCGACCTTTGGCGCGTCGGCAATGATCTATGCCGCCCGCTCGCTGGGTCTAGGTTCGACGCCGATGATCGGTTTCGATGCCGAAGCCGTGCACCGCGAGTTCGGACTCGCCACGGACGAAGTGCCGGTCCTGCTGTTGTCCGTGGGACCGGAACGGGCAGGAAACTGGGCGCAGAAGCCGCGCCGCCCCGTGGACGATGTGTTGGATCTCGTGTAAGCGCTTCGCCGCGGCAGCGACCACGCTGAACGCTCTCTTCTACCCGGGATCCGGACACGAAACAGGCCGAAGGATAGTTCCCAAATGAGCTTTCCTGAACCAGTTAAACCAGTAAATTATGGAGCTTAATATGTCAAGGACTACTACTTTAAATACTGAACAAGTGCCGGCCGATTCGAAACCGACACTCGATGCCTTCAGCAAAAATATCGGATTCACTCCGAATATGATGGCGAGCTTCGCGCAGAGCCCGATCGCGTTCAACGCATGGGCCACCTTGCTTGGCTCGCTGAGCAAAGTGCTCGACGTGAAGACGCGTGACAGCATCGGCCTCGCGGTCTCCGAAGTGAACGGCTGCAACTACTGCCTGACGGTTCACAGCTTCACAGCCGAGCACATGGCGAAGCTGCCGTCCGATGAAATCATCCTGGCCCGCAGAGGCCATGCAACCGATCCGAAGCGGGACGCCGCCGTCCAGTTTGCGCGCAAGGTCATCGAGACCCGGGGGCAAGTCAGCGACGCTGATCTGAATGCCGTCCGCGATGCAGGCTACACCGACGCCAACGTGATGGAAATCGTCGCGCTCGTGGCCATGTACTCCCTGACGAACTTCTTCAACAACGTGTTCGATCCCGACAAGGACTTTCCCGCTGTCGCGCCGGCCGGCTCGATCTGAACGCTACCCGCTCGTCTGCGAAGGCATTCGGCGACGAGCGTGTACTGATGAAAAGGAGGTGGACGATGAAGGCAATCATTGTGACGGACCAGGCCGCTGGAACGGCCGGGATGCAGTTGACGGTGCGCCCCGAGCCGCAGGCGGCGATAAACGATGTGGTCGTGCAGGTTCATGCCTCGGGATTCACCTGGGATGAGCTGACGTGGCCCCCGACCTGGACCGATCGCCTCAACCGTGACCGGACACCATCGATTCCCGGTCACGAACTGGCCGGCGTGGTGACCGCTCTTGGCTATGGCACGGCGGGGCTGTCAGTGGGACAGCGGGTGTTCGGTCTCACGGACTGGACTCGCGACGGCACGCTGGCCGAGTATGTGGCCGTCGAGGCCCGCAACCTCGCTCCGCTGCCCGGTGACGTCGATTTCACGGTGGGCGCCAGCCTGCCGATGCCGGGTCTGACCGCGTGGCAGGGACTGTTCGAGCACGGCGGCCTTCGGTCGGGGCAGAGCGTCCTCGTGCACGGCGCGGCGGGCGTAGTGGGGTCGATGGCGATTCAGCTTGCGCGTGAGGACGGCGCCTACGTCATCGGCACTGGACGCGCGCTCCACCGTCAAACGGCGCTCGACTTCGGCGTGCACGAGTTCGTCGACCTCGAGAACGACACCCTCGAAGACGTCGGCGGCGTCGATCTGGTTTTCGATGTCTTCGGCGGCGACATTGCCAGGCGGTCTGCAGCCCTGATTCGCGCCGGAGGAACGCTGGTGACCATCGCCGGGCCGACCGAGGCGCGGCCCGCCGACGGCCTGACGGTCGACTTCGTTGTCGAGTCCAATCGCGCGCAACTCGGTGAGATCGTCCAGCGGGTGCGGGACGGACGGTTGCGGACACACATCGGCAACGTCTCGACTCTCGACGACGCCATCGCCACCTTCAACGGGCCCAAGCGGTTCAATGGGAAGACGATTATCCGCGTTCGTCCTTGAAAGCGGCGATGGCTCCTGTTCGGATGCAGCCGGAAAAGCGCGTCGGTTTCGACCGCTTCGGGCATGTCCCGCGCTGATTGGACCGTGGTCTCGCGCGTCCGGCGGTGCTGCGTGGGCTGGAAGTGGCGACGGCCTGAAGCAGCCCCGGCATGGACACGGAAGAGCGCCGACTCGCCAACATTGAGAAGGGGAAGTCCATGAAGATTCGAGCCATCATCGCTGCCGGCTACGTGACGCTCGCCATCGTGACGGCCAGTCCCGCCTCGGCCCATGATAGCGAAGGGCAAACCGTCGCCACGAATTTCGATGCGGTTGTTCCCAATATTCCCGGCAAGTCGATGATCGTCGTGGAAGTCGATTACGCGCCGGGCGGAGCTTCGCCGCCCCACACGCACGCGAAGTCGGCCTTCATTTACGCCTACGTGATCGAGGGTGCGATCGAGTCGAAGGTGAATGATGGCGAGACGCGCGTCTATCGGACAGGCGAGAGCTGGTCCGAAGCGCCGGGCGCGACCCATTCGATCAGCCGCAACGCGAGTAAGACCCAGCCGGCAAAGCTGCTCGCAGTCTTCGTCCTCGACACGAATGACAAAGCACTGACCACGCCGATCAAATAGCCGAAAGCCTGGCTATGGATCAATCGGGTTTGAGGAGCATTCAATGCAATCAATTGAGATCAAAGCCATTGATAGCAAGGATTTCGATATCTGGCTTCCTTTGTGGAAAGGCTATCAGCGATTTTACGAAGTGGATATCCCCGCGTCCGTGACACTCGAGACATGGGCGCGGTTTCTGGACCCCATTGAGCCGATGCATGCCGCGCTCGCGATGGTGGGCGAACACGCTTTCGGCCTGGTGCATTCGATCTACCATCGGTCCACCTGGACAACAAGCGACTACTGCTATCTTCAGGACTTATATGTCGCGCCTGATGTACGCGGCGGCGGCATTGGCCGCGCGCTGATCGAGCATGTTTATGCGGATGCGAACCGTCGCGGGGTGTCGCGTGTTCACTGGCTCACGCATGAAACCAACTATACCGGCAGGCGGCTTTACGACAGCGTCGGTGCTCGCTCGGGTTTTATTCAGTACCGGAAACTATTCACTTGAAATGCACACGCTCGCTGTCGGCTGCGACTTGATTCATCACGCTCACCTTCTCCTTGAGCACCCCGGGTGGCGGAAGCGATGGCGGGATGCACTTTAAAGGCGTCGCAACCAGGACGAAGAGGAAAGCAACATGAACCATGCCCCCCAGATCGGCGACAGAATCGCCGACAGATCTTCACAGCCCGATGAGCGCGCTGTCCGGGCGTGGATGGGGCCGGAGGCGTTTCAGCACTGGGTGGAACTGCGGACCTGGATCGAGGCATCCTATCCCGGTGTTTTCGCGCCCGATTGGCTATATGGTGGAAAGAAGCGCGGCTGGTCACTGCGCTACAAGAAAAACAAGGCCTTCTGCACCCTGCTGCCGGCATACAGGCTGTTTTCGGTGCTGGTAGTCCTGGGGCGCGTCGAGCGAGAGAATTTCGAAGCGCGGCGTTATTCCTGGAGCCCGCAACTGGTCAAGCTCTACGATGAAACCCGAGCCTACCCCGACGGAAAATGGCTGACTGTTCCAGTCTCATCGGCGGATGATCGGCATGAGGTGATAGAGCTTATGAGTATGAAGCGCCCTACGCTTGCATGAGGGGCCAAGGGTGAACGCGACCACTGCCGCAGCGTTCGACGCTTTACCCGGCGGCAGCGCTTCATCGACGACGATCACACAACGTTCCAGCTTTGGCGGCACTTTCTGCGCGTCCGCCTCGATTGCTTCGGTATGCAATAGCAATAGCTCTCTCCTGAAAAATCGACCTCGGAGAGCATTATGGAACAACACGTTGGCATCGGGCGGCAGACTCGCTAGATACGCGCGCTGCGTCGGCAGGCGGGCACGTTCGGCGATGACGGCCAGATCGTTAATATCGAGGTCGTCCACAGAAACTCTACTGACGATGATCGCGCGAGACGCTGAAGATCGAATGGCACGCGTCTGAAACTTTTCGCCCCGAAAGAGCCCCTCAAACGCTCATTCTCGAAAAGGCGACAGCGGCCATTGGCCTTTCTTGCCAAGCATGAGTTTCGTCCGTGCCTCTTAAAGCCTCGGATCTCCTGACGCCGCAGTTCGAACGGCATATTTTTAATTGGCGATTCTGACTGCGGTTGCATAAAGTGTGTTTGGGAACATCGCACCTTTTCCTATCGATGACCCGTACGGCTATACACGCGGCAGACATCGAGATCCTGTGTAGAAAGCGTTCCAGGACAATCTCATCTCTCGGTCATGGCTGGAGCAGGCACATGAACAAGTTACTTATAACCGGTGCGACGACGATCATCACACTGGCCGGCGCAGCGCATGCGCAAAGCAGTGTCACCCTTTACGGGTTGATCGACGCCGGTCTGACCTACACGAACAACCAGATCAACGGAACGGGTGGCGGACACAGCAACTGGGAGATGACGAGCGGTGCGGCTCAGTACAGCCGCTGGGGTCTACGCGGGGCCGAAGACCTCGGCGCAGGGCTGAAGGCCATCTTTACCCTGGAGAACGGCTTCAACCTGAATAACGGGCAGTTCTCGTCGAACAATCGCATCTTCAATCGCCAGGCGTACGTTGGCTTGTCGAGCCGCGACTACGGCGCGCTCACGCTGGGTCGCCAAACCGACGGCATGGTCGATTTTGTCGCGCCGCTTTCATTGACCGGCACGGAGTTCGGCGGCACGCATTTCGCGCACCCGCTAGACAACGACAACTTGAACGATTCGTTTCAGATCAATAACTCCGTGAAGTACCTGAGCCCGAATTTCGCTGGCTTCAAATTTGGCGCGCTGTACGGCTTTTCCAATCAGGCAGGCGGATTCACGAACAATCGCGCCTATAGCTTCGGCCTGTCGTATGTATCGGGGGCGTGGAACTTCGGTGCCGGTTACCTTCAGCTCAACAGTTCCGCGCGCACGCCGGCACAGTTGAACACCAATGGCGCAGTCACCGATACAACCGGCTCGTCCCTGCAGGGCGCGCTCACACCGGCCGCCGTGCCTTTAGGCGTGCTGGCCAGCAGTCAGAAGACCTTTGGCGCTGGCGTGAACTACACCTTCGGCCCGGCTGTGGCGGGCTTCGTGTACTCGCATAGCAAGTTCGCCCAGTTCTTTCAAAATTCGCTTAGTGGAACTTTCCAGAACTTCGAGGGCAACATTCGTTACGCGCTGACGCCGGCGGTCGAATTGTCGGGTGCTTATACCTACACGCGCGCTGGCGGAAACGGCGGCGCCGGCGGAATTCCGCATTGGAATCAGGTGAGCGCGATGGCCGACTACCGCTTCTCGCGGCGCACCGATGTCTACATTCAGGGCGTGTGGCAACGGGTGAGCCCAAGCGGCAATTCGCCATTGGGCGTGGCATGGATTAACGGCGTCACCGAGCCGTCGTCCACGAGCAATCAGATTGAGGCAACCGTCGGCTTGAGACATCGCTTCTGATCCCTCGTGACGCCGTAGAGTTGCCTGAAAGACCCTCCAGGATTTGGTCGCCACGGTGACTGAGAATAATCACGACCATTGCATTCGAGGCACGCGCCACTTTTCTCAACGGCGGCTTGATCGTAGTTCGAGCGTCGTTGATCCGGGGTGACCGTGGCGCGAACCGCCGGTATCGACGCGAATTGGTCTCTTGCTGCGTCCCTTCTCGGGCCTTCAGCGTACCTGCACCGTCGTTGCACCGAGACAAGCGGTTCTACGCGGCGGCTCTGGCACGGATCAAATCCAGCACCGTCACCAACTGATCGACCTGATCCGCGAGAAAGATCGTCTCGGGCCCGGAAGGGCACATATCCACGAATGGAGTTTCATAGAGACGCGATGCATCCATGACCCCGTTCTGAATCAGTTCTTCGACAACGAGGTTGATGAACTCAATCTGATCCGGCGTGGCGGTCGTTCCACTGACGAACTCACTGAACGCCTGCATCGCGGCCTCGCGTTCCAGACCCACTAGAGACCGGATAAAGATGCCCAAGCCCTCACTCTGCTCAGTCGCAGCTTTGATGAGTTCCGGCGATCCTCCTGCTTCGACCAGCATCCGTTCGAGTTCCTCGAGATCGGTTGCTGTCAGCGACTGATTACGCCGGAGTCGCTGCAAGGCCAGATGGTTCTCGTGCGCCCGCAGAAAGACGCGCGCTTTTTCCTTGAACTTGGCCATGTTCAGGCCGGCCGTCACCTGCGGCAGCGTGACTTCGGTCATTTCCCCGAGTTCGTCCGCGAAGTCCGTGTAGACGATCTTCTTCTTGACCTTCGGAATCAGCTTGATGAGCTCGCGGAGCCGGCGACGCGCGGTCTCCAGCATCGGCACGGTGACGTCTTCCCACCAGTCGTCACTCGCGACCGCGCTGATGAGTGCGATCTGCGCCTTGATTGCGGGAATGGCGATCTGCTCCTCGAGTTCGCCGGCAATCCGCTGGATTTTCTCGCGCAGTCCGTTGAACCCGGTGCCTGCCTGAAGAATGGCGAGCTGCGCGCGCAAAACCAGCATATCGAAGCGCTTCGCCTCTTCGTCACTATCCAGAAGCGTGGTCGGCAGGTCGGCCACATGCTCCGACAGTTCGTGGAAATCCTCCGGCGACAGCGACTGCCACGCGTCGGCCTGACTGAACTTGTCGACGAACCGGCGTTGCGGCCGGACCACGAAGTTGTCGACGTTCATCGCCGCGACCTGCGAATGCAGCAGCGCGGCGGTCTCCTTGCGCAACTGGCCTTCCGAAAGGTGGCCACCGTAAGGCTGCGGCTCAGGCCGACCGATGTCGTCTTTCGAACGCTGATCCAGCGCGCCGATCATTTCCAGCCGCGCCTTGAAGAGCCTCGTCCCGAGCGGTTCCGTGGTCGAGCCTTCGGCGAAGTCCTGGCTTGCGCCGAAGAACTCCAGGTTCTGGCAAAAAATCGAAGATGAAGAACTTCTTCTTGTCCAGGCCCGGGCCGAACAGGTCCGGACACAGGCGCGTGCCGCGTCCGACCATCTGCCAGAATTTCGTCTTGGAGCGCACAACCTTGAAGAAGACGAGATTGACGATCTCCGGCACGTCGATGCCGGTATCGAGCATATCGACGGAGACCGCGATATGCGGCATTTTCTCCGGCTTCGAGAAATCGTCGATGAGCGATTGAACGTAAGTGGTCTTGTACGTCACCATCCGCGCGAAGTGTCCTTTGTAGTGCGGATAGTTAGCGTCGAAGCGTCTGGTGATGAACTCGGCGTGATCGTTGTTCTTGGCGAAGATGATGGTCTTGCCGAGCAGATCGCCGCCCGCGACTTTCTGCCCCCTGGTCATCAGGACTTCGAGCGCCTTGTCGACGGTATCGATGTTGAAGAGCCACTTGTTCATGGCTTCCGTATCGACTTCAGTCGGCATCGTGCCGTCTTCGTTCCATTCGACCGCATCCCATCGCTCTTTCTCTTCTTCGGAGAGATCGTCGTAACGAATGCCTTCGCGCTGAAACTTGAGCGGGACCGAAATCGGCTCGGGCGGCACGAGATGCGAATTCGCCACGGCTTCGTCGAGACCGTAGGCGTCGGTGGGCACGCCCTTTTCGAGGTCGAACAGGCTATAGGTATCCTTGTCGACGTCGTCCTTCGGCGTGGCGGTCAGGCCGACGAGCATCGAGTCGAAATAGTCGAAGATCGCGCGATATTTCCGGTACACCGAGCGATGCGCCTCGTCGATGACGACGAGATCGAAATGCCCGACACCGAAGCGCCGCACGCCGTCGTGCGCTTCGTCGATGAGGCCCATCATCGTCGGGTAAGTGGACACGAACACGCGGCCCTCGGTGTACTTGTCCGTGACGAGATTGACCGGCGACGCATCGGGCAGATGCGTCTTGAACGCACCGACCGCCTGATTCACGAGCGCCACGCGATCCGCGAGGAACAGAACGCGCTTGGCCCAGTTGCAGCGCATCAGCACGTCGGCGAGCGCGATGACCGTGCGCGTCTTGCCCGTGCCGGTCGCCATCACGAGCAAAGCCTTGCGCTGGTTGTCGACTTCGAACGTTTCTCCCACGCGACGAATGGCTCGCGTCTGATAGAAGCGCTCGACGATTTTTGCATCGATGACCGCTTCCGCCAGCTTCTTGCGGCTCGTGCGGCGCTGGATGACGAGTTCGAGTTCTGCCTTCTTGTAGAAGCCTTGCAGCGCGCGGCGCGGATAGGACTGGTCGTCCCAGACCCAGTTCTCATAGCCGTTCGACAGGAAGATGACCGGACGCCGCCCGTGTTTCTTCTCGAGACAATCGGCGTAGAGCCTGGCCTGTTGCTCGCCCTCCAGCGGGCTCTTCGTCGTACGCTTGGCTTCGATCAGCGCAAGCGGCTTGCCGTCGTCGGCCCACAGCACGTAGTCGACGTAGCCGATGCCCTCGTTGTTGGGCATGCCGGTGACGACGACTTCATGATCCTTTGCCGGATCGAGCGTCCAGCCGGCCTCCTTGAGCATCAGGTCGATGAAGGCGCGACGCGTCTCGGCTTCCGAGTAGTCATGCGTGTCCGGCTGCGCGCTGTTGGCCTTTTTCGCGGCTGCGAATTCCTCGCGCAGTTTCTGGAGTGCTTCGTCGAGCGCGGTTTTATCGGCGAGCAGGTCGGAGAGGCGTTTGTCCTTCGCGTGAAGTTCGTCGTTGAGGTGCTGGATCTGTTCGAGCGTCTTCGCGGGCGGGGCCGCGGTGACGGGCTTCGGAATCAGATCGAGCGAGAACGTCAGGCTCGGCGCGGGTCGAGATGTGCGGCCGTAAGTGCGGGCGAGCCAGTAGCACAGATGGAACAGTTCGCGCGTGGCGTTGAGCGCATCGGTGACGGCGATTTTCTTGACGCCATGGGCGGCGAGATTGCCGAGGTCCTTGATGAAGCGCGTTTTCGTGAAGAGCGCTTCGCCGACGTTTTGACGGAACGTCGGTTCGTGGATCAGTGCGCTGAGATTGTCCTGGTACGGGAGCTTGAATGTCTTGTCGTGCGTGTAGAGCCACGCGACCGCGACTTCCAGCGCGCGGCGGGCGTAAAAGCAGGACGCGCGCGGGTCGGTGTTCGCGAACGACTCCGCCTTGCTCGCCGCGTCGAAGAGCATGGACCATTCGGGGGTGAGGAAGGCGAAGTTGGTCATTTTTTTATTCGCTTTTATAGGGCGCCGGTGAAGGCGCGGTGTTGGAGGGAGGAGAAGAGGTTGTCAGCTTGCTCTAAAGATGACCCGTGACTCGCTTTCAAAACTCCAATCTCATTCATGGCAGCCTTAAATAGCCGTTGCCTTTCCATTGGAGGCACGGGAATCGTTAGGCTCCCAACGATATTCTTATTGAGGTTAGCCATGGTTACGCCCTGCGCGACGTTGCCCAGATGCTTACGCATCGATGGCGACGATATAACCTGCGCCAGGTAGACGGGATCGACCTCGTCTGCCTTCAGCCGAACGAACAGACTTCCCGTTCCGCAGAGCCAGCCCTTCTCGCGAGACGAGACAACCGCGCAACGTCCCATTTCTCCGCGTCTGCCGAGTATCAGATCTCCTTCTTCAAGATGATACGAATCAAGCTCCTTGTGCTTTTCTTCCGTGATAGTGAACGACACATCTGCACAAATATGGCCGTTCCGGATATGCATTGGATTCACTAGAGGGATGCCATTGTCTACGTAGTCCTCTTCGTGAAGTTGACTTCCGAAAGGGCCGATCTGGATTCGATTTGCGAGTTGGCTCAGACAAACAGTCCGCCAACGTTTCACGTTGCTGATCGGATCACTGAACATGTTAATGAAGATCGAATTCGCCAATCCATCAAGCATGTCCAGCGCTTCACGCCGCTTGACGCGCAGCGCGTCGGCTTTATCGAGAATCGCGGCGATGCGGCGTTGTTCTGCCAGATCCGGAAGCGGAATTTGGAGGGACTCCAGGAAATGGTTCGGAACGCGTCTCTGACCTACGCTACCGGTCATCTTCCGCTCACCTTCTATGAGCACCGTGTCGCGTCGAAGGAAGTTCACCAAATAGCGAGTGTCGAGCTTTTGCGGTTGGGGGCGCAAAACGTGAAACTCTGTTGATCCGAATGCGAATTCGGACCGGACTCTCGCTTCCGCAATCTTTCCGTTTTCGAAGCATGGGGTGATCTTGGCGAGAAGCACATCGCCGTCTGCAAAACACGTATAGCCTTTTTGGACTTCACTGAACGGACGTGTTTCGGCAGTCGCTGCGACTGACTTCCCCGCTTCCACTACTGACATAGGAAAGAAATCGAGTTCGTCGTCATGCGCAATGGACCCAGTGTCATTCGCAGGATTCAGCAATATGACCTCCCCCAAGCGAACAGAATGAACTCTAGTCAATTCAACATCCCCTCAAGCTCCTTCATCGCCGCCTGAATCTCCGCCTCCAACGCATTCAACGTCGCCAGAATCTCCAGCGGCGGCAGATGCTCGACCACTTCATGCACCACTTCCCTATACCGATTGATCGACAGGTCATAACCCTGCGCCGCGATATCCGCCTTCGGCACGCAGAAGCTCTGCTCCGTACGCGCCCGCTTACGCTCCGTGCCATCGCGCAGGTTCCACCGCGCCAGCACATCCGGCAAGTTGTTCTTCTCGTGCTCCGCTTCCGTCAAGGCAGTCGCTGGCGTAACGCCAAGCTTGTCTTCACTCAACAACGGCTGACGTTTGTCATCGAGACTGCGGCCATCGGCTTCCATGTCGTAGAACCACACGTGATCCGTGCCGCCCGAATTCGTCTTCGTGAAAAGCAGAATCGCAGTGGACACGCCCGCGTAAGGCTTGAACACGCCCGAAGGCAACGAAACGATCGCATCGAGTTTCTGATCTTCGACGATCAGCCGGCGCAATTCCTTATGCGCCTTGCTCGATCCGAACAGCACACCGTCCGGCACGATGACGGCCGCCCGACCGCCGGGCTTCAATAGTCGCAGGAACAACGCAAGAAACAGCAGTTCCGTCTTCTTTGTCTTGACGATGCTCAACAAATTCTTCGCCGTATTCTCGTAATCGAGCGAACCCGCGAACGGCGGATTGGCAAGAATCAGCGAATACTTTTCATCGTCCTCGGCATGGTCCTGTGCGAGCGAATCCTTGTACCGCACGTCCGGATTGTCGACGCCATGCAGCGCCATGTTCATGCTGCCGATTCGCAACATCGTGTTGTCGAAGTCGTAGCCGTGAAACATGCCGTGGTGGAAGTGCTCGCGCTCGGCGGCATCGCGGAGCATGGAAGGATGCTTCTCACGCAGATATTCGCCCGCTGCCACCAAGTACCCACATGTGCCGCTCGCCGGATCGCAAAGGACGTCCGCTGGCGTAGGCGCAACGAGCTCGACCATCAACTGGATGATGTGCCTGGGCGTGCGGAACTGACCATTTTGCCCGGCGCTCGCGATCTTGCCGAGCATGTATTCATAGAGATCGCCCTTCGTGTCGCGATCTTCCATCGGCACGTGGTCGAGCATGTCCACGACCTTGGCCAGCAAGTTCGGTGTCGGAATGGTGAAGCGCGCGTCGCGCATGTGATGCGCGTAGGTCGAGTCGTCCGCGTTCATGGTACGCAGAAAGGGAAACACATGCTTGTCGATGAGCGCGAACATGTCGGGCGCGGCGAAGTGCTTGAAGCGCGACCAGCGCATGTCGTCGTAGGGCTGTCCACCGGAGTCGGCGCCCTCGGGAAAGATGGGCCGCGCCATCGGGTTCTTCGTGACTGCGGCTTTGCGTTCCTCGAGCGTATGGATTTCATCCAGGCGGCGGAGAAACAGCAGATAGGTGATTTGTTCCATTATTTCGAGCGGATTCGAAATTCCGCCCGACCAGAAAGCATTCCAGATGGAATCGACTTGCGTGCGTAGTGTGCCAGTGAGCATTGATACTTTTTTACATTTATGTTGGCATCCTAAGTGAAGAACGCCGGAGGCGGGATTTTAATGGAAAGCTTCGGACGTTCATTGGAAAGGATCGCGGAGCAATGGCATGCCTACGTCGAGCAAGTGTGCGGCTAGGTTCAGGATGGATCGTCGTGGTCGTCGATCCGGTGCAGGCCTTTACTTCATCACCGTGGACTTCGCGTTTGGCATCGGCCTCGAGAAGACGACGACCGCCGTCGTGCAGCAGCAAGGCGGCAAGGTCTTCGGCGCGGTGCGTCATCCGCTCAACACGGCGGACTTTTCATCGTATCTGGTCAAGGCGCAGGCTTCGGGCGCAAAAGTCATCGCATTGGCCGATTCCGGCGCCGATACGGTCAACGCGATCAAGGGCGCGAGCGAATTCGGCCTCGCCGACGGTGGCAAGCAACACGTGGCATCGCTCCTGACGTTCATCTCCGACGTGCATGGCATGGGACTTGCACAAGCGGGCGGCCTGATGCTGACCACGCCGTTCTACTGGGACGCGGACGACGCTTCACGTAGCTTCTCGAAGCGCTTCTCCGACAAGACAAAGAAGATGCCGACCATGGTTCAGGCCGGCATGTACTCGGCCGTCACACACTATCTGCAAAGCGTCGCCGCAACCGGCACCGACGACACGGCCACCGTCATGTCCAAAATGAAGTCGACACCCATCAACGACTTCTTCGCGCATAACGGTCATATTCGCGCAGACGGGCTGGCCGTCCACGACATGTATCTTATGCAGGTGAAGACGCCAGGCGAGTCGAGACGCCCCTGGGATTACTACAAGAAGATCTCGACCGTACCCGCATCCGACGCGTTCTCGCCCGAGAAGCCGGGCGCCTGCAAGATGTAGGGTTCCGCGTCCTTGATCGTCTGTCGACTTCGCCACGCTCGGCCTCGTCCGGGCGCCCTCCACCTATCCAGCCGAGTCCGCCATGTTCGTAGATTGTCTGAAGCGATATCCCGTGAAGGGGCTTTCGCCGGAGCCTCTGCCTTCCGTACTTCTGCGCGAGGCCCAAGGTTTCCCGCTCGATCGCGCCTTTGCCATCACCGACGGCTCCTTCGAATTCGATCCGGACAATCCGGCTCCCGAACCGAAGACCAAGTTTTTGATGCTGGCCAAATACGAGCGGCTCGCGCAACTGAAAACCCGCCTGATCGAGCAGACCAGCGAACTCGAAATCGAGCATGACGAATCGACGATCCGCTTCGATCTCGCCACGGAAGACGGCAAGGAAACGGCCGCATCGTTCATGAGGGACTTTCTCGGCGTGCCGCTTCCGGGAATGCCGAAGGTCGTTCACGCGCCGGGGCATCAGTTCACCGACGTCAGCGTTCACTCGATTGCCCTGATGCGCAGCATCTCGTTCATCAATCTCGCGACGGTGCGCGATCTGGGTGAACGCGTGGGCATGGAGCTCGATCCCGTGCGATTTCGCGCAAACGTCTATTTCGACGGGCTTCCCGCGTGGAGCGAAATGGAATGGCTCGGGCGGCACATCCGCATCGGCGATGCCCGTCTGAAAGTGGTCAGGCGCACCAAGCGCTGCGCGGCGACGAGCGTGAATCCGGCCACGGCGGAGCGCGATATCAACCTTCCGTTGCAGATCAGGGACTACGTCAACCACGGAGATCTCGGCGTCTACGCCGAGGTACTGACGGGCGGCGAAATCAGGCCGGGCGACAAGATGGAACTGGAGGACCAGTGATGAAATGCCGACCGAACCAGCCAAGCGACTACGCGCTCGAAACGCGCGGCCTCTGCAAGGAATTCCTCGGCTTTCGAGCCATCTGCGACGTGAACCTGAGAATCCGGCGTGGCGATATTCACGCGCTGATCGGCCCGAACGGTGCGGGCAAGACCACGATGTTCAATCTGCTGACCAAGTTCGTCACGCGTTCTTCGGGCGACATCCTGCTGAACGGAGCGGACATCACGCACACGCCGCCCGCGTCGATAGCCGAACGGGGCATGGTCCGGTCGTTCCAGATCTCCGCGATCTTCCCGGAGATGACAGCGCTCGACAACGTGAAGATCGCGCTGCAAAAGCGCCACGGCTTGTCACGACGATTGTTCGGCGGCGCCAAGGCCACCCGCCATCTCGACGACGAAGCCATGGCGCTGCTGGCGGAAGTCGGCCTGGCTGCATGCAAGGATCTGATCGCGAAGGATCTTCCACACGGTCAGCGCCGAAGCATTGAATTTGCCGCGACGCTCGCGATGGACCCGCACGTCCTGCTGCTCGACGAGCCCACGCAGGGAATGGGCATCGAGGACGTCGACCTCATTGCCCGGCTCATCAAGAAGATCTCCGCGAAGCGGACGATCGTGATCGTGGAGCACAACCTGAAGGTGATCGCGAATATTTCCGACCGCGTGACCGTGCTTGCGCGAGGCGCCATTCTCGCGGAGGGCAGCTACGACGAAGTGTCGAAGAACGCTGCCGTGACGAGCGCTTATATCGGAGCCGCCCATGCCTGAGATCCGGACCAACGTGCTGAAGGTGTCGAATCTCCATGCGTTTTACGGAGACGCGCACATCCTGCACGGTATCGATTTGTCGGTCGATGAAGGCGAGCTGGTCTGCCTGCTTGGCCGCACTTTGCCGACGCGCAATGCGACATCGATTCCGTCGCGCTTGAAATTGGCCGGCTCCAGCGAAGACGAAACTTCGAGCCTGATCTGCGGATGCTCGGTCATGAAGGACGTCAGCCGCTGCATGAGCCAGAGCGCCCCGAGGGTCGGTAGCAGGCTCACCGATAAAGCCCTGGCTTCCTGCAGGCTCTGGACCGTCGCGCGCTCGATCTGATTGAGCGCCGCGGTTGCGGCCTGAAGGTAGTTCTGCCCGAACGGCGTCAGTTCCACCTGCCTCGTAAGCCGCCGGAATAGCGGCGCGCGCAGGAAATCTTCCAGCAGCTTGATCTGCCGGCTAATTGCGCCTTGCGTGACGTTGAGTTCGTCCGCCGCCTTGGAAAAGCTCATGAGACGGCCGGCGGCTTCGAACGCCCGCAGCGCGAGAAGTGGAGGAAGTCGTCGCTTCATCGGACCGCTCTGTTCGCCAGATGGATGTTTCCCGGGAAATGGTCCGCGCACCGATGTGCGGATCGTATCGAAGACCCCGATCGCATGATCCACGAAGACGCACCGGCTTGCCAGAGAAAAGTTTGCACGAGGGATCGGCAGGAAGCGGGCGTATTACTTATGCGGCAGCTTCGAGCAGCTTGGCGAGTCTCGCGGTCGCGTCATGAGTGGACGACGCAACGCTCCGACATCGTGCCCCTTCGGCTTGAGACCCGCTTTGATCGTCGTAGGCAGACTGCCTGTAGAACAACGCACGCGCTTCACGAAGATCTCCCGCCTGATCGCGGCGTAAAGATCGAGCGTGAGCTTCGCAATCGGATTGGGCGCGGCCGTGCACCATCCGCTCGCGCCCGCCCAAAACGCTTCGAGCGTCAGCGGTTCGTCTCGCCGTCGGCCAGTTGATGCAGAACGTGCATGCGCTGGATATCGCCGGTGCTTTCCTTGACCGTCGTGACGTTGTCGATCTCGCGAACCGCGCGTGCGATCTCGCTGTAGTGCGTGACTGCAGATTTCAGTACCGATATCGTGACGAGCGGCCGTTGTCAAAGTGTTTTCATGAGGACGCCATCCTAAGCCTGCGGATTGATCGCGCGGGACGCCGCGATGAAGTCGCGGTCGCCGGACATCGAGCACCATACCCCGTCCGCGAGCATTTGAAGCGTCGCTGCCGCTCGACGGCGCGCCGCAGATCGCGTTCATTCCAGACCACTTCCCCGTTGCCGGATTGTGGTACACGCCGGCACGCGTTTCCATGGGGAATCGGAGCAACGAACTGCTCTTTAGGGCAATTCCGTGAAAAGGACTTCCCTTTCATGGCATCAGTTACTAAATTAACTTCGTTGGGCAAGCATCAGCGCGAAAGCCGCCGACGCGAGCGCCCGACGATATCTCTGTCACACACTGGGGGAGCGAACCATGAGGCGAAAGGTATTGGCCGCAGCCTTGCTCATCGGAACAGTGTCTGCACCACAGGTTCAGGCACAGGAAGCATCCGCGGCCGTTGCCGCCAGCGCCGCGCCTGCCGTGGACCCCGCGGCCGTGCAGGCGCTTCAGAAAATGGGCACGCATCTTCAGTCGATGAAACGCTTCAGCGTGTCGACGGACCTGACGGGCGAGCGCGTGCTCGAAGATGGGCAGAAACTGCAACACACGGCCACCGCAGATCTCGAAGTCGACCGGCCAGACAAGATTCGCGTCGTGATGCGAAGCGCGCGCAGCGAGCGAGAGGTCTTCTATAACGGAAGCACTGTCTGGCTATACACGCCAGCACAGAAGTACTACTCGTCCGTGCCGTTCGACGGCAATCTCAAGGCGTTGGTCGAACAGTTCCGGATTCGCTTCGGAGTGGAATTTCCGCTCGCGGATCTTTTCGTTTGGGGAACGCCGGATGCGCCGACCGACCAGTTCGAGTCGGCCATGTATGCGGGGCAGGATTACATCGGTTCGGACGTGTGCGACCACTATGCGTTCCGGCAGCAGGATCTCGATTGGCAGATCTGGATCAAGGCAGGCGCCAGTCCGCTGCCGCGCAAGCTCGTGATCACGCGCCGGGACGATGACGCGCGTCCTCAGTCGAGCTCGATCATCGACTGGAACGTCTCGCCCGCGTTCACAAACGCGGTGTTCACCTTCAAACCGCCGGCTGGTGCAAAGAAAGTCGACATCGTCCCTATCAAGACGAAGGAGTGACTCATGAACATTCCACGCAAAGGGAATCGACCGCTCCTGATCGGATTGGCGTTTGCCGCTTGCCTGTCGGTCGCGGCGGAGTCGACGTATGCCGCAGGACGCGGCGGCGGCGGCCATGTGCAGCGAGGCGGCGGCGGCGGCAACATGGCGCATGGTGCGCACGGCGGCGGCCAGTTGAACAACTCGCGGGCGGACACGCGCACACGCAATGTGCGCAATACGAGCGTGAACAACGTGAACCGCAATACCAATATCAATCGGAACGTCAATGTGAATGTCGACAACCACGGCGGATGGGACAACGACTATCACCCGGTAGCGACCGCCGCCGCTGTGACCGCCGCGGTGGGCGTCACGTCGGCCATCGTCGGCTCCATGGTCAATTCGGTTCCCTCGAACTGCGCCCCGGTGAACTACGGCGGCATGATCTATCAGCGATGTGGCAGCACGTGGTATCAACCTCAAGGCAGTCAATACATTGTCGTCAACGCGCCGTATTGACGCGCCGTAACCGTCGAAGGCGTCCGGACCCGACACCGCGCGGTCTGCTGCGCGGTGTCTCGCATGCGGGGGCGGCAGGCGCTGCGATCCTCACAGGGGGAAACCGCCCGGGCTCAACGGACGTCCGAACGTGCGATGCACGTGTGCACCTTCTGCCTTGCTGGAAGACTAAAAATGGTCTATATTCGGTCTCATCAAGCGAGGAGTAAAGCCGTCATGCATATTGCCGACCACGTGAAGCCCATCAGTTATTTGAAGAGCGAAGCTGCTCAGATCGTCAAGGACCTGACCGACTCGGGCGAGCCGCTGATCATCACGCAGAACGGTGAGGCAAAGCTGGTGGTTCAAGACGTTCGGACCTACGAGGCCACGCAGCAGACGATCGCCTTGCTGAAGATTTTGGCCATCGGTCAAAAGCAGATCGAGCAGGCAGACCATGAAGACGGCGACGATTTTTTCTCCGAGCTTAACGAACTCGATCGCAAGCAAACATTGCGGTGATGCAACGACCGCTGCTGAAATACCGAATCCTTCCGACGGCTCGCATAGGCATTGATGAAGTACGAAGCTACATCGTTCGCACTTTCGGCTGGGAAACGTGGCGCGAAACCTCGGCGCACCTGCAGGAGACGATCAATCACATCCGCCAGTTCCCAGAGAGCGGGCATGTGCCGCCCGAACTTGACGGCTTCATCGATGAGCGCTTCAGACAAGCCATCTCCGGTAAGAACCGAATCATCTACCAAGTGAAAGATGGCACTCTGTATGTTCATCTTGTCGCCGATACACGGCGCGATTTGCAAGCCCTGCTCCAGCGGATCGTCCTTCGACTGATGTAGATCGCTCGATCTGCTCAACATGTCCCGCGCACAACGCCCTCGCTCCCAAGAGGAGAAACGAGATTTCCTCTTGCGGCCGTGGCGCCGTCTTCTGTACTCGACCCATTAGTGTCAGTCGCCCCCACGCAAAGCGGCCGTCGGACATGCACGGTCGTCCTGGCCTTCGCGACGATATCCGCATGTGCATTTCAAGTTCCCGAGCAAGCCTCAACCACGCAGCACGACAGTAAATACAACGAGGGCCGAGAAGATCAGCGCCGGGGCGAGATGCCCGAACGGCTCTCGATTTCGCAGCAACGTGAAGAGTGCACCGATCATGATTGCACCGGACAGCATCAAGCCCAAGACTCGGGTTTGGTGTCCGGCAATAAGTGCCGCACTCAACAGTTCGAGAGCACCGCAGAGCAAACGAAACCATGCCGGATAACCCCAGCGTGCGAAGTCGCGCTTCACCGCGCCGGGTCCCGCGAGATTGACCACTCCGGCAACCGTGAACAGAACCGCCACGATCGTCGCGAGAACCGATTCGAAAGAGGCAATGTTTAACGCCATCGTCATTCTCCGTTGCCTTGCTGAAAGTGCTTCTGCACGGAGAGGTCCGCAATCAGGCCAGGGCCTTGGGGTTCCCACGCAAGAACGCGCCGGGCATGCTGGCCGCTTACCGTCTGGTCGAGAGCCAGTGCGTCAGCAAATGGCCCAAGCGACTGGCGAGCATCGTCGAGCGGCCAGAATTCGACGCGATCGGCCGCAACCGAGGCCCGAATCGCCTCGCCCATTTCGGCGACGGCAACGGCTTCTTCCGCGACTACGTTGAGGATCTGTCCGGCGACTTGATCGTCCCCGCTCGCCAGCCGCGCCATCGCGCTCAGATATGCAGCGGCGAGATCATCGACGTGCACGGCGGGCCATTGGTTGCGACCATCGCCGACGACTCTCACACTGCCGGTCTGACGGACCATACCGGCAAGCATGCCGAAGACGCCGCCGCCGTGTCCGTGCACCATCGCCGGCCGCAGGATCACGGCGGCAATCGAGCGACGTGCTGCGAGCGCCAGCACGCGTTGCTCCACTTCGGGCCGCCAGGCGACGAGTGGTGTCGGGTTCAACGCCGATGCTTCAGTTGCGGGCTCGCCATTCGTATTGCCGTAGACCCAGGTGCCCGACGTATAGACAAACGCCGCGCCTGGCCTCGAATGCAAAAGCATCGCCTCGACTGCGGCCTTGTCGGCAGCGGGGGCGGCGGCGTCGTTGGTCGATGCGGCGTGCAACACGCCATCGGCGGCGCCGGCAGTCGCAGCGAAAGACGATGGATCACGCAAGTCGCCGCCATGCAGTTTCACGCCGAGACTTGCCAGCGCGGTCGCGCCCGCCGATTTGTCGTCGCGCACCAGGGCCGTCACCTGATGGCCGAGGCTGATTGCCTTGCGCGCGACCGCTTGTCCGATGTAGCCCGTGCCACCTGTCATGAACAGTTCCATGGCGTTCTCCTCGATGAGTGCCTGCGAAGTCGATAAGTCACACATACGAGACTGATTAGTCTCGTTTTCGCCAAATCTAAACGAGACTGGTCAGTCTTGTCAACCACTCGGCGATCTGTTATTTATGGGGGATGAACACGTCTTCTCTTACCGACCTGAGCCCGCTGCAGCGCCGTAAGCGGTCCGCCATCCTCGACGGTGCGAGAACCGTTTTTTTAAGCCAGGGTTTCGGCCTGGCAACGATGGACGACGTCGCCGCGGCTGCGGGCGTCGGCAAACAGACGGTCTATCGGCATTTCAAGTCGAAGGAGGCGCTCTTCGTCGGTCTGGTGAGCTCGATGTGCGCTCAAGTGGGCGCACTTCTCGTCAGCGGTCAGGACGAGCAGTCCGACGGCTCGCCCGACGTCGAGTTGCACGACTTGGGACGGGCGTTGGCACAAATCCTTATCGAGCCGGATTATCTGCGGCTTTACCGGGCCATCGTTGCCGAGGCCGAGCGTCTTCCGGAACTCGGCCAGGTGTTTTACGAAAACGGGGCAAAGGTCGTGCGGGCCTTCGCGGCAACAATTCTCCGAAAGAGATTCGACGAATCGACCGCTGCATTGCGAGCCGCGACTTTCGTTCAGTTGGTGCTAGGCGACGCGTATCTGGAACTGTCGATTGGCTACGCTGTTCCCGATGTCGAAGCGCGCTTTGCACTCCAGATCGACGAGGCGGTAGCGGCTGCACTGCGCTAAGGGCGTCGCATAAGGAGTTGAGATCACGGGTGGTTGACGATTTTGCCGAACTTCGCAATTCGAGCGCCGCGCAACGGCGGCGGCACGATCTTCGATACCCGGCCCACTCCCGCAGGTCACGCTGTTCGATTTTGCTTTCGCCAAGCCGTGAGAAAATCTCACGCGATACGGATAAAAACCCGTAGAAGCGACCATCGGCGGATGAGGAGACATTCATGCACACCCCGCGTCCTTCCCTGAACGCATTGCGCGCGTTCGAAGCCGTCGCGCGGCTGCGCAGCATGACGCTCGCGGCGCACGAGCTGTGCGTCACGCACGGCGCCATCAGCCGGCAGATCAAGTCGCTGGAGGAGACGCTCGGACTCAACCTGATCGTGCGCTCGTCGCAATCGTCCGATCCGACGCCTGAAGGCGCGCGTCTCGCGGAAGGCCTGAGCGCCGCGTTCACCTTGATCGACGCGAGCATCGAGCAGCTGAGGCCCGAGCCGCTCATGCTGTCGTGCTCCGCGTCGGTGATGATGTACTGGCTGATTCCGCGCATCGCGGGTTTTCATCAGCGGCATCCGCAGACGGAATTGCAGTTCAACATGAACTACGACCAGATCGATTTCGTGCGCGACAAGATCAGCGTCGCGATCCGCGCGAGCACGATCGAGCCGCCGAAGGGCGCGCTCACGCGCACCTTGATGGACGAATGGATCGGCCCGGTCTGCTCGTCCGCATATGCGAAGGCGCAGGGCCTTGCGACGCCGCGCGATCTCGAACGCGCCACGCTGCTGTCGACGAGAACCCGCCCGGAAGCCTGGTCCGACTGGTTCAGCGCGACGGGTTTCGATGCGGTGCCGCAGGAATCGGCCGGCGTCTACGATCACTTCTACTTGCTGATTCAGGCGGCAGTGTGTGGCCTCGGCATCGCGCTGGTGCCGCAGATGCTCGTCATGAACGACCTGATCTCGGGCAAGCTGTGCGCGCCGTTCGGCTTCGTACGCGGGCCGCGTCAACTGGTGCTGTGGGTGGCGCCGCATCTGCGCGCGCATGCGGACGTGAAGCAACTGGAGCAGTGGCTGATTGCTGAAATGAACGAAAGCCTCAAGGAAATGACGGCGTTTCTCGACGGGGCGGACAGCGCAGGCGCACAGCGCGAAGAGCGCTACGCACCCGGTTGATCGGGCGCGGCGCCGCGTCTCCGGCGTGAAGAACGTCGTCACGAAGCCGATGCCGGCGATCAGCGCGAGATAGGCGGCGAGGAACCGCCGTGTGTGATGCGTCGCCATTTGCATCAGCAAGGCGATCAACGGCAGTTCGATGCCCTTGAGAAGGTCCGGCCCCCACGAGCGCATCGCTTCGCGCATGCAGCGCATTTCGACGCCACCGAAAGAAACGCCCAGCTCGAACCGGCCGACAACTCACGACAAAATCAGCTTCCCATACAACGCATTCGCGCGGCTCAGATGCGCATGCATCGCCTCCGCAGCGGCGTTCCCGTCACGCCGCGCGATAGCCTCGACGATGCGCTCGTGCTCCGCGAGCGTGAGTTGCTCCGCGCCGGGCGCGCGCACCATCGGCCGATAGTATTCGGCAGCCCAGCGAAAGATCGACTCGACGATGGACGGATAGATCGGATTGCCCGTGATCTGCGCGATCTCGCGATGAAACGCCATGTCGCATTCGAGAAATTCATCGCGGTCCGCGCGCGCGGCGCGCTGTGCCCGCACTTTCGCGCGCAGGCGTTCGACATCGTCGTCGCTGGCGCGCTCGGCGGCCATGCGCGCGGTGCCGGTTTCGAGAAAGAGCCGCGCCGATTTCAGATGATCGAGCATGTCCGGCTGCGTGCGCAGCAGATGCATCGTGCCGACCGCAATCTGCGCGATCAGGCTTTGCGCCGTCGGCACGACCACGCGTGCGCGTTCGCCATGCGCGATCTCGACGATGCCCGCGCGTTCCAGCGTTTGCAGCGCCTCGCGGATGGCCGGCCGGCCCACGCCGTAGGTTTCCATCAGTTCGCGCTCCGATGGAAGCTGCTCGCCGGGCGCGACCTCGCCCGACTGGATGCGCTCCATCAGCCGGTCCAGCACTTCCTGATACAGCTTGCGCCGCTGAATTGCTTCGGCCATCGCAGTTTTCTCGCATCGATCAAACCACGATTATCCCAAAAGACGTCCCTCGCGCACCGAACCGAAGAACGACGCCGCGCCGATCTGCCCGCCCTTGAGCGCAATTTCCAGCCCGTCGCGCTGCGGATCGTCGGACCATGCGCGGCATAGCGGCGAGCCCGGCGCCATGCCCGCGGCGACGCTCAACGCCGCGATGCCGAGACGGCTCGCGACTTCGCCCGAGCTGTCGCCGCCCGCCACGACCACGCGTGACACGCGCGTGCGCTGGAGCATGCCCAACATGACATCGGCGAGCGCTTCGCCCACGCGCCGCGCCGCCTCCGGACGCGTGAGCTTCGCGCGCGCGGCGATGTCGTCGAAGCCGAGCACGTCGGGGTCGTCCGGGCCTTCGGCGCTGAAGACGAGCGCGCTGCGGCCGCGCAACAGCGCATCGACGGCCACCTGCACCGCGCGCGCGATTTCGGCCGCGCGCGTGTCGGCGTCGAGCGCGCGCCGCAGATCGAGCCGCTCGACGCAAAAGCCGTTGTCGCGCGCCCAGCGGATCTGCGCGGCCGTCACCGGCGAACAACTCCCGCTCACGGCGGCAATCGTATCGACGGGACCGGCCACCGGCAGCGACGGCGCCTCGGGCACGAGCCCGAGCGCGCGCCAGTGCGCGGCCAGCGCGTATTGCAAGCCCGACGACGACGCCGTGAACACGCCCTCGCCGCGCGCTTCCCAGACGAGCTTGCCCGCGGCGGCCAGCGTTTCTTCGTCGAGCACATCGATCAGGACGACGGGCGTGGAAGGGCCGGTCGGCGCGTTGAGGCTTTCGTGCGCTTTTCCCGAACGCAACTGCACGAAATCGATCAGCCGGATGTCGCGCCGGGTTTGATGGCCGAGATGCACGCGCAGGTCGGCTTCGTTCATCGGCGTGACGGGGTGGCGCGACATCGTCGGATGACGGTCCAGCCGATAACCAATTCCATCGACCGATGCGAACAGATTGCCGAACGCCTGATAGCGCTTCAGACGCGGGGCGCCGACGATCATCGGCGACCACGCGCCGGGCATGTGCTTCACGCCGATATCGATCGCGCGGCCGATCGAGCCCGTCTGCGGCGATGAATCGAAGGTCGAACAGACCTTGTATTGCAGGATCGGCGCGCCGAGCGCGGCCAGGCTCGCGAACGCGCCCGGCAACGCGTCGTCCATCCATTGCGGACTGCGCCCGCGCGACGATCCCGCAAGCCCCACGCAGCGCACGCCCGGAAAGCGCGCGAGCAGCTCGGGCGTCGGCGCGTCGAGGCAGAGCAGCGTCGGCACGCCGGCGGCGGTCATCGCTTCCATTGCATCGGTCGAGCCGGTGAAATCGTCGCCGTAGTAGGCGAGCAGGACGCCGTCGGGCCATTGCGGGCTGTGCTCGTCGGTCATTGCCAGAACTCCAGTGCGGCCTTCAATGCGGGATTGCGCTCGGCATGACGCGCGAGCGGCACACCTTCCATCGCCGCGACCCAGGCTTCGCGCAATGCCTCGACGCCCGCGGCCACGCCGCCCGGATGGCCGAAGATGCCGCCGCCCGCCGTATGGATCAGATCCGCGCAGCCGATCGCCTCGCAGGTGTCGGCTGCCTGCAAGCCCGTCTGACCCGAACTGAAGACGGGCATGGCGGGCAATGGCGCGTCCGGCATCACGGGCGCAAGCACGGCGCGCGCCGCCGCGATCACGCTCTCGTCCGCTTCGCTGAACTTGTTGCGCAGCCCATTCACGTGAAGATGATCCGCGCCGGCGAGACGCCAGAGTTTCTGCCACGGCGCATAGTCCCATCCTAGTGCTTCACAGCGCGTGAGATAGCCCCAGCCCGCGCGATGTGCGTGAATCGGCAACTGGCTGTGCTTGCGCAACTCGGTCATGCCGACGAGCCCGATCGAATTGAGCACGGCCATCACGCACGTTCCGTTCTGTTCGAGCACGAGATCGTGGCGGCGCTTCATCTGATCGAGATCGCCGGTCACGTTGAACGCGACCATCACCTTCTTGCCGGTGCGGTCCGCGTGCTCGTTCACGACTCGCATGACCGCGCGCACGCGTTCGTCGAACGGACAATGCGAACCGTCGCCTTGCAGTTCGTCATCCTTGATGAAGTCGATGCCGCCCGCCACCAGCGCCTTGACCTGCTCTGCGGTTTCTTCCGGTGACAAACCCACGCTCGGCTTGATGATCGTGCCGATCAGCGGCCCACGCGTCACGCCGCTCAGTCTGCGCGTGCCTTCGATGCCGAACGCCGGCCCCGGATACGCCTTCGCGAACGAAGGCGGCAAGCGCAAGTCCGTCAGGCGCAGCCCCGACACCTGCCGCAACTCGAACAGATTGCCCGCGATCGTCGACATCAGATTCGGCAACGATGCGCCGAAGTTTTCGATCGGCCACGAAAGCTCCAGCGCGCATTGCGTATAACGCGCCGATTCGATGCCGCCCGCGAGACTCGGCGTGCCGCTGTGACCGAGCACCTCCAGCCGCTCGACCCGCGCGCCCGAGCGTGCCTTCAGTTCGGGCGTCTCGTTCGGCAGCGCGATGAAGGTGCCGCTCGACTGCTCGCCCGCGATCACGTCGGCGGCCTGCTGCGGATCGACACCGGTTTCGAGCCAGTAAGTGGCGTGGATGCGTTCAGTCACGTTCATATCCTCAAAGTCAGTTCAGCGATGCAATCACGCGATGCTCACGGGGTCTTCACGTAATCCGGCGGATGCTCTCGGCGATCTCTTCGCGATCGAACACGTTCTTCCAGTCGTCGCGCATGAGACGCGGCTTGCCGAACTCGATCGCCTTGTTGCACGCATCGGAGAACGCGCCGGGAATCTCGTTGAAGATCACCGCGCCGAGAATGTTCATATGGCCGAGCAGGAAGTCGCGCGCCGCCTGCTCGGGCACGCCGCGCTTGATTGTTTCGTCCATCGCTTCGCGCATCACGTAAAGCAGCGTCGCGCAGATCGTTTCCGAAAGACCCGGCTCCAGAATGGCCATCTGATCGACGGTCAGACGATACGAACGCAGGATCGGCGCATAGATCACCTTCGCGACCGCCTCGCCGAGATCGAACGCTTCCTCCGGTCCCTGCATCAACGCGCTGACGATCGACTGCTTCGCGTGCGCGCCGCCGAAGTGATCGTGCAGCGACTTCTCGTCGAGGTCGTAGTTGAAGATGATCGGATGGCATGGATGCGCGACGAAGTACGTCAGGTCCTTGCGATCCGGCAGATGGCCGGCGAAAGGCGCGGCGGCGTCGAGCGTCATGACCATCGTGCCGGCTTTGAGCTTCGGCGCGATTTCGTGCGACAGCTTGCCGATGAGCGTATCGGGCACGGCGAGGATGACGACATCGGCGCCGTCGAGCGCGGCATCCGCCGACACGACGCCGAGGCCGAGTTCGTCCTTCAGGCGCTTCTGACCCGCCGCGCCCGGCTCGACGTGCGCCACACGATAGTCCGACTTCAGCAGATTGCTCGACAGGCGCACGCCCATCTTTCCGCCCGCGCCGAACAATGCGATTTTCTCTTTCATTCCAACTCTCCTTCAGCAGTCGATGTGAGCCGGGGCGCGCGCCCCCGGCGAGGTGAATGTCAATGCGCTTTCACGGGTTCGAGCGACGTCTGCGTGCTCGTGCGTCCGATGGCGAGGGCGAGCACGGCGGACATCAGCATCATCGCGCCGACGATCAGCATCGGCAGTTGATACGAACCGCTCATGTCCTTGGCGATGCCGGTGATGTACGGCGCGACGAATCCCGCCAGATTTCCGACCGTGTTGATGAGCGCGATGCCCGCCGCGGCCGCCGCACCCGACAGGAAGCGTCCCGGCAGCGCCCAGAAGTTCGGCAGCGCGCAGAAGATCGCGCAGGCCGTCACGGTGATGACCGCGATGCTCGCGGTGGGCGAGCCCATCTGCAACGCGAGCGGCACGCTCAGTGCGCCGATCAGCGCCGGCACGGAGATGTGCCAGGAACGCACGCCGCGCTTCGTCGCGTCACGGCTCCACAGGAACAGTGCGATCGCCGCGGGCAGATACGGAATCGCCGTGATCAAACCCTTCTGAAACACGTTGAAGTGCGTGCCGAAGCGCGTCTCGAATCCGCCGATGATCGTCGGCAGGAAGAACGCCAGCGCATACAAGCCGTAGATGAGGCCGAAGTACATCAGCGAGAACATCCACACGCGGCCGTTGGCGAGCGCGGCGAGCGGATTGCCGTGATGCGCGGCGCTCCTGCTGCCCTTCTCTTTTTCCTCGGCTTCGAGCTTCGCGATCAGCCATTCGCGTTCCGCGGCGGTCAGCCATTTGGCCTGCGAGGGCTTGTCGGTCAGATAGAACCACGCGATGACGCCGACCAGGATCGCCGGAATCGCGACGCCGAAGAACATGATGCGCCAGCCGGCGAGTCCGAAGAGACCGTTTGCGCCGATCAGCAAGGCCGCGACCGGCGCGCCGATGACGATCGTGAGCGGTTGCGCGAGATAGAACAGCGCGAGGATATGGCTGCGATGCTTCGCCGGGACCCACATGCTCAGGAACAGGATCGCGCCCGGAAAAAAGCCCGCTTCGGCCACGCCGAGCAAAAAGCGCAGCGTGTAAAGCCCGTTCACGCTGCTCACCCAGGTGAACAGCAGCGCGACGACGCCCCACGTCACCATGATGCGTGCGAGCCAGCGCCTGGCGCCGAACTTGTGGAGCGCGAGATTGCTGGGAATCTCCAGCACGATGTAGCCGATGAAGAACACGCCCGCCGCGAGTCCGAACTGTGCGGCGGTGAGGCCCAGATCCTTGCTCATCCCGTTGGGTCCGGCGAACGAAATCGCGGTCCGGTCGAGAAAATTGATGAAGAACATCAATCCGACGAACGGCACGAGCCGCCACGAGATCTTTCGAATTGTCGACCGCTCGACGGTTGCCGCCTCTGTCATGTTCATGTCTGCTCCGCTCCAATGTGCGATGACTTGACTGGTGTGATGAGTAGACCACTACTCCCACGGACTCGACATACATGTAAACGCGGAAACGCGGAAACGCGTCGAGTTTTTCTCACATCGAAATGAGAAAAATTCGGCGCGACGGCGGAATTCAAGCGGTTCGGGTCGGAGAAAATGTCATAGGTTTTGGACGGCGCGCGGCATCGATTTCGCACGGTGTTTCGCGAAGCCGAGATGATCAGCCTGAGCGTCGTGGCGCTGACGACCAGAGCGCATGTCGGCGAGAAGTCGTATCCAGTGGCGAATGCGCTCGTGGCGCGGGACGGCTATCAACTTTAGCCGCCCTGCCAAACCGTTCGGGCACCGGGCAGCCCGGATTTTGATCACACGCGAATGCGTTTTTCAGAGCAGCGCCGCTCTTTAGGGCGCATCAAACGCCGACGCGTCACGCCCCCACGTCGCAGAATGATAGTTGGCCGACTGTCGTCCAGTAGCCATGCCCGAAGTCGCCCTTCGATTCTCTGTTCTTGTCGCCGGAAGGGGACGCTCAATGCCGCAGACGTACTCAAGATCAGCCAGACAACGTGTCGCAAGGCCCGAAAGCTGCGTGACTTCAGCGCTTCAACTCCCAGCTCTTGAGTTTCTTTTGCGCCGTCCCGAGGTTACCGAGTTGGTAGACGGACACTCCGGCCGGCGAAAACGTGAATGCATCGAACTTCTCATCTAGCATCTGCTTCAAATACGCCTGCGACGCCAAGCCGATTGTCACGTGCGGGTTGAACTTCTCGCCGCTCGCATCCGGTACGAACGACTTCACGTAGTCGATAGTGGGTTGGTTGATCTCGGGATCTTCTCGTGTGGTGACGAAAGCCGCCTTCGTGCCGGCGTTCACGGTGAATGGTTCGACGGCATCGATCAGCTTTCGCTGGAACCGGATCAGGTCGTCGGTTGGCTCGATCACGATCCCGGCAAGGCCGAGATCATTGAACGGGATGAAGTAGTACCCGCGGGCTTTGAGTTTCCAGGTCGCCGGCTTTTCATCGGCCAGGACTTGGTCGATGGCTTCGTAGACTTTCTCGAGATCGGCTGTCTTCACGAACCGCTGGAGGCAGGTGATGTGCGGTTTGTGTGACTCGTCCAACGCGAAGCCCTTGGGATACACCTTCCGCAAGCGTTCATTCGCGGCCTTGGCGTGCCCAAGCATGATTGCGTCGGGATCGAGCAGAATGTCGATTGCCGTGGATGGTATGGCCATCTCGCCCTTCTGTGATTGGGCATAGGCAGCACAGGAAGCCACAACGAAAATGAAGGCGACGAGTATTTTCCGGAACAGGCTCATGTGCTCCTCCTCGGCGCGACAGAAACGCTTTCCTGCGGCCGAATGACCGAGACCAGCGTGCTACCCTGAGCGCCAGTGAAAGAGTACCTCATCGTGCGGCTGCACGGCAGCGATTTATCAGCCACCGGCGAAGCCGCCACAATTTCCTGTGAGCGGACGTTCGTCAACGGAGGAACCTGGCCCGCTTGCCGAAGTGCTCAATTAAGCAGCCAATCAACCGCTCCGGACTCGACTCATGTAGATGTAGCGCGGAGCGGCTTCGAGTTTGAAAGAGGCCTTGTTTTAAGCAGTATTCCTACTCTGTCACGGTCAGATACAACATACGCGCAAGTGCGTCCACGCGCCGGTCTGCCGCATGCCGCGCGATACAGATCGTCGTGGGGCATGAGAGCGCTAGGCGCACGCAATCGACACCCGCTCCGCGCAGACGGCGTCGACGATAAATTGCGCATCGCGCGCCACGCCGGAAAAACGGCCCGAGCCCCACGTGTGCAGCCACGGCAAGCCGACAAAATACAGCCCCTTCACCGCCGTCACGCCGCGCCTGTGCGACGGATATCCTCGCCCGTTGAACACCGGCGCGTCGAGCCATGCGAAGTCCGGCGTGAAGCCGATACACCAGACGATCGACGTGATCCCGCTCGCCTGCAGATCGAGTTCCGCGCGCTCCCCGTCCGGCTGCCAGAGCGGCTCATACGGCGTGGCGGACGGCGCATCGAGTCCGTGCTTCGCGATGAAGCCGTCGATGCTCGCGTTGATGCGGTTGTAGGTATCGTCGGCGTCGTCGAGATTCGCGCGCAGGTTGGTCGCAAAATGCAGCTTGCCGTCGCGGAAATCTTCCAGCCGGCCGAACAGTTCCATGCCTTCGAGCGCGAAGCGGCGCAGATCGATATCGCGTCCGCCATCGCGGCCCGTGACGTAATGATTGGTGTTGTCGCGCACGCCTTCACGCAGCGGATGATCGGTCACGGGCATGTCGTAATAGCGCATGTCCGCGAGCCAGTCGACGACATCGCGGCCGCGATAAAAACGCGCGCAACGCGGCGCCTCGCCGACCGCGAGATGAACCTTGCGTCCCGACAGATGCAGATCCTCCGCGATCTGCGCGCCCGACTGACCCGAGCCGACCACGAGCACCGCACCGGGCGGCAGCGCATCGGCGTTGCGATATTCCGATGACTGCACCTGCGCGATGCCCGCAGGCAGACGCTCGGCCATGCGCGGCACGATGGGCGTGTGATAGCCACCCGAGGCAACCACGATCTGATCCGCCGTGAACTCGCCGCGCGTGCTCTTCACGGCGTAGCGTCCTTGCGCGTCGCGCGTGACGCGCGTGACGGCCGCGCGTTCGAGCACCGGCGCATTCACCTTGGCGACGAATGCATCGAGATACGCGACGATCTCGTCTTTCTTCATGAAGCCATGCGGGTCCGCGCCCTGATACGGATGTCCCGGCAGCGCGCATTGCCAGTTGGGCGTCACGAGGCAGAACGTGTCCCAGCGCTGCGTTCGCCAGGTGTGCGTGACACTGTGCTTCTCGAGCACGAGATGATCGATGTTCGCCTGTTGCAGAAAGTAGCTGGCCGAGAGCCCGGCCTGTCCGCCGCCGATGACGATGACGCCGTAATGCGCCGGCGCGCCCTGCACTGAATCGATGTTCGACATGACCCTTCCCCTCCTTCAAATCGACGACTGATTCAAGCGAGCGCGAGCACGGTCACGCGTGCGTCGTGCGCATCGCTGAATCGGCCCGCATCCTCTTCGATGCGCGCAAGCTGATCGAGCGCCGCCGAGCACGCGAAGCCATATTTCTCGCGCACGCGCTCCGAGCCGATGTTCAGCGCCTCGCGCGAACGCGCGACGAAATCGCCGACGGAATAACTTTCGCCGGCCGCGAAATACTCGCCGACCACGGTCGAAGGCGAATAGCAGTTCGCCTCCACGCCGTCCGGCCAACGAATCAGGAAATGCATGACTGGCATGGCTGAGTTCCGGTTGCAGGTTGAGATTGCGCGAGCCACTTACTGTAGATGTCGAGATGACGCAAAGCGCTGGCTTGCCAGGTGAAGCGTCGCAGCAGAGCGGGCACGGCATGAAGGAAGTCGATGCTGCTCGCGCCGTCGATCGCCTCGACGAGCGCGGCGGCGATCGCGGCGGCATCGTGCGGATCGGTGAACGTGCAGGTTCGATCGTCGAGATATTCGGTGAAGGGCGCGATTCGCGACACCACGATCGGACGCCCGCTCGCGAGCGCTTCGAGCACGACGAGACCGAAGCCTTCCCGTAGCGAGATCATCGAGACGACATCCGCGATACGAAAGAGCGCCGGCATCGATGCATCCGGAAGCGCGCCGGTCACGATGACCGGCGTGCCGCGATTTCCCACGTCGAGTTTCAACTTGGCTGCGCGATCGAGAAAGCCGCGCATGTAGGCGTCGTGATCGAGCAGGCTCGCGCCGCCCGCGAGCAGCAGTTGCGCGGAAGGCCGCCACGCGCGCAGCGACGCGAAGGCTTCGAGCAGCATCGCCGTGTTCTTGCGTTCCTCGATGCCGCCGACCGCCAGCACGACCGGCCCCGAGCCGATGCCGAAGCGTGCGCGCAGCGTTTCAGTGTCGCCATCGGCGGATGCGCCGTAGCGCGCCCGGTCGATGCCGTTCGCGACGGTTTGCGCCGTCACGCCATACGATGCGCGCATCGTCCGCGTCCAGGTTTCGCTCACGCACAGCACTTCATCGGCGTCCTGCCACGCGCGCCGTTGCCAGTGCGCGAGCCTGACATCGTCGAAATGATCGAGATGGTGAACCGTGCGCACGAAGCCGCGAATCGCGCCTTTCTCCTTCAACTCCGCGAGCGCGTTTCCGCCGATGCTGTCTTGCGCGTGGAGCACGTCGAAGCGACTCGCGTCCTCCCGCAACAGCACGCGTTTCAGTGCGCCGATGCGTTGCTCGACCATGCCGGCCACGCCTCGCGTTTCACCGTCCACGCGAGCGAGCACGACGCGGCACGGCGACGCGCGGAACATCGCTTCACCCTCGCGCGCCGGCGCGAACACCGTGACATCGTGACCGAGTTCGTGCAGCGCGCGCCCGAGTTCGAGCGCATGCACGACGCCGCCGCGCGGATTCACGGAGTGCGTCAGCAACGCGATCCGCAGCCTGCTCATCGCGCACATATGAACGGCTCCTCGCGCAGGCTCCACAGCAACGCGGTGTCATTCCCACGCGTCACGACGACTTCACGCGACGCATTCACTTCGCCGATCACCGCGCTCGCAAGTTCGCGCGAGGCAAAGCGCGCGAGCACCGCGCCGACATGTTCGGGACGCACGGACAGCACGAATCCGAAGCTCGGAAACGCGGTCAGCCAGCGCTCGAAATCGACGTCCTCAGGGCGCGGTAAGGCATCGAGATCGATGCGTGCGCCCACCTTCGAGCATTCGAGCAGCATCAGCGCGGTGCCGAGCGCGCCCGCCATGCTGATGTCCTTCGCGGCATCGCACAGGCCGTCTTCGGCCATCGCGGGCAGCAGTTCGAAATCGCCACGGGCGCGGCCTGCGGGCGCGCTGACCGATGCATTCCAGAACGGATACGGATCCTCGAAACGTCCACGCAGATCGACGGCCATCACGAGCGCGTCGCCGGGGCGCGCGTCGAAGCTCGTCAGGAGCGTGCGCGCCCGCCCGACGATCGCCACCGCGAGCTGCGCGCCTTCGCTGCGCACGTTGCTGTGTCCGCCGACGATCGGCACGCCATACGCCGCCGAGGCCGCCGCCATGCCCGCGAGCACGTCGGCTGCCGCTTGCGCGTCGCCGCTCCACAGCGCATCGACGACGGCGAGCGGACGGCCGCCCATCGCGTAGATGTCGCTCACGTTCACCATCACGCCGCTGTAGCCGGCGAACCACGGCATCGTGCGCACGAAGTCGCTCACCAGACCTTCGATCGCGAAGAGCAGATAGCCGTCGCCATCGGCGATCGCGGCGCAGTCGTCGCCGATCGGCACGGCCTGCGCGCTCGCGGGCAGCCGGGACAGCACGTCCGAAATGTCGCGCTTGTGACGAAAGCCGCGACTTTCGCGCAAACGCTCGACGAGGCCGCTCAGCGCGCTCACGACATCCTCCGCGCCAACGCGACGAATCCGCTTTGCGGCGTCAGGCACGGCGGATACGCGTCGAGCTGCGCGCGCATCAGATGATGCGCGCGGCCGAAGAGCGTCTCTTCCTGCCGCGTGTCCCAGCGCAGGCGCCTGAAAAGCGGCACGTTCTGCGCCTGCACGTGCGCCAGAAAGGTCTCGCATCCGAGCGCATGCGCGCTCGACACCGCGAGCCGGATCAGCGTCGATCCGATCTTGCTGTGCGAACGGAATGCCGCGTGCACCGCGAGCCGCGAGCCGAGCCACACGCCCGGCTCCGTTTCGTGGATGCGCACCGTGCCGACCACCTGCTCCGGAATGCCCGCGACGCAGCTCAGCGCGACCAGCAGTTGCGCCCGCTCGTCGATTTCGTCGCGGTCATCGCCGACGAACACGCCCTGCTCGATACAGAACACCGCGCGGCGCAGTTTGTACGCTTCTTCCGCTTCCCAGGGCAGCGTCGCCCACTTCACGCGAAATTCGACCGGCGTGTAGGCGAGATCGAATGCATCGCCTTCGATGGCTTCGACGAACATGGTCACACCTCGTACGAAGAAAGCGACGAGCACGCGCCGCATTTGCCGCAGCCTGCCTTGATGTCGGCGGAGCGCATGCCGGCGTCCGCGAGCATCGCGCCGATCGGCGCCAGCACCGAGCGCATGAATTCGGGCGCGGGCGCGGGATGATCTTCGAGCGGCGTGCCGCTGATCGGCACGAACGGCACGACGAACGGATAGACGCCGAGCGCGATCAGTTCGCGCGCCATATCGACGATGGCCTGCGCGCCGTCGCCCAGCCCCGCGAGGATGTACGTGCTCACCTGTCCGCGCCCGAACACGGCGACTGCCGCTTCGAAGGCTTCCATGTAGCGCGAAACCGGCACCGTCGCCTTGCCCGGCATGATCCGTTCGCGCACGGCCGGCGTCACCGCTTCGAGATGCATGCCGAGCGTGTCGATGCCGCTCGCCTTCATGCGCTCGAACCAGCGGTCGTCGTCGGGCGGTTCGCATTGCGCCTGGATCGGCAAGTTCACGGCCGCCTTGATCGCGAACGCGCTTTCGCAGAGAATCCGCGCGCCGCGATCGGGCGTCGGCGGCGTGCCGGTCGTGAGCACCATGTGCTTCACGCCGTCGAGCAGCACGGCGGCGCGCGCCACCTCCGCGAGTTGCTCCGGCGTCTTGCGCGCGATCGTGCGGCCCGCCGCGAGCGACTGGCCGATTGCGCAGAACTTGCACGACTTGCGGCGGCTTTCGTAGCGGATGCAGCTTTGCAGCACCGTCGTCGCGAGCACGTCGGCGCTGTGCAGCGTGGCGATGTGCGAGTACGGCACGCCGTCGAGTGTCTGCATCGCATAGAAGCGCGGCGTCTTCGGAAAGCGGATGCTCGCGATCGGAATCGTGTTGCGCATGAGCGCGCTGTTGCCGTTCGCATCGGGCTGCCCGGCGACGAACGGCGACGCCCACGCGGTGCTCGTATGCACGGGCACCATGATGGTCACGCCATCGACGGTCACCGCCTTGTGATCCGACGGCCCCGCGCCGCCACGCCGGCTCGACACGCCCGCGCGCGGATCGACGAGCCGCAGGCCGCTCGACTGAAGCTCAGTCATCAGTTGCCGGGTCGATGCCGGCAGGTTCTCTCGGGCGCTCATCGTTTTCAATGTCCTTGAAGGAAGTCACGGGCGATGCCGGGCGATCGTTGATCGCGAGGCTCAGCAACTCGGGCCGTGCGTAATGACCGACCGAGTCCATCATGCGTTTGCGCTTCGTGATGAGCGCCATGTCGAGATCGGCGATCACCATGCCCTCGCCTTCGCGCAAGGGCTCGGCGAGATGCTGGCCCTCGGGCGAGACGATCGCCGTATTGCAGCCGCCGCGCAACGCACGCTGCAGGTTCGGATCGGGCGTGACGGCTTCGATCTGCGCATCGGTCAGCCAGCCGGTCGCGTTGACGACGAAGCAGCCCGATTCCAGCGCGTGATGGCGGATCGTCACTTCGATCTGCTCCGCGAAGATCGGACCGACCAGCGAGCCGGGGAACTGGCTGCAATGGATCTCTTCGTGCTGCGTCATCAGCGCATAGCGCGCGAGCGGGTTGTAGTGTTCCCAGCACGCCAGCGCACCGACGCGCCCCACGCCCGTTTCGACGACCTTCAGGCCCGCTGCGTCGCCTTGTCCCCAGATCATGCGTTCGTGAAACGTCGGCGTGATCTTGCGGCGCTTGAGCAGCAGCTTGCCGTCGGTATCGAAGACGAGTTGCGTGTTGTAGAGGCTGCCGTGGTCACGTTCGTTCACGCCGAGCACGACGACCATGTTCGCGAGCCGCGCGTGTTCGGCCACTGCCTGCGTGACCGGCCCCGGCACGACGACCGCTTCCTCGTAGAGCTTCATGTGATCCGCGCCCGATGCCACCGGCGCGCGCACGAACGAGAAATACGGGTAATACGGCACGAAGGTTTCGGGGAACACGATGAGCCGCACGCCCTGCGCGGCGGCCTCGTCGATGGCCGTGCAGACGCGGTCGAGCGTGCCGCCGGGGCGCTCGAAGTCCGGCGTGATCTGCACGGCGGCGGCGCGCACGATGCGCTTTCCGGCAAGAGCATCGGACATGATCGTCACACGGTCCAGGTGTGGATGACGAGCGCGTTCTCCTTGCGATGGAGCAACTGGAGATCGAGCACGTCGAGCGGGTTGATCGGACGAATTCCTTCGATCAGCGAGGCCTCGCCGTGTCCGTACAAGGCCTGCAACGCGAAACGGCACGCGTACACCTTGCCGCCTTCCGCCATGAACTTCTGGAGTTGCTTGTTGAAGTTGAGATGACCGGGGAAGGCTTCGTCGCCGAGCGTCGGGAAGCCGCGTTGCAGGCCGAGCGTGACGCCGGGACCGTAAAGCAGCACCGACGTATCGAAGCCCTTGCGTTGCAGGCGCGTGGCCTGCAACAGATTCACGAAGCCGATCGACCCTTCGAACGCAACCGTATGGAAGGTGACGAGCGCCTTTTCGCCGGGTTCGGCCTTCACGTCCTCGAAGACTTTCTCTTCGTAGTCGACCAGAAAGTCGCCGTTCTTGTGAAGCGGTTGATTGACTGCGGGCATGGCATTCTCCGATGTGTGGGTGCGCGAACGAGCCGTCGTTGCCGACCGCATTCATCGCGACGGCGAACGCTCAAACGCAACGGATATGCCAATGATTGGCCCGCGAAATGCAATCACTTTGCAATCAAGCAAAACGAACTTGCATGCGCGAACCGAAAACAATTTGCGGAAGCCATGATCGGCGGGCATTCGCCGCACGCCGCCCGATCGCGCCTGCGCGGCTCGCGCACGATTTCAGCGCAGAAAAGCGTGTGCGTGGTGCGAGGCACACCGAAGCCGTGCATCGATGCGATCAATGCAATCAAGTGCGATCACGACATGCAATCTCTTTTTCGTTCGATTGATTTGTCATGCTAAGTTCAGCCGAACCCTTGCGGAGGCATCGCGGTCATGAATCAGCTCGCGCATCACTGGATCAGAAAGCTCGAAGACAGCAGGAAGCCCGCGTATCTGACGATTCCCGATCTGATCGAGGAAGATCTCGCGAGCGGCCGGCTTCGTCCGAGAGACCGTCTGCCCGGCCTGCGCGATCTCGCCGATCTGCTCGGGCTGAACTACACCACCGTCGCGCGTGCCTATGCGGAAGCGCGCAAACGCGGCCTGCTCGATTCCCGCGCGGGCAGCGGCACGTTCGTGCGCGGCAGAACGCAGACGCTGCCGCTCGCGGGCGGCAGCAGCGTCGAGATGTCGATGAACATGCCGCCCGAGCCGCCCGCGCTCGCGGCGCGTCTGCGTGCATCGGCGGCGCGTCTGATGGAGCGTGCCGACCCGTTTCAGTTGCTGCGCTATCAGGATTTCGGCGGCACGGCGGCGGATCGCGCGGCGGGGCGCGAGTGGCTCAAGGCACGCATTCCGGATTGCGATGTCGAAACCGTGCTCGTCTGTCCGGGTATTCACGGCGCACTCGTCGCGCTTGTTTCGCAGCTTGCGCGGCCGGGCGAAATGATTTGTCTGGATTCGCTCGCGTATCCGGGGATCAAGGCGATCGCGTCGCAACTGGGCGTGCGCTTGCAGGCTTTGCCTCGCGACGATGAAGGGCCGCTGCCGCATGCGTTCGAAGCATTGTGCCGAACGGAGAAGCCCGGTGGATTCTATTGCAATCCGACCTTGCAGAATCCCAGCACGTTGACTCTGACGCGGCAGCGGCGCGAGGCGCTTGCGGATGTGGCCCTGCGTTACAACGTGCCGATCATCGAGGATGAGCCTTACGGGATGTTGCCTTTCGACGCGCCCGCCACGCTCGCGGAACTCGCGCCCGAACTGACGTATCACGTGACCGGCTTATCGAAGACGCTGGGCGCGGGACTGCGTGTCGCGTATCTGAAGGCGCCGACTTCGCGGCAGACTCAGCGCATCGCGGGCGCATTGCGTGCGACGACGGTCATGCCCAGTCCGTTCACCGTGCTGCTCGCGACGCAATGGATCAACGACGGCACCGCCGCCGACGTGCTCGACTCCATTCGCGATGAAGCGGCGGCAAGACAGATCATCGCGTCGGCCGAGCTTCGAGGCCTCGCATTCGACGCGGACCCGCAAGGGTTTCATCTCTGGCTGCCCGTGCCCTCGATGAGCGACTGGAGTGCGCCGGAACTGGCGCTTCAGTTGCGGAATCAAGGCATCGGCGCGGTGGCCGGGGCCGCATTTTCCACGGATGGCAATCCGCCGAATGCGCTGCGGTTGTGTCTCGGCGGGCCTCAGGATCGGGAGGATTGCCGCGAAGCGCTAAGGCGTGTGGCGGATATGATGGCCGATCCGCATCATCTGCATATGCCGATGCTTTGAAGCCTCGATCAGTTCGCGCAATCTCATTCGATTCGTTCGGATTCCATATCACATCTTCGTTGTGACACTTCACATGCTTGCGACGCTCACTACGCGGCGGGCGCGCTGCCCATGCGAACGACGCGCTCGAGATAACGGTCGAGTATGAATCCGTCCTGCGCGCTGCCCCGCAGAGCGACTACTTGGTCTGGACGAATCAGCACGAAGCCCGGCGCCTCGAATCCGTAGCGCTCGGCGTGCTCTCCTGTTCCCGGAAGCCTGACGATCTGCACGGCGTCGGTATGGGGCGCGGCCCGTGCGGCGATGTCGTCGGCCTCGCCGAACGTGACGAGCGTATGAAGCGCCGGGCTCAACGACGGCCACAGCGTGCGAGCGGTGCCGTCGGCGGCATCCGTCCAGTGAACGTCGCGGGCGCGCGTGCCGGGCAGTCCACGCGCGAAATGCCGCGAGTCGCCGGCGAGCGCGAGCAATGGTCCGGTTCGATAAGTGATGTCGGTCTCGGACATCTCCGTGCGCAGACGCATTTGCAGCGCGGGCATATGGTCGAGCACGGTCACGGCCAGATCGCGAACGAATCGGACCAGCGCGCTGCGGGACATGCCCATATGCATCAGCCGCGACGCATGATCGATAACCTGAATACCGACGGGACGACGCTCGGCCTCGTAGCTGTCCAGCAACGTCTGCGCGTCGCCGCGATTTTGAAGCACATAGGCGAGTTTCCATCCGAGGTTGAACGCGTCCTGAATGCCGGTGTTCATGCCCTGCCCGCCGGCGGGCGTGTGGATATGCGCGGCGTCGCCGGCGAGAAACACGCGTGCGCCGCGATAACGCACGGCAAGGCGTTCGTTGGTGCGAAACGACGATAGCCACGCCGGTTGCGAGAGCCGCGTGCCCGGCGGCCCGTGACGGTCCATCGCCTGTTGCAGCTCTTCGAGCGTCGCGGGCGTATCGGCGGACGAATCGTCGCCAGCAGTTTGCGGCGAGCCCTCGCGTTCGACGATGATGCGCCATACGTCATGCTCGAACGGAAAGAGCGCGACGGTCCCGCCGTTGTGCCACCAGATGTGAATGCTATGCCGGTCCAGATCGCCGCCATCGATGTGCACGTCGCCCAGCAGAAAGAGCGCCGGCTCGGTGTAGCCTTCGAATTCGATCCCCAGTGCGTGGCGCACCGTGCTACGCGCGCCATCGGCGCCGACAAGCCACGCGACACGCGTCGTTTCCTCGTGCCCATGCGCATCGCGCAGCGTGACGGTCACGGCGTCGCCGTCTTCATCAAGCGACACGAGCTCGACGCCGCGCTCGACTCGACCGCCCGATGCCACGTACTGCTCATGGAGAATGTGTTCGGTTTTCGACTGCGGCAGGAGAATCGGCTGGGGATAGGCGCTGTCTATTCCTTCGCCCATGTCGACGCGTGCAAGCCTTTTGGCGCCATCGCCGAACGTCACGGAGCGTAGCGGGGTCGCGGACTGGCTGAATGCGTCGTGCATGCCGAGCGAGGCCAGTACTTCGAGACTCGCAGGCCACACGGCGAGCGCCTTGGACAAGTCGGCGGGACGTTCGAGTTTGTCGATGACACGGGCTTCGATTCCGTGCCGCTGCAACGTGAGCGCGAGCGTCAGGCCGGTGGGTCCGGCACCCACGATCAAAACAGGCGAATCGGGCATCGTAATCTCCTAAGCCAGAGCGCAGGGCAACTGGAATGGTATGAAACGAAGCAAACGTGAATCGCAGAGTAGCCTACACCAAGCCGCCCTTGCTCGCCGAGCCTTGCCCGGACGAGCGACGCGTTCAACGCTGTCACTGCTTCATCGGCACCAGCGGAGCGAGAAAGCGCTCGACGTGCGGCAACCAGACGGGAATGGAATCGCTGACGCCAAACATCCCGTGTCCATTTCTTCCAAAAGGCGGTTCGACGATCATCTGTCCCTGACCGCCTGCCGCCTGAAACGCGGCAAACCACGTCGCCACGATCTGCGGCGCGAAGTACAGATCGTTCTGAACATAGTGCCAAAGGACCGGGACTTTTGTCGTCGATGCGAAATGTTGGATCGCGTCGGCCATCTGCTGCGGGCCGCAAGGTATGCCCGGATGTTTCGACGGGTCCCCGCCGCGACCGCCCGAGAAGTTCACGACCGCGACCAGCCCCTTCGGTGCATAGCTCGCCGCGGCCAGCGACGCGAATCCGCCTGCCGACTGACCAACCAGCACGACGTGATCCCGATCGACCTGCGGCAACGTTGCGGCGTAGGCGATGGCTGCGAGCACATCCTTTGCCGCCTCCTTTCCGGCGGCAATATAATCAGGATTCCTGCACGTACCGAATTGTTCCTCGTAAGTTCCGCCCGTTACACCGAAGCCTCGACGAATCGGCACGATGACCGCGAAGCCGAGTTCAACGAATGTCCGGATTTGCGGCAACGCACGATAGCGGCCGATCTTCGGGCGATCCCTCGCATCGGGTGGACTGCCGTGGCTCAGGACGATCAACGGAAAAGGTCCGGAGCCGTCGGGCATGTAGGTGGTCGCGACGATGTCGCGTTCGTGATCGCCGAACAGTCCGTGCTCGGTCATCGGCACTTTGACTACCGTTTCGTGAAGGTCCATGGCGCGCGTGTCCGCGTCGTCGTCAGCGAACGCGACGCCGGCGATGGCCCATATCGATGCGCCCAACGTCATCGACCACGCCAGGCGGATCGAGATTCTTTTTCGGCTCATGCGGGTTCCTATTGTCGAAGCTCCAGCCTCTTGCGAGGCGCGCCATGTCACGCGAAGGCCGCGCGCTTGTCCCTCCGCTCCCGCTCGATGAAGCCAACGGAGCGTCTCGGCCTTAGGCCAAGGCATACTTCCCAGCCCAGAAGGTCTTTTTCCTTTCCGTCGCGGATCGCTAGATTGTGAATCAGACGGCGTCGTGACCAGAGTCGAAGCGCACGGACGACGCGCCGCTTCTGGCCGCGAAGATCGAGGCGATCAAGGATGCCGTCGCGAAGGCCGGCGCGGACCTCTTCGTCAACGCGCGCAGCGACGTCTTTCTTGCGAGTCTCGTCGAGAAGGTGAAGCAGCCGCAAGAGGCGATAGCGCGCGGGAATCTGTATGCATCGGCCGGCGCGGATGGTCTCTTTCTCCCCGCGCTCGTGCGGCTGTCGGATATCGAAGCGATCGTCGGCGCGACGCGCTTGCCGCTGAACGTGATGGCGTTCCCCGGCCTGCCCGATGCGGCGACGCTCGGGAAACTCGGCGTGCGCCGGCTCAGTGCGGGCAGCGCCATTTCGCAGGTCTTGCTCGGCAGAGCGAAGGCCATGACGCAGGACTTTCTGGCGCACGGGCGCTCCGAATCGCTCGACGACAACCCACTCTCGTACGCCGAGATTCAACGGCTTTTTGCCTGATCGAGCGAAGTTGAATCGCGAGGGCGTCGGCGGCATGCGCACCGACGGCGCAAAACTCCCGCCAGTCATATCCGCACGGTTTCGACGCGCAAATGGGGCCGCGAGCGCCGAAACACCGCATCATTCGCATACGGAGATTCTTCACCCTCCCGCACGCCGACATCACCAAAATGGTGTATTGATTGGCTTTAATTCCGGCTCCCGGTGAATCGAAGGCGTGCAAGCGACTACACGTAATCGACGCGGAGATCCGCAACTGATGGCCGAGTAAGTCGAACGCTACGACGCGGCGTCCGGCAAGACCCTCGACAGAATCCAGACGCCACGTCGAGGATTGCGTTGACTTCGATTCAGGAGAGAGCGATGAGCGAGCCGAAGGACGTACCGATCGAGAAGATCACGCCGTATGACGAATTCAACTTCGACATTCCCGAAGACGAGTTCCCGCAGCAGGGCATCTCCGCCCGGGCCGCGGCAGCGCTCGTGGTAAGCGACGAATGGACCGACACCAACCCGATGCTCAACATGTCCTCGTTCGTCACGACTTTCTCCGAACCCGAGGCGGTCGAAGTCGCCAAGCGCAACATGTACAAGAACTACATCGACCACGACATGTACCCTCAGCTCTTCGCGATGGAGCGGCGCATGGTGCGGTGGCTGCATCAGCTCTGGAATGGGCCGAAGGGCGTCGAACCCTATGGCGCGGCCACGATCGGCTCGTCGGAAGCATGCATGCTGGCGGGACTCGCCCACAAGTGGAACTGGCGAAAGGCGCGGGAGAATGCCGGCAAAGACGCGAGCCGCCCGAACATGGTCACGGGCGGCAACGTTCAAATCGTGTGGAAGAAGTTCCTGCGCTACTTCGACGTCGAGCCGCGCATCGTGCCGCTCAAACCGGGAAACTATCGTCTCACCGCCGAGCAACTGGACAGTTATGTCGATGAAAACACGATCGCCGTGGTGGCGATCGCGGGCCAGACCTTCACGGGCGAGGACGACGACATTCAGGAGATACACGACTGGCTCGACGACTACGAAAAGAAAACGGGCATTTCGATACCGATGCATATCGACGGCGCATCGGGCGGTTTCGTCAATCCGTTTCTTTATCCCGACTATGCCTGGGACTTCCGGCTGCCGCGCGTGCAGTCGATCAACGCATCGGGCCACAAGTTCGGACTGACGCCGCCGGGACTCGGTTGGGTCGTCTTCCGCGAGCGCAAGATCTTCAACGAAGATCTGATCTTCTACGTGAACTATCTCGGCGGCGAGATGCCGACCGCGACGTTGAACTTCAGCCGTAACGCCGCGCCCGTCGCGGTTCAGTACTACCAGTTCCTGCGTCTCGGCTTCGATGGCTACAAGCGAGTCATGACGCATACGCTCAAGAATGCCGTCGCGTTGCGCACTGCACTCGTCGACAGTGGCTACTTCACGATCATGAACGAGACACAGCGCATTCCGGTGGTCGCCGTGACGCTCGATCCGAAGGTAACCAGGTTCAACGAATTCGACGTGTCCAACAAGGTGCGCGAAAAGGGTTGGGTTCTGTCCGCCTACACCATGCCTTCCGATGCGCAGGACGTGAGAAGCCTGCGCGTGGTGGTGAGGCCTCACATCAACCACAACGTCGCCATGACGCTTGCGCGTGACATCGTCGACGCGTGCAAGTACCTCGAACAGCACGGCGGCACGGCCACTCCGCCGGAGTTGCACAAGCATGCGGAGGAGAAAAGCTCACCGGCGAAATGCTGAGGGCGATCGTCGAAGCCGCACGAAGGGCGTCGCCTGACGCCCTTCCGCCTGACACCTGCCGCTCACGCCGCGTTCTTGTCCGCATGCGCGCAGCCATCTAGGCACGCGACAACTCGCCATCCGTCAGCCGCCAGATTCCCAGCGGATTGCCACTCCGAAGCGCCTCGGGCAGCAGTTCGTCGGGGAAGCCTTGATAGCAGACCGGCCGCAGGAAACGTTCGATCGCGCTCATCCCCACCGACGTGAATCGACTGTCGGATGTTGCGGGAAACGGGCCGCCGTGAATCGACGCATACGACACCTCTTGCGGATGCGCGAACGCATTGACGACGATACGTCCCGTCAATCGCTCCAGAACAGGCAGCAGACTCGAAGCCAGCACGCGGTCGCGCGAATCGATATGCATCGTCGCCGAAAGCTGGCCCCGGAAGCGTTTCGCCAGCGCGATCAACTGCCCGGCATCGGCGACACGGACCAGCAGCGCGGCAGGGCCGAATACTTCCTCTGCAAGCGAAGGCTCTTCCAGCATGGCCGCGCCATCGACTTCGAAAAGGACCGATTGGCCGTCCCAGGGGCCGTCGCCCTTTCCTCCTGCAGCGATCTCGGCCGCACCCGCCGAAAGCTGGCGCTCGACATTCTTCCGGTATGCCTGAAAGATCCCGGGCGTCAGCATCGTGCGCGCGTGCATGGCCTCGACGCGCGCGATCATGGCGTCCTTGAGCACCTCGAATCCCGCGCCGTCGATGGCCAGCAGAATCGCCGGCTTGAGGCACGCCTGGCCGACCGTGACGAGCATGCGCTCGGCGAAGCCGTCACCGATCTCCCGACCGCGATTCGCGAGCGCATCCGGCAAGACGAAGGTCGGATTCACGCTGGTCATTTCCGTGAAGACGGGAATCGGCTCGGGACGAAGCTGCGCGCGACGGTACAGCGCCATGCCCCCCGCCTCCGATCCGGTAAAGGCGACGCCTCTTATCAGCGGATGATCGACGAGCGCCTCGCCCACTTCGTTCCCGCCACCGCGGACCAACGAGAACACACCCTCATGAAACCCCGATGCGGCAACCGCTTCACGAATGACGCGCGCCTGGACTTCGGAAGCGCCCGGATGCGCGTTGTGCGCTTTCAGAATGACCGGGCAGCCGGCCGCCAGCGCGGAAGCCGTGTCGCCGCCCGCGACCGAATAGGAGATCGGGAAATTGCTGGCACCGAAGATCGCAATCGGTCCAATGGCGATTTTCTGCATGCGGTGATCCATGCGCGGGCGCGGCTGCCGTTCGGGCTGAGCGGGATCGACGGTCGCTTGCCGAAAGCGTCCCTGCCGCACGACCGTCGCGAACTGGCGGAACTGCATCGCAGCCTTGCCGGTTTCACCTTCGAGTTGTGCGACCGGCAAGCCCGTTTCCAGCGACGCCCGCTGTGCAAGTTCAGACGCCACGGCGTCGAGGCCATCCGCGATGCGTTCGAGGAAGCTCGCGCGCTCGGCCAGGGTCGTGTGGTTATAGCTATCGAAGGCTTCGTCGGCGAGACGCGCCGCGCGATCCACTTCTTCGACGCCACCAAGCGCGAACTCAGGCGGAATGTGCGCGTCGATCGCGGGATTGAGCGCCATCAGCGTGCCGCGCGTCGCGGAGACTTCCTGTGCCCCGATAAGCAGATTTCCAGTGAGTTTCATCGTGCGACGCCCCTTATGCCGGCAGCGCGGCCAGCAACTCGGCCGTCGTGACGATCGAATGCGCGAACGTCGGGCCGTTCAGTTCGTGAGCCGCGCGCATCATTTCTGCCGAAAACGCGGCGGTCGCGTCGCGCACGAGCGTCACGTGATAACCGAGTTCCATCGCGAATCGCGCAGTGGATTCGATGCACGTGTTCGCGAGCAGGCCAACGGTGATGACATGCGAAATCTTGTGCTGCTTGAGCTGGAAATCGAGATCGGTGTTTGCGAAGCCGCTTTGCGCCCAGTGCTCGTGAATGACGATGTCGTTTTCCTGCGGAACGAAATCGGGATGCCATTCGCCGCCCCACGTTCCCTTCGCGAAAGACTGGCGCTTCTGCACGATGCGCTGCGTCGGATTCGGATGATCCCAGTCTTCGTAATCGCCCGGCTGCCAGCGACGATGCGGCACGTAGAAAACCTGAATGCCCGCTTTCCGCGCAGCGCCGACGGCGGCGCGCAAATTGTCGAGAAGCCGGACGTCATTGGCAACGGCTTCGATCATCGGGAAGATCTTGCCGCCATGCGACAGGAAATCGTTGTACGGATCGACCAGAAGCAGACCGGTGTGTTCGGCGCGATAGGCAGTGTCTGACATGATGTTCTCCAGAAGACGGATTCGGGCGGGGCATGTCGCAACCGGCAGCGGCTGCGCGGCTCGTTCGCGCCGTGTCGTGCTAGATGCCTCAAAAGCGAATTATATATATGAAAATCATAGTTGCAAGTGTGGCGTGAATTCCGTGATGCGCGAATGGATTTTTATACGCTTATTGACGACCGTTCGTTAATCGTGCGAACGTCGGAAAACTGTGCTACTATGAAAACAAAAGTGAGTGCGGAGGCGAAATGAAACGCAAGGAAATGTCGTTGACCACGGTGTGCCCGGTTGCGCGTTCGACCGATGTCGTCGGTGACAAGTGGACCATCCTGGTCCTGCGCGAGCTGTACATGGGTGCGTCCAGGTTCGAGGAAATACAGATTCAGACGGAGGCCACGCCCCAGATGCTGGCAACGCGCCTGAAATCGCTCGAAGCGGACGGCATGGTGGAGCGGCATCCTTATCAAAAGAAGCCGCTGCGCTACGAGTATCGTCTCACCGAGAAAGGGCGGGCATTCTATCCGGTCATCCGGACGCTGCGCACATGGGGCGAAACGTGGTGCAAGAGCCGAGGCGAAGAAGTCGCGGTACGGTTCACGCATCGCAAATGCGGCCACGAAGTGGGACTGGACTATCTGTGCCCGGTGTGCGGCGAATATGTCGAGCGCGGCGATCTCGACGCCGCCTTGAGCAAGACTTTTGCCAATGAGCGCGAGAAGCGGCGCGAAACCTACAAGGCCGCGAAAGCCCGCGCTGAATGATCCGTGCGGGCTGCCGTCGCGACAACGCGGTCACGCGCTTACGTCGACAACCGTGCGGCCCTGAATCCTACCCTCCAGCATTCGATGTGCAATGGCGGGAACGTCGGCGAGACCGACCTCGTGCGTCGTACGGGCCAGCTTTTTCAGATCGAGGTCGCGCGCGAGCCGCGTCCACGCCTCGTTACGCACGTCCTGCGGAGCATTGACGGAATCGATGCCCGCGAGCGTGACGTTGCGCCGGATGAAAGGCAGCACCGATCCGGGCAGGCTCGCCCCTTGTGCCAGGCCGCACGCCGCGACCACGCCGCGATATCGCGTCTGGGCCAGCACATTCGCCAACGTGTGATGACCGACGGAATCCACGGCTCCCGCCCATCGTTCGGGGCCGATCGGGACACCCGGCTCCGAGAGCGTTTGCCTGTCGATGATTTCGGCCGCGCCGAGGCTGCGCAGATAGTCGGCCTCCTCCTGCCGTCCGGTGGACGCGACCACGCGATAGCCGAGTCCGGAAAGAATCGCGATGGCGATGGAACCCACGCCGCCATTCGCGCCCGTGACGAGCACGTCGCCGCGCTCCGGCGTGAGGCCGCCATGCTCGAGCGCCAGCACGGCGAGCATGGCCGTGTATCCGGCCGTGCCGATCGCCATGGCGTCCCTCGTGGAGAGCGTCGCCGGGAGCTTGACCAGCCATTCGCCCTTCACGCGCGCCTTCTGCGCGAATCCGCCGTGATGCGTCTGGCTCAGATCCCAGCCGTTGACGACCACGCGGTCGCCGGCTGCGATGCCCGGAAACGCAGACGCCTCGACAGTACCCGCGAGGTCGATGCCCGCGATCAACGGAAACGCGCGAATGATCTCCGCACGTCCGCTGATGGCCAGTGCGTCCTTGAAGTTGACGCTCGAGTATTCGACCGAGATCGTCACGTCTCCGGGCGCGAGATCGCGTTCATCCATCTCGACGATGTGAGTCGAAATCGCATCGCGCGACTTCGTTGCGAGTAGGGCCTTGAATGTCATCGGTTGCTCCTTTGCGGAATGCGTCCATCGGCGTGCGGGGCGCGGTTGCCTCGCGTTTCCCATTACGTCTGTCCGCCCGCGAAAGCGGAATTCCATCGACGGTAAGCGAGTGAATTAACTGCCACGGCCGCAAGCGAAAGCAAAACGCCGACGACAGCGAGCCCGATCCACGCGGCGTGAAGCGCGCCCACGCCGCCGAGCGCCGCCCCGAACGCGCCGCCGAGGAAATACGAAACCATGTAGACGGTGTTGAGGCGGCTGCGTGCTTCGGGACGCAGCGCATAGATCCGGGCCTGGTTGGCGATGAACGTCGCGCGATTGCCGAGGTCCAGGAGCACCATGCCGGCGACGAGCCACGCCAGGCCGTGCCCGCCCGCCGCCACGAACGCGAACGCCACGGCGACCGTCAGCGCGCCAGCCAAGGCGATCTTGCGGGCGCCGATCCGGTCGACGATCGCGCCGAGTTGCGCCGAGATCGAAAGACCGACGATGCCGACGAGTCCGAACGCCCCGATCGCGGCAGGACCGAAGTGATACGGCGGCCGCACGAGCAGCGCGGCGAGCGTCGCCCAGAGCGCGCTGAAGGCGGCGAAGACGAGAAAGCCCATCGCCGCCGAGACGCGCAGCATTCGTTCTTCACGGACCAGCCGGCCGAGCGAGCGCATCAACTCGCGATAGCGGATCGTGACAAGCCCCGTCGCGATCGGCAATTCCCTCACGACAACGAGGAGCGCGAGATCGATGACGGCGGCGATCACGAAAATCGAGCGCCAACCCAGCAGCGCGCCGACGACGCCGCTCAACGTGCGCGCCAGCAGGACGCCGGAGGAAAGCCCGCCGAGCAGCGAGCCGACGATGCGACCGCGTTTCTCCGGCGCCGCCGCACCCGAGACGGCCGGAATGATGATCTGCGCGGAAATCGCCGTCATGCCGACCAGGAAGCTGCATAGCGCGAGCGCGAAGAATGACGGTGCGATCGCGCAACCGACCAACGCCACCGCATTCGCGACGACTGCCCGCGTCGCGAGCGTGCGTGGCTGAACGCCGTCCGCCAGCGGCACGAACAACAGCAATCCGATGGCATAACCGAGCTGGGTCACCGTGGCGATGACACTCCCGCGCGCCGATGGCAGCGCGAACGCCGCCGCGATCTGCGGCAACAGGGACTGGTGATAGTAGATGGGTGAGACGGCCAGCGCGCAGCACAGCGCCATCAGAAAGACCTGACGCGGGGAGATCATGGTTGTCGTCGCGAAGTAGGAGGGAATCGATGTGCGCTCAGGCTTTCGGCAAGGCTTCGACGAGTTCGGCGGTGCTGACGATGCTGTGCGCATAAGTCGGCCCGTTCAGTTCGTGCGCCGCATGCATCATTTCCCGCCGGAACGCGGCGGTCGCGTCCTTCACGAGCGTGACGTGGTAGCCGAGTTCCATCGCATATCGTCCCGTGGCCTCGATGCAGGTGTTGGCGAGCAGACCCACGATCACCACGTGCGTCACGCGATGCTGCTTCAGTTGAAAATCGAGATCCGTATTCGCAAAGCCGCTCGAACCCCAGTGTTCGAGCGCGACGATGTCGCCGTCTTGCGGCGCGAAGTCGGGGTGCCATTCGCCGCCCCACTCGCCTTTTGCGAAGTGATGACCATCCATGATCTTGCGCTGGCTCGGGCTCGGATGACACCAGCACCGATAGTCGCCAGGCTGCCATCGGCGATGCGGGACATAGACGACCTGAATACCGGCATCGCGTACAGCGCGGTTGATGGTTCGAAGGTTATCGAGCAAGCCGACTTCCCTCGCGATGTTTTCGACGAAAGGCCAGACCTTGCCGCCTTCGGACAGGAAGTCGTTGTAGGGATCGACGAAGAGTAGTGCAGTCGACCGGGCGTCATAGGCGATCTGGCTCATTTGCGCTCCTTGCAAGGTTGCACACGGAAATGTGCGTTCGGCATGGCTCGTTTCCAGTTGACCGTTCAGCCTGAGACGAACCCTGTAGCTGACTGCATTGTAGATATGTTTTTCATAGTGTCAAGAGAAAATGCGTGCTCTCCGTCAGACTCGAACATCCGTGCGAAAAAGACTTGTGCTAAACCGTGCTTGAAAAGCTAAAGCACCGTGTTACTATGTTTTTCATATTTTCGATGCACGGCGAGTCGCCCTCGCTACCCCGGCGCCGGGTTTCGGTGCCATTCGCACGAAGCAAGGCACCCAGGCGCATTGCTTCTTTCAGGAGCGCAACATGCAATATCTCGTGATGATTTCCCGTTCAGAAAACGCGTCCTCCATGTCCGTTGGCAAACAGGACATCGAAGCGGAGGCCGAATATGTGCGCCGTCTGTACGCGTCCGGCGTGGTTCGACAGATATGGCTGCGCGCCGAAGGCGGCGCCTGCATGATTTCGGAAGCAGATGACGAAGACCGTCTGAATCAGCTTCTTTCGGAACTTCCGCTGGTGAAGTCGGGGTTTCTCGCCGCGCCGCAGATCAGCCAGTTGCGCTCTTACTCGGGATTCGGTCCGCGCAGCAACTGAACATGACGTCGGGGCGGCCGCTTCATTGGCGGCGCCCTCTCCAGTCAACGTCTTCTGGATCAAGGTCATGACACGCTGGAATCTTTTCGTTGTACTTATCGTAATCGTTTCATTGTTTGCGACCGCAGCCTATGCACTGGCGCCCGATCAGGTGCAATCGCTGCAATATGCGGTGCGCGCGACGGCCCGCACGTCGTTCGTCTTATTTCTGGCGGTCTTCATGGCCGGTTCTCTGGCAAGACTGTGGCCGTCGGCGATTACCGGAGCATTGGCGGGAGAGCGGCGATACATCGGACTGTCGTTCGCGTTTTCGCATCTTCTGCACGCGGTGGCGCTCGTGGTCTATGTCAGGACGGCGCCCGAGGCATTCTGGGCCGGGCGCACGCCCGCGACGAACATACCGGGTTCGATCGGCTATCTGATGATTTTGCTTCTCGCCCTCACGTCTTTCGCCGTGCCGGCGCGTCTCGTCGGTCCTGCGAACTGGAAGAGGCTGCATCGCACCGGCGTATGGATACTCGCCATCATTTTTGCGGGTTCCTTCTTCACTCGCGCGCATCAACATGCGGGCTATGTCGTTCCCGGAGCGATCATGGTCGCAGCAATGTTGTTGCGAGTGGCTACAGGATTGGCGCCGCGAATCTCACGATCGAACTTCTGAGCCTAAGATATCCGGTTGCACGCCTTGTATCCAGGGTGGACCGAAGTATCGGTCTCATGCCATGCGTGGCGTTTCAAGAGCTCCCAATACCCTCCATTCCTGGCGGCGTACGCCGATATTCATACGGCAGCAAATACCAAGACAGATGCGGAAGATCCTGATGAACAGAGCGCGCGAAGGCTTTTCGGCGAAGCCGTTGAAGGGTTTTACTCGGGCAGACTATTAGTTGCTTTCTAGTGCAGCTTCCCCTTGTCTACAGTCGATCCGCGTGCAATACTGAACCAAATGGCTCACTATTCACAATCCGCTCGATTCGACGCCTCGTTCGCCGCGCTGTCGGATCCCACGCGACGAGGCGTGCTGGAGCAGTTGATGCGCGCCGACGCGTCCGTCACGGACCTCGCCGAGCGGTTCCACATGACGCTGACAGGCATGAGGAAGCACATCGGCGTACTGGAGCAGGCGGAACTCGTCACCACGGAGAAAGTGGGACGCGTGCGGACTTGCAAGCTCGGCCCACGCCGCCTCGAGGAAGAGTCGGCCTGGATCGAGAACTATCGCCAACTGTGGGCCGCGCGCTTCGACGCGCTGGACACAGTTATCGAGGAACTCAAACGCAAGGAGAAACGTGATGGTCGCAAGAAGAGAGAATGAGCCTGCCCGCACGAGCCACCGCACGACGTCGGAACGGAAGTCCGATCGCGAGATGGTCATCACGCGAACCTTCGACGCCCCGGCGCAGCTCGTCTTCGAGGCGTGGACCACGCCCGAGCTGTTCAAACAATGGTGGGTGCCGAAGTCGAGCGGCGCAACCCTGCTTTCCTGCGAACAGGATGTCCGTGTCGGCGGCGGCTATCGCCTGGAGTTCGCGCATCCCAAGGCTACGTCGCCCATGGCGTTCTTCGGCAGGTATCTCGAAGTGGTGCCGAATGCCCGCCTCGTCTGGACCAACGAGGAAAGCGAGAATGGTGCAGTCACGACGGTGACCTTCGAAGAAAAGGATGGCAAAACGCTGCTGGTGATGCACGAGCTTTATCCGTCGAAGGAAGCACTCGACGTCGCCATCGAGGGAATGGACGAAGCGATGCCCGAAACGTTCGAGCAACTGGACGAATTCCTGATTGCCCGTGGCACGGGCGCGGAGCGGACCTGACCGTCAAGCGAGCGCATGACGAGCACCGGCGGAATGTTCGACCGCAAGTGCATCGGGCGGGCCGCGTGCCTCGCTGCGGAAGGGACCAGTATTGCGTTTCTACGTCGTCGAACCTCTACATCGAGAACCCGGAACAAAGCAAGCTACACGCTGAAACACACGGCATATTCACGTATCGCAGCCGTTCCGGGCTCGAATCTCTCACCGGCGTCCCACTCACTCCATCGAGCGATGATAGTGCGCGACATAGCGTGCTTGCCCTATGACCTTGCCGTGCATCTGATAAGCGACGAGCGCCGGACTGGACGCCGCTTGCACGTCGATGCTCGACACCCTGAGCGCCGAAGCCGTCACGACGTATCGATGCGATTCGCCTTGTGGCGGGCAAGGTCCGCCGTAAGCCGAGGCGCCGAAATCGGTCAGCGTTTCGACCGCGCCGGCCGGCAGCAGCTTCGCAGTACCCGATGCGCCCTTTTCGATCGATGTCTGCGACGGCGGAATATTCACCACTTGCCAGTGCGTCCAGCCGAGGCCGCCCGTGGGCGCATCCGGATCGTGAATGGTAATGACGATGCTCTTGGTTCCGGCCGGAACATGTGACCACGAGATGCGCGGCGACACGTTAGCACCGTGACAGCCGAAACCACCGTACACCTGTTCGTTTCCGAACTGACCTCGATCCAGACCATCGACCTTGACTGAAAACGGTTCGGCGGAAGCGAGCGCCGGCACGATCGCCAGCAAAGTCGCGCAACAGATCGTGCCTCGCAATGCGGCATTGCGTTTCATGCTGATCTCCGAAATGGGAAGAAGTGAGAAGTCGTTGAAGCCGGCGTCCCGAAACATAGTTATGTCGCAATCCTAATCATAGGAAGGTCGAGGCAGCCGTTGAAGGCAATCGTTATTCGAAGTTGGCGGCATGCAACATCACTCGCGAAACGCGCCTACTTCGAAACCGATTGTAGGATCGCGCTGTCAATCACGGTAGAAACTCGAAAGCGATCACCGTGTTGTACGAGCGGCAACAATGCCAATTCATGCGCTGAAGCTCTCCGAGCGGGGCTTCGTCGACGTCTGGCGGAAGAAAATTAAAACGCCCGACGGGGATTTTTTTCTTAAACGGATTCCTAATACATTTCGCGCGTCGGCGCTGCGGCAATACTTTTGCTATCCGCACATTGTGAGCGGAAAACCGGTTCGCGTGAGCACCGTCGATCCGTCCCGCTCGCTGGCGCGAAGCCATCGCGCGCGAACGCAAGCCCCAAGCAGGGGCAATGTGGGCCTCGATCTTGCAAGTTATCAGCGTGCGTCTCGATCACTTTCCCGTCGCGCTATTCCGTTCCTCCGCGTTGCGCTCGCGCTCGTCGGGCGTTGCATCGGCGTTGCCATTTGCTGCCCGGCCCGCCGCGCCGTTTTGCGACTCTTCCGCTTGGAGCGAGGCTATCGCCTGTTGCCAGAATTCCTCGGCGCGTCCTTCGGGGCTGCCTTCGCGCTCCCAGATTTCATACGCGCGACGACGAATGCGGTCTTGCTCTTTCTGATCGTCCATGACGTCCTCACTGATAAACGATGGCTCGGCCTTCGATCCCGAGGCGCTCGCCTCTCCTCAGGAGCAACCGCCGTGCCGCATGGCTTCCGCGATGCTTTCGATGAAAGCACGCGTCTTGCGAGCCAAGAAAGGCATCAGCCAAGGCGCGGGCGCACTTTCATGGCGGCGTCAAATCAGCTCACCCGACGTTCAGCTTGCCGCTCAAACGGGCGTGGAACGCGTGGCTGCGCTCATCCAGTCCGGTCATCCTCACCTCGACGCCGTGCTGCCGATATCGCAACTGGATGGCGTCGAGTGCAGCGACCGTCGATGCATCCCAGATCTGCGACTTCGTAAAGTCGATGATCACGATGCGCGGGTCCATCGCGTATTCGAACTGGTCGACGAGGTCGTTGCTGCTGCCGAAAAAGAGCGGCCCATGCACTTCATAGCGCACGCTCTCGCCATCGTCGGAGACCGTGCGGATCGTGCGAATGACGTGCGCGACGCGCCTCGCGAAGAACACGGTCGCAAGCAGCACGCCGCCCGCCACGCCGACCGCCAGATTGCCCGTGTACACCGTCAGCGCGACCGACACAAGCATCACCGATGTCTCCATCAGCGGCATGCGGCGCAGCGTCGAAGGATGCAGGCTGTGCCAGTCCACTGTCTTGACGGCGACGATCATCATCACGCCTGCGAGCGCGACCATCGGGATATGCGACATGACTTCGCTGAGCGCAGTGATCAGCAACAGCAGCGTGGCCGCCGCCGCGAGCGTCGAGACACGCGTGCGCGCGCCGCCGATGCTCACGTTCACCACGGTCTGGCCGATCATCGCGCAGCCTGCGATGCCGCCGAACGCGCCCGCGCCGAGATTGGCGAGTCCCAGCGCCCACGATTCGCGCGACTTGCGCGAGCGGGTGTCGGTCATTTCGTCGACGAGTTTGGCCGTCAGCAGCGTTTCGAGCAGACCGACGAATGCGATGGACACCGCGGTTTGCCACACGATCTTCAACGTGCCGAGATCGAACGGCACCGTCCACGCGGTGAGACCGGGCAGATCCGACGACATGGGACCGTTGCCGCCGACGGTCGGCACGGCCCAGTGCAGCGCCACCGCGATCAAGGTCGTCACGATGATGGCGACGAGCGGCGCGGGCACGGCGCGCGTCAGGCGCGGCCCGATGAGCACGATCGCCAGCGTCACGGCGAAGAGCACATACACGGGGAGCGGCTGATTCACGAGATGCGGAATCTGCGCCCAGAAGATCAGGATGCCGAGCGCGTTGACGAAGCCGAGCATCACCGAGCGCGGAATGAAGCGCACGATGCGCGCAAGGCCGAGCAAGCCGAACGCGACCTGAATGAGCGCGGCGAGCAGCACGGCGGGCAGGATATACCCCGCGCCATGCGCGTGCGCCATGGGCCCGACGACGAGCGCGACCGAGCCGGCGGCGGCGGTGACCATCGCCGGGCGGCCGCCGAACAGCGATGTCACGACCAGAAGCACCACCGACGCGAACAATGCCGACCGCGGCTCCACGCCGGAAACGAATGCGAAGGAGATGACTTCGGGAATCAACGCGAGACTGGTGACGATGCCCGCGAGAATCTCGCGCATCCAGTCGATACGTGTTTCGGGCGCCACGCCGCGCGGCGCGTCATTCCCGGTGACGGGCATATTCATGGTGATATCGCTTGTTTGAAGACAGGAGCGGCCGGGAGACGGCGCATGGGCCTTGCTGGAGAGCGTCGAGACGTCACGACGCAAATGACGGCGCCCTTGCGGCGCCGGTTAGCTGCGGGCTATGACGTGAAAGAGGGGGATTTTAACAGCTTGGTGAAAATCGGCATCGATGGCGGCGCAGCGACCCGTTACGCGCGGGCCTCTTGCTATTGAGGCGAAGGCAGATTCAGAAGCGTGCCCAGCGGCTTCAGCGGGCCTATCGGGAGGAGGGAGAATGTCATCAGGTTCGCCTTCCCCAACGGAAGCGCCTCGAGCATTGCATGTGCCTGACCGACGTCCGTAACGTTCAGGATGAAGGCCACCCCGATCCGGACTGGAGCATGTGGGGACCTGGCTGGTGGGCATATCGAGGCTCGCGAAGCGACCGCGTTACTTCATCGAGCGATGAAACATCGATCATCGAAAGAGGCACATACTGAAGCGACATTGCACGATCATTCGCGCGATGACCGACGGCAACTCAGTAAGGAGGACACAATGCCCGACACTTCTTTTCAGACCATTGAGCCGAAAATCCTGTACTTCGGCACCCCGGTAGCGCTCGTCAGTTCGATCAACGAAGACGGAACCACCAACATCGCACCGATATCGTCATTCTGGGCGCTGGGCTGGACGATGATGCTGGGACTGCTGGACGAAACCAAGACAGCCGAGAACATGGCGCGGCATGCGGAGTGCGTCGTCAACATTCCGTCGCCGGAACTCTGGCGGCAAGTGGAACAACTCGCGCCACTCACGGGAAAGGACCCCGTTCCGGACATGAAGGCCGATCAGTTCAGCTACGAGAAGGACAAGTTCGAAGCAGGCGACTTCACGCCGATGGCGAGCGAACTCGTGAAACCGGCGCGCGTCGCGGAGTGTCCCATGCAGCTTGAAGCGAGGGTTCGCCAGTTGCATCGCATGGGCGGCGAAAAGCTGGAGCAGCTCGGCGGCGGCGTCGCGGCCGAAGTCGAGATCGTTCGCATGCATGCGGACGAAGCCTTCGTGAAGGAAGGAAAGCATATCGACACGCAGAAGTGGTCGCCGCTCATCTATAACTTCCGTCACTATTTCAGGCTTGCCGGAAAGGAGTTAGGGAAAACTTTCCGCGCGTAGTTCGCTTGCCCGCCTGTCATGGCGGGGTCATACGACTCGCCATAATGTCTCCCTGACGGAGCGCAATCCATCCCCATCAGGAGACATACGTCCATGGTCACGAAGAACCAGCAGGACGGCGCATCGGTTGCATCGCGCCGCGGATTTCTGAAGCTCGCGGGCGCATCGGGACTCGCGACCGCCGCGAATGTCGTGACCGGTCCTGCGCTCGCTCAGGCGTCGCATCCGGATGGCACGCCCGAACAGATTCATCTGACGTGGGGCGAAGATCCGACGAGCGAAGTGATCGTAAGCTGGGGATCGCTTGCGCAGGCGGTTCAGCCGCGCGTGCGCATCAGCACGCACGATGGCCACGCGCACGTCATCCACGCCGTGCAGCGAACCTACACCGATGGCCTGAACGGCGAGACCGTCTTCACGTATCACGCGCGTCTGCATGAGCTTCGCCCGCATACGACGTATCAATACGAAGTCACCGCCGACAACGACAGCAAAGCCGGCCAGCCCTTCACCGCCAGCTTCACGACCGCGCCTCGCGGGCGTCGCAAGTTCCGCTTCACGAGCTATGGCGATCTCGCCACGCCGAACACCACGTGGGTTTTGTCGTCGCCTCAAAGCCGCTTCGCCGTGCAGGCCGTCGAACGCTTCGAACCGCTGTTCCACTTGCTGAACGGCGACCTCTGCTATGCCAACCTGAATCCGGCGCAGCAGCCCGACGTCTGGCGCGACTTCGGCAACAACGCGCAGACGTCGGCGGCGAACCGGCCGTGGATGCCCTGCCCCGGCAATCACGAGATCGAGTTCAATAACGGCCAGCAAGGCTTCACGTCCTATCTGACGCGCTATACGTTGCCCGACAACGGCACGCATTTTCCGGGGCGCTGGTACAGCTTTCGCGTGAGCTCGGTGCTGTTCATCTCGCTCGACGCCGACGATGTCGTCTATCAGGACGGCGCCGCATTCGTCGCCGGACCCGCGCCGCTCGTGCCCGCCGCGAGCACGGGCAATGCCGCCATCGCGCCGGGCACGTCCTTCTATGTGCGCGGATACAGCAACGGCGAGCAGACGCGCTGGCTCGAACGAACCTTGCGCGATGCATCGCATGACGACGACATCGACTGGATCGTCGTGCAGATGCACCAGGATGCGCTCAGTTCATCGAAGACGGGGAACGGCTCGGACAAGGGCATTCGCGAAGCGTGGCTCCCGCTTTTCGATCGCTATGGCGTGGATCTCGTGTTGTGCGGTCACGATCACGATTACGAGCGCAGCCATCCGGTGCGTGGCTGCAATCATCACGCAGGCCGCGATGCGACGACTGGCGAACGCGTCGATACGTTGCAGCCGCGTCCCGTCGAAACATCGCAGCGGGCGAACGATCCCATCGACACGACGCACGGCACCATCCACGTGATTCTCGGCGGCGGCGGCACCAGCGCGCCGCTCGATGTCTACGGCACCGATCCGGGCAATGGCTTGCCGCAGGCGCAAGTGTTCACGAAACCGAATCGCCCTGTGCCGGGCGCGACGGCGGGCGCGTTCGTTCGCCCGGTCGCCGATGCGGTCGAAGACGCGATCTGGTCCGCGCAGCGCGATACGGGCACGGGATACGGCATCGCGGTATTCGATGTGGATCCCGGCGAGCGTGGCGGCAAGGCGTCGATCACGATGAGCTATTACCACGCACCCGGCGCCGACAAAACGCCGACCGCCGAATATGAACTCTTCGAGGCAGTGGTCTTCGAGAAGCAGTGCCGTCGATAGTCGGCATCCGGCGCGCGATCTTCAGCGTGGCAATCGGTCGGGATGAAGGCCAAATCGGCACTTGTTTGGACGATGGCTTTCGAGCGCGACGCAATACACTGGTTTCCGTGATGCAGGTAACACATCACACCGCCCGGACGCGCTGAGCAAACCGGCTTACCTGATCTTGCACCGGATGCAGCACGCGTCTGTTCTCGAGTTGTCGAAGTACTGCTGTCGGTCGTTTTTGGAAGCTCGCATTATCCGCAAGCCCCGGTGAAGGTTCTGCCGGGGCTTCGGCTTTTTGCGGTCACGAATTGAGCGGCCCAGCAATGCGCATTCCGCCGTGCGCGTACGAAAGATAAAGACCGAGCGTGCTTGAGATTTTCATCGCGACGTGGGAACCGCCGCGCGCCTGCTTCGTCTCAGCGTGAGATACGTCATGGTCCGCCGTCCCGCGCGGATCTTTTCATTCGACTCTTCAAAGGAGTGGTCAATGTTCCAGTATCCCGGTCAGTTCGCTTATCAGATTCCGTCTATCGCGCGTGCCAATTTGCAGGTGTTTCTCAACGTGACCGGACGCTTCGCGAGCGGTCTGCAAGCACTCACGGATTTGAACGTGCAAACGGTTCGGAAAGTCGTCGAAGAAAGCAACGCGCTCCTGCGCGCAGGCGACGAAGCAGGCGCCGGCGATGTGCTCGGCTGGCAATCCGTCATGTTCGCGCAATTGCCGCAGAAGGCGGCTTCGTACAGTCAGCATGCGCTGTCGATCATCACGTCGACGCACGACGACATGATCGGCGAAGTGCGCAATCAATACGAACGCAACGGCATCAAGTTGAACGAAATGACGAACGCCGCCGCCGACGATGTCAGGACGGCTGCGGAGTCGTCGGGCGAACTCATCACGAATCTGGCCGACACCGCGACCGACGCCGCACGCGACACGAGCGGCGCCGTTCTCGATGCAAGCGGCGAGATCGCGAAGACGACGCGTGCGTCGGCAAGGCGCACGGTCTGATAGAGGCGTGACGCCTGAGGCCGCGTGCGTGCCTCAGGATACGTCTCAATGCCTGGATGCCACCGCCTTGGTGATTTCCATCAAAAGCTGACTCTGCTGATACGGCTTGCGCAGTCTCGGCAGATTCGCTTCCGCGCCTTCCGGCAACTCGGCATAACCGGTCGCGAGAATGACGGGCAGCGCGGGCCTGAGCGTGCGCGCGGCGGTAGCCAGTTCGACGCCGGTCATTCTGGGCATCGAAAAGTCGGTGAGCAGGACGTCGACTTCGCGGCCGCTGCGCAAAATCTCGAGCGCGGCTTCGCCGGAGTTTGCTTCGATCACCTCTTGTCCAAGATCCTGCAAGAGATACGAAGTGCTGGACGCGATGAGCGGGTCGTCATCGACCACGAGTATGGTCGCGCGTATTTGCGGCGCTTCGGTCGAAGCAGGGTCGGAAGACTTGTTCGGCATTTCCTCTTCGGCGGCCCTGCTGCCCGAAACCGGAAGCCAAAGCGATGCACACGTTCCTCGTCCCGGCGTGCTTTCGAGCCGCAACGCGCCTTGTAACTGGCGCGCGAGGCCGTGAATCATCGAGAGGCCGAGTCCGGTGCCCTTGCCCACTTCCTTCGTCGTGAAGAACGGTTCCGTGGCTTTGGCGAGCGTCGCGGCGTCCATGCCCGTGCCGGTATCGCTTACGGTGACGCGAACGTAATCGCCGGCGGTCAGTTCGCCGTCGTCCGATGAATGAGCAAGCGCCACGCTGATGGTGATCGCGCCGCCGTCGGGCATCGCGTCGCGCGCATTGACGACGAGGTTCAGGATCGCGAGCTCGACCTGATTGGCATCGACCATCGTGAACGGAACTTCGCCGGCGGTATCGATCGTCAACTCGATCATCGAACTGATCGAGCGTTCGAGCAGGTCCGACATGCCGTCGACCAACGCGGACATCCGCACGGGTTCGACCTTGAGAACCTGCTGCCGCGCAAAAGCGAGCAGCCGCTGCGTGAGCGCCGCGCCGCGCTGCGCGCCCTTGAGCGCGCCTTCCACGAGGCGTCCGGCTTTCTCTCGGGGCGGCACTTCCTTTCGCACGAGTTCGAGATTCGCCATGATCGCCATCAGAAGATTGTTGAAGTCGTGAGCGATGCCGCCCGTCAACTGGCCGATCATTTCGAGTTTTTGAATCTGCCGAAGAAGCTCTTCCGTGCGTTCGCGCTGGCGGATTTCATCGAGGACCGCCTGATGCGCGTGTTCCAGTTGCGCCGTGCGCTCCAGCACTTTCACTTCGAGCGACTCGTTCAAACGGCGCAACTGATCTTCGGCGGTCTTGCGCGAAGTGATATCCGACGAAACGCCGACGAGCTGAACGATCCGACCGAGATCGTCACGCACGACACGCGCGCGAATATCCACCCAATGCACGGAGCCGTTCGGCCAGACGTTGCGATATTCGATGACATAGTCGCCGCCCGTTTCGATGCATCGCTTCACGGCCGCCTGCATCCGTTCCTGGTCTTCCGGATGAACGCTCGCGACCAGTTCGGCATACGTGAAGCTGTCATGCTCTCCGCGCCCGAAAATTCCCTTGCAGGTCGTGGATGCCGTGAGCGTCAGCGTGGCGAGGTCCAGCGTCCAGGAACCGAGCTGCCCGGCCGTCAGCGCGGTACGCAAGCGCGCTTCGCCTTCGTGCAGTTCGCGAATCCGCGCCCGCGCGTCGAACTGGCGATACCGCCCGCGCACCGCGGTCTCGACCACGCTCACGAACGTCGTCGGATGAAAAGGCCGCTCGATGAACGTGACGTTGCCGAGCGCTCGCGTCAGGCGTTCGGCCATCGGCCTGCGGTCGGCGCCGCCGGTGCGCCGTGTCAGAACGACGAAGGGAAAATCCGACCAGGGTGGCTGTGACGAAACCCACGTCGAGAGCGCGGCAAGATCGACGCCATTCAAGGCTTCATCGGCGACTATTGCACAGCAGACATCGTCCGCCAGCTTCGCACCGAGTTGCGGCACGTCCGCGCATGCCGCCGTATCGATTCCGGCCGCCGCCAGGAGCGCCTGCGCGACGGCGAAGTCGCGCCCCGAGGGGGTGAGGAGAAGTACCGGACATCGATCGATCTCGAACATGCGGCCTTACCCTTCCTTCGGAGTAAGCAGCGGCGCGGCCGAGTTTCCGACGAACGTGGGCACGCCGCGCAGCACGCCCTGAAAATCCTCCAGCGGCGCGCCCAGCACGAGTCCCGTTGCGCCGATACGAAACTCGCGTATCGATTCTTCGTGCGCACCGGTGCGCTTCTTGATGACCGAAACGGCGCGCCGTACGCGACCGAGCGCTTCGAAGTAACGAAGCAGGATGACCGTGTCGGCGAGATAGGTCACGTCGACCGGCGCTTTCATGTCGCCGACGAGGCCATGCTGCGCAACCGTCAGAAACGTATTGGCGCCCTGACGGTTCAGATACTGCAGCAACTCGTGCACATGAAGCACGAGCGCATTTTCTTCGGGCATGGCGGCCTGATAGCCGTTGAGGCTATCGATGACGACTGTTTTCGCGCGCGCCGTATCGACACTCGCACGCACACGATGCGCGAACTCGCCCGGCGAGAGTTCCGCCGCGTCGAGTTGTTCGATATGGAGACTGCCCGCGTCCCGCATCGCTTCGAGATCGATACCCATGATGCGGAGCCGGTCGAACAGCAGCCCGAGTTCTTCGTCGAACACGAATAGCGCGGCCTTCTCGCCTCGCCTGACCGCCGAGGAGATGAACTGGATCGCAAACAGGCTCTTGCCGGTTCCCGCGGGCCCGAGGATCAGCGTGCTCGATCCCTGCTCGATACCGCCGCCCAGCAGTGCATCCAGTTCGGTCACGTCGCTCGTCATCTGGGTGCGCGCGAAACTCGTGCGATGCTCGCTCGCCACGAGCCGCGGAAACACCGACACACCGCCGTGCCTGATCGCGAAGTCGTGATAACCGCCGCGAAATTGCTGGCCGCGATACTTGAGCACTTTCAGACGACGTCGCTCCGCCCCGTATTGCGGCGACAACTCCTCCAGCTTGATGACGCCGTGCGCCACGCTATGGACCGTCTTGTCCGCGGCTTCGGAAGTGAGATCGTCGAGCAGGAGCACGGTCGCATCGCGCCCGGCGAAATAATGCTTGAACGCGAGAATCTGCCGGCGGTAACGCAAGGAACTCTGCGCGAGCAGCCGGATTTCGGAAAGGCTATCGATCACGACGCGCTTTGGTTTGACGCGCTCGAACTCGCCGAGAATCAGCCGTGTCGTTTCACCCAGTTCGAGATCCGAGGAATAGAGCAGCGTTTGCTGCTGATCCGGATCGAGCAGGTTTTCGGAGGGACTGACTTCGAAAATGCTGATCTCATCGCCGAGATGCCAGCCATGCGACGCCGCGCCCTTGCGCAATTCCGGGGCCGTTTCGGAGAGCGTGATATACAGACATGGCTCGCCGAGATCCGCACCGGCCATCAGAAAACTGAGCGCGATGGTCGTCTTGCCGGTGCCCGGACTGCCCTCCAACAGAAACACGTTTCCCCTGCTCAAACCGCCGACGAGGATGTCGTCGAGTCCGGACACGCCCGTTCGAGCGTATTGTTGCGTTACGGTGTTAGCGTGCATCGGTTGCTCCGAGCTGCTTCATCGCGATGCGAGAAAGCCGATATCTTGGAATGTGCGGCAGCGCATCTGCCAACGATGTGCGAGCGTCGCGGAGATCATGCGCGCATTGCAGTTGAAGCCAATACGTTGCCGAAATTCCGCATAGCGCTTCCAGCCGCACCGCCATTTCAGGCGTGAGACTGGCGCTGGCGTCGAAGATTCGATGCAGCGTCTGACGAGACACGCCCAGATCTCGCGCCGCCTGGCTCACGGAGAGGCCCAGGCCCGGCAGCACGAAGTCCTTGAGAAGAACGCCGGGATGGCGAGTTACATGGGAAATAGCTGCAACGGTCATGTCGGGTGTAACCTCCTGCGTGACACCCGACCGAGCATATCACGAAGCCCGGCGCGAGAACGCCGGCGCAGGACGAACACAAAAGCAAAGAACAAGCCCGCTCCGGCGGTACGGAACTTGCCTCCGCGATAAGACCACTACGGATACGGAGACACTGCCGTGACGACCGACGATACCCACCGCGCCTCGGAGCGCGAAGCAGTAGCCGAAGCGAACTTCGCAACATACGCCGACCCGCTCGTGCACGAGGCCATCGAGGAAGCCTCGGCTCTGAAAGATACGGCCGACGCCGAGAAACTGCACAAGCTGCGGGTCGCCTTGCGCCGGCTGCGGACACTGCTATGGGCATACCGGCCGATACTCGACGAGCAGTTCGACAACGAACAGCGCGCAGTCTTGAAGTTTCTCGCGAACGCGGCGGGAAACACCCGTGACTGGGACATACTGATCGGTCTCGTCGAAGACAGGAGCGACGAAGAACTGTTAAACGTCTTCCGACAAAACAGAAAAGAAACCGCGGACAGAAGCCGCGAGACGCTGCTGAATTCGGACCTGACGAAGCTGCTGCGCGAAGCCATCAGCGAAGCGAATCGCGAATTGAACACTTCCGCCGTGCGTACGCCCTTGACCAAATTCGCGCGAAAGCGTGTATCGGCGGCGCAAAAGCAACTCAAGAAGCGCATGCAGCATGCATCGAAAACCGGCGGCTCGGACTACAACTCTTATCACGACGTCCGCAAAGCCGGGAAGAAAGTTCGTTATCTGATCGAATTCTTCGAACCGCTTTTGCAGAAAAGGCAACGCAAAAGTTTGAAGGAGTTGAAACAGTTGCAGAAGCGTTTCGGTGGATTGAACGACGTCGTCGCCAGCCGGAATCTGCTGACCACGCATCAAGGGTCGTTGCCGGATGAAGCGAGCGCCGACGCCGCGCTTCGGCTGCTCAAGAAGGAACAAAAGCGCCGACTGAAGGCGGCATCCAGGCTGTTGTAGCAGCACGGGCCATTGCAATGCCGCGCGCTCGACGATCCGCGCGGCCGAGTTTCTGAAGCGTGACGCGCGCCGCTCTTTACCCGCACATTTGCATTCGACACGGCCAATCACGTCTTGATGACTCTTTTATGTCACGAAATCAAATTTGCACGCGTCGCAAACTAATTATTCGTTGGCGAATAACGCTGATTTTGTAATAGCATTAGCGCACGCTGCGCGCGCGTGACGCGCAGCCGGAGACACCTCAAGCATCGACACCAAGAAAAAACGCGGAGTTCAAGTTTTGAAGAAACGCGCCACTGTCATCTGTCGAAAAGGCAAACGAATCCTGCTCGTCGCAAGAGAGTCCAAATGGGCGCTGCCAGGTGGAATGCTCAAACGTGGCGAGCATCTGCCCGATGCGGCGCTTCGCGAGCTCAAGGAAGAAACGCAGCTTTCCGGTAAGTCCGCGAAGTATCTGTTCGACTTCAAGAGCAAGCAGAAACATCATCACGTTTTCTATTGCGACATTTCGAGCCGGGCGAAGCCGCGTCCGAACAACGAAATATCCAAATGCCGCTGGGTGGAGCTCGAAGACGTTCGACGGCTCATGACCAGCGCCCCGACTGGCGACATCGTCAAACTGGCCAGTCAAAAGCGGAAGAAGTGAACCCGCGCCGCCGTGATCGAGCGGCCGGAGCAGCGTCATAAATGTCACACGAGTCTCATAGCATGGCTGTCATCAAAGCGAGGTAACGATGGCCATCCAGATTCGTGCTTATCTATCCCCTACTCTCGTGCTGTTGGCGCTCGACTGGGCCGCAGGCAAAACGCGCGCCGATTTTCTGGGTTTCGCCATTCAGCGCTCGCCGGGTTTCTGGTCGGCCGACGGAAAACACCGCGCGCCGACGAGCTGGCTTCCTAACCGGCTGACCTTCGATGGCCCTGTCCCGAATGGTCATCCGGACGCGCCATCCAATGTCGCGCCCATTCAGAAATTCATGTGGTGGGACGCGAGAATCGACGAACCCGATCGCGAAACATCGTTCGTCTACACGGCGTGGCCCGTAGTCGGAAGCGCGAGCGATCCGCAGCTTCTCGACGACGAGCAGTCCCGGCTGACCATTACGCTGCCCGCTCATATCGAAGACGGCATCGGCACGTGGTTCAATCGCGCGGTCGTGAGTTCTCAGGCATTCACGCGCAAGGTCGCCGCGATGGGCCTCGATCCATCGAAAGCGCCGCCCGCCGACAAGGCGCTCGTGCTGCGCCGCTGGCTCGCCAACGATCTCGAACAGAGCTTCGATGCCGCATTCGATCACGCGACACGCGCGGCAAGCGCCATCTATCACCTGACCGACGATCTATGGGCCATACCCGCGTTCGCACGTTTCGCCAAAGCGCAGGGCGCGCACTCGACGGCTATCGTCTACGATTCGCATCCGGGCGATGCCCCGAAGGGACAGCCCAAGCCGCCTTCGCCGAATCAGGAAGTCGTCGATGAACTGGGCAAGGTGATCGACTTTCATCCGCGCAAGGCGACGAACATCATGCATAACAAGTTCATCGTCACCGATGCATCGTCGAACGCGGGAAAGCCCGCGCGGGTGCTCACCGGTTCCGCGAACTTCACGACCGAAGGGCTGACCGAACAGGCAAACTTGCTGCATCTGCTGAACTCGCCGGAACTCGCGCAACTCTATAGCGACCGCGCAGCCGCGATCGCGAGCGACCCGTCGCTTGCCGCGACGAAGAAACTTCCGCAGGGCTGGAGCGGCGCGTTGCAAATCGGCAGTGCGTCGGTGCGCGCTTCGTTTTCGCCCGAGCCGAACGACAAGCGCATCGAGATCGACACGATCGTGCAGGCGATTCAACGGGCAAAGCATTCCGTGCTGTTTTGCCTTTTCTCTCCGACGGACAAAGCCTTGCGCGACGCATGCTTCGCCGCCGGAGACAAGGGCTTGATGATGTTCGGTCTCGTCAACGCAATCTCGCAGCGCGCGGCCGAATCGGGCGAAGAGAAACAGAAACAGGGCGACAAGCTGAACGCGACACAGCTCACGAGCATCAAGCTCTATCACCGCAGCAAGGATAACCGCGATGTCGTCGATGGCCGGTACTTTTCCAGCGCCACCGTGCCCGAAGGTTTCGACGTCGAGATGCAGCTCTTTCCCGGCGAAAAGCGGCCGCCGTATCCGCCCGTCATCATCCATCACAAGTTCCTCGTGATCGATGCCGAAGGTGAGCAGCCCATTGTGTACACGGGTTCGGCGAACATGAGCAATAACTCCGAGCATAACAATGACGAAAACCTGCTCGAGATAAGCGATTCTCGTATCGCGGCCATTTATCTCGCGGAGTTTCTGCGGCTCTATGAGCACTACAGGGCTCGCGCGATAGCAATCGAAGCCAAGGTGCAAAAGAAGAAAGCGCGCAAGCTGGCGCTGGAGCCGGACAGGCACTGGGCGGACAAGTATTACGTCGATGGCAGTCCGGAGGCGAAAGCGCGCATCGCGCTGGCCGCCGCGCCCGAGGATCGCACCGAACCGCAGCGGCCGGCGCTGGCTTCCGCCTGACAAGCGCGCCGCCGCCGCTGCCTTGCCCGGCTTCGTGATCCAGATGAGCGGAATTAACACCATCATGACGATGGCCGCGGCCCGAGAGCCAGCCGTGCGCGAGAGCGACCGGCAATGCATCGTGATGTTCGTGCCTATAAAGCTATTCGATCGATCTAATAGCTCGCGACTTCGATCACCGCATCCGCAAAGGCATTCGGTGCCTCTTGCGGCAAATTGTGGCCGATGCCGCCGGAAATCGTCCGGTGCGCGTACTTGCCGACAAACTTCCTCCCATACGCCGACGGCTCCGGATGGGGCGCGCCGTTCGCGTCGCCTTCGAGCGTGATCGCCGGAACCGTGACGACGGGCGCCCGAGCAAGCCGCGATTCGAGTGCGTCGTACTGCGGCTCGCCGTTCGAGAGGCCTAGCCGCCAGCGGTAATTGTCTATCACGATCGCAACGTGGTCTGGATTCTCGAACGATCTGGCGGAACGGTCGAACGTGGCATCGTCGAAATGCCATTTCGGCGAAGCGAGTTGCCATATGAGCTTTGCGAAATCGCGGCGATTGGCTTCGTAGCCGAGCTTGCCGCGTTCCGTCGCGAAGTAGAACTGGTACCACCACGCGAGTTCCGCCTTCGGCAGCAACGGCGTCTTGTTGGCCGCCTGATTCCCGATCAGGTAACCGCTCACCGAGACCAATGCCTTACAGCGCTCCGGCCAAAGCGCCGCGACGACATTGGCCGTGCGCGCGCCCCAGTCGAATCCACCGATGACCGCGTTCTGGATCTTCAGCGCATCCATCAACGCAATGACGTCGACGGCAAGCACCGATTGCTGGCCATTGCGCACTGTGTCGCCGGACAGGAAACGCGTCGTTCCATGGCCGCGCAGATGCGGAACGATCACACGATAGCCCGCCTGCGCAATTCGGGGCGCGGCATCGGCGAAGCTGTGGATGTCATAAGGCCAGCCATGAAGCAGTATCACGACCGGACCATCGGCCGGACCGAGTTCCGCATATCCGACATTCAGAACCCCCGCATTGATCTGCCTGATCTTGTCGAACGAAACATTCGATGCTGCAAACGCGAACCGTCCGATACCGAGTTCCACTGCGCCCGCGCTCATGGCGGCAGCGCCCAGGAGACGCCGGCGACGCGTGTCGATTCCATCTGTCACAACTACTCTCCTCTTGAGATTGCCAGTGCTTCACACTGCTCTTGAAGTACCACGCTCGCTTCCTCCGGAACCGCCGACGCAAGAAGCATGTATTCACGATTCGCAGGCGAGTGGCGTTCGCCGGCGTGCGGACGGTACACGGCATCGCCGGGAAGAATCTGCGCGCCGCTCAATACGCAAAGAGATGCCTTACGTGCGACGCCTTTGCGCCACATTTGAGCGGCATAGTGCCCGGACTGAGAATCGCTCCAGCACACGCTCAATGTCTGCGACGAAGGCTGCTCGATCACGAAGATGCGCGCAGGAACGCGTTGCTCATCGACAGGCCCGAAGTTCGCCACGCGCCTCTTTCGGCGAGATGTTCGTTCAAGGCCGTGCACATGGTTTTCGGATTTCGGCCGATGCTGCTCAGGTGGTAACAGTGCAATCAATGCACGTCGGACGATGTCGTCTTCGATACGGCAAGTCATAACAGTTCACCTCGGTTCATGATTGCTCACCCGTGAGCTTGTCACCGCAGCGACTGGAAGCTCGCTCTAAGCTCTTCCGTGAAGGCCTTCGGCTGCTCCCAGGCGGCGAAATGCCCGCCTTTGGGCAGACGGTTGTAATGAATCAGTTTGGGATAAGCCTGCTCTGTCCAACTCCGCGGAGCGGCGTAAAGCTCGTCCGGAAAGACACTCACGGCAACAGGAATGCCGACGTGTTTCGGCGCAAAGAAGTTGAGCTTGTTTTCCCAATACAGCCGAGCCGAAGAGATGCCCGTGTTGGTCAGCCAATAGAGCGTCACGTTGTCGAGCACGTCGTCACGCGAAAGACCTTCCGGTTGTCCATCGAATACACGCGAAATGAGCGCGAGGCTGGCCGCATCGTGATCGAGCATCCACGACGCGAGGCCGACAGGCGAATCCTCGATTCCATACAGCGTCTGCGGCCGGCCCGCCATTTCCTGCGCATAACCGAGACCGTGCTTGTAGAAGAAGTCGAGCTGATCGAATGCGTGCTTCTCGTCGGGTGACAGACCGGCGGGAGCCGGGTCGCCGAACTTGAGTGCCTTTGCGATATCGTCGGGCACGGTCGCCGGCATGTTGGTATGGATGCCGAGCAGTCCCGGCGGTGTGAGCAGCGCCATCTGTTCGGTGACGGCATTGCCCCAATCACCGCCTTGCGCGACGTATCGGCTGTAGCCGAGGCGCTGCATCAGAACGACCCAGGCGCGCGCGATTCGGGCAGGATCCCAGCCCGTTGCGGACGGCTTGCCGGAGAAGCCGTAGCCGGGTAGCGACGGAATCACGACATCGAAGGCGTCGGAAGGCGTTCCGCCGTGTGCCGTCGGATTGGTCAGCGGCCCGATGATTTTCATCTGCTCGATGATCGAGCCCGGCCAACCGTGCGTGACGATGATCGGCAACGCATTCTGATGTTTCGAACGAACGTGGATGAAGTGAATGTCGAGGCCGTCGATCTCCGTGACGAACTGCGGCAGCGCATTCAACCGCGCTTCGACCTTGCGCCAGTCGTAGCCCGTCGCCCAATAGCGCGCGAGCTTTTGCACGGTCGCGAGTTGCACACCCTGCGATGCGTCCGTCACCGTCTCGCGCTCGGGCCATCTCGTCGCCTTGATACGTCTGCGCAGTTCCACGAGTTGCGCTTCCGGCACATGCACGTGAAGCGGACGAATAGCGGTCTTGTCACCACCCGCCGATGGCGCGACTTCGGTGATAGCCTGCGTGCTTTCTGCGAAGGCGAGCTTGCTCAATGAAGTCGCCGCGATGGCAGCCGCCGCCACGCCCACGAAGCGGCGACGCGACGGCGTCTGGGGATCGATATCTTTCAGCATAAGAAATCCTGTTGAGAATAAGACTGCGTTTCGCGCCACGACATGATCGCGAAGGTTGCAATGCACACGCTTTTGCCGATGCATTCGACGGTGGAGACAAGAAGAGCGATCGAGATGTATCGACCGTATTCGATGGGCAATGCTGGCGCGATCGCCAATACGCTCACGGCGCAGATGAACGTGAATGCCTGGCGAGCGAAGGGCACGTCGGCGATGGCGGCCACACCGATGAAGATCATCACGAGCTTTGGCGCCAGCACGAAGAGCAAGCGATTCGAATCGATCGAAGCACCGGTATCGAGCGGTATCTCGATCAGCGATCCGATACAGATCGTCGCGACAAACGCCTTGAACAGGCGCACCGGTCCGGTGGCCAAACCGGCAGCCTCTTCCGAGACACGTTGAGGAGATGCACGCATGACCGAAACCTGACGGTTGTCTTCACAACGCAAAGGTATTTCAAAGGCAGTGCGCGTTCTACTATACGAAGGTATTGGCGATACCTTCGTATTGGTGAGAGTCGACGCGGCTCCGTTCAACGCCGGAGTGGAGAAATGCAGGCGAGCGGGGAAATGTGATACGCGTGAACCGCCGTGCAGCGGTCTACGGCAGAGGCCTCTTGTTCATGCCGCTTCTTCGAGCATTGCACTCGACGTGCGGCCCGGTTGGAGCCGTTGCGCCATGTTTATCAGATCGGCGAGCGAGTGCGCGTTCATCTTTCGCATCACCTGCCCGCGGTGCGCCTTCACCGTGATTTCGCTGATGCCCAACTCGAATCCCACCTGCTTGTTGAGCAGTCCGCACACGACCAATGCCATGACCTCGCGTTCGCGTCGGCTGAGCGATGCGTAGCGATCCGCGAGCACCTTCATCCGCGCCGCTTCGGACAATGCCACGCGGCTGCGCTCGATGGCCAGGCGGATCGCATCGAGCAGTATCTCGTCATCGAATGGCTTGGTGAGAAATTCGACCGCGCCCGCCTTCATGGCCTGTACCGTCATCGGAACATCGCCGTAGCCGGTGATGAAGATGATCGGCATCTCCGTACGCTCCGACGCCACATGGTTCTGCAACTCCAGGCCGCCGAGATCGGGCAGGCGAATGTCCAGCACCAGACAGTTTGGAACCGTCGCGCGTGGACGCCCGAGAAAGTCCTGCGCCGACGCATACGTTTCGGCCTCGAACCCGGCGTAGCGAATCAGCGCTTGCAGCGACTCACGCACTGACACGTCATCGTCGACGATGAAGACGACCGACTCGCTCCGTTCATGTTCATTGTCGATGGCCGGTGTCATTACGATCTCCAATCACGGCACCGCCGAGCGCAGCGTGGATGGCCTCCAGCAAGACGATATCGCTGAACGGTTTGCACAGGCATGCGACTGCACCTTGTTCGAGCACCTGCGGGCATAGAACGTCGTCCGCATGCGCACTCATGAAAACGATGGGAATGTTATGCCCGCGCCGTTGCAGTTCGCGCTGCAGGTCGCAGCCGGACATGCCGGGCATATCGATATCGAGCACCAGACAATGTGCCTGGTCGATATAGCCGGAGGCCAGAATCGCCTCCGCCGACGCAAACGCCGCGACTGCAAAGCCGAGTTCGCGCAGCAACTCGCTCAGCGATTCGCGCACGGATTCATCGTCGTCGACTACCGCGACAACTGGGCGTTGAATCGTCATGGGCTTTCGGCGTATGGGACGGAGAAGGCAAAGGTCGCACCGAAGCGCTCGTTCGAGGTAGCCGACAATCGGCCGCCATGACGCTCGACGATGTAACGGCTCACCGACAAACCAATGCCCATTCCCTCTCGCTTGGTCGTGTAGAACGCATCGAAGAGTCTGGCCGCGCGCTCCGGCTCGAAGCCCGCTCCGGAATCCGTCACCGCGAGTCTGATGCGATTGTCATCGTCCCGTTCGACGTTGACGAGTATGCGCCGCGGACGATCGCCCACACCTTGCATCGCCTCTATCGCATTGAGCAGAAGGTTCAGCATGACCTGCTGAAGTTGAACCTTGTCACCTGTGACGGCAGGAAGGTGACCGGTCGTCTTGAACTGCAACACGATCTGTTTCCTGCGGATTTCGCTGCGCAGCAGTTCGATGACTTCGCGCGCGGCTTCGGCCAAATCGACGGCGCCGGACATCACGACCTCTTTCCTGAACATCGCTCGCAGACGTGTCACCACTTCGGAAGCGCGGTTTCCGTCCCGGATGGTACGCAGCGCGGTTTCCAGCGCACCTTCGACATTGGGCGGCTCCGCGCTCAGCAAGCGCTGCACGATGCGCGCATTCGTCATGATGCCGGCCAGCGGCTGATTGATCTCGTGTGCGATCGAAGCCGTCAGCGCGCCCAGCCCGTTGACCCTGCTCACATGGGCCAGCTCGGCGCGCAATGCATCGAGCGCTTCTTCGGACTGCCTGCGCTCGGTGACATCCTGCACGGCGCCCATGTAGTCGCGTTCACCATGCGGACCAGACGTAGCGTGCGCCTGCATGCGCACGTATTTGACCGCGCCATCGGGCAGGAGCAGGCGGTAATCGCAATCCAGATCCTTGCCGTCTTGCGCCTGTTCCAGCGCGTTCTGCACGATATGACGATCGCCCGGGTGAACGCGCGCCGTGACGAGATCGATCGTCATGCGCGTCTCCAACTCGACGCCATAGATTCGATAGAGCTGCTCCGAGCAACTGATCCCGCCAGTCGACGGGCGCCAGCAGAAGCTGCCGCTCAAACTCAACTGCTCCACTTTCGCCATCAGCGCCGCGCTTTTTCGTAGCTGCTCGTCGGCCTGCCTGCGTGCGGTGATGTCGCGCGTCACGCCCAACTGCACGATGGATCCGTCGCTGCCGCATAACGGCGCAGCATGCGTTTCCATATGACGACGTTCGCCATTCAGCGTGATGAGGTCGAATTCCAGAAAGCCCGTTTTGCCCGAGCAGATATCGCGATTAAATTCGATGTACTGATCACGATGATCCGGAGCGACGAAGTCGTAGAAGCATTTTCCGATGAGCGCCTCCGAAGGCGCGCCCGCCAGCGCGCTGCCGGCTGAATTGATACGCAACAGCGAACCTTCGCGTGTGATGACCTTCACGCACTCGGGCGTCGTGTCGACGATCGTACGAAAGCACTCTTCGCTTCTTTTCAGCGCGAGGTCGCTCTGCGCGCGTTCTATCGCGACGCCGATGATGTGTTTGAACTGCGCGATGAAATTGCGCTGAAACGGCGTGGGATAACCCGGCGTCGACGAATAGATGGTGAAACTGCCCAGGACTTCATTGGCTCGCGACAGGATCGGCGTAGCCCAGCACGCGCGTCGTCCATCGGCTAGACTCTGCTCGCGCCACATGCGCGACCAACGGGTTTCCGATGCGATATCCGGAACGATAACCTGCGCCCTGAACGACGCCGCCAGATCGCAAGGTCCCACGTGACTGCTGACGTGACGTCCGCGCGCCTCGGCTTCGACGTGAATGAAGCTCGGCGCGCCCACTCGCAGCGGCGTCATGTCGTCGGGAACAGTCAGGGAGATGCCGCATTGGCAGCCGTCCGCAATCTCTTCAGCGAGCTTGCACAAGCCATCCAGCACTTTGTGCAAGGGCCTCCCCAACGCGACCATTTCGAGCAGCCGCTTTTCGCCCGCAAGCAGCGCCTCGGCACGTTTGCGATTGTCGATTTCGCTGTGCGTGACGTACCAGCAAACAATACGAGCCTCGTCGTCTCGCAGCGGATAGCCCTGAACCAGACACCAGCGATAGACGCCGGCAGTGATGCGAAAGCGACACTCGAACGCGAAAGGCTCACCCGTTGTTAACGACGCATGAAACCGGGCGACGACTGCGTTCCGATCGTCGCGATGAATCGAATCGTTCGTCTGCCATGCCCGCCATTGCGCGTGACGGTTGGCGTGATAGACCTCGCCGTCCGGTGTATAGAGAATAGCCGGTATGGGCAGGCTATCGATCATCCGCCGGAAATCTTCAGCGCGCGTGCGGCGCTCATCATCTCGATCGGCAATGGACTGCGGCCCACTCTCGGCAGCAATCACATTGTCACCTTGCCTCGAATAACGTTAGCTATGCGTAGCATAGTTTTCTCTCATCGATCTTTTAGTGCATATGCACATATTACGGCTCGCTGCACCGGTTGGCAAGCGTTATCTATGGCAGACAGGAAGGAAATGTATGACGATTAGTTCCGGAACGATCATTCGGAATCGGCCTGCGATCCCGTCAAATACAGGTCGCGAAAGCGCTCTTCGACACGCTCTCCCATCAGCTTCGAAAACAGCATCGCAGCGTCGAGCGGGCGATGATTGATCACGACAGCGTCGGCTTCGCCCTGTTCGTTCACGTGTGCGATAAGCAGAGTTTCGATCGGCATTCCCTGAATCTGCGAGCGATAGGACTCCATATACAGGCCATTACCTATCATGCCCTTGTAACTGTGGTGCTGAAACTCGTAGAGCGAGACCGCGTGCCTGATCACCGCCATGATGTCAGCCCGCCCTTCGACCGGTCGTTTCAGAACGGTCGCCTCCAGCGTCGCGTCTTCGGCAAGCCGCGCCAGCCAGAACGGCAGGCCGCCTTCGGGCGTCATGACAGGCGCTGTATCGTTGAATTTCATATCGGCTCTCCAACGGTGGTGTGAGCGTCGGCAGCGCCCGCTTCCATCATGATGCGTGCTTTTTCTCGTCTCCTGCGCGCGAGTCGCGCCTCGCCGACGCTCCGCTCGGACTCGCCGGCCAGCAGCGCATGAATGTCGGGCAACGTGTAGATGGCGCCGCGACTGCCCCAGGTTCCGTCTGGAATCTCCGTCGGGAAGACCCAGACGCGCGGCGCGACTTCTTCGAACGGTCGGTTCTCGGCGCGTGCCACCGCTTCCGTGACCGCTTTCACCAATGCTCTGCGAGATTCGTTCGTGTATTGCCCCTCGGGCGCCGAAGGAATGATGCGATAGCGCGCCGTCTTCGAACGCTCTCCGCCGACGAATACCGCAGCCGGCCGATGCAGATGAAACACGGTCACGCCGCGCGCGATCGGATTGTTTCGATCGTAGCCCTCTGCTTCGATCAGGATGTCGGTCAATTCGTTGACGAGACGTGCTCCCGCTTCAGGCGTCAAGGCATCTTCGGACCACAACGCATCGATCATTGGCATGATGTCACTCCTTTTTCAGCGAACTCGGTTGCCCGATATTCGGCCTTTACCGGTCGAACCGGAAGTGGCAGTATCGCCATTGTTAGCGGCATTTCGGACACACTCTAAAATGATCACGATACGAATCTGGGTCTATGACGGCATTCTCGCGTCGGGCGTTTCCGGGCCCATCGACGTTTTCAGCGCCGCGAATCATCTGAGCGTCAGGGTAGCGGCGCGTGGGTCCAAGCCTGCTCCCAGATTCGCGTGGCGTGTGGAATCGCTCGACGGACAGCCGGTCACGGCGGCTTCGGGTCAACGCATTTCGGTGGACGGGAAAATCGATCCACGCAAGCGCGCCGATGCCATTCTGCTGACGGCGCCGTTTTTCGCCAACATGGACGAGTTCATCGGCCAACGGGAACAATTGGATGCGCTGTCGTCGGCATTACGTCGGCAACGCAAGGCGGGCGCCGTGGTGGCCGCGTACTGCACCGGCAATTATCTGCTTGCCGAAGCGGGACTATTGGACGGTCGCGTCGCCACCACGCACTGGGCCAAGGCGGCGGACTTCGCCCGAAGATATCCGCACGTCGAACTTCGGGCGCGGGAAGTTCTGACGTGGCAAGACGGCATCGTCTCGGGCGGTTCGGTCACGTCCTATCTCAACCTCGCCGTCCGTCTGGTCGACATGTTTGCAGGCGAAAAGCTCGCCGCGCTCACCGCCAAATCGATGTTGATCGACATGAACCGCACTTCTCAGGCTTCGTACGCGAAGCTGCTCGACGATCACGGACATGTCGATTCACTCGTCGCACGAGCGCAGCAACGCATGGAGGCGACACTCGAACAGGGGTTCCGGCTGAGCGAGCTCGCTGCGTGGCTCGCCGTCAGCGAACGGACGCTCAATCGCCGTTTCAAGCAGGCAGTCGGTCTTGCGCCGCTGACGTACTTGCAGAACCTGCGTATAGAAGTAGCCAAGCAGTTGCTGGAATCGAGGCCGATCGGCCTGGACAAGGTGAGCCAGCGTGTAGGTTATGGCGACCTCAGCACGTTTCGGCAATTGTTCAAACGCAAGACGGGACTCTCGCCGAGCGCGTATCAGATGCGAGTTGGTCGCACCGCCGTGACGCACGAACGCGAGTGATATCGCGCGAATCGTTAATCGTGCGTACGATTCCGGTTGAATCATTCGGCACGTTTCCTACACTTTGTCTAATTTGCTTAAGCGATGCTTCACCGGGCACTAGTTCGTCCGTGTGTCCGCCTTGTGAACGACTTCGAGAAATCCTGCGCAAGCGGCGCCTGTCATCCGATTGCACGTCGCGCAGACTTCACTGTCTGGAGCCCGAACCATGAAATACGATCCGGCCGACACGGCCGTAGTGTTTATCGATCCACAAATCGATGTGCTCAGCCCGCAGGGAAAAAACTGGGGCGCTGTCGGAGCCAGCGTGACGGAGAACCGAACCGTCGAGAACATGCTGGAAATCTTCAAGGCCGCGAAAGCGTCGAAGTTCGCCGTCTTTATCTCGCCGCATTATTTTTATCCGACCGATCGTGCATGGAAGTTCAATGGCCCGCTCGAAGCGGACGAGTTTGCAACCGGCACGTTTGCTCGCGCGGGCGCGCTGAACCTGAGCGGATTCGAGAAATCGGGCGCCGACTGGCTCGAAGAATTCAAGCCGTATATCGAGGATGGAGAAACGGTCGTCGTCAGCCCGCACAAGGTTTTCGGTCCTCAGACGAATGACCTCACGTTGCAGCTTCGAAAGCGAAATGTACGCAAGGTCGTGCTCGGCGGCATGCTCGCCAACATGTGTGTCGAGTCTCACTTGCGCGATCTGATCGAACAAGGTTTCGAAGTTTTCGTCGTCTCCGACGCCACGGCGGGGCCACGTCATCCGACGTGGGGCGATGGCTATAAGGCCGCGATGATCAATTATGCGTTTCTTGCGCATGCCGTCGTCAAGACTCAGGATGTGGTCGAGGCGATGAAGTGATGGTGCGCCTTCGCTGCTTCTGACGTCCAAGGCCCTCACGTCCTGATACGCGCCCGCTTCCAGTCCGCACCGCGAGCCAGCGCGATGAAAGCCGCGAGGTAATCGATAGACCTATCGCTCTCCCGCACGCCGAGATAAATCTTCTTCGCGATGCCCTTCTTGCCGAGCTTCACCGGCGTGATGGGCATACGGTCCGCATATTCTTCGGCGAGCCAGCGCGGCAATGCCGCCACGCCGCGTTCGCTCGCCACCATCTGCATCATGATGTCCGTGGTCTCGATGACCTTGTGGCGTCGCGGCACCACGTTCGCCGGCGTCAGGAACCGCGTGTAGATGTCCAGCCGGTCCGTCTCCACCGGATACGTGATGAGCACTTCCGATGCAAGCTGCTCGGGCGTCACATAGGCGGCCGTAGCCAGCGCATGATTCTCGGCGACGACCAGCACCTGCTCATAATCGAACACGGGTTCGAATTTCAGTCCGTCCTTCTTGAGCGGATCGGGCGTGACGAGCACGTCGATATCGAAGCCAAACAGCGCGCCGATGCCGCCGAACTGAAAGCGCTGCTTCACGTCCACATCGACGTCGGGCCAGCGGGCGAGATACGGCGACACGACCTTCAGCAGCCACTGATAACACGGATGGCACTCCATTCCGATGCGCAACGTGCCGCGCTCGCCCTGCGCATACTGCTTCATGCGCATTTCCGCCTGCTCGAACTGCGGCAACATGCGATTCGCAAGGCCGAGCAGATAATGCCCCGCCTGCGTGAGCCGCATGCTGCGTCCTTCGCGCGTCCAGAGGGGCGTGCCCAGTTGCTGCTCCAGCTTCCTGACCGTATGACTGAGCGCGGACTGCGTGAGATTGAGCACGTCGGCTGCGGCGGTCAGCGAGCCCTGCTTTTCGACTTCTCGCACGACCATCAGATGACTACGTTCCAGCATCGCTGCTCCATGAAGAAAGTTAATCGATGCATGAAAACATTCCATTTTTATTCATGCTTCAAAAATTCTATCATCGACTCCGATCTATTCTCTTCGGACGACATCGCACGATGGCCACGACACACAACCTGGGTTTCCCGCGCATCGGCGCGAAGCGTGAACTGAAGTTCGCACTCGAACAATACTGGAAAGGCGAATCGTCGCGCGACGCGCTGAAGGCGACCGGCGCCGAACTTCGCAAGCGCCACTGGAAGGATCAGGCGCATCTGAACTATGTGCCGGTCGGCGACTTCGCGTTCTACGATCAGGTGCTCGACATGAGCTTCACGCTCGGCAACCTGCCCGAACGCGTGCGCGACTTTCACGGCGATACGCTGGACAACTATTTCCGCGTCGCGCGCGGCCGTTCGGCGCAGGGCGAGCAAGAGCACGCCGCGTGTTGCGGCGGCGTCGCGGCTGGCGAGATGACCAAGTGGTTCGATACGAACTATCACTACATCGTGCCCGAGTTCGATGCGAACACGCAGTTCAAGCTCGATACTTCGCGACTCATCGAACAGTTGAGCGAAGCGCGCGCTCAGGGCGTGAACGCGAAGCCGGTCATCGTTGGTCCGGTCACGTATCTGTGGCTCGGCAAAGCGAAGGACGACAGCGACAAGCTCGCGCTGCTGCCGCGCATTCTGCCGGCGTATGCGGCGCTTCTGGATCATTTCGCGGCGCAGGGCGTGGACTGGGTGCAGATCGACGAACCGGCGCTCGTCACCGAGCTCGATGCGAAATGGCGCGATGCGTTCGTCACCGCCTACGATGCGCTGTCGGCGCGCCGCGTGCGTCTGCTGCTCGCGACGTACTTCGGTCGGTTGCAGGAGAACCTCTCGCTTGCATGCAAGCTGCCTGTCGATGGCCTGCATGTCGACGCAATCAACGCGAGTGACGAAATCCAGGACATCGTCGCGCAATTGCCTGAAACGGCTATCGTGTCCGTCGGCGCGATCAACGGCCGCAACATCTGGAAGAGCGATCTCAACGCGACGCTGCAATGGCTGGAGCCGCTGCATCGTCAGCTTGGCGATCGTCTCTGGGTCGCGCCGTCGTGCTCGCTGCTGCACGTTCCGGTCGATCTGAACAGCGAGATCAAGCTCGATGCCGAAATCAAGTCGTGGCTCGCGTTCGCGCTGCAAAAGCTCGATGAACTGAACGTGCTCGCCGGCGCGTTGAACGACGGCCGCGCCTCGGTCGCCGACGCGCTCGCCGCGAACGCCGCCGCGATCGAAAGCCGTCGCCAGTCGCCGCGCGTGAACAATCCCACTGTCAAGGCTGCAATCGCGAAGATCGATGCAGCGCACGGCAAGCGTCAGAACGCCTACGAGCAGCGCGCGAAGAAGCAGGCCGCCATTCTCGGCTTGCCCGCTTTCCCGACGACGACCATCGGTTCGTTCCCGCAAACGGGCGAGATTCGCCACGCGCGCAGCCAGTTCAAAGCGGGCGAACTCGATCAGGCCGGCTACAAGGCCGCGATGGAACGCGAGATCACACGCGCCGTGAAGGAACAGGAAGCGCTCGGTCTCGACGTGCTCGTGCATGGCGAAGCCGAACGCAACGACATGGTCGAATACTTCGGCGAACAACTCGATGGCTACGCGTTCAGCCAGTTCGGCTGGGTGCAATCGTACGGTTCGCGCTGCGTGAAGCCGCCTGTTCTGTTCGGCGATATCAGCCGTCCGAAGGCGATGACGGTCGAGTGGATTCAATACGCGGCATCGCAGACGAACAAGCCGATGAAGGGCATGCTCACCGGTCCCGTGACGATCCTGAACTGGTCGTTCGTGCGCGACGATCAACCGCGCTCGGTGTCGTGCTATCAGCTCGCACTCGCGATCCGCGAGGAAGTGCTCGATCTGGAAAAGGCCGGTGTCCGCGTGATCCAGATCGACGAAGCCGCGCTGCGCGAAGGTCTGCCGCTGCGCCGCTCGCAATGGAACGAGTACTTGCGCTGGGCGGTCGAATCGTTCCGCATCACGGCGAACGGCGTGCAGGACGAGACGCAGATCCACACGCACATGTGCTATTCGGAGTTCAACGACATCATCGCGTCGATCGCGGATATGGATGCCGATGTCATCACCATCGAGACATCACGCTCCGACATGGAACTGCTCGATGCATTCGATGAATTTCGGTATCCGAATCAAATCGGGCCGGGCGTGTATGACATTCACTCGCCGAACATTCCGAGCCAGGAACATATCGTCAATCTGATGAAGAAGGCGGCCGAGCGTATCCCCGCCGAGCGCTTGTGGGTGAATCCGGATTGCGGCCTGAAGACGCGTCAGTGGGAAGAAGTCATCCCGGCGCTAAAGAACATGGTCGCGGCTGCGCAGACCTTGCGACAGTCCGTGTGATCGTCGAACGCGGATCGAGTTTTCGTTTGTCAGTCTTTCGGCTGCGTTCGCCGCTTGAGGAGGTACGTGTCCATGATCCAGCCGTTGCGGGCGCGCGCCTCGGCTCTGACTCGTTCGATGTCGTCCATCACTTCGCGCAGCTTGCCTGCGATGAGGATTTCGTCTTCGGTGCCCACATAGGCGCCCCAGAAGATATCGACATCTTCATCCGCAAGCTGTCGAAATGCATTCTGTGCATCGAGCATCACGACGACGCTGTCGACATGCTTCGGAAAGCCTTCCGCGATGCCTCTGCCGTTCGTGATCTCGACCGCGCGCCCGATCGTGTTGAGCGCGACGCGGTGCTTCGCCGCAAGCGCCTGAACGCTGCTGATGCCGGGAATCACCTCATACTCGAACTGATGCCGTCCGCTCTCGTCGATGGCTTCGATGATGCGCATCGTGCTGTCATAGAGCGACGGATCGCCCCACACGAGAAACGCGCCACATTCGCCGTCGCGCAGTTCTTCCCCGATCAGACGTTCGAACACGGCTTGCTTCTCGTGGTTCAGCGTTTCGACTGCATCGACATAACTCGCGGCGTCGCGTTGACGCTCCGGGCTCGTCGCCTCGACGATCCGGTAGTCGCGTTCCTTCACGTATCGCTCGATGATGTCCTTGCGCAACTCGACGAGCTTCGCTTTCGCCACGCCCTTGTCCATCACGAAGAAGACGTCGGCGCGGTTCATCGCGTTGATCGCCTGAACGGTGACGTATTCCGGATCGCCCGCACCGATTCCGATGATGAGGATTTTCTTCACTGATTGCTCCAGTTGCCATGTACGCGCAAGGCTCCAACGGTACTCATGCGATGCCCGTCGCGTCAATGCCGGCGATGCGCGCGCGTTTCGGGCGTAGAATTCGAGCGGTACGCTGGAAGGAAGCCGGTGCAAATCCGGCACGGTCGCGCCACTGTAATCGGTTTGCGTCAGAATCGAAAGCCAGACCCGTCCGCGTGCTGTCCTCAATCGTCTTAGGGGCGCGAAACCCCTGCGGAGATGTCTGCAATGAACACCACGATTTCTCGCCCGGCCACCGTGCCGGCGCCCATTCCACTCGGCGAATTGCTGCCCTGGGCCGTCTTTGGCGGTCTGATCCTCCTGATCGCCATTTACTTCGTCGGCGCCGAGGAAGGCGCGACGTCCATCGTTCCCGGCATGTACGTGCACGAGTTCGTTCACGACGGGCGGCACCTGCTCGGCTTTCCCTGTCACTGAAGAGGCGCATATGGTCGGAAAACTATTGGCGCGCGGCATGCTGGCAGGCATCGTCGCGGGACTGCTCACGTTCGGCTTCGCCAAGACGATGGGCGAGCCGCAGGTCGATCAGGCAATCTCCTTCGGGGAGAAACTCGACGCGGCAAAAGGCGAAGCGCCCGAACCCGAACTGGTGAGCCGGCGCACGCAGGCGGGCATCGGCTTGTTCACGGGTGTGATGACCTATAGCGCCGCGATGGGCGGCATCTTCTCGCTCGTGTTCGCGTTCGTCTATGGCCGCGCGGGACGTTTGCAGGCGCGCCCGCTTTCGGCGCTGCTTGCGCTCGCGGCATTCGTCTCGATCGTGATCGTGCCGAATATCAAGTATCCGGCGAGTCCGCCAGCCGTGGGCGACCCCGAGACGATCGGCTATCGGACCGGCTTGTTCTTTCTGATGGTCGCCATCTCGATCGCCGTGATGGTCTTCTCGCTGAAAGCGCGCCGGCGCCTCGCCGCATCGATGAGCGAATGGAACGCGTCGATCGTCGCGGGGCTTGGGTTCATCGTCGTGATCGGCGTGATTCAGGCGGTCATGCCGGTGATCGACGAAGTGCCCGCCGACTTTCCGGCTGTCGTGCTCTGGAAGTTCCGGACCGCGGCCATCGGCATGCAGGTCATTCTGTGGACGACGATCGGCCTGCTCTTCGGCGCACTCGCGGAGCGAGCCATGCGCGTTCACGGGCATGCGCAGGCTGCGTGATTTCCGTAGTGAACTGAGTCGCGTCCGGATGCCGCGCGAAAAAAAACGCGCCGCAGAGCTTTCACTCTGCGGCGCGATTGCATCTCGCTACGACGAAAACAACGTGCTTACATCTTCACGGTGTCGGCCACTTCCCTGAAGTCTTCGATCTGATCGAAGTTCATGTACTTGTAGATCTTGTCGCCGTCCGCGTTGAGCACGCCCATGTCGGCCATGTACTCGTCCTTGGTCGGAATCTTGCCCAGACGCGAGCAGATCGCGGCCAGTTCCGCCGAACCGAGGTACACGTTCGTGTTCTTGCCAAGACGATTCGGGAAGTTGCGTGTCGACGTCGACATGACCGTCGCGCCTTCGCGCACTTGCGCCTGATTTCCCATGCACAGCGAGCAGCCCGGCATTTCCGTACGCGCGCCCGCCGTGCCGAACACGCCGTAGTGGCCTTCCTCGGTCAACTGCTTCTGGTCCATCTTGGTCGGCGGCGCCACCCACAGCTTGACGGGAATGTCGCGCTTGCCTTCCAGCAGCTTCGACGCCGCGCGGAAGTGACCGATGTTCGTCATGCACGAACCGATGAACACTTCGTCGATCTTGGCGCCGGCCACGTCGGACAGCGTCTTCACGTCGTCCGGATCGTTCGGGCAGGCGACGATGGGCTCGTGGATGTCGGCCAGATCGATCTCGATGACGGCGGCATAGTCGGCGTCGGCATCCGGCGACAGCAGTTGCGGGTCGGCCAGCCACTGTTCCATTGCGGTGACGCGGCGCTGCAGGCTGCGCGGGTCCTGATAGCCCTGGGCGATCATCCACTTCAGCAGCGTGATGTTGCTGTTGAGGTATTCGATGATCGGTTCCTTGTTCAGATGCACCGTGCAACCGGCGGCCGAGCGCTCGGCGGACGCATCCGACAGCTCGAACGCCTGTTCGACCTTCAGATCGGGCAAACCTTCGATTTCGAGGATGCGGCCCGAGAAAATGTTCTTCTTGCCTTGCTTGGCGACCGTCAACATGCCTTGCTTGATGGCGTACAGCGGGATTGCGTTGACCAGATCGCGCAGCGTCACGCCCGGCTGCATCTTGCCCTTGAAGCGGACGAGCACGGATTCCGGCATGTCCAGCGGCATCGTGCCGGTGGCCGCCGCGAACGCGACGAGGCCCGAACCCGCCGGGAAGCTGATGCCGATCGGGAAGCGCGTGTGCGAGTCGCCGCCGGTGCCCACGGTATCGGGCAGCAGCATGCGGTTCAGCCACGAATGGATCACGCCGTCGCCCGGACGCAGCGCGATGCCGCCGCGGGTGCTGATGAAGTTCGGCAGCGTCTGGTGCGTCTTCACGTCGACCGGCTTCGGATAGGCGGCGGTGTGGCAGAACGACTGCATGACGAGGTCGGCCGAGAAGCCGAGGCATGCGAGGTCCTTGAGTTCGTCGCGTGTCATCGGGCCGGTGGTGTCCTGCGAGCCGACCGAAGTCATCTTCGGTTCGCAGTACGTGCCCGGGCGCACGCCCTGGCCTTCCGGCAGACCGCAGGCGCGGCCGACCATCTTCTGCGCCAGCGAGAAGCCACGGCCGCTGTCGGCCGGCTGCTGCGGCAGGCGGAACAGCGTCGACGCGGGCAGACCCAGCGCTTCACGCGCCTTGGCCGTCAGTCCGCGACCGATGATGAGCGGAATGCGGCCGCCGGCGCGCACTTCGTCGAACAGAACGTCTGACTTGACCTGGAATTCGGCGATCACCTCGCCGTTCTTCAGCGCACGGCCTTCGTACGGGCGCAGTTCGACGACGTCGCCCATTTCCATATTCGATACGTCGAGTTCGATCGGCAGGGCGCCGGCGTCTTCCATCGTGTTGTAGAAAATCGGGGCGATCTTGCCGCCCAGACACACGCCGCCGAAGCGCTTGTTCGGCACGAAGGGGATGTCTTCGCCCGTGAACCACAGCACGGAGTTGGTGGCCGACTTGCGCGAGGAGCCGGTGCCGACCACGTCGCCCACATAGGCGACCAGATGGCCCTTTTCCTTCAGCGACTCGATGAACTTGACCGGACCGCGCTTGCCGTCTTCTTCCGGCGTGATGCCGGGACGGGCGTTCTTCAGCATCGCCAGCGCGTGCAGCGGAATGTCCGGGCGCGTGGTCGCGTCCGGCGCCGGCGACAGGTCGTCGGTATTGGTTTCGCCCGTCACCTTGAACACGGTGATGGTCAGGCTTTGCGGCACTTCCGGACGGCTCGTGAACCACTCGGCTTCGGCCCAGCTTTGAATCACGGCGCGGGCGTTGGCGTTGCCCTTGTCGGCGAGTTCCTTGACGTCGTGGAACTGATCGAACATCAGGAGGGTTTTCTTCAGCGCTTCAGCGGCGACCGTGCCGACTTCGGCGTCGGACAGCAACTCGATCAGCGGCTGGATGTTGTAGCCGCCCAGCATCGTGCCGAGGAGTTCGGTTGCGCGGGCGCGCGAGATCAGCGCGCAGGCGGTCTCGCCTTTGGCGACGGCGGCAAGGAAGCCCGCCTTCACACGGGCGGCTTCGTCCACGCCGGCAGGCACGCGGTGAGTGATCAGGTCGAGCAGGATCTGCTCTTCGCCGGCAGGCGGATTCGTCAGCAATTCGACCAGTTCGGCGGTCTGCTGAGCCGTCAGCGGCAGGGGAGGAATGCCGAGCGCGGCGCGTGCGGCTACGTGAGCACGAAAATTTTCAAGCATGGGGGACCGTTCGTATTGCGTTTCAGGGAAAGGCTTTCAGACACACCGAGGCTGTTCCGGGCACTGCGTTTATCGCCATTCTAATTGAGACAGCTTGCCTCGTCAAATGTCTTATGTCTTATGTCTTATACAAGACTTGGAGGAAACTTCTCGACGGCTCTTCACGCCCGAACAGTTCTGCAAGCCCTTCCCTAACTCACACGCGCCCTTTCCACGGCACCATCGCCTTCTCCAGATAACGCATCAGCAGATCGAAGCACAGCGCGAAGAAGCCGATCACGATGATGCCCATGATGACCACATCGCTCGCCAGGAACTCCGCCGCGTTGAGCACCATGAAGCCCAGGCCGCGCGTCGAGGCGACCATTTCCGCCGCGACGAGCGTCGTCCAGCCCACGCCGATGCCGATGCGCATCCCCGTGAAAATCTCCGGCAGCGCCGACTTGAGAATCACGTGGATGACGACCTGCGTGCGCGTCGCGCCCATCGAATAGGCCGCGTGAATCTGCTCGATCGACACCGAACGCACGCCCGCGCGCGCGGCGATCGCGAGCGGCGCGAAGATCGCCAGATAGATCAGGAAGACCTTCGAGAACTCGCCGATGCCGAACCAGATGATGATGAGCGGCAGATACGCGAGCGGCGGCAGCGGCCGATAGAACTCGATCGGCGGATCGAACACGCCGCGCGCGTGGCGCGAGACGCCCATCATCACGCCGACCGGAATCGCCGTCGCGCACGCGAGCGCGAACGCGCCGAACACGCGCAACAGGCTCGCTACGATATGTTCGGCGAGCGTCGAGTTGGCGAAACCTTCGCTCGCCACCGAGAGGAACTTCGCGAACACCGCTTGCGGCGACGGCAGGAAGAGCGGCTTGATCCAGTGCATGCCGGTGATCAGGAACCAGCCCGCCAGCAGCACGGCGACCGTCGCGATGCTCATCGCGAGGCTGCTGCCGTAGCCCGGCACGCCGAACGTGTCGCCCGGTTTCACCGGCTTTTTCTTCGACTGCCGCGCGGGTCTGCCGGGCGGACGGCGCGATGCGCCGAGTTCCCGGTCGATCGCCGGACCGGGCACGGTCATCGATGCTCGCTTATCCATGATGAAGCTCCTCGGCAGCGTGATGCGCGGCGCGCTCGTCGCCGTAGATGATGCCGAGCACGCGCTCGCGCATCTCGATGAAATCGGGACTCGACTTGATCGCGCGCGCATCGCGGGTGGCGAGGAAGCGGCGGTTGAAGTCGAGATCGTAGCTATGCGTGATGCGGCCCGGACGCGGCGACATCACGATCAGCCGGCTCGCCAGAAAAAGCGCCTCCTCCACGCTATGCGTGATGAAGAAAAGCATCTTCTGCGTGCGCTGCCAGACATCGAGCAACAGTTCCTGAATGGTCTCGCGCGTGAGTGCGTCGAGCGCGGCCATCGGCTCGTCCATCAGCAGCATCGCGGGATCGCAGGTCAGCGCGCGCGCGATGCCCACGCGCTGCTGCATGCCGCCCGACAACTGATAGATCATGTGCCGGTGGAAATCCTGAAGCCCGACGAGCGCGAGATTGCGTTTCGCGAGCTCCTCGCGCTGCGCCTTCGGCACGCCTTGCAACTTGAGTCCGAAGGTGGCGTTGTCGAGCACGTTGAGCCACGGCAGCAGCGCATGCTTCTGGAACACGACGCCGCGATCGGCGCCCGGTCCTTCCACCGGCCTGCCGTTGAGCAGCATCTCGCCCGACGACGGCGCGATGAAGCCCGCCATCAGCGACAAAAGCGTCGTCTTGCCGCAACCCGACGCCCCGAGCGCGACGACGAATTCGCCATCGCCGATCGTGAGATCGATGCCATCGAGCGCATGCACGCGCTCGCCCGGGCGTCGTCCGGGAAACATCACACTGACGTTTTTCACCTGCATGCAGCCCATATGTCCTCCCGGACGCGGATGTGGCAAGGGACTCTTCATTTGAGCTTTTCGGCTGCCTCGACATATTCGGCCGTCACGTACTTCGAATAGTCCGGCAGCACCGCATTGACGCGCTTCTGCTGCTTCAGGAAGTCCGCCGTGTCCTTCAGCGCGAAGGCCGCGCGGCTCGACACGCCGCCGCCGAGCCATTGCTTCGACGCCTGCTCCTGCGCCGACGGATAGCCGTACAGCGCGAGCGATTCCGGCACGTCGGCGGGCGCGCCGCCGATCGTCTTCGCGATCGCGGAAGCCTGTTGCGACTGCGCGCTCCACTTGGACGGATCGCTGCGATATTGCTGATCGATATCGGCAATCGCCTTGACGAACTTCGCCATGAAGTCCTTGTGCGCCTCGCCCCACGCGCGATCGACCGCGATGCCGTCGAAGGTCGGCTTGCCGAGCTTCGACAGGTCGCCCGACGTGATCAGCACCTTGCCGCTTTTCTTCAGTTGCGAGAGCGCCGGGTCCCACACATAAGCGGCGTCGATGTCGCCGCGCTCCCACGCCGCCGCGATCTGGTTCGGCTGCATGTTGAGAATCTTCACCGACGACGGATCGATGCCCCAGTGCTGCAGCGCAAACATGGTGTGATAGTGCGTCGTCGAGACGAACGGCACGCCGATGGTCTTGCCCTTCAGATCGGCCGGCTTCGCGATGCCCGAGCCGTTGCGCACGATCATCGCCTCGGCTTCGTTGATGTTGTCGAGAATCCAGAAGAGTTGCGCGTCCACGCCCTGACTGACGGCGGCGGCGAGCGGACTGGAGCCGATCACGCCGATCTTGACGTCGCCCGAGGCCATCGCGGTCGCCACTTTCGCGCCCGATTCGAACTGACGCCAGTTGATCTTGTAGCCGGTGGCCTTGGCGATGGAACCATCGGCGATGCCGACGACCCACGGATCCACGATCTGCTGGTACGCGATCGTCACTTCCTTGTCTTCGGCATGGCCGGTCTGTGCGATGCCCCACGCGCACGCGGCGATCGCGAGCGAGGCCAGCGCGCGCGCCGGCGCGAACGTTCGAAGCAGCTTGCCGGGCATGAATTTCAAGCCGGAGACGCGGATCGTTTTCATGAGCTTTCCTGGAGAGGTGGAGAATCGGGGAGCGCGTGCGCGGCGTTCCCTGTTCCGGTGCAGGCTCGTTGCGCTCGCAGCGAGCCGATGACCGAGTATCCACAGCGAAAAATCCGGAAAGTTAGTGCCAGACGAAACCAATCGTTGGGTCCACATCGGGCGTGTACTTGTCCGCGCGTATCCGGAAAACATGCGCGCCCGGACGCCGGTGACGGCATGCTTGTTCCGGCGCATCGCGGCGCGGTTCACCGAGCTTTCTTCCCACGTTTTTCCCTGGCCGATTCGTGTCGCAATGCGCGAATTTTGCGCAGCTAGAATGGGACGTTGCGCCATCCGAGGGGTGGCGTCCTTCTCCTGCAGGCCAGTCGCGTGAGGCACCGGCATGACAGCACCGATCTCGCTCGTCCTGTTCGATATGGAAGGCGTCCTGTCTCACTACGATCGCGCGGTGCGCGCCGATCATCTCGCGGCGCTTTGCGGAAGGCCGTCCGAAGCCGTGCGTGAAGCAATCTGGGGTTCCGGCCTCGAAGCTCGCGCGGACAGCGGCGAGATCGGCGAAGACGACTATCTCGCCATGCTCGGCAATCTGCTCGGCTGCCCGATCAGCCGCGACATGTGGCTGGCGTCGCGCCGCGCGTCGATTACGCCCAACCTCGAAACGCTCGATCTGGCGGCGAGCGTCGCGCGAAATCGTGCCATCGCGGTGCTGACCAATAACTGCCGTCTGGTCTCCGATCACATCGGTTATCTGAACCCGCCGGTCGCGCGCGTGTTCGGCGCTCGCGTCTATGCGACTGCGTCGTTCGGCTCGGCGAAGCCGGCGGCGCAGGCTTACTACGGCTGTCTCGAACGGCTGGGCGCGCGGGCTTCGGAGACGTTCTTCATCGACGATTCCGATGCAAACGTGCGCGGCGCGCTCTTTGCCGGGCTGCTCGCCTACAAGTTCGTCGATGCCGATGCGCTGGCGAAGGAATTCAGGCAAAGGAACCTGATCTAGCGCGCGATCTTAAATAGCTTTCGACGCTTGAAAGCTTGCGCGCTGAACCGCACCAATGACCGGCCTTTTGCGCGTCTATTTCACCAACCGTGTTGACGCGCCTCAAGAACCGCGCCTACAATTTTTTCATCTCCACGAAAGGGGCTGATGCCTTGGACACAAGCAGTAGTCGATCATCGAAAAGTTTCGCCGCCTAGCCGGCCGGACGTCAGCGCTTCCTTTCCTTAGCCGCCGTCCCGCCAGCAAGCGGACGGTGCGCGTCGCAGCAGTTTTCCCCGTGCACCTCACTTAAGCGCCTGACAGGCGTCGCTCATGCGCGCCCGTCAGGCATTCGCCGCGTCCATGCGCGGCCGACCCGGCGTGCCCGCCGCAAGCGTGCACGACCGTATGCAGAGTTCACGATCACGGATAACAACAATGTCGACGCCATCGAACGTTTCATCGCCGGGCAGCGCCGCGCCCGAACGCAGCGCCGTGCTCGATTCAGCCCATCTCGGCGATATCAAGGGCGCGTTCGGCACCATCGCGCATCACGACACGGCGCCGCGACGCAACGCGTGGGCGCGCTTGCGGACTTTGCTCGCGATCATCGGCCCCGGTCTCATCGTGATGGTCGGCGACAACGACGCGGGCGCGTTCGGCACTTATACGCAAGCCGGACAGAACTACGGCACCACCCTGCTCTGGACCTTGCTGCTGCTCGTCCCCGTTCTGTTCGTCAATCAGGAAATGGTCCTGCGTCTCGGCGCGGTGACGGGCGTCGGTCACGCCCGGCTGATCTTCGAGCGTTTCGGCAAGTTCTGGGGCGCGTTCAGCGTCATCGATCTGTTCATCCTCAACGCGCTGACCATCGTCACGGAATTTATCGGCATCACGTTCGCGCTCGGCTTTCTGGGCGTCTCCAAGATGGCGGGCGTGTGTATCGCCGCGGCGCTCATCATGGCGGCGGTCAGCACCGGCAACTTCAGGCGTTTCGAGCGATTCGCGCTCGTGCTGTGCCTCCTGAGCCTGCTGCTGGTTCCCGTGCTCGTGTCGGTGCATCCGCCCGTCGGCCAGATGTCGCGTGATTTCTTCGTGCCGAACTGGCCCGCGCATACGCGACTGTCGGATGTGATGCTGCTCGTCATCGGCATCGTCGGGACGACGGTCGCGCCGTGGCAGTTGTTCTTCCAGCAGAGCTATATCGTCGACAAGCGGATCACGCCGCGCTTCATGAAGTACGAGAAGGTGGACTTGTGGATCCGCATCGCCTTCGTGCTGATCGGCGCGGTCGCGATGATCTCGTTCAGCGCCGCGCTGTTCGCCGGCCATCCGGAGTCCGGGCAGTTCACCGATGCAGGCGGCGTGATCGCCGGGCTGGAGCGGTATGTCGGCAGGACGTCCGCGACCCTCTTCGCCGTCGCGCTGCTCGACGCCTGCATCATCGGCGCGGCTGCCGTGTCGCTATCGACCGCATATGCGATCGGCGATGTCTTCAGGATTCGTCATTCCCTGCATCGCGGCGTGTCCGATGCAAAGGGATTCTATTTCGTCTACTTCGGGATCATCGCGGTGGCGGCGGCACTGGTTCTCATCCCCGGCAGTCCGCTCGGCCTGCTCACGGAAGCGGTGCAAACGCTCGCCGGCGTGCTGCTTCCGAGCGCGACGGTCTTCCTGCTGCTCCTGTGCAACGACCGCGCCGTGCTCGGGCCGTGGGTCAACTCCAGGGCGCTCAACGTCTTCACGGGCGCGGTGGTGTGGCTGCTGGTGATGCTGTCCATCGTTCTGACCGCTTCGGTCATGTATCCGGACATCAGCGGCGAGACCATCGGCGCGATTCTCGCGGGTGGTACAGTCATCGCCCTTGCGGGTTATGCGACGATCTTTCTGCTTCGCGCACGGCAAGGCCGGGAAGCGACGAGCATCGAAGCGCTCTCGCATGAGCGGCACGCGCGGGACACGTGGCGCATGCCGCCGCTCGATCAGTTGCCCAGGCCCCGGCTCACCTTGACGAGCCGGATCTGGATGACCGCCTTGCGTGCTTACCTCGTCATTGCCGTGGGACTCGTCGTCGTCAAAGTCGCGCAGATGGTGCTGATGAAATGACCCGCGGCGACCTTGCCATCGGATAAAAAAACATGAGATCACTCGTTCACCGAACCAGCATATCCGTGGCCGCGGCCTTGCTGCTCGCCGCACTCTCGACAACCGCGCGCGCCGACGATGCGCAGAATTGCCGCGCGGCCGGCGGCACGCTGCTCACCGGCCGAGCGGTGTCGCCGCCGACGTTCAAGGACGGCATGTTCCGTCACGGCGTGGAGCTGTCGCATACGCATCTGCGGATCAAAGGCGACGCCGACGGCAAAACGTACGATGTCGCCATCGACAACGTCTTCGCTTCGGGCTATCAGAAAAACAGCAAAGGCGTGCCTGCCCCGCTGAACACGATCAAAGTCGGCGACGGGATCGAAGCATGCGGCATTCCGTTTCGCGGCGGCATCCATTGGGTACACAACAATTGCGGCGACACGCCCACGTCGTCCGATCCGAACGGCTGGCTCAAGATCGTTCGGGCGGACGGAAGCGTCGGACCGAATCTCGAAGATGGCCAGACGTATTGCGGTCTCTGGCCGCATCGCTGAATCGAACGGCTCAACGAGGCTCTTCGATGAACGCGTCGAACGCCGCCTTGTAATCCGGATGCCAGCGCGACAACGCAGGCCGGTTTTCCACGATATCGCCGATGGCCCACAGCATGCGGCGTTCGTCGAGCGCGCGCGGCACGTCGTTATCGGGACACAGGATGTAGAAGTCGCCGGCGTCCAGACGCTCCAGCATGAAGTCGACGGTCTGCTCGGGCGTCCACGCGGCGGCGGGTTTTTCCGTCCGATCTCTGCGGGTCAGCCCCGTGTACACGAAGCCGGGAATGAGCAAATGCGCGCTGATGTTGCACCCGGCGGTATTGCGCAGCTCGTGTTGCAGCGCTTCCGTGAACGCCTTCAGTCCGGCCTTCGAAACGTTGTACGCCGGGTCACCGGGCGGCGTCGTGATGCCTTGCTTCGAACCCGTATTGATGACGAGCCCCGGACGTCCACGCTCGATCATCGCGGGAACGAAAACCTGCGTGCCGTGAATCGCGCCCCACAGATTCACGCCCAGCACGCGATTCCAGTTCTCGGCCGGACCGAAGATACCGCTGCCCGGCTGAATCCCGGCGTTGTTCATCAGGATATCGGCGCCGCCGAATCGTTCGACGACGGCCGCGTGCAGACGGCGAACATCGTCGATGACGCTGACATCGGTTTCGAATCCGAATACGTTCTGCGCGCCGCCCGCGCTCACGCCGGCGATTTGCGCGACGGCTTGCGCGATTCGATCCGCATCGCGATCCGCGATGCAGATGCGCAGTCCCAGCCCGGCGAACCGCTTCGCCGCAGCGAGACCGATACCCGATGCGCCACCCGTGATGACGGCAACGGCGTCTTTGGTCAGAGCAGAATGAGACATGTGTCGATATCCCTGTTATGCGCCGGGCGCTGGCGTGCGCACCGCGCGATTCCGATGAAAACGAGGGTAGCACGCTCCGGCGCGACGGCTTTCTGGATCGCGCCATCGATGGCATCATGGCCAAGTCGGCGGCCAGCTTCGGCATCGCCCTCGGAGGCCGCACATGTCCGTCTTTCTCGAAGTCGAACACGTCACAACCTATCGCTATAACAAGCCGGTGGAGTTTTCCCCGCATCGCGTGATGTTCCGGCCGCGCGCCGCGCACGACATCCGCGTGCTGTCGGCGACGCTCGCGGTGTCGCCGCACAGCACGCAGCACTGGATTCAGGACGTGTTTTCCAATTCGGTCGCGATTGTCGAGCCGCGCGTGCCCGCCGAGGCGCTGGAGCTTCGCGCGCGCTTCGTGATCGAGCATTTCGGCGTCAGGAATCTGGAGTTGCCGGTCGCGCCCGAAGCCGAAAACTATCCGTTTCAGTACGCCGACGAGGATCGGCTCGATCTGGCGTCCTTCCTGCCGCCGCAATATCCCGACGATCAGCCCGCGCTGCGCGACTGGGTCGCGCAGTTTCTGCCTCGGCGCGGCACGATCCACACGCGCGACATCCTCGCGAATATCAACGACGCCATCCGCGGCGACTTCCAGTATCAGTCGCGCGACGCGATGGGCACGCAGCGTCCGTCCGAGACGCTCGACCGGCGCAGCGGCACCTGCCGCGATTTCGCGCTGCTGATGATGGAAGTGGCGCGCGGACTGGGACTCGCCGCGCGCTTCGTGTCGGGATATCTGTACGACCGCGCGCTCGACACCCCCGCCCCGCCGGCGACACGCAACACGGGATTGCAGCAGGGCGCGCGACAAGTCGAAAGCCGCGACGAACCGCTCGTCGTCGGCGCTGGCGCGACGCACGCATGGCTGCACGTGTACCTGCCGGGCGCCGGCTGGGTGCCGTACGATCCGACGAATTCGCTCGTCGGCGGCACCGATCTGATCCGGGTCGCCTACACGCGCAAGCCCGAGCAGGCCGCGCCCGTGTCCGGCTCCTGGTTCGGCGACGCGTCGGATTTCGCCGGCATGGATGTCAGCGTCAGCGTGCGGCAGATCGAACGGCCCGCCGAGCCGGCATCGACGGGCGAAAGCATCTCGCATTAGGCTCGCGGTCAGCGGCTGAATCACGGTCGATTCCTGAATGCGGCACGCGACCACGAACGGCGATTGCGTCGCCGGCGGGCTTTGCGTAATCAGCAGCGACACGCCGCGCGAACAAGTGGCCCTTCACGGCATATCGACCGCCCGCCGCTACGCGAATCAAAACGGACTGATGCCTGACATGCCTCCGTCGACGGCGAGGTCGGCGCCTGTCATGTAGCGCGATGCATCGGATGCGAGAAAGAGAATGGCCGCGGCGATTTCGGCTGGCTCGGCCGGACGCTTCATCGGAATCACGCGCGACCATTCCAGCAGTTGCGCTTCCGTCATGCCGAGGCTATCGAAAATGGGCGTATTGGCGACGCCCGGAGAAATGCTGTTGACGCGTATGCCGGATTCGACGAATTCCGCCGCGAAGCTCTTTGCAAGCGAAACGACCGCCGCCTTCGACGCACAGTAAGCCGAGAAATTTTTCGTGCCCTGATTCGCCGCGAGCGACGCGACGAGGATGATCGACGCTGGCCGCGCAAGGAACGGCAACGCCTCGCGCACCGTTGCGTAGACGCCGCCGACGTTGGTATTGAGCACGTCGGAGAATTGTTCCAGCGATGTGTCGCGCACCGGCGTTTGCCGGGAAACGCCCGCATTGGCGACCACGACATCGACCTTGCATTGAAAGTGGCCGGTTGCCGTTTCGTAGAGCCGTCGCATGTCGTCCGCAATCGCGGCGTCGGCTACGACAGGCAGCGCGTTTTCACCGAGTTTCTGCGCGGCGCGTTGCAGTTTCTCCGCGTTACGCCCGCTGATGACCACGCGCGCGCCTTCGGCCACGAATCGTTCGGCGGCGGCGAAGCCTATGCCACTGCCGCCGCCCGTGACGACCGCCAGAGCATGCTTCATTAACATCGCGTCATCCCCGCAAATTGACGACCAGTGCGCGGCCGGAACGCAGCGCGCGCGTCGTATGGCCCGTGCCGTGTGTATCGCCGGCGAGAAAAATCGCGCCTTGCGCGAAACGTTGCGCGGCGTCGCGGCCTTTCACGGCGATTTCGAGTTCGCCTTCGAGCACGATGACGTACTGTCTGGATGGCGGGTTATGCCAGCCGAGGACATAGTCGCCATCGAACTCGTGCATCAGAACGCTTTCACAAGCCTGCGGCGACGACAACGCCACTGCGACGCCGTTGAACATCACCGGGGCCGCTTCAAATGCGTCGATGCGTCTGAACGCCGAGTGTCCGTCGAGTCCCGCGTATATCTCGATGCATTCCATCGTCTCTCCTCTCGTCACGCCCTGGACAGACAGAAGCTGTTTCGATGACTTCCGGAAATGTCGAATCGAAGTCTAGGCGGCGAGGGAAAAGAATTCAAAGCGGATTGGTTTGAATCGGCGGGCTATTCTCTAAGACGAATTCACCGAAGAATCGCGCAATCTCTCTGCTCGCGCGCGGTCCGCGCATGTCCGTATGCGTGCCATCGGGATGGCCTCCCGACCATGCATGTCCCAGTCCGTGCACGACCCACTGTTCGCCGATCAAGTCGCCATCGCGATCATGAAACACCTGTCGCGTATAAGCGTGGCCACCCGCTTCATGACCGGTGTGGATCGCGGAAGGCGCCGCTTTGTCGTCGGTGACGCCATGCAGGAGCTGACTCATCGACACGATCTGTTCGGCGTTACGCGGATGCACGGTGCCGTCGGCATCTCCGTGAAAGACGATCAGCGGCACCGCGCGCAACCTGGGTTCGTCGGACGAAGTCAGAGGCAGGCGCACTTTGCCCCGGCCGTCGTTCATTGCGCAGAGTGCGGTCAACTGCTCGTCGGCGACGCCGAACGCCAGGCCTGAATGAATCGCCGCGGCGGCGTAGAGTTCCGGATGCGTCACGGCGAGATTGACGGCCAAAGCCCCGCCAGCCGACATGCCCGCAACGTAAATGCGCGCGCGATCGACGTTATACGCAGCCGCAACCTCACGCGTGAGCGCCGCGATCGCCGCCGCTTCGCCCGAAGCGCGCGTCTGATTCGCCGGCAAGAACCAGTTCCAGCACTTCAGCGGATTCGAACTCTCCGGCTGCTCCGGATAGACGGCGATGAAGCCCTGCTCCTCGGCGACGATGTTCATTCCGGTGCCCGACGCGAAGTCGTCCGAGTCCTGCTGCGCGCCGTGGAGCATGACGATCATCGGCAATGGCCGACCTTCGTATGCGGTCGGAATATAGATCTTGAACCGATAAGTATCGTTGCCGTATTCGAACTGATCGCTCGACCAGCCATGACCGCTCACACGCGCTGTTCGCGCTTCGCTCTCCGATTGCAATTCGGTCGCAGGGGCCGCGATCGCCGGTTCGGCATTGTCGAAAAAGTGCGCCGTGAGACCGACGAGTTCGCCGGGGAACAACGACCAGAACGAGTCGTGCGCCCATGCAAGCGGATGGAAGGGATTCATCGATTTTTCCCGTGGGAGCGGGCAGATTAAAAAACCCGCGTGTTGCGGGCTTTGAACACCAAACGTGAGACGTCAGAACCGACGTCGCGAATTAGCGCTTCGAGTCGACTTTGGACAGACGTACGCTCTTTTCGGATTGCGCGATCGCTTCGGCGTCGTCCGATGCGTTGGCGATGCTCGATACCAATGCGACCGGCACCTGCGAGACAGACTCGGACGCCCGTTTCACCTCAAAGCCGAACTGCTCGAGCGGGCCACGAGCCTCATTGAGGATGTCCGTCTGCGTCGCACGGACGATCTGCCAGAAATGCCGCGCATAAGCCGCCGCTTTTTCCGGCGTCTCGGCGAGCAGCGTCGATTGCCAGCTCAGAAAATCGCCCGGTTTCGCATTCGGACCGGCCTTTGCAATGGCGGCGCTTTCTTCGAAAACGGTCTTTGCCGTCTGCACGTTCAGATCAGCAAGCTGCTGAAGCCCGCTGGCATAGCGCTTTGCAACATTAACGAATATCTGCAGGTTCGTTGCCGGAAGCACGAACGTTTGATTCGCGAAAGAAGACGGAAACATTGATACTCCTGAGATCAGATTCGAAAGAAAACCGTATTTATGACCGAGTACGATTTTGCTGCACCGCAATATCGAGGTTCATCATACGGCACTTTCGGCTGTCGTCAAGTGAGCATTTGCGATCTCGTTCGCGCTGTTTATGTCGGACGATTCAGCGCGCCAACGCCACGAACGGCGTGACGCCGCCGGGGACCGAACCGCTTGTGAATGACCGCATTCCGAGATCGATACTGCGGTACTTTCCATTCGCCCGTTGCTTCAACTGACTGACGGACGCAATGTCGCTCCGCTCGAAGAGAACGGACTCGGTCGTGGGATCGTATTGCATGTATTCCACGAGACTCGACGAAGTCAGTAAGGTCGTTCTGGTTCTGTTCGCCACGTCATAGAGAATGATCGTGCTTGGGCTCGTGTCATTGTCGTCGGCAAAAAGAATCTGGCCATTGCCGATGGTGGTGAGGAAGCTCGGATTCTTTTCCGGCAGATCGGTCAGCACGCGTGTGATGCCGCTTTCCAGATCCATTTCCGTCAGATTGCCCTCGGCGTCGAATGACGTGAAGCTCACGAAATAAGCCTTTTTCGCGTCGTCGGTCACGGCAAATTCACGATTCATCTTGCTCGACGCCGAACCCGCCGGATAGCCGCCCACGATATACGCGCTGGCCGTCTCGATGCGAAGGACTTCGAGTTGATTCCCCGGCTGGTTCGCGAGCGCGTAGAGATGTTCATCGTCATTTTTCGCCGTGACGACCTTGATGAGACTGTAGGCCGCAGGCAGCACCAGCTTTCTGACGAGCGCGCCCGAGTCCGTGTCGATGACGCTGATGACGTTCTTGCTCGACAGATAAACCTGCTTCCCATCCGGCGCGGGCTGGAGGCTATAGCCGGTGAAAGTCGTCAGCAACGGGCCGATCGGCGTGACATGCAGCACGGTATTGGTGGCGGTATCGATCGTGGCGAGATCGATCGAAGTCGGGCTTCTTTCCAGAAGCACGTGCAGCCGTTTTCCATCGACGCTCGCGAACATTTGATCGACTTGCGTGTAATCGCCCGTCAGCGAAAGATCGATCGAAGCCTTCGGCGCGCGCGAAGCGAAATCGTATGCGGTCACCTGCGCCGGCGCCTGAGCGCGCGTCAACGTGTACACGGTTTCGTTCGGCCGTGGAGCGCCGTGGAACTTCTGCGTCATCTCGATGGCATCGGAGCCGGCGTCGCCGCCGCATCCGGTAATCAATACTCCTGATGAAATCGCCAGAACCAACCCTCGCATCCTTCTCATGCTCTTCTCCGTTTTCAAGACCGTGCGGTGCCGCGCACGGCGGAAGGAAAACATCTTCAGCGCGTAATCAGATCGGAGGCTTCAATCAAAGCATTGCCGCGAGCTTCTTCCTTGCAGCGCGCAAGCGTCAATCATTAATTTTCCTAGTTGTCGAATGAGAGCGCCGCGCGGCGCCGGTTCCCTTCCTGCCGGGCCCTTGTCGATTTAGTTACCCAATAGTTGACCGTTTCGTTGGGACTTGGTATGATTGAAGGTGAAGTTCAAGAAGTTGACTGCTGCTCATCAATCGTCCGTCCGTTGCCGGAATTCGTTGTCCACTCCCCTCCTTGATGCTTCTCTCGTTCAACACACATCATTAATTCAAGGATTTTCCATGGATAGCGGTATCGTCAAGTGGTTCAATGACACCAAGGGTTTTGGCTTCATTACGCCCGATAACGGCGGCGACGACCTGTTCGCTCACTTCTCCGAAATTCGCGCCGATGGTTTTAAAACCCTCGCCGAAGGTCAAAAGGTAAGCTTCGAAACGAAGCGTGGCCCGAAGGGCATGCAAGCCTCGAATATCAAGCCGCTTTAATCGCAGCTTCCCGGGACCTGCTGTTCGGGTCCCGTTCCCTCAGGTTTTCCGCTTCTCCCTTCCCCCTCATTGCCGCAAGTCCCGACATCGCTCGGCGATTGACTACGCGCGCACTCCATTTTCATTCTTTGCGTTTTAACGTACGTTTCAACGCCTGAAAAATATAAAACCTAATGGCATCCATTCAAAATTATCACGGCTATGCGGTACAAGCGACCGCACACCGTTTGCCGGATCGAACGTTTTCGGCAAATGTTTCAGTCGACCGGACAAGCAAGCGTTCTTCCGAATCGCATTACGCGTTTTATTCCGTCGGCTATTTCTCGAAGGAAGTCGAGGCCATCGCTTACGCGCGTCGCTGGGCGAAAGACTGGATCGACACGCGCGGATAAATCCGCTCATTCCCCGAATCGGGCGTTATTTGAGCACCGCCGCCTCCACCGCGGCCAGATAGGCCGCCAGCGCCCGCTTGACTTCGCGCAGATAGCGGCGCGCCAATTGCACGTCGCCCATCGCCGGACGCAATTTGACGGCCAGCGCGCCGCCCGCGAGCGCATGAAGCATCTCCACATAAAGCTCACGCTCGGACGCTTTCACGCCGGGCATGCGTGCGTCGATCACCTTTCGCATCATGCTCGACTTGCGTTTCTTCTTCGCTTCATCGTGCGGCATGACCGACATCAGGATCAGAAAATCGGTCTTCCGTTCGAAATATTCGATGTGCGGCGTCATGATGCGATCGATCACCGCTTCCGCCGACAGCCCGCGCCACGTTTCGCTGTCGATCCGGCCAAGCTCGTCTTCCAGTTCTTCGAGCGCCGCCGCATGACGGTCCCACAACGCGGCGAGCAAGCTGTCGCGATCCGGAAAGAAGTGATACATCGAGCCGATCGGCGTCTGAGCGCGCCGCGCGACGCCATGCATCGTCACGCCCTCGAGACCTTTTTCCGCGATCAGTTCGGCGGTCGCGTCGAGCACGGCCTCGATGCGCGCACGTCCGCGCGCCTGCAGCGGCGAACGCGCGGCGCTGCCGCGCTCCTGAGCCTGCAACTCGCTTTCATTGTCGGCGCGAGGTTTTTTCATCGTCTCTCCTGGGACGGGCCAAACTAGACGCGATCGTCTAGATTCGTGCATACTAGACGACATCGTCTAGTTTGGCGAGCGCACCGCGTGTATCGAACATGCAGCAAGCGCGCTCACCGTCTCGTATTCATCGAAGACTATCGCACGCACGCGGTAGCGCAAGAAATCCCGGAGAAATCATGTCAGTCACAGCGCCCACGCACGGCGATCAACCCGCTGACGCCGCCCAGAGCAAACCGTCACGCAAGCGCGTGCTGATCGCGATCGGAATCGTCGCGGTCGTCGTCGGCGTTGCGTGGGGGCTGCGCTGGTGGACCGTCGGCCGCTTCGTCGAAACCACCGACGACGCTTATCTCAAGGCCGACAGCGTGACCATCGCGCCCAAGGTGAGCGGCTACGTCACGGAAGTGCTGGTCGAGGACAATCAGACCGTCGCGGCGGGCGCGCCGCTCGCGCGGCTCGATACGCGGCAGTATCAGGCGTCGCTCGATCAGGCGAAGGCGACGCTCGACGCCCGCGCCGCCGACATCCAGCGCGCCGAAGCCGAATTGAAGCAGCAGCACGCGAACGCAGACCAGGCGAAGGCGCAGGCCGACGTCGCGCGCGTGAGTCTCACGCACGCGGAGGACGACGTGACGCGTTACCGTCCGCTCGTCGCGACCGGCGCGGAAACCGCCGAGCGCCTCGCAAGCCTCGTATCGACGCGCGATCAGGCGCGTGCCACGCTCGCCGCGAACCTCGCCGCCGCCCGTTCCGCCGCGATGCAGATCGGCGCGACCGAAGCGCAGATCGCGCAGGCCCGCGCGCAGATGGAAGCGGCGCAGGCGCAACTGAATCAGTCGAAGCTCGATCTCGACGACACCACGCTCGTGAGTCCCGTCGCGGGCCGCGTGGGCGACCGCACGATGCGCGTCGGCCAGTACGTGCAGCCCGGCACGCGCCTGATGACGGTCGTGCCGGTCCAGTCGCTCTATCTCGAAGCGAACTTCAAGGAAACGCAGGTGGGCCGCATGCGTATCGGCCAGCCGGCGACGCTGCACGTCGATGCGCTCAAGGGCACCGATCTGCACGGCGTCGTCGAGAGTTTCGCGCCCGGCACCGGCGCGCAGTTCGCGCTCCTGCCGCCCGAAAACGCAACCGGCAACTTCACGAAGATCGTGCAGCGCGTGCCCGTGCGCATTCGCGTCGATACGGGTCCGGAAACGCGCAAGGTGCTGCTGCCGGGATTGTCGGTGACGGTCGATGTCGACACGAAAGCCGCCACCGACGACAGCAAACGCGTCGCCGCCGAGAATCGCCATGACTGAATCGCACGCACGCGCGAGCGCCGTCGACTGGATCGCGGTCACGGCCGGCGCACTCGGCGCGCTGATGGCCACGCTCGACATCTCCATCACGAACTCCGCGCTGCCGCAGATTCAGGGTGAAATCGGCGCGACCGGCACCGAAGGCACGTGGATTTCGACCGGCTATCTGATGTCGGAAATCGTGATGATTCCGCTCGCCGCGTGGCTTACGCGCGTGTTCGGCCTGCGCAATTTCCTGCTCGGCAACGCGGTGCTGTTCACGCTGTTCTCGGTGATGTGCGGCCTCTCGAACTCCCTGCCGATGATGGTCGCGGGCCGCATCGGGCAGGGCTTCACCGGCGGCGCCATGATCCCGACCGCGCAGACCATCATCCGCACGCGGCTGCCGCGCGAGCAGATGCCCGTCGGCATGACGATCTTCGGCCTGATCGTGCTGCTCGGACCGCTGCTCGGCCCCGTGCTCGGCGGCTGGCTCGCGGAGAACATTTCGTGGTCGTGGTGCTTCTTCGTGAACGTGCCGGTGGGCTTCGCGCTTGTCGCGCTGCTCGTGACCGGCTTGCCGCCCGAGAAGTCGCACTGGGAGTCCTTTCTCAAAGCCGACTGGCTCGGCATCGCGGGCCTGGCGATCGGTCTGAGCTCGCTCACCGTCGTGCTGGAAGAAGGCCAGCGCAATCAATGGTTCGAATCGAGCGAGATCGTGATGCTCACCTGCGTCACCGCGTTCGGCTTTCTGCTCATCGCGCTGTCGCAGTTCACCGCGAAAAAGCCGATCGTGCGGCTCTCGCTGCTGCGCAATCCGCGCTATGCGAGCGTGATCCTGATCGTGTTCGCCGTGGGCGCGGGGCTGTATTGCGTGTCGTTTTTGCTGCCGCAGTTTCTGAGCATCGTCGCGGGCTATAACGCGTTGCAATCCGGCTCGATCATGCTGGTGTCGGGCGTGCCCGCGTTTCTCATCATGCCGGTGCTGCCGCGTCTGCTCGGCAAGGTGGATTTCCGCGTGCTCGTCATCACGGGTCTGCTGTTCTTCGCGGCGAGCTGTCTGCTCGACATTTCGCTCACGGCGCAAAGCGTCGGACGCGACTTCTTCTGGTCGCAAATCCTGCGCGGTTTTGGCCAGATGCTCGCGATGATGCCGCTCAATCAGGCGTCGATGGCCGCGGTGTCGCGCGAAGAATCCGGCGATGCCGCCGGCCTCTACAACATGGCGCGCAATCTCGGCGGCTCGGTGGGTCTCGCGATCCTCGGCACCGTGATCGACCGGCGCAACGACTTCCATACGGCTGCGATCCGCGAATCGCTGACGGCGAACTCGGTGATCGGCCAGGAACGCATCGCCGCGAGCGCAGCGAACTTCGCGGCGCAGGGTGGCGACATCGCCCACGCGAAGATGCAGGCGCTCGGCCAGTTGTCGATGCAGATCGGCCAGCAGGCCATCGTCATGACCTACTCCGAAACTTTTTACGTGCTGGCCATCGCGCTGCTCGCGTGCCTGCCGCTCGCGCTTCTCCTCAAGACTCCGCGCGCGCAAGCCGGCGAAATGCCGTCCGCCGGCCACTGATGTCATGAATCATTCGACGATGTTCCCTTCCCGCTTCACCTGTCTGCTTCCGCTCGCCGCGCTCGTGCTCGCCGCTTGCACGGTCGGCCCCGACTATCGCGGCGCGCCGGATATCGCGCCCGACGCCGCGAAGAGCGGCGCATTCGTGCGCGCGCCGGCGCAAGGCGTCATCGCGACGCACGCGCCCGCGGCGTGGTGGCAATCGCTCGACGATGCCCAACTGAACACGTTGATCGACGCCGCGTTCGCGCACAATCCCGATCTCAGGATGGCGCAGGCGCGTCTGCGTCAGTCCCGCTCGCAATTGCGCGGAGAACGCGCCAACGAGTTGCCGAAGGTGTCGGGCTCGGCGGCGGCGCTGCGCATGCGTTCGCCGGATACGGCGATCTTCGGCTCTTCGTCGGGCGATCAGGGCGCGGCATCGACCGCACGCGGTCCCGTCGATTTCTACACCGTGGGCTTCGATGCCTCGTGGGAAATCGATCTCTTCGGCGGCACGCGCCGCGCGATCGAAGCCGCATCGGACGAAGCCGACGCCGTGAACGCGGATCTCTCCGACGCGCAAGTGTCGCTCGCGGCGGAAGTGGCTTCGGTGTACATCGACTTGCGCGATCAGCAGGAACGGCTCGCGCTCGCCGAACACACGGCCGACTATCAGCAGCAGATGCTCACGCTCACCGAGCAGCGCCGCGCGCGCGGCACGGCGGCGCAAGTCGATGTCGAACGCCTCACGACGCAGGTCGACACGACGCGCGCGACGCTCGTGCCGCTGCAAGTGCAGATCACCGATTCGCTGGACCAGCTCGCCGTGCTGACGGGCCGCACGCCCGGTGCGCTCGATGCCGAACTCGGCGCGCGGGCGCCGCTGCCCGCGTTGCCGTCGTCGGTGCCGATCGGCGATCCGGCGACGATGCTGCAACAGCGGCCCGACATTCGCGCCGCCGAGCGGCGTCTCGCGTCGAGCAATGCGCAGATCGGCGAGCATATCGCGGACTATTTCCCGAAGGTGTCCTTGCTCGGCGATATCGGCTTTTCCGCGTCGAATCCGGGGCACCTGCTGCGCAAGCAGAATTTCTCGTGGGTCGGCGTGCCGTATCTGCAATGGAATCTGTTCGACTTCGGGCGCACCGCGGCGAACGTCGATGCCGCCGAAGCCGCCCGCGACGAAGCCGAAGCGCGCTACGAAAAAACCGTGCTCGGCGCGTTGAAGGACGCCAATTCGTCGCTGTCGCGTTACGGCAATCAGCGCGAGCATGTCGTGCGGCTTCAGCAGGTTCAGGCATCGGCGGAGCGTTCGGCCACGCTCGTGCGCCAGCGTTACACGGCGGGTGTCTCGACGCTCATCGATCTCCTCGACGCACAGCGCACGCAGTTCGCCGCGCAACAGGACGTGGTGGCCGCGCAGGCGGAATTGCTGAAGGATTTCGTGTCGCTTCAGAAGAGTCTGGGACTGGGATGGGAGGTGTCGGGCGCGACGGAGTCGGTGGCGCGCGTTCACTGAAGCGTCGCATCGAAAGAAAAAAAGCCCCGTCAGTTCAATCGCGACGGGGCTTTCGGCTTTCGGCAGCGGAACGTGCTTACTTGCAGTGGCGTTCCCAATGATGATGCACGCGCACCTTGTGGCAGACCGGTTCATGATGATGCGAAGCAGCGAAAGCCGGAGCGACGGAAAAAAATGCCATGCCTGCGGCAAACACGGCGATAACAGCCTTTTTCATGAGTTCGTTGTGTTAAAGAGGAAAGAGGCGAAATCGTAGCAGCGTGAGATTACGAGCACCTTGGTAACGCCGCGGCAATCGATGCGCGGACGGCCATTGCTTCGACGAACGGACACCCAGGGAGGCCGACCCTCGTGAGATTCGCTGCCGTCACCGCGCTTGCGATCGTTCTTGCGCTTCTTGCCACGCCGTGTTTTGCCGCCGACGTCGGCTTCGAGGAAATCAGGATCGCGAACGGCACGGAGTCGCCGCTGACGGTCGGAATCTGGTATCCCGCCGACGCGCCTGCGACCGAACACGCTTCGGGCGATCCTGCATCGAAGGTCGTGGGAAACGGGCTCGCGCTGATCGTGATGTCGCACGGCGGCGGCGGTGCGTACGACAGCCACCACGACACCGCCATCGCGCTTGCTCGCGCGGGCTTCGTCGCGGCGGCGGTGAACCATGCCGGCGATACATTCGACGACCAGTCGCACGTTCTGGAGTTGTGGCGTCGCCCGATCCAGCTTCATCGTCTCATCGATTACATGCTCACGGAGTGGGCGGGCCGCGAGCATCTCGATCGCGCGCGCATCGGGGCCTTCGGCTTTTCGAACGGCGGTTTCACCGTGCTCGTGGCCGCCGGCGGCGTGCCGAACCTTTCCGAGATCGCGCCGTATTGCCGCGCGCATCCGGACCACGACTTGTGTCAGGCGCTTCAGCATGCCGGCGTCGATCCCGGCGTCAGCGCGAACGTGCCCGGCGACGCATGGGTTTCGGACTCGCGCATCGAAGCGGCGGTCGTTGCGGCTCCGGCTTTCGGCTTCACCTTCGGACGCGCGGGCCTGAAGAACGTGCGCATCCCGATCCAGCTCTGGCGAGCAGCCGACGACCGTCATCAACCGGATCCTTTCTACGACGAAGCCGTGCGCGCGAACCTGCCGCAGCCACCGGAGTTTCACGTCGTCGCGGGCGCGGGACATTACGACTTCCTGCCGCCCTGTAGCGCGCGCCTGATGCGCACGATGCCGGCCATCTGCGCGAGTGCGCCAGGCTTCGACCGCGCGGCGTTCCATGAACGTTTCAACGCGGAAGTGGTGCGCTTCTTCCAGGCAAAGCTGCGATAAGCCGCTATCGGTGCGACAGCGCCCGCGCGGACTGCAAAAGATCGTCGAGCATCGCCTGCCGCCGTTGCGGATCGGTATCGCGGCCCGTCATGAAGCACAGCGCCGCGATCGGCAGTCCGGCGCGATCGCGCACGGGCGCGGCCATGCACAGCCGGAACGCGTTCGACAATCCTTCCGTGCAGCAGTAGCCCAGTTCCTTCGCGTGCTGGACATCGCGCATGAATTCATCGAAATCGATGTGCACGCCGTTGTCCAGCGTGAAATCCTCGCCCGGAATCAAGGCGCGGATTTCTGCCGCGTTCATGTGGCCGAGCAGCAGGCGTCCGGTCGCGGTCCACGGAATCGGCACGCGCACGCCGATGTCCGAACTGATGTTGAACGGCCGCGCGCTGTTCTCGGACAACACCACGGTGTACTTGTTGCCCTCGAGCATGCACAACTGCGTGGTCTCGTCGTACTTGCGCACCAGCGCGAGTATCGACTGATGCGCGCGGCTGATCAGGTCGTTGTGCGTGGCGTAGTCGGAGCCGTAGTAGTGCATCTCGCGTCCGAAGAACACGCTGCCGTCGGCGGAGGTTTCGAGCCAGCCGACTTCGGCGAGAATCGCGACCAGTTCGTAGATGCTCGAACGCGGCGCGCCGGTCGCTTCGATCAACTCGCGCATCGTCATCGGGCGCTGGGCGAGATGCAATTGCCGGAACATGGCAATGACCCGGTCCACGCCCCTGGCGCGCGACGATTCCATGACAGCCATTCATTCGCTCCGTATGCGTCAATGGTCGAGCACGCGATGCAGGAACTGCCGGGTGCGCTCGTTCGATGGACTGACGAAGATCTGTTCCGGCTCGCCCTGCTCCGCGATCACGCCTTTGTCCATGAACACGACGCGATCGGCGGTCTTGCGCGCGAAGCCCATTTCATGCGTGACGACGACCATCGTCATGCCGTCGCGCGCGAGTCCGCGCATGACTTCGGTGACTTCGCCGACGAGTTCGGGATCGAGCGCCGACGTCGCCTCGTCGAAGAACATGATGCCCGGCTCGACGGCAAGCGCCCGCGCAATCGCGACGCGCTGCTGCTGTCCGCCGGACAACTGGCTCGGGTAATGGTCGGCGCGATCCGCGAGCCCGACGCGATCGAGCACGTCCATCGCGCGCTTGCGGGCATCGGCGGGATTCATCTTGCGCGCCTTGATCAGCGCGAGCGTCACGTTGCCGAGCGCGGTCTTGTGCGGAAACAGATTGAACTGCTGAAAAACCATGCCGACATGACCGCGAATGTCGCGTGCGCGTTTCGGATCGTGCAGCGGCACTTCGTTGACCCAGACTTCGCCGGAATCCGTCGTTTCCAGTCCCGCCATGATGCGCAGCACCGTGCTCTTGCCCGAACCCGACGCGCCGATGAGCACGAGCACTTCGCCCGCACGCACGTCGAGATTGATCTCGTTGAGCACGCGCGTCGCGCCGAATGCTTTACTGACGCCCGAAAGCGAAATGACGGGCTTGCTCTGACTTTGATTGCTCACGACAGTCTCCTGCGGTCATGGTGGCGCACCCATTGCGAAAGCGGGAAGCACACGACGAAATAGATGATTGCGACGAGTCCGTATATCTCCACCGGCTTGCCGATGCGATCGACGATCGCCTGCCCGCCGTGCATCAGTTCCGACATGCCGATCATGCTGACGATCGACGTGTCCTTGATCAGCGACAGATACTGTCCGATGAGCGGCGGCAGCACGATCCTGCCGGTCTGCGGCAACACGACGAACGCGAACGCCTGCATGCGCGACAGACCGAGAATCTGCGAGACTTCCCACTGGCCCTTCGCCACCGACTCGATCCCGGAACGGAACACTTCGGCGATATACGCGCCCTGATACACGGAGAGCCCGATCACGCCGGCGGCGAACACGTCGATCGCATAGCCGAAGTACGAGACGCCGAAATAGATGAACATCAGCGTGATCAGCACGGGCGTGCCGCGAAACAGCTCGGTATAAAGGCGCGCGATGCGATCCGTGCCCCACGGCCCGAACGACCGCAACACGGCGGCAAGGAGGCCGACCAGCGTGCCGCCGACGATCGACGCGACGGACAGCAGCAGCGTCGTCACGAGACCTTGCAGCAGGATCGACAGACTGGTTCCCAGCAATTCGATTGACATGATCCGACTCCGATACGGGCATCAGGCGCGATTGGCGCGGCGCAATGCGAAACCGCCGAACCGCGCACGCGGCCGGACGACGAGCGGCGGATGAAACATCCGCGCGCCGAGCAGGTTCGCGATCCACGACAGCACGTTGCTCAGCACCAGATACACGACGAGAACGACCGCGAAGGTCTGGACGTAAAGCAGCGTGCGCGAGTTGATGACGGTCGCGGTGCCGGTCAGTTCGGGCAATGCGATCGCCGACAACAGCGACGTGCCGAGCAGCAACTGAATCAGGTAATTCACGATCGCCGGATAAACCGCGCGCGCGGCCTGCGGCAAGACGATCTCGGTGAAGATCTGGCCGCGTTCGAGGCCGAGAATGCCCGCGGCTTCGAGCTGTCCGCGCGGCACGGACTGAATGCCGGCGCGAAACACTTCCGACAGATACGCGCCGACGTTCAGTCCCAGTGCGATCACGCCCGCCCAGTACGCGTCGAGCGAAATGCCCGCCGACGGCAATCCGAAGAACACGATGAAGATCTGCAGCAAGACGGGCGTATTGCGGATGATTTCCACGTAAGCCCGCGCGATGAACCGGACAACGGCCACCGGCGACATGCTCGCCAGCGCCGTCAAAAGACCGAGCAGCACCGCCAGCACGAACGCGAGAAGCGTCACCTGCAGAGTCAGCCAGCCGGCTTTCAGGAACTCGGGGACATAGCCCCACAAGGTGAGCCACTCGTAACTCATGTCAGCCTCCGCGTCGCTCGGATTAGAACTGCGGGTTGAGCGGATAACGCGGATCGGTGCCGAACCACTTCTTGTAGAGCTGCGCGTTGAGCTTCGACGCGTTGATGTTGAAGAGGAACAGATTCAAGTAGTTGAGCCACGCCTGATCGCCGGCCTTCACGCCGAAGCCGTTGTACTCGAGCGGCACGAGCGCTTCGTTCGTCACGGTCAATTCGGGGTCGAGTGTCGCCTGATACGCGAGGAAGTTGTTGTCCTCGATCATCGCGTCCGCCTGACCTTGCTTCACGGCGAGAATCGCGGCCTGCGAGCTGTCGTATTCCTGGATCTTGATCGGCATATTCAGCGAGCGGACTTCATCGCCGTTGGTCGAGCCTTTCACGGTCGCGATCGTGCGATTGCCCATGTCCTTCACGGACTGAATGCCGCTGCTCTTCTTGACCAGCAGCGCTTCACTCGCTACGACGTAAGGCGTCGTGAACTCGATGACCTTCGCGCGCTCCAGATTGCGCGTGAAGTTGCAGAACACGACGTCGACCTTGCTCGTCTGCAGATTCGGGATCCGGTTCGCACTCGTCGTGTTCACGACTTCGAGCTTGACTCCCATCTGCTTGGCAAGCTCTTTCGCGAGATCGACGTCGTAGCCATCCGGCTGGCCGTTCTTGTCGTAGAAGCCGAACGGCGCGAACGTCAGGCAATCGCCGACACGCAAAGTCCCACGCTGCAACACGGCCTGAAGCGTGGAAGCAGAACCTGCGGCCGCCGCACCGCCCTCGGCCGGCGTGGACACCTTGGTACACGCCGACAACGCCAGCGCACCGGCGATGATGAACAGAGAGACAGTTCTGGCGCCTAGAGTCGAGAGTTTCATGTGCAGGTCCTGAGTTTGAGATGGAGCAGGGAACCGGTTCCAGACTCGGTCCGCAGCGGAAGACGAGTGATCGCTTGCTGTCCGGTATATCGGACAGACATCTGGCTAATCGGAATGCAATGCAGTGTTGGGTAATAAAATGTCGCGCGCAAGGCGCCTGAACCCTAATTGCACGGGAGTTTTTGTTCAGCTAATAAGCCTCGCAGACGCACGGGTGCCAGCCATCACGGCAAGCATGATGGCGCTCCCGCTCGTGCGTTCAATCGGCTGCGATTATTGGCTCGCGCCCGTGCCTATCCCCGCTTTCTTCTGAGCGTTCTGCAAATCCTGGGGATAGTTGGGGTCATTCGCGCGGCCTGGACTGTAGCCCGCGTCTTCGAGTTTCTTCAACTCGGCGTTCTTCTTCGCGCGCGCCTGTTTTCGCGCGGCCTTCTTTTCCGCTTTCGTCATGGGTGCGGCCTGGGTCGCGTCGGTGGCGGCCGAACCGGTATCCTGAGCATAGGAAAGCGGGGCCGCGGAAGCGCCCACAACGCCCATGATGAGTGACACAGCAATGCTTGCCAGCTTCGTTCTCACGGTGATTCTCCGTCTGGGGGAGATGCGTTCGAAGGCAAGTATAGGGCGTTCGGGTTCGCGCTGCGCCGCTCGAAGACCTCATCCGATACTCGTCGCCACGGCGACATGACATTCCGGGACACGAACCGATGCAAATCATCGTCGATGCCGACGCCTGCCCTGCCGTCGTGAAAGACATCCTCTTTCGCGCGGGCCCGCGCATGAAGGTCAACGTGACGCTCGTCGCGAATCAGTTCCTTCGCACGCCACCCTCGCCGTGGATACGCGCCATTCAGGTGCCCGCCGGTTTCGACGTGGCCGACGCGCGCATCGTCGAGATGGCCCAGGCCGGCGATCTCATCATCACGGCGGACATTCCGCTTGCCGCCGCGGCGATCGCAAAGGGCGCCTTCGCGCTCGATCCGCGTGGCGAGTGGATGAACACGGACAACATCGAGGAACGCCTGTCGATCCGCGCGATGATGGATCAGTTGCGCGGCTCCGGCGTCCAGACGGGCGGACCTCCGCCGTATGCGCCGCGCGACGGGAAAAATTTCGCCGCGCAACTCGACCGCTTCCTCGCAAAGAACGTTCGATAGACACGCCACGTCCTTCCGATAGACGGGACGAGGCGCGCATTTGCTGGATCAGAGCTGGCGCGAACCGCGCGCTTTCTCCTGCGCTTCAACCGTTCTCGTCGATGATCTTCCGAATCGCCTGCTCGAACGCTTCCGAAGGCTGACCGCCGCTCACCAGATATTTCCGGTCGAAGATGATCGCGGGCACGGACTGAATGCCGAGTTGCTGAAACTCTCGCTCTTCCGCGCGCACTTCATCGGCATACGTTCCGTTTTCGAGCACCGCGCGCGCCTGGTCGCCATCGAGACCGACGCTTCGGGCCGCTTCGACGAGAACGTTCCGATCGCTCGTATCCTTGCCGTCACCGTGATATGCACGCAGAAGCGCGAGCTTGAGCGGCAGTTGCTTGCCTTCGATACGCGCCCAGTGCAGCAGCCGATGCGCATCGAACGTGTTGTACACCCAGTTGCGTTCGCCGAAAGCGAAGCCTTCCTGCGCGCCGCGCTCGCGGATCATCGCCTGCGTCTCGCGGATCTGCTCCGGCGTGCGGCCATACTTGCGGCCGAGATAATCGACGATGCGCTCGCCTTGCGGCGCCATGTCCGGATTCAGTTCGAACGGATGCAACGTGATGCGGGCATCGACGGTATCGCCGAGGCGTTCCAGCGCGCGCTGCAGGGAAGAGAGGCCGACGGCGCACCACGGGCAGGCGATGTCGGAAACGAAGTCGATTTGGAGAGGGCGGGACATAAGCGTGGTGAAAATTGAAGAACGATCGGACAGGCTAGCGCAAATCGTCCTGGCTTGCCTCGCTCGCCCGGCCGCCGGACATTTCGCCGCTCGGATTGACACTTATATCGCGAGGCCCCTGCCCTTCACCGATCGCGCCTTATTGAATACGTACCCCGAGAACCCATCGCGCAGATCGGGATACTTCTGGATGACGGCTTCGACGAGATCGCTCGACGGATCGATGCCCAGCCTGCGCAGCGTCAGCTTTCCGCCCGGGCTCGTTCTGTAAGTGCGGCGCCAGTCGTCGCGCTGTCGCGGCGTCGCGGCTTCGTACACTTCCCATCCTCGACGGACTTCGTCGACGATCCGGTTCTGCGCGCTCACGTCTTGCGCCGCGACCTGCAATGCACGACGCGCCTCGGCTTGCTCCTTCGCCTCGGCCTCCCGCTGATCGGTCAACGCCAGGCCTTGCTGGATGTGTAACATCTGACGCTCCGCGTCCGAGACGATCCAGCCTTCTTTCAGCGCCTTCATGAAGAAGCCCGCCGGACTCTTCGATACCTTGCCCAGTTTCAAGCTGAAACGCGTACGCTCGATCGCCTGCTCCAGACGTGCATCGGTGTAGGTATCGCGGTCGGAAGCGATCTGGCCGAACTGCGCGCTCGACAGCCCGATTTCCTGCTTCAGCGTCTGGTACAGCGACTGTGCGTGCTCGTGCGTATGAAGCAGCCGCTCAGCCATCTCCTTTCGCTCGACGCGAAAACGCATGCGCCCGATCTTGCGTGAACCCGGCTCGTTACGTGTCTCGTACGACAGGGAAAGATCGGAGACCTCATTGATTTGATCCACGGCCGGCGCTAGCCAGTCCCGCTTGAAGTACTTGAATTCCTGTGCCTTCGCGCCCATCGTTCCTTGCCAGGCGCGCAGTTCGTCGAGCGTGAACCAATCGGTTACACCCTCGCCCGCATAAGGAAGCAGGTGGTCGTACATCACGCGTGCATAGCTGAGCGTGAAGAGCGAGGTAATGCGCAGGCTCAGCCAGTGCGATTTCCCCGGACCCCGAATGATCCCGATGAGATCCGGGGGCACACGGAACTGGAAACGTCCGCCCACGTAAGAAATCCGTCCGATCAGTTGAACCGATCCGAATGGCTTGGACCCATCGGCGTCGGGTTCCGCGGTCGCCTGAATGAGCGCTCTCTGCGCCTCCGTGATCACCTGCTCCAGATGCGCGTTGTTGCGGCTCGAGTAACGCATGAGCCATTTGAAATAGTCCAGTTCGACGTCGTATAGATCGTGGACCTTGTGTTCTTGAGCGACGATGAAATACGCGGCGTCGATAAGACGTCGCGCCGACACGCCGAGATCGACGATCCGAATCAGGACGTTCTTGCGCGAGAAGCCAATGTCCGACCGGGCAGCATCGACGGGAAGGCCTTCGGTATTCGCATCGTCGAATAGCGCCAGCGCCAGTTGTCTGGACGTGGCCACCTGCCCTTCTGCCGTCATTGCGCCTCCGCATCAAGCGACGTGTTTGTTAACGAGCGGTACGTTAACGGCTGCAAGGTGAGCTGTCAACACAAACTACCTCACCTTGCCTCGGCATCGACACAGAAAAGCTCACCTTTCCCGGTGTCCGTCACATTTTCCCTCACCATCGACGCCCATACGCCTCACCTCCGGCGCCACTTCACATCACCTTGGTGGGGTAAACGCAGCACTTTGGCGATCAATCCACATCACCTCGATCACAGTAAACCTCACCTTGCCGACTCAACTATCTGATTTTCAACGATATGGTTGGCGCTGTTGGTGGTGGTAGGTTTTCATTTCTTTAAATAACAAACCACCGAGAGCATGAAGTTAACTGTGATTAGCGCAGATGCTTGAGTTTGAACCTGCAGCAGTTACGAGGGCGATATCTGCAAGCGGTTTGGTGAGGCAAATTGTGAAAGGACGAACGACGCTTCCGTTTTACCGGCGCTGACCCATTCGCTGAGGTGAGGTGTTTTGTGTCGAGGCGTCAGCGACATTGTTGTCGGACTGGCCAGAAACCAGTTTCGTCGGGCGACGAGCCAAGCCAAGTCACGGAAAGATATAGGTTTTTTGATGTCAACCACGGCGTCTGCAAATTTCTTTCGATTCCAATGGCGATTTATCGCTCTGGCGAGTATTCTACGGTTTGATATCAAGTTACACCAAAACCGTGGAAACATCACGGAGCGTGGAGAAAACACCTCACCGTGGATCTATAAGGAAACGCCCGAATGAATTTGAGTGAACTGCCAGGGATTAATCGACGGGTGAAGCTCTCCAATCTGGGAGAGTTCGCCGAGCGTTTGTCGGTCATGACGAACGAACTCCGTGATCAGATATTGGCCCCGAGGCCGCGGAAGACGGCTCCCGTTTTCACGATCGGCGAACTCTCGGACATGTGTGGAATTGACCGTCAAAAGATCAACTACCTGGCGACCAAGGAAGGAAGCGAACTGCCGCCGGGCGAAACGCATGGGACGGGCCGCGCCCGCATTTTTTCTTTGCCGGATGCCCGAACCTGGGTGCAACAGGTCTCGGACATCTATCAGACACCGCTCGTCACCGGCACGCGCGAACATCGCGGGCGCGTCTTGATTACCGCCAACTTCAAAGGCGGCTCCTGCAAGACGACGACATCGATGTGCATCGGTCAAGGATTGAGTCTGCGTGGTCGAAAGGTTCTCATGATCGACCTGGACCCACAAGCGTCGCTCTCAGAGTTGTGCGGCTTGTACGCCGAAAAGGATCTGACGTGGGAGGACACTGTCCTGCCCTATATCTATGACCCGGATATCGAAGGCGGCCTTTCGTCGAAAGTGCAGACGACGTATTGGGACGGTCTCGATGTCATTCCGGCGCACAACTATCTGCATGACGCCGAGTTCCACCTGCCGACTGCTCAGAAGACGAATGCGAACTTCGAATTCTGGTCTGTGCTGCGGAAAGGGATCGAGCCGCTGCGCGCGCAATATGACTACATCATTCTCGACACCGCGCCGTCGCTATCTTATATGACGCTGAACGGACTGATGGCCGCCGACTCCATGGTCATGCCGCTCGTGCCCGAGAGCCTGGACTTTATCTCTTCGGTGTCGTTCTGGTCGCTGTTCGCGGAAGTCGCGAATGGTTTCGTGGAGCACGAGGTCGACAAGACCTACGACTTCGTCTCGGTGCTTCTCTCACGCGTGGACTATGGCAGTACGTCGTCGGCGCCCGTTGTGCGCTCCTGGTCTCAGCGGGCTTACGGAGATTGGCTGCACACCACGGAAATCCCGGCTAGTTCGGTGATGAGTAACGGCGCGTTGGCGTTTTCGACGGTGTTCGATTTATCGCGTGCCGAAACAGTAGCGAAGACCTTGGCGCGCGTGAAGCAACCGATGGTGGACTACTGCAAATGGATTGATGACCAGTACGTAGCCCAATGGAGGGCAGGACAATGAGCAGCCTTCGCGATCGCATGATGAGCAAGACCGCCGAAGTGCGGGCGGCAAAAGACATCCAGCTCGATCCGCAGCAGGAGAAAGCTGCGAGTCCGCGTACCGCGCCCGGGATGGCCGCCGCGCTGGCCTCGGCACAGCAGCGCATTGCGCAGCTCGAGCAGGCCGGTCCTGCGTCAGAGGCGCCCGTAGCCGATATTGTTCCGAATCCTTGGCAGCCGCGTCAGGTATTCAACGACGCGAAACTTGTTCAGTTGGCTGAGTCGATTCGCGAAGCTGGACTTGTTCAGCCGATCGTGGTTCGCCGCGTCGGCGCGGGATTTCAGATCGTGGCGGGCGAGCGTCGGTGGCGCGCGCACAAGATGATCGGGAAGGAGTCGATCAAGGTTCTGGTCGTCGATCTCTCCGACGAAGAAATGGCGATGCTAGCGCTCGTTGAGAACGTGGCGCGTGAGGATCTGTGCGACTACGAAATTTCGCGATCGATTCGACGGACGGAGAAGGAGTTTCCTAACCGCAAACGAATGGCCGAAGCGTTGGGAATTTCGCGTTCTGAGCTTTATCGCTATTTGTCGTTCGGCGAATTGCCGGACTTCGTGCTCCAAGATCTGGATGTACAGCCGCGGTTATTGGGGGCGACCGCGGCGGAGAGTGTGGTTTCGGTGTTGCGAGGTCGAAATGACGCGGCATTCGAGATCGCCAAGGATTTGTGGGCGAGGGTGGTTGCGGGCGACTTGGAGCAGTCGAAACTGGGAAAGGCGATTAAGCAGGCGTTGGAGGAACAAGGAAAGCCGGCGCCGGGCGTCAGTGATCGTAGCATCGACAAGATTTTCGCAAGCGGTTCTCAAGCGGGATCGATCACCAGGGACTCGATGGGACTGACTGTAAAAATCAAGGCGGGGATGCTGACGGTGGATAAGGAGAAGCAGATAAGGGATCTGGTTGCGCAGTTGTTTGCAGACAATGGGTGATTTGGATCGAAGCTGTTATCTGGACTGAATCGTTTCGAACGATGCGCTTGAGATACGCGCTGTCTCAGAGGCAGTGTCTCAACTTGGGACACCCCCGCGTGAAGATCCAACCGACACAATCTGCCGCAGATCCGACGCGTGTCCCTACTTGGGACACTCCTTCGTGCGGCGACTAGGCGCGCCAGCGACGATCTACTTACCTAAAGCCGCGCCCTCGTGGCAAATCAGGCTTGGGTCTCGGTTGATGCTAGTCGCCAAGCTTCGCCTGATTAGTCAGGTGATGTCTCACGGCAACTACGCCGCTCCGTCTTTTAAAGACTTGGTCGCCCGAACGATCCCATTAACGAGCGGAGCGAGATCGCAGCGAAGATAAAATCTCACAAAGGTCGCGAAGTGGTGCAGTCTAAGCATCAAAACAGAACGGATCAATAATGGCTCGGACGCGATTTGCCAACCTGAGAGCGCCAAACTCCACACCAAAAATCCCGCGTAATTTGCTGCCATCGCCAATCGGTCACAGCGACCGAGCCCAACTCTGACGACGTTCACTACCCGTGATCCTATACGTCACGAAAACGTGCAATCGCTGGCACATCGACCGAAAGAATCGCTCAGAGAGTTTCGTCTTAGGATGGCGAGTGGCCCCCACTCTTTCGGCTAACGACAAGAAGATGTTTGGGACGCATGGGCGGGCAGAACCGTTGACGACGATGGTTCGAGCGAGCGCGACGTAAGCCGGCGCCTCTGATGAATCGGACATGCGCCGCCTTAAATTCGGGCCATCTCGGTCCAGCGGGAGAGATTTCCGCGGTTGAGCGCCCGAAGGAATGGCGCATGGATCTTGGCGAATCGATGCGCCGAAGGTAACCAGCGAACCCTGGCAACTAAGTTGAGACGAAAGATTGACGCACGCTCGCGCTCAGAGCAAGGCGGTAAGCGATCTCGTCCGCGTATTTCGCTCACATGGGGCGGCCAAGCCAATCCTCTTTTCGCTGCGCAGCAAGGTGGCACGACACAGAGAAGACAAAGACGTCGGCGTGGTCTAAAGGTTCTCTGACATCTCATTGAAACGCGGAGCAATTGATTCAACTCGGGGCCGAAATTTCTGCCTATGAGTGTAGTGCGTGATGAAGGTCAAAGCGTGTCCAGCGAGGATGTTACGTCACCGGCTGACTGCCGGTTTTCGAGCGAAAAATGCCTAGCCACCAGAACTCAATCCACCCACACCCCCTTCTAATGCCCGGCACCGGAAATCGTGAAACATTGCTTGCAACAGCGACAAGCCCTGAGATCCTTACTAGCAGAAGGTTCAACGCCGTTTTTCATCCTCTTTCGAGGAATTGTTTCACGGCGAGGCAGGCGCTATCGCCCAGAAGATCATATGGATTGGCCGTGGAGCACGGACGCAGAGCGATGCGATCAAAATCGTAACAAAAAACACAAGAAATGTTTTGATCGACACGAAACTAACGCAACCGACCAAGCCATAAGAAAATGGCCTCCCCGACGCGATCCGAATCCATCCGAGACCACTCGATGTGGCCAGCCCGAGCGTGGAGAACGTCCACCAGGGAAGTGGTCCAACGCTCCGCTATCGCACCCGGGATTTCGCGAGCGTACGTGCGCGGATGAAGTTGAAAGCGCGCCTTCGGTTCAAGCCCGGGCTCAGGCTCGGTATGAAAACGTCCAACACCGCCAGCAACGAAAGCAGTACAGCAGCGACAAACCCCATCGTGCCAAGGAATTCAAGGACAGCCATGTCCACCTCACCCGGTCGTTCATTGTGACGGAACATCGATTGCATTGAGTATGCGCGTAGCGATGCCGGCTCAATGTCTAGATAAGCCGTCACAACATGCGTCTGTTCGGCGCTTGAGCGAGCACGGAAATCGACATTCTTCGACCACCGTTTGCCGCTGCGTCGGCGCTTTAGCCACGCACGCATGCCCCGCGCTTGAAATGCTCGCCGAATCGCGTGCGATTTGTTCACGAACCTGCACGACCGCAGCGAAGACGAAAGGGTTGAGCGCAATCGCGAAAGTCACGATCCGAATTGCGCTGCGCCCGGTTCGGTCGCTTTGATGTGTGCTGCAAGCGAGAGGGCGACTGCGGCGAGACAGCGCTGTTCGAAACTGCATTGCAAATCGCGGTTCAACCGCAGTCATTCAACGCAACTAACGGTCTTGTCTCAGCGCGACTAGCAAGTCGCCAACAGCCTGTGACAATCGCACAGGCTGTCTAGCGTCCAATCGATCCGTCCGGGCTAAGAGACGCAGATGGGTCGCGGGCAGAGCATAAAAAAATTCAAAACTCGCCTCACTTCGTACCCGCAACAACAAACGCATCCGACCGGTCGGGCAACGTCAGCGCCGCCAGCACCTCCCCAGCGCTGAAGAACACGACACCCGTGACCGTGACGCCTGGATAGAGACAAGGCGCGCCTCCAAACGAAACAGTAGCGTCCAGAAAGTCCTTGTTCCCATGCGGCGTTGCCGTTCCGCTGAACGTACAGCCGCTCGCTCCCGTACCTTTGATCGCGCCGTCCTGCCCGATCACGAACGTGGTGGTCTCACTGCCCTTGATCGATCCCGCCGCGCCCGAATACGCCCCCGCGACGGACGACAGCGAAATCGCCCGCTCATACGTGCCGTCGTAAGTCAGATTGAACTTGAAGCTGTTCTGCTTCGCCGCGCTCGTATAGATCACGCCCTGGACGCTGTTCTTCTCGTTGTAACCTGCGAGTACGGGCGTATCGCCCGCGCCGTTGCCGGTGATGTCGAAGGTGCGAGCGTTGTCGGACTGGAAAGTGCCGTGAGAGGCAGACGACGTGCCTTGCACCAATCCAAACGCGTTGGTCGTCGTGTTTGCATACACGAAGTAGAACGCGCCCGTCTCGAGCACGACGCCGGCGACGGCGTTGCCGTTTGCATCGGTTCCTGCGTAAAGGCCTTGGGCGGCGTTTGCCTCGGGCGCGCTTGGCGCGTTATCCGATCCACCTCCGCCGCATCCGGCCAAAGCGACTGTAAGTGCAGATACCGCAACGACGAGTTTCATGCTTGTTCTGATGTTTTGACTTGCATTCGCGGCAAGGAAATGAAAGGAGCCAATCTCGGTCTCGAAAAAAACGGCGCGCCGTTCTGGCAGCCGATAAAGACTTCCTTTCTAACGGCATCGGAACTTGCAACTTTAGAGCGACGCATTACCACCGATGCCTCAACCCGACGACGGCCGAGACCTGCGTCTTCGTCGTCGATGGCGACAGCGTATAGATTTGCGCATACGGGGCGTCCTTCGCCGCATGCTGATAGACGCCGACGAGGAACACGTCCGTGCGCTTGCTGAGGAAGTAGTTCGCGCCCGCATTCACCTGATGCCACGCTGGCGACGCGTCCTGCGGATGGTACTGCCCGGTCGTATAGATGTACGCCGCGCCAAGCAGCAAATCGGGCAACACATAGTCCGTCAGCGAGACTTCGAAGTTCTGCAGCGTCAATCGTGACTCGTCCAGATAGTCGAAGCGCGCGTTCGTATAGAGGAACGACGCGCTCACCTTTCCGAACGCGTAAGCGCCGCCCGCGCCGTACATGGTCTGTCTGCGCACGCCCGCGCCCGTCGCCGGGTTGGTGATGAACGGCGACGTGAAGCCATAATCGCCGACGACGGCGCCGTTCGGGTTGTTCGGGTCGTTCGGCTCGTTGACGAGCAGGAACGCCGCGCCCAACGACAACGGACCTCTGCGGTATTGCACCGCCGCGCTGTAAGCGTTGTTGTCGGAAAAACCGCCGGCGCGATTCGAGAATCCGTACAGCGCTTCCGCCTGAAAGCCGCCATAGTCGATCGTCTTGTACTGCACCGCGTTGTTGATGCGGAAGGTGTCGAACACGTTGTCGCTGTCGCCGATATGCGCGCCGTACGCCGCGAACTGGCACGCCGACTCGAACATGCACAACGTGACCGCCTCGTCGTATTGACGCCCGAGCGTGATCGTGCCGAGCGTATTCGACGACAACCCGACGAACGCCTGCCGCCCGAACTCGCGTCCGCCCTGCGAGAGCGTGCCGTTGCCGATGTTATAGCCGCTCTCCAGCGTGAAGATCGCTTTCACGCCGCCGCCCAGATCTTCGGTGCCCTTCATGCCCCAGCGCGGCGTCTGCATCGGGCCGCTCGAGAACTGCCATGTCGAATGTCCCTGCTTGTCCGCGCCGCGTTGATTGTTCGCGTAGACGATGCCTGTCGAAACCAGTCCATAGAGCGTCACGCTGCTCTGGGCGAAGGCGCTCTGAACACACAGCGCGCTTGCGGCGATGACCAACAAACGTCGTTTCATGGCTTTCCTGTTGTATGAGTTTGAACGGAAACGTTGCGATCGATAAGGATGACGAATCAGTCTTCCAGAAATCCGGCGCTGGTTTCCGATGTCATCGGCCACAGCGATTCACCCCGGCTGCGACAGATTCTTGCGGAACAAAAAACGCGCCGGATAGCACCGAATTTGGCCACCAGCGAGCGAATTTTTAGCGCGCATCCGCTTCCTGGCCGTGCGCATTGCGTACGCCTTTCGCCTCGCGCGCGGGTCGCCGGGTATACCCGCCCGATCTAATTTCGGCATCACTCATCGCCAAAAATGATGCTATGCGGGGACACTTTTGGCTGCTGACAATGGGATCACTCGGCATCACCCGTCACACGAAAGACCGTTGAAAAGGGGAGCCCATGCAGGAAACACCGGAGACGAAAATGGCAATGATCGAAAGCGCGGGACGGCGACGCATGTTGCGCACGCTCGCCGCAAGCGCGTTGGCGACGAGCGGCGGCCTGCTGTCGGTGCGGGCGTTTGCGGGCGGACTCACGACCGTCAACATGCAGCTCGGCTGGGTGCCGGGCGGCAATCAGGTCGGCGAGGTGGTCGCGAAGCGGCTCGGCTATTACGAACAGGAAGGCATCGATTTCCACATCCAGCCGGGCGGCCCGAACATCGACGGCGTCGCGATCGTCGCGTCGGGGCGCTTTCAGGCGGGCGAGATTTCGTCGAGCCCGTCGATCATGCTGGCTGTGTCGGAAGGCTTGCCCATCAAGTGCATCGCGGTCGGGCTCCAGCAACATCCGTATACGTTCTTTTCGCTGAAGAAGGCGCCGATCCGCTCGCCGCAGGACATGATCGGCAAGCGCATCGGCATTCAGTCGACGGGCATGGTCCTGCTGCGCGCGCTGCTCGCGAAGCACAAGATCCCCGAGAGCCAGGTGAAGATCGTGCCGGTCGGCGCGGACATGATGCCGCTCGTCGCCGGTCAGGTCGATGCCGTCACCGGCTGGCAAACCAACACCACGGCGCTGAAGCCCCTCGGCGCCGATCGCGTGGACTTGCGTCTGTGGGACACCGGCGTGCGCCTCTACGCGCTGCCGTATTACGCGACCACGTCGACGCTCAAGGAACATCCCGAGATCGTGCAGGGTTTTCTGCGAGCCACCGCGCGCGGATGGATGTACGCCAATCAGAACCGCGATCAGGCCATCGACATGCTCGTGAAGGACTATCCGAACCTGAATCGCGTGGACGAGCGCATCGCGATCGATTCGCTGATGAGCTACGCGTTCAACCAGACGACGCAAACGCAGGGCTGGGGCGCGATGGACGCGAGCGTCTGGGAAGAACAGATCGCGATGTACGGCCAGCTCGGCCAGTTCCGCGCGGCACAGCCCAAAGTCGACGACGTCATGACGATGGACGTGCTCAAGGCCACTCATTCCTCTCGCCTGAAGGTGTAACCCATGCATGCTGCCACTTCGAATCCGCCGCGCGCGGGGCGGGCGAGCGCGCGCTTCGCGTTGCCGCAAGACATCGATTGCGCGATCAGTTGCCGCGACATCAACGTGCGTTTTTTCACCGATCGCCGCAGCGTCACCGCGATCGAAGGTCTCAGCCTCGATATCGCGGCGGGCGAATTCCTCACGCTGCTCGGGCCGTCGGGCTGCGGCAAGTCGACGTTTCTGCGCGTCGTCGCGGATCTCGTCAAGCCGAGCCGCGGCAGCGTCAGCGTGCTCGGCGCCGCGCCGCAGGCCGCGCGCGAGCGGCGCGACATCGGCTTCGTGTTTCAGGACGCCGCGCTCTTGCCGTGGCGCACCGCGATCCAGAACGTCGCGCTGCCGCTCGAAGTCGCGCACGGCAAGGCGCGCGCCGGCCGGGCGACGCCGCGCGAACTGCTGGAACTCGTCGGTCTGAAAGGCCGCGAGGATGCGTTTCCGCACGAGATGTCGGGCGGCATGCGCCAGCGCGTCGCGATTGCGCGCGCGCTCGTCTGCGATCCGAAAGTGCTGCTGATGGACGAGCCCTTCGGCGCACTCGACGAGATCACGCGCGACCGTCTCAACGAAGAATTGCGCCGCGTCTGGAAGGAACTCGGCCTCACGACGCTCTTCGTCACGCACAGCATCTACGAGGCCGCGTTTCTCGGTCAGCGCGTGCTCATGCTCGCGGCGAACCCGGGACGCGTGAAAGAAATCGTGCCGGTCGATCTGCCCGAGGATCGCACGCTCGACATCCGCGAAACGCGTGAATTCGTCGAACTCACCGCGCACCTGCGGCGCGTACTGGAGACTTGCTGATGGCTACGTCCGAAATGAACCTGAACGTGCCGGCCAACATGCCGGACGAGGAATCGCAGGCGTGGCGCGCGCGCCGTCGCCAGCAGGTGTGGCGCGCGCGCATGTTGCCCGCGCTCGGCGTCGCGAGCCTGATCTTCGCGTGGTGGGCGGTGGTCGCGGGCTTTCATGTGAAGCCGTTCATCGCGCCTTCGCCGGCGCTCGTGTTCGAGACGCTCTTCGCCAAAAGCGACGTGCTCCTGCAGAACCTCGTGCCGACCGCCATCGAGGCTTCGCTCGGCTTTCTGCTCGGCAATTTCGCGGCCATCGTGCTGGCGACGATCTTCGTTCACAACAAGACGCTGCAGGACATCTTCTATCCGGTCGCGGTGATGATCAACTCGATTCCGGTGGTCGCCAAGGCGCCGATTCTCGTGCTCATCATGGGCAACGGTCTGGAGCCGAAGATCACGATCGCGGCGATCGTCTGCTTCTTTCCGACGCTCGTGAACATGGTGCGCGGTCTCGAAGCGGTCAATCCGCAGGCGATGGAACTGATGCACGTGCTCTCCGCGAGCAAGCGCGAAATCTTCTTCAAGCTGAGGCTCTACGCATCGCTGCCGTATCTGTTCTCCGCGTTGCGCATCGCGGCGTCGATGTCGGTGATCGGCGCGGTCGTGGGCGAATGGATCGGCGCAACGGAAGGCATCGGCGCGATGATCATTCAGGCGACCTACGCCTTCGACTCGGCGCTGCTCTACACGGCGATCATCATGAGCGCCGTTCTCTCGGGCTTCTTTTTTCTCGTGATCGCGGCGCTCGAGCGCTGGCTCGTCAAGTGGCAGCCGGAAGGCGTCCGCTGAATCCGACGCGATACGAACCATCAACACTGGAGACGAAATGAACATGATCAGCGACTGGATTCAGGAACCCGCGCGCGATGTCCGCGTGGCGGCGCAGGCGAACGTCGTCGTGGTCGGCGGCGGTCCGGCGGGCTTGTCCGCGGCGATCGCGGCGGCACGCAACGGCGCGGAAGTGATCCTGCTCGAACGCTACAACCATCTGGGCGGGCTTGCATCGGGCGGCATGGTGCTCGTGCTCGACGACATGTGGGACAACCATCTGCACGAAATCTCCGTGCGCGGCACCTGCATGACCTTCATCGAACGCATGGCGGCCCGCAAGCTCGCGTATTTCCCGCGTGCGGACGAATGGGGCGACGATCCGGCGTCGTACCGAAAGTGGGGACGCTGGGGCACGTTCGACTTTCATAGCCAGAAGAACCCGCATCCGGTGTGCTTCGCCGCGGCCTTCGATCCCGACGCGATGAAGCGTGTCGCGCTCGAAATGGTCGAGTCGCTCGGCATCAAGCTGCGGCTGCATTCGTGGTTCTCGCGCACGCTCGTCGAGGACGGCAAGGTAAGGGGCGTGATCTGCGAGACCAAGAGCGGGCGCGAAGCGATTCTCGCAGATGTCGTCATCGACGCGACGGGCGATCTCGATGTCGCGGCGTCGGCGGGCGTGCCGCATGTCGGCGGCAGCTACATCACGACGACGGTGTTCCGGCTCGGCGGCGTCGACACCGAAGCCGCCGAACGCTTCGAAGCAGAGGATCCCGAAACATTTGCCGCGATCGACCGCCAGATCAAACGGATTCTCGGCGGATCGTGGGGCTACTGGTGGCTCAAGACGCCGCTGCCGGGCGTCGTGTGGTGCAACTGCCCGCACATGGCCGGTCTCGACGGGCTGAAGCCCGAAGACCTGACGCGCGCCGAAATGCAGGGACGCAGCCACATTCACGCGGTCGTGGAGTTCGCGCGCGAGAAGCTGCCGGGCTTCGAGAACTGCTATGTGATCGATGTCGCGCCGCAGACCGGTGTGCGGCAAACGCGTCTGCTGCAAGGCGAATACGTGATGACGAAGGAAGACCTCGCGCAGCGCACGCGCTTCTCCGACAGCATCGCGCGCGGACGCGACTACTACATGCCGTATCGCGTGCTGCTGCCGAAGGAGATCGACAACCTGCTCGTCGCGGGCCGCCATTATTCGGCGACGTCGCAGGCGCAGAAGATGTCGCGCGAAATTCCGCCGTGCATGGCGATGGGCGAAGCGGCGGGCGTCGCGGCGGCGCTCGCGCTGAACGCGGGCGTCACCGTGCGCGACGTCGACGTGACCGCGCTGCAAAAGACGCTGCGGGCGCAGGGCGCGGACCCCGGCGATCAGAGCGGACGCAACGCGGACATTCCGCCGCTCGCCGCGCATATCGATGCGAGGGAAGCGGCATGAGCAATACGGAGAACACGATGAAAAAGCACGATCTTCCATTGACCGGCGTGCGCGTGATCGACCTCACGCAAGTGATGATGGGCCCCGTCTGCACGCAGATGCTCGCGGACTACGGCGCCGATGTCGTCAAGATCGAGCGGCACGGCGCGGGCGATCTGAGCCGCTCGACTTTCGAGCCCGTGGCGGGCGCGGACAACCCGATCTTCTGCAGCCTGAATCGCAACAAGCGCAGCGTCGCGCTCGATCTGCGCGATGCATCGCAGATGGAGGCGTTGAAGGCGCTGATCGCGGATGCGGACGTCGTCGTGAACAACTTCCGCGCGGGCGTGATGGATCGTCTCGGTCTCGGCTACGAGCACTGCCGCGCGCTGAATCCGCGCGTCATCTATGCGGTCGGCACAGGCTTCGGCGAGACGGGACCGTATGCGCACAAGGGCGGACAGGACGTGCTCGCGCAGGCGATGAGCGGCGTGATGGCCCGCCGCGCCGACGACACGCTGCCCGTCTCCGTCTACCCGACGGCGCTCGCGGATTATTCGGCGGGCATGCACATGGTGCAGGGCATTCTGCTCGCGCTCTTGCATCGCGAACGCACGGGCGAAGGGCAGAAGGTGAACGTGTCGCTCTACAACTCGATGCTCGCCATGCAGATGCAGGAAGCCGCGATGATCATGATGGCGGACTCCGAAGTGAACTGGGCCGCGATGCCGCTCTCCGGCGTGTTCGACACGACGACGGGCCCGCTCGTGCTCGTCGGCGCGTTCAAGGCGAATCCGTTGCGCGACATCTGCGCGGCGCTCGAGATCGACGACATGTCGCTCGATGCGCGCTTCTGCAACCTGAACCAGCAGTTCGCGCACAAGGCCGAATTGCAGCGCACCTTCCGCGAGCGCTTCGCGAGCGACAGCCGCGAGCACTGGCTCGCGCGGCTCGAAGAACAGGATCTGCTGTGCGCGCCGGTGCGCGATCTGCGCGAGGCGCTCGTCGATCCGCAGACGCTGCACAACCGGCTCGTCATCGAAGGCGACGGAGAAGGCCAGCCGGTGCGGCTGATCGGCAGCCCGATCGAACTGTCGAACGCGCCCGTCGAACTGCGCCGCGCACCGCCGCGGCTGGGGCAACACACCGCCGAGGTTCTCGGCCTCACGACGACGGAGGCCGTATGAGCGTGCGCCTCGTCATCGATCGACATGTAGCAACCGTCACACTCGCGCGGCCCGAGGCAATGAACGCCGTCGACCTGCAAACGGAAAGCGAACTGCAACGCATCTGGAGCGAGCTGGAGCATAACCGCGACGTGCGCGTCGTCGTGCTGACGGGCGAAGGCGAGCGCGCGTTCTGCGTCGGCGCGGATCTCAAGAATCCCGCGATGAGCGGCCTCGAATACTGGGCCGCGCCGCGTCCGGGCGGCTTCGGCGGCATCGCGCTGCGCGAGACGCTGAACGTGCCGGTGATCGCGCGCGTGAACGGCTACGCGCTCGGCGGCGGCTTCGAGATGGTGCTCGGCTGCGATCTCGTGATCGCGTGCGAGGAAGCGAGCTTCGGCCTGCCCGAGGCGCTCGTCGGCCGCATGCCGCTCGACGGCGGCATGACCTTGCTGCAACGGCAGATTCCCTATCGTCAGGCAATGGCGATGCTCATGACCGGACGCCGCATCTCGGCGCACGAAGCGCTGGCGATGGGTCTCGTCAACGAAGTCGTCGCGCGGGCGGAACTGGACGCGGCCGTCGAACGATGGGTCGATGCCGTGCTCGCCTGCGCGCCGCTGTCGGTGCAGGCGATCAAGCAGGTCGTGCGCCGCACGTCGACGCTCTCCGCGAGCGAGGCGCAGGCGCTCCGGCTTCCCGCGCTGGTCAGCGCGCTGCAGTCCGAGGACGCGCACGAAGGCGTGCGCGCGTTCCAGGAAAAACGCAAGCCGCAATGGAGGGGATGCTGATGGCGTACGTGATCGGGTCGCCGTGCATCGACGTGAAGGACGGCGCATGCGTGCAATGCTGTCCGGTCGATTGCATCTACGAAGGCGGGCGCACGCTCTATATCCATCCGGAGGAATGCATCAACTGCGGCGTGTGCGTGTCGGTGTGCCCGACCGAGGCGATCTATCACGAAGAAGAATTGCCGCGCGGAGAGGCCGCGTTCGCGGCGGTGAACCGCGCTTTCTTCGACGCGGACGTGAGCGCGCTCGGTTCGCCGGGTGGCGCATCGGACGTCGGCAAGGTAGCCTTCGATCACCCCGTGGTCGCGTCGTGGCCGGTGCGGGTATCGGACTGAGGGCAAGCGATGCACGCGAACGTTCTGAAGTATTTCGTCGAGGTCGCGCGGTGCGGATCGATCCGCAAGGCCGCGCAGAATCTCTATGTCGCATCGAGCGCGGTGAACCGGCAGATACTCAAGCTCGAATCGGAAATGGGCACCGAGCTTTTCGACCGCTTGCCCAACGGCATCCGGCTGAACGCGGCGGGCGAGCGCGTCCTGCAGCACATTCGCGGGACGCTGAACGATTTCCACCTGATGCGCAGCGAGCTCGACGAACTGAAGGGCGAGCGCAAGGGCCACGTCTCCGTGGTGGCGATGGATTCGCTGTTCGTCGATTTTCTGCCGGCGACGGTCGAGGAATTCTCGGACGCGTATCCGGCCGTCACGTATTCGATCGCCGCCGTGCCGCCGCACGATGTCCCGCCGCGCGTGCTGAGCGGCGAGTACGACGTCGGCATCACGTACATCACGAAGCTGCCCGCCGGGCTCGATGTCGTGACCGAAGTGCCCTTGCCGCCGGGCGTCGTGATGGCGTCGTCGCATCCGCTCGCGAAGCGCGAGCGCGTCACGTTCGATGCGTGCCGGAATCACGCGTTTCTGCGTCTCGAAGGCCGCTCGCCGATCCAGGGCGTCATGAGCAGCGACTTCCCCGCGTTCTGGGAATCGCTGCAGCCGAGCGTCACCTGCAACTCCACGACACTGCTCAAGCGCCTGATCGCATCCGGGCGCGGCATATCGTTCTTCTCCAAGCTCGCGTTCCTCGACGAACTCTCGCGCGGCGACGTCGTGTGGCGCCCGATCGACGACGAGAACATCAACGCGCTGACGGTCGGCATCATCGTTCCCAGCCAGCGCGCGCTGCCGCATGTGACGGGTGAGTTCGTCGAGCGCATGGTGCGCAGGCTGAAGCATGTCGAACTGACGTTGCGCGAGTTTTGAATTCCGCCAGCGTCGCCGCTAATTTGCTTTGCACAGATCACGCAGGCGCTTGCCGGCCATCAGATCGTTGCCGAGCTTTTCGAGCGATACGCCGCGCGTTTCGGGAACGTAGAAGAACACGACGATCCCGAACACGACGTTGAGGATGGCATACGGAACGAAGGTGTTCGCTTCACCAACCGTCGACAGCAAGCTGAGGAACGTGGCCGCGACCGCCATGTTGGTCACCCAGTTAACGAGCGTCGAAACCGCGATGCCGAAGTCGCGTCCCTGCTGCGGTTGAATCTCCGAGCAGAGAATCCATACGAGCGGACCCGCGATGAAAAGCAGCAGCGACGCGACCGCCAGAACCTGAGCCGTCAGCCCCGCCACGCCGGCATGCAAGAGAAACCCGAGCGAGCACATCCCGATCGCCCCGAACGTCGCCACTACATTCACGAGACCGACGATGACCGTCGCCCATTAGTTGCTGCTCGTGCGTCGCGAAGCCGGCTAGTTCGAAGATGCGCGGCGCGTAGTACATCACGACATTGTCAACACGCCGAGCAGCACGGAACAGCGAAAGTTCATGTTCTTGCGCAGAAGGTTCCATCCGCGCTGCGGACGCGTGTTGTCCTCGCTGACCTGTTCGAACTCGGCTTCGACGTCGGCCGGATTGGGCGCGTCTGTTCTATTTCGCCATTCGACTCGAAAATAGTCTGATTAATTTTTTTTGAAAAAGGCGCTTGACGGCATCGAAATTGGTCCGCATAATTCGCCTCCCGTTGAATGACGGCGCGCAAGAAACGAAGCGAAATCGCTGAGAAGTTCTGCGTAATGCTCTTTAAAAACTAACAGCCGATAAGTGTGGGCGCTTGATAGCGAGTGCGGTTGCGGTGCTTAGGCGCTGCAGCAATAGCAAAAGTATCAAGAGTCTCACACGAAGTATCAGAGGAAGGTTTATCTGTCTTA
>NZ_OGTP01000020.1 GCF_900258035.1 Caballeronia novacaledonica | reverse complement strand
CCGACCGCGAGCGCGCCCGCCGCGCCGCGCGCGCCGGCGCCGTCGGCGGCGGTGCCGCAGGCGCCTTCCGTCGTCGCGCACGCGAACGCCACCGCACATATCAACGCGCTCGCTGCCGAAGCCGCGCAACAGGCGCAAGCCACGCAGGACGATCAGGCCGATCTCGATCTCCCGAGCCTCGACGCCAACGAAGCCGCCGCCGGCCGGCGCACATGGCGCCCGGGCGGCGCTCCGTCGTCGGGCGGTGAAACCGATTCCGCCTACGAGCGTTCGAAACTGAATCCGGTGCTGACGTTCGACAACTTCGTCACCGGCAAGGCGAACCAGCTCGCGCGCGCGGCCGCCATTCAGGTCGCCGACAATCCGGGCATTTCGTACAACCCGCTCTTTCTGTATGGCGGCGTGGGTCTCGGCAAGACGCACCTGATTCACGCGATCGGCAATCAGTTGCTGATGGACAAGGCGGGCGCGCGCATCCGCTACATCCACGCGGAACAATATGTATCGGATGTCGTGAAGGCGTATCAGCGCAAGGCGTTCGACGACTTCAAGCGCTATTACCACTCGCTCGATCTGCTGCTCATCGACGATATTCAGTTCTTCTCCGGCAAGTCGCGCACGCAGGAAGAGTTCTTCTACGCCTTCGAGGCGCTCGTCGCGAACAAGGCGCAGGTCATCATCACGAGCGATACGTATCCGAAGGAAATTTCCGGCATCGACGACCGCCTGATCTCGCGCTTCGACTCCGGTCTGACGGTCGCGATCGAGCCGCCCGAGCTGGAAATGCGCGTCGCGATTCTGATGAGGAAGGCGCAGTCCGAGGGCGTGAGCCTTTCGGAGGACGTCGCCTTTTTCGTCGCGAAGCATCTGCGCTCGAACGTGCGCGAACTCGAAGGCGCACTGCGCAAGATCCTCGCGTACTCGAAGTTCCATGGCCGCGACATCACGATCGAGCTGACCAAGGAAGCGCTCAAAGACCTGCTGACGGTGCAGAACCGGCAGATTTCGGTGGAAAACATCCAGAAGACGGTGGCCGATTTTTACAACATCAAGGTCGCCGACATGTACTCGAAAAAGCGGCCGGCCAACATTGCGCGCCCGCGCCAGATCGCGATGTATCTGGCGAAGGAACTGACGCAGAAAAGCCTGCCCGAGATCGGCGAACTGTTCGGCGGGCGCGATCACACGACGGTGCTGCACGCGGTGCGCAAGATCGCGGCCGAGCGCGGCGCGGATGCGCAGTTGAACCACGAACTGCACGTGCTCGAACAGACGTTGAAGGGCTGAACAGCCGATCGGCGCGCCGCGGAGAACGCACGCGTCATTAATTGCGTTCGAGAGCCTATTTTTTGATGAAAACGCCCCCAATTTTAGGGAGCGGTTCCGTTTTGAGGCACAATATAGGTTTAGCCGTCCGTGGCCTGGGCGGCATTCGAGCGCAGTTTTCGCGAGTGACCGGCGGGGGGCCGGCAACGCGTGTTACGAGGTTGTCCGTTGGGCAAATCTGGTGGCGAAACCGGCGGACAGGCCGTCACATCAACGAAGGAACTCTATGCAACTGGTCAAGACCGAACGAGATAATCTTCTAAGGCCGCTGCAAACCGTGAGCGGCATCGTAGAACGCCGCCATACGTTGCCGATCCTCGCAAACTTGCTCATTACCAAGAACGGCGCGGATGTGTCGTTCCTCTCGACCGACCTCGAACTCCAGATCACGACCCGCGCCGATTTCGGCGTCGGCAGCGACCAGGTCGCTACCACGGTCGCCGCGCGCAAGCTGCTCGACATCTTGCGGGCGATGCCTTCGGGCGAAGTGGTGCTGGATCTCTCCGACAAGCGCCTCACGGTGCGTTCCGGCAAGAGCCGTTTCGCGCTGCAGACGCTCGCCGCCGACGAATTTCCCACCGTCAACCAGGCTACTGACTTCGGCGCGAGCCTTTCGGTTCCGCAGAAGACATTCCGCCAGTTGCTCGGCATGGTCTATTTCGCGATGGCCCAGCAGGACATCCGCTACTACCTGAACGGCATGCTGCTCGTGGTGGACGGCGATCAACTGATGGCGGTCGCGACCGACGGCCACCGTCTCGCGTTCTCGTCGATGAAGATCGAAGGCTCGTTCCCGCGCCAGGAAGTGATCATCCCGCGCAAGACGATTCTCGAACTTCAGCGCCTGCTCGAAGACATCGACGATTCCTTGAACATCGACATCGCCGCGACGCAGGTGAAGTTCAGCTTCGGTCAGGTGGAACTCGTGTCGAAGCTCGTCGAGGGCAAGTTCCCCGACTTCCAGCGCGTGATTCCGAAGTCGCACAAGAACTCGTTCGAAATCGGCCGTGAAGAATTGCAGCGTTCGCTGCAGCGCGCGGCGATCCTGACTTCCGACAAATTCAAGGGCGTGCGTTGCCTGGTCGAGCCGGGCCAGCTCAAGATCATGTCGACGAACGCCGACCAGGAAGAGGCGCAGGAAGAACTGGAAATCGCTTATCAGGGCGACACCGTCGATATCGGATTCAACGTCACGTATCTGCTCGATGTGCTCGCGAATCTGAAGGTCGACACGCTCACGGTGAGCCTCGGCGACGCCAATTCCAGCGCGCTCATCACGATTCCCGAGAACGAGGAATTCAAGTACGTGGTGATGCCGATGCGTATCTGACGCACGCAATACCGAGAACACTCCAAGGGGCGGCGCGCCCCTTTGGCGTTTTTAAGGTGTTTTGAAAAGTTCGAGCAGTAACCCAGGCAGTGACGCAGAACCGGAAAATTTCCATGACTGAAAACACAAATTCGCAACCCGACAACAAGCCTGACAACAGCTATGGCGCATCGTCCATTCAGATCCTCGAAGGTCTGGAGGCGGTGCGCAAGCGGCCGGGCATGTACATCGGCGATACGTCGGATGGCACCGGTTTGCATCACCTCGTTTTCGAAGTGCTGGACAACTCCATCGACGAAGCGCTCGCAGGCTATTGCGACGACATTCACGTCGTCATTCACGCGGACAACTCGATTTCCGTGACCGACAACGGCCGCGGCGTGCCGACCGGCCTCAAGCGCGACGACAAGCACGATCCGAAGCGCAGCGCCGCCGAAATCGTGATGACCGAGCTGCACGCGGGCGGCAAGTTCGACCAGAACAGCTACAAGGTGTCGGGCGGCCTGCACGGCGTGGGCGTGTCGTGCGTGAACGCGCTGTCGGAATGGCTGCGCCTCACGGTGCGCCGCGACGGCAAAAAGCACTTCATGGAGTTCGCGCGCGGCGTCGTGCAGAACCGTGAGATCGTCGAGGAAGACGGCGTGCAGTATTCGCCGATGCCCGTCGTTGGCGACACGGAAAATCGCGGCACGGAAGTGCACTTCCTCGCCGACGCGACCATCTTCGGCAATGTCGAATTTCACTACGACATTCTCGCGAAGCGCATGCGCGAGCTTTCGTTCCTGAACAACGGCGTGCGTATCCGCCTGACGGATCAGCGCACCGGCAAGGAAGACGGTTTCGCGTTCGCGGGCGGCGTGAAGGGCTTCGTCGAGTACATCAACAAGGCGAAGCAGGTGCTGCATCCGATCGTGTTCCATGCGGTTGGCGAGCGCGAGAACGTGACCGTCGAAGTGGCGATGCAGTGGAACGACAGCTTCAACGAAAGCGTGCTGTGCTTCACGAACAACATTCCGCAGCGCGACGGCGGCACGCACCTGACCGGTTTGCGCGCGGCGATGACGCGTGTCATCAACAAATACATCGTCGATAACGAGATCGCGAAGAAGGCGAAGGTCGAAACGACCGGCGACGACATGCGCGAGGGTCTGTCGTGCGTGCTGTCGGTGAAGGTGCCGGAGCCGAAGTTCAGCTCGCAGACGAAGGACAAGCTGGTGTCGTCGGAAGTGCGCGCGCCGGTCGAGGAAATCGTCGCGAAGGCGCTGGAAGATTATCTCCAGGAAACGCCGAACGACGCGAAGATCATCACGGGCAAGATCGTCGATGCGGCGCGTGCCCGCGATGCGGCGCGCAAGGCGCGTGAGATGACGCGTCGAAAGGGCGTGCTCGATGGCATCGGCCTGCCGGGCAAGCTCGCGGATTGCCAGGAAAAAGACCCGGCGAAGTCGGAAATTTATATCGTCGAGGGCGACTCGGCGGGCGGATCGGCGAAGCAAGGGCGCGACCGTAAATTCCAGGCTATTTTGCCGTTGCGCGGCAAGGTGCTGAACGTCGAGAAGGCGCGCTTCGACAAGCTGATTTCCTCCGAGCAGATCGTCACGCTGGTGACGGCGCTCGGCTGCGGCATCGGCAAGGACGATTACAACCTCGACAAGCTGCGTTATCACCGCATCATCATCATGACCGACGCGGACGTCGACGGCGCGCACATCCGGACGCTGTTGCTGACGTTCTTTTACCGGCAGATGCCGGAGATCGTCGAGCGCGGCTATATCTATATCGCGCAGCCGCCGCTGTACAAGATCAAGGCGGGGAAGGACGAGCGGTACATGAAGGACGCGCACGAGCTCAATCAGCATATGTTGAAACTCGCGCTGCAAGGCTCCGAACTCGTTCCGAGCGAAGGCGCGGATCCCATTTCCGGCGATGCGTTGGGCGAACTCGCGCGTGCGTATTTGCTTGCGCAGGCGGTTGTGGATCGTCTGAGCCGCATTTACGATGCGGCCGCGCTGGAAGCGGTGATGGATGGCATTGTTATCGATCTGTCGTCGCAGGAAGCGGCCGATGCGTCGGCGAAGCGGCTGGAAGAGCGCTTGCGTGCCGATCCGCTGAAGCCGGAAGTGACCGTCGAAGCGGCTTACGATCAGGTGCGCGAGTTGCGTTCGCTGCATGTCAAGCGGCGTCATCATGGCAACGTGAAGGTCACCGTGCTCGATGAAGACCTCCAGTTGACGGCGGACTACAAGCAACTCGTGTCGACGGCGGATACGTTCAAGGGTTTGATCGGCGAAGGCGCGTTGATCAAGCGCGGCGAGCGGTCGATGGCCGTGACGGACTTCAAGACCGCGATGAAGTGGCTGATCGCGGACGCGGAACGCAATGTTTCGAAGCAGCGCTACAAGGGTCTCGGCGAGATGAACCCCGAGCAGCTTTGGGAAACGACGATGGATCCGAACGTGCGGCGTCTGTTGCGCGTGCAGATCGAAGACGCGATTGCCGCCGATGGCATCTTCACCACGCTCATGGGCGATGATGTCGAACCGCGTAGGGCGTTTATCGAGAGTAATGCGTTGCGGGCGGGGAATATTGATGTTTGAGGTCTGACCCGGCCCGGCTTCTTACAAGCCCGCGATAATCGGCGCTAGACGCGCTGGTCATCGCGGGCTTTTTCTTACCCATCCGCTTCGTCGTTCGCATGACGTCTTCCGACATTCTTCACCGATTCGCCAATCTCAAAGTCTGGCAAAGCGGCGATCTACGCGCGCCACACAAGCCGTTGCTCGTCCTGCTCGCGCTTGGGCTGTACAGTCGCGGCATTCGCGTCGTCTCGTTCAGCGATTACGAAGCGAAACTGTCCGAGTTGTTGCGCGAATTCGCTCCGCAGCGTCGAACGCTTTATCCGGAAATGCCTTTCGTGCGCCTGCGCAACGACAATGTGTGGCAACTTTCTACGAATGCAGGCGATGCCCCGGACATCAGAAACGATTCGACAAAAACAGAATTGAGAAAACGGGGCGCGACAGGACAATTCTCGGATGAAGTCCGGAATCTCTTCGAACGCGACCCGAACTCGTTAAGCGAAGTCGCACGGCTTTTGTTATCGGCGCACTTTCCCGAGAGCATCCACGGCGACATTCTCGATGCCGTCGGCCTCGCTCTCGACGACAGCGCGCAACGGACCGGCCGCCGTCGCGATCCGAACTTCCGTAGCGAAGTGCTCATGGCGTATCAATACCGATGCGCCCTATGCAATCTCGATCTGCGCATTGCCAACATGACGATCGGGCTGGAGGCGGCGCATATCAAATGGCATCAATTCGAAGGCCCGGATGTAGTCGCGAATGGCGTGGCATTGTGCTGCATGCATCACAAGCTGTTCGATATCGGCGCGTTCACGCTGAGTGATGATCGACGTGTGCTCGTGTCGGACAAAGCGCACGGCACGCAGCAGTTCGAAGAAATCCTGCTTCGGCATCACGGAGGACAGATGAATTCGCCGGTGCGAACGGAGCACCATCCCGCACGGGATTTCGTCGCCTGGCATCGCGCGGAAGTGTTCAAGGGCCACGCGCGACCGGTCTAGAGCCAGAGCCCCTTCCGGAAACACGCGCGATGTGGATTCGCGCAGCGCATTACCTCAATTTCAGACACATCTGCTGGCGCACATCGATCGCCCCTCGTTTAATTCGCTCTCTTAAACATCGCTGTGCGCGTTCTTCGCAGGCGAATCCTTGAGGCGTCGATGAAAAAACTAAGTATTGAGATTGGCTTCGCGTGGGTCGTTGCCATGTGTTTGAGCGGCTGTGCCTCCACGGCATCCGATGGGCCGGCTAAAGTCACGGCGCCGGTCCGCGCGCAGGCGCCGTCGTTTTACCCGCCTGCGCCCGTTCCCGCCGCCATCATGCCACCACCCATGGTGAGCCAGAAGCTGGTGCTGCCAGAGGAAAGCCCTCAATATCGACATTACGGCGACAATCCCGTTCAGCAAGTGTCCGCGCATCCACTCACTACGTTCAGTCTGGACATGGATACGGGCAGCTACGCCAACGTAAGGCGTTTCTTGAATCGCGGCGAGTTGCCGCCTGTGGACGGCATTCGTGTCGAGGAGCTGATCAACTATTTTCCGTCCGACGAGACACCGGAAAAACGGCTTGGGCGCTCTCCTTTCGCCGTTGACTACGAGCTTGCGCCTAGTCCGTGGAATCACGACAAAACGCTGCTCCGCGTGAACGTACAGGCGATGAACGAGACAAAAACCTCCATGCCGCCATCGAATCTGGTGTTTCTCGTCGATGTCTCAGGTTCGATGGATCCGCCCGAGCGACTTCCACTCATCAAGTCGTCGTTGAAATTGTTGACTCAACAACTACGCCCGCAAGACGCGGTTTCGCTCGTCACCTACGCGAGCGGCACGGAAGTCGTCCTGCCGCCTACGTCCGCCGCGAATAGAGACATCATCGACGCCGCGATCGACCGGCTGGTGGCGGGAGGGACGACAGCGGGTGCATCGGGTCTGCAACTCGCGTACAAGATGGCGCGACAAGGGTTCATCGCGAATGGCGTCAACCGGGTATTGCTGGCCACGGATGGCGACTTCAACGTCGGCGTGACGAGCACTCAGGCGCTCGTCGACATGATCAAGCACGAACGCGATTCTGGCGTAACGCTTTCGACGCTGGGCGTGGGCGATAGCGACTACAAAGACGCCATGATGGTTCAGATCGCCGATGCCGGTAACGGAAACTACAGCTATATCGACACGTTGTCAGAAGCGGATAAGGTGCTTCGGGACGAAATGCGGTCGACGCTGGTCACTGTCGCGAAGGATGTGAAGGCGCAGATCGAATTCAACCCTTCTGAGGTGCTCGAATATCGGCAGATCGGTTATGAGAAGCGGCAACTGAACAACGAAGATTTCAACAACGATCAGGTCGATGCCGGCGATATCGGTGCGGGCAAGCGAGTCACCGTGCTCTATGAATTGACACTCAAGGGACAGAAGCCAAGCGTCGATCAGTCGCGGTATCAAGCGGTCAAGGAGGATTCCAACCCAACTTCGATTCCGAAGTTTTCGGAGCTTGCTTTCATCAAGCTTCGTTGGAAGGCGCCGGGAGGCAAGATTAGCGAATTGGCGTCCACGCCCATCGGCAAGTCCGCTCTCCGTTCGTCGTTCGACAGCGCTTCCAGCGAGACACGCTTTCTTGCGGCAGTGGCTGCGTACGGTCAGAAGCTGCGCGGCAATCCTGCACTCGCGTCCACCACGTGGCCTGCCATCGCCGCATGGGCCAATGATGCCAAAGGACGTGACAACTTCGGTTATCGCGCGGAATTCGTGCGCCTGGTGCGGCTTGCCGGATCGCTTTCGAAGGACGAGCAAGCGGCACGATGACCACGCGATTCAAGTCATGAGCGGCGCGTAGCGAATCGACGTGAATCGCCCGAGCGTCCCAACAAGTTCAACGCTCGGGCGAGCCGGCCGCCTTCAACGGCAACCAAATCTCCGTCACCAGATCCGCTGGCGCCGTTTCCCTCGGATCATTGACGTAAATCTCGAACACCGGCGACTCGCCCGTTTCCCGACCGGAAGCAGGCAGCCATTCGCCGTACAACCACTGATACGCAAAACAAAGCTGCGCATACGGCCCGACATGCGTCAGCACGGCAAACTCGCCGCCCGCGACTTCCACGCGCGAAACCGGCGCTTCGAACTTCACGGCGTCCGGTTCGAACAACTCGCAGCACGCCATCGAACGCAAATCGTCTTCTGCGACGGCGGCGGGATCGTCGAAATAAATGCCGAGCGAGCGCGCGCGAGGATCCACCAACTCGCGCACCGCGAGCCAATGAAACAGCATTTCGAACGCCCGCCCGATGTTCATATACGACCCGCGATGCTCCATCGCGGCGACCGTGAAACCATTCTGGGTGCGAATATCGACTTGATGCATCGCCGTATCTCCTGATCGAACTTCATCGAAAGGAACAAACATCGAAGCGCCGCCTTCGTTGCGAAACTGCCCCGGCGCCATCCGGTAACTCGCCTGAAACGCCCTCGAAAATGCCTGCACGCTGCCATATCCGGCGCGCTCGGCGATGGAATCGATGGGTACCGCGCCATGCACGAGCTCATTCGCCGCCCGATGCAGCCGCAAGCGCCGCACGGTCGCCGCCGCCGTTTCCCCATAAAACGCGTGATAAATCCGGTGCCAGTGATACGGCGACAAACAAGCCACCTCCGCAAGCCGATTCAGATCGAGCGCATCGTCGAGATGATCGTGGATATACGCGACCACGCGCGCGAGCCGCGTTTCATAAGGCTTCTCGCTCATCGCCAGCTCCGGAAGGAAAGAAAACTCGATGAAATAAAAGTAGCACGACCCGCTTTAGCATTTCTTGCGGACTTGCGCGGACCGCGTCGACACGAGACACGCGTACACTTTCGCCTTTGAGCGCACGAACGCGCCACGAACCAGAGAAATACGAACATGTTCACCTGTCGAAACCAGTCCTGCGGCGCAGAGTGGGAATTATCGGATGTCGTCATCAAAAATGAAGGCCAAGGCCTGCTGTTCCGCTGTCCGATGTGCGGCGCGCGCAACTACGTGAAGCGCACCGACGCCGACGACGGCACGGCCACCTACGACCAGATCACGGAAATCCCGCCGCCCGGAACACGCTGAAATCATGACCACCGAAACTTCATTCAGCAGCCTGCCGCTCTCGCCGGCGATGCAGTCGAATCTGCAGCAACTCGGCTATCTGTCGATGACGCCGATCCAGGCCGCGAGCCTGCCGCCCGCGCTCGCGGGCCACGATCTCATCGCGCAGGCGAAAACGGGCAGCGGCAAGACCGCCGCGTTCACGCTCCCGCTGCTCGACCGGCTCGACGCGAAACAGTTCGCGGTGCAGGCGCTCGTTCTCTGCCCGACGCGCGAACTCGCGGATCAGGTCACGCAGGAAATCCGCCGCCTCGCGCGCGCGGAAGAGAACGTGAAAGTGCTGACGCTGTGCGGCGGCACGCCGATGCGCCCGCAGATCGCGAGCCTGGAACACGGCGCGCATATCGTCGTGGGAACGCCTGGCCGCATCATGGATCATCTCGACCGCGCCACGCTCTCGCTCGACGCCGTGCGCACGCTCGTCCTCGACGAAGCCGACCGCATGCTCGACATGGGCTTCTTCGACGACATCGCGTCAGTCGCGCGCAAGTGTCCGAAGGATCGGCAGACCTTGCTGTTCTCGGCGACTTATCCCGAGGGCATCGCGAAACTGAGCCAGCAATTTCTGCGCAATCCGCGCGAGATCAAGCTCACCGAGCAGCATAGCAACGCGAAAATCAAGCAGCGCTTCTATCAGGTCGAGGATCACGAGCGGCTGCACGCGGTCGGCCTGCTGCTCGATCACTATCGGCCGGTGAGCACGCTCGCGTTCTGCAACACGAAGCAGCAATGCCGCGATCTGCTCGACGTGCTGCTCGCACAAGGCTTCGAAGCGCTGACGCTGCACGGCGAGCTGGAGCAACGCGAACGCGATCAGGTGCTCGTGCAGTTCGCCAATCGCAGTTGCTCGGTGCTCGTCGCAACCGATGTCGCCGCGCGCGGTCTCGACATCGCGCAACTGGAAGCGGTCATCAACGTCGATGTGACGCCGGATCCGGAAGTGCATGTGCATCGCATCGGCCGCACGGGACGCGGCGAGGAGGAAGGCTGGGCGCTGTCGCTCGCGAGCATGGACGAGATGGGGCGCGTCGGCTCGATCGAACAGGCGCAGCGCGCGGAAGTGGAATGGCATCCGCTGGACGAGCTGACTTCGGCGGAACCGGGTCATCTGAAGCCGCCGATGGCGACGCTGCAAATTCTCGGCGGCCGCAAGGACAAGATCCGTCCCGGCGACGTGCTCGGCGCGCTCACCGGCGAAGCGGGCTTCGACGGCAAGCAGATCGGCAAGATCAACGTGATGGACATGGTCACGTACGTGGCCGTCGAGCGAAACGTCGCGGACGACGCGGTGCGCAAGCTCGGCGCGGGAAAGCTCAAGGGCCGCAAGGTGAAAGTGCGGCGGATGTGAGCGCGCTCACGCCTCGCGCGACGGCCCTCCGACCACCCGCTCGGACGACGGCTTGCGCGTCACCAGCCGCAATCCGCTCGCGATACTGCCCGCGCCCGCGAACGCCGCGCCCAGCGACAACGCGAGCGCCGGGCCATGCTTTCCGGCGATGCTGAAACACAACGCGACGAGCGCCGCGCCCGTCGCCTGTCCGATCAAGCGCGACGTCGCGATCACGCCGCTCGCGCCACCGCTCCGTTCGCGCGGGGCGCTCGACATGAACGCCTTCAGATTCGGCGACTGAAAGAAGCCGAAGCCCGCGCCGCAGATCGCCATGCGGATGCAGATTTCCAGCGCATGGGGCTGCGCCGGCAGCATCGCAAGCGAGACCATCCCGACGCATAGAATCGCCAGCCCGACGCCGCCCAGAAGGCCGGGCGCGTGACGATCGGAGAGGCGTCCGGCGATCGGCGCCATCAACGCGACGAGCGCGGACCACGGCGTCATCAGAAATCCCGTTTCGACCTGGCTGCGGCCCAGCACGCTTTCGAAGAAAAATGGCAGCGATACGAACGCGAGTCCTTGCGCGGCGAACGAGCAGATGGCGGTCATCGTCGAGAGCGCGAACATCGGACGGCGAAAGAGATCGACGGGCAGCATCGGCGCGGGATGGCCGCGTTCGCGTCGCAGCAGAAGAACGCCGGCGACGAGCGTGACGCCGAACGCCGTCAGCACCGTATGAGCCGGAGCGCGCTGGGCGGCTTCGCCGAGCGCGAAGATCAGCGACGCGAAGGTGACGACGTTGAGCAGGGCCGCGACGCGATCGAAGCCGTGTTCGGCGCGCTTTGTCTGCGGCAGCGACGGCCACGCGATCATCAGCGCGAACACGCCGACGGGCAGGTTGACCGCGAAGAGCCACGGCCAGGTGCCGAGCGAGAGCACGATCGACGCGACCGTCGGCCCGACTGCGAATGCAATGCCGACGACGAGCGCATTCAGCCCGACGCCGCGGCCCAGCCGGTGCGGCGGAAAGATCGCGCTGATGAGCGCCGCGTTGACGCTCATGATCGCGCTCGCGCCGAGCCCTTGCAGCAGACGCGCGGCGACGAGCGTCGGCAACGACCACGAGAAGGCGCACACCGCCGACGCGACGAGAAACACGACGAGCCCGCCGAGATACACGCGCCGATGCCCGAGAATGCCGCCGAGCGCGGCCAGGGGAAGCAGCGTCGCGACCATCGCGAGCTGATAGGCGTTGATGATCCAGACGGAAGCGGCGGGCGTGGTATGCAGATCGGCGGCGATGGCGGGCAGCGCGGTGTTGGCGATCGCGGTATCGAGCGTCGCGAGCGCGACCGAGAGCAGGATCGCGGCCATGCCGCGGCGCTCGAGCGGGGTCATCGGGGCGTCGGGGTCGCGCGGTGCGTTCTGGGGGCGTTCTTCGGTAGGCACGGCGGAGATTCGGATGTAAGCGGACGGAGAATAATCCGAAACGATACGGGAAGATGACGGATTTCGCTGCGAGGACGCGCGGGAGCTTTCAAAGTGTTGTCGGCGGTTATGCTTTTGTGGACAAGGAGAAAGTTGATGGCGATTCGAATCGTGAGACTTGGCACCCCGCGCGCGGAAAACGAGGGATTGCGCATCGGCACGGTGCGACGGCCGCCGCGCGGGGTGCCGAAGGCTGATTTCGCGAAGCGCGATTTTTATGACGTGTGGTATCCGGTGCTTTCGCCGACGCAGGATTTGGTCGCGGAAGCGCTTCACGCCGAGGACGACAAGGCGTGGCGCGCGTTCGTGAAGAAATTCAAGGCGCAGATGGCGCAGCCGGATGCGAGCAAGACGCTTGACCTGCTCGCGGCGCTATCGCATCGGACGAATATGTCGGTGGGGTGTTATTGCGAGGATGAAGCGCGGTGTCATCGCTCGGTGCTGCGGGAGTTGCTGGCGGCGCGGGGGGCGGAGGTGATTTGACGCGGAAATGAAAAAGGGCTGCGCGGTTGCGCAGCCCTTTGAATCTGGTGGTGGGGCGTGAGTGACTCGAACACTCGACCTACGGATTAAGAGTCCGCTGCTCTACCAACTGAGCTAACGCCCCAACAGAAGCGAAATTATAGCGGGTTCTTTTGCAGAAGCACAAGCCCCCGCGCGAAAAAATTCGTAGATTTCCGACGAATCCTTCCAGTCGGCGCATCCGCGCGTCACTTCCGGCCCGGTATCATGACGCATCCCCAGGAAACGCAACCATGGACGAAACCGCCATCAGCGCCTTGCTCGACAGCATCCTCGCCCCGTGGGTCAAGGAGTTGCGACTCGTGCCCGAAACGATCGCCGAGAATGCCGTCACGCTGCGTTTGCCGTATTCGGATCACTTGCGTCACGCGGGCGGCGTCATCTGTGGGCAGGTTTTCATGGCCGCCGCCGATACCGCGATGGTCGTCGCCGTCTCGCACGTCATGGGCGGCTTCTCGCCGATGACCACCGTGTCGCTCAACACGACCTTCATGCGCCCCGTAAAAACCGGCGACGTGCTGATCACCGCCTGCATCCAGCGTCGCGGCCGCAACCTCGTCTTCGGCGAAATCGACATGCACGACGACCAGGGCGAACTCGCCGCTCACGCGACAACCACCTACGCGCTCATCAACAAGTAAATGTTCGACCAAGTCGTATTCGCTGGCGGCGGCAACCGATGTTGGTGGCAAGCCGGTTTCTGGGACGTCATCCGGCCGGAACTGAATCTCACGCCGCGCATCATCACGGGGATATCGGCGGGGGCGGCCACCGCCTGCATGCTCTACACGAACGAGTCGCGCTGGGTCATGGACTACTACGCCCACGCGCTGCGCGACAACACGCGAAACGCCTACTGGGGCAACCTGCTGCGCGGACAATCCGTGTTTCCGCATTACCGCATCTATCGGCGAGCGCTGCTCGACATCTTCGCGGATCGTTTCCACGAACTTACGAAGGCGCCCGAAATTCGCATCGGCGTGTCGCATCTGCCGCGCTGGCTCGGCGCGCGCAGCGCGGTCGCGGCGGGGCTGATCGCGTACAACATCGAGAAATATGTCCGCAAGACGCTGCATCCGACGCTCGGGCAGGCGCTCGGTTTTCATCCCGAGTTCGTGAAAGCGCAGGAATGCGCGACGGTCGAAGATCTCGCCGATCTCATTCTGCAATCGTCGAGCACGCCGCCGTTCACGCCGATCCTGCGACGCAACGGCCGTCCCGTCCTCGACGGCGGCATGGTCGACAACGTCCCGGTCGCCGCGCTCGATGCCTCGCCGGGTCTCGTCCTCGTGATGGTCACGCGTCTCTACCCGCGCGAGCGCATGTTCGTCGTGCCGCACGGCGAGCAGAGGCGCATCTATATCCAGCCATCGCGCAAGGTGCCGATTTCGAGCTGGGACTATACGAGCCCGTCCCAGATGCAACATGCTTATGATCTGGGCCGCGCGGACGGCGAGGATTTTCTCGAACGCCTTCCGCGTCTGATGGAAACCGCTTCGCATCCCGCTTGAGGAGCAGACCGTGACGAAGAAGCACACATACGAACTGACCGTCGACTGGACGGGCAATCTCGGTTCCGGCACTTCGGCTTACGACGCGTACTCGCGAGATCATCTCGTGCGCATCGGCGCGAAGACCGCGATCGAGGCGTCGAGCGATCCGGCATTTCGTGGCGATCCGGCGCGCCACAATCCGGAGGAGTTGTTCGTGGCGTCGGTGTCGTCGTGCCACATGCTCTGGTATTTGCACCTGTGCGCGACGAACGAGGTCGTCGTGACGGGTTATGTCGATGAAGCCATCGGCACGATGCAGGAAGAGTCGAAGGGCGACGGGCGCTTCGTCGATGTGCTGCTGCGCCCGCGCGTGACTATCGGCGCGGGCGGCGACGCCGATCTCGCCGCGCGTCTGCACGAGGACGCGCACCGTTTCTGTTTCATCGCCAACTCGGTGAATTTTCCGGTGCGCTGCGAGCCATCGATCGAGATATCGACCGTCTGAATCTGGCGCCGAAGCTCAACGCCGGCGCACGTGCTGAAGCGCTTCTTTATTGAAAACGCTCGACGTGTCGCCCGCATTGAACGCGAGGATGTTCCTGAACGCCGCGCCGAAATACAGTTCGTAGCTCTCGCGCTCCACATAGCCGATGTGCGGCGTGCAGATCACGTTCTCGAGACGCAGCAGGCCGTAGCCTTGCAGAATCGGCTCGCTCTCGAAGACATCGACGGCAACCATGCCCGGCCGGTTGTGATGCAGCGAATTGAGCAGCGCGTTCTCTTCGAGCAGTTCTGCGCGGCTCGTGTTGACGAAAAGCGCGGTCGGCTTCATGCGCATCAGATCGTCCTGTTTGACGATGCCGAGCGTTTCATCGGTCAGACGCAGATGCAGCGTCAGCACGTCGCTTTGCTCGAACAGTGCCTCGCGGCTTTCGGCGACAGCGAAGCCATCTTCGCGCGCCGCGCTTTGCGAATGCTCGCGGCCGTAGACGAGCACGTTCATGCCGAACGCCTTGCCGTAACCTGCCACCAGTTTGCCGATCTTGCCGTAGCCCCAGATGCCGAGCGTTTGTCCGCGCAGCACCTGACCGAGACCGAAATTCGGCGGCAGCGCGGACGTCTTCAGCCCCGACTGCTGCCACGCGCCTTGCTTCAGGTTCGCGACGTATTGCGGAATGCGCCGCTGCGCCGACATGATGAGCGCCCACGTCAGTTCCGCAGGCGCGACCGGCGAGCCCGTGCCCTCCAGCACCGCAATGCCGCGTTCCGTACAGGCATCGACATCGATATGACCGCCGCCTGCGCGCCCTGTCTGGCTGATCATGCGCAGTTTCGGGCATTTATCGAGCAATTGAGAGCTGATGCGCGTGCGTTCGCGAATCAGCACGAGCGCATCCACCTCCGCCAGCCTGCTGGCCAACTGCCCGAGACCACGCACCGTGTTGTTGAAGACCTTGACCTCATGGTCATCGAGCAAATGGAAACAATCGAGCTTCCGTACGGCATCCTGGTAGTCGTCGAGAATGGCGATTTTCATGGGCATTGATTGGCTTTTGTTAGGCATCAAACGTGCTGCTTTTTTTTGGAGGGCGAGAATGGAGTACTTAAATTCGGGTAAATACCGATAAATTGCGCTCTATTCCGCTTTATCGCGCCGCATCACATCGTTCACGCACGGCGGTGTTATGCTTGACTCCCCATTTTTCGGGAGCATCATACGTCCGCGCCAATAAAGAAGGATATTCAGCGCAAGTAGCGGAAAACACGATGATCCGCGAAGAGACAGGCCACTTAGTATCTCTTTTTAACAGTTTGTTCCTTTGTGACGCAAGCCGCGAACGTTATGGTTTGCATGTAAAGAATTCAGGCCCGTTGACGTCGCATTGGCTCGCGAACCGCATTTCGTGCGATGAAAGCGCGTTAAAGAAGCGCACGAAAGCGCCCGGCGGTTCGAGTCGCAAACGCCTCTCGCATGCAGCGTCAGTTGGGCGACCGGTTTTCATTGCAAGAACGGAGACAGCTCGATGAACCAGCCCGCAGTAGTCGAAGACAACAATAAAAGTGCCGTCGATATCGAAGCGCCGGCCTATGTCCGGCACCGAAGACTCGTCGAATGGGTTCAGCAGGTCGCGGCCCTGACAAAGCCGGATCGCATCGAATGGTGCGACGGTTCGCAGGAAGAATACGACCGGCTCTGCCAGCAGATGGTCGAAGCCGGCACGATGAAGAAGCTCAACCCCGAGAAGCGCCCGAATTCCTTCCTCGCATGCTCCGATCCCTCGGACGTGGCGCGCGTCGAAGACCGCACGTTCATCTGCTCGCAGCGCCGCGAGGATGCCGGCCCGACGAACAACTGGATCGATCCGCAGGATATGCGCGTCACGCTCGACGGCCTCTTCGACGGCTCGATGCGCGGCCGCACGATGTACGTCGTGCCGTTTTCGATGGGTCCGCTCGGCTCGCCGATCGCGCATATCGGCGTCGAATTGTCGGACAGCCCGTACGTCGTGACGAACATGCGCATCATGACGCGCATGGGCCGCGCCGTGTACGACGTGCTCGGCACGGACGGCGAGTTCGTGCCGTGCGTGCATTCGGTCGGCGCGCCGCTCGCCGATGGCCGCAAGGACGTGCCCTGGCCGTGCAACGACACGAAGTACATCGTTCATTTTCCGGAATCGCGTGAAATCTGGAGCTTCGGCTCCGGCTATGGCGGCAACGCGCTGCTCGGCAAGAAGTGTTTCGCGCTGCGCATCGCGTCGACCATGGGCCGCGACGAAGGCTGGCTCGCCGAGCACATGCTGATTCTCGGCGTGACATCGCCGCAAGGGCGCAAATATCACGTCGCGGCGGCGTTTCCGTCGGCGTGCGGCAAGACCAATTTCGCGATGCTGATCCCGCCGAGCGATCTCGACGGCTGGAAAGTGACGACGATCGGCGACGACATCGCGTGGATCAAACCGGGCCACGACGGCCGTCTCTACGCGATCAATCCGGAAGCTGGTTATTTCGGCGTGGCGCCCGGCACCAGCGAAAAGACCAACTTCAATGCCATGGCGACGCTGAAGGAGAACGTGATTTTCACCAACGTCGCACTGACCGACGACGGCGATGTCTGGTGGGAAGGCATGAGCGACGCGCCGCCCGCGCATCTGATCGACTGGCAGGGCCGCGACTGGACGCCGGAAATCGCGAAGGAGACGGGCGCGAAAGCCGCGCATCCGAACGCGCGCTTCACGGCGCCGGCGTCGCAGTGTCCGTCGATCGATCCGGACTGGGAAAACCCGGCCGGCGTGCCGATCGACGCGTTCATCTTCGGCGGACGCCGCTCGAACACCGTGCCGCTCGTCACCGAAGCGCGCGACTGGAACGAAGGCGTCTACATGGCCGCCACCATGGGCTCCGAAACCACGGCCGCCGCCGCGGGGCAGCAGGGCGTCGTGCGCCGCGACCCGTTTGCGATGTTGCCGTTCTGCGGCTACAACATGGCCGATTATTTCGGCCATTGGCTGAAAATGGGCGAGCGTCTCGAAGCGATGGACGCGACCGTGCCGAAGTTCTTCTGCGTCAACTGGTTCCGCAAGGGCGACGACGGCAAGTTCGTGTGGCCGGGCTTCGGCGAGAACATGCGCGTGCTGAACTGGATGATCGGCCGCATCGAGGGCACGGCGAAGGGCGAAGAGCACGCGTTCGGCATTTCGCCGGGTTACGAGGACATCGACTGGGGCGCGCTCGGTTTCACGCGGGAGCAGTTCGAGCAGGTCATATCGGTCAACGACGCCGCCTGGCGCGACGAACTCGCCCTGCACGACGAGCTTTTCACGAAACTCAAGCACGGTTTGCCGGAAGCGCTGACCAAAGCCAAGGCCGGAATGGAGAAACGCCTGGCTGCATGAGCGAGTCGCCCGCGACATTCCGCGCGGGCTTTGTCTCATAAACTGAATCAATCCCCAAATTTCGGGCCCGCATCGTCGGGCCCGATTTTTTGATCGCCTACGCCGTCAAAATTAGCGTGGCCAGTATTTTCAGTGTTCCGTGAATCGGAATTTTCCTGATTGCCTGTTGTGCGAATGGCAACAGTCGGCGATCTTTCATCCGCGTAACGCGTCTAACTACCAGATTTTTTTCGACTTTTTCGTGCTTCCCGGCAACTTCTGCACAAAAGCGCTGGTCCTAGGATAATCCTGAATTGCTTTGCAGCAGAATTCGAGCCGTCCTAGCGGCAGGAGTTGTCTTTATGGATCATTTGCAGTCGATGAGGGTGTTCGTCCGCGTCGCCGATCTCGGGAGTTTCGCCCGGGCCGCGAGCGCGATGGACATCTCCAATGCGGTGGCTACGCGCCACGTCGCGGACCTGGAAGGCCGCCTCGGCACGCGCCTGCTCAACCGCACGACGCGCAGCCTCTCGCTCACCGAGTCCGGCCAGGTTTATCTGGAGCGGGCGCGGCAAATTCTCGACGAGCTGGAAGATGTCGAACAGATGGTGGTGGCGCGCAATCACGAACCGCTCGGTTCGCTCAGGATCGTCGCGCCCGTCGTGTTCGGTCTGCATAATCTCGCGCCCGTGTTACAGACGTATGCACAGCGCTATCCGAAGGTCGTGCCGGACGTGACGCTCGTGGACCGTCAGGTCGATCTGGTCGAGGAAGGTTTCGATGTCGGCATCGTCATCGCGCGGCAGGTGAAGAGCGCGAGTGTCGTCACGCGGCGGCTGACGACCGGCTGCATGACCGTCTGCGCGACGCCTGCGTATCTGGAAACGCACGGCACGCCGACGCGTCCCGAGCATCTGCTCGAGCATCCGTGTTTGAGCCTGCCGTCGGAATACTGGGGCGACGAGCGCGTGTTCACCGGTCCGGAAGGCGAAGTACGCGTGCGGCCGCAGAACGTGATCATCGCGAACAACACCGAAATGCTGCGGCAGTTCGCGCTGCTCGGCATGGGCATCGCGATTTTGCCGAGCTATCTGATCGGCAACGACACGACGCGCGGCCAGCTCGTGCGCCTGCTCGGCGATTATCAATTGCCGCAGGTCGAGATCAACGTCGCGTATCCGAGCCGACGTCATTTGCCGGCGAAGGTGCGCACGTTCATCGATCATCTCGTCGAGCATTTCAGCCAGACGCCGAATCATCAGCTCGGCGAGCAATGGATTCGCGATGGCCGCGGCAGACCGGGCGCGCATCAGCACTACGATCACGCCGACGAAGCCGCGACGCCCGCGCCGCGCGCGCGCCCGATCGACGGTGAACTGGCGCCGAAGCTGTCGAAGCCTTCGCGGTCGCGCGGGCGCCTGCCGGCGGCTTCGCCCTTCTGAAAGGCTCGCGCGAAGCGCAAATGAAAAACCCCGCGAAGCGATTCGCGGGGTTTTTCTCTTCAGCGGCCAGGAAGCGCGATCAGCTCGCTTTCTTCGCCGCGGTCTTCTTCGCGGCCGCTTTCTTCGCGGGCGCTTTCTTCGCCGCAGTCTTCGCGGACGTGGTCTTGGCGGCTACGGCGACATCGCTATCGCCGCTTTCATCGCCGCTGTCGGCCTGGGCTTCCGCCGCCGCGCCGCGTTTCGCCGCCGTCTTCGCCGCCGGCTTGCCTTCCTTCTTCTCGAACTCGAAGCCGATTTTCCCGTCCGGCTGCTTCACGAGATACGCCTTGAAGTTGCGTCCGGTGCGCGACGACTTGAAGTTCGTCAGCAGATCCGTGCGGCCTTCGTTCAGCAGCTTTTCCATCTGCTCGCGGCCGATTTCCTGCTGGAGAATCACCTTGCCGGAGCGGAAGTCGCACGTCTTCGGGTTCGACACCGAGTTCTCGCACACGTAGCTCATGCCGTGCTCGAACACGCGCGACTGGCACTTCGGACATGCGCCGACCGGCGTTTGCTCGGAGAAATCGGGCGGTTCGCCGTCTTCGCCGCCGGAATCCTGACCGAAGTCGAATTCGAGCTTGTAATTCTTGATTTCGTCGTCGAGCGAGAGTTTGAGAATGGCCGAGAACGGACGGCCCATCTTGCTGCGAAAGCCCGACAGCGGTCCGATGGTTTTCTCGCGCAGCAATTCCTCGACTTCCGGGATTTCGAACTGCCGGCCGCCGGGAATCTTCGAGATCGAGAACTCGCACTTCGTGCACGCGAAACGGCGATAGTTTTCCTTCACTTGCGCGCCGCAGTTCGGGCACGGCGTTTCGAGCGTCGCGTAATCGCCGGGGATCGTGTCGGAGTCGTACTCCTTCGCCCGCTTGACGATGGTTTGCGTCATGCGCGCGATTTCCTGCATGAACGCGTCGCGATGCAGGTTGCCGCGCTCCATCTGCGACAGCTTGTGTTCCCACTGACCGGTCAATTCCGGCGCGGTGAGTTCCTCGACGCCGAGTCCGCGCAGCAACGTCATCAACTGGAACGCCTTGGCTGTCGGAATGAGTTCGCGGCCTTCGCGCACCATGTACTTCTCGCCGAGCAGACCTTCGATGATCGCCGCGCGCGTGGCCGGCGTGCCGAGGCCCTTCGCGGCCATCGCGTCGCGCAGTTCTTCGTCTTCGACGAGCTTGCCCGCGCCTTCCATCGCCGAAAGCAGTGACGCTTCGTTGTAGCGCGCGGGCGGCTTGGTCACGAGGCCATGCGCCTGGACCTTTTCGACATCGACCTTTTCGTCCTTCTGCACCGGCACGAGATTGCCGTCTTCGCCCGCGGCTTCGCGGCCGTAGATCTGCAGCCAGCCCGGCTCGACGAGCACCTTGCCTTCCGTCTTGAAGTGATGCCCCGAGACTTCGGTGATGCGCGTGGTCACGAGATATTCCGCCGCCGGGAAGAACACCGACAGGAAACGCTTCACGACGAGGTCGTACAGCTTCTGCTCGGGCTCCGACAGCGATTTCGGCGCCTGCAGCGTCGGGATGATGGCGAAGTGATCGCTGATCTTCGAATTATCGAAGATGCGCTTGTTCGGTTTCACCCAGCCCTTGTCGAGCACCTGCTTTGCGAACGGCAGATAGTTGTTGCTCTCCTTGAGCATGGTCATCGTGTCCTTGACCGTGCTCATGTAGTCCTCGGGGAGCGCGCGCGAATCGGTACGCGGATAAGTCAGGACCTTGTGCTTTTCGTACAGCGCTTGCGCGAGGCCGAGCGTGTTCTTCGCCGAAAAGCCGAAGCGGCCGTTGGCTTCGCGCTGCAAGCTGGTCAGATCGAAGAGCAGCGGCGACATTTGCGTCGACGGCTTCGATTCCTCCGTCACGATGCCCGTCTTGCCGCGGCACGCCGCGACGACGGTTTCCGCCGCCGCGAGACTCCACAGGCGCGAGTCGCGCTGTTCGGGATCGTTTTCGACGCGCTTGAACTTCGGGTCGAACCAGCGGCCTTCGTACAGACCCTTCGCGGCGATGAATTCGGCGCGCACTTCCCAGTAGTCGCGCGGAACGAATCGGCGGATTTTCTCCTCACGTTCGACGACGATAGACAACGTTGGTGTCTGAACGCGGCCGACGGTCGTCAGGAAGAAGCCGCCGCCCTTGCTGTTGAACGCGGTCATCGCGCGCGTGCCGTTGATGCCGACGAGCCAGTCCGCTTCCGAACGGCAGCGGGCCGCGTCGGCGAGCGGCTGCATGTCGGCGTCGCTGCGCAGGTTCGCGAAGCCTTCGCGGATCGCGGCGGGCGTCATCGATTGCAGCCACAGCCGTTGCACCGGCTGTTTCGCTTTCGCGTGCTGCGCGATCAGGCGGAAAATCAGCTCGCCTTCGCGCCCCGCGTCGCATGCGTTGATGAGGCGCTCGATATCCTTGCGCTTCATCAGCTTCGTCAGCACCTTCAGGCGCGACTCGCTCTTCGCGATCGGATTCAGGTCGAAATGCGGCGGAATGACCGGCAGATTGGCGAAGCTCCATTTGCCGCGCTTGACGTCGTACTCTTCCGGTGCGGCGATCTCGAGCAGGTGGCCGACCGCGGACGAGAGCACGTAGTCGTCGCTCTCGTAGTACTCGTCATGCTTGGTGAAGCCGCCCAGCGCACGCGCGATGTCGTTCGCGACGGAGGGCTTCTCAGCGATGATCAGGGCTTTGGACATGACAAAAAGTGGGTAACTGGCAGCAGCCCGGTTTGGACTGCTTTAACGACCGCTTTATAGCACACGCTTTGCGCGGCGGGCGTCGAAGCTGGAAACGGGGCGATTCAATATCCGGTTCGCGGAGCGCACGGCGAGAAGCGCAAGATGCGCGTTTCGCGTGCGTCGCAATCAGGCCGTAGCAAGTGCCGGGCGCAGTTTCGGTGCGCCGACCATGCCCGGCAGCGCGGTCAGATCAGTCAGCATCCGCTCGACGATCGACACCTGCGGCAGCACCGTGCCGAAGAAACGCGTCGTCACCGAGTCCTCGATCAGGATGGTAGGAAAATTTTCCACGTCGAGGTCGTCGAAGCGGTCGGCGTGGTTCTCGATATCGATCCAGGCGAAGCAGATATCCGGATGCGCGGCCGCCAGCTTGTCGAATCCTTCGCGATATTCGCGACACGTTCCGCACCATTCCGCGCACAGGCAGGCGACGAATAGCGTGCCGGGAACGGCGACGCGCTCCGCGATGCGATCGGCATCGGTATCGAGATTCAGCGCGGACATGGCGGGTGCGAAATCCTTATTGGTATCGACTGCGGGATTGCTCATTTTTCCGCGAATGTAGCACGACGCGGCGTCACGAGCGCTCCACCGCCGTGTAGCGGCCGCCCGCAAGCGCGGCCACGCGGCCCGACAGTTCGAGCTGCAGCAGCGCGCTCTGGAGCACCGCGCCATCCAGATCAGTGCGCATCGCGAGGATTTCAAGCGTCGCGGGCGCGTGGCCGAGCGCGCCGAGAACGCGCTCGGCGTCGCCGTTCATCGCGAATTCGGCTTCGGAAAGCCGCGCCGACGCCCACGACGCGCTGACCGGACGCGACCTGGCGCGTTGCGCCGCCGCGCTTGCCGTCGCTGTCGGGATGCCGAACTCTTCGAGCACGTCTTCCGGCGTCTCGACGAGCTTCGCCCCCTGCTTGATCAGCCGATGACAACCTTGCGAAAGCGGCGCGTGAATCGAGCCGGGAATCGCGAAGACATCGCGCCCCATTTCGTTGGCGAGCCGGGCGGTGATGAGCGAGCCGGAACGCATCGCAGCCTCGACGATCAGCACGCCGCCCGACATGCCCGCGATCAGTCTGTTTCGCTGCGGGAAATTGGCGGAGCGCGCGGGCGTGCCGAGCGGCCATTCGGAAAGAATCGCGCCGTCGCGGGCAAGTTCATGCGCAAGCGTGTGATGCGCCGCCGGATAGACCAGATCCGCGCCCGTGCCGATCACCGAAACCGTGCCCGTGGCGCCTTCCAGCGCACCGCGATGCGCGGAGGCATCGATGCCGAGCGCCAGACCGGAGACCACAGCAAGCCCCGCATCCGACAGCGCGCGAGCAAAGCGGCGCGCGTCTTCGAGTCCTTGCGGCGAGGCGTTCCGGCTTCCGACGATCGCCACCGCGCGCGCCTGAAGCAGATCGAGCCGGCCTTTCGCATAGAGCAGCGGCGGCGGGTCCGGCATCGTGAGCAGCGCCTGCGGATAGGTCGCGTCCGCGAGCGTCAGAATGTGGTTGCACGGTTCGGACGCCCACGCCAGAACCGCTTCAATATAGTCGTCGAAGGGAACGCCTTCGACATCTTCCGGCGGCGCGAGCGCGGCTTCGGCGGCGCGGGCGTCGGCGGTTTCGGCGAGCGACGCAAAGCTCTCCGACAAAACTTCGCGCGGACCGCCGAAAGCGGCGAGCAACGCGCGCAGCGCGAGCGGCCGCAATCCCTTCGCGTGCGCGAGGCGCAGCCACGCGCGCAGTTCGTCGGCATCGAGTGTCGGGGCGGCTTCCCCGGTCGGCAGGTCGGCGGTCGTCATGTTAAGATTTTTGATCCGGAACAGAAAAGAAAGGTCGCGCAGGCGAGGTCCACAGCCCGACGCGACGCCCATTGGCCGCTTGCCGGCGGCGTTGAATCAACGAGATTCACCCGCATATCTTTCGGCATGCCGCCACTCACCCGCAACCTGGCCGAATGGCCGATTTACACGCGTCGCGGCGCGCGTAGACAATCCGAATCATGGCTCTGCTCAAGATACTCAACTACCCGGACAAGCGGCTGAACAAGGTGGCGAAGCCCGTCGCCGTGGTCGACAACCGCATCCGCAAGCTCGTCGCCGACATGGCCGAAACCATGTACGCCGCGCCCGGCGTCGGCCTCGCCGCGACGCAGGTGGACGTGCACGAGCGCGTGATCGTGATCGATGTCTCAGACGCGCACGATCAGCTCATGGTGTTCATCAACCCGGAACTCGTCTGGACGAGCAACGAGAAGAAGGAATGGGAAGAGGGCTGCCTCTCGGTCCCCGGCATTTACGATTTCGTCGAACGTCCGGACAAAGTGCGCGTGAAGGCGCTGAACGAGAAGGGCGAAACCTTCGAGCTCGATTGCGACGGCTTGCTCGCGGTCTGCATCCAGCACGAGATGGATCACCTGGCCGGGCATGTGTTCGTCGAGTATCTGTCGCAGCTCAAGCAGACGCGCATCCGCGGCAAGATGAAGAAGCTGGAAAAGGCGCTGTAACCGATGACTCAATCGTTGCGCGTGGTTTTCGCCGGTACGCCGGAATTCGCCGCCGCCGCGCTCGCGGCCATTCACGCGGCGGGATTTTCGGTGCCGCTCGTGCTCACGCAGCCCGACCGGCCCGCCGGACGCGGCATGAAGCTGACGGCGAGCCCGGTCAAGCGCTTCGCTGTCGAACATGGTCTGAAGGTCGCGCAACCCGCTTCGTTGCGGCGCGCGGGCAAATATCCGCAAGAGGCGGCCGAAGCCATCGACCTGTTGCGCGCAACGCCGCACGACGTGATGGTCGTCGCCGCTTACGGGCTCATCCTGCCGCAGGAAGTGCTGGATGTTCCGCCGCGCGGCGCGATCAACATCCACGCTTCGCTGTTGCCGCGCTGGCGTGGCGCCGCGCCGATCCATCGCGCGATCGAAGCGGGCGACGCCGAAACCGGCATCACGCTGATGCAGATGGACGCCGGCCTCGATACCGGCGCGATGATCCGCGAAGCCCGCACGCCCATTCTCCCCGACGACACCACCGCCACGCTGCACGATCGCCTCGCGCACATGGGCGCCGAGCTGATCGTCGCGGGATTGCGTGATCTCGAACGCGACGGCTCGCTGCCGTCCACGCCGCAGCCCGACGACGGCACGACCTACGCCGAAAAGATCGCCAAGAACGAGGCCGCGCTCGACTGGCGGCGTCCGGCGGAAGAACTCGCCCGTCAGATTCGCGCGTTCGATCCGTTTCCCGGCGCGTTCGGCACGCTCGACGACACCGCGATCAAGATCTGGGCCGCGCAGCCGGTCGAGGTTTCATCGGGCGCGGAAGCGGGCACGATCGCCGAGGTTTCATCGGACGGCATCGTCGTGATTTGCGGCGGAGGCGGCGCGTTGAAGCTCACGCAATTGCAGAAACCCGGCGGCAAACGCCTGCCGGCGCGCGAATTTCTCGCGGGCGCGCCGCTCGCGAAAGGCCAGCGTTTCGCGCTGCGTTGAGGGACGCCAGACCGGGGACGCCAGACCGGACGCGGCGCTAAAATAAACGGCTGTCAACGCGCCCGCCCGTCTGGAGTCTTCGATGCTCGGCATCACCGGTTTTGCCTTCTTCCTCGTCGCCGTATTTCTTCTCAATGTCACGCCCGGTCCCGATACGGCGTACATCGTCGGGCGCAGTGTCGCGCAAGGGCGCGGCGCGGGCATCGTGTCGGCGCTCGGCATTTCGGCCGGCTGCATCGTTCATACGCTCGCCTGCGCGTTCGGTTTGACGGCGATTCTCGCCGCCTCCGCGACGGCGTTCACCGTCATCAAAATCGCCGGCGCGATTTATCTGATTTATCTCGGCGTGCGCCTCATTTTCGCGAAGCACGACGATGCGGACAGCCCGCGCCAGGCGCAAGCCGACGAAAAAGCCGCGCCGAAATCCTTGCTCCAGCTTTTCGCGCAAGGCTTCGTCACGAATGTGCTGAACCCGAAAGTCGTGCTGTTCTTCGTGTCGTTCTTTCCGCAGTTCGTCGCTGCGGACAGCCAGCATAAGACGCTGGCGTTTCTCGCGCTCGGCGTTGTTTTCATCGCGATGAGCACCGTTTGGAACAGTTTTGTCGCGTGGATCGCGGGCAGCGTCACCGAGCGCTTCGCGGGCAAATCGGGCGTGAAGAAGTGGCTGGATCGCGGCGTCGGCAGTGCGTTCGTCGGCTTGGGCATCAAGCTCGCGACCTCGCATCGATAAATCGCGCAGCGGCGGATTGAATTATTGACGGACGTCCCTATCTAACATTTTGCTTACAAACGTCGCTCCGGTCGTGTCGGCCGGGGCAACCGCGCACTTCGCGCAGCGTATTCAGGGAGAGGAGCTTCGGAAATGTTCAACTGGGTCAAAACCGCGATGCTGATGGCTGCGATCACGGCCCTCTTTGTCGTGATTGGCGGTGTGATCGGCGGATCGAAGGGCATGATGCTCGCGCTGATCATCGCGCTCGGCATGAATTTCTTTTCGTACTGGTTCTCGGACAAGATGGTCCTGCGCATGTACAACGCGCAGGAAGTCGATGAAACCACCGCGCCGCAGTTTTATCGCATGGTGCGCGAGCTCGCCACCCGCGCGCAATTGCCGATGCCGCGCGTCTACCTGATCAACGAAGACGCGCCGAACGCGTTCGCCACGGGCCGCAACCCCGAGCACGCGGCGGTCGCGGCGACCACAGGCATCCTGCGCGTGCTGTCCGAGCGCGAAATGCGCGGCGTGATGGCGCACGAACTGGCGCACGTGAAGCACCGCGACATCCTGATCTCGACGATCTCCGCGACGATGGCCGGCGCGATCTCCGCGCTCGCGAACTTCGCGATGTTCTTCGGCGGACGTGACGACGAAGGCCGTCCGTCGAATCCGATCGCGAGCATTCTGGTGGCGATTCTCGCGCCGATCGCGGGCGCGCTGATCCAGATGGCGATTTCCCGTGCTCGCGAGTTCGAAGCCGACCGCGGCGGCGCGGAGATTTCGGGCGACCCGCAAGCACTCGCGAGCGCGCTGGAGAAGATTCACGCCTACGCGACCGGCGTGCCGTTCCCGACGGCGGAAGCGCATCCGGCGACCGCGCAGATGATGATCATGAATCCGCTCTCGGGCGGCGGCATCGCGAATCTGTTCTCGACGCACCCGGCGACGGAAGAGCGCGTCGCGCGTCTGATGGAAATGGCGCGCACGGGCCGTATCTGACGCACTTGCTGTCTTGACGAAGGCCGTTCCGGTTACGCCGGAGCGGCCTTTTTGTTGCGCCGCCGCCGCGCGTCCGGGCGCGCAATTCCCACACGTTACAATCCTCGTTCACGCAAGCCGTCCGCTTGCCGCTCGACCGTTCCCGTTTCGCCATGACCGACAAGCCTTCCCGCCGGCCCGCCGCCGTGCATTCCCGACTGAGCGCGCTCCATCTCGCGCCCGATTCGCTCGCGTTCGCGCTCGATTGCGCGGCACAGGCCGTGGGCGCGGTGCGCGCGGGCTCGGCGCTGCCGGCCGCGTTGCAGACGGTCATCGCGTCGGCGAAGCACGCGGAGGCGCGCGGAGCGGTGCAGGACATCGCGTATCGCGCGATGCGCCGTCTCGCCCTCGCCGATGCGCTCCTGCACAAGCTCGTGAAGAAGGCGCCGCCGCCACACGTGGCGAACGTGCTGGTCTGCGCGTTCACGCTGCTGACCGACGACGAAGCGCACGCGGCCTACGCGCCGTTCACCGTCGTCGATCAGGCGGTGAACGCGATCGCGGCGCGGCGCGAATTCTCGTTCGCGAAGGGTCTGGTCAACGCGGTGCTGCGCAACTTCCTGCGCGAGCGCGCCACACTGATCGACGAAGCACGCGAAAACGAAGTCGCGCGCTGGAATTATCCGCAATGGTGGATCGACGCCGTGAAGCGCGGACAGCCCGAAGCGTGGGAGCGCATTCTTGAAGCGGGCAACGCGCAGGGGCCGCTCACATTGCGTGTGAATGCGCGTCACGCGACCGTCGATCAATATCTCGCGCGCCTTAAAGAAGCGCATATCGAAGCCGAAGCCGCGGGCCTTCACGCGGTGCGCCTGAAAACGCCGATGCCCGTCGATCGCATTCCGGGATTCGACGAAGGCGTCGTGTCGGTGCAGGACGCGGGCGCGCAACGCGCGGCGCAACTGCTCGGCGCGACAGACGGCATGCGCGTGCTCGACGCGTGCGCCGCGCCGGGCGGCAAGACGGGGCATATCCTCGAACTCGCGAACGTCGATCTGATCGCGCTCGAAAGCGATGCCGAGCGCTCGGGCCGCATCGAACAGAATCTGAGGCGCCTGAAACTCGACGCGCAAATCAAAGTGGGCGACGCGGGCGATCCCGCGCAATGGTTCGACGGCGCGCCGTTCGACCGCATTCTCGCGGACGTGCCGTGCTCGGCGTCGGGCATCGTGCGTCGTCATCCGGATATCCGCTGGTTGCGGCGGCCGTCGGACATCGAGGCGCTCGTCGCCGAACAGCGGCGCATCGTGAGCGCGCTGTGGCCGCTCGTCGCGAAGGGCGGCGAACTGCTTTACGTGACATGTTCCATCTTTCCCGAGGAGGGCGAAGAGCAGGCCCGCTGGTTTGGAACCGAACATGAAGATGCGGTACGATTGGACGCGCCGGGGCAATTGTTACCGACAGCGGCGTGCGCAAGCGCGGGCGCGGTACGAGGCTCACCGGACGGTACAAATCTCGCGGACCACGACGGATTCTTCTACGCGCGCTTTCAGAAACGGTGACGATCAAACGCTTTTTTCCGCTTCGGCTCGCGGCCGTCATCTGGACTGCGCTGGCGTTCTGGCTGACTTTCGCTGCAGCCGAGCCGGCGTTTGCGGAGACGATCGCCGTGCAGCGCGCGTCGCTGCAAGCGGACAACGCCGGCTGGAGTCTCGACGCGCATTTCGACTTCGACCTGAACAACAGCCTCGAAGATGCCGTGAACCGCAGCGTTCCGCTTTATTTCACGATCGATTTCAATCTGTCGCGGCCACGCTGGTACTGGTTCGACGAAGAGCCGGTCAACGTGTCGCAGAGCATCCGCCTGTCGTTTCAGCCGCTCACGAACGAATATCGTGTATCGACGGGCGGCCTGCAGTTGCGTTTCGCATCGCTCAACGAGGCGCTCGCGGTCATCCGGCATGTGACCTCGTGGCACGTGATCGACCGGAACCAGGTGCGTGCCGGCGAAACCTATACCGCATCGGTGCGCATGCAGCTCGACATCGCACTCATGCCCAAGCCGTTCCAGATCGACGCGGTGAACAATCGCGACTGGAACCTTTCCTCGGACTGGAAGCGTTTTACATTTACGGCGGCAGAACGTGCGAAATAGATTTCGACGCGGCCGCACGGACATGAAGAGTCTCGTCGTCCGTTTGCTGGTCTCCACGGTGGCGCTCACGGCGGTTCTGCTGCTCGTGATGCTCGCGCTCGCGAGTGCGAACACCGAATTCTTCGATCGCTACTACGGCTGGCTCTACGCGGCGAACGTCGCGGTGGCGGTCGTGTTCATGCTGATCGTCGTCGCGCTGTTCATCATCATCGTGTCGCGGGTGAGGCAAGGACGGTTCGGCACGCGCCTGCTCGCGAAGCTCGCGCTGATCTTCGCGCTCGTCGGCGTCGTGCCGGGCGTCATCATCTACGTCGTGTCGTATCAGTTCGTGTCGCGCAGTATCGAATCGTGGTTCGACGTGAACGTCGAGACAGCGCTCTCGTCGGGCCTGACGCTCGGCCGCGGCATGCTCGAAACCTCGCTCGCTGATTTCAAGAACCGCGGCCGGCAGATGAGCGATCAGCTCGCCAGCGCCGATCCATCGAGTCTCACGCTGTCGCTCTTGCGCCTGCGCGATCAATACGGCGTGCAGGACGCGGTCGTGTTCGAGCGGCCGCGCGATCAATACAACCGCGAGGATCTCTCGTCGAACAACAGTTCGTTGCGGGTGCCGGGGCTGCGCACGGTCGCGCAGGCGTCGGGCAATTACTACGCGCTCCTGCCGGCCAACGAGCCGACCGGCTCGATGCTGCGGGCGGCGCAGGATCATCCGTACGGCGCGATCGAAGGCGAGATCGACGGCGATCCGAAATCGAACGGGCCGAAGGGCGCGCTGCGTCTGCGCGTGGTCACGAAGATTCCCGATCCGACCACCACGACCGAATTTCAGCACGTCGATCGTTACCTGCAGATCGAGCAGCCCGTGAGTCAGGAGCTCGCGCGCAATGCCGACGCCGTGCAGCGCGCCTATCGCGAGTATCAGGAGAAGCGGCTCGGGCGCACGGGCTTGCGCAAGATGTATATCGGCACGCTGACGCTCGCGCTCTTCCTCGCAACCTTTATCGCGATGATGCTCGCGCTCGCGCTCGGCAATCAGCTCGCGCGGCCACTGTTCCTGCTCGCGCAAGGCACGAAAGAAGTGGCCGAAGGCGACTACACGCCCAAACGAGAGATCAATTCGCGCGACGAACTGGGCTTCCTCACGCAATCCTTCAACGCGATGACGCGCCAGCTTTCCGAGGCGCGCGCGGCGGTCGAGAACAACCGCATCGCGCTGGAGCATTCGAAGGCGTATCTGGAAAGCATCCTCGCGAATCTGACGGCGGGCGTGTTCGTATTCGACCGGCAGTTCCGCTTGACCACCGCGAATCGCGGCGCGGAGCGCATCTTCCGCCAGCCGTTCAACGCGCTGCTCAATCAGCCGCTCGATCAGATCGGCGTGCTCGCCGAGTTCGGCGCGCTGGTGAAGAAGGCCTTCGCCGAGCGCGACGCGGCCGAGGTCGGCAGCGGGCATCCGGTCGGCGATCGCGGGCACTGGCAGCAGCAGGTCGCGGTGACGGTGCCCGGCGAGAACGATCCGCTCACGCTCCTCGTGCGCGGAACGCAGTTGCTGAGCGTGACCGAAAGCGAGACCGATGACGCCGAAACCACGGGCTACGTCGTCGTGTTCGACGACATCTCCGACGTCATCTCGGCGCAACGTTCGGTCGCGTGGGGCGAAGTCGCGCGCCGTCTCGCGCACGAGATCAAGAATCCGCTCACGCCGATTCAACTTTCCGCCGAACGCCTGCAAATGAAGCTCGCGGACAAACTCGCGCCGCCCGACGCGGACGTGCTCAAGCGAGCGTCGACGACCATCGTCAATCAGGTGCAGGCGATGAAGCAGATGGTCGACGACTTCCGCGAATACGCGCGCACGCCGCCCGCGGTGCTCGGCAATCTGCAACTGAACGATCTCGTCGCGGAAGTGCTGACGTTGTACGGCATCGAAGATGGCAAGACGCCGATCAAGGTGGACCTCGCGAAGCTGCCCGTGATCCGCGGCGACGCGACGCAGATCCGCCAGGTGATCCACAACCTGCTGCAAAACGCGCAGGACGCGGTGGCGGACCTCGCGGAGCCGCGCGTGCTGCTCGAAACGAGGACAGTAGAATATGGCGAGCCCGATGCTTCGGGTCATGCGCGTGTCGCGGTTCGTCTCACGGTTTCGGATAACGGCGCGGGCTTTCCGGCGCGTATCCTTTCGCGTGCTTTCGAGCCTTACGTGACGACGAAAGCGAAAGGCACGGGCCTGGGACTTGCAACCGTGAAGAAGATCGTCGACGAGCACGGCGCGCGCATCGACATACGCAACCGCTCGAAGTCCGCGGATGTGATCGAAGGCGCGCAGATATCGATTTTGTTTCTACAACTCGCGGACGATACCGCGGCGCCCGGCGCAACGCCTTCGGGCCCCGGCGCGGCGGCGAATCAGGGAACGACAAAAGCAACAGTGCAGACAAGGGCAGCGTAAATGGCAACCATCCTGGTGGTAGACGATGAAATGGGGATCCGGGAACTGCTCTCCGAGATCCTGAGCGACGAAGGCCATGTTGTCGACGTAGCGGAAAACGCGCAGCATGCGCGCGACTATCGCGTGCAGCAAACGCCCGATCTCGTTTTGCTCGACATCTGGATGCCCGACACCGACGGCGTCACCTTGCTCAAGGAATGGGCCGCGCAAGGCAAGCTCACGATGCCGGTGATCATGATGTCGGGTCACGCGACCATCGACACGGCTGTCGAGGCGACGAAGATCGGCGCGCTCAACTTCCTTGAAAAGCCGATCGCGCTGCAGAAGCTGTTGAAGGCGGTCGAACAGGGACTCGCGCACGGCACGGCGGCGGCGCCCGTCGCGACGGTACCGAAGCCTCCGGCGAGCGGGATGGCGTCGGGTGTGCCGATGGCGGCCGCACTGCCGACGGCATCGGCGCTGAACGCTTCGAGCGAAGCAGCCGCGAGTGGCGCGACGCAGAATCAGACGGGGCAGACGGCGTCCATCTCGTTCGATATCCCCTTGCGCGATGCACGCGATGCGTTCGAACGCGCGTACTTCGAGTATCACCTCGCGCGCGAGAACGGCAGCATGACGCGCGTCGCCGAGAAGACGGGGCTGGAGCGCACGCATCTGTATCGCAAGCTCAAGCAGTTGGGCGTCGATCTCGGAAAGAACAAGAACGAGATCTGAGCGCCGCTCGGGAACATTTTTGGAAAAATGCGCCGGGGGGCTTGAGCGGCGCAATTGAGTCTGCTATAGTTTCACCTCTTCGTTGGCCCGGTAGCTCAGTTGGTAGAGCAGCGGATTGAAAATCCGCGTGTCGATGGTTCGATTCCGTCCCAGGCCACCAGAATGCAAGAAGCCCGAGAGTGTTATCGCTCTCGGGCTTTTTCATTTTCTACCTATAGAATTCTTACCCCGGAATTCTTACCTCGGAATCCTCACTTCGGATTCGCCGCAACGAAATTCTTGAATGCGGTGTACGCCGCCTTTTGCGTCTTGCCGTCGTTCTTCAGGAGACCGTACGCGCCTTCGCCGCCCGAGGGATCGTCATACAGCTCGTACGTCTGGATCGCCTGGATGTTGTACTTCGACGCCACCGCCACGAACTCCGCCATCATCTTGTTGCCGACAAGGTAAGCCGCGATCTGCTGATCGCTGCCGAGCCACGGGCGCACGCCGAACTCGTTGATCCAGATCGGCTTGCTCATCTGCTGCAGCGCTGCGAGCACGTCGTGGCAACCCGTGCCGCCGCACGCGTTCGTGATGTCGCCCATATCCGAGTACCAGTGCCACGCGGTGATGTCCCAGTTCACGACCGGATGACCTGTCGTGCCGTCGGGTTGCGTGCCGTTGGCGAGCATCTGATCGAGACCGTAATGCAGCCACGTGCCGCCGCCCATGATGATCTTGCCGTTCGGATCGACGGACTTCACGCCGGCGATCATCCCGCGAATCACGCCGCGCGCGATCTGGAATTTGGCGTTGTCGAATTGCTGCGGATAGACGCCGTCTACGTTGCCGGTGAGCGCGCTGGCGTCGAGTTCGTTCGACACTTCGTAGTACGGGTACGAGTATGCGGTCGCCGTCCACGCACCGAGTTGATAACCCGCGTTGTAGGCGTCGGTCTCACTGTTGAAGGCGAGGCCCATGAGCATCACCGGATAGACGGTCACGCCGCCTGCAGCCATCGTTTTCGCGATGCCCGCGAGCTTGTTCGCGGTTCCCTGGCTGTACACCTCGTTCCGATAAAGCTTCACGCCGAGATCCTGCAGCTGCGCGAGTTGCAGCGCCGGGCTGGAGATGTCGTAGGCGCCGCCTTCGTTGTTGTGGCCGTTCGCGCCGTAAAAGATGCTGCTGCCGACCGTGTTGCGGTTCGCAACGGCCGCCGCGGCGGTTGAGGCTGCGTCGAGCGCGTCGTTGCCACCGCCGCCGCACGCGCCGAGCAGCATGCTGGCGGCGGCCGCGACGGCGATCAGCGTCGCCTTGGGTGCTGAGAGAGCGCCGATACTGCGGTCGGCACGGATGTTGGTCTGAATGTAATTTTTCATTGTTTGTAGTACTGATTGGCTAGTGGTGCATCAGTGAAATCGGTGCGATATCCGGAGCGCCGCGAGCGAAGGGCGGATCGGAAACGGACCTGCGGCCCCGCGTAACCCTGCGGGAGGGTTTGGAACTCGATATTCCATTCGTTATGCGAACGAATGTTCCCCGTGCATGACCGATCAAACGATGGCGCGAGCGCGCGGACTTAGCTGTGCAGCCGGATTCGTTTTGGTCGTGCGTTCATTTGTCTGTATAACGACCGGACGCGGGAGTGAATTGAGCCGATTTTCCATAAATTACCGCCTCCGACATCTCGATGCCGGCAATTTATTCCGGCTTGCGGGAGCAACGCACGCCGAGCTCGGCGAACATCCGTGCTCCGTGCTAAAATTCCCGCCGAATTAAGGACTTGCCTCGTCCTCGGACCCGCAAGTCCTTTTCTTTTCGACGCTCCGAATCGCTCGTGCGACGCGCCGGAACCGTTCATCCGGCGCTCGATCATCCGTCTCGAATTCCGCTATCGGCGGCATAAAGGGCGTGCGCGTCCGGGCGAAGGTCGCTGGCCTATACTGGACTCGCGGGCGTCGCGCCCGCGCCGCTCGAAGGCGAAGTCCGGTCATCCCGACTGCCTGTGCGGCGTGCGACGCCAATCTCATTCACGGAGTACGGAGTTTTCACGGTGACTCGGATAGACGCTAAAGACAGCGCGCTCGTGCTGTTCTCCGGCGGCCAGGACTCGGCCACTTGCCTCGCCTGGGCGCTCGAACGCTACAAAACGGTGGAAACGCTCGGCTTCGATTACGGACAGCGCCATCGTGTGGAACTCGAATGCCGCGAAGGCTTTCGCGCCGCCGTCGTGCGCGAGTTCCCGCACTGGGCCGCGCGCCTGGGCGAAGATCACATGATCGACTTGTCCGTGCTCGGCGCGATCAGCGACACCGCGATGACGCGCGAGATCGAGATCCAGGCGAACGCGAGCGGCCTGCCGAACACGTTCGTGCCGGGGCGCAATCTGCTGTTCATGACGATTGCCGCAGCGGTGGCGTATCGGCGCGGATTGAAGGTGCTGGTCGGTGGCATGTGCGAGACGGACTTTTCCGGCTATCCGGATTGCCGCGACGACACGATGAAGGCGCTGCAAGTCGCGCTCAATCTCGGCATGGAAACGCGTTACGCGCTGGAAACGCCGCTGATGTGGCTCGACAAGGCCGACACCTGGCGGCTCGCGGAAACGCTCGGCGGCGAATCGCTCGTCGAATTGATTCGCATCGAAACGCACACGTGTTATGTCGGCGAGCGCGCCGAACTGCACGACTGGGGCTTCGGCTGCGGTCAGTGCCCGGCATGCAGACTGCGCAAGCGCGGCTATGAGGCGTATCGCGCGGGCGAACAGGTCGACGTCGCGCCAGTTTAATTTTTTCGAGGTTCACGAAGCAGTCATGACGTACGCGGTAAAGGAAATCTTCTACACGTTGCAGGGCGAGGGCGCCAATGCCGGGCGCCCGGCCGTGTTCTGCCGTTTCGCGGGCTGCAATCTGTGGTCGGGGCGCGAGGAAGATCGCGCGGACGCCGTCTGCCAGTTTTGCGACACCGATTTCGTCGGCACCGATGGCGAGAACGGCGGCAAGTACAAGACGCCGGCGGAACTCGTCGCGAAAATCGCATCGCTGTGGCCGGAAGGCGCGGCGCACAGGTTCGTGGTGTGCACGGGCGGCGAGCCGATGCTCCAGATCGACCAGCCTTTCGTCAACGCGCTGCATGAAGCCGGCTTCGAAATGGCCATCGAGACGAATGGCTCGCTGCCCGTGCTCGAGAGCATCGACTGGATTTGCGTGAGCCCGAAAGCCGACGCGCCGCTCGTCGTCACGAAGGGCAACGAACTGAAAGTCGTGGTGCCGCAGGACAACCAGCGTCTTGCGGAATACGAGAAGCTCGACTTCGAATACTTTCTCGTGCAACCGATGGACGGCCCGTCACGCGACATCAACACGAAGCTGGCGATCGACTGGTGCAAGCGTCATCCGAAGTGGCGCCTGTCGATGCAGACGCACAAATATCTGAACATCCCCTGAACCGCCGTGCAGACGATTACCCGAAAACTCGAATTCGACGCGGGCCACCGCATTCCCGATCACCGCAGCCAGTGCCGCAATTTGCACGGCCATCGCTACGTGCTCGAAATCACGCTGCAAGGCGATCTCGTCGACGTGGAAGGCGCGCCCGACCGCGGCATGGTGATGGATTTCGCCGACGTGAAGTCGCTCGCGATGGAGCATCTCGTCAACAAGTGGGATCACGCGTTCATCGTTTATGAAGGCGATGTCAAAGTGCGCGAATTCCTGCAAACGCTGGCGGATCACAAGACCGTCGTGCTGGATCGCATTCCGACCGTCGAGAACCTGGCGGCGGTTGCCTTCAACATTCTCGCCGAGGTCTACGACGCGCACTACGGCGTCAATCTCAAGCTCAAGCGCGTGCGTCTCTTCGAAACGCCGAACTGCTGGGCCGACGTCGAGCGCGGCTGATTTTCCACGCGCGGGCCGACGCAAGCACGTCCGGCGCGCGCGCGTTCGTCACGGTATGATCGTCCGATGAGTCGCCCATCGCCCCGGGCGACGAGACACGGAGCGCACGCATGCCGTCACTTCTTCCGTCATTTTCATCATTGCGTCAGCGCGCGGTTTCCGTTGGAGCCGCGCGATGAGCACATTCACCAATCCCCTCAAGCAGCACCTTTCCGAACCGGGCACGTTGTTCGGCCTGTGGCTGTCGCTCGGCAGCGCCGATGCCGCCGAAGCGCTTGCGCACGCGGGCTTCGACTGGCTGTGCATCGACATGGAGCACTCGCCGAACGATAGCGCCGACGTCGTCGCTCAACTGCGCGCGATCGCCGCCGCGCATCTGCCGAGCGAGCCGATCGTGCGTGTGCCCGCCAACGAAGGCTGGCTCGTCAAACGCGCGCTCGACGCGGGCGCGCGCACGCTGATGTTCCCGAACGTGCAATCGGCCGAAGAGGCGGCGCGCATCGTGCGGCTCACGCAATATCCGACCGAAGCGGCGCTGCAGGGCTTGCGCGGCGTCGCGGGCGCGGTGCGCGCGGCGGCGTACGGCATGCGCCGCGATTACATGACGGGCGCGAATGCGCAGATCGCGACGATCGTGCAGATCGAATCGGTGGCGGCGCTCGAAGCCGTCGATGAAATCGCCGCGACGCCGGGCGTCGATTGCCTCTTCATCGGGCCGGCGGATCTGGCGGCGAGCCTCGGTCATCTCGGCGACGGCAAGCATCCGGATGTGCAGGCGGCGATCACGAAAATCGTCGATGCGGCGAATCGCGCGGGCATCGCGAGCGGCATCTTCGCGCTCGATGCGGCAAGCGCGAAGCAATACGCGCAAGCGGGCATCAAGCTCGTCGCGATCGGCGCGGATGTGATGTGGCTGTTGAAGGCGACGCGTCAGGCGTTGCAGGAGGCGCGATCGTGAAAACCGCCATGACATCGCTCGTCGCCGCGCTGAGTGTGTCGATATCGATTGCCGCGGCGCACGCCGACAACGCGCCCAAGCCGACCGATATCGCCACGCAAAACGCCGTCGCTGACTACAACGCGGGCAATCTCGTCGCGGCGCGCTCGGAGTTCCGGCGCGCGGCGCAAAAGGGCAGCCGCCTCGCCGAATTCAACTACGCGATGATGCTGCTCAACGGCGAGGGCGGCCCGGCCGATGTGCCGGAAGGCAAGAAATGGTTGCGCCGCGCCGCCGACGCCAATATGACCCACGCGCAATACGTGTACGGCAAGATGTACGACGACGGACAGTTCGTCGAGAAAGATCCGGTGGAGGCGCATCGCTGGTTCCTGCTCGCGGCGAATCAGGGACACGTGCAGGCCGAACTCGCGCTCGCCAATCAGTTTCTCGACGGACGCGGCACCACGCGCGACAACACGCAGGCGTTCACCTGGTACAAGAAGGCGGCGGAAGGCGGCGACATGACGGCGCAATATGTCGCGGGCTCGTTCTATGAGCGCGGCGGCGATGGCGTCGAGCGCAATCTGAATGTCGCGCGTGCGTATTACGCTGCGGCGGCGGCGCAGGGCGATCCGGCCGCCAAGCTGAAATATCTGCAGTTGAGCACGGAACTGGAACAGCAAAAGCCGCAGTAACGCGGCTTTTCGGTTCGATGCGAAAGAGCGGCGCGCCGCCTAACTCTGCATCAACCGCTTTTGACGAGCGACGCTCATGATGAGCCCGACCGCGACGCCGAGCGTCGTCAACGCGGTTCCGCCGTAACTCATGAACGGAAGCGGCACGCCGACCACGGGCAGAATGCCGCTCACCATGCCGATATTGACGAACGCGTACGTGAAGAACGCGAGCGTGAGCGATCCGGCCAATAATCGCCCGAAGAAGGTCGCGCCGTTCGCCGCGATGAACAGCCCGCGCGCGATCAGCGCCATATAAAGGAACAGCAGCACGAGCCCGCCCACGAGCCCGAACTCCTCGGAGAACACGGCGAAGATGAAGTCCGTGTGCTTCTCGGGGATGAATTCGAGGTGTGCCTGCGTGCCCTTCAACCAGCCTTTGCCGAGCGTGCCGCCCGAGCCGATCGCGATCACCGCCTGAATCGTGTGGAAGCCTTTGCCGAGCGGATCGGACGTCGGGTCGAGCAGCGTGCAGATGCGGTGCTTTTGATAGTCGTGCATCATCGGCCAGACCACATCCGGCTGACAGATCTTGTCCTGAAACACCGCGATGCTCGCCACCGCGATCACCGCCGCGATCAGCACCGGAAGGATCAGCTTGAAACTCAATCCTGCGAAATAAATGACGAACATGCCCGCCGCGAACACGAGCACGGCCGTGCCCAAATCCGGCTGCTTCGCGATCAGGCCGACCGGCAGCAACAGAATCACAAAGCCGACGACGTAATCCCACCAGCGGATATTGCTTTCACGCTTCTGGTAATACCACGCGAGCATCAGCGGCATCGCGATCTTCATGATTTCGGATGGCTGGATCACCACGCCGACATTCAGCCAGCGTTTCGCGCCCTTGCGCGTCAGCCCGAACGCGGCGACCGCGACCAGCAACGCGACGCCGACCGTATAGAGCGGCACGGCGAAGCGCATCAGCATTTGCGGCGGGATATTGGCGAGCATCCACATCAGGCCGAAGGTCAGCATGATGTTGCGCAGTTGATCTTCGACACGACCCGGCATGTCGAGACTGGCGCTGTACAGCGTCACGATGCCGACGCCGAGCAGCAGGAACACGATGAGCGCAAGCGGCTTGTCGAAGCCCGCGAACATGCGCTTGGCGCGGTCCAGCAGCTCGCGCTTGTCGAATTGCATGTGCAGTTGCATGGCGGTTTCCTTTACTCGTCGATGCCGCCGGATGGCGCGAGAACGCGCACGCCGTCGTTTTCATTGCCGCGCACCATCGAGGGCGTCGGCTCGGCGGGGCGTTTTTTCGGCGCGGGCGTGCGGCCGGGCGTCGATGCCGGCAGCGCGGCCGCCGGCGCTGCGGGCGTTGCCGATGCGGCGCGCGGATTCGAGATTTTCGGCGCGGAAGCCGCCTTCGCGACATCGGGATTCGACGCGGCCTGAGGCGAAAACGCCGGCGACGAATTCGCGACGGACGCAGGCAGCGCCTCGACGGCGGGCGGTTGCGTGCCGCCGATCATCGGCAGGCCGGCGTCGGTCGTGGCCGAGGCCGCCGCCGCGACGGCCGCCGCTTCCGCGCCCGGCTTCATACGGTCGACCAGATAATAATCGAGCACTTTGCGCGCGATCGGACCTGCGGATTCGGCGCCCCAGCCGCCATTTTCGACGATCAGCGCAAGCGCGATCTTCGGCTGCTCGGCCGGCGCGAACGCGATGAACAGCGCGTGGTCGCGCAGATGTTCCGCGAGCGCGTGCCCCTTGTAGTTCGCGCCCTGCAGCGAGTAGACCTGCGCCGTGCCGGTCTTGCCCGCCGCCAGATACGGCGCGCCCGTGAACACCTTCGCCGCCGTGCCGCTCGTGACGACGCCTTCCATCGCGCGCTTGATGAAATCGACATCCTTCTGTTGCACGGGAATCTTGTCGCTCGGATCGCGCACGACGGGACGCGTCGCCTTCGTGATCGGGTTTTCGATATCGCGCACGAGGTGCGGCTTCATCACGACGCCGTTGTTCGCGAGCGTCGCGGTGGCGTGGGCGAGTTGCAGGATCGTGAACGAGTTGTAGCCTTGACCGATGCCCAGACTGATCGTTTCGCCTTCGTACCAGCGCTGCTGCTCGGGCTTGCGGTAAGCCTTGCGCTTCCATTCCGTCGACGGAAGAATGCCGCGCGCCTCGCCCGCGATATCGATGCCGGTAATCTGCCCGAAGCCCCACGGCTTCATGAAACCGGCCATCGCGTTGACGCCGAGATCGCGCGCGAGCATGTAGAAGTACGTGTCGTTCGACACGACGATCGCGCGATTCATGTCCACCCAGCCCTGGCCCGAACGCACGTCGTTGCGGAACGTGTGGCCGCCGAACGTGAAGTACCCCGGATCCTGGAAACCCCAGCCCGGCGTGCGCTTGTGCAGCGTCAGCGCGGCGAGCGCCATGAACGGCTTGTAGGTCGAGCCCGGCGGATACGTGCCGTGCAACGGACGGTTCAGCAGCGGGTGATCCGGCGAGCTGTTGAGCGCGTCCCAGGTTTGCTGGTCGATGCCGTCGACGAACGAATTCGGATCGAAGCTCGGCGCCGACACGAACGCGAGCACGTCGCCCGTGGAGGGTTCGATCGCGACGAGCGCGCCGCGCTTGCCCGCGAACGCCTGCTCGGCAACCTGCTGCAAGCCGATATCCAGCGACAATTGCAGATTGTTCCCCGGCGTTGCCTGCGTGCGCGACATGGTGCGCACCGGGCGTCCGCCCGCGGTCACTTCCACTTCCTCGAAACCGGTCAGGCCGTGCAGCTCGGTTTCGTAACTCTGCTCGACGCCGATCTTGCCGACGTAATCCGTGCCCTTGTAGTTATTGGCGTCGATACGCGGATCGTAGTGATCCGAGCTTTCGTCGTTGGCGTCGCTGGCGTCGTCGATGCGTTCCTGATCGCGCTGCGAAATGCGCCCGATGTAGCCGATCACGTGCGCCGCAGTCGTGCCCAGCGGATATTGGCGGAACAGCCGCGCGCGCACTTCGACGCCGGGGAATCGAAAGCGCTGCGCCGTGAACTTCGCGACTTCCTCGTCGGTGAGACGCGTGCGGATCGGCAGGCTTTCGAAATTCTTCGAGTCTTCGAGCAGTTTCTTGAAACGGCGGCGGTCGCGTGCGTCGATCGGAATGACTTGCGAGAGCTCGTCGATCGTTTCGTCGAGCGTGCCGTTGATCTTCGAGCGCGTGATTTCCAGCGTGTACGCGGAGTAGTTCTTCGCCAGCACGACGCCGTTGCGGTCGGTGATGATGCCGCGGTTCGGCACGATCGGCGCGACAGAAATGCGGTTCTCGTTCGCCTGCAACGAGTATTTGCTGAAATGCCAGACCTGTAGATAGAGAAAACGCAGCCCGATCAGCCCGAAACAGACGAACACGAACAGTCCCGCCGCCGCGACGCGCAGGCGGAACTTCGACAACTGTTGCTCGGTGTTCTTTATTTCGGTCATGCAGCTTTCGCGGTTTGCTCGCGATTCAAGTGTAGTCCGCGCGCGGCGGTTTATTCGGTTGCGGCGCCGCGCGGCAAGGCTCAGATTGGACGCGTGTCGTCCGGGTCGGCGGCGCGGCGCTGCGGCATCAGCAAGAAGAAACTCGCGATCGGCCACAGCAGCGCCTCGACGAATCCATTGACCAGATAACTCCAGCCGGGAAACGCCGCGCCCGTCATCAGGCGGATGATGAAAGGCACGAGATGCGCGCCCACGAGGAGCGGCGCGACGACGAACATCTGCACGGGCAGCGTCATCCACAGCACGCGGCGGTGAATGGTGATCGCCCCGTACGAAAGAAGCGTGTAAGCCAGCGCGTGCTCACCGAGCAGATTCGCGTTGTGCACGTCCATCAGAATGCCGAGCATGAACGCGATGCCCATGCCGACCTTGCGCGGCTGATGCACGTTCCAGAACAGCAGCACGAGCGCGACGAAATCCGGCACGCCGATGAGCCGTCCCCACGGCATCAGGTTCAGCAGAAACGCGGCAGCGAGACTGAACGTGATGAAGTACGGATTGACCGGCTGGAGGATGTATTGCGGGCGGTTCATCGCGCGGCTCCCGAGGATGCGGGTTTCGGCGCATGCGCCTTCTTCGACGGCCTCGCCGCCGCGCCCGATGCCGCCTTGGGCGCCGCGGCCTTCGCCGGCGGAGCCTCAGCCGGCTTGGCCGGCGCCGGCGCGGGTGCCGCCGGAGCGGACGCGGCCGCGGGCGCCGATGCGCCGCTCGCGCCCGCCGCCGCTGCCGCCTTCGGCGCGGCTTTCTTCTTGCCCTTGTTTTCCTTCGCTTCCTTGGCGGCCGCGGCCGCTTCGACTTCGATCGGATTCGGCGGCACGTTGACGTTGTAGTGCAATACGAGCAGTTGACGCGCACCGCGCACCGCCGCGATCGGCACGCAGACGACGCGCGCGAACGCCGTGTCCGCCTGCTTGTCGACGCGCAGCACTTTCGCGACCGGCAATCCCGGCGGATAGATGCCGTCGAGGCCGCTGGTGACGAGTTCGTCGCCGGCTTGCACGTCGGCGCTGATCGGCACGAAGCGAAGATCGAGCGTGTCGCCCTTCGGTGTGCCGTAGATCACGCTGCGCAATCCGGTGCGCGCGATTTGCACGGGCACGGCCTGATCCTTGTCGGTCAGAAGCGTGACTTCCGATTGCAGCGGAAACACGCGCGTGACCTGGCCGATCACGCCGTCTTCGGTGACGACCGGCGCGCCATCCTGGATATTCTGCTGCGAACCTTTGCCGATCACGACTTTCTGCGTGAACGGGTCGCGCGTGTCGTACTGAATTTCGGCGGGCGTTTCATCGGTGGTGGCGCGCGATTGCAGATTGAGCAGTGCGCGCAGATGTGCGTTCTCGATCGCGAGTTGCGCGGCATCGCCGGCCTTCACGGACAATTCCAGATTCTTGTCGGTGAGTTTCGCGTTCTGGCTGCGCAAGCTCGCGCTCGTCACGGCGAGATCGGCCGCGCCCATGAAGATGTCGCGCGGCACCAGCGCCGCGCGCTGCAACGGGTAAAGTCCCGCGCCGAGCATTCCGCGAACGATTTCCAGCGTGCTGTAGCGAGCATCCGAAATGAGCAGCGCGATGGCGAGCACCACGAAGAAGATCAGGCGCGCGAGCGCGGAGGGGCCTTGCTTGAATAGGGGCGGCGGACTGTATTCCATGGTCGGCGCCGAGGGCGTGAACGGATGGATCGATGCTGCAGGTTTTCTCGCCGGCGGCGAACCTGCCCTACGCTGTTTCGACAACGGCCCGGACAGATGCCGGGCCGTGCGCCCGCCGCGTTACGCGGGCGTGTTGGGTTGTCGCCTCGAAGACCATTCCGCTCAAGGGAAGAAGAGCGAAAGCCTTCAGCAGGGCGATCACTCGTACGAGAAGATGCTGCCGAGCTTGTCCATGCGTTCGAGCGCCATGCCCGAGCCACGCACCACGCAGGTCAGCGGATCTTCGGCGACGAGCACCGGAAGGCCGGTTTCTTCCGCAAGCAGGCGGTCGAGGTCGCGCAGGAGCGCGCCGCCGCCCGTCAGCATCATGCCGCGCTCGGCGATGTCCGCGCCGAGTTCCGGCGGCGTCTGTTCCAGCGCGATCTTCACCGACGACACGATCTGGTTCAGCGGGTCAGTCAGCGCTTCGAGAATTTCGTTGCTGGAAATGGTGAAGCTGCGCGGAATGCCTTCGGACAGGTTGCGGCCCTTGACTTCCATTTCCTTCACTTCGGAGCCGGGGAAGGCCGAACCGATTTCCTTCTTGATGGCTTCGGCGGTTTGCTCGCCGATCAGCATGCCGTAGTTGCGGCGGATGTAGTTGACGATGGCCTCGTCGAACTTGTCGCCGCCGACGCGTACCGAGCCCTTGTACACGATGCCGCCGAGCGAGATGACGCCGACTTCAGTCGTGCCGCCGCCGATGTCCACGACCATCGAGCCCGTGGCTTCCGAGACCGGCAGGCCCGCGCCGATTGCTGCGGCCATCGGCTCTTCGATCAGATAGACCTGCGATGCGCCCGCGCCGTGCGCCGCTTCCTTGATCGCGCGGCGCTCGACCTGCGTCGAGCCGCACGGCACGCAGATGATGATGCGCGGCGACGGCGAGAACATGCGCGATTCGTGAGCGGTCTTGATGAACTGCTTGATCATCTGCTCGGTGACGGTGAAGTCGGCGATCACGCCGTCCTTCATCGGGCGGATGGCCTCGATGTTGCCCGGCACCTTGCCGAGCATCTGCTTGGCTTCCTTGCCCACCGCCTGAATGGTCTTCTTGCCGTTGGGGCCGCCTTCCTGGCGAATGGAAACGACCGAGGGTTCGTCGAGGACGATGCCCTTGCCGCGCATGTAGATCAGCGTGTTGGCGGTGCCGAGGTCAATCGCCAGGTCGTTGGAGAAATAGCTGCGCAAAAAACCGAACATTCAAAAATCCTGTCTCGCTGGGTGGCCGTTCGTCGCGAGGAGCGCCGGGGACGGCAGCGGAAAAAATAACGGTTGACCCGGGCGGCGAACGCTCGCCATGAAGTGCAAATCCGGGAAGAAATCTACCGCAGAATGGAACGATGCACGCAAACGTTTCTCGCAATTCATTGATACAGGGAGAAAGCCGCTGACAAGCCGTTCCAGAGGTAAGTCGAACGTGTAATGATACCTTATAATTTGTGGGTATCTATAGGAATAGGATGGCACTTTTTGCCATCGCAAGACCTGTTTCCAAGGGCTCCTTTCAAGATCGTAACCGGCTCCCATAGCGAAGGTTTTCGAGATTGAGGTTGTCCACGCTTTCTCCGGTGATTCCATGTCTCTGACCCTGACCGACGTAAAACGCATCGCACACCTCGCGCGGCTCGAATTGCCCGACCACGAAGCCGAACCCACGCTCGCGCGGCTCAACGATTTTTTCGGTCTCGTCGAGCAGATGCAGGCCGTCGATACGACCGGCATCGAACCGCTCGCGCATCCGATCGAGCAGATCGAGGAAGTCGCGCTGCGTCTGCGTGACGACGCTGTCTCAGAGCGTGTCGAGCGCGAAGAGTTCCAGCGTTCCGCGCCCGCCGTGCAGGACGGACTCTATCTCGTGCCGAAAGTCATCGAATAAATCAGCGCCGCGAATATCAGGGAACTGCAATGCATCAGAAAAGTTTGACCGAATTGCGCGCCGCGCTCGACGCGAAGGAAGTGTCCGCCGTCGAGCTGGCGCAGTCGTATTTGAAGCGCATCGAAGCCGCGAAGAATCTGAACGCGTTCATCGGCGTCGATTCCGAGCTCACGCTCGAACAGGCGAAAGCCGCCGACGCGCTTATCGCGCAAGGCAATGCCGGCGCGCTCACGGGCCTGCCGATCGCGCACAAGGACGTTTTCGTCACGCGCGGCTGGGCGTCGACGGCCGGCTCGCACATGCTCGAAAACTACGCGAGCCCGTTCGACGCGACCGTCGTCGATCGTCTGAAGCACGCCGGCATGGTGTGCCTCGGCAAGACCAATATGGACGAGTTCGCGATGGGCTCGTCCAACGAGAATTCGTACTTCGGCGCGGTGAAGAATCCGTGGGACTTGAAGGCGGTGCCGGGCGGTTCGTCGGGTGGCTCGGCCGCCGTCGTGGCGGCGCGTCTCGCGCCCGCCGCGACCGGCACCGACACCGGCGGCTCGATCCGCCAGCCCGCGTCGTTCACCGGCATCACGGGCATCAAGCCGACTTACGGCCGCGTTTCGCGTTACGGGATGATCGCGTTCGCGTCGTCGCTGGATCAGGGCGGCCCGATGGCGCAGACCGCGCACGACTGCGCGCTCTTGCTCAACGCAATGGGCGGCTTCGACGAGCGCGACTCGACGAGCCTGCAACGCGAGAAGGAAGACTACACGCGCTATCTCGGCAAGACGTGGAACGGCGGCGATGCGGGCAAGCCGCTCGCGGGCCTGCGCATCGGCATGCCGAAGGAGTACTTCGGCGCCGGTCTCGCCGACGACGTCCGCGCTTCCATCGACGCAGCGCTGAAGCAGTACGAAGCGCTCGGCGCGACGCTCGTCGAGGTATCGCTGCCGCAGACCGAGCTCTCGATTCCCGTGTACTACATCATCGCGCCGGCGGAGGCTTCGTCGAATCTGTCGCGCTTCGATGGCGTGCGTTACGGGCATCGCGCGGCGCAGTACAAAGACCTGCTCGACATGTACAAGAAGTCGCGCGCGGAAGGCTTCGGGCCGGAAGTGAAGCGGCGGATTCTCGTCGGCGCGTACGTGTTGTCGCACGGCTATTACGACGCGTACTACCTGCAGGCGCAGAAGATCCGCCGCATCATCGCGCGGGATTTTCAGGAAGCGTTCAAGCAGTGCGACGTCATCATGGGACCGGTCGCGCCGTCCGTCGCGTGGAATCTCGGCGAGAAGACCGACGATCCCGTGCAAATGTATCTCGCCGATATCTACACGCTGTCCGTGAGCCTCGCGGGCCTGCCCGGCATGAGCGTGCCGTGCGGTTTCGGCGCGGGCGCGAACGCGAATCGCCCGGTCGGTTTGCAGATCATCGGCAATTATTTCAACGAAGCCCGGATGCTCCAGGTCGCCGACGCCTTCCAGCGCGCGACCGACTGGCACCGCAAGGCACCATCGGCATCGGTATCGGGAGTCTGATATGCAGTGGGAAGTCGTCATCGGTCTGGAAACGCACGCGCAGCTTTCCACCGTCTCCAAGATTTTCTCGGGCGCGCCCACGCAATTCGGCGCGAGCCCGAACTCGCAGGCAAGTCCCGTCGATCTCGCGTTGCCCGGCGTGCTGCCCGTGATGAACAGGGGCGCCGTGGAGCGCGCGATCCGCTTCGGTCTCTCGATCGGCGCGCACATCGCGCCGCGCAGCATCTTCGCGCGCAAGAACTATTTCTATCCGGATCTTCCGAAGGGCTATCAGATCAGCCAGTACGAGATTCCGGTCGTGCAGGGCGGCCAGATCACGATTCAGGTTCCGGCCAACGAAAAGGCGGGCAAGGAAGCGTATTCGAAGACCGTCAACCTGACGCGCGCGCATCTCGAAGAAGATGCGGGCAAGTCGCTGCACGAAGACTTCGCGGGCATGACGGGCATCGACCTCAACCGTGCGGGCACGCCGCTGCTCGAAATCGTCACGGAGCCGGAAATGCGCAGCGCGGCGGAAGCGGTTGCGTATGCGAAGGCGCTGCATGGCCTCGTCATGTGGCTCGGCATTTGCGACGGCAACATGCAGGAAGGCTCGTTCCGTTGCGACGCGAACGTTTCGGTGCGTCCGGTCGGCCAGAAGGAATTCGGCACGCGCGCGGAGATCAAGAACCTGAACTCGTTCCGCTTTCTCGAAGAGGCCATTCAGTACGAAGTGCGCCGTCAGATCGAGCTGATCGAAGACGGCGGCACGGTGGTTCAGGAAACGCGTCTTTACGATCCGGACAAGCGCGAAACGCGCTCGATGCGCAGCAAGGAAGACGCGCACGATTACCGCTATTTTCCCGACCCGGACCTGATGCCGCTCGTGATCGAGTCGTCGTGGATCGAGCGCGTGAAAGGCGAAATGCCCGAGCTTCCGGCGGACATGCAGCAGCGTTTCGTCGATACCTACGGCCTCACGCCGTATGACGCGGGCGTGCTGACGTCGTCGAAGGCGATGGCGTCGTACTTCGAGGCGCTCGTGCAGAAGGCCGGCGCGGAGCAGGCGAAGATCGCCGCGAACTGGATGATGGGCGACGTCTCCGCGCAACTGAACCGCGAGTCGCTCGACATCGGCGAATCGCCGGTTTCGAGCGCGCAACTCGCGCTGATCCTTCAACGCATCGCCGACGGCACCATCTCCAACAAGATCGCGAAGGACATCTTCCAGACGATCTGGGACGAAAAGGCGACGGACGAAGCGGCCGCGGATCGCATCATCGACGCGAAGGGCCTGAAGCAGATTTCCGACACCGGCGCGCTCGAAGCGATCATCGACGAAGTGCTCGCGGCGAACCAGAAATCGGTCGATGAATTCCGCGCGGGCAAGGAGAAGGCGTTCAACGCGCTGATCGGTCAGGCGATGAAGGCGACCAAGGGCAAGGCGAATCCGCAGCAGGTCAACGAACTGCTGAAGAAGAAGTTATCCTGATCGCTCGTCCCGACGCGGGATGAATGGGCTGCTGCCGGTTGAGCCCGGCAGCAGCCCGTTTTTCATTGGCGAACCAAGAACAAGAAACAGGATATGGCAAAGAAACCCGGACTCGACGACTATCGCGTGCCTTTTTTCGACGCCGGCAAGAAGCTGAAGCCGTTCGACCTGAGCGCGATCGATCCCTCCGCGAAACCATTTTCAGGCGACACGAAAGACGAAGACCGCGAACGCCTCACGGCGATCGGCGCGCAACTCGACGACCTTCAGGAGAAGCTTCACGCGCAGCGCCGCCAGCGCGTGCTGCTGGTGCTGCAAGGCATGGACACGAGCGGCAAGGACGGCACCGTGCGCGCGGTGTTCCACGACGTCGATCCGCTCGGCTTGCGCATCGTGCCGTTTCGCGCGCCTTCGGAGCGCGAGGCCGCGCACGATTTTCTCTGGCGTGTGCACGCGCAGGCGCCGCAGGCGGGCGAGTTCGCGATCTTCAATCGCAGCCACTACGAAGACGTGCTCGTGCCGCGCGTGCTGAAGCAGATCGATGCCGACGAATGCGAGCGGCGCTATCGACATATCCGGGACTTCGAGTCGCTGCTCGCGGATAGCGGCACGACCATCGTCAAATGCTTCCTGCATATTTCGAAGGACGAGCAGCGCGGGCGCCTGCAGGCACGCATCGACGATCCGACGAAGCACTGGAAGTTCGACGTCTCCGATCTCGACGCGCGCAAGGACTGGGACGACTATCAGGCGGCGTATGCGGACGCGCTCGCCGCGACATCGACCGAATACGCGCCGTGGTACGTCGTTCCGGGCAATTCGAAGACGCATCGCAACGTGATGGTCGCCGAACTGCTGTTGCGCACGATGCAGGACATGAAGCTCGAATTTCCGCCCGCGAAGGAATCGCTGAAGGGCGTGAAGGTCCAGTAAAACGAACTCAAAAGGAAGCGTATGTTTCGCGTGATTACCGCCAATCTGAACGGCATTCGATCGGCCGCCAAGAAAGGTTTCTTCGACTGGTTCGGCGAGCAGAAATCCGACGTCGTGTGCGTGCAGGAAATCAAATGCTCGCAAGACGACCTGACGCCGGAATTTCTCGCGCCGCACGGTTTTCAGGGCTATTTCCAGCACGCGGTGAAGAAGGGCTACAGCGGCGCGGGTCTTTACACGCGCCACGAGCCGGACGACGTGATCATCGGTTTCGGCTCGGAAGAGTTCGATCCGGAAGGGCGCTACGTGGAAGCGCGTTTCGGCAAGCTGTCGGTGGTGTCGGTGTACGTGCCGTCGGGGTCCAGCGGCGACGAACGTCAGCAGGCCAAATATCGTTTCATGGACGAGTTCATGCCGCATCTCGACGCGCTTTCGAAAGAGCGCGAAGTGATTCTGTGCGGCGACGTGAACATCGTGCACAAGGAAATCGACATCAAGAACTGGAAGAGCAACCAGAAGAATTCGGGTTGCCTGCCGGAAGAGCGCGCGTGGCTCACGAAGCTCTTCGACGACGTCGGTTATGTCGATGTATTCCGCACGCTGGATCAGCGCCCCGAGCAATACACGTGGTGGAGCAATCGCGGCCAGGCGTATGCGAAGAACGTCGGGTGGCGGATCGACTATCAGATCGCGACGCCGGAAGTCGCCGCGACCGCGAAGAAGACATCGATTTTCCGGGACATCAAGTTCAGCGACCACGCGCCGCTGACCATCGACTACGACTGGAAGATGGCGAAAGCGAAGAAGTAAGCTAGCGGCCGGACTTCTTGAACCGCCCCATGCCCGCGTAATTCGACAACTGGTCGATGGTCTTGCCGACCGCCTTCGCATAGAGCGGCATCATGTCCGGCATGCGTTTGAGCAGGTCCTGCCGGCGATCCGGCCCGTACGGATGCAGCCAGATGAAGCCGACATCCGCGCGCCGGGTTGCCGTATCGATCTTGTTCCACAACGTGACAGCCGCGCGCGGATCGTAGCCCGCGCGCGACGCGATCTCGCTGCCGATCACATCGGCTTCGGTTTCATCGGCGGGGGAATAGCGCATGCTCAGCAATTCGTCGCCGATATCCGACTGTTGCGACGGATAGTTCGAAAAGCCGAACAACTGCGGCATGCCGCCGGCGGAAAGCTGCGCCGCCTGCTGCCGGCCCAGCCGCTCGCGCGCGTGCTCGCGCAACGCGTGCGCGATCTCGTGGCCGATCATCATGCCGATCTCGTTGTCGTTCAGATGCAGCTTCTCGATGAGGCCGCTATACACGACGATCTTCCCGCCCGGCAGACACACCATGCGCTCTTCGGGCGACTTGATGACGTTGATCTCCCACTTCCAGCTCTTCGCGCGATCGTTCCACTTGAGCGCGAACGGAATCTCGTGATTCGCGATGTCGCGCACGCGCTTCACGAGCGGGTTGGTGTCGGGAAGCAAGGTCTTGGCGCGCTCGGCATCGAGGATGACCTGCGCGTATTCTTCGGCGGACTGCGCTTCGAGCGTCGCGGGCGGAATCAGATTGCGAAAGAGCGCCGTATTGCCGAAGCGGATCTGGTTGTTCGGTGCGGAGTACGGCGGCGGCGTCTTCTGTTCGTCCTGAGCATGCGCGGAGAAAGGCGCGAGCGACGCCCATGTCCATGCGCAAACCAAGGCGCGAAGCTTGAACGAAACCGTCATCGTTGAGTTCTCCAGGGCGCGATCTTGGGCAACAGTAACATGCCCGGAATGGACAGCACGACGCAGATCATGAAGTACGGAAACCATCCCGTTTCGTTCACGATGTAGCCGCTGCCCGCCGCGGCGAACGTGCGCGGAACCGCCGCGAGGCTCGTGAAGAGCGCGAACTGCGTCGCGGTGTAGCGCGGGTCCGTGGTGCTCGCGATATACGCGGTGAAGGTCGCGAGCGTGAGACCCGTCGCGAAGGTTTCGAAGCCGTACAGCACGGCAAGCGCCGCCGGCGACGGCCCGATTTTCGCGAGCCACGCGAAGCCCAGCGTCGCGATGATCTGCAGGAAGCCGAAGATCCACAATCCGCGCGCAATGCCGATCTTCACCAGCGCGATGCCGCCGAGCAATCCGCCCGCGATGCTCGCCCAGAACGCGACCGCCTTCGCGATCACGCCGATCTGCGCGAGCGAAAATCCGACGTCGATGAAGAACTTCGTGGCGAGCGCCGTCGCCATCGTGTCGCCGAGCTTGTACAGGAAGATGAAGCCGAGCACGAGCAGCGCCGCGCGCCAGCCATCGCGCGTGACGAACTCGTGAAACGGCTCGACGATCGCTTCGCGCAGATTCTTCGGCGGCGCGCCGTGAATCTCCGGCTCCTTGACGACGAGCGTCATGATGAGACCCGGCAGCATGAACGCGGCGGTGATCAGAAACACGGTCTTCCACGGCAGGAGCGTCGCGAGAATCAGCGAGAGCGAACCGGGCACGAGGCCCGCGACCTTGTACGCATTGACGTGAACCGCGTTGCCGAGCCCTTGCTCGGTATCGGCGAGCAGTTCGCGGCGATAGGCATCGATGACGATATCCTGACTCGCGCTGAAGAACGCGACGAGCGCGGCGACCGCCGCGACGGCCCACAGATTCCGCTCAGGCGAGAAGAATCCGAACGAGCCGATCGCCACCATCACGAGCACTTGCGTGACGAACATCCAGCCGCGCCGTCTGCCGGGACTCCAGCCGGGAAAGCGCGGAATATAGCGGTCCATCAGCGGCGACCAGACGAACTTCCACGTGTACGGAAGGCCGATCAGCGCGAAGAGGCCGATCTCCTTGACGTTGATGTGCGCGGTCGTCAGCCACGCCTGCAGCAGACTGTAGAGCGTGAAGAGCGGCAATCCGGACGTGAAGCCGAGAAAGACGCAAATGAGGATGCGCTTGTTGAGAAACGCGCGCCATCCGGGATGATCTTCGTGAGCAGTTAGAGCGGGCGCCTCGTGTGGCGTATCGGGCATGTCGTATAACGGGCAGTTGTCGATGCGCGAGCGCGCCGGTCGTCGTTACCGGCGCTTCACGCGATAGACCGCAAGACTACCACGCCAGTTCGCGCCCCAACGGACTGGCTGGCCGTCGTGCAGCACCACGCGGTCCAGAATTTCGACGCCCACTTCCGGCGCGAGCGCTTCGAAATCCTTGATCGTGAGCACGCGCACGTTCGGCGTGTTGTGCCATTGAAAAGGCAGCGACTTCGACACCGGCATGCGCCCCTGAATCACCGACAACCGATGTTGCCAGTATCCGAAATTCGGAAACGACACGATGCATTGCCGCCCGACGCGCACCGTCTCGCGAAGAATGGCGGCGGTTTGATGGATGGTCTGCAGCGTCTGCGACAGGACCGCGAAATCGAAGCTGTCGTCTTCGAAAAGACGCAGGCCGTCTTCGAGATTCTGCTGGATCACGTTCACGCCTTTTTGCGCGCACGCGAGCACGCCGGCGTCGTTGATCTCGATGCCGTAGCCCTTCACTTCGAGTTCTTCGCCGAGGAGCGAAAGCAGCGAACCGTCGCCGCAGCCGAGATCGAGCACCGTCGCGCGCGGTTCGACCCAGCGGGCGATCGCGCGGAAGTCCGAACGCAGCGCGAGCGAGTCGAGAGTGTGCTGGTTCATGCGCCGATCTCCGTGGCAATGCGTTCGTAATAGGCGCGCATCAGGTTGTGATAGCGCGCGTCGTCGAGCAGGAAGGCGTCGTGGCCGTGCGGCGCGTCGATTTCCGCGTAGCTCACCGTGCGCTTGTTGTCGAGCAGCGCCTTCACGATTTCACGCGAGCGCGCGGGCGCGAAACGCCAGTCCGTCGTGAAGCTGGTGATGAGATATTTCGCCTGCGTATTGGCGAGTGCTTTTGTGAGATCGCCGTCGAAGGCTTTGGCGGGATCGAAATAATCGAGCGCGCGCGTGATGAGCAGATACGTGTTCGCGTCGAAGTATTCGGCGAACTTGTCGGCCTGATAGCGCAGATACGACTCGACTTCGAACTCGACATCGAAGTTGAAGTTGTATGCGTCGAGCGCGCCCTCGGCACGCCGCAGCGCGCGGCCGAATTTCACGGCCATGTCGTCGTCCGACAGATACGTGATGTGTCCGATCATGCGCGCGACGCGCAAACCGCGACGCGGCTTCACACCGTGCGCGTAGTAGTCGCCGCCGTGAAAATCGGGATCGGAGAGAATCGCGGAGCGCGCTGTTTCGTTGAAGGCGATGTTCTGCGCGGACAGCTTCGGCGTCGACGCCACGACGATGCAATGCGCGAGCCGTTCCGGATACATCATGCTCCACGCGAGCGCCTGCATGCCGCCGAGGCTGCCGCCCATCACGGCCGCGAAGCGCTCGATGCCGAAGCGGTCCGCGAGACGCGCCTGCGCGTTCACCCAGTCTTCGACCGTGACGACAGGAAAGCTCGCGCCGTACGGTTTGCCCGTCGCGCCGTCGATGCTCATCGGACCGGTCGAGCCGAAGCACGAGCCGAGATTGTTCACGCCGATCACGAAGAAGCGATTCGTGTCGAGCGGCTTGCCGGGACCGACCATGTTGTCCCACCAGCCGACGTCCTTCGGGTTGTCCGCGTAAATGCCCGCGACGTGATGCGACGCGTTCAACGCGTGGCACACGAGCACGGCATTCGAGCGCGCGGCATTGAGTTCGCCGTACGTTTCGACGACGAGCTCGTAGTCGCCGAGCAGCGAGCCGTTCTGCATCTTGAGCGGCTCGGCGAAGCGCAGTGTTTGGGGAGTGACGATGCCGATCGATTCCATTCATTCCGCCTTTGACCAAGCGGCTAAACGGTGTCGGCGAGGCGCGGAGAAACAGCGATGGCGCGGCTGACGACCTCTTTAGCCGCATTTATAGTGAACGCCCGTGAATCATCACTGAGGTTCGCGCGCCCGCAATCGAGTCAGCAAATCGGCGCGTCGTTGATGTTCGAGAAATTCTCGTAGCGGTGAAGTATATCGGAAAACGTCATAAAGCCGCCATTTGCACGGGCTTGGACGCGGTCGTCCATCAGGTCGATGGCGACACCCGCGATTTCGGATGTATCAGAGCGCGCCGCCGCGCATGCCGAGCGTGAGCGCGCGCAACGACCGCACCGTGCGGTCGACGTAATGCGGCCTGCCGGCGCCCGGCATGCGCACCGACAACCCGCCGCTCGACGTCTTCGCCACCGGCAGATGCCCGACGATCCACACCGTGCGAATCCCCAGCCGCCGATAGCTTTTCAGATGCCCGCGCGTATCCTCGACGAGAATCGCGTCTTCGAGACGCACGTGCGCGCGTCGCATTGCACGGCGCAGCATCGGCGCGTCGGGCTTCGCGCGCCAGTGATGCCCCTCGCGCATGTCCTCGATCGCGATCACGCGCTCGAACAGCTTCGCGATGCCGAGTTCCGCGAGCACGGTACGCGCGTAGAGCGTCGGCGCGTTGGTGAGGACGATCTTGCGTCCGGGCAGCGCGCGCAGTATCCGCGTGAGACCGCGTTCGGCGCGCAGCATCGACGGCAGGTCGGGGAAGGTGTGAACCTCGCGCAGAAAGTCGGCCGGATCGACGCCGTGATGCCTGACGAGCCCGAGCAGCGTCGCGCCGTAACGCACCGTGTAGCCGACGCGCAGCCGGTTCGCCTCGTCGACATCGACGTTCAGGCGATCCACGATGTATTGCGTCATCCCGCGATTGATCGCCGGGAAAATCGCGTGCGACGCGTGATGCAGCGTGTTGTCGAGATCGAAGAGCCAGACGGGCCCGCGCGTTTTCACGCGGCGTCGGCGGGAAATGCGTTGCGCTGTCATCGTGAAAACGCCCGCGCGAAGGCGGGCGTCTTTAGCAAGGGAAAAAAGCTCAATGCGAGCGGATCATCGTGCCGAACGGCTGCTCGGTCAGAATTTCGAGCAGCACCGAATGCTCGATCCGGCCATCGATGATGTGCACCGAGCGCACGCCGCTCTTCGCCGCATCCAGCGCGGAGGAAATCTTCGGCAACATGCCGCCGGAGATGGTGCCGTCCGCGAAAAGGGCGTCGATCTCGCGCGCGGAAAGGTCGGTCAGCAGATTGCCTTCCTTGTCCATCACGCCGGGAATGTTCGTCATCATGACGAGCTTCTCCGCGTTCAGCACGACCGCGAGCTTGCCCGCGACGAGATCCGCGTTGATGTTGTACGAGAGGCCGTCTTCACCGAAGCCGATGGGCGAAATGACCGGAATGAACGCGTCGTCCTGCAGCGCTTTCACGACCGCCGGGTTGATCGCCTCGACTTCGCCGACCTGACCGATGTCGATGAACTGGCCCGGATTGTCGCGGTCCGGCATCAGCAGCTTGCGCGCGTGGATCAGGCCGCCGTCCTTGCCCGTCAGTCCGACTGCATGGCCGCCGAAGTGATTGATCAGCGTGACGATGTCCTGCTGCACCTCGCCGCCGAGCACCCATTCGACGACTTCCATGGTTTCTTCGTCGGTGACGCGCATGCCCTGGATGAAGGTGCCCTGCTTGCCGATCTTTTTCAGCGCCTGATCGATCTGCGGGCCGCCGCCGTGCACGATCACCGGATTGATGCCGACGAGCTTCAGCAAGATGACGTCGCGCGCGAAGCCTTGCTTCAGGCGCTCTTCGGTCATGGCATTGCCGCCGTATTTGATCACGACCGTCTTGCCGTGATATTGACGAATATAAGGCAGCGCCTCGGCCAGAATTTCAGCCTTCAGCGTAGGCGCGATTTGCGTGAGGTCGGGTAGCTCGGACATGGCGGCAAATGGGCGAGGAGCGTTTAAACACGCCGAATTGTACAGGACCGACGCATGGCGGCAGGACGAATTGCCGCGGCCGCGCCACGTTTTCCGGCGAACGGCCCGGCATGCGATCATCGTTCGTGCAGATTGATGACAAGATGATGAACGAATCCCCTGAAACGAACGAACGGGAAGCGCCGGGCTCGCAGGTTTGCGTCCGCTGCGGCGCGACGTTTCGCTGCGGCATGATCGCCGGCGACCCGGCGTGCTGGTGCGCGGCACTCCCGGCGCTGCCGGCCGATCGTCTGCGGCCCGGCGTGAGTTGCCTGTGTCCGTCGTGTCTCGCGGCGGAAACCGGCGTTCCGCGCTCCAAGGTGCGGCAAATCGCGCCAGATGCGACGCGCGGCCCGACGCAAGCGGGATAATGTCGCGGGAAGCGTAACCACGCCGTCAAACACTCACCAGATGCATCGCATAACCAATACCGGTCGCGTCAATCTCGGTCACCTCTTCTGGCTTCGCTCGCTCGCGATCATCGGCCAGTTGACGACCATCGCCGTCGTGCAGATTTTCCTCGGCGCGAAGCTCCCGCTGCCCGCGATGCTGCTCGTCATCGCACTGGAGATGATGTTCAACGGCCTCACGTGGCTGCGCGTCGCGCGGGCGCGGCCGGAGACCAATCTCGAATTGTTCGGCCAGATGCTGGTCGATCTCGGTGCGCTCTCGGCGCTGCTGTTCCTTTCCGGCGGCGCGACCAATCCGTTCGTCACGCTGTATCTGCCGTCGCTCGCGATCGCCGCCGCCGTGCTGCCGTGGACGATGATGACCTGCCTCGCGCTCTTCGCCGTCACGTGTTACGCGCTGCTCAGTTATAACTACGTGCCGCTCAATATCGAGAATCCGGCCAATCTCTTCGATTATTTCCGCACGGGCCTGTGGGTCAACTTCATGGTGAGCGTGGGGCTGATCGGCTGGTTCGTCGCGCGCATGTCGCGGGCGCTGCGCGTGCGCGACGCCGCGCTCGCGGATGCCCAGCAGCGCCATCTTCGCGATGAGCGCGCGGTCGCGCTCGGCGTGCAGGCGGCGACCGTCGCGCACGAAATGGGCACGCCGCTTTCGACCATCGCGATGCTCTCCGAGGAACTGCGCGACTCCGCCGCGCACGACAAGAACCTCGCGCCCTACGCGGCCGATTTCGAACTGCTCGAGCAGCAGATGGCGCTCTGCACGTCCGCGCTCGCGCGCCTGCGCAGCCGCGCGACGGGCCCGTCGATCCGCCAGTCGCTCGACGAGTGGCTGTCGAGTTTCATCGACCAGTGGCGTTTGCGGCATCCGCAGGTGAAATTCGCGCAGACCGGCCGGACGCCCGCGGAGGCGTCGATCGACGATGCGGTCGCTGCCGGTCAGATCCTCACGATCCTGCTCGATAACGCCGCGCGCGCGAGCAGCGAATCGGTGACGCTGCAGGCGTCGGTCGAGACCATCGACGAAATGGATTACGTGCGCTTCGACGTGTGCGATCGCGGCCCGGGCATTCCGCCCGCGCTGCGCGCCACGCTGGGCGCGGCCCCGGTCGACAGCACGCAGGGCGGGCACGGCGTCGGGCTTTATCTGGCGTTCGCGGCGGCGGCGCGGCTGTCCGGATCGATCGAACTGATCGCCGGCAAGCCGCGCGGCACGTGCGCGGTATTGCGCCTGCCGAACCGCGGCGCGGTCGCGGCGCCGGCGCACGCGGCAGGAACTGAACGAAGCGGCGCGGCCTGAACTCGAACCCAGGCGCGCCGATCAGCATTACGGAGAAAAACCATGACCGATACCAACTTCCTGATCATCGACGACGACGAAGTCTTTTCCGGCATTCTCGCCCGCGGCCTCACGCGGCGCGGCTACACGCCCCATCAGGCGCACGACGCCGACGAAGCGCTCAAGCTCGCCAACCAGCACAAGTTCGGGCAGATCACGGTCGATCTTCACCTCGGCAACGATTCCGGGCTGCGGCTCGTCGCGCCGCTGCGCGATCTGCAACCGGATGCGCGCATTCTGGTGCTGACGGGCTACGCGAGCATCGCGACGGCCGTGCAGGCGGTGAAGGACGGCGCGGACAACTATCTCGCCAAGCCGGCGAACGTCGAATCGATTCTCTCCGCGCTCCATGAGCAGGCGAGCGAGCAGACCGCCGAGGAAGCGATCGAGAACCCGACGCTGCTGTCGGTCGCGCGGCTCGAATGGGAACACATTCAGCGCGCGCTCGCCGAGAACAACGGCAATATTTCGGCCACGGCGCGCGCGCTGAACATGCATCGGCGCACGCTGCAGCGCAAGCTGGCGAAGAAGCCTGTGCGGCAATAAAGCGAAACGACGCCCGGTTGGCACTCGGGCGGCAATTCAAAATTCGCTGGAAGCGGGCGCGATCGATCAAAACCGAGCGCCCAAAAAAGAACCGCCCAAGCCGGGTGCCAAGGGCGGAAATCGGAGAGTTGCAACGACATGCATGTACATGGCACACGCATGGAGAAAGCATACGTTGCAGCGTTGAGCGGCAAAATAAGATAACTCCCAATTAAGAATTCGCTTACTTTGTCTGCTAGCTGGCAGCGACTTGCCGATTTCTTTCAGCCTTCCTTTCTAACGCCTTTCATCGATATTTCCGCGCTCATCCTCAAGGCGTTATGCCCTCCATACGCGCTCAAGAAAATCGAAACGAGCGCCGTAAAGCCACTCTGTGCGCGAACCGAAGTTTGCGCCACGCCGTCCGCGGGCGTCGTCCGCGGGGCGTGACAGAGGAGACATCGATGAAATGGTTTGACCGCCTGTCCGTGCTCAGCAAATTGTTGCTGTCTTTCGCGGTCGTGATCCTGTTTTGCGCATGCGTGGGCGCCACCGGCGCGGTTTCGCTCGCGAAGATGAACGGCCTGATCGAGGAAATCGGCCAGCGTCATATGGACGGCCTCTATTGGGTCGAGGAAGTCAACAAGCACAAGCTCAACACCGATCTCGCCGCCGCCAACCTCACCTTCGCCGACGACACCGGCAAGGCCAAGCTCAAGGAAGGCATGTCGGCGTCGCTCGACAGCATGCACCGCGCGTTCGACCTCATGCGCCCGACGATCCGTTCCGCCGAAGGCATCGCGCACTACGATGCGGCGAGCAAGTCCGTCGCGGAGTGGGAAGACATCGTGCTGATGCAGATGGGCAAAAAGCCGATGCCGATCGACGTCGATCAGATGGGCCTCATCGCGCGCGCGATCGCCGCGAGCGAAAAGGCGCGCGATTCGCTGGAACGTCTCGCCGACTTCAAGCGCAAGCGCGCCACCGACGCCCGCCGCGACGCGGCATCGGAATACGAAACGATGCGCGTCGTCATGCTCGCGCTCGTGTTCGGCGCGATGGTCGCGGGCGCGCTGCTCGCGGTGCTGATCGGCCGGCGTCTTTCCGCGCAGCTCGGCGGCGAGCCGGCGTACGCGGCCGATATCGCAGACCGCATCGCGCGCGGCGATCTGTCGACGCGCGTCGCCACGCGCGCCGGCGACGACCACAGCATGCTCGCGAGCCTCGGCAACATGAGCGCGAAGCTCGCGGACATCGTCGGCGGGATTCGGCATTCGAGCGATTCGATTCTGCACGCGTCGCGCGAAATCGCGCAGGGCAACACCGATCTGTCGCAGCGCACCGAAGAGCAGGCGGCGTCGCTGGAAGAAACCGCGTCGAGCATGGAACAGCTCACGCAGACCGTGAAGCAGAACGCGAGCAACGCGGACGAGGCGAGCGGCCTCGCACGCGGCGCGTCGGACGTGTCGGCGCGGGGCAGCGGACTCGTCGGCGAAGTCGTGGACAACATGCGCGAACTGGCGTCGGGCTCCAAGCGGATGACCGACATCATCGCGGTGATCGAGGGCATCGCCTTCCAGACCAACATCCTCGCGCTGAACGCCGCCGTGGAAGCGGCGCGCGCGGGCGAGGAAGGGCGCGGCTTCGCGGTGGTCGCGGGCGAAGTGCGTTCGCTCGCGCAGCGCAGCGCGATGTCGGCGAAGGAAATCAAGGAGTTGATCGAGGCATCGACGGCACGCGTGGACAGCGGCGCGGCGCTCGCCGAGCGCGCCGGCGCGACGATGGCCGAAGTCACGCAGGCCGTGCAGCGCGTGACGGACATCATGGCGCAGATTTCGTCGGCGTCGCACGAGCAGAGCGCGGGCATCGAGCAGGTGAATCGCGCCGTCGCGCAGATGGACGAGGTGACGCAGCAGAACGCGGCGCTCGTCGAGCAGGCCGCCGCCGCCGCGGGCGCGATGGCCGATCAGGCGGAGCAACTGAAGAGCGCGGTCGCGGTTTTCGAGCTGGAGCGCGGCGCCTGACGCGGGAAAGAGACGTGACACGTCGCGGACATGCGACGGCCAAACGGTCGTAATATCGGCTCGCTTGCCACCCGAGAGCCCGCTCCGTACACTCGCGCCTGTTTTTCATATACAGCGCGCCGCCCGGACGGCGCCTCACCGCCGAAGGAGCCCGCCGATGTCCGATTCCTATTTCCCGCGCTGGCCGGTCCAGCCGGACGCTCAGGAGGGGCGCATCGTCGCGCCCGACGAGCGGCTGGCCTGGCCGCAGATGATCGCGATGGGCATTCAGCACGTCGTCGCGATGTTCGGCTCGACCGTGCTCGCGCCGCTCCTGATGGGCTTCGATCCCAATCTGTGCATCTTCATGTCGGGCATCGGCACGCTGCTGTTTTTCGTGCTGGTCGGCGGGCGTGTGCCGAGTTATCTCGGTTCGAGCTTCGCGTTCATCGGGCTCGTGATCGCGGTGACGGGCTACGGCGGTCATGGCGCGAACATGAACATTCCGGTGGCGCTCGGCGGGATCATCGCGTGCGGCGTGGCGTACACGGTCATCGGGTTGATTGTCGCGGCGGTCGGCACGAAGTGGATCGAAGCGCTGATGCCGCCTGTCGTCACGGGCGCGATCGTCTGCGTGATCGGGCTGAATCTCGCGCCGATCGCCGTGAAAGGCGTGATGGGCAGCAGCTTCGAATCGTGGATGGCGCTCGTCACCGTGCTGTGCGTGGGCGCCGTCGCGGTGTTTGCGCGCGGCATGGCGCAACGCCTTCTGATTTTGATCGGCCTCGCGATCGCGTACGCCATCTACGCGGTGCTGACCAACGGCATGAGCATGGGCAAGCCGATCGATTTTTCGATCGTCGCGAACGCCGCGTGGTTCGGCATGCCGCACTTCACCGCGCCCGTGTTCGAAGCCCCGGCGATGACGCTGATCGCGCCGGTCGCGATCATTCTCGTCGCGGAAAATCTCGGGCACATCAAGGCCGTCGGCGCGATGACGGGCAAGAGCCTCGACAAGTACATCGGCCGCGCGTTCATCGGCGACGGACTCGCGACGATCGTCTCCGGTTTCGCCGGCGGCACCGGTGTGACGACGTACGCCGAAAATATCGGCGTGATGGCCGTCACGAAGATCTATTCGACACTCGTGTTCGTGATTGCGGCGCTGTTCGCGATCGTGCTCGGGTTTTCGCCGAAGTTCGGCGCGCTGATTCAGACGATTCCCGGGCCGGTTCTGGGCGGCGTTTCCATTGTCGTGTTCGGGCTGATCGCCGTGACCGGCGCGCGCATCTGGGTCGTCAACAAGGTGAATTTTTCGGACAACCGGAATCTGATCGTCGCGGCTGTCACGCTCGTGCTCGGTACCGGAGATTTCACGCTGAAGCTTGGTGGGTTTGCGCTTGGCGGCATCGGGACGGCTACTTTCGGCGCGATTATTTTTTATGCGCTTCTGCGTCGGCGTGGGGCGGGTGTGGTTTGAGCCGGTTCGCGTTCATCCGCCCGCGCTTCGCCGAATGCGCGAGCGGATGACTACGACGTCGTCCCCCGCTTGCGATTCACAATCGCCGTCTCCGACAAATCCACCTCCCGCATCAGCTTGTTCAGCGTCTCGTCGTTGATCTCCTGCAGCGAGCGCAGCCGCAGCAACTCCGCACGTTCGGCCCGCAGCGCCGCCATCTTCAGCCGCGTCTCCAGCAGTTCGCTCTTCTTCGCCGCCACGCGCGGCGCTTCCTCGTCGCCGAGCGATTCCAGCCGCCGGCGATACATGCCCATCACGCGCGCGGTCGAATCGGCGCAGCGGGCGGACCCGGCTTCATCCATCTGTTCGACGAGTTCGTCGTGCGTGTCGTCGACCGCGCGGATCGCCGCCTGCGCCGCGCGGCGGCGCGCCATGCGCTCCTCCGCCGCGTGCGGATTCTTCTCGCGCTCGATGCCGCGCAGCATCAACGGCAAGCCCACCACCGCAATGAGCAGCGACACCAATATCACCGCCGACGCGATGAAAATCGCCAGATCGCGCCCCGCCAGCGTCACCGGCAGCGACAGCACGCCCGCGAGCGTCAACGCGCCGCGCACGCCGCCGATCGTCGTCAGCGCGAGAGTGCGAAAACCGGGCGCGGCGCTCTCGATGCCGCGCTTCGCCGTCTTGCGCGCCGCGACCCAGCGCAGCGAATACACCCAGACGAAGCGCAGCGAATAAAGCGCGACCAGCGTCGCGATCACATAGCCGATCAGCAGGCCCACTTGCGCGTCGCTGTCGTGATGCGCCTCGATCAGCGCCTGCCCGAGAATGTGCGGAAACTGCAGCCCGAGCAGGATGAACACCATGCCGTTGAAGACGAATTCGATCATCGTCCAGGTGCTCGTCATGCGCACGCGCACCGCGCTCGGAATGCCTTCGCGCAGACTCTGGATGTTCATCATCATGCCGGCCGACACCGCCGCCAGAATGCCCGAGCAGCCCACGTGCTCGGCCACCACGTAGGCAGCGAACGGAATCAGGATCGTGAGGATCACGCCCGCGGCCGGATCCTCGTCGTCGGAAAACTTCACGAGACGCGACGGAATCTCGGTGACGGCCCAACTGATCGCCGCGCCGATCGCGAGTCCGCCCGCCGCGATGATGAAAAAGCTGATCGTCGCATCGCGCAGCGAAAACACGCCCGTCACCGCCGCCGCGATCGCGAACTTCAGCGCGACGAGGCCCGATGCGTCGTTCATCAGCGCCTCGCCTTCGAGAATGTGCATCAGGTTCGCCGGAATCCGGTTGCGTCCGGCGATGCCCGTCAGCGCGACGGCATCGGTCGGCGAGAGCACGGCGGCGAGCGCGAACGCGATCGGCAGCGGCATCGCCGGAATCATCGCGTGCAGGAAGTAGCCGAGCACGCCGACGGTGATGAACACGAGCCCGAGCGCGAGCATCAGGATTGCGCGCCGCTGCATGTAGAGCTCGCGCTTCGGAATGCGCCAGCCGTCCGCGAACAAGAGCGGCGGGATGAAGAGCAGCATGAAGAGATCGGGATCGAACGTGACGTGCAGCGCGAAGCCCGGCCATGCGAGGCACGCGCCGATCGCAATCTGGATGAGCGGCAGCGGCAGCTTGATCGGCAGCAGGCTCAGGCCGAATCCCGACAGCGCCACGACCAGCAGAAGAATGAGGACGGTAAAAACGATTTCCATGTGTGCGCTACTGCACGACGCGCGCGAGCGGCCGGCGCACACGGCGTCTAGCATTGATTGGATGAGCCGAAAGTTTAGCCTCTGCACGCGATGCGGTCAGCGAACGCGGCTCGCGGTTTTCGCACCGCGACGGTGCGCGTGCACATGAAATCGCCTTTCGACGGTGCACGAAGCGGGCAAACGATCGACGGATCGCGCCGCGCCGTGCGCATGGAGCTTGCTTTACCGAAAGCCACGGGACGGAGAGACTCCCGGCGAGATCATCGAGGGCTGTACTTATGAAGACGGTAAGGGTGTGGAGCATGAAGCAATCGAGCGCGATTCGTCTGAGCGCCGGGGAGAGGACATCGGCATGGTGATCGCGAATCCCGAGAAGGTGACGGTTTCCGCGCGCAGCTTCGAGCTCGGCGTGACGTCGGGCTTCGACCGCTATTCGGTCGAGCATGGCGAGTGGACGCTATCGAGCGTGTTTCAGCCGGTGTTCAGCCTGTCGCACATGCGCGCGGTCGGATACGAAGGCTTGCTGCGCGCCCACGATGCGCTTGACCGGCCCGTGTCGCCGCTCGACGTGTTCGGGCAGGCATCGCGCGTCGGCGAAGCATTGCTGATCGACCGGCTCGCGCAGGCGCTGCATCTCGAAAACTTCAAGATGCTCGGCGCGAGAGACGAATGGCTCTTTCTCAACGTGCATCCCGGCGCGCTGACCGAGCCGTATCACGCGGCGGCGCTGCTCGCGAATCTGAAGCGGCTCGATATCGAGCCGCGCCGCGTCGTGCTCGAAGTGCTCGAACAAAGCGCGGAAGACGTCGAACGGCTCGCGCTCGCGGTGCAGCAGTTCCGCGATCAGGGCTTTCTCATCGCGCTCGACGATTTCGGCGCGGGCCACACCAACATCGAGCGTATCTGGCAGCTCGATCCGGACATCGTCAAGCTCGATCGCGTGATGCTTTCGCACGCCGGGCACAACGTGCACGCGCCGCTGTCGGCGCGCTCGCTCAAGCAGCGGCAGAACATGGAGGCGGTGTTGTCGGGCATCGTGTCGCTGCTGCATGAAGCGGGCAAGCTCGTGTTGATCGAAGGTGTCGAGACCGAGCACGAAGCGCAACTCGCGCTCGCGAGCGGCGCGGACTTCGTGCAGGGATTTTTCTTCGCGCGGCCGCATCCGGGGCTCGCGGACAGCGTGCATGCGCAGATCGTGATCGGCGAGCTGACCGAACGTTACCGCCTGCAGACCGAAGCGCGCGAGCGGCGCGTCGCGACGCGGCTTCAGCCGTATATCCGCGCGTTCGAGCGCGCCGCCGAGCGGCTCGCGGCGGGCGAGCCGCTCGAAGAGGTGTGCTGGAACTTTCTCGCGCTCGACAACGCCGCGCGCTGCTTCCTGCTCGATCAGAACGGCAGGCAGGCGGGCCGCAACGTCGTGCTGCGCGCGGACCGCGCGGCGCACGAGGCGCGCTTTCTGCCGCTCATCGACGCGCAGGGCGCGAACTGGCTGCGCCGCCCGTACTTCCGCGCGGCGCTCGGCGATCCCGAGCGCGTGCACGTGACGAAGCCGTATCTGTCGATCAACGAGGCGATGCCGTGCGTCACGCTGTCGGTGGAGACGCGCTCGCAAGGCAAGCGCTGCGTGCTGTGCGGCGACGTCGACTGGTTGCCCGACGACGACATCGAATAATTACTTCGCCACGACGACCGGAATGCCCTTGAGCGACGCCGCGCCCTTCATCGTGTCGATGGCGGCGCGCACGGCATCGCCCGTCGCCGCCTCGATGCCGATGCGCGCCGCGATGCCGCGTTCGCCGCGCTTGACCATCGCGACGTTCGCGAGCTTCACGTGACCGTAGCCGCGCACCTTCTCGAACAACGCGGCGAGCGCTTGCACGTCGTTCGCGTTGCCGGCGTTCACGCGGGACAAGGCGCGCGCGATCGTGATCTCGAAGTCGTCGGCGAGCTGGCGTTCCATGCGTCGTTCGAGCGTTTTGCCGAAGACATCGAAGGCCGTGCCGCGCAGCACGCGCATTTTCGCGAGTCCGCCGAAAACCGGCCACATCCACTGGCCGAAGACTTTCTTCCTCGGCGCGCCGCCGTTGACCGAGCCGGTTAGCGCGGGCGGCGCGAGGTTGAACTTCACGGTATAGCTCTCGCCCGCCGCGCCTTCGAATTGCGCGCCGAGCGCGGCGCGGAACGCCGGGTCCGCATGCAGGCGCGCGACTTCGTATTCGTCCTTAACCGCGAGCAGCTTGTAGAACGAGATCGCGATGGCGCGTTTGATGTCGTCGTTCGTCGCGGCATCGACGAGCCTGCGGTAGCGCGTCACGTACTTCGAACCGCCATACGCGAGCAGCCGTTCCTCGCGGTCACCGATCAGTTCGGGCAACGACATCCGCTCCAACACGACGCGCTTCGCCAGCACCTGCGCGGTCAGCGCTTCGAGCGCGCCCATGTCCGCCGCCGCTAGACGGCCGATCGAAAACGCCAGCTTGTTCGCCGCGACCGCGACATTGTTCAGCTCGATCGCGCGCATCAGCGCCGCGAGCGACAGCGGCACGAGCCCGAGCTGCCACGCGAAGCCGAGCATCAGAATGTTCGCGCCGATCGTGTCGCCGAGAAAACGCTGCGCGAGCGCTTGCGCATCGCAACTGCGCATGGCGTCGTGCGCATCGGGGCCGGCGGCGTGACGCATCTTGTCGAGCAGGGCATCGGCATGGAGATTCGCTTCGGGGTTCTGCACGAACGTCGCGTTCGGAATCGCGTGCGTGTTCACGACGATCTTCGTGCGATCGTGCCGCACCGTCTGCAACGCTTCGGGACTCGCGCCGACGACCATGTCGCACGCGAGCAGCAAGTCTGCCTGCTGCGTGTCGATGCGCACCTGGTTCAGCAGCGCGTCGGTCGCGGCGAAGCGCACGAACGACAGCACCGAGCCGCCCTTTTGCGCGAAGCCCATGAAATCGAGCACCGACGCGCTCTTGCCTTCCAGATGCGCCGCCATGCTGATGAGCGCGCCGACCGTCACGACGCCCGTTCCGCCGACGCCCGTCACGAGAATGTCGTACGGCGCGTTGTCGAGCAGGCCGGCGGGCTGCGGCAGCGCATCGACGCGGCGCGCGAGTTCGGCCGGATCGAACGCGTGGCCTTCGGCCTTCTTCAGCTTCGCGCCTTCGACCGTGACGAAGCTCGGACAGAATCCGTTCACGCACGAATAGTCCTTGTTGCACGACGACTGATCGATGCGGCGTTTGCGGCCCAGCTCCGTTTCGACCGGCTCGACGGAAAGGCAATTCGACTGCACGCCGCAATCGCCGCAGCCTTCGCACACGGCTTCGTTGATGAAGAGGCGCTTGTCCGGATCGGGAAATTCGCCTTTCTTGCGGCGGCGGCGCTTTTCGGCGGCGCACGTCTGATCGTAGATGAGCACGGTGACGCCCGGCGTGTCGCGCAGGCGGCGCTGCACGTCGTCGAGTTCGCCGCGATGATGGAACGTCGTGCCGCGCGGAAACTGATCTTCGTGACCGATGTACTTCTCGGGCTCGTCGCTTACGACGACCAGCAGCGCGATGCCTTCCGCTTCCACTTGCCGCGCGATCTGCGGCACCGAAATGCTGCCGTCGACCGGCTGGCCGCCCGTCATCGCGACGGCGTCGTTGTAGAGAATCTTGTACGTGATGTTCGCCTTCGCGGCCACGGCCTGACGAATCGCGAGAATGCCCGAATGGAAATAGGTGCCGTCGCCGAGATTCTGGAAGACGTGCGGCGTCTTCGTGAACATCGAATGCGACGCCCAGTCGACGCCTTCGCCGCCCATCTGGATCAGACCGGTGGTGTCGCGCTCCATCCACGACGCCATGAAGTGACAGCCGATGCCCGCCTGCGCGACCGAACCTTCCGGCACTTTCGTCGACGTGTTGTGCGGACAGCCCGAGCAGAAGTAGGGCGTGCGCTTGACGGCATCGGCGACATTCGAAAGGATGCGCGGCGCGACGAGATCGACGACTTTGTCGCGGCGATCGAGCGCGGGCTTGTGACGCGCGAGCCATTCGGCGAAGACCGGCAGCACGCGCGACGGACGCAATTCGCCGAGCGCGGAAAGAAGCTGCGCGCCGTCGCGCGCGTTCTTGCCGATCACGACCGGCCGCGCGCCTTCGATGCGGTTGTAAAGGTGTTCCTTGATCTGCTGCTCGATGACCGGTCCTTTCTCTTCGATCACGAGCACTTCGCTCAATCCTTCGACGAACGTTTCGAGCCGCGTCGTTTCGAGCGGATACGACAGCCCGACCTTGTAGATGCGCACACCCGCTTTATCGAGATCGTCGATGGTGAGTTCGAGGCGGCGCAGCGCTTCCATCAGGTCGAGATGCGCCTTGCCGCACGTCACGATGCCGACGTTCGCGCGCGGGCTCGGCGCGATCCACTTGTCGATGCTGTTCGTCCGCGCGAAGTGGCGCACGGCGTCGATCTTCGCGGCGAGGCGCGCTTCGATCGTCAGGCTCGGCAGATCGGGCCAACGGTTGTGCAGACCGCCGGGCGGCGGCGTGAAATCTTGCGGCGTCTTCCAGTCGAGCTTCAAAGCGTCGAGATCGACGGTCGAGCCGGATTCGACCGTCTCCGAGATCGCCTTGAAGCCGATCCACGCGCCCGAGAAACGCGACAGCGCCCAGCCGTAGAGGCCGAATTCCAGCATGTCCGCGACGTTCGACGGATTCACCACCAGCATGTGCCACGAGATCATCGTCTGGTCGCTCTGATGCGGCATCGACGACGACACGCAGCCGTGATCGTCGCCCGCCACGACCAGCACGCCGCCGTGCGGCGACGAGCCGTACGCGTTGCCGTGCTTGAGCGCATCGCCCGCGCGATCGACGCCCGGGCCCTTGCCGTACCACATCGCGAACACGCCATCGACGGTGCGTTCCGCATCCGATTCCACTCGCTGCGTGCCGAGCACGGCGGTGCCGCCGAGTTCCTCGTTGATCGCGGGCAGAAAGCGCACGTCGTGCGACGCGAGCAGTTTCTTCGCCTTCCACAATTGCTGATCGACCATGCCGAGCGGCGAGCCGCGATAGCCGCTGACGAAACCGGCGGTGTTGAGACCGGCGGCGCGGTCGAGTTCGCGCTGCATCAAAACGAGGCGCACGAGCGCCTGCGTGCCGGTGAGGAAGATTCGGCCTCGGGTCGCGCTGAGGTTGTCGCTGAGTTGGTATTCCGACAGCGCGGGAGGAAAGAATGCATCGGCGGGGACACGCGCGTTCATGAAATCTCCAGAGTCTTTTTTTGAGATGCGGGGCAATGCGACATTCTTTGCCGACAAATGCGGAATGTTTTTGCGCACTTGCTGCCTTTGGGCACGGATCGAGATGCAATCGGCCTATTTTCGAGAAGAGCGAGAGAAATTTTCCCGAGGCCGCGCGGCTGCGCGTAAACCCGTACCGTGCGGCGACGCGTGAAGGGGCTAACCTGAACGTCTCGAAAGCCAACGAAAACGACGCCCATGAAGCTCTTCTACTGGCCGAAGACGCGCGCCTTCCGCGCGCTGTGGATGCTCGAAGAAATGCGCGTGCCGTATCAGCTCGAGTTCGTGAACATTCGCGCGGGCGCGCAGAACGATTCGAACTTTTGCCGCGTCAATCCGATGTCGAAGCTGCCCGCGCTGGAAGACGGCAGCGTGCGTGTGGCCGAATCGGGCGCGGTGCTGCTTTATCTCGCGGATCGCTATCCGGAAACCGAACTCGGCGTGCCGCTGCACGATCCGTCGCGCGGCCGCTTTCTGCAATGGATGTTTTTCACCGGCTCGTGTCTCGAACCCGCGATGGCCGAACGCGTGACCGGCGCGCAGGGCAACACGGTGAGTTTCGGCTGGGGCGATCTGGCGCGCGTCGAGCATGCGTTCGAGAACGCGCTGGAAGAAGGGCCGTGGCTTCTCGGCGATCAATTCACCGCAGTCGATATCCTCGCGGCGAGCACGCTGCAGATCGCGTTCATCGCGAAACTGATCGAGCCGCAGGGCGTGCTTTTCGATTACGTCGAACGCTCGCTCGCGCGCGAAGGCTACGAACGCGCGTCAGCGATCGATCGTCGCGAAGCCGAGCGGCTCGCGCTGAATACGCAGATCGGCGTCGCGCATCCGCCGCACGACGATTAGGGAAACGCGCGCGGCTTCGGAATGCCCGCGCCGGCTTCGATATCCGACACCGCGCGCCGATGCGCAAGCTCGACGGCTTCGGCTTTGTCGGCGAGACCGTCGTCGCCGCCGACGGTCGTCCACGGCTGAACGGCCTTGTCGTGATGACGGATCTCGTATTCCGCGTCCCAGCGCGAGCCTTGCAGCTCGAGCGGCCTCACGTGGATGGCGTAGACGCCGTACAGGAAGATCTGCTCCGGCATGATTTCCTCCGATGCAGGCGCCGCGCGGCCGCCTACAGTTCGATTTCCCCGAGGATGCGGTGCGCGAGCGCGCGCGCTTCGTTGAGCGCTTCTTCTTCGTCGCCCGATGCGGCTTCCACTTCGTAGAGCGTCGCGTCGGTATCTTCGCCGTCGTCGCGGGCGAGCGAGACGAGGCCCTGAAACTGGCCGCCGTCGATGGCGCGCACGCCGATCGTCGCGGTATAAATGCCTTTCGTGTAGGTGGTGTCTTCCATGATGGATTCGCCTCCAGGCAAGGACGAACCCATGCTAGCACGCTGATATTTAACGCGTGCGACGCCCTTTTCAGGTCATTTCAACAGATCTTCGACCTCGTCCAGCGAAGGCGAATGCGCGCCCGAATGACGGCACGCCGCCGCGCCCGCCGCAAGCGCGAACTTCAGATGCTCGGGCCATTCGCCGTGACGCGCCATCAGGCTGTAGAGCAATCCGCCGATGGACGCATCGCCCGCGCCGACCGTGTCCGCCACTTCGACGCTCGGCGGACGCGCGCTGAATTGCTGGTCGCCGGCATAGAGCGTCGCCTGCCCGGAGCCGCGCGTGACGAGCACGGTGGCTTGCGGATTCATCGAGCGGATTTTTGCGAGGGCGTCGGCTTCGGGCATGCCCTTGAAGAGCATGTGCAGATCCTCGTCCGACACCTTGATGAGATCGGCGAGGCTCGCCATGTTGCGCAGGATCGGCTCGTAGCCGTACTCCATCAGATTGCGATAGTTCGGATCGAAGCTGATCTTCACGCCGTGCTCGCGCAACTGGCGGGCGAGCGCGGCGAGCGTCGCGCCGAGCGGCTGGCGCACGAGACTGATGCAGCCGAAATGCGCCCACTTCACGCGCTCCATCCAGCCTTGCGGCAGCCGCGACGGATCGAACGCCAGATCCGCGCCGTTCTCGCCCATGAAGTAGTACGTGGGCGGCTGCGTCTTGTGGACGATCGCGAGCAGCGGCGGACGTTCCACGCGCTGCATGAAACGCATGTCGAGCCCCGACGAAACGCTCGCTTCCCACAGGTCGTCGGAGAAATTGTCGGTGCCGAGCGAGCCGGCGCAGGCCGTCGGCAGTCCGAGCCGCGCAACCGCGCGCGCGACGTTCCAGCCCGCGCCGCCCGGACGCGAAAGCCAGCTCGACACGTCGGTGCGAATCATGTCGGTGAGGATGTCGCCCGCCGAGACGAATTGCGGGAAGGTGGGTTGCTCGCTAGCCATGCTTGTCACCGTTGAGTCGAGGTCGGGCCGAGCGCGTTCAACGCTTCGTAGCACGCGCCCATGGTGTGATAGTCGGTCTTGCCGGCGGGACTTTTCTCGTCGCCGTACTTGCGGTTGTCGCACGTGAGAATGCGATACCACGCGCCGTATTCGTGATCGACAAAATGCGCCCAGCTATAGCGCCACAGTTCGTCGTAGCAGTCCCAGAAACGCTCGCGGCCCGTGCGCGCGCCGAGCAGCGCCGCCGCCGCGAAGCTTTCCGCCTGCACCCAGAAATACTTGTCGTGGTCGCAGATGGTGTCGTCCGGGCCGAAGCCGTAGTAGAGGCCGCCGTGACGGCTGTCCCACGCGCGGTTGAATCCGGCGTCGAACAGTTCGACGGCGCGCGGCGCGAGCCACGGCAGCTTGCGATGCCGCTCCAGAATCAGCAGCAGCTTCGCCCATTCGATCTGATGACCCGGCTGAAAGCCCCACGGACGGAAGATGTTCGAGCTGTCCGATTCGTTGTAGTGCCAGTCCACGGACCAGTCGCGGTGAAAGTGTTCCCACACCAGCCCGTTCGACAGCTTTGCCTGCCGCAGCGTGATATTGCCCGCGATCTTTTCCGCGCGATCGAGGTAGATGACGTGGCCGGTCGCCTCGTACGCGGCGAGCAGCGCCTCGGTTGCGTGCATGTTCGCGTTCTGCCCGCGATAGTCCGAAAGCTGCCAGTCGGGCGTGGCTTCGTCGGCGTAGAGGCCGGCGTCGGCGTCCCAGAAACGCTGCTCCATGAGCGCGAAGGTTTCGTCGATCATCGGCCTGGCTTCGTCGATGCCCGCCATCGCGGCGTGCGCGCACGCGAGCAGCACGAACGCCATGCCGTAGCAATGGCGCGTGCCGTCGAGCGTGCGTTTCTGCCCGTCGCGCCACTCGACTTCCCAGTCGTAGCCTTCGTTGGCGGCGTCCCAGTGCGCGTCGCGGAGGAATTCGAAGGCGTGGCGCGCGTCGTCCTGATAGCCGGCGTCGCCGAAATGGCGGTAGGCCATCGCGTAGTTGAAGACGAAGCGCGTGCTGCTGACGAGGTGGCGCGTCGTGCGGTCGTAGACGCTGCCGTCGTCCTTGAAGAAATGGAAGAAGCCGCCGGACGGATCGCGTGCGTTCGGCGCGTAAAACGCGAGCGTGTCGCGCACGTGCGCGAGCAGGAAGTCGCGGCTGCGGAAGTCGATCGCGGTTTCCGCTGACGCTCTTTCCGCGATGGCAGGTGAGGCGGTCATGTTCATGGCGTGCTGATGTCCTGTTTCGTGCCCGAGCTCGCGCGAGGAACGAAATTGACGGCGACGAGCGTGTCGGCCTGGCTCGGCGGATTCGATTGATCTTCCAGCAGCAATTCGACGCCGCGGCGCCCGAGCGCTTCCTTGTCGACGGTCACGGTCGAGAGCGGCGGCGTGCTTTGCGCGGCGGCCGGAATGTCGTCGAAACCGACGAACGCGACGTCGTCCGGCACGCGCAGCCCGTGCGCGAGACAGACACGCATCGCGGCGAGGGCTGCTGCATCGTTATAGGCGAAAACGGCGTCGGGCAGGGGACTGGATTGCGCACGGGCATCGGCGATCAGGCGCTCCATTGCGTCGGCGGCGGCGAGATCGGCGGGCAGGCCGGGTTGCGTCACGATTTCGAGTGTCGGATCGAAAAGCTGGCCGGCGTCGAAATACGCCTTGCGATAGCCGAGCGCGCGCTGCGCGATGCTGTAGTGCGCAAGCGATCCGCCGATGAACGCGATGCGCCGCCGTCCCTGCGCGAACAGATGTTGCATGGCGAGCGACGCGCCTTTGACATTGTCGATATTGACCGAGCGAAAGCCCGGCGCGCGCAGGTCGATGAGCACGGTGGGCCGCGCGAGCGAATGCAGATGCGCGAGCAATTCCGGCTCGACGAAGCCCGCAACCGCGATGGCATCGGGCGCGTGCAGGCGCATCTGCTGGGCCAGATCCTGCGTCGGGCCGGCGGTCAGCACGGACGGCACGAGCCGCCGCTCCCGGCACGCTTCCTCGAAACCGTTCAGCACGTGCGAGAAAAAAGGGCTGACAGCGAAATTGTTGTGCTGCCGATGCAGCAGAAACGTCACGCGACGAATGCGCGTGCGCAACTGTCCCGAGTCGTAGCCAAGTCGTTGCGCCACTTCGACGACGCGCTCGCGCGTCGCTTCGGACAAACCCGGCTGATTCTTGAGCGCGCGCGACACCGTCCCGATCGAGACGCTTGCCGCACGCGCGACATCGCGAATGGTGGTGCTCATGGTGGTGTTTCCAGTCTCCGCCTGTTATTCGGTCGACAGTATGTTTACCGCGCCCGACCGATTCGCATGTTTCGGGCGATTGTATAGTAAAAACAGACGACCGAATGGTCTAAAGAGATTGGAGAAAACCAGTAGAGCCTTGATGGATATACGATTCCTTGCAGTTTGTTTGTTTAGTAAAAATCAGAAAACACTACGCCGAAGCTTCCCGGTCGTGGACCGAGCGCTTGTCGGGCGTCCATACGTCGAGAACGAGGTCGTCGTCCCAATAGTGGCTGAGCAGCGGAAGACTCATGCGGCCGCGCAATTTGGCGTGCACGTCGTCGCCGTTCTGCTCCCAGCCTTCTATCGGCCGTCGCCAGTGACACGCGACGACAGCGCCATTGCGCGACAGCGTCTGATGTATGTGCTCGACGATATGCCATAGCTGTGGCTCGTCAAGGTAATAACCGATTTCGCTGATCACGACGAGATCGAACTTGCCGCTTGGCCAGGCATCGGGCAGAAGCATCTGCTTGACGGTCACATTAGGACACTGAGCGACGCGTTGCCGCGTGAGCGCCACGGCATCCTCGGCGATGTCCGTTGCGATCAGCTCGTCGCAGCGCGTCGCGAGCAAGGCGGTCAGCTCGCCGTTGCCGCAACCGGGCTCGAATGCGCGCGCATACCGCTCGTGGGGCAGCGAGGCGAGCATGAGTGCCCGCTTGCGCCGTTCATACCAGCGATTCCTGATTTTCCAGGGATCGTCGTTTTGTCGATACAGGTTATCGAAGTACTGCTTAGTATTGTCGTTCGTGTTGTTCATATGAGTACGACTTCGAAAGGCCGGGTCAGCCGGGCCAGTACATGCTCGGGGAGCACTGGCGCCTGTCCGGTCGTGGAATCGGGATCGAGCTGGCTCCGAAAAGCCTGCACGGCCCGAAGCTTCCGGGCATGCGTCGCGCCGTCGAGAACGATTCGGCGAGCACGGCTCCATGGCACGCGCGTATCGTCAGGCGACGCCCAGTGCCAGGTCCAGAGCGGCACTTCCACGCAGGGAAGGTCGAGCGCTTGTGCCGCGGAATGAACGGCGCGCCCGGCCGCCTCGTGGTCGGGGTGCCCATCATAGCGCCAAGTGGTGAATACGATATCGCCGGGTCGAAGAATTTCGGATAGTGATCCTGACAAGCTCGTTTCGATGCGACCCGGCGCGCCGTCCTGAAGTCCGAGCCTCGTGACCTGCACCTGACGCAGATGCAGCCGCTGAAGGGCCGTTTTCGTTTCCTGCGGACGTACACGCGCAAGGCGTTCCGGCGGCCATTCGGTCGAATCAGGGTGACTCGCGGTGCCGTCCGTGACGGCGACGATGAGTATGTGCCGGCTTATTTCCGAGAGACGCGCGAGCAGGCCGCCGGTGCCGAGCACTTCGTCGTCCGGGTGTGGCGCGACTACGACAGCCCGTCCGCCAAACGGCACCAGTTCAGCAGGATCGACTTCAGGCAGCGCATTGAGACGCGCCCATCCCTGCCATGTGGCCTCGGACGTGCCCTCGCCCGATATCGCGCGGTCGGCTGCGTTTTCGTCGGTTGGCGCTTGTGTGGTCATACCTGCCATGAAGTCCGTCCCTCCTCTATCACGCGCTCGGCGAGCGATGCTTCGTCCCGCTCGGCGTGGCTTTGTCGAATGAATACTGGCAGGTCGGCCATGAGTTGCGCGAAGTGCGCGTCGCGGCACAGCGGCGCGGCACCCAGCGCACGACCTGCGCGCGCCACGACGAGCGCCGCCGCATGCTCCGCCGCGAGGCGTGCGCGAATCGCGGGCGCCATTGCATCGGCATGCGGCGACTGGTTGATGAACGCCGCGGTCTCGCGCAGCAGCGCGGCGGTGGCGCTCAAAGTCGTGTCGATGGCGCCGAGATGCGCGAGCTTGTGCGGCCCTGGCCGATGCTTCGCGTCGCGCGCCACGAATGCCGCGATTCCGGCCGCCGCGCCGAGCCAGCACGCGCCGATCCCCGCGCCGCCGTGCCAGAAGCCGGGGCGCTCGACATACGCGCGCGCAGAACCGACGAGAAGCGCGGGCACGCGCTCGAAATCCACGTCGACGCTCGCGCTCGCCTGCATCCCGACCGCTTGCCAGCCGGCATCGGTGATCCGCACGCCGTCGTGTCTCAGGTCGACGGCGGCGAGCACCGGTTCGTCGCGTTCGTTCCAGGCCGTCACGAGCGCATGCGTGACCGACGCCGCGCCCGAACACCACGCCTTCGTGCCTTGCAGGAGCACCGCGTTTGCATCGGTACCGCCTAGCGCCGATAGCCTTGCGCTCGGCGGCTCGGCGGCCCACACGGCCCATGCGCTTTCGCGCTCCGGTGGCGCGGCGCCGAGTTCGGCGAGGATCGCGAGCGCGTCGGTGTGGCCCTCGTACAGCTTGACCAGCGACAAGTCGAACGCGGCGACTTCACCGAGCGCGCGCCAGCGTTCGGCTGTGTTGCCGCGCCCCGGCAAAGGCAGGCGGTCGAGGCCCGCGCCGATCAGCGCATGCAGCGCGCGGCCCGCGTCTTTCGCGCTGCCGCGTTCAAACGGCATGTCGTCGAGAAACGCGCGCATGGCGGATGCCGTCGTGTGATGTTCGACGTGAATCATCGTCCCTTCCGCCTTCGATGGGTGACGCGTGGTGTGCGCATGCTTGTCCTGTGTCTGTTTCTGCCCGATGTTGAACAAGAGTGTGGCAAGGCACATGCCCGGGCGCCATTCGGCCGAAAGACGTAGGCCAAAGCGTCGGACGATGGGCAACACAATTTCGAAAATCGATGTGAGCGGTCAGGCGTTTCGGCCTATGCCATCCGGCCGAATCGACATCGGCGCGCGGCGGGGCTCAAATGACGCAAAGGCCGCGCGGGGCGGCCTTCGTTAGAGGGAGGAAGAATGACGGTGAGGCAGACGACGCGAATCAACGGCGCGCGGGCGCGGCCACGTTCTTGTCCTGGCGCGCGGGTTCGGGCGCCGTCTTGCGCGAACCCCAGCGTTGCGCGAGCACCGCGCACACCATGAGCTGGATCTGATGGAAGAGCATGAGCGGCAGCACGACCGCGCCAACCGCGTGCGACGCGAAGATCACCTTCGCCATCGGAATGCCGGAGGCGAGGCTCTTTTTCGAGCCGCAGAAGATGATTGTGATCTGATCCGCGCGGGAAAAGCCCAGGCGCTTCGCCGTGAACGCCGTGATGAAAAGCGCGGCCGCCAGCAGCAGGATGTTGACGGCGAGCAGGCCCGCGAGCGTCGAAAGCGAGATCGAATGCCAGATGCCTTCGTTCACGGCCTCGCTGAACGCCACGTACACGACGAGCAGGATCGAGCCCTGATCGACGAACTTGAGCATCGCGCGATGCTTGTCGATCCATTTTCCGATGACCGGCCGCAGCAATTGCCCCGCGACGAACGGCACGAGCAGTTGCAGCGTGATGTTGCCGACGGTCTGCCACGGCGAGCCGGTCGTCGTGCCGTGACCGCTCACGACCAGTCCGACGAGCGCCGGCGTGATGAAAATGCCGAGCAGGCTCGACGCGGACGCGCTGCACACCGCCGCCGGTACGTTGCCTTTTGCCATCGACGTGAAGGCAATCGACGATTGCACCGTGGACGGCAGCGTGCAGAGAAAGAGGATACCGGTGTAGAGCGCGGGCGTGACGAGCGGCGTGAGCACCGGTTTGAGCGCGAGGCCGAGCAGCGGGAAGAGTGCGAACGTGCTGAGCAGCACGACGAGATGCAGCCGCCAGTGCGTCGCACCGGCAACGATCGCCTCGCGGGAAAGTTTTGCGCCGTGCAGGAAGAACAGCAGGCCGATGGCGATATCGGTGATCCAGTTGAACGCAATCGCCGCGCCGCCGCGGCAAGGCAGCAGGCTGGCGACGATGACCGTGCCGACGAGCGCCAGCGTGAAGTTGTCAGGAAGAAGTTTGGGCCGTGCCATCAGAGGTTCTCGTGCCTGAATACGCCGTTCGAAATGTCCGGCGCATTCATCGTCAAGTCAGGAAAAACCATGATTTTCGCCCGTGGCCGATTAAATTGGCAAATTCATTTACAGGATCGATTGATTACCGATGCGCATGAAAGCACGAGATTCTCCACTCGAGGCCGAACTTCGGAGGGAGCAACATTCGGGCCCCGCTTGCGTCAATTTCGCGGCTTCCGCAAACGTCTGTCCAGCACAATTTTCATCACATGATTGGTGATCCGAAACAGTCGGCCGACACGAAAAAACTCTGACGTAACATGGTGTTACAACCATCGCGCAGGTCTAACACTTTTTGGCTCGACTGTCGTCGCGGCGCGAAATAAATTGTTGGGTACACCGGTTGGCGGGTTTTTGCATTGCCTCGATGCAGCGACCCGGATGTTCCGACTACGGCCGGTTGTCCGCCTGAATCGGAAGCTCCGCTTTCGGCGCACGGACGGGAATATCGGTCGGACGCAGGCTGCTTCGACATGACGCTCACTGGCTTTCGCAAGACTACCCGGCTTTTCGCATCCGCTGCGCTCGGCGCGCTGGCGGTGGCGGGTTCGCTCGCGCTTGCGGGGCCGCGTGCCGAATGGCTGTCGTCGGCAGTCTTCGACGATTCCGCCGCGAGCCGGCAATCGCTGCATTACACGCCAGTCGCGGCCAAGGACGGCCTGACGCCTGTCAGCGCCGAAGTGCGCCCCGGCCCGCGCGCCGATCAGGCGGTGCCCCTGCGCGGCGCGGGTTCCATCCGTGCCGACATCACGCGCTACAACGAAGAACGCAGTTTGCCGCGCCAGCCCGGACGTCCGGCGGACGACGGCCGCACGCCGGCCAACGCGAACTATCGCAACTGATTTCCCGGCCTCATCCCTGATAGTTGCCGTTCGGCACGGAACGAGAAAGTATTGACGCGTCCAGTTCCGTTGTCACGATGACGTAATCTCGCCACAGTTACGCGTCGATTTTCTTCAAGAAATACCGCTCTTTTTCCCGCGCGCGGACAATGCGCCCTGCGCGGCGAAATGTCCTATTTCCAAATTTCGAACGGCTTTCGGTGCTTCGACAGGCGCGCCGGTGCTCGCTTTGCAAAGCGTCGAGCATCAAGAAAATCCTCGCGCGCAATTGACACGGTGCGTTCCGCCGCGTGTGTGCGCGGCCGGCATTATCCGAACCGCTATACCCGCAATAACCAAAAACATTTTTGACCGGAAAAATGGTCCGTAAAGATGGTGCCGCTCCACACGCGATGCCACTCTCGCCCACAAAACCGCCAAGCCGGTCAGACGAGGCGAGTGCAACGCTCCTCGCCCGCCAAGCTTTCAATTTTCGACAAAAGACAGGAGAGTTCATGAAGTCAACCGTCAACCGTGCGCCGAAGACTACGGTGAGAGCAACGGTCAAGGCCACCGCAGTTGCCGCAGCGATGCTCGGCCTATTCGCCGCGGGCGCGGCGCACGCGCAATCGAGCGTTTCGCTGTACGGGCAGGTCGACGAATGGGTCGGCGCCACCAAGTTTCCCGGCAGCGATCGCGCGTGGAATGTCAGCGGCGGCGGCATGTCGACGTCTTACTGGGGCTTGAAGGGCGCCGAAGATCTCGGCGGCGGCTACAAGGCCATCTTCACGTTGGAAAGCTTCTTCCGCGCGCAGAACGGCCAGTACGGCCGCTTCCAGGGCGACACCTTCTTCGCGCGCAACTCGTACGTCGGCATTCAAGGTCCGATCGGTACGTTCACGGCAGGCCGCCTGACGACGCAACTCTTCGTCTCGACGATTCTTTTCAACCCGTTCGTCGATTCGTACGTCTTCTCGCCGATGGTCTATCACGTGTTCCTCGGCGCCGGCACGTTCCCGACGTACCGGACGGATCAGGGCGTGGTCGGCGATTCGGGCTGGAACAACTCGGTGCAGTACACGTCGCCTGACTTCAACGGTCTGTCGGGCAGCGTGATGTACAGCTTCGGCAACAACGCCGGCGACGGCCGCTCGAAGAAGTACAGCGCGCAGTTCCTGTACTTCCACGGCCCGTTCGCGGCCACGGGCGTTTATCAGTACGTGAACTTCAACAACACGCCCGGCGACCTGACGACGATCGACGGCTTCGCGACGCCCGGCTACAAGAGCCAGAGCGTCGGGCAACTGGGTGCGTCGTTCGACATGAAGTTCGTCAAGTTCTTCGCGCAGTACATGTACACGAAGAACGACTTCGAAGGCCCCGGCACGTTCCACGTCAACACCGGACAAGGCGGCGTGACGGTGCCGGTCGGCCCGGGCACGGTGATGGCGTCGTACGCGTACTCGCGCAGCAACGGCGGCCTCGACCAGACGCACAAGAGCTGGGCGCTCGGCTACGACTACCCGCTGTCGAAGCGCACCGACGTCTACGCGGCGTACCTGAACGACAAGTACACGAGCCTGTCGTCGGGCGACACGTTCGGCGTCGGCATCCGCGCGAAGTTCTAAGCAGCGCAGACGCCAAAACGAAAACACCGCGCTACGTGCGCGGTGTTTTTTGCGGCTATCGGAAAAAAATCAGCCGATCGCGAGGCGCGTCTTCGCGTCGTCGTACTCGTGCTTCAGCCGCTGGACCAATTCGGCGACGCTCGGCACGTCTTGCATCAGCCCGACGCCTTGCCCCGCGCCCCAGATTTCCTTCCACGCCTTCGCCTTGCTCGTGCCTTCGGCGAAGTTCATCGCGCCCTTGTTGGATTCGGGCAGCGCGTCCGGATCGAGCCCCGCGTTGACGATGCTCTCGCGGATGTAGTTGCCGTGCACGCCCGTGAAGAGATTCGTGTAGATGATGTCGGCGGCTTGCGCATCGACGATCGCGCGTTTGTATTCCTCCAGCGCGTGCGCTTCTTTCGTCGCGATGAAGCGCGTGCCCATGTAGGCGAGGTCCGCGCCCATCGCCTGCGCGGCGAGAATCGAGCCGCCGTTGGCGATCGCGCCCGACAGCACGATCGGACCGTCGAAGATACGCCGCACTTCGCCGACGAGCGCGAACGGCGAGGTCGTGCCCGCGTGTCCGCCCGCGCCCGCCGCGACGAGAATGAGGCCGTCGACGCCCGCTTCCAGCGCTTTCTGCGCGTGTCGCAGATTGATGACGTCGTGCAGCACGATGCCGCCGTACGAGTGCACCGCGTCGATCATTTCCTTGACCGGCGCGCGCAGGCTCGTGATGAAGATCGGCACCTTGTGCTCGACGCACACGCGCACGTCCTGCTCCAGCCGCGCATTCGACTGATGCACGATCTGATTGACGGCGATCGGTCCGATGACCGCATCGGGATTCGCCGCCTTGTGCGCGGCAAGCTCGCTTTGTATTTGCGTGAGCCATTCGTCGAGCAATTCGGCGGGGCGGGCGTTCAGCGCCGGAAACGAGCCGACGATCCCCGCCTTGCATTGCGCAAGCACGAGCTCGGGATAACTGACGATGAACATCGGCGAACCGACGACGGGCAATGAAAGGTGCTGCAAGACGGCGGGCAGGGCCATGGCGCGAATCTCCTGAATGTGTCCGGGCAGCATTGGAAGCATTTTATGAACTGGCGCTCGATTCGGCACGCACGATCATTTTCCGGAAAACCTGCGCGCCCGGCCAGCGAACGATCGTTCGATTATAGGCGGGCCATCGTTCGCGGGATATCCGCCATTTCCCGAGGAAGTATTCGGTTTCCACGTTTGCATGCCTTCCGGCGCGTGAGCAATCGCGGCCCCGCGCCTACAATGGTCCGCAACGCCACGAACAAGAAAACATCATGTCTTTCGGAGACTACGAACCGTTTCGCGTCGATGCGGGGGGCGTCGAGATCGTCGGAATGAAAGGCGGTGACGGGCCGCCGCTGCTGCTCATGCACGGCCACCCGCAAACGCACGAAATCTGGCACAAGTGCGCCGGCGATCTTGCCAGGCACTTCACCGTCTTCGCCACGGATTTGCGCGGCTACGGCGCGTCGGGGAAGCCGAAAAGCGACGCGCGTCACACGCCGTATTCGAAGCGCGCGATGGCCGCCGATCAGGTCGCGGTGATGCGTCACTTCGGCTTCGAGCGCTTTCTGGTCTGCGCGCACGATCGCGGCGCGCGTGTCGCGCATCGCATGGCGATGGATTTCCCCGACGCCGTCGATCGTCTGATGCTGCTCGATATCGCGCCGACGCTCGCGATGTACGAAGCGACCGACCGCGCATTCGCGACCGCGTACTTCCACTGGTTTCTGCTGATTCAGCCGTCGCCGCTGCCGGAGTTGCTGATCGGCGGCAATCCGAACGCCTATATCGATCGCGTGATGGGCAACCGGCATGCGGGACTCGCGCCGTTCGCGCCGCACGCATTGCAGGCGTATCGCGACGCGCTCGCATCGCCCGGTGCGATCTTCGCGATGTGCGAGGACTACCGCGCGTCGGCGAGCATCGATCTGGATCACGACCGCGCCGATCTCGAACGCGGACTGAAGGTCGCGTGTCCGCTGCGCGTGTTGTGGGGACAGGAAGGCGTGATCGAACAATGCTTCGATGCGCTCGACGAATGGCGGCGCGTCGCGCGTGACGTGAGTGGCCGCGCGCTGCCGTGCGGGCACTACATTCCCGAGGAGAAGCCCGACATGCTGCTCGCGGAAATGCTCGCCTTCTTCGAGGCCGATGCGCCCTGAAGCCCGCGCCGGCATTGGGTCTTACGCCGATTCAGGTGATCGTTAAAATTTTGTAGGGAAAGCACCGATGCACGTGAAATAGTGTCGCGCTACGATACGTTGGACGTTGATCACGTCCCTATGATTCTGCCGCTTGCCGTAGCTGACAAGCGGCTTTCTTTTGTGTGTGCGGTTCGATTCAGGCCGCCGACACCATCGCGCCGCTCACGTTCACCGAGCCGCCGCGCGCCAGTTCCCCGACAAGTGTCTCGATAAGCGCCCGGCGTTCGTTCGGCGGCGCGAGCGCATCGGCGGCGGCGCGCATCGAGCGGGCTTGCTCCGTCATCGCGAGAACTGCGTCGAAGGACATCGCGCGCACTTCCATCAGCTTGAAGACGATCAGCACCTTGAGCGCGTTCTTCGCGTTGCGCGCGGGATCGGCCTGCAAGTAATCGAGCCGCGAGAAAGCAACGTCGAGCGCGCGTGCAACGTCGGCGAACGGTGCGCCGTGGCCGGGAATCACGATATCGACGTCGAGCGTCGAAATCAGTCCGAGCACCGCGCGCTCTTCCGCAAAACCGCTGTCGCCTTCGAGTTCGGGAAAGATCACGCCGAAGCCGTTTTCCCACAACGCGTCGGCGCTGATGAGCACACGCGTCTCCGGGCAATGCAGCATGAGCGAATGCGGATCGTGGCCCGGCGCGCCGAGCACGTTCCAGTCGAAGCCGCCGAGTTCGAGCTTCGCGCCGTTTTCGATCGTGCCCGTGAAACCGAAGCGTTCGCAACGCTGGCCGGTTGCGCGGAAGGTCAGCGCTTCTTCGTCCCACGCGCGCACGGCGTGCGCTTCGCTTGACGGAATCAGCGTGTCGCACGCGTACTGGTGCTGAAGCAGCGCATTGCCGCCGCAATGATCCGAATGCAGATGCGTGTTGACGATCAGATCGAGCCTGCGCGCGCCGAGCTTCTGCTTGACGAGCGCGAGCGTCTGCGGCGCGTGCGATGCATAGCCCGTATCGACGATCGCCGTGCCTTCGCCGCTCGCGAACAGCACGTTGTTCGACGAGAGCCAGCCGCGCTCGAACACCGTCATCGATTCCGGAAGCGCCTTCACGTGCGCGTCTCCTTCGGCATCACGACGATGGTCGCCGTCGCCTTCATCACCGTCTCGCCGTGCTGGTTGCGCGCGCCGCCTTCGAGCTTCACGAGGTCGCCGTTCAGGCTCGTTTTCCACTTCGCTTCGGTGACGCGCCAGAACATCGTGATGACGTCGTTCGCCTTCACCGCGCGCGTGAGTTTGATGCCGAATTCGAGGCCGAGCGGCTGCGCGTCGCGCGAGAAATGCGTGGCGAGCATCGCCATCAGATGCGCGCTCGGCTGCGTGCCGGACGCGATCAGCGAACCGAAGCGGCTCGCGCGCGCATAGGCGTCGTCGTGGTGCAGCGGGTTGAGATCGTTGACGAGCGTCGCGAAGTGCTTGATCGAATCGGGCGGCAGCGCGAGCGTCGCTTCGATCGATTCGCCGATCGTCACGACGCGCGCGCCCTGGCGACGGCTCTCCACGCGCGCCAGCACCGCGCGCTTTTCGTCATCGCCAGAGGAGGCCCACGCCGCGATTTCGTCGATGGTGCGCAGGCAGCCGTCGCAGAAACCGGTCTCCGGATTCATGCGGCAGACGTCGACGCACGGCGACGCCACGCCGGTCATGACTCGGCCGTCTCGCGCAACGCGACATCGACGACCGGCGCGCCGGTCAGCTCGATCAGTTCCTGCGGCGACAGATTGAACACCGCATGCGGATGCCCGGCCGCGGCCCAGAGACTGTCGAGCGCGAGCAGGTCTTCGTCGATCAGCGTGACCGGTTCGACCGCGTGACCGATCGGGCACACGCCGCCGATCGCATAACCGGTCTTCTCGCGCACGAACTTCGCATCCGCGCGGGCCAGCGCGCCGACGCGCGCCGCGACCTTCGCCTCATCGACGCGATTCGCTCCGCTCGCGATCACGAGCACGGGCGCGTCGTCTTCCTTGCGGCGAAAGAGAATGGACTTCGCGATCTGCGCGACCGCGCAGCCGAGCCCGGCTGCAGCCTCGGCCGATGTCTTGCCCGTTTCGGGCAGCATCACGACGTCGTGCGGATGGCCGCGTTCTTTCAGCAACAGCGCGACGCGGCGCGCGGATTCGGGTAATGAATCGATCATCGTTGTCCTTGTCGTTCAGGCGCAGGCGGCGACACCGTCGCGCTTCTTCGTGAAGATCGCGCGGCCGGCGCGCGACGAAGTGGGCTTGGCCGTGGCGTGCGAAATGAAATCGCCGATATCGACGAGCTGATCGAGATCGACGCCCGTCTCGATGCCGAGCCCGTTCATCAGATAGACGACGTCTTCCGTCGCGACATTCCCCGTCGCGCCCTTGGCGTACGGACAGCCGCCGAGCCCCGCGACCGAAGCGTGAAAAATCTCGATGCCTTCGAGCAGCGCCGCATAAATGTTGCCGATGGCCTGTCCGTACGTATCGTGGAAGTGCCCGGAAAGGCGCTCGCGCGGAAACACCTTCTGCGCCGCTGCGAGCACTTCGCGGGTGCGTTTGGGCGTGCCGACGCCGATCGTATCGGCGATGTCGATTTCATCGCAGCCGAGCGCCTTCATGCGTTCGACGACATCCACGACCGACTCGATACTCACTTCGCCCTGATACGGGCAGCCGAGCGCGCACGAAATGCTGCCGCGCAGGCGCATGCCGGCGTCCTTCGCGGCCTTCGCGACCGGTTCGAAACGCGCGATGCTCTCCGCGATGCTGCAATTGATGTTCTTCTGCGAGAACGCCTCGCTCGCCGCGCCGAAGATCACGATTTCATCGGCCTTCGATTCGAGCGCGCCTTCGAAGCCGCGCATGTTCGGCGTCAGCACCGAGTAGATCGTGCCCGGACGGCGCTCGATGCCCGCCATGACGGCGGTGGCGTCGGCCATTTGCGGCACCCATTTGGGCGACACGAACGACGTCGACTCCACATTCGCGATGCCCGCCCGCGCGAGCCGGTTCACGAGCTCGATTTTGGTTTCGGTCGGCACGAACTGCTTTTCGTTCTGCAGGCCGTCGCGCGGCCCGACTTCGACGATCTTCACTCTGGCCGGAATCATGGCTGTCTCCTTTGTCTGCGATGCGTTGTTCAGTATCCGCGCTTGAAATCGACGATACCGCTTATCGGTTCGCCGCGCGCAAGCGCCCTGATCTTGCCCGCGATCTGCACGATGCTTTCGTCGCGCAGCGTTTCCGCCGAAATGTGCGGCGTGACCGATACACGCGGATGCGTCCAGAACGGATGATCGCGCGGCAGCGGTTCCGTGTGGAAGACATCGAGCGTGGCGGCGGCGATCTGGCCGCTGTCGAGCGCGCCGAGCAGATCGGCATCGACGAGATGCGGGCCGCGCGCGACGTTCACCAGATACGCGCCGCGCGCGAGCCCGCCGAACGTGCGCGCGTTCAGAATGCCTTCGGTGTCGGGCGTGTGCGGCAACAGATTGATGAGCACCTTCACGCCGTCGAGAAAGGCGTCGAACTGTTCGGGGCCCGCGAAAACCTGCACGCCTTCGATCGTCTTCGGCGAACGGCTGTAGCCGCGCACCGGCACGCCGAGCTTCAGCAGCCCCTTGGCGACTTCGGCGCCCAGCACGCCAAGCCCGAGCACGCCGGCCGTGAATGACTCGCGCGCGTGCTGCGGCCGCTTTTCCCAGCGGCCTTCGCGTTGCAGCGCGTCGTATTCGTCGAAACGGCGCAGATAACGCAGCACGCAGTAAGTCGCGTATTCGACCATCTGCTGCGCCATGCCGGTATCTTCGAGGCGCACGAGCTTCGCGTTCGGCGGCAACGTGCCGGGTTCCTTGCGTTCGACATCGAGAATCGCGTCGACGCCCGCGCCGAGATTGAACACGGCCCGCAGGTCGGGACGATTCGCGAAAAGCTCGCGCGGCGCGCGCCAGACGATCGCGTAATCGGCGGGCGCGGTGTCGCCCGGCTCCCACACGCGCAGGTCCGCGTCCGGCAACTCGCGTCGCAGGCCGCCGAGCCATGCGTCGATATCGGCGCCCTTTTCGTAGAAGATGATCTTCATGCGTGGCCGTGACCGCACGCGCGCTCCGCGCTTTCGACGCCGACATTCTGCGCAGCTTCCGCGCGCATGCCGAGACGCTCGATCAGCTTGCGGTCCGCTTCGGCTTGCGGATTGCTCGTCGTCAGAAGCTGGTCGCCGTAGAAGATCGAATTCGCGCCCGCCGCGAAGCACAGCGCCTGCAACGCTTCGTCCATCTGCTCGCGGCCGGCGGAGAGACGCACCATTGCTTTCGGCATCGTGATGCGCGCGACCGCGATCGTGCGCACGAACTCGAACGGATCGAGCGCATCGACGCCGGTGAGCGGCGTGCCCGCGACCTGCACGAGATTGTTGATCGGCACCGATTCCGGATACGGCTCCATGTTCGCGAGCTGCGAGATCAGCCCGGCGCGCTCGCGCCGCGATTCGCCCATGCCGACAATCCCGCCGCAGCACACGTTGATGCCCGCGTCGCGCACGTGTTCGAGCGTGTCGAGACGATCCTGATACGTGCGCGTCGAGATGATCTGGCCGTAGAACTCGGGCGACGTATCGAGATTGTGGTTGTAGTAATCGAGACCGGCGTCGCGCAGTCCTTTCGCCTGATGCGCTTCCAGCATGCCGAGCGTCACACAGGTTTCGAGGCCCATCGCCTTGACGCCGCGAATCATGTCCTTGATCGGCTCGAGATGACGATCCTTCGGATTGCGCCACGCCGCGCCCATGCAGAAGCGCGTCGCGCCGTTGGACTTCGCGACGACGGCGGCCTTCAGCACTTCCTCGACGTCCATCAGCTTTTCGGCCTTGAGGCCGGTGTCGTGATGCACCGACTGCGGACAATACGCGCAGTCTTCCTCGCAGCCGCCCGTCTTGATCGAGAGCAGCGTGGAAAGCTGCACCGCGTTCGGATCGAAATGTTCGCGATGCACGGTCTGCGCGCGAAAGAGCAGATCGTTGAACGGCAGGTCGTACAGCGCGACGACATCGGCGACGCGCCAGCGCTGCATCGGTTGCGGCGTGGTCGTGGAAGCGGTCTCTGCGGCGGTTTGATGTGTCATGAAGTCAATCCTTTCGATGAAGCTGGTGAGTCAGAAGGCCGATGTCGAGCGAATCGGCGGCGCGCCGTGCGTCGTTCGGCGCGAGATGCGGAATCACGCCGATAAGCGGCGCTTCGATACGTTGCCTGAGCGTGGCGATATTTTCGTCCGGATACAGCATGTTCGGGTCGACGCGATTCGCGACCCAGCCCGCGAGCGTCAATCCGCGCGACGCGATGGCTTCCACGGTCAGCAGCGCGTGGCTGATGCAGCCGAGCCGCATGCCGACGACGAGCACCACCGGCAGATTCAGCGCGACGGCGAGATCGGCGGTGTCGTGCGTGTCGGTCAGCGGCACGCGAAAGCCGCCGACGCCTTCCACCACGACGATATCCGCTTTCGTCGTCGCGAACCGATGCGCTTCGACAATGCGCCCGATGTCCAGAAAAATGCCTTCACGCGCGGCGGCGATATGCGGCGCGATCGGCTCGCGCATCATGAACGGCGTGCGGATGTCGTTCGGCAGCGCGACGTTCGCGGCGGCGTCGAGCTGGTCGGCGTCTTCGTTGTGCAGCACGCCGTCGCGCTCGACGGCGCCCGACGCGATCGGCTTCATCGCGGCGGCGCGCAGGCCCGCGCGCGCGAAGCCGTGCAGCAACGCGGCGGAGACGAAGGTTTTGCCGATTTCCGTGTCGGTACCGGCGACGAATAGCGATAAAGCGGTCATAGCGTGTTCAATGCGTGATCGAGGCGCGCGAGGTCGTCCTCGCTGTGCGCGGCGGACAGCGAAATGCGCAGGCGCGACGTGCCTTGCGGAACCGTCGGCGGACGAATCGCGGGCACCCAGAGGCCGTGCTTGTCGAGCGCGGCGGCGATTTCCAGCGTTTCGTCGTTGCCGCCGATCACGAGCGGCTGCACGGCCGTATGCGAATCGACGGGCATCCAGCGCGTGCGCTCGAGCATCGCGCGGGTCGTTTCGATGAGCGCGGCGAGATGCGCGCGGCGCGCGTCGCCTTCGTCGCCCGCGATGATTTTCACGCTCGCCGACACCGCATGCGCGACGGCCGGCGGCGACGCCGTCGTGAAGATATACGGACGCGCGCGCTGCACGAGCCATTCGACGACGGTTTCATCCGCCGCGACGAACGCGCCCGCAACGCCCGCCGCCTTGCCGAGCGTGCCGACATAGACGAGATGCGGCGAGCGCAGCGCGTAGTGCGCCAGCGCTCCGCGCCCTTGCGGCCCGAGCACGCCGAAGCCGTGTGCATCGTCGACGACGAGCCACGCGCCGTACTTCTCCGCGAGTTCGACGAGACGCGCGAGCGGCGCGATGTCGCCGTCCATGCTGAACACCGTGTCGGTGACGATGAGCTTCGTCGCGGCGCCATCGCGCGAGGCGTCGAGCATCGCGTCGAGTGCTTCCATGTCGGCGTGCGGATAAATCTGCGTTTCCGCGCGCGACAGGCGCACGCCGTCGATCAGCGACGCGTGGTTCAGCGCATCGGAAAACACGATCGTGCCGCGCCCGGCCAGCGCGGTCACCACCGCGAGGTTCGCCATGTAGCCGGTGCTGAAGTAGAGCGCGCGCGGGTTGTCGGCGAAACCGCCCGAGAACGCGGCGAGATCGTCTTCGAGTTGCGCGTGCGCGCGCGAATGGCCGCCGAGCAGATGCGAGCCGCCGCTGCCCGCGCCGTAACGCGACGCGCCTTCGGCGAGCGCCGCGCGGATCGCTTCGTGCGCGGCGAGGCCGAGATAATCGTTGCTCGCGAAGCCGACGAGCTCGCGGCCATCCACGTTCATGTGCGCGGAGCACGCGCCGTCGATCGTCTTGCGGCGGCGGCGCAGGCCGCGCGCGTCGATATCGGCGAGACCTTGCTTCAGCGTTTCGTAAAGCGCCTGCGATGTGTGGCTCATGCGGCGTCTCCACGAAGCGTGACGTCGAGCGTTTCGCGCGTGCGTTGCGCGAGGAGCAGGAGTTCGTCGTCGGAGAGGATGTACGGCGGCATCATGTAGACCGTCGTGCCGATCGGGCGCATGAGCAGTTCGCGCTTCAGCGCGTTGGCGAAGAAACGGCGCGAGAACGTCTTGTCGTCGATATCGACGTCGAACGCGAAGATCGTGCCGCGATTGCGCAGGTTCTTCACGCGTTCGTGCTTGCCGAATTGCGCGCGCAACGCCTCGCCCAGCAGCGCCGATTTGCGGCGGTTCTCCGCGAGCACGTTCGCGCGCTCGAACAGATCGAGCGTCGCCAGCGCGGCGCGGCACGCGAGCGGATTGCCCGTGTACGAGTGCGAATGCAAAAAGGCGCGCGTCACGTCTTCGTCGTAGAAGGCGGCGTAGATTTCGTCGCGCGTGAGGACGATCGAAAGCGGCAAGTAGCCGCCGCTGATGCCCTTCGACAAGCAGATGAAATCCGGCCAGACGCCCGCCTGCTCGCACGCGAAGAACGAACCGGTGCGCCCGCAGCCGACGGCGATTTCATCGGCGATCAGATGCACGCCGAATTCGTCGCACAGCGCGCGCAATTGCGTGAGATACGAGGCGTCGTACATCGCCATGCCCGCCGCGCACTGCACGAGCGGCTCGACGATGACCGCCGCGAGTGCCGGCGCACGCTGCTCGAAAAGCGCGCGCATCGCGGCGACGGCTTCATCGACGCCCACCGCCGCCGGCGACGCGACCACATGCGCATGACGAATCAGCGGATCGTACGCGTCCTTGAAAATGGCGACGTCGGTGACGCCGAGCGCGCCGATCGTTTCGCCGTGATAGCTGTTCGCGAGGCACGCGAACTCGCGCTTCTCGCCCTGGCCGCGATTGCGCCAGAAGTGAAAACTCATCTTCAGCGCGATTTCGACCGCCGACGCGCCATCGGACGCGAAGAACGCATGGCCGAGCGTGCGGCCGGTGAGCGCGGAAAGACGCTCGGCCAGTTCGACGGCGGGCGCGTGCGTGCAGCCCGCGAGCATCGCGTGCTCGAGCGTGTCGAGCTGATCCTTCAGCGCCTGGTTGATGTCGTCGTTCGCGTGGCCGAAGAGATTCACCCACCACGAACTGATCGCGTCGAGATAGCGGTTGCCTTGCGGATCGTAGAGCCACGCGCCCTTGCCGCGCGCGATCGGCACGAGCGGCACGCGCTCGTGATGTTTCATCTGGGTGCACGGATGCCACACGGCCGCAAGCGAGCGGGCAACCCAGTCCTGATTGGCTTCTGTGTTCAAAAACGGCTCCCAGGCCCGCACGCGCGATGCAGGCCGGATACGTCGGGCAAGCGCCTGAACGCTTGCGTTGCTGGGGAAACTGCGCGAGTCAATTATCGCTAAAAGAAGCCCGACCTTCCGTATTCGGAAGGCTTTTTGGCCATGCGCGCGCGCCCAACGGAAATGCGAAAACGCGCTATGGCGCGCAACTTCGCGCAACTGGATGCGTTGTTATGCGATCGACGCAAAAACGCCGGCGCAAAGGCCGGCGTTCGAACGAAGCGGGAAAGGGCGCGTTCAGCGCGATGCGGTCTGCGTCTCGGCAGCCTGATCGTTCCAGACGACGCGATTGTTCACCGCGTACAGCCGGCAAGGATCGGCGCTCTGCTTCTGGCAACTCGCGATGGCGACGGCCATGGGATCGTCGCCGCCCTCGGCCCACGACCACGCGCCGGAATCCGACACCGCGAACGCGCGGCTCGAATACTGCGAGAGGAAGTTGCGATAGCCGGCGCGGCCGTTTTCATCGACGTACGGCACGGCCTGCACGGAATCGAGGTCCGCGAAGTGGGTCGCCCTCGGCATGTTCGGCTCGGAAACCTGATACTGCACGGCGGTCGGCATGCCGATCTGCGCAAGGAAGGCCTTCACGCGCGGCCACCAGATCTGCACGCCGTCGCGATCGCCGACGAGACGATGCGCGTCGTTCTTGTAGGTGCCGAAATCGACCATGTTCGCGCGCGCGCCGTGCGACGTGAAGGCGGTGAACATCTGCGCGGAAAGGTCGCCTTGCCAGACGGAGTCGTTGTCGCCGTAAAGCCACAGCGACGGCAGGCGCACGTTCTGGCCGTAATCGCCGAACGCGCTGACGAGATTCTTCTGCCAGCCCGCGCATTCGTCTTGACGCAGGCCGCCCGAGAAGTTGATGAGGCCGCGCACGCCGGGCGCGCCGACGGCATCGCGCGCGCCGTAAGCGATGGTCGTCAGCCCGCCGTGCGACGTGCCCGCGACGACGATATGCGTCTTGTCGATGTACGGCTGCTCGCTCATGTACGCGACGGTCGCGGCGACGTCCTGCGCCTGCGCGAAACCGTTCGCCTCGACGTCGCAGCCGTGGCCGGCGTATTCGCCGCCCGAGCCCGCGAAGCCGCGGCGGTTCGGCACGACCACGACATAGCCGTGGCGCACGAACTCACGCGCGAGCGCGACCGGACGATTGCGCGGCTGTGCGTGCGAGTCGCCGGGCAGCTTGCCGTGATTGAAGACGATCATCGGGAACGGGCCGGCGCCGTCCGGCTTGAACACGGTGGTTTCGAGCGCGATGTCGGCTTCGGGAATGTCGATGACGGCTTCGTTCAGACCGTTCGCGACGGCGGGCAAGCCGGCGTCGAGCGAATCGGGGATGCGGGAAAGCGGCTGGCCGAATGCGGGCGCCTGGAGTCCTTCGGTCTGACGCACGCCGCCGATCGGTTCGGCGCGCACGGCTGACGTGACGAGTGACGTCGCGAGCGCGCCTATCATGCTGCATCCGACCAACCAGGTTCTGATCGCCATCCGTGAACTCCGACTGCGCTTCCAATAAAACGTTGATACGGCGCGCCCAACGCTTTCTGAAGTCACAAACCTATCGCGCTGCTCGTGAAGAGCAGTATCGGCTGCGGGTTCCGGGAGTCATGCCCGGAAAAGGCATGACAATTGGCTTCAAAACGGGGCTTCGCTGCGAGCGTCCGGGCACGGAGATGACTGCGCCCTGACGTGAACAGAGATTAACCGTTCAAAATTGCACTGCACAATAAGTGCTACCCCGTAACTGTTTAATCTGAAAGGAAATTCTCAGGAAATTAATACCGCGTGAAGCGGTATTTTTCTTAAAGACCTATTTACTTTTCTTTGATCTGACCGTCGATGTAAATCCAGTTCCCGTCGCGATTGCGCGTGAAGCGGCTCGCCTCGTGCAGCCGGTGCGCGCGCCCGCCGACCTTGTAGCGCGCGACGAACTCCACTTCCTCGTGACCGGCGTCGATTTGCGTGTGCCGGCGGATCTGCAGGCCGAGCCAGCGCGTGCCGGCGCCGGATGCGTCGAGATCGGGCGGGCAGGTCGATTCCGCCCACGTCGCGCGAAGATATGCGGTGTCGCCGAGCGCGTAGGCGGTGTAGCGCGAACGCATCAGTTCCATGGCGTTGGCGGGTTTTTCGCCGCCGTCGATGAAACGCCCGCAACACGCCTCGTAACGCGGCGCGCGTGCGTTCGGGCGCTGATCCGGCGCCGCGCCGCCGCAGGGACATTCCACCGGCTTCATTGATCGACGCCCGGCATCGCGACATGCCGCGGCTGGCTGCGCACGCGTTCGAGCCACGCGCGGATCGCCGGATAGCGCGACAGATCGACGTTTGCTTCATCGGCGACGTGCGTGTAGGCATAAAGCGCGATATCGGCGATGCCGTAACGCTCGCCGACGAAAAACGTGCGCGCGGCGAGATGCTGCTCCATCACGTCGAGCGCGCGATACGAACCGGCGATTTTCTCGGGCAGCCGGGCATCGCCGGGATTCTTCTGAAACTGCAGGATGAAGCGCGCCACCGCGACGAACGGCTCGTGGCTGTATTGCTCGAAGAACATCCATTGCAGCGTCTGCGCGCGTTCGAGGCGGTCGCCCGGCATGAGCGGCGTGCCATCGGCGAGATAGCAGAGGATCGCGCCGGATTCGGAAAGCGTCGTTTCCTCGTCGATCACGAGCACCGGCACCTTGCCGTTCGGATTGAGCCGTTTGAATGCGTCGGTGCGCGTTGCGCCGTGCATCATGTCGACTTCGTGCCACACGTAAGGCAGGCCGAGTTGTTCGAGGATGAGGCGAACCTTGTAGCAGTTGCCCGATGCGGAAACGCCGTGTACCTGATACGTCACATTTGGCTCCAGTTTCACCATTCGATTTTCGTGCCGTCGTATTGCACGAAGGTTCCGTTGAACGCGTCGCGCATCGCGCCCGCTTCGGCGATCACCGCGCGCATGCCCGACACGCTGTGCGCCACGTCGATCGCCGCCGACGGTCCGCCCATCTCCGTGCGCACCCAGCCCGGATGCAGCGCGATGCACGCCGAATGACGCGATTCGATCGACGCCACCTTCAGCGCCGAGTTGAGCGCCGCCTTGCTCGCGCGATACAGCCAGCCGGTCGTGCCGCTCGTCTCGGCGATGCTGCCCATCTTGCTCGACACGACCGCTAGCACGCCGTTCGCGGCATCGGTGAGCGGCAGCAGCACGGGAATCAGTTGCATCGGGCCGCGAACGTTGGTGTGCATCACCTGATCGAAATCCGCCGCGCCGATGGTGTCGACGCTTTCGGTGCGTGGACCGTACACGCCCGACACGACGATCGCCACGTCGAGCTTTTCCTCGTCGAGTTGCCACGCGAGCGCGGCGACCTGCTCGGGCTGCGTGACGTCGAGCGGGAAGGTTTGCGCGCCCATCGCGTCGAGCGCGGAGAGCGAGGATTTGTCGCGCGCGGTGGCGAGCACGCGCCAGCCATCGCGACAATATGCGCGCGCGAATTCGTGCCCGAGGCCGCGCGACGCGCCGACGATCAATACCGTTTTCATGACCGACAGATTCCTTGTGTGGACGACCTTGCGACTATAGCGCGCGACCCGCTGTCGCGGATCGTTCGCAGACCTTTCGGCTATCGTTGTGCGCTTTCAGACAAGTAAGACCGGAAAAAATGGTGCATGCGGATATCGTGATCGTCGGCGCGGGGCCGGCGGGTTTGTGTCTGGCGAATGCGATGAGCGGCGCGTGTCTGTCGATCGTGCTGGTCGAACAGCAGAGCCACGACGCGCTGCGCGAGCCCGCGTTCGACGGACGCGAGATCGCGCTGACGCAGAAGTCCGTCGCGTTTCTGAAGACGCTCGGCGTGTGGGAGCGCATCGACGCGCACGCGAAATCGCCGCTCGCGGACGCGCGCATTCTCAACGGCTCGTCGCCGTTCGCGCTGAAGATCGGCCATGCGCTCTCGGGCCATGCGGAACTCGGCTGGCTCGTGTCGAATCATCTGATCCGGCGCGCGGCGTTCGACGCGTTCGAGCATCGCCGCGCGGCGGGCGCGGACATGCGCGTCGTCGCGTCGGAGCGCGTGATCGATATCGATACCGATGCCCGCGGCGCGCGCGTGCGGCTCGAAAGCGGCGAGACGATCGCGGCGCAACTGGTCGTCGCGGCGGACAGCCGTTTCTCCGCGACGCGCCGCATGGCGGGCATCGCCGCCGACATGCACGATTTCGGCAAGTCGATGCTCGTGTGCTGCATGACGCACGATGCGCCGCACGCCCACGCGGCGTGGGAATGGTTCGGCCATGGGCAGACGCTCGCCCTGCTGCCGATGAATCCGGATCCGGAGACGGGCGCGCACCGGTCGTCGGTCGTGGTGACGCTCGACGCGCGCGACACCGAACGGTTGAACGCGCTCGATGCCGATGCGTTCAATCGCGAAATCGAGCGCCGTTTCGAGCGAAGGCTCGGCACGATGACGTTGCGCACGACGCGGCATGTTTATCCGCTGGTGTCGGTGTATCCGAAGCGATTCGTGGCGAAGCGTTTCGCGACCGTCGGCGATGCGGCGGTCGGCATGCATCCGGTCACGGCGCATGGCTTCAATTTCGGGCTGGCCGGCATCGAGATGCTGTCGCGCGGACTGTGCGATGCGCGCGCGGCGGGACGCGATATCGCCGGCGATGCGCTGCTCGCGCGATACGAGCAGAAGCATCGGCAGGAGACGCGGCCGCTTTATCTGATCACGCGGCTCATCACCGAAATCTACACGCGCGACTCGTTCCCCGCGCGGATCGCGCGTGACGCGATGTTGCGCATCGGCGAACGATTCCCGCCGTTCAAGCGCGCGGTGGCGATGTCGCTGGCGGGGGCGCCGCGGTAATCGCCCCGCGCAAAGACGACGTTCAGATCAGCTCGACGCCCATCGCCGTCGCTTCTCCGCCGCCGATACACAAAGTCGCCACTCCGCGCTTCAATCCGCGCGTCTTCAGCGCGCCGAGCAGCGTCACGAGAATTCGCGCGCCCGACGCGCCGATCGGATGTCCGAGCGCACACGCGCCGCCGTTCACGTTGACCTTGTCGTGAGGCAGATCGTGCTCGCGCATCGCGGCCATCGCCACGACGGCGAACGCTTCGTTGATTTCGTACAGATCGACGTCGTTCGCGCGCCAGCCGTTCTTCTCGAACAACTTCTTGATCGCACCGACGGGCGCGGTCGTGAACAACGCCGGTTCCTGCGCAAACGTGCTGTGCCCGACGACGCGCGCAATCGGCTTCACGCCGAGCCGCCTGGCGGTCGATTCGCGCATCATCACGAGCGCCGCCGCGCCATCCGAAATCGATGACGAATTGGCCGCCGTCACCGTGCCGTCCTTCGCGAACGCGGGCTTGAGCGACGGAATCTTCTCGATGTTGGCCTTGAACGGCTGCTCGTCGCGGTCGATCACGGTGTCGCCTTTCCTGCCCTGCACGGTGACCGCCGCGATCTCCCACTTGAACGAACCGTCTTCGTTCGCCCGTTGCGCGCGCCGCAGCGATTCGACCGCGAACGCATCCTGCGACTCGCGCGAGAACGCATACGACGACGCGCATTGCTCCGCGAACGCGCCCATCAGGCGGCCCTTCTCGTAGGCGTCTTCGAGGCCGTCGAGGAACATGTGATCCAGCACCTGACCGTGGCCCATGCGCATGCCGCCGCGCGCCTTGGGCAGAAGGTACGGCGCGTTCGTCATGCTTTCCATGCCGCCCGCGACGATCACATCGACCGATCCGGCCAGCAGCATGTCATGCGCGAACATCGCGGCGCGCATGCCGGAGCCGCACATCTTGTTGATCGTCGTGCAGCCGGTCGAGAGCGGCAGCCCCGCGCCGAGCGCGGCCTGACGCGCGGGCGCCTGGCCTTGTCCGGCGGGCAGCACGCAACCCATGATCGTTTCGTCGATCTGTTCGGGTTTCACGCCCGCGCGCTCGACTGCGGCCTTGACCGCCGCGGCGCCGAGCTGCGGCGCGGTCAGCGAGGCGAAATCGCCTTGAAACGCGGCCATCGGCGTGCGCGCCGCCGAGACGATGACGACGGAATCCGTTTGTGTCTCACTCATGTTTCAGCTCCTTGATGACGCCTTGAATAACGGCGGGAATATCGCCCAGACGCGCCGCATCGGACGCGAGTACATCGTTCTCCGCGGAATGCGCGCCGCTGCGTGTCATCGCGGCAACGCATGACCGGTACACCGGATCGATCTCGTCCGGCGCGCTGATCATCATGCCCATGTTGCGCAGGCGGCCGTCGTGCACGCCGTAGGTCCAGCCGTGCACGGTGAGTTCCTGCCCGCGCGCCCATGCATCGTTGACGACGGTCGTGCGGCACACGTTGATGGTTTGCTCGATCGTATTCAGTTCCACGAGACGGCGGTGACGCGCGTCGCCCATCGGCCATTCGTCGAGCAGCGCGGCGTGCTTCTCGCGCACGTCTTCGACATGGCGCAGCCAGTTGTCCGCGAGGCCGACGCGCCGCCCGACGAGCGCCGCGCCCACGCCCGAGCAGCCGTAATGGCCGACGACCATGATGTGCTTCACCTTCAGCAGATCGACGGCGAACTGGATCACCGAAAGACAGTTGAGGTCCGAGTGCACGACCACGTTCGCGATGTTTCTGTGCACGAACACTTCGCCCGGCGGCAGGCCGATGATTTCGTTGGCGGGCACGCGCGAGTCCGCGCAACCGATCCACAAATATTCCGGCGTTTGCTGATGCGCGAGGCGCTGGAAGAACTCGGCGTCCTCGTCGAGCTTGTGCGCAACCCAGTTCTGGTTGTTCGCGAACAGATGGGCGAGGGGATTGTTGTCGTTGCTTGAGTTCATGTCGATAGTCAATGCAATCGCGCGTGCGCTCAGGCGGCGCGCGCGTCGTGTCGGCCGGACTCGTCGAAGCGCTCCGGATAACGGATGCAGAATCGGACGTCCCGGTCATAGGGAAAGAAATCGGCAAGTTCGCCGCGCTGCAGTTGTTCCTTGTAACGCTGCCAGAGCGCGGGATCGAAAAAATCCGCGTGATGGCGCATGAAAGCCGCGCGCACGCGCGGATCGCCGAGCAGAAACGTGCCGTACGTTTCGGGAAAGATATCGTGCGGCCCGACGGTATACCACGGCTCGCCCGACAGCTCGTCTTCCTCGTTGCGCGGCGGCGGCACGCGGCGCACGTTGCAATCGGTCAGATACTCGATTTCGTCGTAGTCGTAGAACACCACGCGCCCATGCCGCGTCACGCCGAAGTTCTTGTACAGCATGTCGCCGGGAAAGATGTTGGCCTGGATCAATTGCTTGATCGCGTCGCCGTACTCCTTGATGCCGTGATCGATTTCGTCATCGCTTCCGTCTCTCAGGAAGAGATTCAGCGGCATCATGCGCCGCTCGATATACACGTGCCTGATGACGAGATTGTCGCCTTCGTACTCGATCATCGACGGCGCTTCCTTCTCCAGTTCGCGGATGAGCGCATCGTCGAGACGCGCGACGGGCAGCGCGACGCTCGAGTATTCGAGCGTGTCGGCCATGCGGCCCAGGCGGTCGTGACGTTTCACGAGCTGATACTTGTCCTGAATCTTCTGGCGCGTGGTTTCCTTGGGCGGCGGAAACGCGTCCTTGATGAGCTTGAACACATAAGGAAACGACGGCAGCGTGAAGACGATCATCACGAGCCCCTTGATGCCGGGCGCAATGATGAACCTGTCGCTCGAATGCGAAAGGTGATGCAGCAGGTCGCGATAGAAATCGTTCTTGCCCTGCTTCTGCAAGCCGACGGACGTATAGATTTCGGCCTTCGGTTTGCGCGGCATGATCGTGCTCAGAAACTGCACGAACGCCGACGGCACTTCCATGTCGACCAGAAAATACGAGTGCGAGAAGCTGAAGATGATAAGCACCTGCTCGCGCGACAGCAGCACGGTGTCGAGCGCGAGCAGACCGGGCTTCGGGTGCCGGATCGCGATGGCGAAGGGCAGCAGCGCATCGCCGTTGATCACGCGCCCGACGACATACGCCGCCTTGTTCCGGAAGAACAGCGACGACAGCACGTGAATCTGGAAATTCGGCGCGGGCGTGATGTCCCCGAAGGCGTCGCGCATTGCCTGAATCACGCATTGCACGTCGCGCTGCAAGTCCTCGAACGGCGGTTCGAGCTGAAAGTTCGTGACGATGCGTTCGAGCGTCGCGGCGAGGCCGTCTTTCTGCGGGTAATACGCGCGATACGTGGGTTTCGCGGCGGGTTCGTCGTTCTCGATGTATTCGGTCGAGATCGCCGGGCGCACGAAGATGAAATCGTTGTTGAAGTACGAGCGATGCAGAATCTTGCAGCACACCGAATTGAAGAACGTCTCCGCGCATTCGGGCTGCCGGTGCGTCGTCAGCAAGCCGATGTAATGCAGCTTGATCTGCTGCCACACGTCGTCGTCGATGTTCTCGGCGTCGTATTCGTCTTCGAGCGACGCGACGCATTCCTTCACGCGATCGTCATACGACGCGATGCGGTCGCGCGCCAGTTGCTGCAACGCATGCCATTCGCCGCGCTCGAACAGACTCTTCGCCCCGATCGCGGCTTCGCGGAACACGCGGTAATGATGCTCGAAGCCTTCGAGTATCGTCTGCGCGACATCGAAGCCGATTTGCGACGAGAGCAGCTTGGGGAAATGATTCATGTCGACCCTGCGCTTCGTGTGGGGCGGTCACGTCATGCCGCTTTGGGCTTGCGTGCGCGCTTTTCGGTTCCTGCTGCGATCAGCGCGCGGCCTTGTTCCTCGTAGGCGGCGAGTTCGGCGAGCGTCGTGTTCAGGTCTTCGAGCTGGCGTTCGAGCACTTCGCGATGCGCCGCGATCGTGTCGACGAAAGCCTGCAATTGCGTGGCCGAGCCGGTGGGCGAATCGTAGAGATCGAGCAGCGTGCGGATTTCCGACAGCGTGAAGCCGAGCCGCTTGCCGCGCAGCGTGAGCTTGAGGCGCGTGCGGTCGCGCGGCAAATACACCCGCCGCAGGCCGTTCGAGCCTTCGCGCTTCGGCGCGAGCAGGCCCTGATCTTCGTAGAAGCGGATCGCGCGCGGCGTGATGTCGAATTCGCGCGCCAGTTCGGTGATGGTGTAGTGCGTCGGCTGAGTCATCGCGGGCCGGCAGCGCAAATGCGCGCGCAACGTTAGAATGGACGTTTACGTTATCGTCAACTTCGCCAAATTGCAACGCGGCGCAAACCCGGAGGCATGCACCGAATGAACACACTCGAACACGAGCTCGAATATGTCTTCGCCGACGCACTGCCGGAATCGGGCGGCGTCAAGGAAGTGGCGCCGGGCGTGTTCTGGCTGCGCATGCCGTTGCCGTTCGCGCTCGATCACATCAATCTCTGGCTGCTCGCCGACGAGATCGACGGCGTGAAGGGCTGGACCGTCGTCGATTGCGGCATTTCGAGCGACACGATCCGCGCGAACTGGGAGCGCGTGTTCGAGTCCGTGCTCGATGGCTTGCCCGTGCTGCGCGTGATCGTCACGCATTGCCATCCGGACCATCTGGGCCTCGCCGACTGGATCTGCCAGGGCGGCGACAAAAAGCGCTGGAACGTGCGCCTGTGGATTTCGCTAGGCGAATACGCGATGGGCCGCGTGATGGCCGCGGGCGACAGTTCCAACGCCGGCGGCGAGCGCGCGGCGGCGCATTTCGCGGCGCACGGCCTGACCGACGAAGCCTCGCTCGATGCGCTGCGCCGCCGCGACAGCTATTACCCGACGCTCGTGCCGTCGATTCCGGCGGAATATCGGCGCATCCGTAACGGCGACGTCATCCGCATCGGCATGCGCAATTGGCAAGTGGTGTCGGGTTACGGCCATTCGCCGGAGCACAGCGCGCTCTTCTGCGCGGCCGACAAGCTGCTCATTTCCGGCGACATGGTGCTGCCGCGCATCTCGACGAACGTGTCCGTGTTCGCGGTCGAGCCGGAAGGCAATCCGCTGGCGCTGTATCTGGAATCGCTCGGACGTTATGAAACGATGCCCGCCGATACGCTCGCGCTGCCGTCGCACGGCAAGCCGTTTCGCGGCGTGCAGACGCGCATCGGGCAACTGCGCGAGCATCATCGTGCGCGGCTGGCGGAAGTGCGTGAAGCGTGCGCCGAAAAACCGTGCAGCGCCGCCGATATCGTGCCGATCATGTTCAAGCGCAAGCTCGACATTCATCAGATGACGTTCGCGCTCGGCGAAGCGCTCGCGCATCTGAACTTGCTCTGGCTCGATGGAACGTTGAAACGCAAGACCGGCGATGACGGTGTGATCCGCTTCTCGCCGGTTTGATTCATCACTGTACGGAAACCGCGCCGAAATTCACGCGCCCGAACGGACTCACGCTATAGCCGCCAACGTTCGCACGCGTGAGCGCCGCAGCCGTCGGATAGACGAGCGGAATCCACAGCGCCTGATCGTGGATGATCTTCTGCGCATCGACATACGCCTTCGTGCGCTGCGCGACATCGGCGGTCGATTTGCCGTCGGCGATGAGCTTGTCGAGCCGGCTGTCGCAATAGCGCGCGAAGTTGATGCCCGACTTCACCGCGTTGCAACTGAAGAGCGGCGACATGTAGTTGTCCGGATCGCCGTTGTCGCCGGCCCAGCCCATGAACAGCATGTCGTGCTGACCTTGTTTCGCTTCCTTGATCAGTTCGCCCCATTCGATCACTTTGACCTGCGCCTTCACGCCGATCTTCGCGAGGTCGGCTTGCAGCAGTTCGGCGCCGGCTTTCGGATTCGGATTCAGCACGCTGCCGTTCGGGCGCACCCAGATCGTCGTGTCGAAACCGTTCGGGAAGCCCGCGTCGGCGAGCAGCTTCTTCGCATCCGCCGATGAATACTTGTACGCCGCGATGTTCCTGTCGTAGCTCCACGTGTTCGGCGGATACGGATTCACGGCGGGCGTGCCGGTGTTGTCGAACACGGTCTTCATGTACGTCGTGCGATCGAACGCCATGTTGATCGCCTGACGCACCTTCGGGTTGTCGAGCGGCTTCTTCTGCGTATTGAGCGCGACGAACGCCGTCATGAACGCGGGCGCTTCGCTCACTTTCAGCGACTTGTCCTTCTTCGCGTCGAGCACATCCTGCGGCTTCGGCGACAGCGCGATCTGGCATTCGCCCGCCTTGATCTTCTGCGCGCGCACGGACGCATCCGGCGTGATCGCATAGATCAGGCGGTCGATCTTCGGCTTCGGGCCCCAGTACGCCGGGTTGACGTCGTAGCGAATCACGGAATCCTTCGTATAGCTCTTCAGCATGAACGGCCCGGTGCCGATGGGCTTGCTGTTCAGATCGGTTTGCTGGTTCGCCTTCAGCAGCTTGTCCGCGTATTCCGACGAATAGATCGAAGCGAAGCCCATCGTGAGAATCGGCACGAAGGTCGCGTTCGGTTCGTTAAGCTCGAATTTCACGGTATGGTCATCGACTTTCGATACGGCCTTGATGAGCTTCACGAGGCCCATCGACTGCGCGTGCGGAAAGCCGCTCGCGCCGGCGACCTTGTGCCACGGATTGCTGTCCGACAGCATGCGCTCGAACGTGAAGACGACGTCGTCGGCATCGAGCGAATGTGACGGCTTGAAGTAATCGGTCGTCTGAAACTGAACGTTCGGACGCAGATGGAACGTGTAGGTCAGGCCGTCGCTGCTCACGTCCCACTTGTCCGCGAGCGAGGGCACGACTTTCTTCGCGGCTTCGTCGTAAGAGACGAGCGTATTGAAGATGACATCCGCCGACGCGTTGGTCGTCACGAGCGAATTGAACTGCACGACATCGAAGCCGTCCGGGCTCGATTCGGTGCAGACCGTGAGCGGCTTGGACATCGCGATGGTCGGCGCGGCCAAGCATGCTAATGCCGCTGCCGCGGCGAAGAGTTTCAGGCGCATGAGATCTCCCGTGACCTTCATTTTTGTTCGTGGATGAGCTTGGGCGCACGCAGCAAGCGACGCGCCCGGCGCGGCTAGCGTAGCGAATCCCTCCGATGCCGACAACGATTCGATCGGCATACGCTTATTCGCGGCTTGCCGAAAACGAGCGCGCCGGGCTACACTTGCGCCGTCTTTGGGGAGTAGCCTTCCTTCGTGATCGAAGGAGAACGCGTCAACATCCTCGGCCCTGCTGCCGTGGCGCGTTCGACCGGAACGGTTTGGCGAGACCATCGATGCGCCATGTCGTTCCTGGTCGGACGGCGCATGGCGCATCGTGGTTCGCTTCACGTCCGGCCGTGGAATCATCATGTCCCCACAACTACAACATCCCCGTCTTTCGCGCACGCTTGCGCACTCGTCGCATGCTTCGATGCGAGGTGCCGCATGACGATGCTGTTTCTCGAACTCGCGTTGATGCTCGCGATCATTCTGATCGCGTCAGAGCTTTTCACGAATGCACTCGAACATCTCGGCGAACGGCTCGGCATTTCCGAAGGCGTGACCGGATCGCTGTTCGCTGCCGTCGGCACGGCATTGCCGGAGACCACGGTGCCGATCATCGCGCTGCTCGGCGGCACATCGAGCCGTGCAGTGAACGAAGAGATCGGCGTCGGCGCGATTCTCGGCGCGCCGCTGATGCTCGCGACGCTTTCCACGTGCCTCATGACCGTCGCGATTCTCAAGTCGCGTGGCTTGCGTGGCCGGATCACGCCGGAGCGCAGCGGCTTCACGCGCGATCTCAACTTCTTCCTGTGTGCGTTCCTGATTGCGTGCGCGGCGATGTTCGTGCCGCATCATGCGTGGCAGGTGCGGGCGTTATTCGCGGCGGGTCTCGTCGGCGTGTATGTCGTTTATGTGATTTCGACGTTCAGGGCTTCGGCGAAGCTCGTCGAGGGCGGGCACGGGACCGAAGCGCCCGAGGCCCTGTTCGCGTCGCGGCTCGGTTTGAAGACGTCGCTCGGTTCGATCATGTTGCAGTTTCTCTTCGGCATCGTGTTGCTCGTCGGCGGCGCGAAGGGATTCATTCACGGCGTCGAAGGCGTATCGCACGCGCTGGGGATTTCGCCGCTGTTGCTGTCGCTCATCATCATTCCGATCGCCACGGAATTGCCCGAGAAGGTGAACAGCATTTTGTGGGCGCGCAGAGGGAAGGACACGCTCGCGTTCGGCAACATCACCGGAGCGATGGTGTTTCAAGGGACGTTGCTGCCGGGCATCGGCATCATGCTGACGCCGTGGGAGCCGCGCGTCGAGGTGCTGACCGGCGTGCTCATCACGCTCGCGGCGGCGGCGTGGCTGCGCTTGAACGCGAAGGAAAACGGCGTCGTGCTGTGGGCGCTGCTCGGCAACGGCGTGCTGTATGCGGCCTATCTCGTGTTGACGCTCGGGCGCTGAGAAATAAGAATGCCCGCCGAAGCGGGCATCAAGAGCGAAGCAGCGCGCCAGAAATTCAGCGCGTCTTTCTTGTTGTTCTTGGAAGAGTTATCGGCGCTTGCGCGGGAAACTTTAGAAGCGCGCGGCCTGATGGTAGCGGCTCGCGGCTTTGGCGCCGTCCATCGAACGGCGATACGTTGCCGCCAGCGTCGTCTGCGCCGTCTGGACACGCGCGGCGACTGACTGAATGCTCGCCTGAATCTTGCGGATGATCGCAAGCGCGTCCGCCGTTTGTTCGCCTTGCAGCGCCATCACGAACGGAGCGCGCGCTTCGTCGAGTTCGGCGGCGCGCGCCCAGTCGCCGTTGCTCACCGCTTCTTCGATCGCCTCGCTCAGCGACCAGGCGTTTTCAATCACTTCCTGCTGGTTCATGTTGCGTCTCCGCCTTTACTTCGAGTTCGTCGCCAGCGCGCCCGCGCTGTTGGTGCCGCCGAAGAGCGCGGTCAGATAGCTCGCTTGCGTCGCCATGCTCGACATCAGCGTGTTGAGTGCCGTGAACTGGTCGTTGTAGCTCGTCGTCAGTTGCTGCGTGTACGCGGTGAGCTGCGTCTGCTGATCGGCGATGCTGGACAGGTCGTCGTTGAGCGCGGTCGTGCGCGTATCGATGATGCCGCCCGTCTGCAGGAACGACGTCAGGCTGTTGTTCAGCGTGGCGGCTACGCCGTTGGTCGAGTTGAAGAGCGACGCGACCGTGCCCGAGTTGTTGGTCAGCGCGTCGGTGAGCGCGTCTTCGTCCGTGCTCAGCGAGCCGTCCGGTTGCAGCGTGATGCCGATCGATGCCAGGTTGACCTTGCTCGTGCCCGTGCCGATGCCCGCGCTGATCGTGCTGGCGAGCGTGTTCTTGATCGTGTTCATCATCGAGTCGCCGAGCAGCGCGCCTTGCGAGCTCGCCGTCGCATCGTAGGACGTCAACGATGCCGCCGTGCTGATGAAATTGTTGTACGCCGTGACGAACGCGTCGATGGCCGTCTTTTGACCCGCGACGTCCTGGCCGATCGTGAGCGTCTGCGTCGTGCCGACGGAGTCCGAAGTGAGCGTCATGCTCACGCCCGTGACCGCTTCCTTGATCGTGTTGCTCGCGCTCGTGACGTCCGTTCCCGCAATCGAGACGTGCGAGTCCACGCCCGCCGAGGACTGCGACCAGCCGTTGGCGCCATCGATGATGGTGTGCTCGGGCACGGAAATGGTCTTGGTCGAATCGGTCGGATCGGGATCGGTCGAGGTGGTCGACGACGTCACCGCGAGCTTGTTGATCGCCGAGCTGCTGTCGTCCGCATTGACCGACACGTTGATGGCGTTCGCGAGTCCCGTCGACGAGGAGCGCAGCACGAGGTGCGCGCCGTCCGCGCCGTTGACGATGGTCGCCGTGATGCCCGGATTGTCGGACGCCGAGTTGATCGCGGAGACGATGCCCGAGAGCGTGTTGTTGGTGCTGTCGAGCTTGATCGTGCTCGACTTGTCGCCGACCTTGAGCGTGATCGAGCCGGTGCCGAGATTGTCTTTCGTCGAAAACACGCCGGAGGTGAGCGACTGCGCGGACGCGATGTTCGTCACCTTGACGGCGTAGCTGCCCGCGACCGCCGTGGTGTCCGCCGTGGCGGTGAGGCCCTTGCCGTCGCCGGTGGCCGTGAAGGAGCCGAGCGTCTTGCCGTTGGCGAGATTGGCGATCGAGCTTTGCAGCAGCGAAAGCACCGACTTGAGCGAACCGATTGCGGTGAGCTGCGTGTTGTCGGACGTTTTCTTGTTGTTGAGCGCGTCGGTCTGACCCGCGACCTTCGCGTTGACGAGCGCGCTGACGAGCGAGTTCACGTCCATCGTCGAGTTCGTGGAACCGCTGATGATCGACTGTGCGGCCTGCTGTACGGCGCTCGTCGGATCGACAGTGGAACCCGTTGTCGTGGCTACGGTGGTCATGTGTGCTCCGCTCGTTACTTGTCGCGATCGTTGAGGAATGGGGCGGGAGGCGTCATCTCCCGAAAACGCGCACAGGGAGACGAGCTCCCGGTGCGCTGACTGCCGTGCTTCTGATGCGATGCTTTGTTACATCCGGCGCGCATTGTACTGACGATGCGCGCCGCTTACAGCGTCGGCCGCGATGCTTAGCCGAGGAGCTTCAGAACTTGCTGGGGCATCGAGTTCGCTTGAGCCAGCACCGAGATACCGGCTTGTTGCAGCACTTGAGCCTTCGACAGGTTCGCGGTTTCCTGCGCGAAGTTCGCGTCGGTGATTTGCGACTGAGCCGACGACAGGTTGGTCGACTGAGCCGTCTGCGTTGCAGCGATCGACGTGAAGCGGTTTTGTGCGGCGCCCAGACCTGCCTGGATGCTGTTGACCGTGTTCAGTGCGTTGTCGATCGATTCGATCGCGACGTTCGCGCCGTTCGCCGAGGTCAGGTCGATGCTCGACACTGCCACCGGGTTGTTGGTCGCGTTCGCCGTGGCGATCGCCGCGCGGCTCGACAGTTCGTTGGTCGTGCCGAAGCCGGTCGGTGCGGTCGCGCCGAGAGCGCCGCCCGCGGTGAAGGCGAGCGTGTCACCCGTCTTGGCCGCGCCCGTGCCCGTGCCCGCCGTGATCGTGAAGAGTGCCGCAGCGCCGCTGCTCAGTGCGTTGCCGTTCTGGTCGGTGAACTTGAAGCTGCCGTTGCCGTCGGCGAGCACGTTGATCGACGTGATCGCTGCGGTTGCGCCGGTTGCCGCCGTGCCGTCTGCGTTCAGTGCAACGCCGGTGACCGTGCCGAGGCTCTGGTTCGCCGTGGCGTAGCCGCCGCCTTGGGTCGTTCCGGCGTTCGTCGTGCTGATCGAGCCGAGAGCGGTTGCTGCAGTACCCTGAGCCGTTGCTTGAACCGTCTTCGCGAATGCGCCCGAGCCCGACAGCGTCAGCGGCTTCGGATTCGTCGTCGAGCCGGTGGTGCTGGAGCCGAACAGCGACGTCGTCACGCTCGACGACAGAGCCTGGTTGTTCTGGTCGGTGAACGTGAAGCCGCCGTTGCCGTCGGCCAGCACGTTGATCGACGTGATCGCCGGCGTCGTGCCTGCCGATGCCGCCGAGCCCGTGCTCGTGAGGCTGATGCCGCTGATCGTCGAGATCGTCGTGCCCTTCTGCGGCACGCCGCCGCCGAGCTGAGCTGCCGACACGCCCTTGCTCAGATCGATGCTGATCGTCTGACCGACGTTCGCGCCGACCTGGAAGCTGACGTTGCCAGCCGAACCGTCGAGCACGTTCGTGCCGTTGTACGTGGTTTGCGAAGCGATACGGTTCACTTCAGCGATACGCTGCGACACTTCCTTCTGCAGCGCGGCCTGGTCGGTGCTCGAAAGCGAGCCGCTCGAAGCTTGCACGGCCAGCTGGCGAATACGTTGCAGGTTGTCGGTGATCTGGTTCAGACCGCTCGATGCGGTTTGCGCCATCGACACGCCGTCGTTCGCGTTCGACACGCCTTGGTTCAAACCGTTGATCTGCGTCGTCATGCGCGACGCGATTGCCTGACCAGCGGCATCGTCAGCGGCGCTGTTGATGCGCTTGCCCGACGACAGGCGGGTGATGGCCGACGACAGCGCGCTTTGCGTGCTGTTGAGGTTCTGCTGAGCAACCAGCGAGTTGATATTGCTGTTGATACCGATCATTTGTTCTCTCCTGGGAGACTGTATCTGGCTTTGGCTAATGGCACCGAGTGAGTTGCCTGGCGGTCCTGCGCTCGGTGATAGCCGGCCGCCTACTTGTGGTTATCGGGCCCCTCGAAAAAAACTTAAGGCCCGCGCAAACGATTTGTGTAATGAATGCACCCGTAAGGTGGCGCAGGCTCGCCCGGCAAGGCGCCGCTTTCGCGCGTATGCTTTTCGGTCCGTCCTTTTCGCGCACTCGGAGCACACATGCAGACACGCAGCATCGGCACATCGGAACTGAAAGTCGCGCCGCTCGTCTTCGGCGGCAACGTGTTCGGCTGGACCGCCGACGAGCGCACGTCGTTCTCGATCCTCGACGCGTTCGTCGATCACGGCCTCAATTTCATCGACACCGCGGACGTCTATTCCGCCTGGGTCGACGGGCATCAGGGCGGCGAATCGGAAGCGATCATCGGCAAGTGGTTCAAGGAAAGCGGCAAGCGCCATCAGGTCGTGCTCGCGACGAAAGTCGGCAAGCTGAGCACGCGCGCCGGGTTATCGGCGGCGAACATCGCGGCGGCCGTCGACGATTCGCTGCGGCGGCTCAAGACCGATTACATCGACGTCTACTTCTCCCATTACGACGACGAAAACACGCCGCTCGATCAGACGCTCGACGCGTATCAGAAGCTCATTCAGGCAGGGAAGGTGAGGGTGATCGGCGCGTCGAACTACACGGGCGAACGCGTCGATACGGCGCTTGCGATCGCGAAGGAGTCGGGCTTGCCGGCCTATCAAATCCTTCAGCCGGAGTACAACCTCTACGATCGCGAAGGCTACGAAAGCGAACTGGAGCCGGTGGCGCAGCAGCACAAGATCGCGGTCGTGCCGTACTACGGGCTCGCGAGCGGTTTTCTGTCGGGCAAGTACCGTTCGAAGGAAGACACGCAGCACAAGGCGCGCGGCTCGCGCGTCGAAAAATATCTGAACCCGCGCGGCTTCAGGATTCTCAGCGCGCTCGACGAAGTCGCGAAGCGCAACGACACCACGCCCGCAACGGTCGCGCTCGCCTGGATGATCGCGCGTCCGAGCGTGACGGCGCCGATTGCCAGCGCCACGTCGGTCGCGCAACTGGAAAGTCTCGCCGCCGCGACGCGCCTCCAACTCGCCACCGATGACATCGAACTTCTGGACGAAGCCAGCGCGTCGCAGAAATAAATCTGTTGCATCAATGAGTTGATGGCTCGAAGTGGTTGGCAGTGGCGCGGTGTTCTGGTAACATCGCGCCCGAATCGAGAAATGTGCCCGATTTCCTGCCTTCGCCGCTGAGAATGACAACGTCAACAAGCAGCGGCGAACGGCTCAGAAACGCGCCTTCGTGTGGTTCTTTCGAAAGCGCACGCCGCTTCCGCGGCTGAATCCCAACGCTCTCTTTTCCGGCCTCCGTGGCCGCTTTGCTCGTGCCCGTCGCGCCATTGCGTGCCCGGCGGACGATCGGAGTGCCGGGGCGCGGCAGCTCGTATCGTCGCGCGCTTGAAAATACGTTTAGCAATCTCAGGATTTACATGACCACTATCGTCCTCAAAGAAAACGAGCCGTTCGATGTCGCGATTCGGCGTTTCCGCCGCACCATCGAGCGCAATGGCCTCATCGCCGAACTGCGCGAACGCCAGTCGTACGAAAAGCCGACCACCGAGCGCAAGCGCAAGAAGGCCGCGGCTGTCGCGCGTCTGCGCAAGCGCCTGCGCAGCCAGATGCTGCCGAAGAAGATGCACTAAGCGTCTTTTGCTGGCGAGGATTTTCGGATCCTCGTCCGCATGGCAAAACGGCGGTGCGACCCGTGAGGGCGCACCGCCGTTTTGTTTGTACGTCGAACTACGCGTTTGCCGAGATCACACGAACGCGTGGCGCTTTCCGAGCGCCGCAAGCAGTTCCGGCCACGCGTCGATATCGGCGTAATCGTGCACTTCTTCCAGCTCGATCAGCAGATCGATGATGTTCGGATCGTAGGCATTCACGTTCGATGCGTAGAGCGCGCGCAACAGCTTGCCGTCCCGCGCATGCCGATAGTACGAAATGCCGACGCCTTCCAGTTCCGGCTCGTACAGATCGTCGCGCACGAGCGAGCCGATCGCGCATTTGCGGCCCTCCGGGCTGCGAAGCCGGCACGAGCCGTTGTCATCCTCGGACACCGCGCGCTGCGTCAGCAAGTGCTCGCTGACGCGCTCGTAAATGTCCTTCGGGCTCAACATCGTCATGGGGCTCAACATCACAACACCTGCAGTTTCACGCAGCCGTTTTCAAAAGCTCGGCGGATAGCCCGAACTGACGCGCGATCGACGTCAGACGCTCGCGCCATTCCCACTTGCCGAAAACGTCATGCACGTTCTGCAGGCAAGAAAGCAATTCGACGGTATTGGGATCGAACACGTTGATGCGCGCACGAAGCAGCGCGCGCCTGAGCGCCGCGACGCCGGCATCCATGTACGCCGGCACCTGCTCGGGCGGCTTGGCGATGTAGCGAACGGGCACGCCTTCCATCGCGGTGATGTAGTCGCGCGGCTTGATGAAGCTGCCGACAGGACAGCCGCCGCAGTATCCGCGATACGCGCCGCCGCCATGCGGCAGCAGAGCCGCGTGTCCTTGCACGAAAAGATGCTGTACCGCGCCGTTGAAAATCTCCTGATGGGTCAGGAAGTTCAAGCTTTTCATAGTCATCTCCCCTGCGCCCCTGCGCAGCGGCCATGCGTTTAAATGTTCGAGAACCTGCACCTGTGTTACGAGGCGGCGGCGTCGTTGCGAATGTGGCGCAACCTGAATCAACGCTTTGCCGCTCGGGCACTTCATCGAGCACGACGGTTTCCCGGGCTGGGCCGTGGTCTCGCAGGCCCGTCTGCTCGCGTCGGATTTCTACACTCAGTGGACGATCCGTACACCGCAGTTATAGCGGCTCGGTCCGGTAAAAAGGTGCGCCAGCGCACGCGAGGACGCCATTTTTACACGGCTCGTACGTTCGTGCAGTGCGGAAAACCCGCGCAAAAGCCTTGTAATTCGGGCAATTGCGCATGCTTCACTGCAAAAAACCGGCTTCTATCAGGATTTTCCCTAGGACGCATATTTTGCGCTCAGGGTCTTTGTCAAAAAGCAAAATTTTCCGCATAAGAATGTCGTCAATGCGCGGATTTGGCTGCCGTTTTGCGTTTTGTCTTAGGTTTTCCTCGCGACGAGCAGCCGGCTGCGTGATCGTTGACCATGCCGGTCGCCTGCATGAAGGCGTAGCAAATCGTCGTGCCGATGAACTTGCAGCCGTACTTCTTGAGCGCCTTGCTCATGGCGTCGGACTCGGGCGTGGAGGCGGGCGTGGGGTTCGCGTCATCGCGCGGCGTATCGATGGTCTTGCCGCCGACGAACGACCAGACGAAGTCCGCGAACGAGCCGTGTTCCTGCTGGATCTGCTGCACGGCGCGCGCGTTGAGCACCGCCGATTCGATCTTCGCGCGATTACGCACGATGCGCGCGTCCAGCACGATCCGCTCGATATCCTTTTCGGTGAAGCGCGCCACCTTGTCGATGTCGAAGCCGGCGAAAAGCGCGCGATATCCCTCGCGCTTGTTGAGGATCGTCGACCAGGAAAGGCCGGCTTGCGCGCCTTCGAGCACGAGCATTTCGAACAGATGCCGATCGTCGCGCGACGGCACGCCCCATTCTTCGTCGTGGTACTGGATCATCGCGTCGGTCGTGGCCCACGCGCAGCGGGTGTGATCGGTGTCTGCCATTGCGAATCCTCGTCATTATTTTGGATCGCGTCAGCATAGCCGAACGCTTGCGCCGCGCCACCTATGCCATTCGGCCAATTGGCGCGCGCCGTGACCGCCGATAAACTTGCGCCCATGACTACCTCTTCGACATCGGATTTCAACGGCTTCCTGCTCGGCATCGACGGCGGCGGAAGCGGCACACGCGTCGTCCTCGCCGACGCGCACGGCATCGAAATCGCACGCGCGAGCGGCGGACCTTCGGGCCTCGGGCTCGGCGTCGAACGTGCGTGGCAGTCGATCGGCGACGCCTGCCGCCGCGCATTCGACGCCGCCGCGCTGCCCTTCGACTGGCGCAACTGCGTGCTCGGCTGCGGCCTCGCGGGCGTGAACAACGCGGACTGGCTCGCGGCATTTCACGCGTGCGCGCCGGACCTGCGCGCATGGCGTGTCGAAAGCGACGCTTACACGACCGTGCTCGGCGCGCACGGGGGCGAATCCGGCGTGATCGTCGCGCTGGGAACGGGCAGCATCGCGGCGTCGCTGGACGAAGCGGGCGTTTGCCGCATCGCGGGCGGCTACGGTTTCCCGAGCGGCGACGAAGCCAGCGGCGCGTGGCTCGGACTGCGTGCGGTCGTTCACCTTCAGCGTGTGCTCGACGGGCGCGCGTCGGAGGACGCATGGTCGCGCGCGCTGCTCGCACGTACCGGCGCGACGGATCGCGACAGTCTCGTCGTGTGGCTCTGCGCCGCGAACCAGACCGCTTACGCCACACTCGCGCCGAGCGTGTTCGAGTTCCACGATCATCCGGTCGCGGCGCGGCTGCTCAAGCGCGCGGCACTCGAAATAGAGCGCCTCGTCGCGGCGCTGGATGCGGCGGGCGCGCTGCCCGTCGCGCTGTGCGGCGGACTGGCCGCGCCTTACGAGCCGTTCGTGCCGGCCGCGTTGCGCGAGCGGTTGCGGGCGCCGCGCGCGGATTCAGCGGGGGGCGCGCTCGAACTGGCGCGGCGCGCGGCGTACGAGATCGGGGCCGCCGGCCATTCGGCGCGATAAAATACCGAGCTTTGCGGCACCCACAAAGGCAGTCATGTACTCGGTCATCGCTACTGATCTCGACGGTACGCTTCTGAACAGCGACCACCAGCTCGACCCCTTCACCGCCGAAACCGTGCGCACGCTGGCCGCGCGCGGCGTGCCCGTCATCATCGCGACGGGACGGCATTACCGCGACGTCGCCGGCATTCGCGATCTGCTCGGCGTCGACGCGTATCTGATCACGTCGAACGGCGCGCGCGTGCATGCGCCCGGCGACGAACGCATCTACTCGCGCGACCTCGATCCCGCCGCCGTGCGCCGTCTCGTGCAGCCGGATATCGCGGGCGCGCACGGCCGCGTCATCGTCAACCTGTTCGCCGACGACGCCTGGCTCATCGACCGTCACGCGCCCGAACTGCTGGTCTTTCACCAGGACTCGGGCTTCAAGTACGAGGTGATGGATCTGCGCGAGCATGACGGCGTGAACATCGCGAAGGTGCTGTATATCGGCGATCCGGCCGATCTGAAGGAAACCGCCGCGAATCTCGAGCGCGAATTCGGCGACTCGCTCTACGTCACGTATTCGCTGCCGGATTGCCTGGAAGTGATGACATCGGATGTATCGAAAGGACGGGCGCTGCGTTTCGTGCTGGAACGGCTCGATATCGATACCGCGCAGTGCGTCGCGTTCGGCGACAACATGAACGATATCGATCTGCTCGAAACCGCCGGGCATCCGTTCATGATGAACAACGCCAATCCCGATCTCATCAAGCGTCTGCCGAACGTGCCGCGCGTCGGGAACAACTTCGAGGCGGGCGTCGCGCATCAGTTGCGCAAGCTGTTCGGCATTCGCGACGACCTCGCGTCGCCGGGACAGACGCCCGACTGAGCGTCTGTCGCCGCGGGCGGTTCCGCTTACCCGCGGTGGCCCCAGTTGTTGCCGTAACCGCCGTGGTTCCAGCCGGCGCGGTTGTAGCGGCCGTAGTCGTGGCCGTAGCCACCGTGCCAGCGCGGTTCTTCATGACGATAGTACGGCGCGCGATACGCCGGCACCGCCGGGCGCACATACACCGGAGCCGGCGCAACGTAAGCCGGCGCGCCGAGCGAAACGCCGATATGCAGATCGCTGTGAGCCTGAGCCGCTCCGACAGCACCGATTGCAAGGCCGGTCGCGACGAGCATTTGGGTGACGATGCGCTTCATTGTCTTTCTCCTTTAAGGCGACGTGCGTCGCATGAGTTCAATGTAAGCGTCCGCCGTCTTACATGCTTCGAGGACTTGTTACGGTGTGCAAGGGCTGCGTAAGGGACGCGGAAAGCTGAGCCAAGCGGGCGATATCGCCGAAAGCCTTGTCGGACGGGGCTTCCGCAGCTTGCCGATTCGCCGGGAAATTAGAGTCGCAACAATTCATAAGCATGCTGCGTAATTCGGCATTACATTTGTCGCGCCTGTTTAATCTTTCGGGTGCGCGCCGTTGCGCAAAAAGCAAAACGGGCGCCTGTCGCGCCCGTTTCGTTTAACCGCCGATGCTTACTTCTGGCGGGTCAAAGCCGGATAAAGCAAGCCCGCGAAAATCGCTCCGACGATCGGCGCGATCCAGAACAGCCACAATTGATCGAGCGCCCAGCCGCCGACGAAAAACGCCTGGCTCGACGAGCGCGCCGGATTCACCGACGTATTCGTGACCGGAATCGAGATCAGGTGAATGAGCGTCAGGCACAGGCCGATGGCGAGCGGGGCGAAGCCTTTCGGTGCGCGGTCGTCGGTGGCGCCGAGGATCACGAACAGGAAGAAGAACGTCATCGCGACTTCGCAGACCAGACCCGCGACCATCGAGAAGTGACCCGGCGAGTGTTCGCCGAAGCCGTTCGCGGCGAATCCGCTCGACGCGAATTCGAAGCTCGGATTGCCCGTTGCGATCAGGTAGATGACCCATGCGCCGAGCGTCGCGCCGATCACTTGCGCGACGATGTACGGCACGAGATCGCGTACCGGAAAGCGGCCGGCGGTCGCGAGACCGATGCTCACGGCCGGGTTGAGGTGGCAGCCGGAAACGTGTCCGATGGCGTAGGCCATCGTCAGCACCGTCAGACCGAATGCCAGCGAAACGCCAGCGAAGCCGATGCCGAGTTGAGGAAAGGCCGCGGCGAGCACGGCGCTTCCGCAGCCGCCCAGCACGAGCCAGAAAGTACCGAAAACTTCAGCGCCGAGACGCTTCGACAAATGCATGATTTTGCCTTCGTGAAAATAGAAAAGCCGTTGATTTAAAACAAGAACGCTTGATGCGCTTGCGGAGCGGAGTTTAAGCGCGGACTCTTTGGCGAACTGTCAAAAATGGTCGATCGGCTCTCAATTCACGGGCATTGACCCGAAACTTCGGATTCTTCCTTGTCCGATATAAAGAAACGCGAAACGGATCGCGATATTGACGCGTGGCGCGTGCACGAAAAAAATGCCGCCCGGCAAACGGGCGGCATTCGATCAGGCGGGAAACAGGTGAGCGGTCTTAGCCGACTGCAACCTGACGCAACACCGGGCGCTTCTTGGCCTGGAGCATCGCGGTATAACTTTCGACGTAGTTTTGCGCCATCGTGTGCGAGCTGAAACGGCGCTCGAACTGCGCGCGAATTTCGGTCCGCGACAATTCGTCGAGTCGATGCAGCGCGCCGACTGCGCCCTGAACGTCCTCGCAGATGAAACCCGTCACGCCGTGATCGATCACTTCCGGCACCGAGCCGCGATTGAACGCGATCACCGGCGTGCCGCAGGCCATCGCCTCGATCATCACCAGGCCGAACGGCTCGTTCCAGTCGATCGGGAAGAGCAGCGCCTTCGCGCCCGAAAGGAATTCCGGCTTCTGCGCCTCGTTGATCTCACCGATGAACTCGACATGCGCCTGCGACAGCAGCGGTTCGATCGTCGACTTGAAGTATTCCTGGTCGACCTTGTCCACCTTGGCGGCGATCTTCAGCGGCAAACCGCTCTGGGCCGCGATCTTGATGGCGAGATCGGCGCGCTTTTCCGGGCAGATCCGGCCGAGAAATGCCAGATATTCCGGCTTCTTGTGCGGTTGCGGCGTCAGCAGCTCGTTCGGCAGACCGTGATAAACGGTGTTCAGCCAGTTCGCCTGCGGCAGCGGCCCACGCTGATTGTCCGAGATCGAAATGACGTTCGCCTTCGTGAACGTGTCGAAGATCGGCTGCAGTTCCGGCAGGTCGAGACGGCCGTGCAGCGTCGTCACGAACGGCGTGTCCATTTGCGTGAACAGCGGGAACGGCATGTAGTCGAGGTGGAAATGCAGCACGTCGAATTCGTGCGCGCGCTGGCGGACGGTTTCGAGTAGCAGCATGTGCGGCGCGAGCGCGTCGCGGACGGTCGGGTCGAGACGCAGCGCGCGCGGCCACACCGGCTCGAGCGTCGCCTTGGTTTGCGAATCGCCGCTTGCGAACAAGGTTACATCGTGGCCGAGCTCGACGAGCGCATCGGTCAGATAAGACACGACGCGTTCAGTGCCGCCGTAAAATTTCGGAGGAACTGCTTCGTGCAACGGTGCAATTTGTGCGATTCGCATAACGTGACTCTCCATGTAGGTGAGGCATTGCAGTCACGCTCCGGTCGAGCGCTCAACACATGCCATTCGGGCGGGCCGCGTGAGGTGTAGACGCCGCCCGAGATCGGCCCGGAGATGAAAAACATCGCGACCGGGTTATCCCTTACTGCCCATTATCGGGATCGAGAGCGGCATTTCACGTCATTTTTCAATCGCTTATCGTTGTTACAGCGCGAAACATGTGCTGTTACGAAGTCAGAAATTGCACCGAAGAAGACGATCTGAACGGATCCGAAGCGTGGAACACGCCGCGAGGCATGCGTAAGCAATCTACGGTCCCGGGCGGTGAGGGTCGCAAAATTCGCGTTCGATCGTGAGCAATCGGCAATCGGCGCGCTCCCGCGTGTAAGAAATCTTCCTACATGAATCTTCGCGAAAATCCGTCGTCGTGTCGGAAGGGTTGTCCGACAGGCGCGGGCGCGGGCATCGGCGACAATCGAATCGACACCACACAACGCGCGCGGGGCCGCATTCGCCTGTCCTTTGCGAATTCGAGCAAACGTTCACCCGCCGGGCCTGACCAGCCAAGTATCGATTCGGGGAAAAACATGACGATCGGCAATACGAGTGCGCTCGCGGAAATCCGCGAGGTGAATCTGTCGTACTTGCTCCTCGCACAGCGGCTCCTTCAGGAAGACCGCGTTTCGGCGATGTACCGCCTCGGGCTCTCCGCGCAGGTCGCGCAGGTGCTGACTTCGCTGACGCTGGCGCAGGCGGTGAAGGTGGCGTCGTCGAGCCATTTGCTGTGCCGCTTTCGTTTCGACGATCACACGCTGCTCTCCTCGCTCGCCGACAAGGACAAGAGCGCGGCGCTCGCCCACGCCCACGCGGCGATCCTGCTGGCCGACAGTCCCGTCGAGCAGATCGGCTGAGCCGCGCGCGACAACCCGATGGCGACGAAAAGCGTGGTCGCGGAAGTCCGCGAAATCACCCTGGCGATCGAGCTGATCGAACTGGGCGCGCGGCTGCAATTGCTCGAAGCGGAAACGAGCCTGTCGCGTGACCGTCTCATCAAGCTCTACAAGGAGCTGAAGGGCGCGTCGCCGCCCAAGGGCATGCTGCCGTTCTCGACCGACTGGTTCATGACGTGGCAGCCGAACATCCATTCGTCGCTGTTTCACGCGATTTACCGCTTCGTCGATACGCACGGCGACGTGAAGTCTACGATTCAGGCGATCGTCAAGAGCTACCGTCTATATCTCGAACATCTGAAGCTGCACGGCGATGAGCCCGCGTTGTCGCTCACGCGCGCGTGGACGCTTGTGCGGTATTTCGAATCTGGAATGTTGCAGACCAATAGCTGCACGCGTTGCGGCGGGCGATTTGTCGCGCATGCGTACGATTTGCGCGCGGGGTATGTGTGTGGGTTGTGCCAGCCGCCGTCGCGGGCGGGGAAGACCGCCAAGAATCGGGCATCGCAGCGGCAATCGGCGGGTGAAGGAGAGGCGGTAGCGATCGCGCCATCGGATTTGAGGGCTGAGCACTTCCGTATGCCGGTCTGACGGCCCCTTCCGCGTGCGCCTGTGAGGCAGACGACTTGTCGCGCGCCCACGGCTCGCGCGCGACCTGGCG
>NZ_OGTP01000023.1 GCF_900258035.1 Caballeronia novacaledonica | reverse complement strand
CGCTGCCGCTCCGCTTTGCCCATCCAAGGCTTTCTCTGTCGACTCATCGATGCTCCCACACCCTTTCCCGATAATTAAACCAGAGGTGTTGCATCGACCGGTTGAATCCGCCGCTTTTCAAGCCCGCTGTCACACGCAACTTGGCCAATTTTCTCCCTCAAGTTGGCACTCGCCTAAGTGTCGCCCTCACAGGCCCAATCGGACTTGGCTCGCGCACGGTCTGCCGCATCGCGCCGCCCGCCAGATTGGTTCAGCACGAAATAGCATCGGCACAGCGCTGCGCGCAGCCGTTGGGTATGCGAGGGAAACCGGCGAGAAAGAAGCGCACGCAGACCGCCCCCGCCCCGATGGACCCATCGGCCGCGTAGCGGGCCGGCGCCATTTCGTGCTGGGCCAACTTGTTGTGTGGTGCGATGCGTCAGACCGTGCGCGAGCCAAGTCCGACAAGACCTTTGAGGGCACTCGCTACTCTGGGGGCCATTCGGTCGATCGCCTGTGCCGCGGCCGGTGTGAAGTGCTTAGGCTGGGGATAGCTGTTTCTTTGGTTACTTTCTTTGCAGCAGCAAAGAAAGTGACTGCCGCCCCGCACAGGGGCAACGCTAATAAACCGACGCGAAAACGGGATCCGGCGAAAACCCTCGAGGCCTCAGAAAGCCCCCGCGCCGAGCGCGATAAAAGCTGCTTCATTGCAGCAGCAAAGAAAGCGACTGCCGCCCCGCACAGGGGCAACGCAACAAACCAAAAGCAAATCGGGGTCCGGCGAAAACCAAAAAAACCTCAAACCGCCAAATCGGCGGTCCCCTCCCGATGCAGCGCCCGAACCCACTTCCCCACGCGCCGAGGATCGAGCCTCCCCCCACGCCCGCCAGGCTCATCGCATAACGCCCCACGAAACCCGGCAATATCGGGCGCAAGCATGAGAATCCTGTCGAGATCGCCCCAGCCCAGCGAGCCGGCAACCGCAATCATCGTTCCGCGAGCACGCGCATCGGCGATACACAAAGTCAACACTTCGACATCGACGCAATCGAACAACGTGCGCCCGTTCTTGTTCGCCGTATCGAACACGATACCGACAAATCCCAACCGGGCCGCCAGCGCGGCCAGTTCACGATCCACGCCGTCGTCCGACAGAAACACCGGCACCACCGCCGCGGGCAGGCTCGCCAAATGCCGCAAGCAGGCATAAGCCCCTGCACCGGGCGTCACCCCGACCTTCACATAATCGACACCCGCCGCCGCGACATCGAGCACGCGCGCGGTCATCTCGTCGAGCGCATCGTTGGGCAAGTCGCCGATGGTCGCGCTGATCGGCCGCACCGCATATCGCGCACGCAACGCCTGCACGATCCGCGCGATATCGCCGATCGCGACGCCGCCCAAGGCTCCCGCGTCCGGCTCCTTCAGATCGATCAGGTCGGCGCCGGCGTCGGCGGCATCGAATGCTTCGTCGGCCGAGCGGACGCTCGCGAGCAATGCGGTCATCGTCGAAACTCCAGAGAAATGCTAGGAATGAAGCGCTTTGGCGCGATGCGCCTCGATCGCCTGCAAGAGCCATTGCCATGCTTCGCGCTCGGCGTCGCCCGCGGTCTTGTCGATCGCGATCTTCAGATACGCGATCTCGCTGTCCACTTTTTCCGGCGGCAGCATGAAGAGCCGGCTCACCAGAATCGCGCCTTCGACCACGGCAGCCTGCGCGCGATTGAAGCCCGCAAACGGCGCATGCGTCGCGCGATGCACGCATGTCATGCGCAAAGTCGGACGCGTTGCGTCATCGAGAAGTTCGGCGAGACGCAGCTCGGTGTGCGCGAGCGTCGATTCGAGCCGCACGCCCGGCACCACATCCGCGGCGACCGTCGGCCAGTCGCGCGCATAGCCCGTCACGCAGCCCGCGAACACGCGCACGTCCGTCGTGAAGTTGATGACGGCGCTCTGCGTCGCGAGGACGTTGTCGAGCGTCGTCGATGGGCGGAATGGCGCGAGTATCGCCAGGCCATCTTCGAAGCGCACGCCCATCGGCGCGATATGCGGCCGGCCATCGCGATCCGCGGTCGTGACGATGGTCTCGTAAATCATGATGGTCGGCGCATGCATGCGTAGCCGCACGAAATGGCCGCGATCGCGTCGATGCGGCTTCGTGCGGGTTTGATCCGCATTTAGCGGGTGGCGATATACATCGTGATTTCAAAACCAAAACGCATATCGGTGAAGCTCGGCGTAGTCCATTGCATGCGCGTTCCTCCATGTGAGTGGGATTGATGTTTTGCCGATGCGGACGAATCCGCCCAGGCGGCCGGGAGGGGCCGGCATTTCGACGATGCAAGCGTCATGCCAATCGCATGAAGCGGATGCCGAAGAACGCGGCTCGCGCGTCGCGCGCGCCGACTGTGACGGAATCAGAGCAAAGTGTCCCATTCGCGTCGCCACATACGCATCAGGGCTAATCCGGACTAAGGCAACGCTTATGGTCCGCCAAGTTAATCGTGAATTCCGTTCCTCGCGGCCAGTGCGTAGTCTGGAATCACCGCAGGCAACAACGCTCATGTCACTGTCGAGGAAACGGAATGAACGACTTCAGCAAGGCCGCCATCGACGCGGCGCGCAATCCGTCCGATCCGCGCTCGCGCTATGCGGCCGGCGTCATGAAGTATCGCGAGATGGGCTACTGGCAGCCCGATTACACGCCGAAGGACACGGACGTCATCGCGCTCTTTCGCATCACGCCGCAAGCGGGCGTCGAGCCGGAGGAAGCGGCCGCGGCCGTGGCGGGCGAATCGTCGACGGCGACGTGGACCGTCGTATGGACCGACCGTCTCACCGCGTGCGACATGTATCGCGCGAAGGCGTATCGCGTCGAGCCCGTGCCGAACGCGCGCGCCGACGAGCCGCAATACTTCGCGTACATCGCCTACGAGCTCGATCTGTTCGAGGAAGGATCGGTGGCGAACCTGACGGCGTCCATCATCGGCAATGTGTTCGGCTTCAAACCGCTGAAGGCGCTGCGTCTCGAGGACATGCGCATTCCCGTTGCGTATCTGAAGACGTTTCAGGGGCCGCCGACGGGCATTGTCGTCGAACGCGAGCGGCTCGATAAGTATGGAAGGCCGCTGCTCGGCGCGACCGTGAAACCGAAGCTCGGCTTGTCGGGCAAGAACTACGGGCGTGTCGTGTATGAAGGCCTGAAAGGCGGACTCGACTTTCTGAAGGACGACGAAAATATCAACTCGCAGGCCTTCATGCACTGGCGCGACCGCTATCTCTTCTCGATGGAAGCGGTGCACCGCGCGCAAGCCGAAACCGGTGAAGTGAAGGGCCATTACCTGAACGTGACGGCCGGCACGATGGAAGACATCTACGAGCGCGCCGAATTCGCGAAGGAACTGGGCTCGTGCATCGTGATGATCGATCTGGTGATCGGATGGACCGCGATTCAGTCGATGTCGAAATGGGCGCGCCGCAACGACATGATCCTGCATCTGCATCGCGCGGGACATGGCACCTATACGCGGCAGCGCAATCACGGCATTTCGTTTCGCGTGATCGCGAAGTGGCTGCGCATGGCGGGCGTGGATCATGCGCATGCGGGCACGGCGGTCGGCAAGCTGGAAGGCGATCCATTGTCGGTGCAGGGGTATTACAACGTGTGCCGTGAGGCGCGCAACGAGCCCGACCTTTCTCGCGGGGTCTTTTTCGATCAACCGTGGGCGGGGTTGCGCAAGGTGATGCCGGTGGCATCGGGCGGCATTCATGCGGGGCAGATGCATCAGTTGCTCGATCTCTTTGGCGATGACTGCATTCTGCAATTCGGCGGCGGGACGATCGGGCATCCGCAAGGTATTCAGGCCGGTGCGACGGCCAACCGCGTCGCGCTCGAAGCGATGGTCAAGGCGCGGAATGAAGGGCGCGATATTGCTAATGAAGGAGCGGATATTCTCGATGCCGCTGCGCGGTTTTGTACGCCGCTGCAGCAGGCGCTCGATACCTGGCGCGATGTGACTTTTAACTATGCATCGACGGATATGCCGGATTTTGCTGTTACGGCGACAGTGGCGGCGTGAGTTTCTTTTTTTTCGCCGGATCCCGATTTGTTTTTGGTTTATTAGCACTGCCCCTGTGCGGGGCGGCAGTCACTTTCTTTGCTGCTGCAAAGAAAGTAACCAAAGAAAGCAGCTTTTCAAGCCCGCGGTCACACGCACGTTGGCCACTTTTCTCGTTGCAGATGGCACTCGCCTAAGTGTCGCCACCAAAGGCCCAATCGGGCTTGGCTCGCACACGGTCTGACAAGCCATATGTTTAAGGGCGCTGGTTCAGCACGAAATAGCATCGGCACAGCGCTGCGCGCTGCCGTTGGGTATGCGAGGGAAACCAGCGAGAAAGAAGCGGACGCAGTCCACCCGCCGATTGACCCATCGGCCGCGAAGCGGGCCGGAGCGATTTCGTGCTGAACCAGTTTGTTATGCGGTGCGATGCGTCAGACCGTGCGCGGTCCAAGCCGCGCGAGTTTTGTGAGGGCACTTGCTATAGCCGTTCCATTCAGCCAATCGCCTGTGCCGCGGCCGGCATGAAGTACTTAGGCTGGGGAAAGCTGTTTCTTTGGTTACTTTCTTTGCAGCAGCAAAGAAAGTGACTGCCGCCCCGCACAGGGGCAACGCTAATAGACCAATAACAAATCAGGATTTCACGAAGAAACAACTTAAGGATATCGAAATGAAAATAACGCAAGGAACATTCTCCTTCCTGCCCCCTCTCACCGACGAGGAAATCGCGAAACAAATCACCTACGCGCTAGACCAGGGCTGGTCATGCTCAGTGGAATACACCGACGATCCCCACCCCAGAAACACCTATTGGGAAATGTGGGGCCTCCCCATGTTTGATCTCCACGATGCCGCCGGCGTGCTGATGGAAGTGAACGAATGCCGCAACACGTATCCGAATCACTACATCAAGGTGAATGCGTTCGATTCGGTACGCGGGTTCGAAACGATACGTCTCTCGTTCATCGTGAACCGTCCCGAGCAGGAACGAGGCTTCCGTCTCGAACGTCAAGACGATAGAAGCCGTGTTCAGCGCTACGCGATCCGCACCTACGCAACCGACCGCCCAAGCGGCGAGCGCTAATAAAAAGGGGCGATCATGAGCGCCGAAGTCACGCTCGAAGAAGCGCCTCTTCAAACCACAGCGGATCTGATGGCGCTCTATCGCGAATCGCGTATCGGTGAAGTGCTGGCCGAACTGGATCGCGATCTCATCGGGCTCGCGCCGGTCAAGACCCGCATCCGCGAAATCGCCGCGCATCTGCTCGTGGAGCGCGCGCGCAAGACGCTCGGCATCGCGTCGGGTCCGCCCACGCTGCACATGTGCTTCTCGGGCAATCCCGGCACCGGAAAAACCACGGTCGCGCTGCGCATGGCGCAGGTTCTGCATCGGCTCGGCTATATCCGGCGCAATCAGCTCGTTTCAGTGACGCGCGACGATCTCGTCGGTCAGTACATCGGCCATACCGCGCCAAAAACGCGCGAAGTGCTCAAGCGTGCGATGGGCGGCGTGCTCTTCATCGACGAGGCTTATTACCTGTATCGCCTGGAGAACGAGCGCGATTACGGGCAGGAAGCCATCGAAATACTGCTGCAGACGATGGAGAACCAGCGCGACGATCTCGTCGTGATTCTCGCGGGGTACGCGTCGCGCATGGAAACGTTCTTTCACAGCAATCCGGGCTTTCGCTCGCGCATCGCGCATCACCTCGTGTTTCCGGACTACGCGCCCGACGAGCTAATGCAAATCGCCGGGCACATGCTTGACGCCATGCACTATCGCTTCGACGATGACGCGCGCCGCGCCTTCGAAGCGTATCTCGCACGCCGCATCAGACAGCCGAACTTCGCCAACGCGCGTTCGGTGCGCAACGCGCTGGATCGCGCGCGCCTGCGTCAGGCGAATCGTCTGTTTGCCGCAGCGGAAAGGGGCGACGGTATCGCCGACGCCGATGCGTTGATGCAGCTCGACGCAAGCGATATCCGCGCGAGCCGCGTGTTCACCGATTCATGAAGCAAAAGGAGAGCGCGATGCAGGATGGACGCACGACCTTATCGAAGTTCCTGATCGACACGCTGGACCGCAAGCCCGGGCCGGAAGTGGCGAGCGGTTTGTCCGCGCTGCTGATCGACGTGGCCGCATCGATCAAGACGATCGCGGCGGCATTGACACGCGGCGCGCTGGGCGCACAGCACGGCTCGGCGCACTCGGTCAACACGCATGGCGAGGAACAGAAGAAGCTCGACCTCGTGACCAACGATATCTTCCTGCAACACTGCGAATGGGATGGACTGCTCGCGGGCATGGTGTCGGAAGAGATGGAGCATGTCTATGCGATTGCGGAGCCTTATCCGCGCGGCGAATATCTGCTTGCATTCGATCCGCTCGATGGTTCGTCGAACATCGACATCAACGGCGTGGTCGGGTCGATCTTCTCCGTGCTGAGACGCGGCTGCCATCAAACCGGCGCACCGGACGACGCATCGTTCCTGCGGCCCGGACGCGAGCAGGTCGCGGCGGGTTACGCGATCTACGGGCCATCGACGATGCTGGTGCTCTCCGTCGGCAACGGCACGCATGGTTTCACGCTGGAACGCGATGTCGGCAATTTCGTGCTCACGCATTCCGATATCCGCATTCCCGACGATTCTTGCGAGTTCGCGATCAACGTATCGAACGAGCGCTTCTGGGAGCCGCCCGTGCGCCGCTACGTGCAGGAATGCAAGGACGGCCGCACCGGTTGCCGCGCGCAGGACTTCAACATGCGATGGATCGCGTCGATGGTCGCGGAAGTGCATCGCATCCTCATGCGCGGCGGCGTGTTCATGTATCCACGCGACTTCAAGACGCCCGAGATGGAAGGACGCCTGCGCCTGCTGTATGAAGCGAGTCCGATGAGCTTTCTCGTCGAGCAGGCGGGCGGCCTGTCGATCACGGGGCGCGAGCGCATTCTCGATGTCGAACCGAAGGCGCTGCATCAACGCGTGCCGGTGATTCTCGGCTCGCGCAACGAAGTCGCGCGCATTCAGCGCTATCACAGCGAATACGATCGCGGCGAGGACAAGCCCTTCACGTCGCCGCTATTCAAGGAACGCTCGTTGTTTCTGCCGGAAACGGAAGCATAGATCGACAGAGGTAGGGAGAGAAACGCATGTCAGCCAAGCATCCGATCGTTGCCGTGACGGGCTCCAGCGGCGCCGGCACCACCACCGTCATGAAGAGCTTCACGCATATTTTCAGGCGCGAGAGAATCAATGCGCAGATCGTCGAAGGCGATGCGTTTCATCGTTACGACCGCCTCGCCATGCGCGAGGCGATGAAGCAGAGCGAGCGTGACGGCATCGTCAATTTCAGCCACTTCGGACCGGAAGCGAATCTGCTCGAAGAACTCGAAACCTTGTTCGATACCTACGGCGATAAAGGCGGCGGCCGGTTCCGCCATTACGTGCACGATGAAGGCGAAGGCGCGCATTTCAAACAGGACGCGGGCACCTTCACGCCGTGGACGGACATCGCGCCCGGCACGGACATGATGTTCTATGAAGGCCTGCACGGCGGCGCCGTCACCGACAAGGTCGATATCGCGCGCCATGCGGATCTGCTCGTCGGCGTCGTGCCGATCATCAATCTCGAATGGATTCAGAAGCTGCATCGCGACCAGACGATGCGCGGTTATTCGCACGAGGCCGTCGTCGATACGATCCTGCGCCGCATGCCCGATTACGTGAACTACATCTGTCCGCAGTTCTCGCGCACGCACGTGAATTTTCAGCGCGTGCCGACCGTGGATACGTCGAACCCGTTCACTGCACGCGAGATTCCGCAGCCCGACGAGAGCTTCGTCGTGATTCGTTTCGCGAAGCCGAAGGGCATCGACTTTCCGTATCTGCTGACGATGTTGCACGACTCGTTCATGTCGCGGCCGAATGTGATCGTCGTGCCCGGCGGCAAGATGGGTCTCGCGATGCAGCTCATCTTCACGCCGATGATCCTGCAACTGCGCGACCGGCGCGCGCGGGCATAAAAGGTTTCTTGTCATTGCATAAAAGGAGGCATCTCATGAATGCCGTCGCTGAGGCTTTGCCCCGACTTCATCGCTCACCGGATACGCGACAGATGGCGAACGCGTTGCGCATGCTCGCCATCGATGCCGTGAGCCAGGCGAACTCCGGCCATCCCGGCATGCCGATGGGCATGGCGGAGATCGCGGTCGCGCTGTGGGGGCGTCATCTGAAGCACAATCCCGTCGATCCCGACTGGCCGGATCGCGATCGCTTCGTGCTGTCGAACGGTCATGGCTCGATGCTGCTCTATGCGCTGTTGCATCTGAGCGGCTACGACTTGTCCATCGACGAGATCAGACGTTTTCGCCAGATGGGCAGCAGGACGCCGGGGCATCCGGAAGCGGGCGTGACGCCCGGCGTCGAGACGACGACCGGGCCGCTCGGTCAGGGCTTGACCAATGCAGTCGGCATGGCGCTCGCCGAGGCCTTGCTCGCGCGCGAATTCAATCGGCCGGGGCATGAGATCGTCGATCATCGCACCTATGTCTTTGCGGGCGACGGCTGTCTGATGGAAGGCGTGTCGCATGAGGCGGCGTCGCTCGCGGGCACGTTGCGGCTCGACAAGCTCACCGTGCTCTATGACGACAACGGCATTTCGATCGATGGCCATGTCGGCGGCTGGTTCACCGACGATACGCCGAAGCGTTTCGAATCGTACGGCTGGCACGTCGTGCGCGCGGTGGATGGCCACGATGCCGATGACGTGTCGCGCGCGTTGCAAGAAGCACGCGAGTCGGATCGTCCGACGTTGATCTGCTGCAAGACGGTGATCGGCTTCGGCGCACCCGGCATTGCCGGCACGCACGACGTACACGGCGCGCCGCTTCCCGCCGACGAAGTCGAAGCGACGCGCCGCGCGCTCGACTGGACGCATGCGCCCTTCGAGATTCCATCGTCGATTCGCGCGCTATGGGACGCGCGCGAGGCGGGCGCGGCGGCGCAAGATGACTGGAATCGCCGCATGGATGTGTATCGCCGCCTGTTTCCGGACGAGGCGGCCGAGTTCGAGCGTCGCGTGCGCGGGGCGCTGCCCGCGAACTGGCGCGATAGGGCGGATGCGCTCGTGCGCGATGCGGATCGCGCGCGGCAGACGGTCGCGACGCGCAAGGCATCGCAACTCGCCATCGAAGGACTCGCGCGCGTGTTGCCCGAATTGCTCGGCGGTTCGGCTGATCTGACCGGATCGAATCTCACGCGCTGGAAAGATGCGGTCGATGTGAGCGCAGCGCCGGAAAAGGGCAACTACGTCCACTTCGGCGTGCGCGAGTTCGGCATGAGCGCCGTGCTGAACGGCGTCGCGCTGCATCGCGGCCATCTGCCTTTCGGCGGGACGTTCCTCACATTTTCCGACTACTCGCGCAACGCGTTGCGCATGGCCGCGCTCATGAAGGCGCGCGTGGTCTTCATCTTCACGCACGATTCGATCGGCCTCGGCGAAGACGGTCCCACGCATCAGCCGATCGAACATGCCGCGAGCTTGCGCATGATTCCGGGCCTCGATGTCTGGCGTCCGTGCGATACCGTCGAGACGATGCAGGCGTGGGTCAGCGCGGTCGAGCGCGACCGGCCTTCGTGCCTGTTGCTGTCGCGCCAGAATCTGCCTTTCGTGCCGCGCGATGAAACGCAGATCGATGGCATCGAGCGCGGCGGCTACGTGCTTCTCGACTGGCCATCGACATGCGAGCGCGATGCGCGCCGCGTCGTGCTGATCGCGACCGGCTCCGAAGTGACGCTCGCGCTCGCAGCCGTCGAACCGCTGAAGCAGGAGGGCATTCTCGCGCGCGTCGTGTCGATGCCATCGACCACCGTGTTCGATCGTCAGTGCAACGCGTGGCGCGAGCGCGTGTTGCCCGAAGGCGTGCCGCGTGTCGCGATCGAAGCGGGCGTCACGGCGTTCTGGCGGCAATACGTCGGACTGAACGGCGGCGTGATCGGCATCGATCGCTTCGGCGAATCCGCGCCCGCGAGCGCGTTGTTCGAGCACTTCGGCGTGACGACCGGAGCGCTTATCGATGAAGCGCGCCGCGTGGCCGCCTGAACGCTCGCACCGTGAATGGAGCAATCACGCTGGCAAAGCGCGATCACTGATTCCTCTTCTTCGTGCTGCCCGGCGCGTGCCACGTCATCAGATCCTCCTCCGGCCGCTCGACTTCGCATCCCCAGTCGAGCGGCTGATCCTGATCGAAGCGTTTGCCTAGCTGCCAGGCGATCTCCGCGCGCGCAAGCTGCACGCCGAGATAGAACGCATGACCGCCATCGCTTTCGACCTTGAGCTCGGGATAAAGCGCGAACGGATCGATGGCGACGTGATGACCATCGCGGTTATAGACATGAATTCCTTCGGCAGATATCTGCACGCGATAATTCGGATCCCTAATCGCATCGGCTAGCGCGGCGATCTCTTCCGCGCTATACGGAAACGGCCGCTTCGCATGCAGCGCGGACAGATCGGCGGAAATGCCTTTGGGCAGCGTCTGCGTTTCGCGCGCGGCATGCATCACACGCCGCGCGACATCGGCTTCGCGAACGGCACGCCGTGCGTGCAGACTGACCGATGTCGTCAACACGGCGGCGATGCGCAATTCGGCCGCCATGCCGAACAGCACCGCATTGATGCCGCTCGTATCCGCCTCGGTCAGCTCGGTCACGTTGCCGACGCCCATCATGATCGGCACATCGCGATAGCGCTCGCGCAACGATACATATCGCGCGATGGAAGCCGCGAGCCCGAACGGAATCGGATCGAGAATCGGATCGGCGAGAAAGGGGCGGCCGCGCTTCGTCATCGCTTCGATGGCGGCATCGAGCGAGGCGGCGTCCGCGGGTTCGCGCGGCACGAGAATCGGCGTCGAGGCGATTTCATCGGCGATCCATAACGTGTCGACGTTCAGGCTCATCACATAGTCCGCGCCCGCGCGTCCGCCGCGCACGAGTTCTTCATCGTGCATCGAATCGACGCTCACGCGATAGCCTTGCTCCTTCAACATCGCAACGGCGTCTTCGAGATGCGGAAACGCCGTCTCCGGGAGACAGCCGACATCGATGACATCCGCGCCCTGACGCTTGTATTCGCGCGCGCGCGCCGCGATGCCGTCGAGATCGAGGCGCGGCGCATCCACGATTTCCGCGAAGATTTCCGTCTCGTAGCGCGACAGATCCATATGCCGCGCCTCGCGTCCGAAAAATTGCGGCAAGTCCTTCACTTCCTCGGGGCCGCGCTCGACGCGCACGCCGTAATGCGCGCTCAAGGCGTCGAGATCGCCACGGCATCGGCCGGGCACGATCATGCGGCTCGTGCGCTCGCTCAAAGGCGCGGCGACGCGGCGCCGGATCATGTCGGCGGTCATCAGTCCCGCGACCTGCAAGCCGATCTCGCGAATTTCCCACGTGAACGGCGATCCCACGGCGGCGGGCGCGATGCTTTCGAGTACCTGATGGAGGCTGAGCTGCGCGAGCCGCCCCGTCAGGAAGACGATGTGTTCCATGCGAGCTTCAGGTCCGACAGGCGTTGATCGAGCGCGGCTTTGAGATCGTCGAGCGAGCGGGCCACGGTGGTATGCGCGAAGCGCGCGAGCCGCTCCACGTTCTCGAACTCGATCGCGCGTGGCCGCACTTCGACCCATTCATGCGGGGTCTGCGTGATGACACTCGGCGCGGTATCGCATGCGAACACGATGCCTGGCACGCATTGCTTGCCCGCTTGCGCATAGAGGTTCGTGGGCAAGGTATCGGAGATGCCGAACGCGCACTTAGCGACGGTATTGCTCGTCGCGGGCGCGATCACGACCGTGTGATATTCCCCGTTATAGATCATGCCGACAGGCACGCTGCTCGCGCTGTTGTCGCGAAACACCTTGAAGTGCTCGCGCAGCTTGGCGAGGGTCAAGCCATAGAGCGGCAGCACTTCTTCGCCCGCAGCGGAAAGGAACAGATCGACGCCGGGTAGTTGCCGCGCGAGTTCGATCGACTCGTCGAGCATATGGCCGGAGCCGGTCACGCACCACGCGAAGCGCGCGTCGGGCTTGAACTCGTCGAGCCGGCGGGCGGGCGTGGGTTGCGTCATGCGTCGGATGCAGGCGTGTCGTGCGACAGGCGAATATGCAGGCGATGCATCTTCCGGTACAGCGTGTTACGGCTGATGCCGAGCACTTTCGCGACATTGCTCACGTTCCAGCGATGCTCGTCGAGCAGTTGCAACACGGTCTCGCGCTCCTTCACTTGAATCGCGTTGAGCGACGATGTATCCGCTTCTTCGCTCGGATGCGTGGGCGGCGCACCCGGCGAGCGCGCAGGCGTCTGCGCACTCGCAGTCGCGCCGTTCGCGATCTCCGGCGGCAGATGTGCGCAGCGGATCTCGGGACCGTCGCAGAGCGCGATCGCCATTTGCAGCACGTGACGCAACTGGCGAATATTGCCCGGCCACGGATACGACAGCAGCGCCTGACGCGCTTCGGCGGAAAGCGCGGGCGGATCGTCGGATTCGGTTTCGAGAATATGCGCGATGAGCGCGAGCGCATCGGCGCGTTCACGCAGCGGCGGCAGATTGATCTCGATACCGTTGAGCCGGTAATACAGGTCCTCGCGGAACATGCCCGTCTGCACGAGTTCGACGAGATTGCGGTGGCTCGCGCTGATCAACTGAAAGTCCACCTTCACGGTGGTTTCCGCGCCGAGCGGCGTGACCTCGTGCTCTTCCAGCACGCGCAGCAAACGCGCCTGCAAAGCGAGCGGCATGTCGCCGATTTCATCGAGAAAGAGCGTGCCGCCGTTCGCCTGCACGATCTTGCCGCGCCGGCCTTCGCGCTGCGCGCCGGTGAACGCGCCCGCGCGATAACCGAACAACTCGCTTTCGATCAGATTCTCCGGCAGCGACGCGCAATTCACGGCGACGAACGGACCGGTTCCGTTCGGGCTGATGCTGTGCAGCGCATTGGCGAACACTTCCTTGCCGGTGCCCGTCTGGCCGCGAAGGATGATCGGGATCTTGCGCTGGATCACGCGCGCGGCGAGCTGAATCTGCGAGGCCATGCGCGGATCGCCGAATTCCAGATGCGCGAGCTTGTCGAGACGGCCGGCGCCGCCGGTCTCGCGCGTGTCCTTCTTCGATGCTTTCGCGCGCGCGTCGGAGGCGGACAGATCGCGCGACAGGGGATCGTTCATCAGGATGCGTGTCGCGCCGTTCGCGCCTTCGCGCGGCGTCTGCGCGGTGAGGAAGAAGCGGCTGTTCGCCTTCGCGCTGTAGACCGTCACGGGATGAAACGAGCCGCGTATGCTGCGCGCGATCATGTCCTCCAGCGAAGCATTGAACGCTTCTTCGATGCGCTTGCCGCAGAGTTCGGCGGGCGAGCGCAGGTCGAGCTGGAAGAGCGCGCTGCGGCTCGCGGCGAGCACGACGCCATCGTCGCCGACAGCGAGCTTGCCCGCGTGCAGCGTGCCGACGAACTCGGGCCTGCTGTGAAAGTGGATGATGTTCGCGTGCCGGTAACGCGCATCGATCAGACGATTTTCGATCATCTGCCGCGACATGCCGACGAGCACGAGCGAATGCTGTTGCAAGAGCTTCGAGCGGCTCGTCACGTCGAGCACGCCGGCGACGGCGCCGCGTTCGTCGAAGATCGGCGCGGCGGAGCAGGTGAGCGACGTATAGCGCGGATAAAAGTGCTCGTGCTGGCACACGGCGATGCAATCGCGTTCGATGAGACATGTGCCCATGCCGTTGGTCCCGGCCTCGCGCTCGCTCCACAGCGCGCCGACGCGCAGGCCATCGGCGGCGACTGCTTCGCCGAACGGCACCGACGACACCTGATGCACGATGACGCCGTCCGCATCGACGAGCACGACGGCGAGTTCAGGATCGGCGAGTTGCTGATACAACGTCGTCATTTCCAGCTTCGAGCACGCGATGAGATCGCTCGCGGCCTCGCGGCGGTCGTTGAGTTCGTGCTGAGTGAGCACGGGCGGCATGACGAAGCGGCCCGGATCGAGCCTGAATTCCGTGAGGCACCGCAGCCACGATTGCGCGACCGAATCGCTGGCGCGACGTGCGGCCAGCGGATTGTGGACGATGTTCAGCACTTCCCGGACATGCGTGTCTACGTCAACAAGCGACGACATGGGGGCAAGTCTCCGTTGCGCCGCATTCCGGTGCGCGGGTGTCGCGCGCCGTCCGGCGCTGAATTTGTTGTGTGACTACGCTGGCGCTCTGTTCGCCTGTTCTGGGCGCGCCTCGTGACCGGGTTGTCGGGCCGGTTCTCAAAAAGGTTACATCCTTAGACGCATTGGTTCAATAAGTAGTCGCATAGAGTGGGGCCAACGCGCCCGTTTTTTGCTTGTAGCTTACGGATTACTCTGGCGATTCTATAGGGCCGCCTTTGCGCGGCATCAGGCATATGGGCCGATTCGAACCGATTCGCGAAGCGGGTTATGTTGCACCGCAACCTCGTGTTTCCGAGGCGTGTGCTGCATTGGACATCGTATATATCGAAGGGCTTACGGGGCAGACGGTCATCGGCATCGACAAGACCGAATTGCATGACCCGCAGCCGGTGCGGCTTGACCTTGCTATCGGCGTGCCTTCCATTCGCGCTTGTCTCACTGACCGGATCGAAGATACGGTGAATTATGCGGCAGTGCGGGAAGCGGTTCTTGCGCTGTTCGCCTCGCATGGATTGCAGTTGCTCGAGGCGCTGGCGGAACGCATCGCGCAGATGGTCATCGCGGATTTCGGCGCTCACTGGGTTCGCGTTACGCTCGCGAAACCCGCGAAGTTCGATGATGTCGAGGCGGTTGGTGTCGTTATCGAGCGGCGGCGCTCGGCCGATGTTTGTGGTGTCAGTCTTGCCTGGATTGGGCGGGGGTATGTGCCGGAGTGATTTGGTTTTTGGTTTTCGCCGGATCCCGTTTTCTTAGTGGTTTATTAGTGTTGCCCCTGTGCGGGGCGGCAGTCACTTTCTTTGCTGCTGCAAAGAGAGCAGCTTTTATCGCGCTCGGCGCGGGGGCTTTTTGAGGCTTCGAGGGTTTTCGCCGGATCCCGTGTTCGCGTCGGTCTATAAGCGTTGCCCCTGTGCGGGGCGGCAGTCACTTTCTTTGCTGCTGCAAAGAAAGTAACCAAAGAAAGCAGCTTTTCCATCCAAAGTGCTTCATGCCGGCCGCGGCACAGGCGATTGGCTGAATGGCCCCCAGAGTAGCGAGTGCCCTCACAAAACTCACGGGGCTTGGATCGCGCACGATCTGACGCATCGCACCACACGCCAGATTGGTTCAGCACGAAATAGCGCCGGCCCGCTTCGCGGCCGATGGGTCAATCGGGTCTGCGCGTGCTCCCTTACTAACGCTGCCATCTCACGGCATTTGTTATTAGCATGGTTTCCCTCGCATACCCAACGGCAGCGCGCAGCGCTGTGCCGATGCTATTTCGTGCTGAACCAGCGCGCTAAAACGTATGGCTTGTCAGATCGTGCGCGAGCCAAGTCCGATTGGGCCTGTGAGGGTGACACTTAGGCGAGGGCCATCTGCAAGGAGAAAATTGGCCAAGTTGCGTGTGACAGCGGGCGTGAGAAGCTGCTTTCTTTGGTTACTTTCTTTGCAGCAGCAAAGAAAGTGACTGCCGCCCCGCACAGGGGCAGTGCTAATAGACCAATAACAAACCGGGATCCGGCGACACACACACAAGAAGACAAACACACAACAAAACCATTCACTTAGCCGCAGACTTCTGCTGAATCCCGCAAGCCTTATAAGCATCCCTCTGAAGCTCACGAAACTTCTTGGTCTGCGCCTTAGCCCGATCGACGCGAAACTCGGCGCCGCCTTCGCCGCCTAACGTAGCGTATTTGGAAAACGTGGACTGCTCGACGTAGTCGTCGTAAGGAAGCACCGCAGCGATCTTGTCGATCGCACAAGAGCACTTGTACACGTTGGCGAAATCGTGCCCGTTGTCGTCCATGCACCCGAGCACGTACTCGACGCGCCCTTCGGTCGGATAATCGTGCGTGCCAGCGGGCGCGCCGCCACCAGCCCCCGTCGCGGCGATCGAAACCGGCGAAATCAGCGAGAGGCACGTAAGCACCGTCAACGCGCAGCAACGTGGGGTCATGCGATGAACCTCGTGGTTGTGTCCATCCGAATCGGCGGCCGGCACGCAAGAACGAACAAGCACGCACCGGCCACGCAGCACATCATCAGCTCGGCGAGAACGGATGCGACATCGTTCCCTTCTTCGATACTACCTCCTGCGCCGACGGCTCGCCCGCCACCGCGCGCGCGATCGCTTCCTTCGTCGCCTGATAGTTGAAGTCGTGGATCTTCTGGTCGTTATCCGCTTCCCAGTGAATGAACACGCCGACGCAGACGAACAGGTCGTCGGCCTCATCGGCGGGAATGACGCCGCCTTCCACGCTGTCGGCGACGGCCATCGCTACCGCGCGCTGCGCCGGGCCGAACATCTGCACCGCCTGCTTCGCGCCCTTGATCGTCACCTTGTTGAAGAGAATCGTGTTCGGCTTGGTCAGCAGATTCGGCGCGACCACCGCGAGCAGCGACGTGAAGCCATCCTTGTTGTTCGTGAGCGCGTGACAGAACGCCGTCTCGGCAGCGGAACCTCGCGGTCCGATGATCAAGTCGATGTGCGCGACTTCGTTGCCATCGCCGACGAGCGACTCTCCCACCATGACGCGGTTGATCTTGGCCATGCTGTTCCTCCAGTGATGTGTGGTTGCAGACCCTGACGACTTGCTCCCGGCTCGCGGCTCGATCGGCGTTCCGACGATGCGATCGCTCAACCTCGGAATCTCCTAACATGTTCCGTGCCAATTTTTTGTCCGCGCGGGGCAGACTTCATGCGTTCATCGGCGACACCGCCAGCGCGACGAAGAGCGCCGCCACCGCGAGGTCCGCGCTCGTGCCCGGATTGATGCCGCGCGCCTTCAGTTCGGCGTCCCAGCCGTCGAGCGCCGGCGACTCGGCGGGACTGCCCGCCATGCGCCAGTTCGCGCGATGCCGCGCCGCATCGCGCGTGACACTTTGCGCCACCGCCGCGCCCGCTTTGCGCACTATGTGCGAATCGGGCCAGCCCGAGAGAAACATCAGATACGCGTCGAGCATCGCGCGATGCTCCGTCGACGGCGTGACCGGGTCCGCCGCGCCGAATACGTCGGCGAAACCGTTCTCGTATTGACGCGCGATGCTGTCGCGATCCGCCGCCAGCATCATCGCCGCGCGCAGGTTCACGGTCGGCGGCGCGTGGACGGACTGCTCGGGCGCGTCGCCCAGGCCGCCCGGATTGGCGAGCGCAATCGCGCGATAGGCGAGGCGCGCATCGTCGATATCCAGTTCCGCCAGCACGCGCTCCGTCGCCCGATGCCAGCGCGCCGCATCGACCGATGCGCTCGCGCCGAACGAATCGAGCGCGGCGCACAAGGGCGCGGCGAGCAGCACGATGCCGAGGTTCGTATTGCAGCCGACCGCGTCGGACGTGCGGCGCACGGCGTCGAGAATGCGCGCGCCCACGCGTGCATGCGGCGCGAAAAGACCCGCCGCCGCAGTTTCCGCGCTCGCGATGAATTGCGCCGACGTCATGCCGTGTCCCGCGCTCGCGACGCTCACGTTGCCGGGCTTTCTCGTCTCGACGTCGAGCCGGCACGCGCGCAGGAACGCGGCGCGCGCGCGGACGGCGAGCGGTGCGTCAGAAGCGTTCATCGCCGCTGGCGAGCGCGAGCGCGCTTTTCGAAGCGGCCAGCTTGCGATCGAGCAGATCGTCGACGAGCAGCGCCGCGATATCGACCGGCGTCACCGATTGCAGGCCGCGCCACGCCGCGACGCCGTTCACTTCGAGCACGACCGGCCGCCCGCCCTCCGACGGAATCAGATCGACGCCCGCGTAATCGAGCCCGAGCGCCGCCGTCGCGCGCACGGCGATGTCCGCGAGCGCGGGCGACAGTTCCGCCGCCTCGCAGCGCGCGCCGCGCGCGAAGTTGTGAATCCAGTCCTCGCCGCCGACGCGCTTCATCGCCGCGACGGCCTGCCCGCCGATCACGAGCACGCGCCAGTCGAAGCCGGGCGTGCCCGCATCGACATAACGCTGCAGATAGGCGACCTGACTGAACGGCTTGAGCGACGGCAATTTCACGCCGGGCTTTTTCAGGCCCTTGCCCTGCGAACCGAAGAGCGGCTTCATCACGACCCGCCGGCCCGCCGCCGCCTCGCGCATCAGCACGCGCTGCGCATGCGCGGGCGATTCCCCGGCCCACGTCGCGGGCGTCGGCACGCCGTAGCGATTGAGCAGAAAGCTCGTCATCGACTTGTCCACGCTGCGCTCGATCGCGCGCGCATCGTTATAGACGGGCACGCCGCATTCGCGCAGCGCGTGCAGGATGCCGAGCCGCAACGTCACTTGCTCGAAGGTGCCGCCCGCGATCCCGCGCACGATCGCCGCGTCGGGCAGCGTGTGGCCGAAACCGGGAATCGCGAGGCCGTGCGGCTTCCATGTCGTGTCGATGCGGCAATCCGCGAGATCGACGCAGCGCGCATCCACGTCGCGCGTGCGGAAGGCTTTTTTGAGGCGGGCGGTGTGCCAGCCGGTTTCATCGGTCATGATGGCGACGCGCACGCTCATGACGCGCTCCATTGCTTCTCCAGCAGCGCGTGGTCGATCTTGCCGCCGAGATACGTCGCGCCGCTTTCCAGGCTCGACACCCACACTTCGGCGGGCGCGAACAACGCCGGGTCGATCTGATAGAAGTCGTAGTTGAACGACGCGAAGATGTCGGCGAACGGACGGCCATGATCGCGCGCATTCGACGACGGCAATTCGGCCGCGAGGCGCTTCGCAACCGCATCGCTTTTCACGGTCAGATGCACGCGGCCGCCGTAGAGAATAGCGTCGTTGGTGCGGCCCATCGCCTGGATGCCGTCGGGCGCGGGCGGCGGAAGCGGCGCGCTGCCGCTGCCTTCGACGATTTCCGCGAGATCCACGCCCAGCACGTGCGTCTTGTGCAGCGCAACTTCCACGACACGCGCGACGACCTGAACCGTGCCCGCCACAGACTGTGTCGGTGTCACGGCGATCACGAGATGCTCCGGCGCGAGGCCGCAATCGTTGAGCACCTTGTCGATGACGACTTGCGGCGGCAGGCGATCCACTTCCATCACGAGCGCGCCGCGATCGTGCCGGTCGCGATAGCCGAGCTCGTCGAACAGCGGCTCCTTGCACGCGAGCGCGCGCGCCGGGCCCGAGCCGAGCGAGAAGAACTTCTTGCCGCCCGTCTGTTCCTTCGTCGCGGAGAGGCTCCAGCCCGCGTACTGGCTCGCGAGGCAGGCGAGGACCGGATTGCTCGTATGCACTTCGATGAAACCCGGCCACAGCGGCGCCTGATCGAAAGCGACGCGCCTCGCCACGCGACCGAGCCCGCCCATGCAGATGCGCGCGATCAGGATGCCCGCGTCGGCGCTGCCTTTCGCATCCACGCCCGCATCGACGATGACGGTGCCGCCGTCCGTGCGCGTCACATCGACGTGAAGACGCGCGGCGTCGTCGATGAGACGTGCGACGAGCCGCTCGCTCGTTTCGTTGACGCTGATCGCGGCGTCCGCCTGAAAGGTCGAAGTCATGGTCTCGATAAGGTTTCGATGCGTTGCAAAAGGCGCGCGTGCTCGCGGTCCAGGGCGTCGCGCAGCTCGGCGAACGCGGGCGCGGTGACGGTCATCGTGCAGACCGGCTGGCCCGCTTCGATGCGCGCGCCGGCGAGCGGCACGTCGTGGCACGCGGGATCGTGAAAGCATGCATCGCTGAACGCGCGCGATGCGCTGAAGCCTTCGCGCGCGAACACGACGCGCTGTCCCGCAAAAAGCGGCGGCGACTGCGCGGCCGCGTGCGGCAGCTCGCCATGCAGACACGCGTCCAGATGCGCGCCGATCAGCCCGCGCGGCCACGCGTCGGGCCAGGCGGTTTCGTAGAGCGCCATCGTCGAGGACGGACGCGTGTTGATTTCGAGCACGCTGAAGGTGTCGCCGTCGAGCAGGAAATCGATGCTGTTCAGGCCGGTCAGGTCCGTTTGCCAGACGATCGTGTCGATGGCCTCGACGATGCGCGCCGCGACGTGCCGCGGCAATCGCACCGGCCCGAGCGAGCCCGCGTGCACGAAGGGCAGGCGTCCCGCCTCGACCGTCAGTTGCTCCGCGAAGCCGATCACGGCTGCCTCGCGATGGGCGGCGACGAAGAGCGCTGACATCGAACGGCCTTTCGCGAGCCGCTGAAAATACGCGCCGGCGGGTGCGCGCTCGATATCGTCCGCCCATTCGATATGCGTGCCGCCGCAGCCGTCGGAGCGCTTGACGAGCCAGCCGCTGCGATCGGCGGGCGGCGTAGGGCGCACTTCCGGATGCGTGATGTGCGCCTCGTCGAGCAACGCAAAAAAGCGCCGTGGATCGCGCACCGCTTCCGCCTGCGCGCCGTTGCCGATGAAACGCGGCACGCGCGGCGCACGCGCAAGTTCGGCCGCGAGCGGTTCGAGGCCGCTCGTCACGATGAGGCCGAGCATGCGCGGCAGGCGGGCTGCGTGTTCGAGCGCATCGTAGAGACGCGCGCGGTCGATCGACAGACCATTGCCGCCGATATCGAACCACAGGCCCGCGTGCTCGCGCGTGTCGCGGTCGCCAAAAATATCGAGCGCGACGACATTCAGCCCCGCGCGCGCCGCCGATTGCGCGACAAGCCGCGCCGACAGTCCCGCGACGGCGACGCGCGGCGCGCGGGCGGCATCGGCGGATGTCATGCGCTTTGTCCGGCGACGATCGAGCGGGCTTCGTCGAATGCTTCGGGAAAGCCGAGATAAACGGGCTTGCCGCCGGTGCGCATGCGCAGGAAGAGGCGATGTTCCGCCTGATACTTCACGTTGCCGATGGCGAGCGCGCCGATGCCGACGGCGTCCGCGCGCGCCGCGCCGGCGAGCGGCTTGCCGTCGTCCATCACGTTCACGCCGGCGATGCCTTCGGGCGGCACGGCGTTGACATCGGCGGCGATCAGAAGATTTTTTGCGTGCGCGAGATCGGCGGATGTCATCACCTGCACGCCCGCCGCGGCAGTCGCGAACACCACTTCCGCGCGCGCGAGTTCGCGGTGCAGCAGATCGGGCGAGCCGGTCGCGACGCCCGAGGTCGCGATATCGAAGCGGCGATTGATCTCGTCGCTCACCTGCGTCGCGCGCGACTGGCTGGAATGGCTCGCGACGACGACGTCCGCGCCGAGCGACGCGGCCATCGCCGCCGCCACGCGCCCGACCGCGCCCGTGCCGCCGAGCAGCAATACCCGCTTGCCGCCGAGATCGACCGAATGCGCGGCGCGCAGATGCTTTTCCGCGAGCGCGACGAGCGCGGCGGCCGTCGTGTAAGCGCCGCTCGGATCGGCGAAGACGGAGACTTCGAAGGGCGGGACCATTGCGTTGCGGGCTTTTTCGAGCATGTCGGCGGCGAGCATCACGTCGCGTCCGCCGATGAAGATGCCGGTGCGCGACACGCCTTTCGGCCCGCGCGAGAAGATCGCGTCCTGCGTGAGCTGCACGACGATGTCCTCATCGACGTTGCAGTACGGCACGAGGATCTGATAACCCGCGTCGGCGGCCATGTTCACGTCGAACGGGCTCATTTGCGGCGTGCTGGTGAACATGTGCAGGACGTAGGGTCGTTCGGTGGCTTCGGGCATGGCGATGGACTCGATTGGCGTGTAAGTGTCGATTGAACCTGTCGATGCGCTGCGTGCTCAGGCCGCGTCCGCGCCGTGATGACGCCGGTCGGCCGCGCGCCACGTCGCGCCGCGATTGCGTCCCGCGGCGACCGTGAACGTGAGCGGGCCGCCTTGCGAGACGCGTTGCGCCGCCGCGAGCGCGCGTTCGGCGTCCTGCGTGCTCGCGATGAACGCGAAGCCGACCGGCCCCCACGACGTCTGGCCGATGCCCGCCTTCATCTCGGCGGCGACGGCTTCGAGCGCGCGCGCGACGGCCAGACTCGCGAACACGCCGCCTTGCACGGGCGCGAAGTATTCGCCGATGGTCTGTTGCAGGTCGCAGATGGCGTCGGCGAAGGTGTCGAAATCGCTTTCCGCGACGCCGGGCAGAATGCGCATCAGCACGAGATGGGCGAGATGCGCGGCGAGCGCGGCGGGAAAGGGCGCGAGCGACGCGAGGCCGCGCTTTTCCGCGTCGCCGTGGAGGCCTTCGCGCGAGGTGTCGTCGATGAGCAGCACGCGCCATGCATCCGGGAACGGCTGGCGTGCGATGAGCGGCGGCGGTGTCTTGCGGGAAGCATTGCGCCCGCCGTCGACGATCAGGCCGCCGTGATCGAATGTATGTATGCCGATGCCGGAGCGCGCACCGCGTGCGAGGATTCTTGCGATATCGGCGGTGCTTGCTTCGTGGCCTCTTGCATGGGCGAACGCGGTGCCGAGCGCCAGCGCCAGTTGCGTGCCGGAGCCGAGGCCCGTGTGGGCGCGCGGTGTTTCATGTATTTCGATGTCGATTGCCGGGCCGTTGCCTAGCGCCGATTCGAGTTGTTCGAGATATCGCTCGACGCGCTCGCGCTGGGCGTCGTTGATGGTGCCTTCGATGATCGAGGTTCGTCGCGAGGCTGGCGCTTGTCGCGCGGTGATTCGCGTGCCGTGCGCGTCGATGGCGAGTCCCACGCTTCCGAACGCGCGGCCCAGAGAGCCGTTCGGATCGATGAAGCCAAGATGCAGGCGCGATGGCGATTCGACTGTGATCGCCGGGGGCGATAAGCGTCCGGGGGAGGTCAGCATCGGAGTGGCTTCCTTTTTGCACGGATTTTTTTTGAGGCCTAGGGGATAGGCAAATCCTGTACCAATTTGGTTTTTGGTTTTTGGTTTTTGGTTGTTGCCGGATCCCGTATTCGTGTCGGTTTATTAGCACTGCCCCTGTGCGGGGCGGCAGTCACTTTCTTTGCTGCGGCAATGCAGGCACCTTTTATCGCGCGTGGCGCGGGGGCTTTTTGAGGCTTCGAGGGTTTTCGCCGGATCCCGTATTCGTGTCGGTTTATTAGCACTGCCCCTGTGCGGGGCGGCAGTCACTTTCTTTGCTGCTGCAAAGAAAGTAACCAAAGAAAGCAGCTTCTCAGGCCCGCTGTCACACGCAACTTGGCCAATTTTCTCCCTCAAGTTGGCACTCGCCTAAGTGTCGCCCTCACAGGCCCACTCGGGCTTGGCTCGCGCACGGTCTGCCGCATCGCGCCGCCCGCCGGATTGGTTCAGCACGAAATAGCATCGGCACAGCGCTGCGCGCTGCCGCTGGGTATGCGAGGGAAACCAGCGAGAAGGAAGCGCACGCACCCGCCCCCCGCCGATTGACCCATCGGCCGCGCAGCGGGCCGGCGCTATTTCGTGCTGAGCCAATCTGTTGTGTGGTGCGATGCGTCAGACCGTGCGCGAGCCACGCCCCGTGAGTTTTGTGGGGGCACTCGCTACTCTGGGGGCCATTAGGTCAATCGCCTGTGCCGCGGCCGGTGTGAAGCACTTTGGATGGGGATAGCTGTTTCTTTGGTTACTTTCTTTGCAGCAGCAAAGAAAGTGACTGCCGCCCCGCACAGGGGCAACGCTAATAAACCGACACGAACACGGGATCCGGCGAAAACCCTCGAAGCCTCAAAAAGCCCCCGCGCCGCGCGCGATAAAAGCTGCCTTCATTGCAGCAGCAAAGAAAGTAACTGCCGCCCCGCACAGGGGCAACGCTAATAAACCAATAACAAACCGAGATCCGGCAATACAAAAAGCATCCAATCAAGCATCGTCATACTTGACATAGCGGAATCGCTGATCATCCGAGGGTGTGCCATCAAGCGGCCCATCTTCCTTGCCGGGTTGCCACTGAATAACCTCTTCGATCTTCGAAGCAAGCGCAAAGTCCTTATCGGTAATGCCCTTGGCGGAATGCGTCTTGAGCTTGACGATGACGAACGCATAAGAAACGGTCAGATCCGGATGATGCCAGGCGGTTTCCGCCAGATGCCCGACCGTATTGACGACCATGAGCGTTCCTTTCCAGCTCTCCGTCTTGAACTTGCGCCTGAGCCAGCCATCCTCCACATACCAGTGCTTGAGCGCGCCAGTCAGACGTTGCTTGATTTCCTCGTCGGAATAGACCTTTTCGGCTTGGGTCATGGCGAAGCCTCTAAAAAAATTCGACGAGACCCAGTATGCGCCAAAGAAAACATGCTGCATCGCGTCATGTCACGCGGTCCATTGCTGTATTTGACACAGTATGTCTCGTCACCCGAAAGAAACCCGCCGACTAACAACACCTGCCCCCGTCAAATTCCCGATTTAAAGCAATGCGAGTTAAACCGGCATGGAATATGCAATTAGCCTCTCTACGCAATCGTCCGGCTATGCACCGGACCAAGCGCAGCTCGTTACCTGCATTTGAAGGCGCGCACGATGCAACCTGGTAGCGTGGTCATCCCTGGGTCGGAGGCATCACCATTCTGGAGGAGACATGAACTTACGCACCCTGGTTCTTGGACTGGCGGTGGTCGGGACGGCTGGCCTGAATTCATATGTGGCCCAGGCCGACCCGCAACTCGACAGCCTCATCAAGAATCCCTCGAACTGGGCGGCGCAGGCGGGCGATTATTCGAATCACCGCTATAGCACGCTCAAGCAAATCAACGAAAGCAACGTCGGCAAGCTACAGGTTGCCTGGACCATGTCGACCGGCGTGCTGCGCGGCCATGAAGGCTCGCCACTCGTCATCGGCGACACGATGTATATCCACTCGCCATTCCCCAACAAGGTCATCGCCATCAACCTGAAGGATCAGACCTTTATCTGGCAATACCAGCCGAAGCAGGACACGTCGGTCATTTCGGTGATGTGCTGCGATACGGTCAACCGCGGCCTTGCATATGGCGACGGCAAGATCTTCCTCCAGCAAGCCGATACGAAGCTCGTCGCGCTCGACGCCAAAACCGGCGACGTCGTCTGGACCGCGCAGAACGGCGATCCGAAGAAGGGCGAAACCAACACCAATGCGCCGCACGTTTTCGGCGACAAGGTGCTGACCGGCATCTCGGGCGGTGAGTTCGGCGTGCGCGGACGTCTTATCGCCTACAACATCAAGGACGGCAAGGAAGTATGGAAGGCGTATAGCGTTGGTCCGGACAACGAAATGTTGATCGATCCGCAATCGACCATGACCTGGACCGACGGCAAGATGACGCCGGTTGGCGCGGACTCGTCGCTCAAGAGCTGGCAGGGCGATCAGTGGAAGTACGGCGGCGGCACGACGTGGGGCTGGTATGCGTGGGACCCGAAGCTCAACCTTGTGTACTACGGCTCGGGCAATCCGGGCACGTGGAACCCGACGCAGCGTCCGGGCGACAACAAATGGTCGATGACGATCTTCGCGCGCGATCTCAACACGGGCAAGGCGAAGTGGGTCTATCAGATGACGCCTCACGACGAGTGGGACTATGACGGCGTCAACGAGATGATCCTCTCGGACCTGAACATCGGCGGCAAGAAGGTGCCCGCGATCGTTCACTTCGACCGCAACGGCTTCGGCTACACGCTGAATCGCGAATCGGGTCAGTTGCTCGTCGCGCAGAAGTACGACCCGGCGGTGAACTGGGCCGACAGCGTCGATCTCAAGAGCGGCCTGCCGATCCGCAACGCGAGCTATTCGACGCAGAAGGCCGGGCCCGATCACAACGTCAAGAACATCTGCCCCGCGGCGCTCGGCTCGAAGGACCAGCAGCCGGCCGCATTCGATCCGAACTCCAGCCTGTTCCTCGTGCCGACGAATCACGTCTGCATGGACTACGAGCCGTTCCAGGTCGATTACGTGTCGGGTCAGCCGTTCGTCGGCGCAACGCTCTCGATGTATCCGGGCCCGAACGAGAACGGCGCGATGGGTAACTTCATCGCCTGGGATGCCGCGAAGGGCAAGATCGTGTGGTCCAAGCCGGAGAAGTTCTCGGTATGGTCCGGCGCGCTCGCGACCGCCGGCGGCATCGTGTTCTACGGCACGCTCGAAGGCTATATCAAGGCAGTGCGCATCAAGGACGGCAAGGAGCTGTGGAAGTTCAAGACGCCGTCGGGTGTGATCGGCAACGTGTTCACCTACCAGTACCAGGGCAAGCAGTATGTCGGCGTGTATTCGGGAATTGGCGGCTGGGCCGGCATCGGCATGGCGGCGGGTCTCGAGAAGTCGACGGAAGGCCTCGGCGCAGTGGGCGGCTACAAGGAGCTCGCGAAGTACACGGCGCTCGGCGGCACGTTGTTCATCTTCGCGATCCCGGGTTGATGAAGTTCATTTGATCGCGGCAATGCGCGGCGGCTGCAATGGCCGCCGCGCCGAAATACCCCCTATACCGAGACATGAAGGAGTTGGACGCATGAAAGGCCGATCACGCTTGCTGCTGACGTTGACGCTCGTTGCGTCTTCCGCTTCGTTTGCCCAGACGTCCGATGGCGCGGGACAGATGAAGCCGGTCGCGTACAAGGTCGTCGATGGCAACAAGGTCGACACCGAAACGCTGCAAGGCTGGAAGACCTGGCGCGCGCTGGCGTGCGAACGTTGTCACGGGGCGAAGCAGGAAGGTATGGTCGGCCCGTCGCTGATCGATGCTTTCAAGACGCTGGACAAGAACGAATTTCATCGCACGGTGTTCGGCGGGCGCGTGGACAAGGGGATGCCCGACTTCAGTTCCAGTCAGATGATGCAGAAGAACTGGGAGAACCTCTTCGCCTATCTGAAGGGACGTTCCGATGGCAAGATCAATCCGGGCGACCTGCAGGCAATCGATGCAAAATGAGGACGTTGCATCGCCGATGATTGCTCTCATACCCGGAGGTGTCGATGTCTGATCGTAATGCAAGCCGCGCCGCTTCGTTCCGATTCATCGCCGTGCTATGCGCGGCCCTCGCGACGTTCCCGGCGCAACAGGCGCTCGCGCAAGGCGCGGGCGGTCCACCGCCCGATTTGCCGAACAACGATGGCGCCGACGGCGTGTTGCGCGTGTGCGCCGATCCCAACAACATGCCGCTCTCGAACACGAAGGGCGAAGGTTACGAGAACAAGATCGCGAGCCAGATGGCGAGCGACTTCGGCTACAAGCTCGAATACACGTACTGGCCGCAGCGCATGGGTTTCGTGCGCAACACGTTGCGCGAAAAAGTGCCGCAAACGGAGCGCTTCAAATGCGATCTGATCATCGGCGTGCCGAAGGGCTACGAGCTCACCGCGACCACGCGTCCGTATCTGCATTCCACTTACGCCATGGTGTTCCCGAACAAGCCCGAGTACGCGAGCATCAAATCGCCTTCGGACCTCATGAATCTGCCGCCCGAGCAGTTGAAGAAGATGAAGCTCGGCATCTTCGTGAAGAGTCCCGCGACGGACTGGCTGCTCAGTCATGACCTCATCAATCAGGCGGTGTCGTATCAGGGGCAAAGCGGCGATCCCGAAGCTTTTCCGGGCGAAATGATCGAACATGATCTGGTGCAGGGCAATGTCGATGCGGCTTTCGTATGGGGGCCGATTGCAGGCTATTTCGCGAATCGCTCCGATAACAAGGTGCGCCTCGTGCCGTTCCCGGCGGGCCAGCCGATCCGTTTCGACTACGAGATTTCGATGGGCGTGCGATACGGCGAAAAGGCGTGGCGCGACAAGGTCGATAACTGGATTGCATCGAATCAGCCGAAGATCGATCAGATTCTGTCGAGCTATCAGGTTCCCTTGCTGCCGTTGCAGCCGGCAAGCGCGCAATGAAGCGTTCTCTTCGCACGTGGGCCGTTGTTTGCGCTGCGCTGACGATATCGGCCGGTGCGATTGCAGCGGATGCGCCTGCCTCGGGCGCGAACATCAAGCCGGCCGAGCAGTTGCTTTTCATGCAGCCGCATATGAACGGCGTCGAACCGCAGACCGAGCTCGACTACGCGGTGGAATATTCCGGGCCGCCGTCGAAAGTCAAGGATACGCTGCGCGTGCTCGTCGTGAGTCCGGGCAACAACAAGAACGACGCGCATGTTTCGGATCGAACCGGCAACGTCGACGTGCCGGGCGGGCTGCCGTGCAATCCGGCGATCATCTATTTTCTCGAGCATGACATCGCGGAGATGGCGCAACTGACGGGCGGTCAACGGCGCTATTTCCAGCAGCGTGTGCGCATGGCGCTCGCGGCCGGACCGGCGATCACGCCGGTGTCGAGCGAATCGCTCGGGCTCGGCAAGCACGAGAAGGCGCGGCAGATCGTCATTCAGCCTTATTTGAATGATCCGAATGCAGAGCGTTTCACCAAGTACACAGGCAAGCGATATACCTTCGTCATGGCCGACGATGTGCCCGGGCAATTACTGATGATTCGCACTGAAGTGCCGGGCGATGGGAATGATTTTGCGCATCCGCTGCAGAAGGAGACGATTGCTTATCAGGGAACGCTCAAGAACATGAGTCCGCCGGGCGGTGCGCCGGCGAAGCCCTCGAATGCGCCGCGGGCGAGCCGGTGAATGCTTTTTTGTTGGGGTATTTCGCCGGATTGCATAAAAGCGAAGCCCGGGCGACCCCGACATCCACAGAAACCCTTCGTGAATTTCATCCGCTCCCTGACGCTGCGTCAGCTACAAATCTTCGTGATAGCGAGCCGCTGTCCGAGCTTCGCACGCGCAGCGGAAGAACTGCATCTCACGCAGCCCGCCGTATCGATGCAGATCCACCAACTGGAAGAAGCCATCGGTCTGCCGTTGTTCGAACGCGTCGCGCGCCGTCTGGCGCTCACGGAAGCCGGTGAAAGGCTATCGCATCACGCGGCCCGCATACTGGGCGAAATAAAGGACGCCGAAGACGCGATGATGTCGCTCACGCAAGCCGACAGCGGCTCGATCGCGGTGAGCATCGTCAGCTCGGCGACATACTTCGCGCCCAAGCTCCTCGCGCTCTACCGGCAGCAGTATCCGAAAGTCGACGTGCATTTCTCCGTCGGCAATCGCGAGACGCTTCTGCGTTTGCTTCAAGACAATGCGACCGATCTCGCCATCATGGGCCGGCCACCGCCCGAACTCGGGACGACGGTCGAGCCGCTTGCCTGGCATCCGCATGTGATCGTCGCGCCGCTGTCGCATCCGTTGCGTCATGCGAAGGCGTTCGACTTGCAGGAACTCGCGAACGATACCTTCCTTCTGCGCGAGCCGGGCTCGGGCACGCGCGCGGTTGTCGAGCATGTTTTCCGGCAGAACCTTTTCGTGCCCGCGCGCAGCGTCACGCTCGGGAGCAACGAGACCATCAAGCAGGCGGTGATGGCCGGAATGGGCATAAGCCTGATCTCGCTGCACACGTTGTCGCTCGAATTGCGAACGGGTGAGATCGCCGTGCTCGACGTGAACGGCACGCCCGTCGAACGGACCTGGCAACTCGTGCATTCACGCTCGAAAAAGCTGTCGCCAACCTGTCTCGCGTTTCGCCGTTTTCTTCTCGAACACGCCGAGCCGTTTCTGGAGCGTGAATACGCGCAGTTCGGCCTGCGCCGGTCCGGACGTCTGGCCGAAGCGGGCAGCGTCCGATGAGCGCCGCCCGGCGCAGTGCGATGTTCCTCATACTAATTGCATGCGCAACTATCGCGCGGAGCGAGAGCGTGCTTTTGATAAGACAGATCGCGCCGGGCAACTACGCGCATCGCGGTCACGACGATGTCGCGACGCCCGAAAACGGCGGCGATATCGCCAACGTGGGCTTCATTGTCGGAACACGCTGCGTCGCGGTGATCGACACGGGCGGCACGCTCGACGAAGGCCGCGCATTGCGCGCCGCAATACGCGCGGTCACGCCGCTGCCGGTTTGCTATGTCATCAACACGCACATGCATCCGGATCACATTTTCGGCAATGCGGCGTTCAAGGACGATCACCCGGAATTCGTCGGCAGCGCGGCGCTCGCGCAAGCCGAAGCCGCACGCGCGGACAACTACATGCGCGCGCTGAATCGCGAACTGGGCAGCGCGGCGGCGGGCAGCGAAATCATTGCGCCGACGAAGACCATCGACGGCGTCGGCACGCTCGATATCGGCGGACGCACGCTCACGTTGCGCACATGGAAAACCGCGCATACCAACAACGATTTGACGGTATACGATGAGAAGAGCGGCACGTTCTGGACCGGCGATCTTTTGTTCGTGCGCTGCATTCCCGTGATCGATGGCAGCGTGACCGGCTGGCTGGACGATATCGCGCGCATTCGCCAGATGAATCCGCGCCATGTCGTGCCGGGGCACGGTCCGCTCGATCCGCCGTGGCCGCAATCGCTCGATGCCGAAGAGCGTTACCTCGCCGATCTGGCGCGCGATGTGCGTGCGGCCATCAAGAAAGGCGAAACGATTCAGCAGGCCGTCGATAGCATTGGCGTCGACGAGAAAGACGAGTGGCTCCTCGTCGATATCTATCACCGTCGCAATGTGACGGCCGCTTATGCGGAACTCGAGTGGGAGCAGTAGTGCAGCATTGGAGGGACATCATGAACACAGCATGGTCCGGCACGCGCGCGATGACGATCGCGAGCCTCGCCGCCGCGGTCCTCGCACCGTATGCCGCGCAAGCGGCGCAGCCCGACGACGATCCCGACAAAGTGGCGCGCTGGCTCGACTTCAAGGAAGGCACCTTCAAGGGCCGCGCGATCGATCCGCACGGCGATGCCGTCATCAAGTTCGATGCGCCCGCGCGCGCGGCGGACGCCGCCGTCGTGCCGATCGCCGTCAACGCGCGATTCCCGCAGACGCCCACGCATTACATCAGGAAGCTCTATCTGTTCATCGACGAGAATCCCGAGCCTTACGCCGGTTCTTTCGAATTCACGCCGGAGTCCGGACTCGCGACGATCGAGACGCGCGTGCGCGTGGAAGACTACACGTTCATGCGCGTGATCGCGGAGACGAACGACGGCAAGCTTTATAGCGCGATTCGTTTCGTGAAGGCATCGGGCGGCTGCTCCGCGCCCGCCGACAAGGACGATGACGCCGCCGAACGCGCCGCGGGACAGGTCAGGATTCAGGCTGAAGGACAGGCCGTCGCGGGCAAGCCCGAGCTCGCGCAATTGATGGTGCGCCATCCGAACCGCACCGGCATGGCGATGAACCAGGTCACGCGCAACTATGCGTCGGCGTACTTCATCCGCAAGGTCTCGGTCACGTATGCGGATAAACCGGTGATGACCGCGAACGTCAATTTCTCGATTAGCGAGAACCCGAATTTTCGCTTCTATTTCGTGCCGGGCGGCAATGGCGAACTGAAAGCGCATATTGAAGATACCAAGAACAAGCAATGGGACGGTGCGGTCGCGGTCAGCGCACAACCGGCCGGCGCGCAAGCATCGGCGATGAAATGACGGGGCGTCGATGGCGGGCGCTCGTCTGCACGTTGTTCCTCGTGCTGAGCACGCTCGCGCGCGCGGCGATGAGCGGAATGCCCGCGCCCGTCGCGATTGCGCCGAACGTGTACGCGTTCCTCGGCGACAACGAAGCGGTGGCGCCCGCGAATCACGGCATCGTGTCGAACAACGGCTTCATCGTCGGGCAAGATGGCGTGACGGTGATCGACACGGGGTCGTCGTATCGTTATGGCCGCGCGATGATCGAAGCGATCCGCAAGGTCACGCCGTTGCCGGTGAAGCTCGTCATCATCACGCATCAGGCGCCCGAGTTCGTGTTCGGCGCGTCCGCATTCCGTGACGACGACGTGCCGATCCTCGCGCACGCGCGCACCGCGCAACTGATCCGCGAGCGCTGCGCGATCTGCCTCGCGAATCTGCGCAAGACGCTTGGTGAAGATGAAATGGCCGGCTCGCGCGTGACAGTGCCCGATCAAACGGTGAACGGCACGACGGAAATCGATAGCGGCGGGCGCAAACTGCAACTGCTGCACTTCGGACCCGCGAGCACGCCCGGCGATCTCGCCGTGCTCGATACGCAAACCGGCGTGCTCTTCGCGGGCGGGCTCGTCTTGAACGGACGCATACCCGAGTTGCGCAACGAGCAGATTCCCGGCTGGCTCGCCGCACTGGAGAACCTGCGTGCGCTCGATCTGAAGACAGTCGTTCCCGGCTTCGGCGCACCTTTGCGCGGCGAAGCCATCATGCGGACGGGCGATTATCTTCGCGAGCTGGATGCGTCGGTGAAACGGGCCTATAAAAACGGTGTCGGTCTCACCGAGGCGAGGCATACCGTGCAGGTTCCGGCGTTCAAGAACGACAAGCTCTATGCGATCGCGCAGCCGCAGAACGTGCAGCGCGTCTATCTGCAACTCGAAAAGCAGTAACGCCTCGACGCGAATTTCATTCACGCCGTACAACCACCAGGAGACACGAAGATGGCCCAACTCGTAGCGCTATACAAGAATCCGTCCGATCCGAAGGCATTCGACGAATACTATGCTTCGACCCATGCGCCGCTCGCAAAGACGCTGCCGGGTCTGCGACGCTATGAGATCAGCACGGGGGCCGTCGTGGCCGCGTCGGGCGATTCGCCGTATCACCTCGTCGCGCTGTTGCAGTTCGATTCACTCGAGGCGATCCAGACCGCGCTCGGCTCGCCCGAAGGTCAGAAGACCGCCAACGATCTCTCCAATTTCGCGCAGGCGGGCGTCGAATTGCTGATGTTCGATTCGAAAGAAGCCTGACATCGCGCGCGCCTTCGGGGCAGGTTATCGCATCGGCTTTGGCATGGCATAGCGGTTCGCGTCGGCGTTATCGGCGAATCCGTATGCGATCGGCGTCGCGACACGCTAATCGATATGACCGGAGGAAGAATCGCCGGATTCTTCCTCCGGATCGGCCACGCTCAAATCTTCGCGCCGATGGTTAATCGCGAGAAATACGCCCATCAACACGAGAAACGCCACGACGAGCATCGCGGCATTGATGAGCACGCGCTCATAACCCAGCTCCGAGACGTTGATGAACGGATAGGGATAGAAGTCGGAAAGACTTCCGCGCCATAGCGTGAAGCAGAAATACGAGAGCGGATAGACGAGCCAGAGCGCGCATCGTCGCAATGACAGATGAAAGCGCGGCACGAACAGGAACCAGTACAAAGCGGCGAGCGCGGGAACGATCGTATGCAGCGATTCGTTGACGAGCGCGCGATAGCCCGACGGCGTCCAGAGATATCGCAGTAACGCGTTATAGGCGATGCCGACGAACACGATATACACGACGACCGCCGTCACCACGGTCGGCTTGCGAAAGAATCGTGCAATGGGAAATTGCGCGCGCGTCGCGACGCACGTGAAACAGAGCGCGGTCAGCAGCACCGTGAGGTTCGTCAGATAGCTGCTCATGCGCGCGACGCCGTCGAACACGGTGAAGCCGCGATGAACCACGCGCGCGATGGTGATGTCCGTTTGCGCGGCGAACGCGAGCCACGCGATCATCGCGATGGCCGCCGCAAGCGCGAGCGACGCAGTGCTCGGGGTGTGGAGCGGAAGCTCGGGTTCTTGCCTCGGGGGTCGGGAAGATGCGTTCGCCATGACGCCATTTTACTGATGTGGCGCCGGCGCGTGAGCTACCGCGGGAAGTCGGAGATGCCGCTGTTTTCGATGAACAACATCTGCAACACTGCATTTCATATCTTCGCTATCACTTTCGCCGACTTCCGAAAGCCGCATTCGGACGGCGCTCATAGAATTCGGGCATCTCAAACCGCGCGATCCACATCATGCCGACCAAGCTCGAATTCGCAACACCCGAAGGACGTCTCTCGCTTTCCATTCTCGACGTTCAATTCATGGCTTATGACGCGGGCGAACTCGCCTATCGATCGACGCGGGATTTCGTCGCGCGAATGCAATCGATGGGACTGGGCGAGATGGCGGAAAACTACGCGCGCAGTCTTGCGCAGAACAAGGTCTCGGTGATGGAACTGAACGAAGCGCGCGAAGATGCGCAAGCGTGTCTTGGTCGCGAGGCTGAATATCGCGAGATCGCGGAAGGCATCATGCCGCGGCTTGAAAAACTTCGCGAGATCATCACGCAAACGCAGCTCGACATGCGTGCGAACGTGGATCGGCTCGCCGCGCTTTCGGCTGCGTGCGATCAGGCGCTGCGCCAGATTCCCGGTTATCGGCCATCGGCGCGGAGTTCGCGGTGAGCAACTTCTCGACGAATGGGTAACGGTCGAAGAGCTGCTGAGCGGGCATCGAATCGTCACCGGTCCGCCCGCAACCGGTGACGAAGCGAAGGTGTCGGCTTCCACGTTGCCCGACAATCACCCAAGCTTCCCCGCCGCATCCCGCAACGCCGTCCGCAACCCTTCTTCCACCACCGGATGATAGAACGGCATCCTTAGCATATCGTCGATCGTGAGCTTCATCTGCAAGGCCCACGCGAGCAGGTGGGCAATATGCTCCGCATCCGGCCCGATCCATTCCGCGCCGACGAACCGGCGGCTCGCGCGATCCACATAGACATGCATCAACCCGCGATTTCTGAGCATCACGCGGCTGCGTCCCTGATCTTCGAAACTTACTTCGCCCGTCACGAAGGCGCCTTGCGTCAGGTCGATATGACGCGCACCGACCATTGCAATGCCGGGGTCCGTGAATGCAATCGCGATCGGCGCGCGACGCTCGAACGGCGCGACATGCGGGTAGCGCGCTGCATTCGTGCCTGCCGCGCGGCCTTCGTCGGCTGCTTCGTGAAGCAAGGGCAGCACGCCGTTCGCATCGCCGGCGATGAACACCGGATGCGTGCCCGCCTGCAAGGTCAGCGCGTCATACACGGGCGCGCCGTCGCTATCGAGCGCGAGCGACGTGTTCTGCAAGGCAAGCCCGCCGACATTGGGTTTGCGTCCCGCGGCCACGAGCACGTAATCGAAAGTATCTTCAATCAGTTCGCCTGCACCTGAAACGTAACGCAAGCGCACCTCGTCGCCTTCGCGCGATGCGGCTTCGACTTGCGCACGCGGCTCGAATCGAAACGCCTCGCTGAATACACGTTCGGCATATCCGCGCACATCCGGATCGCTCAAAGGTCCGACGCGCCCGCGCGCACCCAGCACCGACACGCGCACGCCGAGCCGCGCCAACGCCTGACCAAGTTCCAGTCCGATGACACCCGCGCCGATCACCGCGACGCGTTTCGGCAGATCGTCCCACGCGAACACGTCGTCGTTGATGATCGCGCGATCACCGAGCGCGCGATACATCGCGGGCATGACGGGGCTCGATCCCGTCGCGATCACCACGCTCTTCGCCTGCACCTTGGTGTGCTCGCCCACTTGCAGCAGGTTGTCGTCGATGAAACGCGCGTAGCCGGTGAGCTTGTCCGCATCGGGCATCGCATCGACGCCCGCGACGACGAAGCTCACGAAGCGATCGCGCTCACGTTTCACACGCGCCATCACCTCGCGTCCGTCGATGCGCACCGCGCCGTCGATATGCACGCCGAATGCATCCGCGTGGGTCGCGTGATACGCGGCATCGGCCGCCGCGATGAGCAGCTTCGAAGGCATACAACCGACGCGCGCACACGTTGTTCCGTGCGCGCCGCCTTCGATGAGAATCGCCGAAGCACCCGCCGCCTTCGCCGCGCGATACGCGGAGAGTCCCGCGCTGCCTGCACCGATGATGGCGACATCCGTATGGATCGTGTTCATGATGAAGTCCCGAAAGGTTGTTGCATTTGCAACTATCATGGCGCGCGGCATGCGGAATGTGAATGCTCGTTCGGATCGATTTCCTGCTCGATCGTCTCACTCGGCGTTTGCCGAAGTCATGTATTCATCTAGACGTCTCATCCGCGTCACCTTCTCGTCATGTTCGCTTTTTAGAATCTCTCGAACGTTTCAGCGCGCCGTTTGAGCGCGCCCATCGAGGGAAGCTATGGACGCAATTCGCATCGAGCGTCTCACCAAGACGTTCAAGAATGGCCGCAAGGCGCTCGACTCCGTCGATCTGTGCGTGGAAGAGGGCGAAATGGTCGCGCTCATCGGCGCATCGGGGTCTGGGAAGTCGACGCTTCTGCGGCATATCGCCGGCTTCACGGCATCCGACCCCGCGCCGTCGCACGTCACGTTGCTCGGCCGGCCGATCCAGCAGAACGGCAAGATCGTGCGCGAAGTGCGTTCGATTCGCCGCGACGTCGCCTTCGTGTTTCAGCAGTTCAATCTCGTCGGACGCCTTTCGGTGATGACCAACGTGTTGATCGGCGCGTTGTCGCGCGTATCGCTGTGGCGTCGTCTCGCGGGGCGTTTTCCGCGCGGCGAGCGTTCGTTTGCGATGGATTCGCTCAGCGCAATGGGCATCGGCGAGCACGCGTTCGAACGCGCGAGCAATCTGTCCGGCGGCCAGCAGCAACGCGCTGCATTGGCGCGCGCGCTCGTGCAGCGTGCGCGCATCGTGCTCGCCGACGAGCCGATCGCGTCGCTCGATCCCGAATCGGCGCGCCGCGTCATGGAATTGATGCAGACGCTCAACCGCGAACACAAGCTGACGGTCGTCGTGTCGCTGCATCAGATCGATGTCGCGATGAAGTATTGCCCGCGCACGATCGCCCTGCGCGATGGCCGCGTCGTGTTCGACGGCGCAAGCGAGCGCCTCACACCCTCCGTGCTGCGCGAGCTGTACGGCTCGTCGGCGGATGAACTGCTCACGCATCACACCGCGCAAATCGCGGACACGCAAGCTTCGCCGGTATTCGTACCGGCCGCGAGTGTCTGAGTTTCGAACCCAACATCAACCCTGGATCGCATCATGAAAACAGCCCGTTTCTTCCTGGCTGGCGCCGCGCTCGCGTCTTGCCTTCTGACGCAGAACGTTCTTGCCGAGACGATCAACTTCGGCATCATCTCGACGGATTCGTCGGCCGCGCTCAAGCAGCGCTGGCAGCCGCTCATCGACGATCTGAACAAGCAGACGGGCCTCGACGTGAAGGCCTATTTCGCGACCGATTACGCGGGCATTATCGAGGCGATGCGCTTCAACAAGGTGCAGATGGGCTTCTTCGGCAATGCATCGGCGATCGAAGCCGTCGATCGTTCGAATGGCGAAGTCTTTGCAAAAGTGAAGTACAAGAACGGCGAAGCGGGCTATTACTCGCTGCTCATCACGAACGTGAACAGCAAGTGGAAGTCGCTCGATCAGGTGTTGAAGAACACGAAGGACGTCAATCTCGGCTTCGGTGATCCGAACTCGACCTCGGGCACGCTCGTGCCTTCGTATTATCTGTTCGCGAAGAACGGCATCAATGTAAAGAGCGCATTCAAGAGCGTGCTGCCTTCGAGCCACGAGGCGAACATGCTGGCGGTCGTGAACGACAAGATCGATGTCGCGACCAACAACACCGACATGCTCGACACCATCAGGACGCAGCATCCGGAGCTGTATCCGAAGGTGCGCGTGTTGTGGAAGTCGCCGCTGATTCCGTCGGACCCGCTCGTGTGGCGCCGCGATTTGCCGCAGGCCACGAAGGACAAGCTGCGCAACTTCTTCGATCACTATGCGGAGAAAGATCCGCGTGAGCAGGCTGTGATGACCGCCATCTCGGGTTACTCGGGCTTCGCGGATTCGTCGGACGCGCAACTCGTGCCCATTCGCCAGATGGCGCTCTTTCAGAAGAAGGAGCAGGTGCAGAACGATGCGCATCTCGACGCCGCCGACAAGCAGGCGCAGATCGCCGCACTCGATCAGAAGATCGCCGCGCTCGGCAACACGGCGGCGAAGTAAATGAAGCCGCTCGACGTAACCACGTTCGAGGCCGGCATCGTGCGGCCCGTGCAGGCGAGCGCGCCCAAGCGAAGCTGGACGTCGATGCTCGGCTGGATCGTCTTGATCGCGGTGCTCGGGTTGTCATGGACGAGCGCGGACATGCGCCCGCTCGATCTGCTCGGCGCATCGGGCAACATGAGCCAGTTCGCGCGCGACTTCTTTCCGCCCGACTTCAGCGAATGGCGCACGTATGTGCATGAAATGATCGTGACGCTCGCGGTCGCGGTGTGGGGCACGGCGCTCGCGCTGGTCTGCGCGGTGCCGTTCGGCCTGCTCTCGGCGCAGAACATCGCGCCCGTGTGGATATCGCAACCGGTGCGCCGTCTGATGGACGCGTGCCGCGCGATCAACGAAATGGTCTTCGCGATGTTGTTCATCGTCGCGGTCGGGCTCGGACCGTTCGCGGGCGTGCTCGCACTGTGGGTGCATACGACGGGCGTGCTCGCCAAGCTGTTCGCCGAAGCGGTCGAGGCCGTCGATTCGAGGCCCGCGGAAGGCGTGCGCGCGACCGGCGCGAGCAGTCTCGACGAAATCGTCTATGGCGTGCTGCCGCAAGTGTTGCCGTTGTGGATTTCGTTCGCGCTGTATCGCTTCGAATCGAACGTGCGCTCCGCGATGGTCGTCGGCATGGTCGGCGCGGGCGGGATCGGCGTCGTGCTTTATGAGGCGATCCGCTCGTTCAACTATGCGCAGACGGCGGCGGTGATGCTGATCGTCATCGTGATCGTGTCGCTGATCGATCTCATGTCGGGATGGGTGCGCGAACGCGTGATCTGAGCCACGTCATGACGTCATGAAATCTCGATGCCGAGCGCCTTGATCAGGCGCTCGCGTCGTTTCTGCGCCTGCAGCGAACGCCTTGCCGAGCTGCGCCGCGCGAACGCAAACGCAACGAGTCGAGCCTAGATGCCGCCGGCGCGCGCGAGCACGTCGAGGAACTGAGTGCCGGCGTCGGCGAGCATGCCGGAATTGTCGATCTTCACGACATGCGCGTGCGACGGCAATTCGAACGCGGGGCGGCGTGCAAGACGCGCTTCGATCTGTCGCGCATCTTCGCGGCCGCGACGCGCGAGGCGCGCGGCCAGGACCGAAGGGGTTGCATCGATATGCACGAAGCGCGCTTCGGGATAACGCTCGAGCGCGAGTTCCGCATATTGCCGCGAGCCGTTCACGACGACGGTCATGCCGCGCGCGAGCCACGCATCCAGCTCGATGCCGATGCCGTAGCGCAGACCGAGACTGGTCCAATGCATCGCGAAGAGGCCATACGAAAGCCGCGACGTGAATTCGTCATGCGAAAGCGCGATATGGTTCTCGCCGTCCGCGACCGCGCGCGTGATGTAGCGATGCGCGAACATCATCTGTGCGCCGATGCGTTCGCGCGCGAAGCCGAGCAGGGAGTCCTTGCCCGCGCCCGACGGTCCCATTACGTAGATCAGTTTCGTGCTATCGACTGCGGTCATGCCACATCCTGTGCGTTGTTGAACGGCAGGCGCTGCCACAGCGTGAAGGGCGCGCCCGGCTCCGGTTCGATGAAAAGCGCCGCGCCGTGCACCGGCAACGGGCCGAGCGTGTCGATGCGCTTCATCCAGTCCGACATGATCGACGCACGCACGTTCGCGTCGTCGAGCGAATCGGAGAGCGTCATGTGAAAGCGATACTCGTCGAAGACATACGGATAGCCCCATGCGCGCAGAAGCTCGATTTGCCGCGCGCTCATGCCATCTGCAATGCGCCGCTCGATGCTTTCGTGCGAAGGCATCTTGCGCAGTGCGGAAAGCGCCTGCAAGGCGCTGGCGGCGAGCGTGCGAAGCGTGGCGTCGTCGTTGGCTTCGGCGGGCCGCAGTGCGACGAACCGGCCCAGTTCGGCGGCCTTCACGCGCATCTCGAAGCGCGGCACCAGGCTCGCCCATGCGCGCGCGCATGCGAGCACGTCCGCGAGTTCGATGCCGGGCGCCACGTGAAAGGGCGCGACGAGCGTCGCATGCCAGCCGTAACGGCGCGGCGCGTGCGTCACGTCATGCGCGGCGGTTGCGGTCTCGCGTCCGTTCTCGGGATCGCGCCCGAGCCATTCGCAACCGTCGCGCCACCATGCGGACGATGCGGGCGGCGCGTAATAGAGCGCGACGCGCGGATTTCGAGCGACATTCATAGATCGTGCTCGACCATCAATTGCACGCGGTCCGCCGCGAAATGCGTGATGCCGTACTTGACCGGCACGCCTTCTTCGTCGACATCGACGTTCTCGACCCACAGCACCGGCTGCTGGCGATTGATCTGCAAGCGCCGCGCCACGTCCGACGAAGGCAGCACGCTGCCGATGCGGCTCCATTTGCGCGTGTAGTCCTTCACGCCGAACGTTTCCAGCGCGGCGCTGATGCCGCCCGCCGCTTCGATCGCCGCGGGCAGCTCGTTGAAGCGCGCCGCCGGATACCAGTTGCGCGCGTAGGTCATCGGGATGCCGTCGGAATCGTGGCGCGTCTCGATCTGATAGACGAGCGTGCCCGCGCGCACGCCGAGCGCCTTCGCGACGGTCGGATCGGCCTTCACGCGCTCGGAGCTCAGCACGACGCCCGCCGACGTGTGCTTCTGGCGGCGCAGATTCTCGGTGAAACGCGTGCGGCGTCCGATCTGATAGTCGATCGCGCCCGGCTGCACGAACGTGCCACGTCCCTGCTCGACGCTGACGAGGCCCGTCGCGGCGAGCCGCAGCATCGCGCGGCGCACCGTATGACGATTCACGTCGAAGCGCTTGGCGAGCTCGGCCTCGCTCGGCAGACGGCCTTCGTCCCCGAAGCTCTTCGCGGCGATCTCGGCGGCGAGAATCTGCTCGATCTGCCGCCAGACCGCGACCCCGGCGCCGCGCTCGACCGCATGTCCTGGCGCGGCGTTTTCGTTCGATGTCATTGCGCTGTCATTCCTGTCGGTTTGAATATCGTTCTCTGGATTGTAGTGCGCAACTCGTGATGGAAATGTGAAAGCCTCACTACACGACCAAACGTCTAGACGACTAGATCAAACGACGAGTACCATACGACAACCGGATCCTTCCAGACATAGGGAAAGCGATGAGTAATTCAATGCAGAACGCCTGGGGCCGCCGCGAATGGATGGCGGTGCTCGCACGCACGCCGTGCGATGCGCTGAAACAGGCGCTCGACGCCGCGCTCGAAGGCGCGAAGGCGCCCGAATACGAGTGGCTGCGCGCGCCGGACATCGGGCTCGCGATGGTGCGCGGGCGCATCGGCGGCACGGGCGATGCGTTCAATCTCGGCGAAACCACCGTCACGCGCGCCACGCTGCGGCTGCGTACCGGTGACGGCAGCGCGCCGGTCGGCGTCGCCGTGCACATGGGCCGCGACAAGGAGCGCGCGACGCTCGCCGCGCTCGCCGATGCGCTCCTGCAGATGCCGCGCTACGCCGACAAGTTGCAGACGCAACTAATCGAGCCGCTGGCCGCGCGCATCGCTGAAGAGCGGCGTCGCAAGGAAGCGGAAGCGGCGGCGACCAAGGTCGAATTTTTCACGATGGTGAGAGGCGAATGATGAGAATCGACATGACCCGGCTCGTGCCCGGTTTCAACGACACGGTGCACGACGCGCAGCGCGTGTTCCGCGCGTTGCTCGATGCGCTGTCGCGTCCGGGCAGCATCGTCGCGATCGATGCCGCGCTGCCGAATAATCACGCCATGCGCGATGCGCTCGCGGCACGCGTGCCGCTCGCCGCGTTCGCGTCGCTGCTCGCGCTGACAGATTATTCGACGCCGGTTTTCATCGAACGTGAAGACGACGTGCTCGGCGACGCGCTGCGCTTCCATGCAAGCGCGACCCTGACGCGCGATCGCCGCGCGGCCGCGTTCGCCTATATCGACGATGCGCGCGACATGCCTTCGCTCGATGCGTTCTCGCACGGCGATCCCGAGTCGCCCGAGGATTCGGCCACGTTGTTCATCCGCGTGCCCTCGCTGACCGAAGGCGAGCCGCTCGTGTGGAGCGGTCCCGGCATCGCCGAGACGCGCACGGTCGGCATCGCGGGTCTGTCGCGCGAATTCTGGCGCGAGCGCGCGGCGCTCACCGCGCTCTTTCCCTGCGGCATCGATTGCTACTTCGTCGCGGGCGGCTCGCTCGTCGGCCTGCCGCGCACGACGCACGTGGAGGTGAACTGATGTACGTCGCGGTCAAGGGTGGCGAACGCGCCATCGAACGTTCATGGGACGTGCTCGCGAAGAAGCGCCGCGGCGACGTCGCCGTGCCCGAGCTTTCCGTCGCGCAGATTCGCGAGCAGATGCGTCTTGCCGTCGCGCGCGTGATGACCGAAGGCTCCGTCTACGACGAAGACCTCGCTGCGCTCGCGATCAAGCAGGCGGCGGGCGATCTCGTCGAAGCGATCTTCCTGCTGCGCGCGTATCGCACGACACTGCCGCGCTTCGGCTACACGCTGCCGATCGATACGGAAGCGATGTGCGTCGAGCGCCGCATCTCGGCGGCGTTCAAGGACATTCCCGGCGGCCAGATGCTGGGCGGCACCTACGATTACACACAGCGTCTGCTCGATTTCACCTTGCTCGCCGAAGGCGAACAAGTTAGCGATGCAACTATCGCCGCTAAGTTGCCCGACGAAAGCGCGATGCCGCGCGTGTTGTCGATGCTCGACAAGGAAGGACTGATCGAGCAGGAGCGGGCGCACGAGGATGCTCCGCCGCCGGGCGATCTGTCGCGCGAGCCGCTGTCGTTTCCCGCCGATCGCTCGACGCGCCTGCAAAATCTCGCGCGCGGCGACGAAGGCTTTCTGCTCGCGGTCGGCTATGCGACGCAGCGCGGCTATGCGCACAGCCATCCGTTCGCGGGCGAGATTCGTCACGGTGAAGTGGCGGTCGAGATGGTGATCGAGGAACTCGGCTTTGCGGTCGAGATCGGCCAGATCGACGTGACCGAATGTCAGATGATCAACCAGTTCGCCGGCAGCGGCGACGTGCCGCCGACCTTCACGCAAGGCTATGGTCTCGCCTTCGGCCATTCCGAACGCAAGGCGATGGCGATGGCGCTCGTGGATCGCGCATTGCGTGCGGAGGAACTGGGCGAAACCGTGGGTTCGCCCACGCAGGATCCCGAATTCGTGCTGTATCACAGCGATAACGTCGAAGCGTCCGGTTTCGTGCAACACCTGAAATTGCCGCATTACGTCGATTTTCAATCCGAGCTGGAACTGCTTCGCCGGCTGCGCGCGGCGCATGGCGCGGATGACAACAAGGAGAATGCGGCATGAACGCACTCACCGAAGGCTATAACTTCGCGTATCTCGACGAGCAGACCAAACGCATGATTCGCCGCGCGCTGCTCAAGGCGGTGGCGGTGCCGGGTTATCAGGTGCCGTTCGCGTCGCGCGAAATGCCGCTTCCGTACGGATGGGGCACCGGCGGCTTGCAGGTCACGTCGGCGATCATCGGTGAAAGCGACACGCTGAAGGTCATCGATCAGGGCTCCGATGAAACCACCAACGCGGTGAACATTCGCCGCTTCTTCGCGCGCACCGCGGGCGTGGCGACCACCACGCGCACTGCGGATACAAGCATCGTGCAGACGCGTCACCGTATTCCGGAGACGCCGCTCACGGACAAGCAGATCATCGTTTATCAGGTGCCGATGCCCGAGCCGCTGTTCCGGCTCGAACCGCGCGTGACGGAGTGCAGAAAGCTGCACGCGCTCGCGGACTACGGCCTCATCAACGTGAAATATTATGAGGATATCGTGCAGCACGGCAGCATCGCGACAACCTACGATTATCCGGTGCTCGTGAACGACCGCTATCTGACGTCGCCTTCGCCGATCCCGAAGTTCGACAATCCGAAGATGCACATGAATCCCGCATTGCAGCTTTTCGGCGCGGGCCGCGAACGGCGCATCTACGCGATTCCGCCTTATACGAAGGTGAAAAGCCTGGACTTCGAGGATCATCCGTTCAGCGTGCAGAAGTGGGAGCACGCGTGTGCGCTGTGCGGTTCGCACGAAAGCTTTCTCGACGAAATGATCGTCGACGATCAGGGCACGCGCATGTTCGTCTGCTCCGACAGCGATTACTGCCACAGCCGTCGCGGCGATGAAGAGGTGTCGCAATGAACGCACTGCTGAAAGCGACGCGCCTGACGAAGCGTTATGACGGACGCGGCGGTTGTGTCGATGTCGATCTCGACGTGTATCCGGGCGAAGTGCTGTGCATCGTCGGCGAATCGGGCTCGGGGAAATCGACCTTGCTGAATGCGCTCGCGTTGCGCAGCGAGATCGACGGCGGCGCGCTCACGTACACCACGCGCGAAGGCGAAGCGCTCGATCTCCTGACGCTCGCCGAAGCACGCAAGCGGCTTCTGTCTCGCACCGAATGGGGCTTCGTGCATCAGAACGCACGCGACGGCCTGCGCCGCAACGTATCGGCGGGCGCGAACATCGGCGAGCCGTTGATGGCGATCGGCGCGCGCCACTATGGCCGCCTGCGCGATACGGCCGCCGACTGGATGAGCCGCGTCGAACTGGATGCGGCGCGCATCGACGAATTGCCTTCGGCGTTTTCGGGCGGCATGCAACAGCGCCTGCAGATCGCGCGTAATCTGGTGACGGGTCCGCGCCTCGTGTTCATGGACGAGCCGACCGCCGGCCTCGATGTATCCGTGCAGGCGCGTCTGCTCGATCTGCTGCGCACGTTGACGAGCAAGCTGCATCTGGCCGCCGTGATCGTCACGCACGATATCGGCGTGGCGCGTCTGCTCGCGCATCGGCTGATGGTGATGAAGGACGGGCGCGTCGTCGAGAGCGGTCTCACGGACCAGGTGCTCGACGATCCGCAACATCCTTATACACAGACGCTCGTCGCGTCCGTGCTGCCCGTTTGAGGTGCGAGACATGACCATGAATGCCTTTGTCACGAACGACAAACTGATGCTGCAGGCGCGCGGCATCGAAAAGACCTTCACGCTGCATCAGCAGGGCGGCGTGCGTATCGCGGCGCTGTCGGGGGTTTCGCTCGATGTCGAGCGCGGCGAGTGTGTCGTGCTCGCGGGCGCATCCGGCGCGGGCAAGAGTACGTTTCTGCGCTGTATGTACGGCAACTATCTCGCGACGCGCGGCACCATCGCGATTCGCGACGACAGCCGTGCCGCGCGTCACGTCGTGCTGACCGAAGCCGCGCCGCACGAGATCATCCGCCTGCGCAATACGACGATGGGCTACGTCAGCCAGTTTCTGCGCGCGATTCCGCGTGTGTCGTCGCTCGATCTCGTCGCGGAGCCGCTCGTGTCGCGCGGCGTGGACGAAGACGAGGCGCGCACTCGCGCGAGCGTCCTGCTCGAACGCCTCAATGTGCCGCGACGTCTGTGGACGCTCGCGCCCGCGACGTTCTCGGGCGGCGAGCAGCAGCGCGTGAATATTGCGCGCGGGTTGATCGCGGCGCATCCGCTGCTTCTGCTCGACGAACCCACCGCGTCGCTCGATGCCGAGAACCGCGACGTGGTCGCCGATCTGATCGTCGAGGCGCGCGAGAAAGGCGCGGCGATCGTCGGCATCTTTCATGACGAGGACACGCGCGAGCGCGTCGCGACGCGCATCGTGCGGCTCGCGAGCGTCAACGGCGCATCCGTTCAAACCGATTCCGGAGTGTTGCAGACATGCTGATCAAAAATGCGCGCATCGTGACGCGCGACGAGGAGTTCACGGGCACCGCGCGTGTCGAGGACGGACGCATCGCGGAGATCGCGCCGGGCAATACGGCGGCGCGCGAAGCCGTGGACTGGGACGGCGATTATCTTTTGCCGGGCTTCGTCGAACTGCATACGGACAACATCGAAAAGCATCTCGCGCCGCGTCCGGGCGTGCTGTGGAATCACGAAGCGGCGATCATCGTGCATGACGCGCAGGTGGCGTCCGCCGGCATCACGACCGTGTTCGATGCGCTCGGCGTCGGCTCGCGTCCCGAAGACGGCGTGCGTGGCCGCGAGCTTCAGGTGCAATGCGCGAAGTCGATCGGCAAGTTCGTCGAGCGCGATCTGCTGCGCGCCGATCACTTCCTGCATCTGCGATGCGAAGTGGGCACGACCGATGTCGTCGAAGTCTTCGATTCGCTCTCGTCGCATCCGCTGTTCAGGCTCGCTTCGGTGATGGATCACACGCCCGGCCAACGGCAATGGCAGGACCACGAGAAGTGGCGCAAGTATCAGGAGCGCCACGGCAAGTGGAGCGACGAGCACACGAACCAGATCCTCGCCGAGCTGGCGGATCATCAGGCGCGTTATGCCGCCAAGCATCGCGCGGATATCGTCGGGCGTTGCAAGGGCTTGGGCATCTCGCTCGCGAGTCACGACGACACGCTCGTCGAGCACGTCGAGGAAGCGGCCCGCGACGGCATCGCGCTCGCCGAATTTCCGACGACGTTCGAAGCCGCCCGCGCCGCGCGCGAGCACGGCATCGCGACGATCATGGGCGCGCCGAACGTGGTGCGCGGCGGCTCGCATTCGGGCAACGTGTCGGCGCTCGAACTGGCGCGCGAAGGGCTGCTCGACATCTTGTCGTCGGACTACGTGCCGTCGAGTCTCCTGATCGCCGTGTTCGATCTCGTGAGCAAGGCCGGCTGGTCGCTGCCGCGCGCGGTCGCAACCGTTTCGTGGTCGCCGGCGCATGCGGCCGGCCTGACCGATCGCGGCGCCATCGCCACGGGCCTGCGCGCGGACTTCGTGCGCGTGGCGGCGGTGGACGGCGTGCAGGTTCCGCGCGAGACCTATCGCGCGGGCCGGCGCGTGGCCTGACGCACGGCGCTTCATTCCCTCCCTCCGACAGCCACACGTCAGCGCTTCGTCATACGCGGGTAAGCCCGCGTTGACGAAGCGCAAGCTTCTTAAGTACCCTCGGACGCGTGTTCGCTATTAGAATCGGTGTTCGTCTGTCGAACTTTTTTGCGCCGATGCCCGCGCGACGACAACAAGAACGCTTGCGGGAAGCGGGTTTCAGTTCCGGGATGCGAGCTTGCGAGGCGCGCGCCCATCATTGAAAAGGGAATGAAGTGAGTAGAAGTCCTGCCGTGAACGTACAGACGTTCATCAACGATCATCCGTTTTCGCCGTTTCAGTGGCTCATCTTCGTGATGTGCTTCGTGATCGTGCTGCTGGATGGTTTCGATACCGCCGCGATCGGCTTCATCGCGCCTTCGCTCGTCAACGAATGGCACATCAGCCGGCCGGCGCTCGCGCCCGTTCTGAGCGCGGCGCTGTTCGGTCTCGCCGCCGGCGCGCTGCTGTCCGGGCCGCTCTCGGACAAGCTCGGCCGCCGCGCGATGCTGCTCTCGTCGGTGCTGCTCTTCGGCGTCGCGTGTCTCGCGTCGTCGTTCTCCGCGGACATCACGCAATTGACGACGCTGCGCTTCATCACCGGTCTCGGCCTCGGCGCGGCCATGCCGAACGCCGTCACGATGATGAGCGAGTTCTGCCCCGACAACCGCCGCGCGACGCTCATCAATCTGATGTTCTGCGGCTTTCCGCTCGGCGCGGCATTCGGCGGCTTTCTCGCGGCGTGGATGATCCCGCATTTCGGCTGGCGCAGCGTGCTGATGCTGGGCGGCGTCGCGCCGCTCGTGCTGTCGGTGCTGCTCGTCGCGAAGCTGCCGGAATCGGTGCGCTACATGGTGGCGAAGGCGAAGCCCGTCGAGAAGATTCGCGCGACGCTCGCGCGCATCTCGGCCGACGCCATGCAGGCGGGCTCGTTCTTCATGACCGAAGCCGCGCCCGCCGCGGCAGGGCAGAGCGGCATGAGCGTGGTGCTGTCGCGTTCGTACATCGTCGGCTCGATCATGCTGTGGATCGCGTACTTCATGGGCCTCGTGATCTTCTATGCGTCGATCAACTGGATGCCGATCCTGCTCAAGGAATCCGGGCTGACGCCGCAGAAAGCGACGCTCGTCTCCGCGCTGTTCCCGCTCGGCGGCGTCGGCGCGGTGCTGTGCGGCGTGCTGATGGACAAGTTCAACGCGAACCGCATCATCGCCGCGTGCTATGCGCTCACCGCCGTGAGCGTGTACCTGATCGGCCAGGCGGCGGGCAACGTCGGCATGCTGGTGCTCGTCGTGTTCGTTGCGGGCGTACTGATGAACACCGCGCAATCGTCGATGCCCGCGCTGGCCGCGGCGTTCTATCCGACGCAGGGCCGCGGCACGGGCGTCGCGTGGATGCTCGGCATCGGGCGCTTCGGCGGCATCGCGGGATCGTTTCTCGTCGCCGAACTGACGCGCTTGCACTTCAGCTTCGGCGGCATCTTCGCGACGATCGCGGTGGCGGGGATCGTCTCGGCCATCGCGCTGCTGATCAAGCAGGCCGCGCACCCGCAGACGGCGATGGTGAGCGATCTCAAGTCGACGGAACCGGTCGGCCACTGATTCGACGACACGGCAGTGGCGGCGCCCCGCGTGGCTTTGGCTGCGCGGGGCGTTTTTCCATCTGACGAAGCGCCTACATTTAGGATTTTTCGCTCTGTTGCGCGCGTGTGGCAGCATCGACAATGCCCGGTTTTCCTAGTCGCCGGGCGGCGCGTTCTGCTTCTTGCTGACCGAGTTCGGCTACCAGACGTTTCGCCCGGTTCCGGCGATCCGGGTGTGTCGAATGAAAGTGTTCAGCAAAAACAAACTCCTTGGTTTCTGCAGGTTTTGCATCGTCCTCGTGATGCTGCTGATCTGCGCGGGCAACGTGACCAACAGCGTGTTGCTGAAATACGGCTTCCGCGATACGCAACGTGCCGAGCGCTACGAGGAGACGTTCAGCCTCGTCGGCATGATGAACGGCACGGCGCCGCGACCTTACGTGTACCGCTCGACGCTCGCGAAAGTCGCGAAGCGCGGCGCCGAGGCGATCGCGCCGCCCGTCCGCGACAAGCTCTATCGCTCGATCAGCAAGTACGATTCGCTGCGCCACGCGTACTTCGACGGTGTGCCCGACGCGCTCTGGACGCCCGTCGTCGCGATCACCTATCACCTGATGTACCTCGCGACCGTGCTCGCGACGATCTTCATCCTGTTGATCGTCTATCGGCTCGCGCGATTGCACGACTACCGATTCGGCGCCGCGTTGACCTTCATGGCGGCGTTCAGCTTCGTGTATCCGCTCACGTTCCAGCAAGGCGGCGATTTCTACGACTTTCCGGAAATGCTCGGCGCGTTCGGCGCGATGTACTTCGTGCTCAAACGCCGCATGATTCTCTGCACCGTGTTCGTCGCGCTCGCGTCGTTCAACAAGGAGACCTTCTTTCTCGTGCCGATCGCGCTGTTCTTTCTGCACGACAAGAGCGTGGCGCTGAATCGGCGCGTCGGCTGGCTGTTGTTGCAGCTCGCGTGTTGCGTGATCGGCCGCCAGTACGCGATGAGCGGCTACGCGCACAACGCGGGCGGTTTCGTCGAAGTCCACATCCTCGACAATCTGCGCTTCTGGATCAAGCCGGGCTCGTACTTCAGCTTCTACAATCTCGTCGCGAAGGGCGTGTTCACGCCGAGCCTGCAAAATCTGCTGATCGCGATTCCGCTCTTCGTGTTCTTCCGCGAGGCGTGGAAGTCGGCGCCGCGGCGCTATCGACGCTATTTTCTGGCGGCCGTCGTGCCGCTTCTGCCGCTGTACGCGTGCTTCGGATTCGGCGACGAAGTGCGCGGACTGTCGCTCGCGTTTCCCGCCATCGCCTTGCTGGCGGTCGGTGTCGCGCCGCGCTTTACATCGATTTTCGAGCCGTTGCCCGAGGCGTACCAGCCGCACCGCGTGGCTAAAGATCCCGCACCCCTTGCCGTTAAATTGCACGCAGCTTTCGAAAACGAGACCGCGTCGCACGCCCGCACGCAAACGTAAAACCGCCCGCGATCGGAAGCCGCACAGCGAGCGCCTGCCCCGGCGCTTCCATCGGCTCCTTCAACCAGATCGTGAAAAAACTCTCTTTCAAGACCAAGCTCATGAGCACCGTGGGCTTCGTATGGCTCAGTCTGATTCTTCTGTGCGCGCTCAACGCGATCTCCACGAAACACTCGCTGATGCACAACCGTGAAAGCGCGCTCGCCGAACAGGTTCAATCGGCGACGAGCGTCGTCCGGTTCTATGTGAAGCAGGCGCAAAGCGGCGCGTTGCCCGAAGACGAAGCGAAAAAACTCGCGATCGCCAGTGTGCGCGCGATCCGCTACGGCACGAGCGGCTATCTCGGCATTCTCGATTCGAAGATGTTCCAGGTGCTGAATCCCGTGCGCCCGGACACCGAAAACAAGATCAACGATTTCGTCGATGCCACCGGCAAGCATTTCACCGGCGAAATCGTCAAGCACGGTCTCGACGGCTCGCATGTCACGACGTATCTCTATCCGAAGCCCGGCGAGACCGAGCCCCTGCAAAAGCTCACCTACGGCGACTACGTGCGCGAGTGGGACTGGCACGTCTACACCGGCGCGTATATCGACGATATCGACGCGGCCTTTCACGCGATCGTGCTCAAGTCGCTGCTGCTCGTCGGCGTGATCGGCGTGGCGTTGACGCTCGCGATGACGCTCATCATTCGCGGCGTGCTGAAGAGCATCGGCGGCGATCCGCGCGACGTGTCGATCGTCTGCCAGCGCATCGCGGCGGGCGATCTCGCGCAGTCCGTGCAGATCGAGCCGGGCGACGAGTCGAGCCTCATGCACTCGATGCACACGATGCAGTCGCGCCTCACGCAGACGATCGCGCAGATCAAGCTCGTCGCGGACGGCATCACGGCGGCGTCGCGCGAAATCGCCGACGGTCATCATGATCTTTCTTCGCGCACGGAAGAACAGGCCGCTTCGCTCGCGCAAACGGCGTCGAGCATGGAAGAACTGACCTCGACGGTGCGCCTCAATTCCGACAACGCGGGACAGGCGAGCCAGCTCGCGGCGAGCGCGTCGTCGACGGTCGAAAGCGGCAGCGGCGTCGTGCTCGGCGTCGTCGCGACGATGGACAAGATCGCGGGCAGCTCGGAGAAGATCGTCGACATCATCGGCGTGATCGAGGGCATCGCGTTTCAGACCAACATTCTCGCGTTGAACGCGGCCGTCGAAGCGGCGCGCGCGGGCGAACACGGACGCGGCTTCGCGGTGGTCGCATCGGAAGTGCGCGCGCTCGCGCAGCGTTGCGCGGCGGCGGCGAAGGACGTGAAAACGCTCATCGACGAATCGGTGACGAACGTCACGGCCGGGCAGGATCTCGCGCAGCAATCCGGCGACACGATGAAGCAGATTCTCACGTCCGTCACGCGCGTGAACGACATCATGAACGAGATTTCGTCGGCGTCTTCGCAGCAGACGCAGGGCATCGAGCAGGTCGGCGTCGCGATCACGCAGATGGACGCCGTCACGCAGCAGAACGCGGCGCTCGTCGAGCAGGCGACGGCCGCCGCCGCCGCGCTCGCCGTTCAGGCCGAAGAGCTGAAACGCGCGGTCTCGGTGTTCAAAACCTGAATGTTCGACGAAAGGGCGCGCCTTTCATCGACGAAACTCCGTTTGCGAAACGTCAGACCGTGGCATAGCGCGTGCTGACTCGTAACGTGCGAGCTGGTCGCGGCATGAGCGTCGCGACCGGCAGGCAGAACCCGCCGCAAGCATCGCATTCGCAAACCGCCAACAGGAGTGTCCGATATGAAACGTTTCGCCCTTTCCGCCGCCGCCGGCGCTTTTGCTCTCGTTTGTGCGTCGGCTTTCGCGCAAGATAATCCGCCGAGCTCGAACACGGGCTTGCAGGCCGGCGACAACGCGCAAACGACGACGCAGCACGCGCAGTCGAAATCCCACAAATCCACGCATTCGAGCAAGATGCAAAAGAGCCCGATGAACGCAGGCCCGTCCAACGCGCCGAGCGGCACCGCGACGCCGAGCGGTCCGGGCGCGCCGGTCAGCGCGAGCGGCTCCGGTCAGTAATGCACGACGCCGGGACGCCACGAGGCGTCCCGTTTTTCATCGACACGCGTTACTTCGCGAACAGCGACGACATATCCGCGAACGCCTTGATCTCGACCGCATTGCCCGACGGATCGAGGAAGAACATCGTCGCCTGCTCGCCGACTTCGCCCTTGAAGCGCACATGCGGCTCGATGATGAAGCGCGTGCCCGCGGCGCGCAGCTTGTCGGCGAGTTCTTCCCATTGCGGAATCGACAGCACGACGCCGAAGTGACGCACCGGCACGGCGTCTCCATCGACGGCGCTCGTCGAACCATGCCCGGCTTCCTCGGGCGCGAGGTGCGCGACGATCTGATGTCCGTAGAAATCGAAATCCACCCAGGCATCGGAGCTGCGGCCTTCCGGGCAGCCGAGCAGTTCGCCATAGAACGCGCGCGCGGCGGCGAGGCTGTGAACGGGGAATGCAAGGTGAAACGGCGGCATGGCGTGCTGGGTCGTGCTCATGGCGATGAATCCTTTTTTCGGCGTAGGGAACGAAGACCAGTGTATTGACAAAAGAAAATGTTGAAAAACGATATATTGCGGGGGTCAGCCACAATATTTTCGATGAATCGACATGCTGCGCGAACTTCAGACTTTCATGGCGGTGGCGCGCCACGGCACGTTTGCGGGCGCGGGCGCGCAGATCGGCCTCACGCAATCGGCCGTGAGCGCGCAGATGCAACGCCTCGAAGCGCATCTCGGCGTCGCGCTCTTCGACCGCACCGGCCGCTCCGCGACGCTCAACAAGGCCGGCAGGCGCACGCTGGAACTCGCCGGCGAACTGATCGCGCTGTACGCGCGCCTCGCCGAACCTGAAGGCGAGGACGGGCGCGGCGGCTCGCTGTCGGTGGGCGCGATCGCATCGGCGCATGCGGCGCTGCTGCCCGAAGCGATCGGCGCATTCCGGCGCATGCTGCCCGCGTGGCGCATCCGGCTCGTGCCGGGCGTGTCGCTCAATCTGCTGGCGAGCGTCGATGCCGGCGAGATGGACATGGCCGTCATCATCCGTCCGCCGTTTTCGCTGCCGGCGGAGCTGCAATGGCGCACGCTCGCCGCGGAGCCGTTCGTGCTGCTCGCGCCCGCCGCGAAGAAAGGGGCGGACTGGCGCGAATTAATCGAGTCGGAGCCGTTCATCCGCTACGACCGGCGCTCGTTCGGCGGCCGGCAAGTCGATACGTTTCTGACGAAGCGGCGCATCGCGGTGCGCGATTCGATCGAAGTCGACGAATTGCCGGGCATCGCGCAACTGGTGGCGCGGGACTTGGGCGTGGCGCTCGTGCCGGTGTCCGACGGCATCGGCGCATGGCCGCGCGGCGCGGTCGCGCTCGATCTCGGCGACGCCACGTTTCATCGCGAGATCGGGCTCGTCGAGCGGGCGCGGCGCGTGCGCGCGGACGAGCCGGATGCGGCGGCGCGGCTCGCCGGCTGCATCGTCGAGGCCGCGCGGCATGGCGCGGCGAAAGCGCCCGTCAAACGCGCACGCGGACGGAACGCGGCGCGCGGCATCGCCTAGAATGCGTTGCAGACGCGTTTCCTTCGGTGAATGCCCATGGACGACGAGCAGAATATCGGCGCGAGAACCCGCCTCGCGGACGTTGCACTGACGCTCGGGCGTTACGCGCGGATGGCGCTCGCGTGGCTCGATCGCGTCGATCCGGGCACGCATCGGCGGATCAAGGGCTTGCGGCTCGTCACCGCGTACGGGCTCGCGGCGGCGCTCGGCGCGTTGCAGGACGTGACGCAGAGCGTGCCGCCGGGCGTGTCCGTCGGCACGCTCGCGGGCGGCTTCGCGCTGTGGGCGAGCGTGTCGGAAGCGCGCACGACGCGTTTCGAATCGAGCCGCGACCTCGCCATTTTGTGCATGGCCGCCGCATTCGGCGCGCTGACATTCGCGCTCTTCGGCTCGACGCTGCGCGAGTTCGGGCGCGGCGGCGCCGAGCTGATTCTCGTGACGGGCGCGTTTCTCGCGGGCTATCTGAAGCGTTTCGGGCTGATCGGCGCGGGTATCGGCTCGCAGCTTTATATCGGACAGCTTCTCGCCTATGGGATGGACCTCAGACCCGGCGATTCACCGGCGATTCTGATCGCCTTGCTGATCGGCATGCTCGCGGCCATCGTGCCGCGCGTCCTGAGCGGGCCGGCCGAGCATCCGGCCTTGCTGCCCGCGCTGGCGTCGGAGCCGGCATATGGGCGCCACGCGATCTCGCCCGCATTCGCGATGGGCCTGCAGGCGGCGTGCGGCGCGCTCGTCGTCGTGGCGCTGAATCGCGTGTTCGTGCTGGCGGAATCGGCGTGGGCGATCACGGCTTGTGTGTATGTCGTGGCGACATCGGCGGTCGGAACGGCGGAGCGCGTGCGGCGGCGCATCTACGGGACGCTCGTCGGCGTGCCGATCGGGATCGCGTGTCTGCCGCTTGCGGAGCATTGGCCGCTCGTCGTGTGGACGTTGTCGGCATTCGCGATGATCGCTTATGCGATGGCGTTGCCCGAGCGCTATGACGTCGCGTGCGGGGCGTTCGCGTTCGTGCTCATCGTGACGATGGCCGCGAGCGGCGTGCATTCGGTCGAATTGCTGACTGCGCGGGCTTGGGAGACGCTGCTCGGCGGGGCGCTGGGGTTGATTGCGTCGAGGGTCGTGTTTCCGTTGCGGGTGGTGAGGGCGTAGGTTTTTCTCTCGTTGCCGCAGACCTCACCGCTCCGCCACCTTCTCCAGCAACCGGTCCAGCACTTCGAAATCCACCGGCTTCACCAGATGCGCATCGAACCCGGCTCGCGCCGACCGCTCCTTGTCGCTCTCTTGACCGAAGCCCGTCATCGCGACCACCGTCGCGCGCCCGAGGAGCCGTTGCGAGCGCAGCGTCCGCAGCACCGCGTAGCCGTCCATATCGGGTAACGCCAGATCGAGCAGAATCAACTCCGGCGGAAAATGCCGGATGACATCGAGTCCTTCCTTGCCGTGATACGCGATACGCACGTCATGCCCCTTCATCTGAAGCAGCATCGCGAGGCTGTCGGCTGAATCCTGGTTGTCGTCGATCACCACGATGCGCAGCGTATCGCCGGCGGGCTGCAGCGCATTCTGCGCGAGCACGCGATGCGGCCGCGGCGCGTCGTCGTCGGAGGCGTAGGGCAGGCGCACCGTGAACGTGCTGCCCTGATTCAGGCCGGCGCTCGCCGCGCTGATCGAACCGCCATGCATCTCGACGATAGACCGGCACAGCGTCAGCCCGATGCCGAGCCCCGCCTCGCCGGGATTCAGATAATGATCTTCCTGCACGAAGAGATCGAAGATGGACGTGAGGCCCTTTTGCGAAATTCCACGCCCGCTGTCGATCACTTTCAGCAGCAGCGCGCTCGCCTCGCGCTCGACTTCGACGCTGATCTTGCTCGCGCGCGGCGAGAACTTCGACGCATTGTTCAACAGGTTCTGCACGACCTGCACGAGCCGCGTGCTGTCGCCCATCACATGAACCGGCTCCTGCGGCAGCTTCGCGACGACGCGCTGCGCGCGTTCATCGGTGAAAGGATGCACGAGCTCGATGCTGCGCGAGACGATATCGCTCACGTCCACGCGCGCCATGCGCAGATCGATCTTGCCCGTGGTGATGCGGCCCATGTCCAGCAGATCGTCGACGAGCCGGCCGAGATGCGACGTCTGCCTGTCGATGATGTCGCGGCACGCGGTGATGCGCTGCGGCATGTCCGCTTCCATCTGCATCACGCCGATGGCATTGCGCACCGGCGCGAGCGGATTGCGCAGTTCGTGCGCGAGCGTCGCGAGAAATTCGCTGATGCGCCGCGACGAGACTTCGAGCTGTTCGAGGCGCTTGCGCTCGCTCATGTCGCGCGTGACTTTCGCGAAGCCGCGCAGCACGCGATGCTCGTCGTACACCGCCGTGATGACGACGTTCGCCCAAAAGAGCGAGCCGTCCTTGCGCACGCGCCAGCCTTCGTTTTCCACGCGGCCCGTGCGGATCGCGGTCTGAAGCTCGATCTCGGGAACGTTGGCGGCGAGGTCTTCGGGGCAATAGAACGTCGAAAAGTGCTTGCCCAGAATGTCCGACGGCTGATACCCCTTGATGCGCATCGCGCCCGTGTTCCAGCTCGCGATATGGCCGCCCGGATCGAGCATGAAGATCGCGTAGTCGCTCACGCTTTCCACGAGCAAGCGGAAGCGCTCTTCCGACAGGCGCAGCTTCTCTTCCTCCGCGCGCTTCGCGGTGAGATCGCGCGTGCATTTCGCGTAGCCGATGATCTCGCCATTCGTATTGCGCGCGGCAGTAATGACGACGTTCGCCCAGAACAGCGTGCCGTCCTTGCGCACGCGCCAGCCTTCGTCTTCGAAGCGGCCGGTCGCATACGCCTGCTTCAGCTCGTATTCGGGCCAGCCGCGCGCCACCGATTCCGCCGTATAGAAGCGCGACAGATGCTGGCCGATGATCTCGTGCGCCTCGTAACCCTTGATCTTGCGCGCGCCCTTGTTCCAGCTCGTGATGCGGCCTTTGAGGTCGAGCATGAAAATCGCGCAGTCTTCGATCGCGTCGACGAGCGCGTGATATTGCGCGTCGCTCATCGCGTGGTCGCTCGACGCCGGGCCTGCGACGCCGAACTGGGGGACGGCTGATCTCGATCTGGTCATGGTTAAGGTCGTCAGCGCAGCGGTGAAATGGTGGATCGCCTTTTTAGTGTAGCCGTCGTCCGTGGGTGGACGTGGCTTGGACAACGCCGCTCGCCATAGTTTACCCGCTCGCCGCGCCGCGCACCGGCGCCTTTGTAAAAAGCGGATCGCCACGCCATGCTGTCACGCAAACGTCCCTTGACAGTGCGGGGCGTGATTTATAGCGTTAAGCATTTCATTTCCGAAGAGAGCCTCGCTTATCCGTCGGATGGACCGCTCGACGCATCCAGCGAACTCCCGTCTGTCGTGCACCGCATCGACGTCTGCAAACGGAGGCTCTCATGGACCGTCGCCGCTTTCTCTCGCTGTCCTCGTTCTATACCGTCGCGGCCGCCGCCGGCTCGCTCGCCGCCTGCCATTCCGGCGATCACGACGACGACAATCCCGGAAGCGTCGGTTCGACGCCGCCTCCGCCGGCGGGCGCATTCGCGTTCCCGCAAGGCGTCGCGAGCGGCGATCCGCGTGACGTCTCCGCCGTATTCTGGACCCGTTGCGTCGCGAACGGCAGCAATGCGGCGACGCCGGCGACGCCCGTCGCGCTGACGTTGCAGGTGTCCGCGCAGCAGAACTTCGCGCAGCTCGTCGCCAGCGTGCCGTTGAGCGCCGTGCCGGATTACGACTTCACGGTGCGTATCAAAGTCACGGGGCTCGCCGCGAAGACGACGTATTACTACCGCTTCGTCGCGGGCAGCGACGTCAGCGTGACGGGCACGACGCGCACCGCGGCCGCGGCGGCCGAAGCGATTCCGCAACTGCGCTTCGCGTGGTTCGTGTGCCAGAACTGGAGCGCGAATCACTGGCAGGCGATGTCGCTGCTCGCCGCCGAAACCGATCTCGACTTCGTCGTGCATCTGGGCGATTACATCTACGAGGCGGGCTTCGCCGCGCAGCCCGGCACCGTGGAGCCCGCGCATCCGACCATCACGCTGCCGAGCGGCGGTTCCTATGCGAACACGGTCGATGACTACCGCACGCTGTATCGCACGTATCGGGGCGACGCGCGCCTGCAGAACGTGCACGCGCGCTTTCCCATCATCGCGATCTGGGACGATCACGAGTTCTCCGACGACTGCTGGCAGGATCATCAGACCTATACGAACGCGAACCTTCAGCAGACCGCGCGCCGGCGCAACGCGAATCAGGCGTGGGCGGAGTATCTGCCGGTCGATTGGGGCGACGTGTCGTTCGATCTGAACAACCCGGCCTACGACAACATCCGCATCTATCGCGACTTCCACTTCGGCTCGCTGATGCATCTCGTGATGACCGACGAGCGGCTCTATCGCGACGATCACGTCGTCAGCGAAGCGGCGATCGCGCAGGCGCTCGGGCACGATCCGGTCAATGGCAACGATCTCGTCGGCTCGCGTTATTTCGTGCCGCAGCAAGTGCTCGCGCAGTTCGAAGCCGCCGATACGCAACGCCTCGGACGCGTGCCGTCGATCTTCGGTCCCACGCAGACGCAATGGTGGAAGGACACGCTGAAGGCTTCGACGTCGATATGGAAGGTCTGGGGCAACGAAGTGATGATGAACCGCTTGTGGCTCGATCTTTCGTCGATCGCGCCGGCGCCCGACAACGTCGTGTTCGTGCTCGACTGCGATGCGTGGGATGGCTATCCGTCGCACAAGGCGGATCTGCTGTCGTTCGTGAAGACGCAGAACATCACGAATCTCGTCGCGATCACGGGCGATCTGCACGCGTTCCAGGCGGGCATCGTGCGCGATGTGCCCGATCCCGCGACGGGCACGCCCGTGATGATCGATCTGATGTCGGCGGGCATCAGCAGCCAGCCTTTCTTCGAAGACGTGAAGACGTATGCGGCGGGCATGCCGCTCGCGTCGCTCATCAGTTCTTCCGCGCTGCTCGACAGCTTCATCCGCCAGAACAATCCGGACATGCAGTATGCGGATCACGACGGCATCGGCTATGCATCGGCGACGGTCACGCCCACGCAGTTCGTCGCGATCTTCAACAAGATGAAGTTCCTCAACGCCGACGGCACCGCGCCGCAAAGCCCGCTGCAAAAGCGCACGCGGCTGACGATCAATGCGGGTGCGGTATCCGTCGCTGTCGAGGACAACGTGTGATGCATGACACGCTCCATACATGAGCGACGCGCCCATCCATTTTTATCCGTGCTTTTGAGGGGATTTCAACGCCGGTCCGCGCCAGTAGACTGCGTGCACATTTCAGAAGGTCGGTTGCTGGCAGGCAGTGCAATGAGGCCGATTGAAGTGACTATGTGAAACCCTCAGGAGCACTATCATGACCGGCACTCTCAAAGGCATCATCATCGTCGCGGCGCTCGCGGGCGCTTCCTACGCAATGGCGAGCGGCTACGGCCCCGCGCCGTACTATTCGCCGATGGAAGGCGCGCCCATGTCGCAACAAGGCATGAACACGCAGACCATCGCGCAGGACGCGCAGCAAAGCAACGATGCGAGCGTCGACAAATCGAAGCAGGAAAGCCCGCTCATGCAGGCGCAGGACTGAGCGTGCCTGCATGACTTCGCGTCCCGCCGGCCGCCCCGGCGGGACGCGTTCGTCGAAAGATGCGTTGATGCGCGACACCTGTTGTGAGCCGTGCTTTTGGGGGGATTTCAAGTCGGGCGCGCGCCAGTAGACTGCGTGCACATTTCAGAAGGTCGAGCCTGTGGCAGGCAGTGCGATGAGGCCCATGAAGTGAACCTTGAAAATCTTCAGGAGCACTACCATGACAGGAAAACTCGTCGGCATCGTTCTCGTTGCGGCGCTGATCGCCGGATGCTATGCGCTCATGCATAGCCACGGTCCCATGACGTACTACATGGACGACAACGCGCTGCTGTCGCGCTATCTCGCCGATACGGAAACGCTCGCAAGCGATAGCCAGCCCGCCAGCGCGAGCGTCGCGACCGTGAAGCACGAAAGCCCGCTGCTCCAGTCGCAGGACTGAGAACGTCAGCGCCCGCCGAGCAGCGTGCGCAACATGCGTTCGGGATTCGCGAGAAACGCCCGCGTCACCTTGAAGTGCTCGGTCTCTTCGTAGGCGACGCGCTCGATGCCGTCCGCGGTGAACTGATAGATCCACGCGTCGGGGTAGGCCATGAGAATCGGCGAATGCGTGGCGATGATGAACTGCGAATCGTCGTTGACGAGATCGTGAATGCGCGCGAGCGCCGCGAGCTGGCGTTGCGGAGACAGCGCCGCCTCGGGTTCGTCGAGCAGATAGAGCCCTTGCCCGCCGAAGCGCTCCATCAGCAACGCGAGGAACGACTCGCCGTGAGATTGCTCGTGCAGCGACTTGCCGCCATACGACGCGATGACCGGCGGCCCGAAGCCGGGTTCGCCGTCGAGCTGTTCGATTTCCGTCGCGACGTTGAAGAAGCTTTCCGCGCGCAGAAAGAAGCCGTCGCGCGGCCGTTTGAATCCTTTCGCGATGCGCAGATATTCATGCAGCGGCGAATGCGACGCGCGCGTGCCGAAGCGAAAATTCTTCGTTCCGCCTTCGGGATTGAAGCCCATCGAGACGGCGATCGCTTCGAGCAGCGTCGACTTGCCCGAGCCGTTTTCGCCGACGAGAAACGTGACCTTCGAATGAGGCTCCAGCGTATCGAGCGCGCGCACGGCGGGCAGCGAGAACGGATAGACGTCGAAGGACGGCGCCTTGTCGCGCATCAGCGTGATGCGGCTGATGTACTGGGTCGAAAGCATCCCGCGCGCTCAGTGGAACGCCTGATTCGCGGCGTTTTTGGCGTCGGCCGCGCCGACTTTCTCGACCGTTTCCTTCGCGCGTCCGATCTCGATCTTCGGCATGAACATCATCGCGACGACGGTGCCGAGCGCGATCACGAACATCGCCGCGAAAGTCATATGCAGCGAGTGATGCAGCACGAGGCGGATCTCGCTGTTGGTCGCGAAGTCGCCGGGCACGGACGAGAGCAGTTGCTTCAACTGATCCGCGTGCACGGGCGGCAGGCCGTCCGTGTGCGTGAGGCCGTAGTTCTGCACCGCGCCGAACACGGCCGCGCCGAGCGTGTTGCCGAGATTGCGCGAAAAAAGGTTCGACGCGGTCGCGCTGCCACGCTCGTGCGGCTGCACGATTTCCTGAATCAGGATGAGACACGACACGCTCGTGATGCCCATGCCGAAGCCCAGCACCGCCGAGCCGACGCCCGCCCAGACCGGGCTCGATTGCGGGCCGAGCAGCACGAACGGCAACGCGCCGAGCGGAATGAACACGGGGCCGATCATCAAAAGACGCCGCAGCCCGATGCGGCTGAACGAACGCGACGTGAAGGTCGCGCCGCTCGGCCAGCCGATCATCATCATCGTGAGCGCGAGGCCCGCTTGCACCGGCGTGCGATGCATCACGCCCTGCACGTACATCGGCAGGAACGTGGTGAGGCCCATCATCGCCATGCCGGCGAGCAATGTGGCGACGTTGCTCGCCGCGATCGGCCGATGCGACCACAGGCCGAACGAGATCATCGGATCGGCGGCGCGGCGTTCCTGAACCACGAAGCACACGATGGCGAGCACCAGCACGACGATCTCCGTGCCGACGCGCGCATTGCTCGCGTGGCCGGCGTCGGTGAGCGTCATCATCAGCGCGGCGACGGCGGCGGTGAAGAAGAACGCGCCCGCGAGGTCGATCGCCGGACGGTCGTGGCGCTTTTCCTCGTGCAGGAAGAGCGTGAAGAGCAGCGCGGCCAGAATGCCGATCGGCACGTTGATCCAGAAGATCCACGCCCACGAAAACTGGCGGATCAGAAGGCCGCCGACCATCGGCCCGAGCACGGCGGACACGGCCCACACGCTCGCGAGATAGCCCTGCACCTTGCCGCGCTCGCGCGCCGGATAGAGATCGCCGACGACCGTCAGCGCAACCGGCAGGATCGCGCCCGCGCCGACGCCCTGGATCAGCCGGAACACGATCATCGCGGGCATCGACCACGCGAAGCCCGCGAGCACCGAGCCGATCAGAAAGATCGCGATGCCCGCGAGGATCGCCGGCTTGCGGCCGTACAGGTCCGCGAGCTTGCCGAAGACCACGGTGAGCGCCGTCTGCGTGAGCAGGAACGACGAGAACACCCAACTGTAAAGATTGAGGCCGCCGAGCTGCGTCGCGATTTGCGGCATCGCGGTCGAGACGATGGTGGCTTCGATCGCGACCATGGCCATCGAGGCCATGACCGCTGCAATGACGAGGGGACGGGCGGTTTTTCTGGTCTGTGACATGCGTTGATGGATGGCATATCGCTCGCCGCGCGATCCGGAAGTCGATGCGCGCAAGCGGGCCATGCTCGATAAATGGAGATGCGGCGGCGACGCGCGGCTTGCGGAATCCTTGCAGCCGAAGCAATGTCGCCGATGAAGAAGCGCCGGATGCAATGTTATCCCGCCACGGCAAACGCTGCTCGGCGCAACGCGCCGCGCGCTCATTCAACGCTAATTCTTCGCGCTTACGCTTCTTCACGTGGACGGGCGGCGCGCTTCCCCGAGCAACCTGCGGCCCGTTACACGTTTCTCGAAGTCTCCTCAGCTCTGGCGTCGGCCGTGACCGGACCGACGCTTTTTTTTCCACGCGCTTACGCGTATCTGCCACGCACATGTCGTCTTTCAGACCGAAATCTCCGGGAATGTCGCCTAAAATCGAACGGATTGATGAATCGCCCCGTTCCTTTCCGAAGCGGCGGACCCGAATGGTCAAATCATTGAAGAATCAGCTTGTCATCGCACTCGGGTTGCTCGTGAGCGTGATCGGCGTCGTGCAGGGCGTGAGTTCGTATCAGTTGAGCAAGACCGGCATGAGCGCGCTGCTCGACATGCGGCTCGAACAGGTGGCGGCCCGTCTGCGCGAAGGGCTCGCCGAGAGCCTGCCGAAAAATCCCTCGCGCGGCACGCAAGACGAGCGCGACGTGGTCGCCGTCGTGTGGAAGCCCGGCCAGGATGTGCCGTTTCGCACCACCGACCCGTCGCTGCACTTTCCGCGCGACGCGCAGCCGGGTTTCTCCCAAGTCGATGTCAACGACGAGGACTGGCGCATCTTCACGCGTCAGGAGCCGACCATGACGATTCAGGTCGCACAACGTTCGTCCGTGCGCCGCGAGATCACGCAGGAAGCCGCGACCCAAACGCTCTGGCCGATCGCCGTGTTGCTGCCGCTCGTGTGGATCGCGGTCGCGCTGGTCGTGCGGCGCTCGCTGCGTCAGTTGAACGAACTCGGCGCGGAGGCGCAGGCCATCGACATGAGTCATCTGCAGCCGCTCTCGACCGTCGGCGTGCCCACGGAGATCGAGCCCTTCATCCATTCGATCAACACGATGATCGAGCGTCTCGCGACATCGATCGAGAAGGAGCGCAAGTTCATCGCCGACGCGGCGCACGAACTGCGCACGCCGCTGACCGCGCTTCAGCTTCAGGCGGATAACCTCGCGCCGCATATCGTCGCCGGCAATCAGGAGCGCTTTCAGGAACTGCGCAAGGGCATCGCGCGCAGCGGCAAGCTCATCGCGCAGTTGTTGCGGCTCGCACGCGCCGATGCGCCCGTGAACGGCGCGCCGCTGGCGCGCGTGGACCTGTCGGAAGTGGTGACGAATGCCGTCGCCGATGTGCTGCCGATCGCGATTTCGCGCGGCATGGACATCGGCGCGGAGGAAATGGTGAATGCGCACGTGCGCGCCGTGGAGACGGACATCGGCATGGCGGTGAAGAATCTCGTGTCGAACGCGGTGCGCTATACGGCGGATGGCGGCACCATCGACTTGCGCATGCGGCGCGACGGCGAAATGGTCTGGGTCGATGTGATCGACAACGGACCGGGCATCGACGAAGCGCTGCTGCCGCGCGTGTTCGACCGCTTCTTCCGCGCGAATCCGGACGTGGAGGGCAGCGGGCTCGGATTGTCGATCGTGAAGGCGATCGCCGCGCGCTACGGCGGCGACGTCACGCTGAAAAACCGCAGTGACGGGCACTCGGGCATCGTCGCTTCGATCAGCTTTCCTGCCGAGGAAGTCACGGAAGACGCGGTCGCGCCCGCGTTGAACACATAGGGATTTGCGCGCGCTTTTACGCCGATTACAATGCATTCGCTGCGTGGCGCGAAGCGATCATCGGCGGTCAATACAATATTCAAAACGACCGGTCGTACGTTTTCATCTCCTTCGGGCCGCATTCCGGGCGCGTGGCGCGCGCCATTCTCGCGAGACGCGGGTGGAACATGCGAATTCTCCTGATCGAAGACGACGTGCAGATCGGCACGAGCCTCATGCGGGCGCTCAAGGACGCCGACTATGCCGTCGATTGGGTCCGCGACGGCAACGCGGGCCGCGAAGCGCTCGACGCCGCCGAATACACCGTGGTGCTGCTCGATCTCGGTTTGCCGGGCATGACCGGAATCGAGTTGTTGCGGCAGGCGCGCACGTCCGGCAACGCGACGCCGGTGCTGATCCTCACCGCGCGCGACGATGTCGACACCCGCGTTCAGGGCCTCGATCTCGGCGCCGACGACTACCTGCTCAAGCCCTTCAACATGCCCGAACTGCTCGCGCGCATCCGCGCGGTGCTGCGGCGCAAGGCGGGCTATGCGGTCTCGCGTCTCGGCGACGACTCGATCTGCCTCAATCTCGATCAGCGCACGCTCACGTGCGGCGAGAATTCCGGCGTGCTCTCCGCACGCGAATTCGCGCTGATGCACGCGCTGCTCGAACGCCCGGGCACGATCTTCTCGCGCGATCAACTGGAAGACCGTCTTTATGGATGGGGCAAGGAAGTCGAAAGCAACGCGGTCGACGTGCTGATCCATTCGGTGCGCAAGAAATTCGGCGCCGGCGTGATCCGCAACGTGCGCGGCCTCGGCTGGACCGTGATGCTCGGGCAGGCCGGCCGTGAGGAGCCGAAGTAGCGCACGACGCATGGGCCGCGCGGCTCATGGCTGGTCGTGATGCCGCCCGAGCGCGCCGCAGAAATGCATGCTGTAGTCGTGGTCCTGCGTTTCGACCTGACGCATGCGGCGTTCGAGATCGGCGAGATCGCTCGACGATGCGAGATAGGTTTCGCGAGCCTCGTCCGACGTGCGGATCGAGAAGAAGTGGTCGATGGACTGCGAAAGGCGTTCGAACATGATGTGCTCCCGTCGTTTAAATGAGGCCGGTATGGGTGGCCGACGAAAGCAGGTTATGCCCGGCAAATTAGAGAAAAATGAGCGCCGTGGAGCGCCTTCGCCGCGCGCGTTCGAGCTCTTCGCATGCCGAAGCGTTCGCCAACGCACCGTGAACCGGATCGCACTGCGGGCAGGGATCGCCGCGTCGCACCATCCCGTGCTATCGTGCTTTTATAGGGGTGACGTGCGCGTTTGCAGATGAAACGCCGTGCGTGATTCGCGTTCGTCGATCGTCTCTCGTGAAGGCCGCCATGAACGATGTCTCTCGTATCCTCAGTGCCCGCGACCGCGTCGAGTTGCTCTGCTGGCTCACGTGCGGCAGTCTCGGCGCGTATTACCTGAATGGCGACTGGCCGGCGGCCTCGTTTCACGTGCAGGCCGCGCACAAATGGCTCGACCGGCATCAGCGGCTCGCGGACTGGCTCACGGTCGCGAAGCTCGCCGCCATCGCACGCGACATCGCCACGCAGCATTGCGCGATGCTCGAAGCGGACTGGGCGCGCGCCGCCGTCGAGGAAATTCTCGACAGCGAAGACCTCAACTATCAATCGGATGTCGTGCGGCAGGTTTTCGACGATTGCCGCCGCGCACTGGCGGAAAAGCGCACGCCGGAATGACGCGCCGCTCGCCCGCGCGGACAGGCTCTAGCGCGAATTGCTGTATGGATGTACAGTAAGCCATTTTCATTGCCTGGCGGCACTGTCTCAGCATGTTCGGTGCGTTCGTTCCTCTCGATTTCGCTCTGAGCGCGTCTCATCGCGCGGCGGCATTCCGATCGCCGCCATGAACACGCCGTCTCCCGCACTCGCGCCGCGCCGTATCGCGCATCTCGACATGGATGCGTTCTTCGCATCGGTCGAACTGCTGCGTTATCCGGAACTGCGCGGCATGCCGGTCGTGGTCGGCGGCGGGCGCAGCGCCACGCCGGAAACGCTCCCCGACGGCTCGCGCCGCTTCAGGCGCCTGCGCGACTATGCGGGGCGCGGCGTCGTGACCACGTCCACGTACGAGGCGCGCAAATTCGGTGTCTTTTCCGCGATGGGCATGATGAAGGCCGCGCAGCTCGCGCCCGACGCGATCCTCCTGCCGACGGATTTCGATTCCTATCGCCATTACTCGCGCCTGTTCAAGACGGCCATCGCGGCGTTCACGGCGCAGATCGAGAATCGCGGCATCGACGAAATTTATATCGACGTCAGCGATCTGCCCGGCGAACCGGCCGATATCGGCCAGCGCATGAAAGACGCCGTGCGCGACGCGACCGGGCTCACGTGTTCGATCTGCATCGCGCCGAACAAGCTGCTCGCGAAGATCGGCTCCGAGCTCGACAAGCCGGACGGCCTCACCCTCCTCACGATGGACGACCTGCCGACGCGCATCTGGCCGCTCGCCGCGCGCAAGGTGAACGGCATCGGGCCGAAGGCGAGCGAAAAGCTCGCGGCGCTCGGCATCGTCACCGTGGGCGACATCGCTGCCGCCGATCCCGGTTTCCTGCAGACGCACTTCGGCGGCACCTATGCCGCGTGGCTCGCGCGCATCGCGCAGGGACAGGACGAGCGGCCCGTGGTCGTGAGCTCGACGCCCAAGTCGATGAGCCGCGAGACCACGTTCGAGCGCGACTTTCATCCGAAGCAGGATCGCGCGACGCTTTCGGCGGAGTTCACGGGTCTGTGCACGCGTGTCGCCGAAGACTTGCAGCGCAAGGGCTACGTCGGGCGCACGGTGGGCATCAAACTGCGCTTCGACGATTTCCGCACCGTGACGCGCGATCTGACCGTGCCCGTCGCGACCGCCGATCCGGTCGAAATCCGCCGCGCCGCGACCGAATGCCTGAAGCGCATCGTGCTCGATCGCCGGATCAGGCTGCTCGGCGTGCGTGTCAGCGCGCTCGCCGGGCGCGATGAAAGCGGTTTTGTCGAGCCGGTGCAGGTCGAATTGCCGTTCGACGTCGCGGGCGAGTGAAGATCGCGCGTTCTATTCGTCGCGAATGAAATCGATGAACGCGCGCAGCGGCCCCGGCATGTGCGCACGGCTCGGATAGTAGAGCCGCGGCCCGGTGAAACTCTGCCACCACGGCTTGAGCACCGGCACGAGCGCGCCGCGGTCGATGGCCTCGCGCACGAACTCGTCGAAGGTGTAGACGAGGCCCAGCCCGGCGACGGCCGCGCTTCTGCTGATCTCGATCGACGACGTGACGAGCGGCCCTTCCGGCGCGATGCGTATCACTTCCTTGCCGCGCATGAATTCCCACACCGCCAGCACGCCGCTGTCGAAACGATGCCCGATGCACGCGTGGTTCACCAGATCGCGCGGATGCTTCGGCTCGCCGTGCGCGGCGAGATAAGAGGGCGCCGCGACCGCGACGAAGCGCTGCGTGCGCGGCCCGATCGGCACCGCGATCATGTCGCGCTCGATGCGCTCGTCGTAGCGGATGCCCGCGTCGAAACCGGCGGCGAGCACGTCGAGGAACGTATCGGTTGCGCTGATTTCCAGCTTGATGCCCGGATGCGCCGTCAGAAAGCGCGCGACGATCGGCGGCAATATCTCGCGCGAGACGATTCTCGGCACGTTCAGGCGCAGCGTGCCGGTCGGGCTGTCGCGAAAGCCGTTGACGGCATCGAGCGCGCCCGCGATTTCCGCGAACGCGGGCGCAAGCCGCTCGATCAGCCGCTCGCCCGCTTCCGTCGGCGTGACGCTGCGCGTCGTGCGGTTCAGGAGGCGCACGCCGAGACGCGTTTCGAGCCGGCGAATCGCCTCGCTCAGCGACGACGCCGACACACCGCGCAACAGCGCCGCCTGCCGGAAGCCGCGCGAGCGCGCGACGGCCAGAAACGCGTGAAGGTCCGACAGATCCGGTTCGCTCATGATTCGCCCATTGTTCGTCTGGGCGCACAGCCCATTCGCATTGAGACGGATTATCGCACGCGCGGTTTGCTCCCATAATCGACTGCATCCCTTCAGGAGAGAACGAACATGGAACAGCGCAGACTCGGCAGGACCGGACCGCAATCGGCGGCCATCGGACTCGGATGCATGGGCATGTCGGGCATGTACGGGCCGTCGGATCGCGCGGAGAGCATCGCGACGATTCACGCGGCGCTCGAAGCGGGCGTCACGCTGCTCGACACCGGCGACTTCTACGGCATGGGCCACAACGAGATGCTGATCGGCGAGGCATTGAAGAGCGCGCCGCCTTCGCGCCGCGATTCGGCGATTCTCAGCGTCAAGTTCGGCGGCATGCGCGATCCGGCGGGCCGTTTCATCGCATTCGACGGCCGTCCCGTCGCCGTGAAAAACGCGCTGGCGTACACGTTGCAGCGGCTTTCCGTCGAGCATATCGACATTTATCGCCCCGCGCGGCTCGATGCGGACGTGCCCGTCGAAGACACGGTAGGCGCTATCGCCGAGATGATCGACGCGGGCTACGTGCGTCACGTCGGATTGTCGGAAGTGGGCGCGGAAACGATCCGCAAGGCCGCGGCCGTACATCCGGTGTGCGATCTGCAAATCGAGTATTCGCTGATCTCGCGCGGCATCGAAGATTCGATTCTTCCGGCGTGCAGGGAACTCGGCATCGGCATCACGGCGTACGGCGTGCTGTCGCGCGGGCTCATCAGCGGACACTGGAACAAGGACGCCGCGCAATCCGGCGACTGGCGCGCGAACAGTCCGCGCTTTCAGCAAGGCAATGTCGAACGCAATCTCGCGCTCGTCGATGCGTTGCGCAGCATCGCCGATGCGAAGGGCGTGAGCGTCGCGCAGATCGCGATCGCGTGGGTGCTGGCGCAGGGCGACGACATCGTTCCCGTGATCGGCGCGCGCCGCCGCGATCGGCTGACGGAGTCGCTCGGCGCGCTCGACGTGACGCTCACGAAAGACGAGTTCGCCGCGATCGAAGCGGCGGTGCCCAAGGGCGCGGCGGCGGGCGATCGCTACGAGGCCGTGCAGATGGCGCACCTCGACAGCGAGAAAAAATAGGCGCTCATCTCGCGTGCTGACAACAGCCGACTTTAAGTTTGCGCACAACCAGAGTTTGATTGGTTGCACGCGGAAATCTTACCAAAAACGCGGGTTTTCCCGCGCGGCCAGCATTCGCAAGTTTGATTGGTTGCACGTTTACGGCTTAAGTTTGAGTGTTGTCCGCGAGAGGTTCCCGGCAAACGCTTGCCCACAAACGCTCCGCTGCGACCGAATCCGAGCAACCGATGCCTTAGCGTTGTCTGCTTGAGCACCCCCGTCGCCTTTCTTGAGTCGCGGAGTCTCATCATCTTGTTGCATGTTTTTCTGAGGTATTGCCGGGATGAGCTGATGATGTGGCCAAGCGCCGCGGGCCACTATGGTTGCAGACTAGATGAGAGTTACTGTTGTTGGTGGCGTCCTAGCGCTGAGCAAGCTCGCTTCGCTACTCGTGAGCAAACGCCTCGGAACAGAAAAGTTTTGGTTAGCCGCCGTCAGTCTAAACACCGGCGCACCCTCCGAGTGCGCCGGCCAAAACTTGGTTATCTACGAAGCGACAGATTGGCCATACGGTCCGCTCACGAATAGACGGGAATGTCGTCGTCTTCGTCTTGCACTTCACTAGCCTCTTCAGCCACTTCTTCAGCAGTGTCGTTGTCCTCCGATTGTTCCCACCACTCAGGACCGCCCGGCAGGTCGACTGTCGGCGTGCCGTTGATGAGCGTGAATCCTGGTAAGCCGTGAGCGTTCTCACGAGCAGCTTCATGCATGTGCACGAGGACGGTTGAGGATTTGGCTTCTGACAACACCTCCGCATAAGCCATCGCTCGATTTCGGCGCTTCGCAACCTTGCCGGCAGCACCTTTCTCCGTAAGGTAGGCCGTATATTCGTCCAACTCCACCGGCGTGAACTGGCTGAGAACTTCATATTGGTTGCAGAAGCACTCAACCCAGCCACCATCGTGTTTAAGCCAGATAAACACATGAGCGACGTTGTCCGGGTCATAGTGAACCCTTACGGACTTTCCTTCCATGTTAGGCTGCAGCAGTACTGGAGAGAAATACTCGAGGTTGTGGCACTCGATGCTTCCCTGCTTGGTGACGATGCGATTTCCGCTGCGCCCGTCGACCATGGGCATGCAGCGCAGACGCAATTGGTTGGTGTATTGCACCTTCGGAATATGAGAGGTGCCTGCTTCTCGGAGCAACCGCGCTTCGAAATCTTCCAGCGTTTCTCCGTTGGTTCTGGATGTGATGTGCTTGGGCTCGACCTCGAAGTAGACTCGCTCCAACAGCACCCGAATCGTGCCGAGAGAGAGAACTTCGTTGTCTTCAGGTCGGAAGCCTTCGCAGAGCTTCCGGAAGTTCTCAATATTGAGCTTATTGCCCGGGAGGTTGGAGATGATGTTGTTGTCGTCTTTGCGATTTCCCGATTCTGCGACTTGCCCGGCCCGAGGTTTTTTGGCCGGTCGATTTAACTTGCAAACACCGACGTCCGCCAAAGCGGCTTCGAACTGCCGTGCTAGGAAATCTAGCCCTCGGTCAGAAACGATGTACTGCGGCAACTGACCCCAACGACGCACGCAATCGAGGATGAGTCGATAGAGTGCAACGTATGACGGCGGTCCAAAGAACACGACGAGCGCGATTACCCGGAAGCTGCACGCGTCGCGTAGCACAGTCCGCCACATTTCGCGATTGAGAAGCTCGCCGGTGATGCACGAGCGAACCACAACTTCAATCTTCGCGTGGTCAACGTGAGCGACTTCCCACGGAATACGGCCTTTCACCAAGCGATTGACTTTATCGCGCGGCACGAAATGCCCATACTCGTAGGCCATGAAATTTCCGCTTCGAGCCTCCACAATCACCGCCTTGTCCTCCAGAGCTAGGCGCTTACGAGCAGTAGTCTCGCTGACCGGCACAATGTTCGCTGCTCGGCAACGATTCAAGTACCGGCCGTAACAACTGGCATAGTGCGGCCGATGATTCTGCTTATAGTCCTCATCAAGGCTCTCACGCCACACGGCCATCTCCTCCGAGTCGTGTCTCTGTTGACCTCCGCAGTTGTCGTATCCATTGGCGAGCGCGAGGAGTTTAGAAGTGCCGGCCGCCTCCGCCTTCGCCACCAAAGCCTTCATCCGATTGAAGGTTGCTATCGAGACTTCCTTGCCTTGTCGTGGTCCTGACTTCCAGAAGCGCTGACCGACAGGCATCCCGAGTATCTCCAACTTCTCAGCTGCTTCTGCAAGCCGTTGTGGAGAAAGGTTGACCAGCGTAGTCTCCGGCTCGACTGCGAACTTCCAGGTCTGAGCATCACAAAGGCGCTGCACATGAACCCGGTCAAGCTCTTGGAACGTGCCGTTCTTGTGTGTGATAGTGAACGACGTTCCTGCATTGGCGACTAGCCAGTCTTCTCCGTTCCAGGAGATGTTCTGCCCTGTCTTCGGCAGGACGGTGTGTATCGAAAGCGGCGGTCCCGCGCCGTCTGCCTGTCTTTGGTCGCGGTGATGAAGATAGGTGGCTTCGTCCCCGTATAGCCGGCACATTTCGACGCTTGTCAGGTCCTCATCTGCAAGCGGAAAAAAAACTAATTGATGCGCTAAAGCAAACTTGATGAGGTCCGGGTCGACGTTCTCCGCGACGAGTTGGCGCCGATAGACAACGCCTTCAGCCACCACGCGTGAAACCAAGTCCTTCACTTTTACCGGGTCGGGCGGTTCCGCTCCCGGTCTGAACGCACTGGACAAATAGCTGAGATTTGCAGCGTAGCGCTTGCCAAAGCGGCTGCAAGGCCATACTTCGTACCCAATCCCGAATGGAACCAGGGCCTCGGCCACCGCAGGCGAAATCCACGACCCATTGGGGAGTTGCTTGTACAGATTGTGGCCTTTCGCCTCTGATTCCAACATCTGCTCGTCGGCGATGACGTCGAGGAAATACACCCGGTCCCTTTGTAAGCAAAGAACCCTTGGGCTCCGAACTGTCTTGGTGGCTCGACTGCCATCTGCTTTTAAGACTACAACGTTGTGAATGGTTGTGGGGCGACGCCAGTACTCGAGAAGGTCAGGGTGCTTGGCCCTGTTGTCTAGTTCCATGAAGAGGGCAAGCTCGGGGATGACACTTGCTATCTGCACGCCCACGTGCATCAGCGTGCTTGGGTACAGCCCTGTCACATTGCCGCGCTCCCGGTCGGCGCGTGGAGCGCTTACCGGGTCGCCTTCACGAACACTACGAATCAAAGCTTGGCCAGCCGGTGTCACATTGCAGCGTGCCATCAATATCTGAAACTCCCTCTCTTTCAGCCGTCCCACGTTACGAGTTGCGACCATTGACTACTCCAACGGAAGATGAACAAGTTGAGCATCTCAGGGTGACGCTCGAACCCTTTGGACAGGTATTGTTTGAGAAACATGACAGTTCTCCTTCTGAGATTGCTCGCCGTTGTAACGGTAAAGCGAGCTAGTGGGCGAAACAAACGCACCGGATGCAAGCCGTTAAGTCACGACTGTGACGGCTCACACAATGCAGGTGTTGATGAAACACTTGCATCGATAACGCGGTGTCTCGACAACGACATCTACGACACCTGTTTTTGCTACCACGCTCGGTTCAGAGACCGCGGCACGAAAAAAAAGATATGGCGGACGATGCTTGAGCTTTAGAAGAGCGGCGATTCCGTTCTGACGCTTCCGTCCTCCAAACGGCTCATCGGCATCGAGGCATTGAGATATAAGCCTGCGGCAGGCTTACGTCCTGGTTCAAACGCGACTCTCCGACGGGAACGGCTTCACGGATGTTTCGACGGTACGCTTTACCGGGTGATGTGACGTTGTAGCTTCGTTCCAGACCGTGGAAATGACTCTGTGTGCTTCGTATTGCGGATTTACGAGAAGTTTCACCATCCGCGCCAGCACGTGCGGACCTGTGCGACGCCCCATCTACGTCAATTTGCGTGCGGTTGCACCTCCGTGAACCGACGCTGTGCCTCCCTGCGCTGCTCCCGGTTTCGACTCGCTTGGGGTGCCAACCTGTTCTAGATGCTAGTGCGGAGAAAGTAAACGGGATTAGGGTTAACGTTGCTGTTTGAGTTGCTCGGGAGTGCGCATTTATCGATGTTTGAAGATTTTCCTTTCCTTCCTTCGAGCCTTATCCTAGTCTCGTTTACCTGACGGGAAAAGATGAATGTTGTTTTTTAACTACCTCTGTTTGTGTTGATGGAAGACATACAAAAATATAGTTTTGTCACAAATCTGCTTGGTTTCGGCCGCCGTATCGCCTAAGCTCCGTTGGCCGAACTGAATTGCGTAGTTTCTCCGCCGGGCAAGACTCGTTCGAATCGCACATCGCGCCCTAAGAGACGGTCTCTCAAACGAAAGTATTGAGCTCGACGAGAAGATAAGGAATACGAAGTAGGTGACAAAGGATTGTGCGCCCTGTTCCGCAATCCGACTGAACCGCGTCGGACGCATTCAGGGCTCCGGTGTATCGGCGCCCGTCGTACCCTGGCGAAGTTATGAAGTGCGCAAATGTGCGAGCAGCGGTATCCACGATGACAGGAGGACGATGGCGGAACACTACTTGGATGAGAAAATCGCGCGGGTGCAGACCGGGCTCGCTTGGACTGGATACCATTTGTGGAGTCTCAGATGGAATCGGAAATGTTGGAGAAGGTGGCGCCACCTGCTGAACTGGCGCCCGCAGAGAAGTGGCACGTCTCAGCAATCGACCACGTCGTAACGACGCATCCGCAACATCGGCTGCTCACAATCTGGCGTCGTAACTTGGAGTGCCTAGCGCTCGACTTTGTCTCCTTGGAGTCGAACGTTGTGTACGCTTCTGTACGTCAATTGGCTTCGATGTATCCTGTACCTGAAATGCTCACGACTGACCGTACGATTCTGAGCGGACCTCTTGTCGTCGCCGCTTGCAGCTTTCAGCATGCGGTCGGCGTTCGATGGAGTGCGCCCACGCCTGAGCACAAGGCAGCCTTTCAAGACTTGGTGCACCTTGGCCGAAGGTTGTCAGATGGCCAGTTGTACTCGTGCGCAACGCTTCAAGCAGTATTTGACGGTTGGCGGAAGCGGTTTAACGCAGCGCTTGCCGGTGAGGTCAATCCTGACTGGAGTCTCGAATTGGGAGCGCCACGGGCGGACTGGTTGGAGCTGTACCTTGAAGAGGTGCATTCGCGAGGTGCTGCGATGGCTGTGGAAACGCTTCGGCGTCCTGTGCCACGCTCGTGCAAGGAGTTTCGTGACCGGCAAACACCGGCGGAGCAACGAGTGGAGGCGGCGCACGCTGTCGTTGTTGATGTTCTCGGTCAGCGCCGCTCCGTTAGAAAACCGCAGACATCTCCCAGTCGTAGCCGGGCAGCAGAGGCGGTCGCAAGCACTATCGTTTCGAGTAACGCTTAATTCCGACGCGCTTCATAACAGTTCCATTTTACGGAGGTTTGCCATGTGCACGCTCACCACGAAGCTAGTATCGATTCCGCTGCTTAAATTAGGAGTGCGATGTTGGAATACGACAATCTACTGAAGGATAGAAAGACATTGCCGTTGGAGCAGAAGGAGCGGTTGAAAAAGGCACTGACCGACACGCTCATTCTGCATCGAAACATGAAGGATGCGTTCGAGGAGCTTCACGAAATCATCCAGTTGGGAAAGCCTGGACAACTCATCGTGCTGTCCGGCCCGACCAATGTGGGCAAAACTCGGCTCGTGAAGGCCATGGACCAGATGCTGGTCGCTGAGGCGCGAGCAAACGGCCTACCTGTCTGGGGCTCGACTTACTGCCGTCTTCCGTCGCCAGTGCGTGCCAGGTTCGACCACGGCGAGACATATCGGAGGACGTTGTGTTCGTTGGAGGAGCCGTTGCTCGAGAGCAAGGTCGAATATCCCAATGTGCGGGACGGCGCGTTGCCTCGAAGGTCGATGCCTCAGGCGCGAAGGCCACCGACCCACGCGGCGCTATGGCAGGCGCTGATGAATCGGATACAAGCGGGCCATCTTGCCGTTTTTTTTGATGAAGCGGGCGAATTGCCGCAGGCGCTTAAGGTGACGACTCTGCGAGAGACCGTGAATCTTTTCAAGCAGATGGCGGACGTGGGCGGGTCGAACGCCGTGCTAGTCAGTGGCCCTGAAATCGGACCGGTTTTGTGGGAGTCGGGGCAACTGGCAGCAAGAATCAGGTTGGTCGGGCTTGATGCATATGACTTTCGTGACGGGGGTGACGTGAAGGTTTTTTGTAACGCATTTGGGAGGGTGGAGGCGTCCTTGGGAAAGGACTTCATCGTGTCGGGCACGCTGAAGGCTACAAACGCACGCGTGATGATGCGAAAGGTCCGGGGAACGTTTGGCATCGCTCTCGACATCATCGTCTACGCCATTCATGCAGCTCTGTTGGCAAAGACTGCACCGCTGACGTGGCCGCGTCTGGAGGCGGCCATCGACAAACGTATGGAGGAGATTGGCATGCAGGTGGACAAGGAGCAGGCACTCTGGGCTGCAGTCAAAGACGCAAGTCTGCGCAGCAAGTATTGGGGCATGGAGGCGGCTGCCGGATATCTTGGTACCGGCTTGATTCTGCCCACGAGCGCGCCGTCGAAGTCGGCTAAGAGCGACCGAACGTCCGGCGACAAGACCTCTGCGAACCGGCCGGGAGCGGCGAAAGCGCAGGCCGCTAAGCGCGGCATGCACCCGACGACGCCGAAGAACGTCCCTTTGGACGAGTATTCGGAAGAGATTGCTGAGGAGGATGCCTAAAGCAAGAACCCGGCGGCGGCGTGACAGCGTCTGGGCGCATGCTCATCGCGAGGTCACGCACCGCCGTCAACTCGTCGCGAAGTTCGCAAGTCGCGTCGGGCTCACTTTTACGTCAAGGAGCCTTTTTTGAAGCTGCAATCAATCGAGCCAATCGTAGACGCAAGATGGGGGCGCGAGCGACTGTGGACATATACGCAACGGTTGGCGGAGCACCACTGCGTCTTGGTCGGCGACCTTGTGAGAGAAGTCATCTGGCCAGCGTCTGGTTGGCCGGTCGAAAAGATGAGGAGTTTGAACGGACTCGAACGAATTGGCTTTCTTGATGGCGCAGGAGATACAGCTCTTGACTGGGTGACAGTCTTGCAGAATTTGACCGGTCGACGAGACCTTGCTCGTCTCACGTTCTTGCCAGCAGCAGGCCTAGCACGGCTGGAGGGGGCTGAACGATACAAGGGTGCAAGATGTATCGAATGCGTGCGCGAAATGGCAAACCGTCTTGACGCCTGCTATGACCCACTGTGTTGGGCACTCAAGGACTATACGGACTGTGCAGAACACAATGTACTGCTCACAGACGTTTGTGCCTCTTGCGGGACCAAGGATTTGTCCATCGTGAGGGCGACATCGCGTGTTGGTTGCTGCGGGAAATGCGGCGTGTGGATGGGTGCAGAGGCCTTTAAGGCAGAGTCAGTACTGGAGGCAAGTCGCTATCAAGTTGCTATCAGTGAAGCGCTGCGCGACATAGTTGGCATTCTGGACGACCCGAGGCTCGCAAAGGTCGACGGAACGAGCGTGATGGAATACGCTGCCAAGCTATCATTCGAGAACAACTTTGCGGAGATGGCGAGAGCCATTGGCATGCCGAAAAATACGCTATCGGTCCAGCTGAGTCGACGCACTAAACCTCGAATTGAAACGGTCGCGACCTTGTCCGTCGTCTCGGGCGTTCCAGTCAAGCATCTCATCTTCGGCTCTACCACAGGGCGCCGCGTAAGCTTTCGTCTCGTCAAAGAACCTGTCGCGAAGCCGGCGCTTCCAGAAAAGAAAATGAGACGCGGAAACCTGGATGTCGCTGCGGCAGAGGCCGAGTTGCGCCGGAGCGTCCGAGGCGCCAAAATGCCGCCACTCAAGAAGGTTGCTGAGAAGCTCGGCACGACTGCGCGGAGCCTTCATAAGCACTGCCCGGAATTGGCCAAACAAGTTTCGGCCAGATACTTGAGCAATCGACGCACCAAGTCAGAGAATCGGGCAGAACGTGATTGCAGAAGAATTTTCAATGCATTCGCTACGCTCGTCCTTGCTGAAGAATTTCCGACGAATCGTCGCCTTTCGGAGTTTCTCGGGCCGGTGGCTTGCCTAAAGCATCGAGCGTTTTACGTGGCGACGCTTAAAGAGTACGGATTGACCGGAAGGGGCAGGGCTCCCGCGCCCATCCAACTCAAAGCATTGCGACAAGCCCGAAGCCTGCTCGTTGCGAACAATCTACAACCTTCTATCGAGTCTTGAGGACAGCCTGGATGCTCGCGGAAAACCTCGCGATGCGTTACCGGTCGGCCGATAGGAGTCTGCATGTTGAGACGCACGTCGAGGGAAGACCGAGGAGCGCGGGCCCAAATCCGCATCAAATTGGGTAAAAATTACAAGCTTTATTAGAGGAAAAACTCTAAAAAGTGGAGGGTGGTAGGTCGTCTCTGATTCATCTGGACTAACGAAGGGCGTAGTTGTTAGTTTTTGGCAATCTCATCCGAGGTCGCTTCGGTATTCGTAGGATTTTTAGTTTGGATACGCAGAATTCCGCAGGGCTCGTCGACGTTGGGAAGACGAAGTCGGCGCGGCAAACGTCCGTTGATGCGAGCGCCGTTGCTGTTTGTACGTCCGACAGAATGAGTCTCACAGGATAGGGACGGTAGGTAGCGCCGAAAATTAGGTATGCGAAGCATCGAGTGGTTTGCATCGTTGTGGCTCGCTGACTGACAGAGGGCTAGGTCTGTCTCCGAACCACTAGGTCTTGACTGGCGGGGGAAACGGCGCAACCGTGCTTGTGCCGATTGCCCCCGTCGCGAACTTGATGGCTCTGGCTGAGGGAACGGCGCAAGCGCCGTCTTCACGTGCGCTGTTTCCGTTTGGGCGTGTCAGGGTGGCGCTCAAGGCTGCCGCACCATGCCTCCGGACGATGGTGACACGTATGCGACGTCGTATCGCACAAGGGTCCGCTGCCCTCGAAGCTAGCGTGATGTTGGCCGAACACCGGAAGTCGGACTTCGTGACAGGAGGACCCCCCGTTCAGCCTAGGTCCGTCCGCGGCGTAGTGACGCTGTCCGTGGCAGAATCCGCCCTTCTTGCGAGATGGGTGCTTCACTGCGGCGCTGTTGGCTGCTTCTTCGTCGCCGTGGGACTCTGAGCCACGATTGCTCTGCGCGCTTCGTTCGCCCGCGGGGCGGTGGCCATCAGCGCGTTGAAGGCACTGAGGTGCGTTGTTCGCTGTTACGTCGTTGCACATCGATGTCAGGGTCGTGCGAAGCGAGCATCTGCCGTGCAGTTCAATTACGGCGAAGACGAGAGGGCGACAGGAAGTCGATGCCGCTTGCACCGTGTTCGTCTTGCACTGAAGATGACGTCTTTGGCCGCTCGATACGGATAGCAGGAACAGGCGCCAACTGGTCCCAGTGGCTTGCGGCGCGTTGCAATGCCGGGTCTGTGCATCTCTATCGTTACATGGCCGAAATGGAGACTGCGTCACTCGCGTCGAGGTGTTCACTTTCGTCCGGCGCTCACAAGGCTGCCGAACGTGCATCGAAGCGTGTCTATGTGCTCGTCGGGCTTGAGAAGCCGGCATCGCTCGTTGCGGTGACTGTCCCGAAAGCCGACTACGACGGTTTGCGGTCGGTGGCTAGCTCGTCGAGCCGTGTACCGCGCCATACGGCTCGTGAAATGGCCGGCTCGAAGCCGTGTTAGTCGCTCGGAAGAGCCTGCGCGCGGCGATACTGTCGGCAGGAATGCTCAGTTTGGAGCCTGCTTCACGCGCGTCCCGTCGCGTTCCACTCTGCTTCAGGCGGAGGGCGCCTCAATAAACGTACCCCAAGAATACCCTGTACCCGGCGAAGCCGTGCCCGACCGTTCTCGAGGTCCACGAGCTTCGCCGGTGCTCGACAATTTGCGCTCCCAGAGCATGGGCGCTGTTGTGCGAGCTGCTGCAGGCGACGTCAATAGGTCACACATGCCATCGGCGAGACGTATCGGTTCGATGCGCTCCCATGGACCATGAAAGGGGAATATGCCTCGCTCACGCCAAGACGGCTACCTGCGTAGCGAAGACTGGGGTTTTTGAACTGCAGTGACCATCGAAGCGACGAACACGTTCACTGCGACCATCCCAGGCCGCCCTACAGCTGGCGGGAAATTGCACGAGCGGGCGTAGCCATCACATCTTCCATAGTAGTTCGGTCTGCTGTCTTGGTGAACGAAGACGGCAAAATCAGCAGAGTCTGGTCCGATGATGTGTCGACGAGCGGTTTGAGTGTCTCCCTGCGCAGGCTTGTCGTACGTAACCTAACGTGCATTATCGACGGTCTCGTCCGATGGGAGGCAGAGACGGTGACTGCGGTCAGTTCGGTAAATTACAGTAAGCTTCTTCTACCGATGTAGGTGACAAAGCATGGCTGCTGGCACACTGCGCTCAAACTGTCGCATAAATCGACGACGCCCTCATCCAGCGGTCGGTCGTTACCACCAGAGCGAACTTGCTACATCCCAACCTGCTTACCGTTGTCCGGATTCATCGGGGCTGGGGGGGGCGGCTCACTCCGTCGTCGCGTCTTCCTCTTTGCTGCGGCTACCGGATACCAATTTCATGGGTTTGTGACCGGAAGAAGACTTCTTGGATGTCTCGAGCTTCTTCAACCGTTCCTGAGGTCTCGTGGTGAGGCCGGTACCCTCCATCGCAAGCATCTCCTCACTTGTAGGTATCAGGAAGAAGCCGCCGTCCATGCCGAGGACGGACATGCACCTTAGGAAATAGGCAAAGGTGAACTTCCCGCGGTTGACCTTCGCTGCGATTGACCGGGGTGCCTCATCAACGCCGTCAGCGCTTAACAACTCGGAGAGCCGGATGAAGCTGACTCCCTTTGTCACCATCACACCCCGAAGGATGTTCTTCGCGCCAATCATGTATTGGTCATCTTTGGACATCGTTAACGCTCCACAACAAATCCATGGCAGAGGTGTCTGAGGCCCCTATGCTAACCAAAACGGCTCACTGGTTTGGGGCGGGGACCTGGGGGTGCGTGAGGTCGCACTGCGCTGCGCATCATATTTACAAGTCTTTTGTCTTATGTAAGACCATGCTGCGTAGAACGTCAAGTGCTGGGCAGAGCATCGGTAACATCCCCATCGCTATACGAAGAAGTCGCCAATCCAAGAGCAGAATTTAGCCGGCAAGGCAGACTCCTTTGTTTACCCCGCATCCACACGTGAAAATTCTGGCGCGGGCAGCCTGCCTCGCCCTGCCGGGTAAGCGGTGCCTCAGCAGCAACAAGGATTTTAGAAAATCGGTTCCAACACTCTAACTAAAATTTTTCTAAGTTGATTTTAGATTTTACCCCGAGGCGTCGCCCAGACAGGAGTTTCCGCCAGACGCGCCGGCGGTCGGGCGCCGGCAAAACGGCCGGCTCCGCCAGACGCGCCGGTGCCCCGAACGCCCGGGCCGACCTTTCGGTCGAAGGCCATCCAGCAACCACGCGCGAGCGGGGCATGCACCAAAAATTTTGACCGCGAACGTCTCGCGCTAAAATTTAAAATCGCAAGGAAATTTAAAATTTCGCGCTCACCATTCGAGGGCATCCGGTCGGTTCGTAGTCACGAACACGTGCAACGAGCACACGAACATTATTGGTCTCCTCACCTTTTACCGGCGCGCGAAGGGTCGCCGGAAAATTTAAAATTCGTTTTTTCAATTCCCGATTCTTGGTCGAAAAGCGCCGGTGTTGCGTGTTCCGGAGAACCGGGCGCGCGCTTCTCGACTGACAGTCTTGCCTTAAATTTCAACCACCAACGTTGGAAGAAATTCGGGGTTTCGGCGCTGAGGTGTTCCCGCGGGATTGCAAACAACGCGGCATCGTTTGACCTTGTAGTCGCAGGAATGGTGAACATGCCCGTGAATCCAAAGATGCGCAAACTTCGCAAGACCCGATAGGTCGCTGGCAAATGCCGAGTCGAAGCGTTGCCGGCCGAACCGACGGTCGAGCGACCTAACGTGCGGAGCATGATGGGTGACCACAACGGTCTTTCCATCGAAAGGCTTCGTCAACTCTCGTGTCAGCCACTTCACCGTCAAGTTGTGTTCGAAACAGGTGTCCTCCGGGATGAGACGCCTGCCGTCCGTGCGCCGCAAGCAGCGGTAGTCCGCCCCCCCAAGCTGCGCCAGAAGCATTGCGTCGTCAGGCCTGCCCAGGAGTGCAAAATCGGTCCAGAGGCAACATCCAATGACGCGAACTCCATCGCGAGCCCAGACGCTTCGTTCCAGGAACGTGAAGCGCGAGTTCGTCGTCGCGTTGGCCAACCTACCAATCTCGGCCTCATAGGCAGTGAAGAACGAATCATGGTTCCCTCTGACATATAACACTGGCGTCGGCCAGTTGAGAAAGCGTTCGTGGACCCGGTCAATGCGGTCGATATCGCCTGCGAGAATCAAAACATCGGAAGCCGCGTGACGCAATGGACCATATTTCTCGCCGTCGGGCTTCGTGATTTCGAGGTGCAGGTCCGAGGCAATTTGCAACCGCATCGCGGCTCCGCTCGAAAGTGCAAAGTTGCAGGCGCAGCCGAATGGCTAATCCTCTGTCCACAAGGTCGGATACGCGAGTATCAAGACAATAGCGAGTCCTTGGATGTACTTCAAACTATGGTAAACACCGGTTTTAGTTGTACATAGTATGAAGTACATTCGAGTCGAACCAGCTGCATGATTCGATTGGTTACCGCAGTGATTTCCTCGCGAGTTACATCGCTTCTCTACACGCACTTACGAGGTTCTCATGTTTAGAATATCGCCATCAGAAGCTGGAACAGGAAGGGTCGAAAGCTTATCAAGCTTCTCGGTCAGGTACGCGGAGCACATGGCGGTCACGTTCGTCGAGTTGTATCGGAGCATCGTCCATCCGCGCTTGTTTTCTGAGAGCACAAGGGGAACGCGAGTGAAGATTCCCCCTGCAATGGTCATTGATGGCATCACAAAGACCGCGCAGGATTGGACACGAGCGTTTGAACACATTGCGTCCATCGATGACCTGTCCGGCTGCACTCTTTTGCCCTTTGCGGGTGTAATCGCGGCGCGACGCATCGTAACGTTGTCACGGCGATGGTGCCCGCAGTGCCTCGATAAGATGGCGGAGCGGGGCCGCCACGCTGTCTTCGAGCCGCTCGTCTGGAGGCTGGACGAAGTGAAGTCTTGCGGCGAGCACAGGCGTCCCCTCGAGGCCACGTGTCCGAAATGCGCAAAGGGCGGGCAGTACCCCTTTGTTGCCAATGCCCGCGTCGGATGTTGCAGATACTGCGGTTCCTGGATGGGGCAACCGGCTCGAAACGTTAAGCAGGACGTGACCGACTTCGACGTCTTTGTGGCCGAGAAGTGCGAGGAACTGATTTCACTTCCCGCGATTTTGCCACCAGGGGCCCATCTTCTGCAGTCAAGCGTTGTAGTCCAAGCGCTGCGCGACGTCTTCTTCAGAGGCAGCGGCACAGGTATGGCGCGCGCTGTCGGCGAACTGCCTGGCCAGGTCCATGGGTACATCAAGGGGGAGTTTCCCGCGCCGCTCGCGTTCTTCATGCGTGTTGCGGCGGTAACCGGCGCGTCTATGCGTGAGATTTTTGTGACCAATGCGTTTGAGTCGACAAACCTTTCTGCCTCGACACATACGTTTGAGTTGCGCAGAGCTCGACCGAGGCGAGTTGTCACTCAGGAGTCAATCGACAACGCCTTGCAAACCGCGTTGAACGGGGACGGCTCCAAGTCTGTTCAGGCGATTGCCGTCGACTTGCGCATGGAGGCAGCGACTGTGTGGCGTCGTAGTCCGAATTTGAGTTCGAAGGTCTCCCAGCACCATGCAAGGTACGTCGCCGCCTCGGCCGCACTTCGAAGAGCGGAGTTCGAATCGAAAGTGCATGAGGTTCTGAGCAGTTTCAAGGGGCGCGGTATTCGTCCCACGCAAGACGAACTGAAGGAAGCGTTGCACGACCCTGCCTGCTTTCTGGACGACTGGAAGCGAACGGTCATCCGGCAGCAGTCGCGCAAACTCGACCTCTAATGGAGCGGCGAATATGGCCTACTGGCGATGCATGCCGGTCTCGATTGAGCCGGAAATAACTCTCGTTGAGTGGAGAATCATGGAGACGGAGCGTGGGCAACGACATTTTGTCGGCAGCAGAGATGACCACCACAGTTCCGGAAGAGTCAGTAGCGCCATCGTGACGTTTGACTTTGAGCGGCGAGTCGGCATCACTGTCTCAGGTCGGGTCTATCGCCTTGACGGGCCACCTGGTCGAAGCTCCGATGCGGACTATGTATGGAGCAATTGGCGGGTGCGAAACAGGGTTTCGGGATATGCCGATGTTACCGACACGGCGACCCGTCGACCCTAAGTCACGAAGAGTAAGCCTGGTTGGGAACGGTCGCGTACCCTCAGGGCAAATTCGAGGCTGCCGTAACCGCTTTCCACTGATATTGGGCAAGCGCTAAGGCGTCTCGTGCCTATCGCGTAACAGGCGATTCGCCGTATCTGTTTTGAACTGCGTCGGTAGATGTATGGCGTTGTTGGCTAAGCGACGAGGACGCAGCACTACGGTCTGCGAAAAACGGGTTCTCTATGCTACTGGTAACAGTTGAGCTATTTCCGTTCGGGCGTGAAGACGGTCGAAAGTCAATTGGCCAGACGCGCGTCATCAACGTCGCAGGGGACGCTGCGTACGGCTCTTATCTATTCGAAGTCTTCGAGGGGGCGGAGACGCCCATCGCGACGTCCCTGCTGACCGATTATCCGCGCTTTGCCGGGTCGGTTTGGGACTTGGTGGCAAGGGGGGTGATAGCTGCGCTGTCTGGCAAAGAAGAGTTGCCACCACGACCGGTTCATCCTTGGCGAAAGGGCGAGGAATGGAAATGACCTCAGAGAAAACGAAGCTTCTGTCGCAACTGCGCGTCCTGCGAGCAAATGAATTACAGCGCCTTCGACGAGAAAGCGGGCCGGTGTCAGCACAGACTGCCGTCGCGTTCGAATGTTTGTGCCTCTGCTGTGTCGACATCGTTGCGCGTTGCGGCATCGGTATCGCGAAGATTGACCACCCGGACAGAGCGACTATCGCGGGCGCGATGCGCTTGTGCGGGATGTCAGAGACCGACGTCGACCACGCCCTTGCTTTGGCGGAGTGGTCATTCTACTCAATCGCCTCGAACCCGCCGCCGTTTCCGCCCGAGAGGGCATGGCATCTGGCAGAACGCCTTCTTGAAAGATTGACATCCGCGCGACCACTTGGAGTAAGGGATGAATTTGCAGGTATTTTCCGACCTTCACCTTGAAGGGTCTCCCGACACGGAAGAGACTGGAGTTAGACCGGTGCCCGAAGCCGACATGCTTATCCTCGCAGGTGACATAGACCGCGGAGCGAGAGCGGTCAGGCGCTTCGCCGATTGGCCTAGACCTGTCATCTACGTTCACGGCAATCTCGAAGCGCGGTCAGGTCACATGCTGGATGTCAGCCGGTCTATCAAAATGCAGACAGTGGGTACCAGCGTCTCATATCTCGAGATGGAGACTCATCAGGTCGAGAACGTTCGTTTCCTGGGCTGTTGCCTGTGGACGGATTTTGAACTGTATGGCGCGCCATCGCCCGCGATGCGGGAGGCGGGGCAATACATGCCTGAATTCACCTTGTTTCGCAGCGGCGTAGCGAAGGCCTTCTCTCCTGAGTACTCTCTGGAGCTGCATCAAAGCGCTCGCGCGTGGCTGAGAGCCGAGCTGGCGAAGCCCTTCAATGGGCAGACAATCGTTATCACTCATCACGCGCCGCACCCGAAATCAATACCTTCCAGGTTTATAGGCGACTCGCTCTCTCCGGCCTTCGCAAGCGACTTGAGTCCCCTCATGCAGCATGTCGACCTGTGGATTCACGGTCACGTGCATGCAAGTTGCGACTACCTGGTGGGGAAGTGTCGAGTCCTCTGCAATCCGCGGGGCTATATGAACCGTCGAGGTATCAGTGACAGCAGCGCCTACGAGAACCGAGACTTTAACCCGCAACTTGTTGTGACCACCTGAAGGCGCGTCATCTGCGCGAGGCTACGTGTCCAACAATTCGCCAAGCAGCTTTGGTCCGTCGTTCGATGCGCCTGCGCCGCGACACATGGGAGGAAACGTCCTCTATTTGGACTTCGATGGTGTGCTACAGCCTTCAGAGGTGTATTGGATTCGAGGCATTGGGCCGTGCCTCATGAATTGCCCCGGTCACAAATTATTCGAGAACCGAACCCTCTTGGAGCATGAGTTGGACCCGTATCCGGGTGTTCGCATCGTCTTGTCAACAAGCTGGGTCGTGCGCTACCGCGGAAGGGTTCCCCGTCTTGCCGCCAACTTGGGCCCGTCTCTCGCCAAGCGCGTGATTGGTGCCACGTTCCACTCGCAGATGGACCCTTTCGAGTTTCAGCAGGCTGCTCGTGGTCAGCAGGTTTGGGCGGATGTTGTCCGCAGAAAGCCGAACAGTTGGCTCGCCCTCGATGATGATGACACTGGATGGCCGTCGTGGTGTCGCAGTCGTCTCGTGCTGACAGACCCGATGCTCGGAATTGCATCACCGACAGCGCTTGCCGAACTGCGGTTGCGCCTGCAAGCGATGCACAGTCGCTCGCCCTAGCGGTCCGCGCAATCGTAGCTTTAACGGAATTGTCGTCACGGCCCAAGACGTTCCTCAGATTTGAACTCAACTTACGCCTTCCCTTGCCGCCTTTAAGGCCAGACACCATGAAAGTTCATCAGCTCGTACGTCGCCTCAGGCGGGCGCCAGACGATGCTACAGTTCTTATGCTGGTCGGCGGCATAGATGCGAGCGACGCAGCAGAAGTCCGCTTCGCAAATTTGCCGAGGCGCGCCTGGATACACGAGCGACATCATCGCGAGGACGGCACCGCCGAGGACCGCTATTACCCACAATCTTATGGGCCGAGCACGGACTTCAATGATGCGACGGATGAGTCTTGGACGGAGCCAGTGGTAGTGTTGGTCGCAGATAGGGAGAACCTCCAACTTTTACTGTCGGAGACTGCGGGGTCCGGCAAGCTAGACCTCGAGGCAATCAAAGCCGAGGCGCTTGAATGGCGTCGAGCAATGTTGAAGTACGGCGAGCTGCTTCGCGAGGATGCGTTTCGCGAAAAACTAGGTGTGAGTGAGAGGCGCTTCGCCTCCTTGGTCGCCGATGAAAGCGTGTTCGCGCTCGACGTCGACGGTATGGACGCCTATCCAGCGATACTCTGCTCCGGGCGACTTCGACTGAAGCGCTTATGGAAAGTCGCGCGGATTCTTGCTCCAGCGTTGCCTGACCAACGTTTCGATTTTCTGACGTCGAAGAGCGGCGCGCTTGGAAACCGCGTCCCTATCGACATGCTGGAGAGCGATTCTGACTATCGAAAGCTCCGAGCCTTCGCCAAAGGGTGGGTCGCAGAATTTTCCCGCACATTTGTCAAAGTTTATGACGCCGCGCATCCAAAAGGGGTGCCATATATCGAGCCGATTTACTCCAGCGCAACCGAGGTCGACCCTAGGCGTCCGCTATGGAAGCGCGCACTCGGTGCCGTCCGTGCGCCAGGCTATCGGTTTCCGCATGAGGTCCCGCGCTGCCCGCCGACGGTGCAAATCGTCGTCGAGCGCCACACTGCCGGTCTTGGCTCCGTGGAGTCTGAGGCCAAAATAGTCTGCGACATTGACGAGAGAGACATACGGGTTACGGTAACGCTAGAGGGCAAACTTCCGTTAGCCATCAAGGTTGGCACGCCGAGCAGGAATCCGACCGTGGTTGAAGTGGCTGAAGTTGTTTTCACTGCGCTCGCGAGACAGTAGCGCAGCAGTCACATGAACGGGCGTTCCCTTGCATTGATTTCCCGGGCGTGTGAACCGAAGCGTTCTGGATTGGGACCGTGCACTCTGACCGACCCCCTGTCGGTCCGCGAGACGCGGTACGAGTGTGACATATGGACAAGAGAGTAGACGACCTTTCGGATACTGACGAGCCTGACGAAATGCGCCGCGTTCGACGAGCGCGGCGACGACTTGCTCATAGGAAAATGCCGTTGGCCAAGACGGAGTTCTGCCGTCGCGCCGGTATCTCCCGACACGTACTCAGCAGGCGAGAGATGCGCGGAACAATTTTCGCCGTCAACGTCGGCCGTCTATCTTACTATCCCGCCATTCTCGCGCGCACAGACCGGAACCGGTCGCGACTGGCGCGTGTTGTTCGCTCGATGAAAGCAATGGACGACAGCTGGGGTACGTACTTTGAGCTTGCCTACGAGTTCGAGAGCCTAGGGAATAAGACACTTCCGATGGTGTTGCGGCGAGGGAACGGCTTACGCGCTGCGATGAAATACGCGCGAGCCCTCGCTGGTGACTGATAGCACGCTCCTGATGCCATGACAGCCAAAGATTCTTATCTGCACGTGTTTGCAAACGTGGAAGCAAAATGGACGCATTGCGGCGAGCTAGCGCTGCTCGAGGACGGCAGCGAGTTGCTTTCATCCTCGTTCAGATATGACGCAAGATATACTGACTCTCCCGGCGCCTTCGCGCTCGACCCGGTCAGCCTCTCTTTCGAAAGGGCGAAGGCTTCGTCTGGAAAACCGGTTCGTCCAACCTATCGCCATTCGCAGTTCGGAGCCATTCGGGACGCATCTCCCGACGCCTGGGGAAGGCGCGTCATTGAGGTAAAGCTGCGGGCGCCTGCAAACAGTCTTCCCGAATCGGTGTATCTGCTTCACGCCGGCAGTGAGCGGGTCGGCGCGCTCGATGTTCGGAGCGATGCGGCAGACCGTTTGGAAGAGGGTGCCGGCCGTCTTGAAGACCTAGGCGAACTGATGGAAGCGGCGGCATGTATTGAGGCAGGAGTGCCGGTGCGCAAACGCAACGCGCCCATCTTCGCTTGCGGGTCAGGTTTGGGAGGGGCTCCTCCGAAGCTCAGCGTACGTGACGAAGACAGCGTTGTGTGGGTTGCGAATCTACCCAGCCAAGGCGACCGCTTCGACGTGGCGGCGGTGGAAGCGGCCACGTTGAACATGGCGACGGATGCTGGCCTGCGCGTTCCGAATGTCCGAACCATTTCGCTGGATGAGCACCGAGTCATGCATATCGAGCGGTTCGACCGGAGGTGGTCCGAGGCACGCGAGCCCAAGGTTAACGCAGCGGCGCATGCCCGCAAGAGCGGCGGCCACGCGCGTCCCGAGCTTCGCGTACCGTTCATTAGCGCGCTCACGCTCCTAGGTCGCGACGAGTTCGAGTCTCGGACGCAATCCTATGCCGGACTTGCTTCGGCCATTTGGGAGCACTGCGACCGTAACGTGGTTCGTCGTGACCTCGCGAAACTCTTCGAGCGCATGGTCTTCAATATATTTGTGACCAATCTCGATGACCACTTGCGTAATCACGGCTTCATCTACGACTTCGCACTCCCTGGCTGGCGTCTCAGTCCGCTCTACGATGTTCTACCGAGCCCATCGTATGCATTCGAGCGACACCTGCATCTAGGAGTGGGAGAAGAAGGCAAGTTGGCAACGCTCGACAACGCTGTAAGCCGCTGCGATGCCTTTGGAATCAGCGAAAGCGAGGCATGCATGTTGATTGGGCTGATGTGGGACGTGGTCAAGGATTGGCGGTCGCTGTTCGCCGAGGACGGTGTCGCGGAAAAGGATATGGACTACGTCTCGACCGCCATCCGGCACATCGACGACATCTCCACAGAGGAGCTTCGGCGCTGGATTACGTGATGACTTGACAGGTTGCTGCAACAACACGATGAGTTTGAGGACGACCGAAAGAGCGTTTCTTCGAGGCGAGTTCGAACACAAGCGCGCTGAAGGTGTGTCGTCTACCGAGTTCCAGGCTGCTTGAGCTAACCAGACTAACGAAAAAAGCCCGCGTGAAGCGGGCTTCTTCAACGACAGGCTTTTACTTTAGGCTGCCGCGTCCTTCAGCTTCTTCAGCGCACGGACCTTCAACCGCACCGTCGCCGGCTTGGCATCAAACCAGCGCTCCTCACCCGTGAACGGGTCTTTGCCGAAGCGCCGCTTCTTTGCTTCCACCTTCTGGACGTTGATTTTCAGCAGGCCCGAAAGCGTGAACTCGCCGAGGCCCTTCTTGTGCACTGAACCCAGAATCGTGTCCTCGAGCGCGGCGAGGATTGCCTTCGCCTGCTTCGGCTCGACACCAGCTTGCGCAGCCACATGAGTGACCAGCGACGCCTTGGTGAACGTGTCTTTCACCGGCTTAAGTGTTGCGCCAGCGGCCGCTGCTTTCTTTGCCGGAGCGGCCTTCTTGGCTGCCAGTTTGGTCACAGCTTTCTTGGCGGCAGGTTTTGCGGTCTTCGTTGCCATTTGCGTCCTCTTCGTCGTAGATTGAAAGACGCTTAGGACGTAGCACCCCGGAGCGTCAAGCGCTAGGCACATGCGACGTCGTAAGCTGTCGGCTAGCGTAGCAACGGTTCAAACGGATGGCAACAAGGAAACCCCTTGAAACAAGCGCCTTTCGCGCTATTTGGCCGATTTACAACGTGATACCGTTCGATTGTCTTGCTCAGTCGTCGCTACATCCTCAATTCGTGGAGGATAAGCAACTCGACCGCATCGTCCGCGTAGTCTCGCGGCCAGTTCTCCGCGAGCAGTTCGACTGCAGTCCGAATGCGCTCCATCGCCTCAGAACCGTCGTCGGCTCCGCCATCGTGACTGCCACTCCCACTCACCCCGGCTGCGCCGCTGGCAATTGCTTCCAGAACACCCTGCGCGCAATCAACTCGGTCCAGCGCCCGCCGAAGCCGCTCTCGCATCTCGTCCCTGAGCCCAAGCTCCCGCGCGACCAATTCAACATCGGTCGCCGCATCTGCGAGCAGAACCTCCAAAAGCAGGAACAGCTTTGACGTCAGCTCGGGCGGGCGGTACCGTTCGGTCTTTTTGATTTCGCAAGAGTTATCCATTCAACCGATAGCGAGCGGACTTATACCGCCAGCTATACCGATGCCCGTGCCCGCGGTGTCTTCCATTGGAGCCGCGCATTGAGACGCGCGACGTCTCAATGCGGGACTACATTTTCCGCGAGGCCTGGAACGAGCGCGACGACTCGACGCAGCGAAGGAACCGGGATGAGCGGGTGGCTACGCATCGCGCAATCCCTGCACTTTGGCGCATTTCTAAAAAGACACGGGCGCGTGGCAGAATACGGCGCGCGGTAAACGATTCGGTGTGGGACGCAAACCTGGGAGAAAACGTTTGTTAAGGAGCTTCATTCTCAGCGCGCTTCTGACGATAGCTGCTATGGCGTTCGCCGGTCAGCATTACGTCGAAGTCTGGAACCCATCCGAGGCTCATGGCTCGGTATCGCCGAACACTGCGCGCGAACACAAGTCGCCAAAAAAGCGCCAGGCGACTGCGAAGCGAATGTCGATGCGCGGGAAACAGCGCGGCCTAATGAAGTCGGTAGCGGCACCGTTGCCAGCATCGGCCGCTACCGAACGCCGCGTTCCGACGTTCGATGACATCCCTCGCAGAAAGACGCCTCAAGGAGATGTCTTGCGCGTGCACGGCGACGTGACGCAGGTGCACGTCCAACGTTGACGACAGTTCGATGTTTGCAAACGCGTAAGAGAAAGGAACTCCACCGGTTAGTCAGGCGGCGGCTGTGTCCGGGACGTGCACACGCCAGGCCGGTTGGGCTTATCCTTGATGTCCTCGCGCCGCGTCTAGAGCGCGGCACTTAGCCTTTCTTCCGCTCTCAAGCTCATAGTTCAGTCGGGCCGTTCGCTAGACATGTATGGGTCAAATCGCAGATTCGTCGGCCCACTAGAGAGAACAACGACGCGCTCGGACACCTGCTTTACTTCGCTGTAAGCATTGTCCCTCTGAGCAGGAGGGCCGGGGTAGCGCACCGAATACTCCCGACCGGCATAACGCCCACTGTCGCACGTCCACGCGTCCCGCGGGATGGCAACCTCGCAGACTTCATCGGCTTCATCGGTGTCTGCATATTCGCCCAAGAAAAGCACACGACTGGTCGGGTCTGCGCCACGCAGTGCATCGATAAGTTCGGCCACAGTCATCATCGTCTCCCGCGGTTCGGTCTGGAATCGGCCGACGAGTGTCTTCCTTTCGGTCCCTGTCTCGCTCAAGCTCAGACAACAACTCGTCGACGTCGCTGAATTCGCCCCTCCTGATTTCGCCTTCGCCGAATTCAAGGATTGCGAGCAATGCTTGCGTCTTTACCTCGATTTGCATGTTGGCAGCAGGGTTAATGTGTCGATGGCGAGCGAGCGAGTTTCAGTCATTGAACGGTATGAACGAGACGCGCCGCGTCTCGCTTGACAAGGATTTGAACGACAAAAGCCTGCGTTCATCGCGGGCTTGTTTCCGAAGACGTTCGTACTGGCCGAAGCAGGATGCCGCGGGTTCAGAAGTACATGACCTTACGGGCGATTTGCTCGAGAAGTCGCAGCTTGGTGGCGTCCGACTTCGAGTCCTGTCGTTGCTTGAAGTCATCCAGATGGATGACAACAGAGCCATGTTGTGGTACCAATATCTGCTTGCCGTGCGGCAGATGGAAACAAAATGCTCATCGTCCATACCTGCGAACAGCACCGACCACCACGCCCACTATCTCCAGTGAACCCTGCGGTCGAATCGGCTGGAAATCCGGATTTGCGGGCTCGAGATAGAAAGCGCCGTCTTTGGCCAGGCAAAGCGTTTTCACGGTCATCTCGCCGTCGACGACCGCGACGACGATGTCGCCAGGCCGTGTCGGCCGGTTCTTTTCGACGACGACAAGGTCACCGTCTAACAGGCCGACATCCCGCATCGACTCGCCCCGAACACGACAGAGGACTGTCCTGTTCGGGTCATCAACGAGATAGTCGTCGATTGTGAGCAACTCCGGGGGCTCTTGTCCTTCCAGCTGTGGGAGACCTGCGCGCACCGCGCCAATAATCGGACGGCCGAAAAAGCGACGCGTGGGCGCGACGCGACCTTCCACTCGCTCTAGATAGCCCGCCTCGGAGAGCCGTTTGATGAGGGCGAAGACACTGCTCGTGCTGGTCAGACCAACGACACCACACAGTTTTGCCATCGCAGGGAAGGCTTGGTTTCTTCTCCAATAGGTGCGAAGAGCGGCGAGGTGAGTCTCATCGTTCATTTATTCGCTCCATCGAATATTTGTTCGAAGCATTGTAACGCATTGGGACGCCTCCAGCATTCGGTTAGGCCAACAACCGAAGTTTCGCCGGAGCCCGCACGCTTGCCGATGGTCCACTTACGGAGTGGGAAACTCCGACGTATCACGAGGGTCCGAGCCTTCATGCACTTGAGGAGGACGCCATGCTTGAATCATCGGGAACCGTTGAGCTTCTCGTCGTCGAGTCCGCCACAGGCGAAGAAGAGCAACTCGTTCTTACGGGAAAAGACTTTCACCCCGAACGCCGGTCGATGCTGGACGACGACGTAATGCGCGATGACGAGGAGAGCGAGTACGTCGCGTACGCCAGCGCGTTAGGTTTCGACTTCAAAGTCGTTGTGACGCCGCCGAACCAGATAGACGTCGAAGATGACGCGGAAGAAATCCGCGTCGAGATAGTCGAGAACAATTTAGAGTTCGTTGAGTCGGACGATGACGAAAACGATGTGGAAGAATAATTGTCCATCTCAGGAGACTGAGGCTGCAAAGCGCGAGGACCGAACAGAGGTGTCGGCCGGAAAAAACTGAGATGCTGAGGAGCCGGTCGCCAGCAGGATTGGCAGAGCGCTTAAGCGAATGAGTCGCTTGCCGCTAACTGGATTGTCAGGATAACTATGAGAACACTGTCAGCGGCAGTGGTCTTACTGGCAGCTTGTACGCCAGGTGGGGACGACGGTTCATGGACCTATGTGACGGACCATCCGGAGAGTCGTACGCGCGAGTTCCAAACGGAGCACATGATTTGCGTGGTTTGGATGCCGAGAGGGCCGGCGACCCGGCTCTCTCGTGCGCGAAGAAGTGAACCGGTAGCGACGCACGAGAGCAGGTCGTCGGTCGGATGACTATGTTCGCACTCGCTCTTGTGACCAAATCGACCTTACGCTGCGGTCGAGAAAGTCACGCCTCATTTATGGCGCGTGCGGGAAGACTGTCTTCCAACTCGACCGCGAAAAATGACGCGTCCACGTGCGCGAAGCGGCGGGGGACCGTCCGAGGTATCGGCGACCAGTGGCTTGCCTCTGCTACCGAAGAAGACGCCGCAGTTGAGGTAGCGAGTTTTCATCTGCACCACAAACACGGCTGCGACACCACCGATTGCCGGCAAGAAAATCAAGCCAGGATTTCTGAGCGCAAATTCGAGCATTGAGGGCATGTCGTGCTCTCCGTCGGAACGATTTTGTTGCTGTGGTCAGTTGCTGCCGTGCGAATTAAGCGAGTTCTCTTGGTCGAGTTCGCGCAAGAAATCGTCAAAGTCGCGAAAGTTGCCTTCCCCTGATTTCAGCTTCACCCATCGCCAAGATTTCGACCAGCGCTTGTGTCTCGCCTTTCGGGTTCACCGCATCCTCCGTTACAGCTCCATTCTGCGCCAATCGTCGATGCTGCCCTAGCGCCTGTACCTGCGAACAGAGCCCGCGTCGGAGAGGCGTTTAATGAGGGCGAAAGGCATTATCGGGCAGTTACCCCTGACAACAGCCGGCTCCGGCGCCGACAATCGTTATCGTGCGCAAACCCCTGCTCCGTAAGCCTCGAGGCTCCTAGGCGAGCGTTGGGGCAAAGGTTTTCGCCTGAAAAGCGCGCATGCCTATTCGTGTCAGCCGTAAGCTAGCGCTTCAGCGCGGCGGCGCCCGACCCCGCAAGCTCAGACATGTCGCATTTTTTATCGCAACGTCGGATGCTAGACACGTCTCGTCCTACCCGGACATGACAACCGCTATCGCGACTCGCTTTCAAGCAGCCGACGAGCGTGCGCAATCACACCGACAAATTGACCGCCGCGGGTTTTCCCGAGGTGAATCCGTCGTTTGAATGCCTACTCTTACGAAAGTTTTCCACGCTGCTGTCCGTGCGCACATCATCGTGTGCTGTTCGAAAAGAAGATGAACAGGAGAAGAAAATGAGGAAGATGTCGTGGTGTTCCTTGCCTGTAAGGGCTGCGCTGAGAGGGCTTCAAACCATCGCGCTGGCCACTGCACTTTGCGGTGCCGCGCACGCCGCACTGGTCTTCAGAGACAGTACGTCGACTCCGTCCATCGCTGTCATCGACAGCACGTCGAACACAGTCACCGGAACGATTGGAAGCCTCGCACAGGGAGGCATGGCGGTCCCCCCAGCAGGCGACAAGCTTGTCACCGTCAGTGGCACAACGTTGTCCATTTTCAGCACGGGCACCAAGGCCCTGCTCAACACAGTCACTCTGAGCAAGTTGGGACACAATCCTGTCATTTCAGCGGACGGTCGATTTGTCTACGTGCTGCTCGACCTGAGCGATGGCGGGTCCAATCTTGGGGTCGTCGACCTGGCCACCAACACGCAAATCAAAGAGATACCGCTGAGCCTGGGTGGAGATGCCGTTGGGCTTTCGAGGACGTTCGATGGCAAGAAAATAATTGTTTTTGACGACAACGGGCCAATACAGGTCCTCGACGCAAACACATTGGCGGTGCTCGCGAGGGTTGCGCCTCCTGGAAACGGCTTAAGCGCAAGCACCACGTCTTCCGTGTCGCCGAACATCTACGTTGCCGATTTCGATGGAAATTTTGGGGTTGTCGATACCTCGAACTATTCCTCTCGCTCGCTCGATATCCCGGCGGTGGTTTCTTTGGCCGCAATGACTGTTTCTGTTGACGAGAAGAGCCTGTTTTTGAGCAGCGGGTTCAACAAATGGGCAATTGTGGACTTGACAACGCTGGCGACGACCGCAAACGGCACTTTTTCGGCCAGCACCACCATTCTGACTACGGCAGTGGCAATTGCACCTACTGCAGATAAAAAGTTCGCCTACTTTCTAGCCAGGGAGATGCTTCGTACGGACCCTCTCCGCCCGAACTCGAGAGTGTATGTCCTGGACCTGGCCTCGAATACATTGCTAGCGACGTCGTTTCCGTTCACCGGCGAGGTTGCGCATCTTGTGACCGCGCCGGTGACCCCGCCCGTTTCGTCAACGAGTTTCGCGAAGTACACGACTGAACTACTTGTCGCGCCGAAACTGAAGGCGTATTCGGTCGCAGCCAGTTTCACGCTTGCGACTTCGGCAGCGGCAATCAGTCCCACGACCCAGAACTTGACGCTCACGATTGGAACGCTAAGCATCACGGTCCCAGCCGGGATGATTAAGCAGCCCAGCCCCAAGATTGGCCTCTATACCTATGACGGGGTCATCAACGGAGAGAAGTTCGGCCTCGTCCTCACGGGGCAGAAGAGCGGACCTTGGGGTCTCGTCGCGGTAGGCAGTCACGCGTTCACCAGTTTAACCACGTCCGTGCCGGTCACGCTGACCATCGAGACGAACACTGGCACAGCGACCATCAAACCGGTGATTGCTTCACAGGTGCTGACGTTGCAGTGACCTCGCACTCGCGCCAAGAGAGTTGCTGAGTTAGACCAGCATTATCGGGCAGTTAGGGGTAACTGTCCGATAATGCCGCTCTTGAAGCAGAAAATCAAAACGCAGCGCAGCTAGCAGTACCTGTATCAACGAAGTTCGTCGTAAAATTAGTTGGGACTCTTCGTCGCGTTGGCTCTTTCGAGTGAGCGGGTGCGCGTTCAAGAGGGGACATTTCAACAGCCTGTTAGAGGACACCTGGGCTAGGGTGCCGAGAGCTTCAGCGCGCGTGAGCGGCGCTCGCCGTTAGAAGCTAGGTCCGCCTCGGGCGGGCGGGTGGCGGCGGCACGTAAAAAGCAAAGTTAGTGCGTGCTTGTAGTGTGGTTGGTTCGAATATCAGAAGTTCGTGAGGCTTCTGTAGGGGAAAGCCCACTTTTGAGAATCCAGCGCTCCCCACGACCGCTTCGACTGTGTGAGTTACCGTGAGTATCCCGTAGTAATTTCCATCTTCCCAAGCACCATCGTGGGCGTCTTCAGATTGCAGCTGCGCTTTGTACAGTCCGTACATTGAGGGATTGTCCGCCTGTTCCAAGATTGCGCTTTCGAGATTTGAAAATTCGAAGCGCCAACCCCACACATCGGAAGAAAATCCGCCTGTGATGTGCTGAGCTGGCACGTACAGGTTGAAATCATTGCGCCGCAAACCCGTGACACCTTTTCCGTCGAGCGTGACGAGAATAGCCGCACGGACCTCGTTGCGCGTATCGTTCACGAACGCACTCACGACAATCTGGAGGTTCATCGCATGCTCCTCTCTCACGACACGTGTGCTTGGCAAAGAGTGGGTCGCAATAGCACGAGAAACAAGGTTTCCACCGACCGCCGGAAATACGGCCCCGGCCCAGGGGAAGCTGGAACCGCTGCGGCTGCGCTGACGAGCTCTCAAAAAGCGAGAATCGACTCATATTTTGGGCTGTGCTCGCGCAGCCCGGAGTTGTTCATCATAAGAAAAAGGAAACGTGCCACGTGAGTGGCCCGTGAATGCGCGAGGTACGGCGTAAGCAGGTTGCTGGGCACTCTAGAGAAGAGTTCCACTGGAAGCATGCCGACAAGTGCAATGACGAGCAAAGTCATCTCACTTCGAGGCACGTTGCACCGTTTGAAAGAACCACCAACCTGACAAAGTATGCGCTGACTACGCGCGAAGCGAACGATGCCGTAGACCGTCAGGAAGTACGCCTCGTATCGAAGCCTGCGAATGAGCTGTCTGTGGCTCTGCAGAAGCGAGAGCCACAAGTAATTTCCTTCGCCACTGCGGTTCATTTGAAGCGCAAACACTTGTCACCGACCATCGAGCGCGCGTACATCGGGTCTGCCTGTTCACGGACACGCTCAGCGTGAAGCAGGAGCACAAGACTCAGAGGTATCTCCGCGAGAACCTCGGGATAGCCATCCTGCAGCTCGCCTTGACCGAGCCTCCGTTGCTTGCATCGAGCGCAAGACAGGTCGTTAGATGCTGATGTAAGCGTCTAAAGGCCGTCCGACGCCTAACGCTGGCGACACGACGTCGGAGGGCCGAACATAAACAATGCTTCGTTCGACTACCACCGCAAGCCGAACACTGAGACCTTCTTCCCCTCAAAGCTCTCTTGCACACCTTGAGAGCAATTCGGCGGACACTTGACGGTGCCGTCCCCGCTCTGGCCTCCTACCGTGAGCGCACGATAGACAACAGATTCGATAACCGTACCGTCGGCGGCAACCACCATGTTCAGGTCCGTCTCGACACCCGCTGGCACGGCACCGCCTGCCTCATAGGTGATTTGCATAATGCCGGTGCAGTCGGAATTAACGGAGTAGCTCCCACTCTGTGCCGGATTGAACGTTGTCTTCCCCCCCTTCGGCAGCCCAGCGATAACGCCAAAATCGGTACGTGTGAAGTGGCCCATGCCGTCGAATGTCACAAGGGCGACGTCGTCGAGTATCGAGGGTGCCGCGTACGGATGGACCGCTCCGTCGTCGCCTATCAAACCAAGAATCACACCGTGGCCAATGAAACTGAATGGCCCTCTCAGCATCTCGTTGGAACAGCGACCGCTACCGCCGGCCTGCGCTGCCCCGCTAAGGGAGAAGAGGGCAACGGCTATTGCCGTTGCAACGCTTAAGTGCTTAATCATCACGGTCACCTTATTGCGAGCAAATTGAGCGCTGAGCATCGCGATTACAGGGAGTCCCTGTGGCCGGATTAAGCACCCAATTCAGGATGAAGTTTAAAAAAAAGGCATAGGGGTTCCTGGCGCTCCTTTCGCGGGCGCCAAAGGGAACAAGCGGTAATCAGGTTAACCGGGCGATTTCGAGGTGCACGGCGAGAACGCCGGTGCCCGGTCGAGGAACGGGAAAACACCAGGCAGTTGTTGTAGCTTGGCAGGCGAACACGCGCAGAAGAGGAAGCGCTAAAGTTCGCAACGTTGTGACTTTGTGAGTCGGTTGCTATGAAAAAGGACGCATAGCAAGCCGAAGTCTAGTGCACGTTTCGCAGGGCTTCCAGATTGTTTCGTTCAGTTTGCGATTGCACGAGCTCGACCCGCGTCACGACATCGGCATCGTTCTTATCGAGGCGGGACCGAGAATCTTGCCCGCGCTGTCGGAGCGCATTTTGCAAACGAACGACCGAACTGCTCACGTAGCTCGGCGTGAAAGTGATGACCGACGAAGCAGTCGCTGAGATAGGCTGGCAGTGACCTGACGGTGTGGGCCGCTGGCATCAAGGCGCCGCCTGTCGTCGGTATCCACGACGGCCTGGCGGTCAGCCGGCTCGGATAGCTCGAAACGCGCCCGACGCGTCGCACCACGCCTGACAACAATGTTGTCGCACTTGGTAATTGCGCCGCCTGTCCGTCGCCAGCCGGCGAAGGTAAGAACGTACCGCCGCATGCATAAGCCGCCCGCCGTCGGGCCCGCTTTTGTTTCGTGCGCGCCGGGCACGCATCGAAGGTCGCGCGTCGCCGGAGTTCAGCAATCGAGGCCTTGGTCCCCTCGGTTCGCTGGGACACCACGGCGCGGTTGGCAATATAACAGGCGGTGTTATCGGCGGGGACATGTTCATCGGAGGGCTGCTAGCGAGATTCATCTACATGTCTCTGCATCGTATGCACATTGCCGCGCTGCACGGCGTTCCCGCATGGGTCGTAAGACCGTCGCTCACTGGCTGCGCGGCGCGACGGTTCAGCGCGTTAAGTTGCACCAGCCGAGGCAGCCGATATGCAACGCGAACTTGCAGATTCAGGCGCTTCCGGCTCCGGGCAACCTCGCGCGGACACGAAGAGCGTCCCATCGGGACCAAATGCCACTCCACTGGGATGAAAGTTGGCGCTGAATAACCCAGGCTTATTGCTGTGGTTCAAAACCCGAATTGGTTGACCTCCTGATTCGTTGAATTTAAACACATTCCCCTCGTCGCTGGGACTCGCCACATTGCAATGGGTGCACTGGTTCAACCATATCCGCTTGCTTGAACCCATCGGATACGTTCCGCCGGCAGAGGCCGAAGAAAACTACAGGCGTACAATCGCCAGCGAGTCCAAGAAAGCTGTTTTTACTTAAATCAGCCTGCCTCCTCGATACACAGGGCGTTTCCCTTGCGGTCTACGGCACGTGGCAGTCGGAGAGCGATGTCCGACATCTTGCCGCGTAGCGGCTGGTCGATATGTCTTACTTCTTGGGTGGGCTTACGACCGTCAGCCGAAATTTCTGCTGACCGAGAACAGGAACACCACGTCGCGCACATAGACTCGCTTTCAAGATGCACAACGCAACGATTGCCCAACGCGGCCGCGCCCTTTTCATTGACTCCATTTGGTGGACGGCAATTTTGCTCTTCGTACCACTGGGGTCACCGACCGATGAGATTTCGCTGTCTCCTGATGGATTTGCGTTGTCGGTCATGCTGTCGCTGTTCGTGGGTCAATGCATACCGATATTGATAACTGGCGTGCTGTGGGCAGTTTGGGGAACTTCTCCTGGAAAGCGCGCCGTACGACTTCAAATCGTCGACGCAGAATCCGGGCAGCCAATGTCGACGAAGCAGGCTGTCTTGCGCACAGTAGGCTACCTGCTTACCTTTGCGATGCTCGGAATCGGATTCGCTTGGGTACTATTCAATCCGCAACGACAGGCTCTTCACGACCGCGTGGCCAGTACAGTCGTGGTCACCCGAGCGCCCGTCAATACTTGAAACGCAGCGTGGATTGTCGCCTTGAGGTGACAGCTCGAAACCGTGCTTAAACCGATTTTGTAGACAGCCCTGAGCGTGTGTAACCGGACCTAGAGGATGAGGCTTGGGTTCAAGCAATCCGGGACAAAGAGAAGCGCACATCATGCGGGCTCTTCCGTTAATGCTCGAAGCAGCTCCCCAGCAACGCAAAAGTGGGCCAGGTGCCGTGGCTCCTTGCCCACTTTTAGAGGCGGCAGACCCTTCCTCTTACCAGACAGTGTCGTCGGTTTTCGGGAATGCCCAACCGTCCCAAAGATGTCTGTCCTCTTGGTCCGAGGCTATAAAAAGCATGTGATTGAGCCTTATCATCAAGGTTTTGCTTCGCAACAGCACTGCCGCGGACACTAAAGCTATGCCTGTATCTTCTGCAATAACGCCACCTGCAACCAATTGAGGGGCCCTGTTCATCACGAACAGAAATGAGTAGTTCCTCAAGACGAGCAGGCGCTCAGAAATTCGTGGGAAATTGGGAAACCAGAAACCGACGCGGTACATCGCAGGGAGCTTGTCACCCGTCCCTTTGTTAAAGCGATATCTGTTTTGGTCGTTCAATGACGTGAAGTCATAGAGTTCCGCTTTTGTATCGTTGACGTCCGGGCTGTTGTTGTTCATCGTGTAAAACGCCAGCTCCTTCGGCTCAACTGCCTTATCAAGCGCATTTCCCTCTGCGTCGGTCACGCTGAACCAGATGGCGCCGCGAAGACCCGTATCGGATAGGTCGTCCTTATTTGGAATCAGCTGCTGTTCGGGCAGGCACTCGATTGCAGCTTGAACTCTCAATCCCTTGGAAGGAAGGGGCTTGAGCCCCGGCGGCGTCGGTAGCTTGGTTACCATGTGAACCTCCTGAGTTGGACGGGGACTCCGGGCGGAGCCAAATGAACGATAGGCGAAATCGAAGTCGCCGCAAGACGACGGTGAGCGCAGACCCACAGAGTGCCTAGGTTCGCGCGCAACTCTTTATTCGCTTACTTCACGCGACGCGAGTCGTTGCCCCAATCACCGAACAGCCGATGTCTCTGGTGAGACCGAATCTCGAGTCTGGCGCACTTGCATTCAGTGCTCGATGAGATTTCGGCCGACTTTGCGGACTCGCGTGCGGTTTGGCCAAAGGTGGCGAACCTGCGTCCATCCGTTCGGCACGTAGTCGTACGCTTGTGGCGCTAGCGGAGCGAAGTCGATTGGTTGGAACTGTCGGAGGTTCTTCACTTTCAACATCATCTCGGACCAATCTTGAACCTGGTCGGAAAAGCGACTCGGTTGCGGCTTCAAGCCGAGTCGTCGGACCTATTGCACGCCCTTATTGGAAGATGTAGCTCGTAGTGCTAATGGGCGAGCCATTTCAGGTAGAGGTCGGCATCTTCGAATACGAACACAACAGTACCGTCACGTTCCCGTCCGCAGACTTCACCTCGATGCGCTCCGGAGCAGTCCCGCTCTCTACCCAATCTTGAAGGGCCACGAAAAGTTCGTCACGACCTGTGCTGGGTTGCGGAAGCGCTACCTTTGAATGGTTAGTCGGCGTATTGGTCAGCGGGTCAATGGAGTCGCTTTGCGTGAACGTTCCCCTACTAACATGCGCAACCCCGGAACGAGGAAGAGACGGTCGCGGGTTTGCAGCGCTGCAACCCCTCCGGCTCGTTTTGCTGCGCGGTTTAAGTAGTTGATAAGACCCATCGTCATGGTGATTGTCGGAGAGGCTTCGATAGGAGAGTACCTTTGCGCCGGCGCCATTGGCGCCTCCCGAAGCAAGCCCGCTCAGGTCGGGGTCGTCCGTATTGATTTTGCTGAACAGCAGTTGCAACTGCTAACCCTTGGACGTATGCGTTCGCAAGACCGGCGTAATCGAGCGTGCTCCGTTTGTTCATCCCACTACCAGCGGGATTTACCAGGTCCGCTTGAGCAACACTGTACAACGACATAATGGAAGGCCATCGCATGGCGCTCGCCTGCGCCACACGACGGATGCAAAAAAACCCGCGCAAAGCGGGCTTCCTGAACGACGTCACTTCACTTACGCCGCGGCGTCTTTCAACTTCTTCAACGCACGCACTTTGAGTTTCACTGTCGCCGGCTTGGCATCAAACCAACGCTCCTGACCCGTGAATGGGTCTTTTCCGAAGCGGCGCTTCTTTGCTTCCACTTTTTGCGCGTTGATTTTGAGCAGGCCGGACAGCGTGAACTCGCCCAAGCCCTTCTTGTTCACAGCACCCAGAATCGTGTCTTCCAGCGCGGCGAGGACTGCCTTCGCCTGCTTCGGCTCGACGCCGGCTTGCGCAGCCACATGAGTGACCAGCGACGCCTTGGTGAACGTGTCTTTCACCGGCTTAAGTGTTGCGCCAGCGGCCGCTGCTTTCTTTGCCGGAGCGGCCTTCTTGGCTGCCACTTTGGTCGCAGCTTTCTTGGCTGCAGGTTTTGCGGTCTTCGTTGCCATGTGCGTCCTCTTCGTCGTAGATTGAAAGACGCTTAGGACGTAGCACCCCGGAGCGTCAAGCGCTAGGCACATGCGACGTCGTAAGCTGTCGGCTAGCGTAGCAACGGTTCAAACGG
>NZ_OGTP01000005.1 GCF_900258035.1 Caballeronia novacaledonica | reverse complement strand
GGCCCGCGCGCGCGTTCTGGCGGCGTCCGCGCATCTGGTTTTCGGGCGTGGGCTTCGTCGGCGCGGGCGCGGCGGGCGTCGCGGCGGGCGCGCTCTTCGTGTCGCTGCTGGCGCCCGCGCCTGTGCCGGGCGAGCCCGCGCACGGCGGCTGGTTCGAGCAATCCTATTCGGGCACGGCCTTCGGCGGCGCGCCTTCCGACTGGAGCGATCAATGAGTCCGCGCTCGCTGAAGACGCTCGCGGCGGTGTCGCTCGTGCTGAACGTGTTTCTGCTCGGATCGATCGCCGGCGGGGCCTACTGGTTGTCCGGACCGCTCGCGCACAAGCGCACGGAAGCCGCGCAGCAACGCGGCATCCGTTTCGCCGCCGCCGATCTCTCGCCCGCGCGCCAGAAGGAATTGCGCGACGCCTTGCGCAGGACGCGCCGCGAAAGCCTGCCGCTGATTCGCGATGCGCGCGACGGACGTATCGATCTCGCGCACGTCCTCGCGGCGCGGGACTTCGATCGCCGCGCGCTCGACGACGCGCTCGCCCGCACGCGCGAAGCCGATGTCGCGTTGCGTGCGCGCATCGAAGGCACGGTCGCGGATTTCGCATCGACGCTCACGCCGGACGAGCGGCTGAAGCTCGTCGGCGCGATGGAGCGCTACGGCCCGCTGCGCGCCGTTCCGCCCGACGAACGCCCGCAACAATGACCTGAAGCGACGGGTTTTCCTCGCGCGCACGTTTAACCGCTATCGAGCATTTCGGAGCACGTCATGGCCATCGCGCCGCAAATTTCGCCTGCCGCCATCGCGGTGAATCGCTTCGGGCTCGGCGCGCGTCCGGGCGAACCGCTGCCCGCCGACCCGCGCGAGTGGCTCATCGAGCAGGCCGATCCACGCGCAAACGCCTATCAGCCGACGCCGCCCGCGTTGAACGGCCAGCCGTCGAGCGCCGCGCTCGCCGCGCAATTCGCGGATCGCCAGCGCGCGCTGCGCGATGCGAGCGACGCCGACAAACCGGCCGTGCGCAAGCAATACGGCGAGCAGATCCGCGACGTCTACCGCGATGCCGTCGATGCCCGCGTGACGAGCGCGCTCGCGACGAACACGCCGTTCGTCGAACGCCTCGTGCATTTCTGGGCGAATCACTTCGCCGTGTCGATCGAAAAGCCGCCCGTCGCGATGCTCGCCGGATCGTTCGAGAACGAGGCGATCCGCCCGCACGTGCTCGGGCGCTTCGAGGACATGCTGATCGCCGCCGAGCGGCATCCGGCGATGCAGATTTTTCTGGATCAGGCGCGCTCGGTCGGCCCCGACAGTCCCGCCGCCGCGCGCGCCGCCATGCGCAATCCCGACAACAAGCGCGGCCTCAACGAAAACCTCGCGCGCGAGATCATGGAACTCCATACGCTCGGCGTGCGCAGCGGCTACACGCAAGCCGACGTGACCGAATTCGCGCGCGCGCTCACCGGCTGGAGCCTCGGCGCGATGACGGCGAACGCCGCGAAGAATCCCGACGATCCGGCGCCGCCCGGCGCGTTCGTGTTTCGTCCGCGTCTGCACGAGCCGGGCGTGCGCACCGTGATGGGCAAGCAGTACGCGCAGACGAACGAAGCGCAGCCGCTCGCCGTGCTGCACGATCTCGCGAATTCGCCCGCGACCGCGCATCACATTGCGGAGAAGCTTGCGCGCCACTTCGTCGCGGATACGCCGCCGCCCGCGCTCGTCGACAGGCTCGCGCGCGTGTTCAGCGATACGGGCGGCGATCTGCCGTCGGTGTATCGTGCGCTCGTCGATGCGCCCGAGGCGTGGCAGAGCGCGCCCGCCAAGTTCAAGACGCCGTGGGACTGGACGGTGTCGTCGCTGCGCGGGCTCGGACGCACCGATCTCCAGGGCGTGCGCGCCGCGCCGCTTCTGACGCAGCTCGGCCAGCAGGTGTGGCGTCCCGGATCGCCCGCCGGTTACGACGATGTCGCCGCAAGCTGGGCCGCGCCCGATGCGCTCGTGCGCCGCGTCGAACTCGCGCAGCGTTTCGCCGCGCGCGCGGGCGACCGGCTCGACGCCCGGACGCTCGGTCCGCAACTGCTGCCCGGTTCGCTGTCCGATGCGACCGCGAATGCCGTGTCGCGCGCCGAAAGCGCGCCGACCGCGCTCGCGCTGCTGCTCGTGTCGCCCGATTTTCTGAGGAGATGAAACCATGCTGACGCGTCGCCAATTCCTGTGGTGTGCGGGCGCGGGCGCCGGCGCGATGCTCGTCGCGCCGCAACTCGTGTTCGCGTCCGCCGAAACCGACCGGCGCTTCGTCTTCGTGATCCAGCGCGGCGCGGCGGACGGGCTGAACATCGTCGTGCCGTACGGCGATCCGGCTTACGCGGCGCTGCGCGGGCCGCTCGCGATCGACGCATCGCGCGCGACGAAGCTCGACGGCACCTTCGCGCTGCATCCGTCGATGCAGCAGGTCGCGCAGATGTATCGCGACAAACAGGCGCTCTTCGTGCACGCGGTGGCGTCGCCGTATCGCGAGCGCTCGCACTTCGACGGCCAGAACGTGCTCGAAACGGGCGGCGACGCGCCGTATCGGCTGAAGGACGGCTGGATGAACCGCCTGCTTTCGATGCTGCCCGCGCCGCGCGCCGATGCCGTCGCTTTCGCACCGACCGTGCCGCTCGCGCTGCGCGGACGGGCCGAAGTGACGTCGTATGCGCCGTCGTCGTTGCCGCAGGCGCCCGACGATCTCATCACGCGCGTCTCGCAGCTCTACGCGGGCGACGCGCAGTTGCACCCGCTCTGGGACGCCGCCATGCAGGCGCGCGGACTCGCCGCCGACGCGGGCGCGCGTCAGGATCCGGCGAGCCTCGGCAAGCTCGCGGCGAGCTTTCTCGGCAAGCCCGACGGCCCGCGCATCGCGATGATCGAAACCGGCGGCTGGGATACGCACAGCGCGCAAAACCCGCGCCTCGCCGCGCAACTGAAGGCGCTCGACACGATGCTCGCCGCCCTGCGCGACGGACTCGGCGAACACTGGGCGAACACGACGGTGCTCGTCGCGACCGAATTCGGCCGCACGGCGGCGGCGAACGGCACGGGCGGCACGGACCACGGCACGGCGTCGGCGGCGATGATCGTCGGCGGCGCGGTGACGGGCGGACGCGTGCTCGCGGACTGGCCGGGGCTCGCGAATGCATCGCTGTATCAGGCGCGCGATCTGAAGCCGACGATCGGCCTCGATGCCGTCATCGCGAGCGCGGCGGGCGAGACGTTCGGCATCGATCCGCAGCGCGTCGGCGCGACGCTGTTTCCGGATGCCGGCGCGCAGTTGTTGGGACAACGAATCGTGAGGGGCTAGCCTTTTGGCAGCGGTTCAACGATGCGCGTTGAATGCGTATGCTCTGCGATGGCCTTCGCTGTTATGCCGCCGATGCGTTTGCGTGAATCGATCGCCGTCCCCGCGCACGTCATCGACAAAGCGCGTGTCAGCAAGCGAAAAGTTTCTTGTCATCGTTACGCTCGCCTTCGTGACGCGTCATTGCAGATTCGCGATGTAGTTCGCCAGGTTCTCGATATCCGCATCCGTCAGATTCTTCGACGCGCTCGGCATGTTGCCCGCGTCGTGGGTGCGCTTCCCGTCGCGAAAATCCCGCAATTGCTTGACGATGTACGGATACTGCTGACCCGCGACGCGCGGAATCTCGTTTTGCCCCGAAAACCCGACGCGGTGACACGTCGTGCAGAGACTCTCTTCGGACTTCTTCCTGCCCGCCTCGACCTTCACCGGGTCCGCCTTGAAGTCGGCGGCGATCGGCTTCTGCGCGGCGAAGTAGTCGGCGAGGTCGTGCATGTCGCCGGGCGTGAGATTCGCGGCCATCGGCGACATGCGCGGATCGCTGCGGCGGCCCGCCTTGAAGTCGCGCAGTTGAAAATAGAGATAACGCGCCGTCTGCCCGGCGAGCGACGGATATTCGCCCGTCGTCGAGTTGCCGCCGAGTCCGTGACACGACGTGCAGAGCGCGGCCTTCGTCGCAGCCGTCTGGGCTTTCGCGCGAGACGAGGAAGGCAACGACAGCAGCAGGCACGCGACGATCCACAACGCGTAGACGAGCCAGACCCGCACACGTTTCGCGCGCGTCATCATCAAGGCAGCGCGAACGCGAGCAGACTGTTGAACACGAGCACGCCGCCGATCAGCGGCTGATCGGTCTTGAAATGCCACGCGACCTTGCCGGCATCGACATTCATCCGGATTTCGCCGGCGGCCTCGGCATCGTGCGATGTCACGATTTCGAAAGCACCAACGGCAACAATGAGCGCAACGGGCGAGGTACGGGAAAAACCGGCCATGTCAGTCTTCCAAGTCGTTCTTGTGTCGCCCTCGTGGCGCGCGGCCGGGCATGAACTGCCCTCTTCTGCGCCCGCAAAAAAGAATAGGCAATTTGAAAAGGCATTTCCAGATTTCGCATAAAGACTGCATTCGATGCGGCGCGCGTCGGACGAAGCGTATTTCAGGGACAGGCGCGCCGCGATTTTTAGTAGTATGGATTGGAGCGCCATCATCATTGCGCCCGTTAAGCCGGGCGCGGCTTGCCGGATCGCCGGCTTTCGCTTATCGCTTGTTCATCTCTCGCTGCGCGCCGTGTCCGTATCCGGGAGCCGCATTCATCACTTTCATCCGGACGCACCATGCCAATCCTCTCCAACGAGCCGCCGAATCCGAATCCCCGCCAGCCGGTGGATATCGCGCGCATCCTGCTCGTCATCACTATCCTGACCGCGCTCACGGTCGGCAGCCTCTATGTATTGCGGCCGTTTCTGCCGGGCCTCATCTGGGCCACGACGATCGTCGTCGCGACCTGGCCGCTCATGCTCGGCGTGCAGCGCCGCTGCGGCAATCGCCGCTGGATCGCGACGACCGTCATGCTGCTCATTCTGCTGATCGTCATCGTGCTGCCGCTCTACGAAGCGATCTCCACGCTCGCGTTGCACGGCGGCGAGATCATGGCTGCCATCAAGAGCCTGCCTTCCTATGCGCTGCCGCCGCCGCCGAACTGGGTGCACGACATTCCGCTCGCGGGCGCGCGCATCTCGAGCGAATGGCAATCGCTTTCCGATGCCGGCCCCGGCGGCCTGCTCGCGAAGCTCGAGCCCTACGTGACGATCGCCGCGCGCTGGATGCTGTCGCACGCAGCCGTCGTCGGCGTGTTCGTGATGCACATGGTCATCACCGTCATCATCTCCGGCATTCTGTACATGAACGGCGAGGCGGCCGGACGCTTCGTCACGCGCTTCGCGACGCGCATCGCCGCGCAGCGCGGCGCGGAAGCCGTCAAGCTCGCCGGTCTCGCGATCCGCGCGGTGGCGCTCGGCATCGTCGTCACGGCGGTCACGCAGTCGGCGCTCGGCGGCATCGGGCTCGCGCTCGCGGGCGTGCCGGCCGCGGGCATCATCACGGCAGTCATGCTGATGCTGTGTCTCGCGCAGATCGGCCCGCTCCTGCCGCTGCTCGGCGGCGTCGCATTTCTCTACTGGCACGGCTCGAATGTCGCCGCGTCGCTGCTGCTCGTGTGGTCGATCATGATCGCGATGCTCGACAACTTCCTGCGGCCCATCCTCATCAAGCGCGGCGTGAATCTCTCGATGCTGCTGATTCTTTCCGGCGTGCTCGGCGGCATGTTCGCGTTCGGAATAGTCGGATTGTTCATCGGTCCCGTAATTCTCGCGGTGACGTCGACGGTTCTGAATGCGTGGATCAACGAGCAGCCGCCGCTGCCGCAAGCCGGCGCGATCGGCAATGAGGAAATCGCGGCGAAAGCCCCGCCCACGCGCGACCTCGCGGATGCATCGAGACGACAGACCTGATTGATAAATATATTCGCGTTCTGTTGATTTTGTCCTCGCCAATCAGATTGCGCTTAAATCAAGAATTCGGAGTCTTACGAAAATGAGACCTTATCGGAGTTAATACGGTGTTCCGACATTATTCGAAGAGCTGAATCCGTTACAATGCTTTCCATCGTTATTTGCCCGCGAGGGCGCAGGGGATTGACCATGTCTTTGCGTGACGTGGACGCCATCGATTACATCGGAGTCAATATTCTTTTCAAGCGCGTGTCCGTCGGACTCTTCGATGATCTCGACTGGCGTGATGAAAAGGAACATCAGGATTTGCTCACGAAGAAGATCGACCGCTACATTCGTTACATTCGTTCGGGACAATTGCTGTTGAATTATCCGAAAGTTCGCGGCTATGAGATCGTGTTCGAGTACGTGGCAACGCATCCCATGACGCCGGCTGCGGTCGAGTTCTGCAAATCGCGCGAGCGCGTGCTGACCGAAGCCGGATACAAGGCGCATATCCGTGGCGTGGACGTGCGTCATTCGCTCGGCATTACGGTCAATCAGCCCGAGCAGGTCAACGCGGAGCCCGTCGAGCCACCCGCGCTCGAAGTGCTCGACGCGAACCCGCTCACGCGGCAACGCGCGGAAGTCGCCGACATCTCGTATCTCCCGCCCTTGACGGCCGACGCACGCAGGCCGCGTGCGCTGCCCTTGCTCAAGCGTCTCGTGACCCGGCAAGCGGCCGCCGGCCACTGAATCGACGATCCTGCGCAATCGAACGAAAGCGGCGGGCTCACTCCTGAGCGCGCCGCTTTTCCTTTTGCGCGGATGATCGCCGCGCCGTTTACCTCACGCCGCTCAATGCCGACGAAGCGACGGACGGCACCGAGATGCCGTTGGTCTTCGCGTACTGCACCGCCTGCGTGAGCGTCTGCACGAGCGATTGCAACTGTCCCGGCGCGGACTGCGCGATATAGCTCGCGGCCTGCGCGGTCGCCGGATTCGAGCCCGCCTGCAACAGCGACGACATGTTCATCGAATTCGTCACCGAGCCGAGATTCGATTGCAAGCCGGCGTACTGTTTCACGCCCTGCCCGAGCGAGGCGAGGCCGTCGCTGAAGCTTTGCTTGCTCGCGGCCGTCGGCGGCGGCGTGGAGCCGCTCGTGAACGCCTGCATCAACGATTGCGACACGCTTTGCTGCGTGCCGCCGAGTTGCGACAGCATGCTCGTGCTCGGCACCGCGCTCGTGCCCGATGCGCCCGACAACACACCCGCCGCCGATTGCGCCTGACTCGCGACGCTCGACATGCCCATCGCGGATGCGAGGGTCGATTGTCCCGAAAGCACTTGCTGGTTCGCGCCGAGATAACCCTGCACGAGCGAGTTCAGCGCCGAAGGCTGCGCCGCGCCGTTCGCGCCGTTTGCCACCTCCGAACTGCCGCTGCCGAAGCCGAACTGCTGAAGATTGAGCTGTGCATACGATGCGGCCGGCGCGATCAACGCGAATGCGATGCCGGCCGACAAAACTGCGAGCCGTGACGTACGGTTCGGCATGTCGGTTCCCCTCCTGAATTGTCCGATGATCGATAAGCCCGGTTCGACCATCGGCCATTTCGGCGGTTCGCCGCAGAAACATTTGCTTGCGTTTTTCCTCTGACGATCACGCGCCCAGGTCCGCGAGCGGATGCATCTCCCTGCGCCACGGCGACGAGAGAAAGTGCTGCACGCGCTCCGCCCGCACCTGCGCGAGCGTGGTCGGCGCGAAACGCGGCCGCTCGTCCTTGTCGATGATGAGCGCGCGCACGCCTTCGACGAAATCGCCGTCGTCGATTGCGCGGTACACGACGCCCAGCTCCATGCGGAAGCAATCCGCGAGCGTCATCTGACGGCCGCGCAGGAGCGCGTGATAGGTCACTTCGAGCATCGTCGGCGAATGGCTTTCGAGCGTGGCGAGCGTCGCGCGCGCCCAGTCCGATTCGTCCATCGAGAGCGACGCGGCGATGCGCTCCACGCCGCCCGTCGCGCAGACGGTGAAATGGCGCCTGATGTGCGCGCGAATATCGTCGAGCGGCGCATGGCGTTCGAGGTTCGCGGGCGGCACGAACACGCGCTTCAATTGCGTCATCGCAGCCTGCGCGTCGTCCCAGCGCAGGTTGTCGAGACGTTCGACGAAGCCGCTCAGCCATGCCGATGGCACGCATTCGTCGGCGAGCCCGACGCGCTTCGCGTCCGCGCCCGAAAGACGCGCGCCCGTCAGCCCGACGTAGAGCGCGAGATCGCGCGGCAATACGCGCAGAAAATGCGTCGCGCCGACATCGGGCAACAGGCCGATACGCGTTTCGGGCATCGCCATGCGCGTGCGCTCGGTCGCGATGCGCAGCGCCGCGCCCTGCGCGAGCCCCATGCCGCCGCCCATCACGATGCCGTCCATCAGCGCGATCACGGGCTTCGCAAAACGATGCACCGTGTGATCGAGCCGATATTCGTCGATGAAAAACTTCAGCCACGGCGTCTCGTGATGCGGATCGTTGCGCGCCGCGTGATAGAGCTTGCGCACGTCGCCGCCCGCGCAGAACGCCTTGTCGCCCGCGCCGCGCAGCACGACCGCCGCGATGGAATCGTCGGCGGCGCACTGCGCGAAGGTATCGGCGAGAAGCGCGATCATGTCGTGCGACAGCGCGTTCAGTGCGTGCGGCCGGTCGAGCGTGACGATCGCCACGCGGTTGACGACCTCGACGCCAATCTCCGGCGCGTCGCGCAACAATCCTTGCGTGCTCATGACGCGCTCCACCGCGGCTTACGCTTTTCGAGGAACGCGGCGACGCCTTCGCGCTGATTCGCGCCGTCGAACAGATCGACGAAGCATTCGCGTTCCAGCGCCAACGCCGCGCGGCGCGGGATGCCTTCGCGCGCGGCGTGGATCAGCGGCTTCGAGCAGGCGACGGCGTCCGGACTCATCGACGCGACGCGCGCCGCGATCGTCAGCGCGGCTTCGTAAGCGCCGCCGCTCGCGACCACTTCCTCGACGAGACCGATGCGCAACGCGGTCTGCGCATCCACACGCTCGCCCGTCAGAATGATGCGCTTCGCCCAGCCTTCGCCGACGAGCCACGGCAGCGTCTGCGTGCCGCATCCGCTCGGCAGCAGTCCGACCGACGCTTCCGGCAGCGCCATCTGCGCGTGTTCCTCGGCGACGCGGATATCGCAGGCGAGCGCGCATTCGAGCCCGCCGCCCATCGCGTAGCCGTTGATCGCGGCGATCGTCACCGCGCGCGCGTTCTGCAACGCCTCGAACGCCGCGCCGAAGCGCTGCGCGGCGACGCGCGCGTGGGCCTTGTCGCCATCGGCGAACTGGTTGAGGTCCGCGCCCGCGCTGAAGAACTTCGCGCCCGCGCCCGTCACGACGATCGCGCGCACCTGCGCATCGCGATTCAGCGCTTCGATGGTTTCCTGCAACGCCGCGAGGCCGTCGACGGTGAATGCATTGGCCGGCGGGCGGGCGAGACGAATCGTGACGGTCGCGCCGTCGCGGGTGACTTCGATCATCGTGGGGATTCCTTTTTAGTCGGCTTTGCTGGTCTGACGCAGCTCCGGAAAATCCTCTTCCCAGAACTCGAATTCGCCGCGCGGGCCGTCTTGCGTGCGGGCGATTTCCTGTCTGCGCAGATCGACGCGGCGGATCTTGCCGGAAATCGTCTTCGGCAATTCCGCGAATTCCAGACGGCGAATGCGCTTGTACGGCGCGAGCCGCTCGCGCGAGAACGCGAACACACTCCGGGCCAACTCCGGCCCGATGGAATAGCCGTGGCGCAGCGTGACGAACGCCTTCGGCACCGACAGGCGCAGCGGATCGGGACTCGGCACGACCGCCGCTTCCGCGATCGCTTCGTGCTCGATCAGCACGCTTTCCAGCTCGAACGGGCTCAACCGGTAATCCGACGACTTGAACACGTCGTCCGCGCGGCCGACATACACGAAGTAGCCATCCGCGCCGCGCGCCGCGACGTCGGACGTGCGATAGAAGCCGCCGCGCATCGCGTTCTCGGTGGCTTTGGGATTGTCGGCGTAACCGGTCATCAGTCCGAGCGGCGGCGGATCGAGCGCGAGCGCGATTTCGCCCTCTTCCGCCGGATGGCCGTCGGGATCGAGCAGCGCCACGCGATAACCCGGCAGCGGGCGGCCCATCGAACCCGGCACGAGCCGCTGGCCCGGCGTATTGGCGATCTGCGCGGTGGTTTCGGTCTGGCCGTAGCCGTCGCGGATCGGCACGCCCCACGCCGCCTGCACACGCTCGACGACTTCGGGATTGAGCGGCTCGCCCGCGCCGACGATCTCGCGCAGCTTCACGTCGTACGACGCAAGCGGCTCCTGCACGAGCATGCGCCACACGGTCGGCGGCGCACAGAGCGTCGTGACTTCGTGGCGCACGAGCACGTCGAGCGCACGCGCCGCATCGAAACGGCTGAAGTTGTAGATGAACACGCACGCCTGCGCGTTCCACGGCGCGAAGAAACAGCTCCACGCATGCTTAGCCCAGCCGGGCGAACTGATGTTCCAGTGCACGTCGCCGGGTTGCAGGCCGATCCAGTACATCGTCGACAAATGGCCGACCGGATAGCTCCGATGCGTATGCGCGACGAGCTTCGGCTTCGACGTCGTGCCCGACGTGAAATACAGCAGATAGGGATCGCTCGCGTTCGTTTCGGCATTCGAAACAAATTCGGGCGACGCGCCGTAAGCAGCCTCGTAAGCGAGCCAGCCTTCCTTCGCGCCGCCCACGGCGATGCGCAATCCGGGCACGTCGATGTCGAGAAACTTCTGCGTCTCCGCCGCATCGGCGATCACGTGCTGCACGCCGCCGAGCGCGATGCGGTCGCGCAGGTCGGCGGGCGCAAGCTGCGTGGTCGCGGGCAGGACGATGGCGCCGAGCTTCATCGCGGCGAGCATCGTTTCCCACAGCTCGACGCGGTTCGGCAGCATCAGCAGGATGCGCTCGCCGCGCTTCACGTTCAGGCCGCGCAAATGATTCGCGACGCGCGCCGAACGCTCGCTCATCTGCGCGAACGAGAGCCGCGTCTCGCCGCCGCTTTCATCGACGATATGCAGCGCGGGCGCATCGTTGCCGCGCGCCATCGGATCGAAATAATCGAGCGCCCAGTTGAAGCGATCGAGCGACGGCCATTCGAAGTCGCGATACGCGGTGTCGTAATCCGTGCGATGAGCAAACAGAAAGTCTCGTGCTTCGATGAAAGCCTGGGCGTCGTTCATTGCGTCTCCTGTCTGTTATTTTCGGCGCGGGTCAAACGTTGCGTGCGATCACCATCCGCTGCACTTCGCTCGTGCCTTCGTAGATCTGCGTGATGCGCGCATCGCGATAATGGCGCTCCACCGGATAATCCTGCAGATAGCCGTATCCGCCGTGAATCTGAATCGCATCGGAACAGACGCGCTCGGCCATCTCCGACGCATACAGCTTCGCCTGCGACGCCTCCGACAGACACGGAACGCCTTCCGTGCGCATGCGCGCCGCGTGATGAATCAAAAGGCGCGCGGCGTTGATCTGCGTGTGCATGTCGGCGAGCATGTTCGCGACCGACTGATGTTCGTGGATCGGCCGGCCGAACTGCACGCGATCCTTCGCGTAGGCGCGGGCCGCATCGAAGGCCGCGCGCGCGATGCCGAGCGCCTGCGCCGCGATGCCGATGCGCCCGCCCTCCAGATTCGACAACGCAATCTTGAGCCCCTCGCCGCGCTTGCCGAGCAGATTCGCGGCGGGAATCGCGCAATCGTCGAAGGTGATCGGGCAGGTATCGGACGCGCGGATGCCGAGCTTGTGCTCCGGCGCGCCGACGTTGAAGCCGGGCGTGTTCGTCGGCACGATGAACGCCGAGATGCCGCGCTTGCCCTGATCGGGATCGGTGACGGCGAAGACGATCGCCACGCCCGCGCGCTTGCCGTTCGTGACGAACTGCTTGCTGCCGGAGATGACCCACTTGCCGTCCTTTTCGACGGCGCGCACGCGCAGATTGTTCGCTTCCGAGCCGGCCTGCGGCTCCGTCAGGCAAAACGCCCCGATGATCTCGCCGCTCGCGAGCTTCGGCAGCCATTCGGCTTTCTGCGCTTCGGTGCCGAAGGCGAGAATCGGGCCGCAACCGACGGAGTTGTGCACGCTCATCAGCGTCGCGCAGGACGCGCAGCCCGCCGCGATTTCTTCCATCGCGAGCGCGTAGGCGGTGTAGTCGCTGAAGGTGCCGCCGAGTTCGGCGGGCACGACCATGCCGAGCAGGCCGAGTTCGCCCAGTTGCCGCACGACGGCGTCGGGAATGGCGCCGTCCTTGTCCCACTGGCCCGCGTTCGGCGCGAGGACTTCGGTGGCGAACTGGCGAGCCGCGTCGCGGATCATGCGCTGCTCTTCGGTGAGAAATGCGTCGATCATGTTTCGTCTTCGGTGAAGGGAACTGGGCGGCGCGGCGGGCGGCATCGATCGTATACACTTTCTGGCCGCCGCCAGCCGCGCGGATGGGCCGTCTGAGCACGAGTCTAGGCAATCGCCGGACGTTCTCCGATGCCCAAAACGATCACGCTAACTGAGCGCTTTGGCCACCTAGTGACAACCCCAAGTCCCAAAAAGAAGATCGAGCGCGATTCGATTTCCGTGAGTCTCGTCGAAGCGGCGTTGCGCTGCGCCGAGGCGCGCGGCGTCGCGCGCGAGCATTTGCTGGCCGCCGCGGGCATTGCGCCGGCGACGCTCGAATCGCCGCGCGCACGCGTGTCGCCAGTGCAGTACGGCAAGCTGTGGAACGCCACCGCCGACGCCCTCGACGACGAGTTCTTCGGCCAGGACGCGCATCCGATGCGGCGCGGCAGCTTCGTGCTGCTGTGCCACGCGGCGCTGTCCTCGCGCGACGGCGCGCAGGCGCTCGCGCGCATCGCGAACTTCATGCGCCTCGTGCTCGACGAACTGACCTTCGACCTCGACATCGAAGCAACGCGCGTGCGCATCTGGCTCGACGACACAGGCGCGCCCAAGACGATGTTCGCCTACGCGACGGGTTTCATCCTCGTGTACGGGCTGCTGTGCTGGCTGGTCGGGCGGCGCATTCCGGTGCTGGCGGCGCATATGCGCTGCCCCGAGCCCGCCGACAGCGACGAATACCGACTGATGTTCTGCAACGACCTGCGTTTCGACGAAACGCGCTCGTTCGTCGATCTGTCGGCCGAGTGCGCGGCGCTGCCGGTCGTGCAGACGTCCGCGACGCTCAAGCGCTTCCTGCGCGACGCGCCGGCGAATTTCATCGTGAAATATCGCAATCCGGATTCGCTCGCCGCGCGCATCCGCACGCGCCTGCGGCAAACCGCGCCGACGGACTGGCCCGAAGCCGAAAGCATCGCGGCGGCGCTCCATATGGCCGAAGCGACGCTGCGACGCCGTCTGAAGCAGGAAGGGCTGACCTATCAGGCGATCAAGGACGCGTTGCGACGCGACTTCGCGATCGCGCGCCTCGCGCACACGCAGGAGACGATTCCCCAGATCGCCGATGCGCTCGGTTTCGCGGAACCGAGCGCGTTCCGGCGCGCCTTCAGAAAGTGGACGGGCGTGCGCCCCGCGGATTACCGGCGGGAAGGCTGACTGCGGGGGCGCGGCGGGACTGCTATATTGAATCGACGATGACCTCGCATCACGGAGCGCACCATGACGAAAGCCAGCCGGGATGAACGTCCGAAGCAGGATCGGCCGGAACCCGCCAACGAAGAAGACCTGCTCGACGAAGCGCTGGACGAAACCTTCCCCGCAAGCGATCCGATCGCCGTGCACCCCGAGCGGGACACGCCCAAGGACGGCGGGAAGAAGTAGCTATTCGCCCGCTTCGGGCTCGTCCGGGCTGGACAGCAGCATCACGAGCTTCTCGACATGCTGATGTAAGAGCTTCACGTGCTTGTCGATCTGTTCGAGACGGCCGGTCAGATCGGCCTTCGCCGACTCGCTCATGCGATCCGACGCAATGAGTTCGTCGACTTTCGGCTGCATGCCTTCGACCTGAAGCAGCCCGAGCTGGCGCTCCAGGCGGCGCAAATCCTGTGAAAGCAGCTCGCGATTCTTGCGAAAAAGCAGATCGCGGCGGTTCACCTCGGCCTGTTGCTGGGCCATATCGGCGACGCGGCGCGTCGCCTCGGTCTGGGAAAGGAGCGGTTCAGGGCCGCGCAGCACGGGGCGCTTCGGCGCGGGGTGAGCCGTGCCGCGAAACACGGCCATCGGCGTTTCTTCGTCGATCGCGCGCAGGACGTCGGGCGGAACCTCCGCCAGCCCGCGGCGCTCGTCCATCCAGTGCGTCGGCAGGCCGGTCACGAGCTCGATGCCGCGCACGAATTCTTCGTTGAAGTCGCGCTGACCGGCGACGATCAGCTTCATGAACGTCGGCGAGAAGCTCATCATGCGCGCGAGGCGCCCGGCGCCTCCGGGCGAGCCGACCAGCACATTCAGGTTGGCGCGCCAGACAAGGAACAGCGTTTCGTCGAAATCTTCCATGAACAGGCTCCAGGCAGACCGACGCGCCCGAATGTGCGCATCAGCTTTGCGCGCGCGAACTGCGCGCGCATGCATATCCGGTTCCCGAATATCGTTGCGCACCTTGACCGGTGCGCCATCCACATACCGCATAAAACACCATAGTAACGTCATCGGCAAGCCTGGCGGATATGGCGCGCGCGGCGGAAAAGTTGTATCGCCGCCACGCACGCGCTGCACGCCGGCTTACGGTTCGTTGCGCAGATAGCCTTCCTTGCTCGGATCGAGCATGCGCCAGGAGACGACGAGCGAGATCGCGCACATCACGGTGACATACCAGAAGAACGTCGATTCGCTCCCCGCCGACTTGAGCCACAGCGCGACATATTCCGCCGAGCCGCCGAACACCGCGTTGGCGACCGCGTAGGAGAGCCCGACGCCCAGCGCGCGCACTTCCGGCGGGAACATTTCCGCCTTGATGAGACCGCTGATCGACGTATAGAAGCTCACGATCGCGAGCGCGATCACGACCAGCACGAACGCCATGAACGGGCTCGCCACCGTGGAAAGCGCGTGCAGCAGCGGCACCGTGCCGATGGTCGCGAGCGCGCCGAACCACAGCATCGACGCGCGGCGGCCGATGCGGTCGGACAGCGCGCCGAACAGCGGCTGAAGCAGCATGTAGACGAAGAGCGCGGCGGTCATCACGTTGCTGGCGGTTTTCGCGTGCATGCCCGCCGTGTTGACCAGATATTTCTGCATGTAGGTCGTGAACGTGTAGAAAATCAGCGAGCCGCCCGCCGTGAAGCCCACGACGGTCAGGAACGCCGCCTTGTGCTGCATCAGGCCGGCGAGCGTGCCCGCTTCCTTGCGGTCGCGCGTTGCGGCGGTGGAGGTTTCGTCGAGCGAGCGTCGCAGATAAAGCGAAACCAGCGCCGCGCACGCGCCGATGAAGAACGGAATGCGCCAGCCCCACGCCTTCAATTCTTCCGTCGACAGAATCTGTTGCAGCACCACCAGCACGAGGAGCGCGGCGAGCTGGCCGCCGATCAGCGTCACGTACTGGAAAGACGCGAAGAAACCGCGCCGGCCGCGCAGCGCCACTTCACTCATGTAGGTCGCGCTCGTGCCGTATTCGCCGCCCACGGACAAGCCCTGGAACAGGCGCGCGATCAGCAGCAGGAACGGCGCCCACGCGCCGATCGACGCGTACGTCGGCAGGAAGGTGATGACGAGCGAGCCGCCGCACATCATCAGCACGGAGATCATCATCGCGTTGCGGCGGCCGTGCTTGTCGGCGATGCGGCCGAAGAGCCAGCCGCCGATCGGACGCATCAGAAAGCCGGCGGCGAACACGCCGGCGGTGTTCAGCAACTGGACCGTCGGATTGCCGCCGGGGAAGAACGCCGCGGAGAAGTACAGCGCGAGGAACGAGTAGATGTAAAAGTCGAACCACTCGACGAGGTTGCCCGACGAGGCGCCGACGATTGCGAAAACGCGGCGCCGGGTGTCCTCTGCGGTATAAGCGGGAAGGTCGGTCATGTTGTTTCTGGTCTCTTGGTCACTGTCTGGATGGCGTTTGCCGGGCGCGTGGCCCCGGCACGAGCGCCCTTGGCGGCGTTCGGGCGCAAGTTTATACGACGGTTCGGGCGACGGCGCGCTCGCGTGGCGGGCGATACACGGCCGGATGCCGTAGGAAAATGCGCGCAGTCGCGCGCTCGCGTCCTCTCCGGCAATGGCGTCGCGCCCCCGCTCAGGCTTGCCGTACAGGCATTCGCCGACCTTGCGACCGATCGATGCGGCGCTTCCGACGCAATCCGCCGATGCCTCGGCCGTTCATCCTAGGTAATTACCCTTAGCCGGGATTTCCACAACGCATTATCGATAAAGTCTCGGGATCACGATTCGCACCGACGAGGACCGCATGAACCCGCATCAACCGATCACCCTCGACGCCGCGCTCGCGTCGAAGTTCGCCCAGGTCGCGCTCGGTCATCTGACGCGCGAATATCCGAACAAGCTCGATCATGTGATGGCCGGCGAAGCGGACGTCGCGAGCCCGCGCGCGCTGCATCCGGTCTTCTACGGCAGCTTCGACTGGCATTCATGCGTGCATGGCTACTGGCTGATCGCGCGGCTTTACGACCGTTTTCCCGAATTGCCGGAGGCGGCGCGCATCCGCGCGGTGATCGACGAGCATTTCACCGGCGCCAACGTCGCGGCCGAAGTCGCGTATCTGCAACGCCCGGCGGCGCGCGGCTTCGAGCGTCCGTACGGCTGGGCGTGGCTGCTCGCGCTCGCGGGACAACTCCATTCGATGCCTTCCGACGACGGCGCGCGCTGGTCCCGAACGCTTGCCCCGCTCGCCGATGCGTTCGTCGCGCGCTTCGAGGACTTTCTGCCGAAGTCGACGTATCCGCTGCGGGTCGGCACGCACTTCAACATGGCGTTCGCGCTGACGCTCGCGATCGGCTACGCGCGCGCCACGCGAAACGCGGACTTCGAACGTCTGCTGAGCGAAACCGCCTTGCGCTGGTTCGAAAAGGACGAAGGCTGTCAGGCGTGGGAGCCGGCGGGCGACGAGTTCCTGTCGCCGTCGTTGATGGAAGCCGTGTTGATGCGCCACGTGCTGCCGGGCGAGCGCTTCGTCGGCTGGTTCGACCGTTTTCTGCCGCGCATCGCCGCACGCGAACCGGCGACGCTCTTCACGCCCGCCACCGTCACCGATCGCAGCGACGGCAAACTCGCGCACCTCGACGGACTGAATCTGTCTCGCGCTTGGTGCCAGCGAACAATCATGCGGGCGCTGCCGGCGGGCGACGCGCGCATCGCGGTGCTCGAAGCGGCTGCGAACGAGCATCTGGCGTCGGGCATCGCGCATGTCGCGGGCGACTACATGGGCGAGCACTGGCTCGCGACGTTCGCGTTGCTCGCGCTGGAAGCCTGAGCCGCGTCAGACGCGCGGCTGAAACGCGATCACGCCCATGCCGACGAGCGCGATCGCCGCGCCCGCAATATCCCAGGCCGTCGGACGGATGCGGTCGACGGCCCATAGCCACACGATCGCCACGCCGATATACACGCCGCCGTACGCCGCATAGATGCGCCCGGCGGCGGTATCGTGCAGCGTGAGCAGCCACGCGAACAGGGCGAGCGACAGCGCGCCGGGCACGACGAGCCACGGCGAGCCGCCCTCCTTCAGCCATCGATACGGAAAATAGCAGCCGCCAATCTCGGCGATGGCCGTGACGACGTAGAGCGCGAATGTTTTCATGACGCGCATTATCGGCGCCGGCGCGCGGTTGCGCCGCGATCGCCGCATCCGGACAATGGCGCGTTCATGCAGACCACCCCGCAAAACCAGTCGAACGACGATTCCGCGCTGCCCGTGCGCTGGCACAGGCGCGTATTGACGCTCGCGTTTCCGATCGTCCTCGCCAACCTCACGCAGCCGATTCTCGGCGCGGTCGATACGGCCGTCGCCGGGCATCTCGACGGGCCGCAGTATCTCGGCGGCGTCGCGCTCGGCGGGCTCGTGTTCGGCTTCGTGTTCTGGGGCTTCGGCTTTCTGCGCATGGGCACGACGGGACTCGTCGCGCAGGCGTTCGGCGCGCACGACGACGAGACCCTGCGCGCAAGCGTGCTGCGCGCCCTGCTGCTCGCGCTCGCGATCGGCGCGACGGTGCTGGCGCTGCAGGTGCCGATCATCCGCTATGCGCTCGTCGCGCTGGGCGGCAGCGCCGCCGTTCAGGACACCGCGAGTGCGTATTGTCATGCGCGCATCTGGGCCGCGCCGTTCGCGCTCGGCAATTACGTCGTGCTCGGGTTCCTGCTCGGCTGCCAGCGCGTGCGACTCGCGCTCGTCACGCAGATTTTCATCAATCTGGTGAATATCGTCGCGGTGCTGCTGTTCGTGTATCGCTTCGACTGGGGCATCGCGGGCATCGGCGCGGCGACGGCCTTCGCGGATTTCTGCGGTTTCGCGCTCGGCCTCGCGATCCTCCGGCATTTGCGTCCGCGCGGCCTTGCGCCGCTCGCGCCGCGCTCGCTCTTCGATGCGCACGCGCTCCGGCGGCTCGTCGCGATCAACCGCGACATCTTCATCCGCACGATCTGTCTGCTCGGCTCGTACGGCTGGTTCGCGCATCTCGGCGCGCGCGAGGGCGACGCGATTCTCGCCGCCAACGCGGTCCTGCTGAACTTTCAGACCTTCATGTCCTTCGGGCTCGACGGCTTCGCGCACGCGGCCGAGGCGCTCGTGGGCGCGGCGGCCGGCGCGCGCGACCGTCACGCGTTCCGGCAGGCCGTGAGGATCACGCTGCTCTGGTCGGCGATCGGCGCGGCGGGGTTTTCCATCGTCTACTGGATGGGCGGCGAATGGATCATCGGCAAGTTGACCGATCAGGCCGCCGTGCATGCGGCGGCGGTGCGCTATCTGCCGTGGGCGTCGGTGCTGCCGCTTGCGTCGGTCGCGGGTTTTCAGCTCGACGGCGTGTTCATCGGCGCGACGCGCACGCACGAGCTCATGAAGGCGATGGCCGTTTCGCTCGTCGTGTTCCTGCTCGCCGCGTGGGCGCTCGCGGGATCGCTCGGCAATCACGGACTGTGGCTCGCGCTCACGCTTTTCATGGTGGCGCGCGGCATCACGCTGGCGGTTCAGGTGCCTGCGATCGAGCGCGCGTCGTGCGCGCCCGGCCGGACCTGACTCACTGCGGATTCGGCTTCAATGCGGCGAGGCCGTCGAGCAGTGCTTTGTGGAACGTTTGAGGATCCTGCATCTGCGGCGCGTGACCGAGTTCCGGAAACTCGACCAGCTTCGCGCCTTCGATCCGCTCCTTCGCCAGCTTCGCGAGATCCGGATAGCGGCCGAGCGTCGGGCGAATTTCCGGCGGCGCGAAGTCCTTGCCGATCGCGGTATTGTCCTTGTCGCCGATGAGCAGCAGCGTCGGCGTTTTCAACTGGTCGAATTCGTAGACGACGGGCTGGGTGTAGATCATGTCGTAGAGCAACGCCGAATTCCACGCGACGATGTCCTTGCCCGGCCCGCGATACATGCCCGCGAGCATCTGCACCCACGGTTCGTAATCGGCGCGCCACTGGCCCGAATAGTACGTGCTCGTTTCGTAGCGGCGGATGCCATCGGCGCTTGTCTTCAGCTCGCGCGCGTACCAGTCGTCGATCGATATCGACGGCACGCCTTTCGCCTTCCAGTCTTCGAGTCCGATCGGATTGACGAGCACGAGCTGCTCCGTCTCGCGCGGATACATAAGTGCATAGCGCACGGCGAGCATGCCGCCCGTCGAATGCGCGATGAGCGTCGCCTTCGATACGCCGAGCGCCGCGAGCAACGCATGCGTGTTGCGCGCGAGCTGCTGGAAGCTGTACTGATAGCGCGCGGGCTTGGTCGATTTGCAAAAGCCGATCTGATCCGGCGCGATCACGCGATAGCCGGCATCGGTCAAGGTCTCGATGGTCTGCTTCCATGTCGCCGAACAGAAATTCTTGCCATGAAGAAGCACCGCGGTCCGCCCGTTCGGATGCGACGAATGCACGTCCATATAGGCCATGCGCACCACCTGTCGCTGCGACGTGAGCGCAAATTGAGAAACCGGATACGGGTAATCGAAGCCTTGCAATTCCGGGCCGTAGGCGGGGCCGTCATTGCCGGCTGATTGCACGGCGTCGTCGGCATTCGCGTGAAACGCGGCGAACATCGCGAACGACAAGACCAGAGAACGAAGAACGAACGGTTTCATTTTTTGATTTCGGGATGACGTCGGCCGACGCATTCTAGCGCGCCCGAAATTCACACGCGCGCGCCCGCCCCGCGCGGTGTGCGCAGCGCTTATACTTGCGGCCCCGATCGTCGTCTGGACCTTCTCAAGCATGCCGTTTCGTATCAAGGCAATCGCCGCCGCGCTCTTCGCATTCATCTGTGTCGAAGCATCCGCGAACGACTGCCCGCAGTTCAACCCGAATGGCCGCGCACCCGTCGTCGTCAATGCGAAGATGCGCGCGGCGACGCAGGAAGTCTGCTATTCCGACTTCGCTCTGCTTCACTCCGGCATCACGAAAGGACCGCTCTGGTCGGCGGAACATCTGACCGCGAACAGTGTCGACGAGGCGAAGAACAACACGCGCACCAATCGCTTTTTCGTCGAAAAGCGTCTGCCGCCCGGCGAGAGCGCGCAGCTTTCCGATTACAAGAAAAGCGGTTACGACCGCGGCCACATGAGCCCCGCGGGCGATCGCGCGAGCAAGAAAGGCATGGCCGAATCGTTCTCGCTCGCGAACATCGTGCCGCAGGATCCGTCGAACAACCGGCGCATCTGGTCGCGCATCGAGGAAGCGGTGCGCAGGCTAACGGAGGAATCGGGCGAAGCGTACGTCGTCACGGGGCCGCTCTTTTCGGGACGGCAGTTGCAGACGATCGGCGAATCGCGCGTGTTCGTGCCGACGCAACTGTACAAGGTGGTCTATTTGCCGCAGCGTCAGATCGCGTTTGCGGTGGTGATCGAGAATACGTCGACGAACACGTACACGATGAAAACCGTGCGCGAACTGGAAGCGATGAGCGGCCTCGCGTTTCCCGGCATACCGGACGGACTGAAGGACAAACGACTTGGAGGGTTGCGCGGTGTTTAAGCCATTTGCGAACGATACGGACGTGTTGAACATCGCGGGCGACGCGATCAACATCGAAAACGGCGTGAAGCGCCTGACGATCAGCGGCGACTTGACGATCGCCCGCGACAAGGCGGGACTCGCGAACGCGCTCGCGCTTCAGAAGGCGATCGGTGCGATCATCGAAGTTCTGCAGGGCGACGCGTCGCTTCCCGCGAAGCTGCCCGACGAACCGGCCGCGCCGTCCGGCACCGCCGACAACCCGTTCATCTGAAGCGGCAATCGCAAAAGACGCCGCGCGGAGAACCGAAGTGATCGAATGCCATGTCGGCCCGAGTCCGCTCGGGCACATCCTGTATCGCGCTGAGAACGACTGTCTGACGGGGCTCTTCTTCGTCGGACAGAAGCATTTTCCCGATGGCCTGCCGGAACAGACGCTGTCCGACGCGCCGCCCCGGTCGCGCGTGATCGGCGAGGCGCGCGAGCAGATCGGCGAGTACTTCTCCGGCGCGCGCCAGGAATTTTCGATCGCGTTGAAGCTCGACGGCACGGCGTTTCAGCGGCAGGTCTGGGACGCGCTTCGGCAGATTCCTTTCGGCGAAGCGTGGACTTACGGCGATCTCGCGCGACGGCTCGGCTTGCCCGCGGGCGCATCGCGGGCCGTGGGCGGCGCGAACGGCCGCAATCCGATTGCGATCATCGTGCCGTGTCATCGCGTGATCGGCGGCGACGGAGAATTGACCGGCTACGCAGGCGGCGTGGACCGCAAGCGTCATTTGCTTACGCTGGAAGGCGGTCCGGGGCGCGAGCAACTCGTGCTGTTCTGAGCCGTCGTTGTCGGCATGCAGGCCGCGTTCGTTCGTATAGGCGCGATGCGTTAGATGCGGAGGCCTGTCCCGCGTAAATCGGGAGCCTTATTTGACGGGCGCGGGAAGATCGCCGTCGGACTGTTTTTGCAGCTCCTGCACGCGTGTCTGCAGCGCGCGAAGCTGCGCCTGCGCGGCGGCCTGTTCCGTGCGCAATTCGCGGATCGCGTTCTGCTGCTCCAGTTGATAGCTCGTCACCTGGCTTTGCTGCGCGCGAGCGATATCGAGATCCGCTTGCAACCGGCTGGCGCGTTCCTGCTGCACGGAAATCTGCCTGTCGGCATACGCTTTTTCGGCTTCGAGCTTGATGCGCTTGATTTCGGCATCGGCGAGCGTGGTCGATGTTTTGGCGAAATCGGAATAGACCGTTTCCGCGCGTCCATCATTTTGTGTTTTGAATACGCGCCAGATATTGTTTTGCTGAAAAAGCGCGACGTAATAAGTCATCTGGTCGGCAAAGTACGAAAGACTCGCACCGTAGCTGCCATTCAACGTCTTGCGCAATTCGGTGATCCTTCCGGTGGAGACCAGACTTTGAAATTCCGCGACGTCGCCATTCGTTGCCGCCGCGTCCGGTTTATTCGGTGACGAACCCGCTCGCACCTCGTCGGCGGCGCAGGCCCACGGGAGCGGCCCGAATGAACTGATCGCGATCAGCGCGATTTTCGCAATCACCAACCGCTTCATTGCGATTTTTCCATAGTGACAAAGCACATCGCTCGCAATGGATTATGGCGCGGTAATGCCGCCGATTCCAGACGATCGAAATCGCTTTTATCTCGTCGCAATGAAGATGCTGTTCAAATCGTCCGCTGGTGTTTGGAACGTTGTTGCAGCAATCGCGCTTCGCCCGCACTGCGCGTGACTTCGACAGGCATGAGAATGCGCGAATCGCCCGGTTCAGCGGGCATGCGTCCGAAAATACTGTGGTCCGCCTGGAACTCGAACGGCTTGGCCGACAAAATGCGCGCGTCGGGCAAGGGCTCGACAGCATGAACCGGCGCGGAGGCCGTGGCGAAGAAAGCGAAAAAGCTGGCAATGAGCGCAAAAGCGCCCTGGATCGAGTGCGAACGGTGCATGGCAAGGAGAAGGCAATGAGAGCGCGCGAGCGCCGGAACTGAGCGCCGGAAGAAACATACGGCGTGCGTGTACTGCATCGTTCGACATTTCAACAGCCGTCGCGCCGTCTGCCCATGGGAGAGTTCTCAAAGAATTCTTGCCCGCGAACCGCTTCTCCCCTCAGACAAAGCGATCGGGCGTGAAAAATGCGCTCGACAGGCATTCGCTTGCGCGCGCGAGCACGGCCCCGCGCGTCTCGACGATCTCAAAAAAGGCACGGCGAGGGCGAACATCGGTACGGCAGGCGGCCACAGGTTGCGAAGAGTCCGCCATAATGCGCCTTCCCAAAAATGCCGATTCGCCAAGTAAAAATGAAAATGCCATGACTCAAGACGACAAGCACTCGACCGATCAGCCCAGGCAGCCCGCCGCCAACGACGGCAACGTGACGACCGGCGTCGCGGGCCTGGACGACATCCTGGGTGGCGGCCTCGTCGAAGGCGGCCTGTATCTGGTCGAAGGGATGGCGGGCGCGGGCAAGACGATTCTCTCGTCGCAGATCGGCTTTCACCGCGTCGCGCAGGGCGACATGGTGCTGTACATCACGCTGATCGCCGAATCGCATACCAAGCTGCTGTCCCATCTGCGGGGACTTTCGTTCTACAACGCCGACGCCATCTCCGACCGGATGTTGTTCGTCTCCGGCTATCACGAACTGATGCGCGACGGCCTGTCCGGTTTTCTCGCGCTGATCGCCTCGACGATCAAGACGAGCCGGCCGCGCTTCATGGTCATCGACGGTTTTCGCAGCGCGCGCGAATTCAGCTCGACGGAGCTGGAACTCTCGCAGTTCATCCACGAGTTGTCGGCGTTCGTGAGCGCCGCGCGTTGCACGACGCTGATCCTCGCGCCGCTGTCCGGCAACGAGCCGCATCCGGAGCACACGCTCGTCGACGGCCTCATTGAACTGAACCGTTACAACACCGGCATGCGGCGCGCCCGCGAGATCGAGGTTCACAAGCTGCGCGCCCGCGATCATCTGCTCGGCAAGCATTTCTTCAAGATCACCGAAGACGGCCTCGTGACCTTTCCGCGCATCGAGGCTACGCCCGCGAACGATCAAGGCACGCCGGACTTCACCAGCAAGTTCGGCTTCGCGTTTCCCGATTTCGATCAGATGCTCGGCGGCGGCGTCGTGCGCGGCTCGACGACCACGCTCGTCGGGCCGTCGGGCATCGGCAAGACGCTCCTGTCGCTCAAATTCCTGCAGGCGGGCGTGGAGCGCGGCGAGCGCTGCGTCTATTTCGGCCTTTACGAGTCGCCCGAGCGGCTGCTCGCGAAAGCGAAGTCGGTCAACATCGATCTCGCGCCGGCCGTGCAGGACGGACGTCTCACGATCCAATGGCATCCGGCTGTCGAACTGGCGATCGACGAACTCGCCGTCGAACTGCTGAACGCGGTGAGGAAGTCGAACGCGTCGCGGCTCGTCGTCGATGGCATCGACGGATTTTTTCAGTCCGCGAACCGCACCGAGCGCTTCGGGCTCTTTCTCAACGCGCTCACGCACCGCCTGCGCGACGCGGGCGTGACCACCGTCCTCACCGAGGAACTGGCGCTCTACGGCGACGCGGGCCTGCCCGCGACGCTGCGCGCGTCGGCGATGACGGAGAACATCGTCCTCATGCGTTACGTGGAGGCGAACTCCGCGCTGTATCGGATGGTGTCGGTCATCAAGCAGCGCGAAGGCTCGCACGATTCGGCGATTCGCCGGCTCACGATCGACTCGCGCGGCCTGCATATCAGCGAAGGCTTCATCGGCCCGACGGGTCTGTTGTCCGGACACCCGTCGGTCGCGCCCGCGCTCTCTGTGTCGGACCCCGGCGCGCGCGCATGAAAAAGATCCTCGTCGTCGACGATGAATTCGACATTCTGACCACGTGGCGGCTCGTGCTCGAAATGGAGGGTTACGAGGTCTCGACCGCATCCAACGGACGCACCGCGCTCGATGCGGCGCGCGCGAATCCGCCGGCGCTCGTCATTACCGACTGGATGATGCCGCACATGAACGGCGTCGAGCTGATCCGCCAGCTCGCCGCAAGCGACGGACTCGCCGGCGTGCCGGTCATCCTCATGAGCGCGGCGGCCAATGCGCCGGCGCTGGCGCATCCGCGTGCGCAGTTTCGCCGCAAGCCGCTTTCGATCGACGATCTGATCGACACCGTCAAAGATCTGATCGGCCCGGCTTGAGCGGGCGTGGCACGCGGCGTGCTGCAAAGGTGCGTTCCGGCGAATCCGGACTCACGAGAAACCGCTCAACCCGAAGGGAGGCACCATGGTGCAGGATCAAGTGGAAGGCGCGGCACAAAAAGTCGTCGGCAAGGTGCAGGACGCGGTCGGCGCGCTGACGGGCGATGAAGCGACGCAAGCCGAAGGCAAAGTGCGGCAGGCGTACGGCAACTTGCAGCAGAGCTACGGACAGACCGTCGACAACGTGCGCATGGCGGTCGCGAGCCAGCCGATTCAGGGCGTGCTGATCGCCGCGGCGGTCGGCTTCGTGCTGGGGGCGTTGTGGAATCGGGATCGGTGATGGGCGGCTCGCCGCGCGCATGACGCATCGAAACAAAGCCGGCGCGGGCAACCGCGCCGGCTTTGTCGTTCATGGCGCCTCGCGCACGACGCCGACCGGCGCAGCGGACCGTGCGCAGCCGATGGCGATTGCAAGCGCCGCGACGACGAGCGCGCCATGCCTGCCGCCGATCGCCGCCGCGACGGCCAGTCCGCACGCGGCCACCGAACTCAAAACGTTCGCCGTTGGCGCGCCTGCGACGCCGCCCATCGCGAGAGACAAATGCGCGCCGATGAGCGCGATCATCGCAACCACCGACACCACGGCGAGCACGTCCGGTTGCGCGCCGAATACATAGGCGAGCGCCGCGCAGGCGCCCGCGCAGACGAGATGCAGCGGCGGGAGCGTCATGTTTTCGCGGCTTCCCCGCGCGCAGAGCAATTTTCCCAGCGCCGCGATCCCGCCGCCCGCAAGCACCGCGTACGCTCCGTTCAAATCCGGCAGCATCCATGCGACGAAAGCGATCGTAGCGAGCAAAGCCTGTGTCGATGCGCCGGGGGCGTTTCTATCGAGTCGATATCCGGCCAATCCCGCGACAGTGGCGAGCAAGAGCGCGGCGGCCATCGGCGCAAGCGCGGCAGCACCGCCGCTCGCGCAGGCAGCGACGACGACCACCGCGCCCGCTGCCGCCAGCGCGCGCGAACGCACCGCGCCCGATCGCATCGACGAACCCGCCGACAGCGCCGCCAGCACGCACAGCGCGCCGGCCAGAGCATCGGACATGCGCCGCTCCTTCAGACGGCCAACACGTTCGACAGCGTCCCGATCCCCGCGATCGACACATCCACCCGCGCGCCGTCCTTGATCGAGCCGACGCCGATCGACGTACCGCACGCGATGACATCGCCGGGCACGAGCGTCATGTCCTGCGAGAGCATGCTGACCTGCTGCGCGGGCGAGAAGATCATGTCGTCGAGCGGATAGTTCTGCCGCTCGACGCCTTCGAGCGTCGTGACGACATTCGCCGTGCGCCAGTCGAAACCATTGCCCGGCGTGACGATCGCGGGTCCGAGGCACGTGAACGTGTCGAAGCCCTTCGAGCGGCACCACTGCGCGAAGTTGGGATCTTCCTGCAGCAGTTCGATCGCGGTGACGTCGTTCACGCATGTATAGCCGAAGATCGCCGCTTCCGCTTCCTCGACCGACGCCCCGCTCACCGTCTTGCCGATCACGATGCCCAGTTCTCCTTCATACGCGATCTTGCCTTGATAACTCTTCGGCCTCCGGATCGACTCGTTCGGCCCGATCACCGACATCGGCGGCTTGATCAGAAAGAGCGGATGCTGCGGCGGCGCCTTGTCGAGCTTCTGCGACAGCGCGTAATAGTTGTTCCACAGCGCGATGACCTTGCTCGGCTGGCATGGCGCGAGCAGCGTGAGATCGTCGGCGGCGAAGGAAATGTCGGTCGGGCGCGGATGGTCGAACAGCGCGCCGTCATGCTGAACGACGCGGCCCGAATGCTGGTCGAGCGTACCAAAACCGATGCTGCCGCCTGCGTCACGAAAACGAATCCAGTGTGTCAAGTCTGTCTCCTTATGAGGAGCGCGGGCGTACATGGCCCGCGCTCTCGTCCCCTCCTCCGTACCTCGAATCAGACCCGCGCCGCGGGCCCGCTTGTCCTTCGCGCCCAGCGGTTTCGTCGCGTGCGGGCGTAATCGTATGGCTCCGGTTCATATCGACGTGCAGGATCCGCGCCGCCTTCCTTCGAAGGCGGCGAGAGGCAAAAACGACTGCGCGAAAGTCGGCTAGATCGCGCCGAGACTCTTCAGCGTGGCGATCTGGTCGGGCGTGTAGCCGAGTTCGGCCATGACTTCGTCCGTGTGCTCGCCGAGCAGCGGCGAACGCACGACTTCGGTCGGGCTGTCGGACAATTTGATCGGATTGCCGACCGTGAGGTACTTGCCGCGCACCGGATGATCCACTTCGACCACCGTCCCGGTCTTGCGCAGCGACGGATCCTCGGCGATTTCCTTCATCGAAAGAATCGGGCCGCACGGAATGTCGTGCTTGTTGAGAATTTCCATCGCCTGGAATTTGGTCTTCGACATCGTCCAGCGCTCGATTTCGTCGAAGATCTGCTTCAGATGCGGCAAGCGCGCATTCGGCGTCTTGTAATCCGGATGATCGATCCATTCCTCCCTGCCGATCACCTTGCAGATTTCACCCCACACCGGCGCCTGCGTGATGAAGTAGATATACGCGTTCGGATCCGTTTCCCAGCCCTTGCACTTCAGGATCCAGCCGGGCTGGCCGCCGCCCGAGGCGTTGCCCGCGCGCGGCACCGCTTCGCCGAACGAGCCGTTCGGGTATTGCGGATATTCCTTCATGACGCCGGTGCGTTCGAGGCGCTGCTGGTCGCGCAGTTTCACGCGGCAGAGGTTGAGCACGCCGTCCTGCATCGCGGCGAGCACTTTCTGGCCGCGTCCGCTCGTGTTGCGCTGATAGAGCGCCGTGACGATGCCGAGCGCGAGATGCAGGCCCGTGCCGGAATCGCCGATCTGCGCGCCGCTGACCGTCGGCGGGCCGTCGTCGAAACCGGTCGTCGAGGCCGCGCCGCCCGCGCATTGCGCGACGTTTTCGTAGACCTTGCAGTCTTCGTACGGTCCCGGCCCGAAGCCTTTCACCGACGCGACGATCATCCGCGGATTCAACTCCTGGATGCGCTCCCACGTGAAGCCCATGCGATCGAGCGCACCGGGCGCGAAATTCTCGACGAGCACGTCGCATTTCTTCACGAGCGTTTCGAGCACCTTCTTCCCTTCGGGATTCTTGGTGTCGATCGTGATCGAGCGCTTGTTGTGGTTGAGCATCGTGAAGTAGAGACTGTCGGCATCGGGGATGTCGCGCAGTTGCTCCCGCGTGATGTCGCCCGCGCCCGCGCGTTCCACCTTGATGACGTCCGCGCCGAACCACGCCAGCAATTGCGTGCAGGTCGGTCCCGACTGGACGTGCGTGAAATCCAGGATGCGCACGCCGTCCAGCGCCTTGCCAGAGTTGTTCACCGTCATGGCTTGTCTCCCAAATCTTTAGTTCGTCGTTTATAGGTTCAAATATATGCGTACATCGTCTGCGCCGTCAGCTAACGTCGCGCACGTTCTCGCCGCAGCCGCTGCAAATCTCTGATATACAATATTCCACACACAGTATTAGTCAACAGTCTTGCGCTCAGCGAAAACCCTTTGATGCATTGCACGATGGTCTGAAATCCCTTCTCCTGAACGCAATCGCGGTTTTTATTGCTGCATCGCACCAGTCCTTAGACCTTCGCAGGAAACCCGGCGCATCATCCAAACATTTTGCTCCACCTGAAATCTGATATACAGTATTTCAGCGCAAATTGACCGCGCGCATTCCCATCAGAGGACATCAGGAGACGCAATGAACATCCACGAGTATCAGGCGAAGACGCTGCTGCGAAAGTACGGCGTCGCGGTTCCGGAGGGCCGCGTCGCCTTTTCCGCGCAGGAGGCCGCCGACGCCGCGAGCGCGCTGGGCGGACCGGTCTGGGTCGTGAAGTCGCAGATTCACGCGGGCGGCCGCGGCGCGGGGCGCTTTTCCAACGATCCCGACGGCAAAGGCGGCGTGCGCGTCGTGAAATCGGTGAACGAGGTGCGCGAGAACGCGCAAAAGATGCTCGCTTCGGTGCTCGTGACCAAGCAGACCGGGCCTGCGGGCAAGGAAGTGAAGCGTCTCTATGTCGAGGAAGGCTGCGATATCGCGCGCGAGCTGTATCTCGGCATGCTCGTCGATCGCGCCACGTCGCGCATCACGATCATGGCGTCGACGGAAGGCGGCATGGAAATCGAGGAAGTGGCGCATCGCACGCCGGAGAAGATCCTCAAGGTCGCGATCGATCCGGCGACCGGGCTGCAACCCTTTCACACGCGTCAGATTGCATTCGGCCTCGGTTTGAGCGGCAAGCAAGTCGGCGCGGCGTCGAAGTTCATCACCGCGCTGTATCAGGCTTTCGTCGATCTCGACGCGTCGATCGTCGAAGTGAATCCGCTCGTCGTGACCGGCTCCGGCGACGTGATGGCGCTCGACGCCAAGCTCAATTTCGACGACAACGCGCTCTATCGTCATCCCGATATCGAAGCGCTGCGCGACGAGGACGAGGAAGATCCCGCCGAAATCGAAGCGGCGAAACACGGTCTGAACTACGTGAAGCTCGACGGCAACATCGGCTGCATGGTGAACGGCGCCGGCCTCGCGATGGCCACCATGGACATCATCAAGCTGTACGGCGGCGAGCCCGCGAACTTTCTCGATGTCGGCGGCGGCGCGACGCAAGAGCGCGTCGCCACCGCGTTCAAGCTGATTCTGCGCGACCCGAAGGTGCAAGGCATTCTCGTCAACATCTTCGGCGGCATCATGCGTTGCGACGTGATCGCGCAAGGCGTCGTCGCGGCCGCGCGCGAAATCGACCTGCGCGTGCCGCTCGTCGTGCGTCTTGCCGGAACGAACGTCGATGCGGGCCGCGAAATCCTGCGCACCTCCGGCCTCACGATCATCCCCGCCGACAATCTCGCCGATGCCGCCGACAAGATCGTCAGCGCCGTCGCCCAAGGAGGAAACGCCCAATGAGCGTCCTGATCGATAACGACACGAAAGTGATTTGCCAGGGTTTCACCGGCGCGCAGGGCACGTTTCACTCCGAACAGGCGATCGCGTACGGCACGCGCATGGTGGGCGGCGTGACGCCCGGCAAGGGCGGCACGACGCATCTCGACCTGCCCGTGTTCGACACCGTCGCCGACGCCGTCGCGAAAACCGGCGCCGATGCGTCCGTCATCTACGTGCCGCCGCCCTTCGCCGCCGACGCGATTCTCGAAGCCATCGATGCGCAGGTGCCGTTCATCGTCTGCATCACGGAAGGCATTCCCGTGCTCGACATGCTGCGCGTCAAGCGCGCGCTGAGCGGCTCGACGAGCAGGCTCGTCGGCCCGAATTGTCCGGGCGTCATCACGCCGGGGGAATGCAAGATCGGCATCATGCCGGGGCATATCCATCAGCCGGGGAAGATCGGCGTCGTGTCGCGTTCGGGCACGCTCACGTATGAGGCCGTCGCGCAGACGACCGCCGCCGGGCTCGGGCAGACGACCTGCATCGGCATCGGCGGCGATCCGGTGAACGGGACGAATTTCATCGACTGTCTCACGCTTTTTCTCGAAGACGACGCCACCGAGGGCATCATCATGATCGGCGAGATCGGCGGATCGGCGGAAGAAGAAGCCGCGCAATTTCTCAAGGACGCGAAGACGAACAAGCCGGTGGTCGGCTTCATCGCCGGGACGAGCGCGCCGCCGGGACGACGCATGGGCCACGCGGGCGCGATCATCTCGGGCGGCTCGGGCACGGCGAGCGCGAAGATCGACGCCATGAAGTCGGCGGGCATTTACGTCGCGGATTCTCCCGCTGCGCTCGGCGAGACGATGGTTCGCGCGATGCGCTAGCCGCATCGGGACGAAAAAAAAGGCTGCGGAGCAAACGCCACGCAGCCTTTCTTATTACCTCGACCTCAATCCTGCATCAGTCCAGAAAGTCGCAATTCGCCTCGACGAACGCCGCCAGATCCAGCGAATGCTGCTTCACGAGCCGCTCGACCAGTTCCGTGTCCCGCTTCTCCAGCGCCTCGATGATCCGCATGTGATCGACGATCGAACGCGACGCCCGGTCGCTTTGCGAGATCGTCATCTTACGGATGGCGCGCACGTGCACGAAGATGTTCTTGATCGTCTCGAAGATGATTTCCGACTTCGACAACCGCACGATGGCCGAATGGAACGCGATATTCGCGTCCGAATACTCGTCGATGTGCTCGGCGGGCGTCGAGTCGCGGAAGTTGTCGAACATGTGGCGCAAGTGGGCGATTTCCTCGTCCGTCGCGCGCTGCGTCGCAAGCCGCGCCGCCATGCTCTCCAGCGCCGCCCACATATGGATCATCTCCACGATCTCGCGCTTGGTCTTGCGCAAGATGTAGACGCCGCGGCGCGGCACCGTGCGCAGAAACCCTTCCTGCTCGAGCAGCGTCATGGCTTCGCGGATCGGCGTGCGCGAGACGCCGAGCGCCTCGGTCAGCTCTTTCTCGTCGAGACGGATTTCTTCCCGCGAACGGTAGATGTCCGCCTCGGCAATGGCCTGCCGCAGCTTCGCGTATGCCTGATCGCGCAGCGAGACCGTGGCATTGATCGGCTCAAGCGAAAGCGTCAGCCCCGACGAACGAGCGTCCGGGCGAGCTTCCGGCCTGTCTACGGATTGAGTATCAGATGGCATTGATGGCTTGATTTCCCAAGTGCGGACGGCGAGCGTCGACACGCTTGCCCGAACCGCCGTTCTGATCGTCCGCCGCGAGTCCGGCGAAGCGACCATGATCCTGTGCGCGCTGCAGCATGCTCTGCGGCACCGACGACGCAATCATAAACGTAACACCCACACCCACGGCAACCAGCGCGAATCCGACAACAACAAACAGGGCGATGCTCATCTCAGGCTCCAGTCAAATCACTCAAGAGCCCTCAGTATATGCTGCATCGCAACAGCGCGCAACATATTTTGCATCTTGTATATCAGAAACAAACGCTGGTGCCTTCGTGCAGTTTAGGCGGCTTTTTGGGATTGCGGGAGCGGCAGCGGCTTCGCCGTGCCCTGGTTCACGCCCTCGCGCAGCTTGATCAGTGCGAGGACGGCATCGAGCATCGGCGTGTCAACGTGCACCAGTCGGCCGATTTCCTGTACGACGGTCATCAGCGGATCGATTTCCATCGGGCGTCCGGCCTCGCAGTCCATCAGCATCGACGTCTTGTGCGCGCCGACCGCGCCCGCGCCGTTGATGCGCCGCTCCACGTCCACGCGGAAGTTCACGCCGATCTTGTCGCCGATGGCCTTCGCCTCCAGCATCATCGCCTTCGAGAGCGCGCGCGTGCCGGGATCGCTCGTCAGCACGTCGAGTGTCGCGCCGGTCAGCGCGCTGATCGGGTTGAAGCACAGGTTGCCCCACAGCTTCAGCCAGATTTCGTCGCGAATGTTGTCGCGCATCGGCGCTTCCATGTCCGCCTTGGCCATCAGGTCGTGCAGCGCCTGGAGACGCGGCGTGATTTCGCCGCTCGGCTCGCCGATCGGAAACTTCTTGCCGTAGTGATGCTCGATAACGCCCGGCTCCGCGATCTCCGCCGCCGGCAGCAGCACGCAGCCGATCGCGCGTTGCGGCCCGAACACGTCCCATTGCCGGCCACCGGGATCGACGCTCTGCAGCTTCGTGCCTTCGAGCTCGCCGCCGTGCTTGTAGAAGTACCAGTAAGGCAGTCCGTTGACGGCCGTGACGATCGCCGTTTCCGGTCCGAGCAGCGGCGGAATCAGATCGACGACGCCGGGAATCGAATGCGCCTTGAGCGCGATGATCACGTAGTCCTGCGGGCCGAGTTCGGCGGGATTATTGGTGCAGCGCACCTTGACGGTGTGCTCCTCGCCATCGATCCGCAGCTTGACGCCGTTCGCCTGCATGGCCGCGAGATGCGGCCCGCGCGCGACGAAACTGACGTCCGCTCCGGCGCGCGCCAATTGCGCACCCATATAACCGCCGATCGCGCCGGCGCCGTACACGCAGATTTTCATGGTTCGTCTCCTGAGGTTGTAGCCTTGTAGCCTTCTGATATACAAGATACTACATTCCGTATCAGCCAAGAACAAGGCGAATCGTACATTCGCGAACGAGCGGAAACCCGCATGCGCGAAGGCGCGCCGCGGGTTCGAACGAGCGTGGAAAAAACGGGACGATCAGGCGTCGACGGCCTGACCCGAGATCAGAGTATGCGACGAGGACGCGACGATGTGCGACCACACACTCGCCGCGCTCGCGCGCAATGCGCGGCTTTTGCGCCGCACGAGCATGATCGTGCGCGATACGTCGGGCGCGAGCGGGATGAAGCGCGCGTGCGGGCCATCGCAGGCGGCGCGTGCGTGCATCGGCAGAATTCCGACGCCTAAGCCCGCTTCGGCCATGCGCGCGACCGCCGCCGATTGCGTGAGTTTCTGGCGAACCGCGCCGGTGACGCCGTGCAGCGCGAGCGCGGCTTCGATGGCGCCGAGGCTGCCGGTGTCGTCGTCGAGAAGGAGCAGCGGCGTGCCGCGCAACTGCTGCCAGTCGATGCGCGCCGCCTCGCTCAGCCGGTGCGACGCGCCGACGACCGCCGCGAGGCCATCGGCGAAAAGCGGTTCGGCGGCCAGTTCGTCGAGATTGTCCGGCGCAATCACGACGCCCAGTTCCGCCTCGCCCGAACGCACGAGTTGCAGCACGGCGTTTTGCGGCCGATCCATCATCACGATCGTGATATCCGCGAGGCGCGCGCGACACGATGCGAGCATGGCGGGCAAAACGCTCGCCGTGAGACCGCAACTGCTCGCGAGATTCACGACGCCCGGCTCGCCGCCCTCCTGCACACGCGGCCGCAGCGTCGCTTCCAGTTCCTCCACGAGCGGTGCGATCCGCGCGAGCAGCCTGCGCCCGGTGTCGGTGAGAGCAACTTGGCGCGTGGTGCGATCGAAGAGCCGCAGCGCGACTTCGTCTTCGAGTTCGCGGATGCTGCGGCTGACCGCCGATTGCGTGATGCCGAATTCATCGCCCGCGCGCGTGAAGCTACGATGCCGCGCGAGCGTCACGAACAATCTCAGTTGATGCAGCGAGACGCTCAACGATCGCGCGTCGTCTTTCATTGAATCGAGCCGGTCCGCAATGGGGCGTTGATCGACGATTCGCTCGATGCTTCCTCGACCGTGTTTTCGATCCAGCGCTTGCGCATCGGCGCGAGGACGAATTTGGCGCACAGCCCCGCCGCGATCGACGTCACCGCCGCCGTGATGAACACCGCGTTCCACGAGCCGATCGACGCGAGCACCGATGCGAGCGGCACCAGCATCGACGCCGTGCCCTTCGCCGTGTAGAGCGTGCCCGCGTTGGCGGCGGCGTACTTGCTGCCGAAGGTATCGGCGCAGGTCGCGGGGAAGATCGAGAAGATTTCGCCCCAGCAGAGGAACGTCATCGCCGCGAACAGCATGAAGAGATACGGATCGTGGCCGAACTCCATCAGCCCGAGCAGCGCGATGCCTTCGCCCAGGAAGATGATGAACATCGTGTTTTCGCGGCCGATCTTGTCCGAAATGAAGCCGCACAGCGGACGCGTGAAGCCGTTGCAGAGGTTATCGATGGACAGCGTCATCGCGAGCAGCGGCAGCGTCACGCCCAGCAGGTTCACCGGCATCTTCGCGAAGCCGTACTCCTTCGCGATCGGCCCGAACTGCGCGGTCGCGATCACGCCGCCCGCCGCGACGAACACGAACATCAGATACAGCACCCAGAAGAGCGGCGAGCGCACCATTTGTCCGGTCGTGTAGTCGACTTTCGTCGACACGATGCGCTTGGCCGGCACGATGCCCTTCGGCGGATTCGGCCGCACGAGCATCAGCGCGAGCACGAAGATGCACACGCCCTGCAGAATGCCGAAGAACATGAACGCGTGCTCGTAGCCCGAAGCCTGAATCATGTTGGAGATCGGAATCACGGTGACAGCCGCGCCCGCGCCGAAACCGGCTGCCGTCAGGCCCGCCGCGAGACCGCGCTTGTCCGGAAACCACTTGAGCGCCGTGCCGACGCACGTGCCGTACACGCAGCCCGCGCCGATGCCCGCGACCACTGCCGCGATATAGAGATGGATGAGACTCGTCGCGTGTGCGTCGATGATCCAGCCGAGCGCCGCGCAGATCGAGCCGCCGATGACCACCGGCCGTGGCCCGAACTTATCGACGAGCCAGCCCTCGACGGGCACGAGCCAGGTTTCAGTGACGATGAAAATGGTGAAGGCTGTCTGAATCGCCGCCTGGCCCCAATGATGTTTCGCATCCATCGGAACGACGAAAAGGGTCCATGCGTATTGCAGGTTTGCGACCAGCCCCATGCATAGGATGCCGATCACTAGCTGGAACCATCTGTTGTGATGACGCCCGTGCGATTGCCCGGACACAACCGTGTCTGCGCTTGCCATGTCTGTCTCCGTTATGTTTTATGCGCTCGTGCGGCGCTTGATGTGCTGCGAGAAGCCGGCGCGGTGCGTCGGCGGCGAGCGGTCGGTCAGGGGAAGTGCTCGGTCCAGGCGGCGTGGGCGTGAGGCCGCCGGTCGCGCGTGTTGCGCATGCTGAATTGGGCGATCGATTCGCACCTCGGGCAAACATCCGCGTCAGGCGATCGACGAATCATTTCAAGCGATTCCCAATAGAGTCCGGATGGTTGATGCGGGCCTTTGCAGGCTTCGTTTTTGTACTGTGTCGTGCTCGTGATACCGGGCGGAAAACACTCGGCAATGCCCGGGGTAAAGCATGGCCGTTCGTGCTAACCGCGACTGTCCGCCTTACAACTATGAGGGCGTGAAAGCATCGTGGGGGAGAAAAACGATTAAGGAAAGTTAGAAAAAATTATTGTATAAATTAGCTATCGTTAATGGATGAAGGACTGCCGTGCTTCGCAACGCCACCTTGCGTCAGTTGAAAATCTTCGAAACCGTTGCCCGCCGACTGAGTTTTTCCCGCGCCGCAGAGGAACTCTATCTCACGCAGCCCGCCGTTTCGACGCAGGTGAAGCAACTGGAGGAACACGCCGGCTTGCCGCTCTTCGAACAGTTGGGCAAGAAAATTTACCTTACGCCGGCCGGAAATGAAATGCTCCATTACAGCCGTGCGATTCTGGAGCAGTTCCGCGAAGCCGACGACGCGATGGCGCGGCTCAAGGGCATATCGGGCGGAACGCTCAACGTCGCGGTGATCAGCGCCGGCGATTACTTCTTTCCGCGACTGCTTGCGGCATTCACGCAGCGTAATACCGATGTCAGGCTGAATCTTGCGGTGCATAATCGCGAAGAACTGCTGCATCAGCTTTCCGACAATCTCACCGACCTCGCCGTGATGGTGCGTCCGCCGCGCGACATGGACACGATCAACGTCTCGTTCGCGCCCCATCCGTATGTGATCGTCGCGCCGCCGGATCATCCGCTCGTCGGACGCAGGAACTTGCCGCTCGAAGCGCTGGCCGACGAGCCGTTCATCGTCCGCGAGCGCGGCTCGGATACCTGGAATTCGATGGAGGAAGGCTTCGCCGGCCGGCTCTCCAACCTGAATGTCGCGATGGAAATCACCAGCACGGAGACGATCAAGCAGGCGGTGATCGCCGGCATGGGCCTGAGCTTTCTGTCCGCGCATACGATCAGCATGGAGCTGCAGGTCGGCAAACTGGCGGTGCTCGATATCGAGGGTTTTCCCGTGATGCTCAACTGGTTCGTCGTGCATCGGAACAACAAGCGCCTGCCGCCGGTGGCGCTCGCGTTCAAGGAGTTTCTCGTCGAAGAAGGCGCCGCGCAGATCGAAGCGATCACGCACATCGTCGCAAAGACCGGCAAACCCAACTCATAATGCTTTCTGGATAGATAAGCGAAAAAACTTTAACTATCGTATATGGATGGTGTTTCCTATCCTGAATTCATGCCCCACACGGCCATTCAGGAGACGATCATGATCCACGCCACGCACAGCGATGACCGCGAAGTTCACGCGCAAGTCTGCGCATTCAATACCGCTTTCGAAGAACTCGACCTGATGTTCCGTTGGGATGCGCAGACTTATCGCGCGCTGGCATCGGCGGACAGCGATTACGGGAAGATCGCCCAGTACATCGAGACGCATTCGCCGCATCTGTTGAAAGCGTACAGCGCGGAGTTTCTCTGCCAGGCGATTGTCGAGCGGAAGAATTCGACCGTCGAAGCGTGCCGCCAGAACACGGTTCAGTACGAAGACAGCACGCAGCGGGCGCGGCTTTGGCGGGCGCGCAACCAGGAAACGGCGCGCGTCTGAAGACTATTCACTATTGATATGGGCGGTCCGGGAATCCCGGACCGCCCTTTTGCATGGTTTGCGTTTGCGCATGTTCGCCGCGGTTGCCCGCGGCGGCGTCAAATTCAGGGCGTCAGTGCGACCCAAACCGACTTCGGCTCGGTGAAATTCTCGATGGCGACGTCGCCATGTTCGCGGCCGAAGCCGGAATCGCCCGCGCCGCCCCACGGCAGGCGCACATCGGTGAAGCCGTAGGTATTCACCCAGACCGTGCCCGCCTTGAGCTCGGCAGCCATGCGATGCACCCGGCCGATATCCGCGCTCCACACACCGGCGGCGAGACTGTATGCGGTGCCGTTGGCGATGCGCAGCGCGTCGGCTTCGTCGTCGAAGGGAATGACGCTCGCGACCGGTCCGAAGATTTCCTCCTGCGAAATACGCATTTCGTGTTCGACATTCGCGAACACCGTCGGCTCGACGAAATAACCGCGCTCGCCTGAGCGCCTGCCGCCCGTCACGAGCGACGCGCCTTCTTCCTTGCCGATGTCCACGTAGTCCAGCACGCTCTTCATCTGCTTGGCGGAGATGAGCGGGCCCATGTTGGTTTCGCGCTGCGACGGATCGCCGAGCTTGATCGTCCGTGCGCGTTGCGCGAGGCGCTCGACGACTTCGTCGTATACGGCGCGCTGGGCGAGAATCCGCGAGCCCGCCGAGCAGACTTGGCCGGCGTTGAAGAAGATGCCCGAGGCGGCCGCGCGCACGGCGCCATCGAGATTGGCGTCCGCGAAAATCACGTTGGCGGACTTGCCGCCGAGTTCCAGCGTGACGCGCTTGAAATTGCCGGCCGCGCCCTGCAGGATGCCGCGCCCGACCGATGGCGAGCCGGTGAACGTCACCTTGTCGACGCCCGGATGCGCGACGAGCGCGTCGCCGACGACCGAACCCTTGCCGGTCACGATATTGAGCACGCCCGGCGGCACGCCTGCTTCCAGCGCGAGCCGTCCGACCATCAGCGCGGAGAGCGGCGTGATTTCGGCGGGTTTCACGATCAGCGTGCAGCCGCACGCCAGCGCGGGCGCGATTTTCCACATGCCGATCATCAGCGGGAAATTCCACGGCACGATCGCCGCGACGACACCGACGGGCTGGCGCATCGTGTACGTCAGTGCGTCGGGGCGCGCGGGCACGACCTGGCCGTTGATCTTGTCGCACCAGCCGGCGTAGTACGCGAGGGTATCGATGGCGGCCGGTACGTCCTGGCGCTGCACACCCGCGATCGGCTTGCCCGCGTCAAGACTTTCGAGCGCCGCGAGTTCTTCCTGATTTTCGCGCAGCAACTCGGCGAGCTTCATCAGGATCCGGCCGCGCTCGGCGGCGCGGATCGCGTTCCACGGCTTGAGCGCGGCGCGCGCGGCTTGCACGGCGCGGTCGACGTCGGCGGACGTTCCTTGCGCCACGCGGGAGATGGGGTTTTCCGTGGCGGGATCGAGGTTCGTCGAGTATTCGCCCCCGCTCGGGGGAACGAATTCGCCGTCGATCAGCAATTCGTAGCGTTTCAGGTCTGTGGTGTTGCCCATGTCTCGCTCCGTGTGTTTTTACAAATCACTTCATGTTGGGGCAGAACAACCATCGGTGAAAGCAAAACATTTTTATTGTTTGTATAGGACGGGATGTATGGACGGATATAGCGGGGAGTGGGGTTTGCGTTTGGCGCGATGTTTCGGATTTTTGCAGGTAGCCCACCAGCACGGCGCTGCCCAAGAACGACAACAAGGCACCTGGCGGAATGAAGGCGGTTGGTGTCCCCGCGAGATCGCTGTACTGGCCCGTGGTCGCGACCTTCGGAAGATTGGGCCGATTGAGGATCACGTTCAGGCTCGTCATGACACGCAACTTCAACGCACTGGTACAGCGTGCCAAACAGTATTAAGCCCGTCCCCCGCACGATCACCCGGTTTTTTGTCCATCAGACCGCGGTATAGCGGTTTGCCCCGATACGTCCACTGTCGATCGCCGCTTGCAGTATCGACCGTTCCGAGTTTGTCGCTGGCCATATCGCCCGGACTCGCCAGTGCAGGCGGGAAGTTTCTTACGCAATCGCCCTCGCAGGATTCGGCATCGGGTGCACCTTTCCCGCTGAACGAGTAGAGCGTCATGCCGTCTTCATCGACGAGTCTGCCGTCGCTAACATGTGGTGGCGTCGCGCAGGCCGAGGCGGCGGCGATCAGCGTAATTACTCCGACCAGTGTCCTCATTTGAATGCTCCGTTCGATTGATTGAACCTTTGTTAGCCGAGTCCCCCGATGATGCTTCGCAACCCAAATCTTTCTTCACCGAGGCGCCATGATCCGAAGCAGCGGGTGCCCTTCGACTTTCATAAGCGGAAAGTAGGAGCGATGCGTCTTGGCGTCGACATAGACGACGTGCGCGTCAGGCCCTAACTGTTCGTCGCCCAGATGCCTGACTCCCGTGGGATCTATCTGGAACAGAGAAACCATGCCTTGCTCGCCCGCGACATACACGGTCCGGGTCGATGAATCAAAAGCGAGAACGTCGGGATCAGCGCCGACGTCGAAGGCTTGAGAAACACGCTTCGTCTGCATATCCAGCACGAGCAACCGATCATTCCCTTCGCATGCGATGAATGCGAGCCGACGATCCGGCACGATCAGTAAGCCATGATTGCCCTTGGCTCCTGGCAAGTCGATGCGCGCGACGACGGCATCCTTCGCGGGGTCGATCTCGATCAATTGCCGCCGCGTCTGGACATTCACAAAGACATGGCGCGAGACCGGATCGTATTGCGTGTTGCCGACTTCGCCCCCGAGCGCAATGGTCGCGACACGCTTGTTCGTCGTTGTGTCGATGACAGTCTCAGTCTTGCCAGACTCGTCGGAGACATACAGCTTGTGCGTGTCAGGGACGTACGCCATCCCGTCCGGATAGCCACCGCCGGGCATCCGCGCAACGACTTCTAACGTACTTTCATCGATTGCGACGACCTCGTTTGTTCCGGTCGCCGATGCAAAGACGCGTCCGAGTTCGGGAACGACGAGCACGCCATGTACGTCCGCCACGCCGGGAACGGTTGCGATGACGCGATCCGCATTCGTGTCGAAGACGAGCACCTCGCTATCGCCGAGATGTGCGATGAACAGCAGGCCGCGCGCAGGGTCCGCGCTTTCGTAGTCGAAGCGCGTGGCACGACCCGGCAAAGGAACATCGGCGACGTGACGCAGCGATGGCGCTTCGGACGTGCGTCCATTCGATCTTGCGAACGCGGCAGGCGCGATGAACCATGTGAACGTGACCGCAAGGCTCAGGGTTGCGGCGAGTAAAGCAGACAGAGAAGAAATTTTCAGCGAGGCATTCATGCGCTGTCTCCGCTCGGCTGTCCACGCCCGTTCGGTCACGCGCGCCGGACAGGCATCGCCCCCTGCAGGCGCATGGCTGCGTTATCCCAATTCAGAATGTTGAAGAGCTGATTGACGTACTCCATGCGCCGGTTCTGATACTTCAGGTAGTACGCGTGCTCGAACACATCCAGCACGAGAATCGGCTGGATTCCCCATGCTGTGAGCTTTTGATGGTTCTCGCATTGGAGGATCATGAGCTTGCCGGTCGAAGGCAAATAGCCCACCACGCCCCAACCGGACGCTTCCGTTGCGATCGTGGCTGCCACAAGTTGCGCTTTGAACCTCGCGTAAGAGCCGAAATTCTTGTCGATGACCTGGGCCAGCTCGTTCCTCGGCTCGCCACCTTTGCCTGACAGGCTCGCCCAGTAAACCGTGTGGAGGATATGGCTCGACAGTTGGAAAGCGAGTTCCTTTTCGTGATACTTCACGAGCGAGAAGTCGTTGGACTCACGCGCTTTGCTCAGCGCGTCTTCGGCTTTGTTCGCTGCCGCCACGGCCGGTTTGTGATGGAAGTTATAGTGCAGTTCGACAGTGCGCGCGTCGATGACAGGCTCCAGCGCGTCGAATGCGAACGGTAGCGGCCCGGCGGCATATTTGCCTTCCGCGTCGGTGAGCTTGTCGATATAGCCGCCCTCTTCCGCAGTGTGAGCGGAATCGGAATTCGCGATCATTAAACCGGCCCCCGCCGCAGCGGTCTGATGCAGGAATGTACGACGGTTTGCCATGATGTCTCCTCGTAGTGTACGGAGGTCGTGTCTCCAGTTCGCTTCTGGCCCACGGCTTCAGCCGACTCAAAGATGAGCGAGCGGATAAACGACGAGACCGATCAGCGCGGCCGCCCCGACGACCATCGGCTCCTGCAACTTCTTGAAACGCCAGAGCACGAGCACGGTGACCAACGCCAGCAGCGCCGTCGGCCAGTCGACAATGGAGCGACGTGCGATCACGATCACCGAGCCGGTAATCGCGCCAACCGCAGCCGCTGTGATTCCGTCGACAAAGGCTTTGACGGCAGGGAGCCTCCCGTACTTTTTGAAGTACGGAGCGGGCAAGACCGTGAACAGATAGCAGGGCAGAAACGTACCGAGCGCCGCCACGCACGCACCGGGCAATCCTGCGACCAGATAGCCGATAAACCCGACGGTGATGACGACCGGGCCGGGCGTGATCATCGCGACCGCAACCGCGTCGACGAACTGCTTGTCGTTGAGCCAGTGATGCTCCGTGACGACACCGCCATAGAGGAACGGCACGATCGCGAGCCCCGAGCCGAACACGAAGGCGCCCGCCTTGGCGAAGAAAAGCCCGATCTGAGTCAGCAGCGAAACATCGATTCCGCTCATGAGTCCACCGAGCGCCGGTCCATGCGCGGCTGCCAGCGCGTTGACGCCGCCTCTGCCAAGCCAGCGCGGCGGTGCGCGATAAAACATGTTCACGAAGCCGCCGGCAATGAACAGCCAGGCAATTTCCGACTCCGTCACGATCGTCACCACAGCCAACAGCAGGAAGATGGCCCACAGCAGCTTGTCAGTCTTGAGGGTTTTGTTGACGAGCTTGTAGGCGCTTATTGCAATGATGCCGACCACCCCTGCAGCGACGCCGTAGAACACCGCCTGCATCCATGGCAAGCCGCCGAAGTGCACGTACGCCCAACCGAGCGCCACCACCATCAGAAACGAGGGAACCACGAACGCAATGCCGGCAGCCGTCGCACCGGGCACGCGGTAGTGGACATAGCCGAGATAGATCCCAAGCTGGGCGGCCAGTGGCCCCGGCATCATCTGCGCGAGCGCGAGCCCTTCACGATAGTCGTCGTCCGTGATCCAGGCGCGCCGTTCGACCAGATCGCGGTGCATATAGCCAACGAGTGCCACCGGCCCGCCAAATCCGAATGTGCCGAGCTTGAGCATGTAGCGCACCAATTGGCCGAGCGAGTAGGAAGGCGTGACCGCCGCGGTCGTTCTCATGAACGACTCCCCGCGTCGCTGCTTTTTGCGCTGGCTGCAAAGTGGGCGTACATCGAGTCGAGGACACGCGACATCTCGTCGAGCAACGCGTCGTCGTCTGCGGCACGTTCGCGGGCGCCCGCCATGATCGCCTCGAAACCAATCGCTTCCGGCACGGGTGCGCCACCCACGTCCATGACGTGAATCATCGCGCCGAGCCGTAGCAGCGCCGGGTCGCGCTCAAGGTCGAAGCTCGCCAGCAGCACCTCGAAGGTCACCCGCTCGCCTACGTGCGTGAACGCGGCTCCGTCGAAGTCGAAGCCCAGCGCATTCTTCGGGCACGCGTCGGGAGAGGTCAGCCAGAGGAAACGGCCGTCCGGATCGATAAAGCGCCGAATGAGCCAGGCGCTGGCGACGCGATCCACCCATAGGTGCCGACGCGTAGCCCACGTCCGGCCCTGATAATCCGCGATCGCCAGCGGCCGGATGGCTCGCTCGGCCGAATGCGGCTCACCGGGCGAGAGAACGGTATCGACGTGCGCCACGAAGTCCTGCAACGCTGCCTCGGCACGCGTCGCGCCTGCGTCCGGGAAATAGTCGATCGCGACGATCGTCTCGTAATCCTTGCGCACCCGACGTAGCAAGCGCCTGAGTTCGCTCTCCGACTGGCCGGCGACCGTCTTGCGCGACTCCGTGAGCGACTGGATGAACGTCGCATAGTCCTCGGAGCGGTCGAACAATCCGCGGAATTCGACGTCCTGCTCCGCATCCAGGCTCGGGGCGCGCAGCAGGTACGCGGTGCCGCCGTTCTCTCCGATCGCCACCGATAGTTCACGCAGCGCCGCTTCCCGCTGCGCCGAATAGGGCAGCAGATATATGCCGTCACGCAGCACGCCACAGCCCTTGGCCTTGAGCGCGCGCCAGAAACGCATGCGCGCGGTCGCATTTTCGGTCGGCAACGTCAGGACGAGCAACGACCACATCGAGAGGGTTTCCATGTAGCGAACTCTACACGGCTGTATTTATCGCTACAAGTAAACTTTGAGGCAGACGGTCAGGTTGCCAGGGTCACGCTCCAGCTCGTGGCACAATGAGTTATTATCCTGTCCCCGTGGATAGGATGACTTCCACGTCTTACTTGCAGCCAATCACCACCATGTCCGTACACACTTCTCACCCCGACATCATCAAACGGCTCAAGCGGGCCGAGGGCCATCTGCGAAGCGTGATCGCCATGCTCGAAGCGGAGAAGCCCTGCCTCGATATCGCCCAGCAACTGCAGGCGGTCGAGAGCGCGGTCTCCAGCGCCAAACAAACGCTGATCCGCGACCACATCGACCATTGTCTGGAAGCGACGGTGCGCGAGGGCAAGCAGAGCACGGCGGAGTCACTCGCCGAGCTCAAAGCCATTACCAAGTATCTTTGAAACTGAAATGACTGATTTTTCAACGCTTTTGCAGCAAGGCACGGCGAGTGCCTGGCTGTTCATCCCGAGCGCCGTGCTGCTGGGCGCACTCCACGGACTCGAGCCGGGTCATTCGAAGACGATGATGGCCGCGTTTATCGTCGCGATCCGCGGGACCGTCGGCCAGGCTGTCTTGCTCGGTCTTTCGGCCACCATCTCGCATACGGCGGTGGTCTGGGCCGTGGCACTCGCTGGCATGTACTTCGGCAGGAATCTCAATCCCGAGACGACCGAGCCCTACTTTCAGCTCGCGTCCGCTGTCCTGGTCGTGCTGGTGGCTACCTGGATGATCTGGCGCACGCGGCGCGACCAACAGATGGCCGCCGAGCACCACCATCACCACCATGAACACGGCGATGAGACGAAGCGCATCGATACGGGACATGGCTTCGTTCGACTGGAGATCTTCGAGGACGGCGTGCCGCCCCGCTTTCGACTCTTCCGGGAAGGGCATCGGCACGGCGAGCTTCGCCCGGAACAGGTTGTCATCGAGACGAAGCGGCCTGACGGCACCCAGCAGGTTTTTACCTTCCGGGAACGTGATGGCTTTCTCGAATCCAAGGAAGCGATCCCCGAGCCGCATCAGTTCACGGCTCGCGTGCAGATCAGCCACGAGCGGCACAGCCACCACTACGACGTCGAGTATGTCGAGCACGGTCATCATAGTGAAACGACGGGGCTTGATGTGTCGTCGGCAGAGTATCAGGACGCACATGAACGCGCGCACGCGAATGACATCAAGCGACGCTTCGCGAACAAGGACGTCACCACCGGACAGATCATCATGTTCGGTCTGACGGGCGGACTGCCACCGCAATACCTTCCCGATTCGTTTGCTTCCAGACCTTCGGCACGCCATGGACCTGCATGCTGGCCTGCCAGACGCGCTTGATCTCGAGTTGCAGGATCTGATCGCGGTTCGCTCGAGCGCAGCGTCTGGACGGATCGCGAAGCTGTGCGGCATGGCGTCGGTAGCCAGACGGGGCAATCCGCAAGACCTTGCAGTTCGGCTCGACCCCGAAGGTATCGCGATATTGATCGACAAAAGGCCTTCCGGACTTGAAACAGCGGTCGAGCTCCGCCTGGGCGGAAAGCGCGCTCACCAAGGTCGACTTGGTCGCGCTTGAGCCACTAGTGCAGTGTCTGCGGTGTACAGCCGATCATCGGCGCAATCGATTCGACCGCCGCCCACATCGGCGGATGTTCACTACGCTGCTCGCGAACCAGGCGCACTGCGCGCTCGCGGACTTCTGGGGAAAACTTGGTTGCCTTCCTGTTCATAGCTCCATTGTCTCGAGAGTTGGAGCCTTCACAAAACCCGGCTTACTCAAGAAGCAACTCGCCGAGCGCATGCTGACGACCGAGACCGACGACGCCAAATCGTGCAAACACCGCAACGGCACGAACCCGAAGATCGTCACCCCGCCCAATAAAGAGGTGACTCTCGCCATTCCACGCGATCGAACACGTTCTCGACGAATCAGCATCTCAAATTAATCCCGTTGCCATATATCTTCTGCAATGCTAAGTTCGTGCACTTCGAATCACGGTGGCAATGAGATCAGCTCGAAGACGTTCCCACGCGCAGCACCGCACGCCGATCTTCCACCACGACTCCACAAAGTGCGATGAGTCCACAAAAGGCCGCTGAATCACATGCCCGACCCGGCAAGTCTTCTCGCGAATCGCTCCGACTCCATCCCTTCCCTCGCAAATCAGCAGATCATGGACGATAACCGGCGCCCGATCAAATCACGCAGCAATACGACAATCGTCGCGCTCTCCAACTGGCTCGCCCATACACGCGTCACGCCCAATCAGATCTCGGCCGCGAGCGTGGTCTTTGCGACGATGGGCGCACTGGCGCTGCTACGCACCGACAGCGTGCTCGCCATGCTGATCGTCATCGCCTGCGTCCAGTTGCGGCTGTTGTGCAACGTCATCGACGGCCTCGTCGCGGTAGAGGGCGACAAGAAGTCCATCGTCGGGCCGATCTTCAACGAGTTTCCGGATCGCCTCGCGGACAGCGTGTTGCTCATCGCCGCAGGCTACGCGTGCGGCGCGGCGTCGCTCGGATGGGCCGCGTCACTGTTTGCCGCGCTCACCGCCTACGTGCGCGTGTTCGGCGGTTCCGCGGGACTGCCGCAGCGCTTCATCGGGCCGATGGCCAAACAGCATCGGATGGCGGTGCTCACGCTCGCCTGCGCCGCGACGATCGCCGAAATCTGGCTGCACCGGCCGCACGTCAGCCTGCTTGCGGGTCTCGCGATCATTGCGGCAGGCAGCGCACTGACATGCATCACCCGCACGCGCGCCCTCGTGCTCGATCTGCGTCGGACTCGACGAGACGCCGAGGAGGCCCGTCATGCGTAACGTGATGCAGCGCGGACTGCTTGGCGTCGTGCGTCTCGTGGTGGGCGCGCGCGGCCGCTTCGCGAGCGTGCCGCCGTCAGCGCGACAGACGATCTACTTCGCCAACCATACGAGCCACGTCGATACGCTCGCCATTCTGACGGCGCTGCCGCCGGATGTGCGCGCAAGCGTGCGCCCCGCGGCGGCGCGCGACTACTGGGAGGCCACGCCTGTACGGCGTTTCATTGCAAAGCGCGTGCTGGGCGTCGTCTACGTGACACGCCAGCGCACCGAAGGCGAAGACCCGCTTCAGCTCGTACGCGACGCACTCGCGTCCGGCTGGTCGATCATTCTCTTTCCGGAGGGTACTCGCAGCGAGACCGGCGAGATCGCCCCGTTCAGGAGCGGTCTTTACTGGCTCTCGCGCGAATTCCCCGACGTGCAACTGATTCCCGTGTATCTCGCCGATCTGGTCCGCGCGATGCCCAAGGGCAAGCTGCTTCCGGTGCCATTCAACTGTCAGGTGTCCTTCGGAGACGCCGTGCCGGGGGCGGCAGCGTTCGACAAGGACGAATTCCTCGCGATGGCGCGCGACGCGGTCATCAAGGTCAAAGACCCGGTAAGGAGCTAGCCATGCCGCACGTATTCTGGATCACCATCGTGGGCGTACTCGCCCTGCTCTGTCTCTTCACGATTGCGGGAGCCGTGCTGCGCGTGAAGTACGGCGCGCAGAACACGACGATCGTCAACATGAACCAGCGCATCTCGGCGTGGTGGGTCATGATCGCCGTGGTCACCGTCGCGCTCTGGCTCGGCCCTTACGCGACCCTGTTCCTGTTCTTCATCTGCTCGTTCTTCGCACTGCGCGAATTCATCACGCTCACGCCGACCAGGGCGGCCGACTACTGGCCGCTCGTGCTCGCCTGGTACGTCGCATTGCCCGTTCAGTACCTGCTGGTCGCGATTCACTGGTATGGCCTTTTCTCCATCTTCATGCCGGTGTACATGTTCTTCGTGCTCCCGGCGGCCAGCGCGTTCGCGCAGGATACGACGAATTTTCTGGAGCGTAACGCCAGAATCCAATGGGCGCTGATGGTATGCGTGTATTCGTTGAGCTACGCGCCGGCTCTTCTGCTTCTGCCCTTGCCTCACTACTTTGGCAACAACGGGCCGCTGTTGCTGTTCTTCCTTCTGGTCGTGCAGTCGAGCGATGTGTTCCAGTATGTCTGCGGCAAGCTGTGGGGCAAGCGCAAGCTCTCTCCGCTCGTGAGTCCTTCCAAGACATGGGAAGGCCTGATCGGCGGCGGCGCGCTCGCCATCGGCCTCGGCACGCTGCTCCATGGTCTCACGCCGTTCAATCTCTGGCAGGCTGCGTTGATGTCGGCGGTCACGGTGACTGGCGCCTTCATCTGCGGCCTCGTGCTCTCCGCCGTCAAACGGTCGATGGGCGCGAAGGACTGGGGCATCATGATCGCGGGCCATGGCGGCATGCTCGATCGCGTCGATTCGATCTGCTTTGCCGCACCGGTCTTCTTTCATCTCACACGCTACTTTTTCACTTGACGATGGGCAACGCATTCGCGAGATTCGCCGCTCGAAGAAGTCTTAAAAAGTGATACTCAAGGCGGTATTGCGTAGCACTTCGTTTCCTTATTCCACTGTTCATATGCTTCGGTCCACAACTCTGAAGTCCTCGAATCTCCCGCGACGCGAAGACCGAAGCATCCATTAAGAGCATGAACAAGATCTGGCTTGATTCCTACCCGCCCGGCGTGCCAGCGGAAATCGACATGAACCGCAACGGCTCGATCGCCGAGTTGTTCGAAGCGAGTTTTTGCAAGCACGGCGCGAGGCCCGCGTTCGCGTGCATGGGCAAGTCGATCAGCTATGCGCAACTGGATCAGCTCTCGCAGCGGCTTGCTGCGTGGCTTCAATCGAAGGGTCTCGCGCGGGGCACGCGTGTCGCGATCATGATGCCCAATGTGCTGCAATACCCGGTCGCGCTCGTGGCGATCCTGCGCGCCGGCTACGTGGTCGTGAATGTGAACCCGCTCTATACGCCGCGCGAACTGGAGCACCAGCTCAAGGACAGCGGAGCCGAAGTCATCATCGTGCTCGAAAACTTCGCGGCTACAGTGCAGGCCGTCGTGGCGAATACGTCGATCAGGCATGTGGTGGTTGCATCGATGGGCGACTTGCTCGGCCCGAAAGGGCTCCTGGTGAACTTCATGGTTCGGCGGGTGAAGAAGATGGTGCCCGCCTGGCATCTGCCCGGCCACACGACGTTCAGGACTGCACTCGCCAAGGGCGCACGATTGCCGTTCACGCGCGGCAATGCGAGTCCCGACGATCTCGCGTTCCTCCAGTACACGGGCGGAACGACCGGTGTGTCCAAAGGCGCAATGCTGCTGCATCGCAATCTGATCGCCAACCTGCTGCAGACGCAGGCGTGGCTCGAACCGGCGCGTGCACAGCGCGCCGATATCGCGCAACTGACCACGGTCGGAGCCTTGCCGCTCTATCACGTGTTCGCGCTCACCGTCTGCGCGCTGCTGACCATCCACACCGGCGGCTTGACCGTGTTGATCCCTAACCCGCGCGATCTGGGCGGCATGATCGATTCGCTGCGCGGCTACCGCATCACCATGTTTCCCGCCGTGAACACGCTTTACAACGCGATGCTGGATCATCCGGATTTCGACAAGCTCGACTTCTCGCAGTTGTTCGCGGTCGTCGGCGGCGGCATGACGGTGCAAGAAGCCGTGGCGAAGCGCTGGTTCGAAAAGACGGGGGTGCCGATTATCGAAGGCTACGGGCTCACGGAGACGTCGGCGTGCGTAATCTGTAATTCCCCGGTTTCGACGGCATACAGCGGCGCGATCGGCCTGCCGTTGCCCTCGACCGAAGTGTCGATCCGCGATGACGACGGCAATGAACTCGGGTTCGGCCGACCCGGCGAACTGTGTATTCGCGGCCCACAGGTGATGGCAGGCTACTGGAAACATACGGAAGAAACCGCCAAGGTCATGACATCGGACGGTTTCTTCAAGTCAGGTGATATCGCCGTGATGGACGAAAGCGGCCTTCTGAAGATCGTCGATCGCAAGAAGGACATGATTCTCGTCTCAGGCTTCAACGTCTATCCGAACGAGATCGAAGATGTGGTGGCCGGGCATCCGGGCGTGTTCGAAGTGGCGGCGGTAGGCGTCCCCGATCGCCACTCCGGCGAGGCCGTGAAAATTTTCGTCGTCCGCAGAGATTCCGCGTTGCGTGAGACCGATCTGTTCGACTGGTGCAAGGACAGACTCACCGGCTACAAGCGCCCAAAGCTCGTCGAGTTCCGCGAGGCGCTGCCCAAGAGCAATATTGGCAAGATCCTGCGACGCGAACTCCGCGACGGGCAGGCTTGATAGTTTGGAATAGCACCCTGCGGTCCGATACGAGTCGCGCTTCCTGATCGCTCGTTAGCGTCCGCAGTATCGGCATGACGCTGCGGCGTCCTGAGTCCGCTGGGCTCACTGCTAGCGACGGCCGGCACGTTTTCGTGTGCTTCCGGGCCTTCCGTGGTTGCATTCGGTGGCCGGACGGTTTGGTCCCGACCAATCGATTCCCCGGAGAATTTCGACACGGCATCGCGTGCCGAAATTCTTGCCTTCGGCAATGCGCTGGCCGAGTCGGAAAAAATCAGCGATGGCGATTTCGTCGGTCGAGCGTATCCGTGCCAAATTCTGGCGGCGACTGACGGCAGGGTACAGAGCGGCATCGTCGAACTGTGCGAATAGTGCGGCTTTCTGCGTGAAGGTCTGCAATCAGGCCGATTTCATCAACGCTGCGAAGGCGTTCTCGGTAGAAAGCGACAGTGAATATCGAGACTGGTTCGTGCAGGCCCGGAACGTTTCGATGAGCCGTCGCGCTAACGCATGGGACAACGCGCCGATGGAAAGCTTCTTCAAAACGCTTAAGGTCGAGAGGATTTATCAGGTTCACTACGAAACGCGCGCTCAGGCCCGTCTGGATATCGTCGACTGGGTCGAGGGCTACTACAATCGGGAACGCCTGCACACCTCTATCGATTTCTGCACTCCAATCGACTGCGAGGCTAGATTGATCGCTGCATGATTTGCTGTACGTGGAAACGAGGCAGGGTCACCGCGCGTGCATCGTTTTGCGCCACGTGCGGTGTCACGTTGTTCTCGCGGCACGTCGCCACGAATCCGGCCGTATCGTAGTTCTTGTCGGCACCGACCGTTATAGTCGTACCGGCAAATCGCGCAGCATCCGCAAGCATTTCCGCGGCCGCATCCCGTTCGGCCGTGCCGTTGGCCTGCGTGACTTGTGCGTTCACCACGAGACCATGCCGATTATCGGTCAGCACGTGACCCATGTAACAAAGCAGCGCGCCCGTGCCACGACTCTTGCGAAACAGGCGCGCTTGAGTGTCCGTGCTGGATTCATGCGTATCGTTGCTGCGCTTCTCGCCGCGCCAGTTCTCCTGCGAGCCGCCTCCGCCCTCAGGCGGCGAATCGTCATCCGACTTTGTCTTGGGCATGAAGCTCTTGTGTCCCGCCCACGCCTGAATGAGTGTGCCGTCGACGCTAAAGTGCTCGCCCGACAGGTGACCTCGACGCGAGCCGTCTCGACAGTCTCGTTGAACAAGCTGACCATGACATCGTGGACCATCAGCCGGTCGCGGTTCTTGCTGAAGGTGGAGTGGTCCCAGACCGCATCGTCCATCGCCAGTCCGACGAACCATCGAAACAGCATGTTGTAGGAGATTTGCTCCATCAGCATGCGTTCGCTGCGAATCGAATACAGCACCTGCAACAACAGCGCGCGTATCAGTTTCTCCGGCGCGATGCTCGGGCGACCGCCCTTGGCCTCGCTCTCGTACATGCGCGAAAACACCTCGTCCATGCGCGTGAGCGCCTCGTTCAGCCACAGGCGAATCGGTCGCAGCGGATGATTGGCCGGAACGAAATCGTCCAGTCTGGACATCGTGAACATCGATTCAGTGTAGCTGTCGGGGCCGCGCATCGCTTCCGTCTCTGTGTCGTTCGATTCTTTAAATCAACGTTTCTCCCTTGCGCAAGGATGACCCGCGAAGAGGGTATTTCAACGGCCTGTTAATCAATTGAAGCGACTTCGTGCGTCATTTATGGGAAGGATTTTAGGTAAAGCAACCGCATAGCAATCGACCTACGCGGCCGCGATGCGGAGTCACCCGCACCCTGCACGTCAACATCCCTGCTTTGCAGATGGACGCGCCTTTAGGTCTTCGCGTACGCGTCTCGCCGCGAGCAACGGAACGAAATCCATAATTCGAGCGTCACGCTTCATATCCATAGCAACAGCCGTGTACAAGTCCGCGACCAACTCTTCCGAGTGATTTGTCGCAAGCGCGATCTCGTGCACAATCATCGATACATCATTCTTTTTCATGAGCAATCTCCGTGATTTAGATTTGATAATCAGTAGCATGCCTAATCAGTTGGCAATGTGCGCCACTTTGCTTTGAGCCAGTGCGGTTGGCCCGGAAAATTATCGTCTGTGGTCGAGCAATGCGCGAACAGCCCGAATAGTCGCTTGGTGTGGGCCTTAGCGACCTGTCTCTGACTTCAAGTATAGGAATCTTCGCGGGAAAACCCTGCGACGTGCCGCCGCATGTGGCGCGAATTAGACTAAACGCACGACTCGAACGTCCTCGCGAGTCGCCCCAAAAATCTGGCTAGTGGCCTCTCGGCGATTATGGCTATCAGCCGACCCGATACCACGGTATCGCCCGCACAGGTTTTCGCTGGTCGTCATGCTCTTCACAGGCGCGCCCCATGTCACATTCAGAACGAATGCAGCCTGATGACGAATTCGGAGGTCGCTGCCATGAGGCCATGGAATGGCGTGGAAGCGCCGCGCAGCAAGTCGGACATCGCTCGACATGCATGTGCCGACATCAGGAGAAGTCGCTAACCGCGCATACCCGTCTCGGCCGACAGCGTCGCCGGCGGAAAGTCCGGAGCGCCGCCGTTGGGCCAGATGTGCGGCATGCCTTGATCCAGCAAGACGAGCGTCTGCGTCGCGCCCGCCACGCGCCCGATTTGATCCATCAGCGTGCCGGCCAGATACTGCCCGGAAATCTTCGCGCTCACGCCGTGATTCCGGAACGCGTAACCCGCCTGTCTCGCCAGCCCGCCGATGATACTTGCGACGTCCTGCGGCTCGGGATAGGCGTTCGGCGGCGCGGCCTGAATCCGCTGTAGAAAGCCGCTCGACGAATTCACGACGAACGACACCTCGGGACTGCCGCTGAAGTCGGTGACCGCCAAATACATCGTGCCCACGAAGATAGTGTTCATGAGTCCGTTGCCACCGCTAGCAACATTGCCCACCGCGATCGTCACCTGATCATCGCGCACAGCAATGCCCGTCAGCCCCCGCGCCGCCAACACGCCCATATCTGCCAACTTCATGCCGTTGTTCGCGAGACTCACCTGCCCACGATGACCCGCCAGATCGAGAACCTGCGAACCGTTAGGGAAAGTCGTCTTCGCGAGCGCAAAGGTCACGTCGATGCGGCACTTGGCGAACGGCATCGCATGCTCTTACGGCTTAACCTCGACATACGGCAGTTGCCAGCGCGCGCAGGCCGCTGTACTGCGGATCGTCACTGCCAGCGGTATCAACGAACGCGAGGTCTCCGGTGAACGCGAGATACGTTTCGTGCACCAGATACACGTGATTGCGGCACAACACGCCCGCCATGACAAGCTTACCCGCGACATACAAGTCGAGGTATAGACCCGTGCGCTTCTGATAGACGGCAAGCCCGCACGATTGCTGAGCGAGGGCCACGGACAAGCGCTGCGACGGCGTCGCTGCCAGCGCGGGATCGTCGGCATGTCAGGCGAACACGCCGGAGACAGCGGACTCGAGCGAGGTCGCCACGCCGGAGAACCCCTGCGTGAGTTGCGTCGCTGCCGTCGTTTCGATCTTCTCAACCGACTGCTGCGCGTTCGCGAACATGGCGTGCATGCTGGCTGCCGCCTGCTGCACCGGCGTGAGCCGATTGGTCGGCGTAGGTAGCTCCGCCGCGGTGCAGACCCACCCTTGGATTTGCGGATCGTTGCCCGACGGCTGCGCGGTGTTCGAATACGACGCCTGCGCGCTCGTGCGGATTTCGGTCAGGTGAATTTCCGCGACGATCAGCGACAGACCCGCTGAGCTGCGGCGCTGGTAGTCAAGTCGGTCCAGGTTGTAGCCGCGATACGTCTCGTCGGGCGTCGTGACGTTCACCAGCGTGAGCGACCCGAGCAGAGACCCCAGTTCGAGCAAGAACACGTCGCGGCGCAACGTCAGTTCCTGCGGCTGCGCCACCTTCTTGTACGAGGCGAACGCGCCCTGCTCGACCGGATAGGAGGCAACGCGCTGCTCGCCGCGAAAGCCGAGATCGACCACCGCATCGGGCGTCACGAGCGCGTTTCCCTGATCGTCACAGAGGATCCATTGCGGTGTGTCGCCCGGCAGCCATCCGAAGTAGTCGGGCCCCTGCAACGCCTGAGTCACGCCGGTGAGCACACCTACCGCTAGCGGCAAGCGGTTGAGGTCCGGCACGCCTGCCACCGGCGGCACGTCGGGAAACGGAATCAGCGGCATAAAACCTCCTACGGCGATTCGAGCCCGTCGGGCCAAGAATTTTGAGATACGTCCGATGGAGACCAAACCCCTTTCATCTCAAAATTAATCCTGTCCGAAACGCAACCGAATCACGCAACCGAGGTGAAACAGTCATGAGCCCCTTCTTTCTGATCGATGTCGCCGCACTCTCCCGCCAAGCTGACCTGCCGCGCAATCCCGTCCAGGAAGCAGTCCCGACGACGATGATCGAGACGCTGGTACGCCTGCTCACTTCACTGTTTCATTAATCGATGTTCGCGTTACATGAATCGGCAAGACTGCGGCATGTCGCGCGAACTCAGGTCATGCCCCACGCGCCCTGCGCGATCAGCCCGTTCTGTTTCAGCTCGTCGCGCACCGGCCACCACGGCGTGCCCGTCGCTCGTATCGGTACCATAGACGTTGACCGTGCCGATATGGGTCTGCACGCGGTTGTGGCTGTTGACGGCTGACGATCCGCCGGCGCTTGCCGGATAGGCTGCGGCCATCATCGGCGCCGCTGTCGGCACGGCCGCGCCTCCCGTCGAGCGGTTCAACGAGGCATACGACTGGCTCGCTGCCGCCGAACGCTTGGCCTTCTCCTCCTCGACGTGCAGAGGGCGCTCGTATTTCGCCGACACGATCGCACCCGCCTCACCCGCTGATCGCGCTTGCCGAAGCGCGCGTCCCGCCCCTGCTCGCGCCCGCGCGTGAGTTCGTGATTCTCGAACTGCAGTTGCTCCTCGAGCGTCGACCCACGGATCTCGTGACCGAACACGCGTTTGAATTCGCCCTGCCGGTCGGGATGCCACTGGCCGATACCGTAGGCTGCACCGTTGTCACCGGTGATGTCGGGGCGCAGGCCGCTCTCGATGTTGAGGTTCGCCGCGAGGCCCGCCGCCTGCTCACGCAACCAGCCCATTTTCGTGGAAGCCGCCGCCGCTGACTTCGTATTTCCGGGGCTTGCCGATCCTGATTCCGTCGTGCCAGTCGGCAGCTCGGTGGCGCTCGCATTCGTCGACACGGCGTTCTCGCGGGACTCGCGTCATGGGCCATCGTACCGTCCGGCGCAAGTTCGGGTTTCCACCTTGCGCATGTTGGCCAGTTGCTCTTCCGACGGCGTCCACAGTGGCACATAGCTGAAGCCGATGTCCGCATCGATCGCGCCGAACTGCGACAACTGAATCACGTTCAACAGACGCGACAACGGCGCGGTGAAGAGCGCTTCCTGTTGCGCCTCGATCCACGCATAGAAGGTGCGCAAACGACTCGCAATCGTTCGGCACCAGAGCGTAAATGGCGTTACCCCACTTACGGAGCAAACGCATGAACGCCAAAGACAGCACCACGCAACACACCATCGCGCTGGACGCGCATCCCCTTGTGATCGGCCACGCCACGCAGGTGGACACGCAGACGATCGCCTTCGATCACCACCGGCTTGACCCACACGGGGACGGACCTTGCGGGGCGGCGCGCTGACACGATCACGCTTGCATTCCATCGACACTATAAGGATCACTTATCATACGCACGCAACCGGCTAACCCAGCCAAGCAAACGGCAAATGCGAACTACGTGACGATTCCGCTGGCCGCCGCCCTCACCGGTCTCTCCGAGAAAGCCATCCGCCGCAAGATCGAAGAAGGCCGGTCGATCGAGGCACGCGAATACCGGCGCGCGCCGGATGGCCGGTAGAACAACAGGAGGCATAGAAGTCCGCGCGACCTCCATTCGCCTGAGCTTCACAGCAGACGGCGTGCGCTATCGGACCACGCTCATGATCGACGGCGTGGCGGTGCCGCCGACGCCGGCGAACATCAAGTACGCCAACCGGCTCATCGGCGAAATCTGCACGCGCATCAAAGCCGGCGCCTTCGACATGGCCGAGTACTTTCCGCAAGGCGCCACGCCGGTCAAGCGACTGTCGGCGTCGCACGCGCCGGCGATCGGCGCGCCGCTCGAGCCACCGCTGAAACCACCACGGACGCACGAGGCGGTGCCGCAGCCGGCTGAAGAATCGCCGGAAAAGCCACCTCGAACGAAGCGAAGAACAAAGGGCGATGCGAGCGCCGAGCCCACCATCGAGAGCTGGCTCACGCAATGGCTCGACATGACGCGCATCGAAACTTCCACGCGCATCGGCTACGACGCCGCCGTCAAGTTCTGGTGCCACGCGTCCTGCGACAACCGAGGTTGTAAGCTGGGCACACTGCCGCTCGCCGCGCTCAAGCTCTCGCACATCCTCACCGCCATCGCCAGCCGCCGCGAACTCTCCGGCAAGACCATCAACAACTACGTCTCCGTGCTGCGGTTGGCGCTTGGCGTCGCCGTCGCCGTCGCCGATCAGCTCATGCCGACCAACATCGCCGAAGCCGTCTCGCGCGCCAAGCATCAGCGCCAACCGACCGATCCGTTCTCGCGCGAGGAGTCGGAAGCGATCATCGCCGACGCGGCGAACGTCGACCCGCAGATCCACAACTACATCGAAGTGTGGTTCTGGTCGGGGCTGCGCACGTCCGAGATCAACGGGCTGGAATGGCGCTTCGTGGATTTAAGGACAACACGATCGCGATCGAACGTGTCTTGGTGGCCGGCGAGGAGAAGAACCGCACCAAGACGGCGGAGGCGCGACTCGTGCGCCTGAAAAGCCGCTCGCACGCCGCCTTGCAGCGTCAACGCGCCTTCACGCAAGTGGCCGGCGGACGCGTGTTCCAGGACCCGCGCACGGGCAAACCATGGCACAGCGAGGAGGCGTTCCAGCGCGTGTATTGGGCGCGCATCCTCAAGCGACTGGGGCTGCGCTCGGCGCCCGTACAGCATGCGTCATGCCCGCCACCAGCATGCTGATGGCGGGCATGACGCCCGCGTTCTGCGCGTGCCAGGTTGGTCACACGGTCGAGATGTTTCTGCGAATCTACTCACGGTGGCTTGACGGAGCCAGAACGATGCCGAGATGGCTCGACTGGAAAACGCTCTATTGCCCCCGAAAAGCCCCCGAAGCAGCGAGTCGGCGTCATAGACTGTGCCGTTAGATAAAAGGCGTCCGCGAATTAAAGCATAAGCTGTCCGTTCATAGGGCTCTCGCGGCGGCTGCGATCGCGGCAGGAAAGCATAACTTGGCCTATCGAACAGGATTCAAGCATAAAGTGTCTAAACGAAAATCTCCTTGCGGGGCGGGCTCATTTCGCAACCGCCGGAGAGCGAAACCGCGCTCGCATAGATCACGGCCGCACAGGTAGCCGACGTACCGACTGATAGGCTCGTGGGACGCTTCGTGCCAGCTTTTCCAATATAGACGAAGACGAACAGATCTCTCTCAATTCCGGTCGGTCGCTCTTCGAGTTCGGTCAGATTCTGGCCGACATGCTCGCGCCCCGCCCGGTCGTGGAGATCCTTTTTGCTCCGTCGCGTTACAGCGATTCCCAGTCGAGCAAGTGATCGCGCTTCTCCGGCCGGCCTTCGGACGTCGTGTCGTTGGCACCACCTCGGACGTACATCCGCGTTTTAGCAAATTGAGAACGGCTCGGGTTGGACGGGCGTCAGCGCTCAATACGTATGTGCAAACGGTTTCGAAAACCGGCTCCGGTTAGCCGGCTCCGTATAAGATGCATATCTTTTCGGCCGCGAAGCTGGCGAACAGGTGGGCACCTTTCTGTCGCGAACGCGAGATCCACGAACCCAGCGTCACAAGAAAAGGCTGCCGCGTCTATGCGCGGCAGCCCTTACGGTCTTCGTACTGAATGAGCCAGCTATGCACCGCTTGCCAAGGGTCGCCTTTCGCCCGAAATGTCAGGAAATAAGGTCTTTGTCGGGCGAGCCAAAGATAAAACAGGAACATTGGCTGTCCAGTCGTTTTATCGCCATCCCATAGCGCCCACGCCCGTTGAACTTCAGCCTTCGCGTCATCTTTCCTGATTCGCTTCTTCGGCTTCATCTCATAACAGTCCAGCCACGCGTCAAGGGAGTCGTCCGGCAGACCACCATCGGTCATCCGACCTGGACTCGGGCGTTCGATATACATCGCGCCGCTTGGCGTTTGCCGGATAGCAGCGCACCACGAACACCACCTTTCCCCATCAATCGAAACCGGCTCAGCACCATCGGGGCGCGGCTTATCTGTGCGTCCGCAAGAGGGACAATGAGATTCGATTTTGGCTTGCATGTTGAATCCGTCAAGGCAACGTCCTTGCGCATTGTAGCGACCCGTCCGCGATGGCTCGTTACTCGTTCACCGTCGAACGCAAACGATTGACATCCCGTCCGGTAGATTTACGAGGTGTGGTGGCCAAGGGCGGTTGGCAAGAACCACTCGCGCCACACATCTTCATAGGTCTTTGGCAGCAACGCAAGGGATCGCCACAGTTCGAACACATCGTTCCGCTTCCACGCGGCCTGCTCCTCCTCGGGAAGCGCGGCGAATACCGCGTCTTCAGGATGGAAGTAGTGCGGCCGACCCTCCATCAAGAAACGCCGGAGACCTTTCGCATGGTATGGAATCGGGTTGCACATTTCAGTGTCGTCCCAGAAATCGTACTCGGAGTTCCGCCCTCCGAAGTAGCGAGCGAGCTCTTCCCAGTTGCCTTCGGCGGCCCACTGTAGCTCGGAGAACTGGTACGTAAATCGTTGGAAGGCTGCGAGCAGCTTTGGTCGCTTCGCATACCAGCGCAGGGCAATAATGCCTCTCGCGCTGCCGATGTCGTTTGCTACGGGAACATGCACCGTGCGATGTCCCTTCGTTCGATAGTCATCGTGTCGCGGAATCAGGATCTTGTCGATGTAGTCATTCAGACAGACGAAGCAACAGCGCCGGGCTTTCAGATCCGCGATGACCAACAGGACGGGAACGCCAATGCCCATTCGCTCGACGGTCACTAACTCCGTTGTCTCAAGTGAGAATCGGTAGGTGTCAATCGTCGCGACCTTGTCTTTGCGGTCGAGCTGCTCGCGCGCCTTCTCGACATTGCCGCGCGCGTATATGTCAAGGGAGCCGATATCTGGATCGTCGATGCTCTTGAGTTGCACGAAGAAGTGCTCGCCCAGCGTTTCGTGCATAGGCCGCCTCCCCTCCACTGGCTCCAACGTCTTGAATACCTCGACGCTGTAGTCCAGACCGTAGTCGGGCCGGTACTCGCGAAGAATCCAAGACTTTGGAAGTTTCTCGCGAAGGAGCTGTTGTCCCTCTTGGTCGATGATGTGCTGATCCGGTCTTCTTTTGGCGGTAGGCATAAGCTTTAGTTTAACATCGGCTAATCGCGTCCCAGGAGTCTCCGGCGATGATATTGCACGACTGCAACTACAGTAGGAGCGGTTGTCAAACGCCTTCCATCGACTGAGCAGGTTGATGGCTACCTTTCGCCGACTCTTTGACGTAAGGCCTGTACGTTAGTCGATGCCCGGCTCGGACCGCGACCTTTCCCATCGCCTCGCGCGCGTCGGCCCAACAAAAAAGGCGTCAACCCATCGAGCTTTTATCGGGCACCGGATTCCAGTTATTCTTGGGCAACAATTACGATTTTCCTGCGCATCGGGCGCTCACCATATCATGAACTTTCTGGACGCGGCATTTACCCAACTGGCTTTCGCAGCCAAGCTACTCGAATACGTTGAACAGGGAAAACTGAACCTTGGCGAGCTTGACCAGCCCCTGACAATTGAAGGACCAGGCATCTGGGTTCTACCCGACCGGATTTTCGACTCGGCTGACGATTTGCACCTGGCTTGCGCCAACCAACTGTCCGTTGCATTCGGTGCTGCGGCGATCACGCTAAATCGGTGTAGAGAAGAATTTGAGGCAGCGACCGGAGTGTCTTTGCTGGCGCGCAACGGGAACCTACCGGAAACCGAGGACGAGCACTTCGCAGAACTCGTCTGCCAAATTCGGAACGCGTTCGCTCACGATATTTCGGAGCCGCGCTGGGAGATACGAAATCCGGCTCGGCGGCGTCAGTATCTTGTGGACCGCATAGAGGACAATGCAAGCAAGTTCATCAGGGCCAGTATCACGGTTGACCTGACCGATCTGCACGGACAGCGGTTTGACTATGCGCACATCGGCGGCATTGAGACCCTTCACCACCTGCGTGAATTCGGTCGGCGGCACTGGGGATGACGACTCTGGATCGCCAAGTCCCCGCGAGTCTTGGCCGCTGGCCTCGCCTCGTAGCCCCGAGATGCAGCCATATTGCCCTGTCCCAGACTACCGCCTGATAACAAAATGGCACCAGCGCGATGCGGGTGTTTGACGCTCGGGAACTTGGGACATCCGCCAGGTTCGTCCCTGCGCGCTCGATCACCCGCAGGGACGATGCTCAGGAGGCCAACTGCATAGCTTCGGAGATGAAAAATTGCCCCGCGGCGTCCGGTTCATTTGGGTCCGGCTCAACCCAGGCCGAAGGCATTGGCAGGGAGTTCGGTGTCATATCGACACAAAGCGATTTAGCTACATGCTCACCGTCGCCGGTGTAAAACGCCATCGGAACTCGTCCTTCCTGCCGCCACTTTTCCACTGCTCCCCAGATTACCGGGACAGCTAACTCCGCAAGCCAACAGACCTGAACGTCGCCAAACTGAAATTGAATCAGCATCAGTCTGATTTCGCCAATATAGCCAACGATAACGTGCGACGGGCTGCAATCCGTCTTGATGCGGTCGGCGTCAGAGGATTGGAACCGGCACGTCAACACCGGAGTGGCATCCGACATTTCGACCGTTCCCTCGGGCCTTCGGTCGAAACAAGACAATGGTACCAAGCCGGCAGTTGCAATGGACTCTCTACGGTCGCCAGTCACGTTAATACTTGCCATATTGCTTCACCCTATTACTAGATTTCGTTGGAGCACGACCAAAGTGCTCACAGATTTTGCTCCGCAACAGCGATCCGCGATGCGCTTCCTCAATGGCCCAGATGCACTGGGTCTGGATTGCCAATCACCTCGGTGAGGTTGTCCACGCTCATCGCCCAGATGTCTGTACGAACTTCGAATCCAACTTCTTCAATCCTTTGCGTGCAACGAAAAAAACCGGCATGACACATTCCTATGTATTGAGATTAAGAACACGCCGCCCGCTTTGCGCGGTAGAAGGCGCGTCGACGATCGAGCTGAATCAAACGTCGCCTAATGTATAACGCGATTGGAGGGGCATGACGGGTCGAGAAACTCCCGAGTGGAACGGGAGATTTTTGCGGGGCAAAATACTGCTGCAGATGCAAGGCATTTTTCGATGCCGGTACGCCGAGTTTCTTCGCATCACGAGCAACTTTCTTTGCCGTAGTCCTTTTCGCCGCCGCCTTCTCGGCGATTTCGACCACGCCACCCGGTTGCAGCAGACGGCGGCCAGTCGAAATCCCCACGTTGCACGGCGTCATTGTGGCGCGTTGGGCGGTCGTGGCCTCATTGCGACCCCATGAGGGGAAGCGATTTAACAAGCGACTTGCCGTTCGGTCACGACTTGGAGGGACACGCACCCATCGTTCATTGCGAACCCAAAAATCTTTCGCATATGCAGGTAAAATTTATAGAAGTCATCATCCCCGAGCGCCTTAATCGGCTCGTCCCATTCAGCGAAATCAGCCGCCAACTTTGCGGAGACAACCGGGCCAATGATTCCTTCGCCTCGCCACCGAAACAGTTCGCGAAACGGTTTCGGGTCATCCTCAGGCGGCATCCCACAATCATAGCCAACGAAAGCGGCGAGCTCGTTCAGGTTCACGAAAAAATCGAGCCTGCTTTTGAAGCCAAACCGACCGTCTTCCTCGTACATATAGACGGCGCCGGCTTCGAGCCCGTCGGCAAGGCATGGCCAATCAGTGTTTACTTCTACTTCGACCGCGTCTACCTCAAAGTGTGACCGTCGAAAATCATCATCAACGATTCCGTTGAACTTCTGAAGGCCCTTGCATGCGACAAACACTACGGACATCGGTTCTACTCCCTTTGAATGGATGGACAGCACGCCGCCGGCTCAAAAAGGCCAACTTCTCGGTGCGCTGAAGATCAAGGGAACGGCGAAACCTGTGCGCCTCTCGCTTAAGACAGAGAGGGCTAACGAAGAACGTAATGAGAGCAGTCGTGACGTAAAACATGTATTGGCAGAAAATTTTCAATCTTCGTGATCTTTTTTGAAAAATCCCAGCAACAGACTTCTCGAGAATCGATCGATTAAGGTATGAGTTGAATTCTAAGGGCAGAGCATTACAGTTGAAAAGCTTTCTGGCGCTTGAAAAGACCATGTGAAATACTCGGTGCGAAAAATCTCCGATCAATTACTAATCGATATTCCGATTAGAGTAATTGCTCTAAACGAGGTTGCGAGCGCACATCGAAGCCTGCAGTGCCGTCGGGCTTCGGCGAACGCAGGCAAGCGAAGGTTGATTGGGACAATCGCGTTGCGATCGGCCGCGGGGACGAACCGGCGCAGAATTCTTGTTCGTTGGGGGGTTGTCTTCGTGTCGCGCAGATCGTTGATGCGGTTGGAGCAGGACCGACAGGTCATGCTGTCGTCGCCACGCCCGTTTCGTCTCGCTGACCCCGCAACCAGGGACGGCGCTTCTTCGCTCTCATGCGCCTACTTCGCCGGCGCCTTTTTACCTGCCCTGCTGTAGCGCTCTTCTTCGCCTTTTGCCTTATTCGCAGCTGCCGACCTCGACACCGCATGCCTGGTTGCCGGCTTTTTTGGCGCCACCCACTTCGCCGCCGCCCGCTTCGTCCAGGCCCGCGTCGTGGCTGCTGTTTGTCACGGCGCTCTTCTTCGCTGGATCGCCTCGATAGTCACCAGCGGCACCGCGCCGGCAGCGTCAGAAACCCCGCCGGGATACGACATGAGCCGCGCCCCATTCTCGCGAGAGTGTGCGGCATTTGCGCGGGGCCGAGAGCTAGCGCGATCGCCGTTCATGGCGGACTGTCACACGAAGTGCCATCTCCACATCGCCGCTCGCAAGCAGGGCATGACGACCCGAGCATGCAGCCGTCTTCGCGATCGGCGCGCGCTGTCAGCGCAACAACCGCCTACTGCAAAAACACCGCTTATTTACAGGGAGATTTTTCATTAAAATCGCCTATTTGTGGAATTTATCACATTAATTACTTGTAATTGTAGAATTTCGTGTTATAGTACACACATCGAGCGCTACAAACCATGCCCCCCCGAGGATGCGAATAATCAGTGGCGCGAAAGCCTTTAACCATCATCGCGTCGCCTCGCGCTGAGCCCTTTACTCCGTTTCATCAATGAAAGAAGTCTTGCGTTTCCCTTCGAAAAATGCGACCCGCGCTTTCCGCCGGGTGCCGACCGACTGATCTCGCCCAGATCGCGCCCTTGAGCACGCCACGTTTGCGTGCGGTTTCGACACAGCCGTCGAGACACGAGGACGTAAACGCGCAGAGTGATGCCCTCCGATTCGGAAAACACCTCTGTTTCGTCGTCGCATTTTTCATTTGCAGAGGTAAACGCATGACTTGCAGTTCAACAATCACGATTGGTGGTTATCCGCTGACCACGATGCGCCGTTCATACACTGTGTGGGAGCGCTTCAGGCCGGAGGACAGAATCATCCGGTCCCGACGAAAGGACCAGCGCAATCCCCACCTTCAGGGCTTGCCCACAACCCAACTGGAAGCCCAGCAGCTCGAGATTGATTTCGCATATTCCGTGACCGCCGATGTTCTCCGCCGGCGTCTTGGGCGCGCAGGCTTCACTCGGTCAACGTTGGAGCAGGAGTTCCTGAAGCACTACCAAGCGGCTTGTGGGGAGTCAGGAAACATGTTTTTTAGCAGCTATCCCGATGCCGAAAGGGCACACGCTCGTGCTGACGCATTCCGAGCTGCCACGCTGGACGATTGGCTCGAGGCGCTCACGAAGGCCATCAAGGAAGGCGTGACTTTCGTCTCGCGACGGTGCACAACGCCCACCAACGTCCTCGTGGACATCATCACCGGCTCGGACCATCCGACCAGTGACGACCTCTTGCCACAGCACTGCCTTTCCGGGTTCCCGTGCACCTCGATAGACAACATGGCGGTGGCTCTCTTGGAGGTCACCCCGGGCAACGCTGTATGCGAGCAAGAGGTGTCCTTGTTTGTCCAATATCAAGGCGACACAACGTTCGACGACCTTAGGCTTCGCAAAAAGAGCTGCCATCAAGAGGACGACGCCACCTGCCACTTCGCGGATGACATCTGACATCGGGCCGGTTTAGTCGATGACAGTCCCTGGCCGCTCATTGCTCGGTCGACGCATCGGCTAAACGCACCGGTCGCGGGTTGCAACGCGGACCCACCACGCGTCTCATACATCTAACAAGGCTGCTGCTCTTGTAGCGCGGATCGCACGATTGCTTCGCCGCTTCCGCCAATGCAGCACTCGTTCGGAAACTGAATAAAGGAAACTGAAATGGATTGCATCGTACACGCCACTATCGGGGGCTTTCCGATTGCAAGCACTGTCAACAGCTACAACCGCTGGCGCTTCCGGCCCGAAGACCGAATCATTCGGTGCCGGCGAAGGGACCAGCGCGACCCGCTCATCTACGGTACGCCCATCGACGAGCTAGATGCCGAAGTAGTCGATACGCAATTTGTATACTCGACCACTGCGGATACTCTTCGTCGACGGCTCGGGCGTGCCGGCTTCAACCGCGCATCGTTGGAGAAAGAGCAATGGGAATACTACGAAAGAGTCTGCCACATGTCGGAGGGTCGAAATCTCCACTTCACCGGCGAATCCGCCGAGGCGCACGGTGGCGCGTTCTCTGACGCGATGCTCGACGACTGGCTCGATGCTTTGGCGCACGCGGTAAAAGATGGCGTGACTCCAGCTCGACGGGCTGCGGAAGGATTCAAGCCTACGGGCAATCCGCTCGTGGACATCATCACCGGGTCTGATAAGCCGCCGTTCGAGGAACTTGAACCTGAACATGGTCTCATTGGATTTCCGTGCAGCAGCTTCAACAACTTGGCAGTTGCTTTGCTCGAGGTCACTGCCGGAAACCCAGTGTGCGAGTTGGATGTGACGTCGTTTATCCTGCATCGAGGCGACATCACCTTCGATGACATGCTGGGTCGGCGGGACGAATACTGAACGCAGCGTGCGCGATCCAAAGTCGCGCATGTTTTTCCGTGCCAACGATCGCCAGCGAGAACTCACGTATTGACAAGATAGTTGACGAACTCGCCTGGCATCTCTCGCAATCACACACGCAACATCATGAGCACCATAGAACCTAACCAACAAGCTGCCACGAACACTCACAACGAAGTAGCAAAAGCCATTATCGATTTCATGACCGACTGTGGCCTCGGAGACGCCCACGTGAACGCGGGCCACCTGTTTCTCGCGTTCGAATTTGCGTACAGGCCGCTACCGAGATTTTGGCGCGACTTCGACATGCCAGCGCTCGTCGAAGCCATCTCAGAGCGTTTTCCCGATTGGCGTTCTGCCGTGCAGAAGCCGAACTGGAGTGCTGATGATGTACTGCGCGAAGTCCAAGAAATTCTGCATTCCAATGCATTCGACGAAGCAAATGCTGAGATGATGTTGGGTGTCGCCGAAGAAGCTCGTCCAACTGAATGGCAAGCAGCCGCCGATTGGATATGCGAAGAGCTTCGCAAGCGGAAGCTCGGAGCAGAGCTGAGATTCGCCGAACGGCTTGGCAAGCGCTGCGGCGAAGGCGCCCTGCAGGAATTGCATTGCCTCGAGTGCATTGCAAATGGGGTTGAGTTCGAACGAATCGGAACTAGCGTCGCCCGGACCTGGCGCAACCGGGTGTTGGCTGAGCGGCAAACGGACGGCTGCAACGCCTGAGAGGACCGGGGCAATCTGACGATGGGATTGTGGCGTTTGCGCATCGTCCCGGCTGCGCTCCATTTCTGCATTCGTGTCGCGTGGCTGCGCTGCGAATCGCGCGATCTTTGAGAACAGCCGCACCCCGGATTGCAGCTACGCCCCGACGACAGGCTGCGTTCATCACCGATTGGAAAGGCGCGGTCATCTTTGGCGATTTCTTTGCTGGCTTCGGCTTTGTTGGATGCACCATTCTTTGCCGCCACCCTATTTCCGACACCTCTCGAACCTCAGCCGCCTGCGGCTCCGAAGCCTCGGCTCCCGCGCCCCCGCCGGAAACAATCGCTCGCTCTGCGACAAAGGGCAACCAGGACAGACGTCGGTTTTCGACTCTTTCATGTTGCCACAATCTCCTCAAGTCAAATTCGTACGCGACGACCGATGGATGCGCTTGCGGAACTTTGTCCGTATCGGCCAAGCTGTGACAACGAGTCCGCGAAAGACCCAGCCGTGCCAACTCTCGAGAACTGGTAGAGCTCTTGTATGCCTTGCGCCGACGACAACTGTAGCTCTTCGTACTGTGCTATCGGAATCTGGCGATTGTCCTTGAAACGGCGGTCTGGCGAGCCATTCTTGTTGACGAAGCGCCAAGTTTGTCCGACGACCTGAGAGTCGGACGGGACCCCGTCTGTCTCAATGAACCTTGTCAATCGTGCGCCCACACCCAACAACTCGTACGTACACACAGCCACCTGTTTCCCGCTGACTATGAAGATGCGATCCGGGTAGAAGTAGAACGTATTGGAGCCTGCCGACAACCAAGGCACGTCGATGTTGCATTTAACATGCTTGACCCCTCCCGTGCCAAGTGATGCAGTCTTACGCTTGAGCGTCTCCCCTGCGCCAGCGTTATATCGTCCGTCAAGCACTCGTCCGCTTGCCAAAATACGCCATGATGCGCGGCAACTCCGCAGCTCTTCAAAGGCACTCAGAACATGTTCGTACGTCTGTGCTGCGCTGTCGTCAAAATCGAAAAAGAGCACGATGCTTCGGCGGGCTTCATCCCACATGTACAGCCAAAAGCACCCGATGCCAACGACTATCGACAGTACCGCCAGCACGCCAACCAAAACCGTGTTGGGATCGCCGTCAGCCTGTAGCACTTTCAGCCAAAGCGCAGCAAGCAGTAGGAGGGGCCAGTACCAGACGGCGAACTTGCTCCGCTTAGTGTTGATCTCCTCAACCAAGTCCGCGGAATCGGTGTCGGAAAGTTGTCGAATGTCGGCCGACTGAATGACTTCGAGCGGTGCGACAGTAGCGCTCCCGCTGGGAATGAATCGCTGGCCCTGACGAGGCTCCGCGTCTTCGGAAGACCGAGGCGTTGGCTGAGGGAGAGGTGCGGGACGAGGGTTCCGTGAACCAAGCGACGTGCGGTAGGTGAATCCACCGCCAGACATTGATACGTAATTGCCGCGCGGCCCGGTACCAATCCTGAATCCCGGCACGCCAACAGACACCCCAACGCCAGAACCGGAGAGATTGAAGCGGAACGGCCCCGCCTTAACCGATTTTCTGAATGACAACCCCATGACGACGCCCCGTATTGACCTATTTTTTGGCGAAGTATCGCATACAAGGGCAGCAACCACTAACGCTTTCGTGGCTTGAAAGTTGCAGTAGTAGTGCACGTTTGCAGACGCTTTGGCGGAGATCTGTTCCAATCCGAAGTGCGCACCCTGCTCCGTCGTTTTGAGCCACCTGGGTCGATCTCGCCCACGATACGTTCGCGCTCACGCAAGACAATCACTGCTCGCTAATCGAGGATTGTCCAGCAGACGCAGTGAAAATCGCCGATGTCATGCGGTACGCATATCTCGGGGCACCGGATATGATAACGTTTTGGCCTATTTCCAAGCATTTCGCGAAGCCATGTCCGCCTATGTGAAGCCCCGCTGGTTGAGGGATCTGCTGCGCTTTCTGCCATTGAAGAGCCAGTTCGTTCTGTCCGGAAACGTTCGCGACCTCCAAGCCTGTGAGGTGGCACCCGGGGTGGTAACGGCCCAGCCTCTCGTGAGCGCGCTGGCTGACAATCTCAGGGAGGCGGGTTACGCCCAGTTGGTGGTTTGGAATCCTGTGTCCGGCTTTACTGTTCCCGAAGGGCGCGTGCCTGCTGATGAGCGCGGCGATGAGACGTTACACCGTCTTGGTCTGACGCCGGTCGGCGGTGCCGCGCCTGGCGGGATCGATGCGCTTGCGGCTTGTCTTGAGCGCCTCACTGCCCTGACCGGGCAACCAATAGCGCTAGTCGTTGACTTCGCCTCGCGACTCGCTGTTCGGACGGAGTCTTTGAGCGCGGCAGAACACAACCTCTTTACGCGGGCGCTCGTGCTCGCGCACGCGGTCAGCGCTCGTCCGGCAGGCGAGCAACGACGTCCCTTCTTTAACACTGTGATCTGGGTCGTCGACAAGGAAGGCGACTTGCCCGATTGGCTGCTCATCGGCAACCCGCGCATCCGACATATCCCGGTATCCAAACCCGACAGCGCTGCCCGGCGTGCGCTTTCGGGCGCACTTCTGCGCGGCGTACCAGGCTCGCAGGGAGCTTCGCCGACGACCCTCGAGGAAGCCGAGTCGGCGTTTGTCGACGGAAGCGAGGGCCTGTTGCTAGCCGATATGAACGCGATCGCTACGCTCGCCCGAGTCGAAAACGTCTCCATCGAGAAAATCTCTGATGCCGTGAGGCGTTACAAGGTCGGCGTGACGGAGGACCCGTGGCTTCTGATTGGGCGCGAGAAGATACGCAACGCAGAACCCGTTATCCGCAAGCGCGTGAAGGGACAAGCTCATGCGGTAACGCATATGCTAGACCTTGTCAAGCGTGCGATGACCGGCGTAGGTTCGCAACGCAAGGGCAACCGGCCACGCGGCGTCGCATTTCTCGCCGGGCCAACTGGTGTCGGAAAGACCGAGCTCGCGAAAACGCTCACCGGTCTTCTGTTTGGAGACGAGAGCGCCTATATTCGCTTTGACATGTCCGAGTTCAGCTCGGAGCATTCAGACCAGCGCCTCATCGGTGCGCCGCCCGGGTATGTCGGTTATGACGTCGGCGGCGAATTGACGAATGCGATTCGAGAGCGACCGTTTAGCGTGGTGCTTTTCGACGAAATCGAGAAGGCACACCCACGGATTCTCGACAAGTTCCTGCAGATTCTCGATGATGGCGTGCTCACATCCGGTCGTGGTGACAGGGTCTACTTCTCCGAGGCATTGATCATCTTCACCTCTAATCTCGGTATCTACCGCGAGGACGAATTGGGCCAACGCGTGCCTAACGCGCTTGCCACCGATTCCCTTGATGAGATGGAGGAAAAGGTGCTCGGCGAGATCGAGCGACACTTCAAGTTGGTGCTCAACCGGCCCGAAATCCTTAACCGGATTGGCGAGAACATCATCGTTTTCGATTTTATCCGGGACGACGTCGCGCAAGAGATTTTCGACCAGATGGTGTGCGTTGTGCTTGAGGATATTGCATCACAAGGTATGGCCGTCGAACTCGAACAGCTTTCCAGAGTGGCGCTTCAGCAACGGTGCCTCGGCGACCTCTCCAATGGCGGTCGTGGAATCCGTAACCAGATCGAGGCCCACCTTATCAATCCGCTCGCACGAGGCCTGTTCGACCAGGACGCGAAGACGGGCGACCGGTTCCTGATTAGAGGTATCTCAAGCGGTGAGCTGCAGTTGCAAAAGCTTTAGGCCATGGACATCCATCTATCACGCTTGCACTTTCCCGTTACGTCTTTGGGGCCAGGTCAACGTATCGGCATATGGTTTCAAGGCTGCAGTATTCGCTGCCCGGGGTGTATTTCAGCAGATACGTGGGCCGTCATTGGCGGAAAAACCACTCTCGAACTGGTCGTGGAGCAAGTTTGCACATGGCTACCTCACGCGGATGGTTTTACCATCTCGGGTGGCGAGCCCTTTGATCAGCCGGATGCCCTCGTTGCGCTCGTCCGCGCACTGCGCGAGCGGTCTTCCAGCGATATTCTCGTCTACAGCGGTCACCCCATTGAGTCGCTCGCAGGCATTCTTGCGCAGACGGAAGGTTTGATCGATGCGCTCATTACTGATCCATTCGAACTCGATGCTCCACATACGCGACCACTGCGAGGTAGCGATAATCAGCGCATGCACTTCCTCACGGAGCTCGGTCGGGAGAGGTTTTCGCAATATGAACGCGACCTATGCAAGGGCGATAAGTCGCTGGACGTCATGTTCGATGAGGACGGTAGCGTCTGGTTCGCGGGGATACCGAATCGGAACGATTTTCAGCGATTGAGAGACCTATTGACGAAGCAGGGCCACAGCGTCCAGATCAGCGCCGATAAAGCGCAAAACCGATAAGACAGGAAATGTCAGCAATGATGCGTTTTTGCCCGAACTGCAAGACCGAGCGGTCTGTAGAGGAATGGTTCTGCGCAGGCACCGTTGCCGAAGTCACGTGCAACTGGGACTTGTCCGGCCTGCCGATTCGAGCGCCGGGGTGGCGACCCCAAGAGGTGGTCACAGCCGAACACGCAAACAACGACAGAAACGAAGCGGATTGCTCTGCGGATGTCGAGCCACAACTGCTGTGCACTAACGGGCACCCGATGAATGACGGTGACCTGATGTGTCTTGAGTGCGGGGCCGACCCCGCTACGGCAGCAGACGATGAGCACCGCGACCGGGGCACCGACGAAGTCGAGCGCGTCGTCCGAGACGATGAAACCACGCTGCCGCAGACGAACGAGACTCAAATCGACGGTTGGCGCCTTCTCAGACAGATTTCCAGTACCGACGGCGTGCGAGAGCGCTATGTAGTGCAGCACTGCGATACCAACCGACAAGCGGTTCTGACGCTCTACCGCGACGGTGCCGAGCCAGACCCGTCTGTCTACGACGTTGTCCGTCGCCTTCCGCGTGAGCACGTCCCTGAAATCATCGCGACCGGTCGTTGGGATACCCGGGCTTATGAAGTCGCCGAAGAGCTCAGTGGTGGCACGCTTGCTGACGTGGGTATCGCGGTGCGGGACATGGCGACGATTCGCCATGTCGTCGACGAACTCGGACGGGCGCTCAACTCTTTCTCCGAAGCTGGCTTGCGGCATCGTGACCTCCGGCCGGGCACGTTGCTTGTGCGGAGTCGCGGGCCACTCGATCTAGTGATCAGCGGATTCGGCTCGGCCCGGTTGTCGGAATTCGACCTCGACATCGTTTCTCCGCTCGAAACGACCCGCTACATGGCGCCTGAAGCCATCGCCGGCGGTGTTGCTGCTGCTTCGGACTGGTGGAGCCTCGGCATGATCCTGCTTGAGCAGTTGACCGAGGGAAAATGCTTTGAGGGTATCAATCCACGTGCGTTTTTGATTCACGTGCTGGCGAACGGGGTCACGCTCCCGGACGACCTTGACCCCGCCCTTAACCTTCTTCTGCGCGGTCTGCTGGCACGCGACCGCCATCAGCGATGGCAGTGGGCGCAAGTCAAGGATTGGCTCGAAGGCAAGCACGTCGATGCGCCATCTGCAGCGATTTCCGAGACTGATACGGCTGAAGGCGCAAGCATCTCACTCGGCCCACGGCTCTATCACAAGCCCACCGTGTTTGCACTCGCGGCTGCGGACCGCGAAAACTGGGACGAAGCCCGCGACCACCTGAATCGTGGCGTGATCGCCACATGGGCGGAAGAAGCTGGCCTTCCGTCTAAGGAGCTCGCCGGCCTGCGTCAGGCTGTGCAACTTGACGGCGTTGACGACGATTGCCGTCTGATGATCGCGCTTAAGCTTCTGAACCCGGAAATGCCACTGATCCTGCGTGGCGACATAGTTACGCCAGGATGGCTGCTTCGAAACCCGCTTGAGGGCTATGACCTCGTGACGGGCTCGGTACCCTCGTTCCTTGAGCGACTGCACACAGAGACATGGCTCTCGCGCCTTCGGCGGCGGGCCGAGGAAGTCCGCACGCGTGCGCACAATCACGCCATCGAACTAGACGAGGACATGGTGCGCGTCGGGGTGCTCTCCACTTCGCGAGCACAGTTGGCAGCGCAATGGGAAGAGCGGCGGCTCCTTCTGCCCGACTCCACTCACTCGGGCCTCTTATCACTCTCGGAGCGCAGAATTGTTAGCGAGGAAGACCTAATCGTTCTTCTGAGCGCAAAGATTTCGCAGTTCCGGTCAGTTGAGGAGATTCTCAACCAGGCCGCTGACGTAGCCGAGCGGGAACAAGTTCTTGCGTTCGACCGGGAGGCGGCTCAGGCGGAGCTTGCGCTTGCCCGGGCAGAGCTCTTCCGGAAGGTTGACGATCGGATCGCGGGCTTCGCTCGAACCGGGAATCGGTCAATTGACGAGTGGGCTGAGCATTTCCGCCTTGAACGCCGCTTGCCGCTGCACGAGGTGCTTGTCCTGCTCTCGGTGCCTGCGGAGCAGTGGTTGGAGCCCCAAAAGCAGCAATACGTCTCGCAAATCCTGGAGTTCTTCGAGAAGAAAGTCGCCACGACTGTGTTGCGCGGCCCGTTGGTGCGAATGACCATTGGCAAAACGACTGGCCGGGTGGATGTCCACGAACTAAACGGCGAGCGTTACTCGAGCGCGACGCTGCTTGAGCACCTCCTTCAGCGCAATGCGCAGTCGGTTTCGGTGGACCCTGCTGTTTTCGGCGCCAATGCGACGCTGGAAAACCGGCTGAATACGCTCTTCAGACAGACGTCTCTGTACAAGCGGGATACCGGCATTGACGGCCTCTACCTCGGGTTCCCGTTCCTGCACTACAAGGATGGTCGGAGCGGTTCGCGCCCGCGCATTGCACCCGTTCTGCTCTGGCCGGTCAAGCTGCTGATGGAGCTAGGTGCTCGCGGTCAGGTTGCACTAGCATTCGACGGAGAGCGAGAGGAAGTGCGGCTGAACCCGGCGCTCGAAGGTTTGCTCGGCCGGGACTCGGTAAAGGCATGGCGGGCCGCAGCGGACGATGTACTCGGACGCTCGGCGCTCAAAGTCGCCGATGTGGTCGACGCATTTGGGTTGCTGGCAAATTCCGATCGTCGCCAACTCAGCGCCCTGCCATCTCCCACGGCCGACGTGCCGGTGGGCGAACTTCGGATTGCGTGTGCCGGCGTCTTCTTCCACGTGGATTTCGCTGGCCAGGCGATTGGTGAAGACCTGCGCCAATTGAAGGTATTGTCGCCCTCCGGGACCGCGCTCGAATCGATGCTCCGTCTCAAAGACAAGTCGGCCTACGAGACACCCGAAGCGTCAGCCAGCGAAATCGAGCGCTTTCTGACCGTGGCCAGCGACCCGTCGCAGGAGTCTGCAATCATGCAGGCTCGGAAGGGTCCCGGTCTCCTCGTTGAGGGCCCTCCGGGAACCGGGAAGAGCCAGACCATTGTCAACATGGTTGCGGACGCGATTGGACGCGGCAAGAGCCTGCTGATCGTGTGCCAGAAGCACGCTGCATTGGAGGTGGTACACAAGCGGCTAGTTGCGGAAGGGCTAGGTGACCGCATCGTCATGGTCAATGACGTGAACAAGGACCGCGAGCCGACGATCAGGGCTGTCCGGGAGCAGCTTGACGCCATCATTCGAGGTTCGTCGTTTGACAATACCTGGGTGCGCCAACGCGAACGCATGGCAGCGAGAATCGAAACGCTGGAAGGCGAACTCGACCGACAACATCAAGCGCTCCATCGCGTAGACGACTCGACGGGCCTGAGCTATCGCGCCTTACTCGGCGAGCTGATCCAGCTTGAGGCGGGCTCAGCGCCAGTTAGCGTGCCGCAGCTTCGTGCAAAGCTTGCGGGGCTCGACATCTCTGCGTTGACAACGCTCGAGGAGCAATGCGCCCCGCTCGCCCGCTATTGGCTCCCAGCCAAGTTCGAAGGTAGCGCGCTCGCACAGTTGAAGTCGTTTGCAACAGATCCTGCAACAGTCGAGGAATTTAACGCCGTGTTCGCGAGCTTCCGCGAGGCTGAGCAGCTACGTGTCGATACCCTCGCCGCCCATCCGGCACGGTTTGATGTTGACGACCCTGCGCCGTATCGAGCGTGGCTCGACACAAACGCAGGCCGCCTCGTGAGCCTCGACGAGACCCAACGCAAGCGTCTCGCCCAATGGTTGCCCCTGTTTCGACCGGCCGACAAAGCTGACGCACCTGGTCATCAACACTACGCCGTGCTGAAGCAACTCCATCAAGAGTTGTCGGAAATCGATGGTGCCGCCTTCGACAAGACGCTATCGCCAGCGCTCACGCAGTTGGGCAATGCAGAACTTAACGACATCGAAGCACGCGCCGCACTCGCCACCAGGGCGCCGACGCTCTTCAGTCGACTCAATCCCGGGACCTACATCCGACGCAGCGGGCTGAAAAAGTACCTTGCGAACTGTGGCGCTCCAACGACTGACGATGCGCTTCGTGTGCTGCTAGCGGCGGCGCGCCTTGAACAGCAGTGGCGTCCGAAGCGCGAAGCGTTGAACGCTACGAGCCGCTCGTTGCACCTGGATACAATAGAGCCGGCATGCGGGCCGACACTCGCCGAAGAATGCCGCGCCCGCCTGCGCCAGCTCGAAGAGGTACGCGAGCTCGCCCAGCATCTCGCAATTGCTCCGCGCGGCGACGAATTCGATTCGGCGGTGATGACGGGCGATCAGACTCACGTAAAACAGCTGCTTGACGGATTTGAGACAGCCTTCGTTCGTTACAACGCTCGCCAGCACAGCCTCAACGCGCTGAGCGGACTTGAGGAATGGATCTCGCCCGAACTGGTTGATGCCTGTCGCCGCGCCATTGCAGAGAACGTGAGCTACCAGGCGCCCCTAAACCGTATCAACGACGCGGTGCCGACGCTGGCCGCTTATCAACAGTTCCGCGCACGTTCAAAGCACCTCAATGCGCAAGCGCTTGAGCTGTTTGCAGTCATGCGAACCCACGAGGCAGCTCTCGCGAGTGTCCCGCCCAAAGATCTCGATTGGGAAGTGCGACGCCTCATCAATCGAGAGGCACGACTGGGATGGAAGCGTCGCTTCGAGCAGGAGAACCCAGAACTGCTTCTCGATCAGACTGAGACGGCCGCAAAGGTTGAAGCACTGGCCGGTGCCGACGATGAAATGCGTCAACTCAATCGCGAAGTCCTTCGCAACGGGATTGATCGCAGCAAGCTTGGCTCGGTGCGCGACTGGGAGGACGTCACCCGGCTGAGCGGCAGACGCTCTCGTCGTCTGCGGGAGTTCGTCGAACTTGGCGCCGGCCTTGGCCTAATGACACTGCGCCCGGTCTGGATGATGAATCCGGACGTGGCCAGCCGCGTTTTGCCGCTTAAGTCGAATCTGTTCGACTCAGTAGTCTACGACGAGGCGTCACAGATGCCGGTTGAGTACGCCATTCCCACGCTGTTCCGTGGCGGCGTCTCCGTTGTGAGCGGTGACGAAAAGCAGATGCCGCCGGCAAAGTTCTTCTCGGGTCGCACGGACAGCGACGAAACGGAGATTTACGACGGGGAGCAGCCCGACGAAGACGCAACCGAGGAAGAACGCGAACTCTTCGAAGACACCTGGAACCGTCGCGAGATTAAGGACTGCCCTGACCTGCTCCAACTGGCACGTAGTTCCCTCCCTGTTACCACTTTGCAGATTCACTATCGCTCTGCCTATCGCGAACTGATCGGTTACTCGAACGCCGCGTTCTACGACAACGAACTCAGCGTGCCGGTCCGGCATCCTGAAGCGACGATTCGGGAAATCAAGCCATTGGAGCTGATTCCGGTCAACGGTATCTATGAACGCCAGACGAATTCTGATGAGGCGGACCGCGTGGTCGAATATCTCGCGGAACTCTGGAAGCTTCCTTTTGATCAACGCCCGTCAGTAGGTGTCGTCACGTTCAATCTTAAGCAGGCTAATCTCATTGAGGAACGGCTGGAGCTACGCGCAGAAGAAGACGAGGAGTTCCGAAATGCGTATCGGGAAGAGAGCGATCGTTCCGACGGTGGCGAAGACATGGGCGTCTTCGTCAAGAATGTGGAAAACGTCCAGGGCGATGAGCGCGATGTCATCATCTTCTCGACAACCTTCGGCCGCAACAGCCAGGGCGCGTTCAAGCGTTTTTTCGGTGTGCTCGGACAAAAAGGCGGCGAACGTCGCCTGAACGTCGCAGTGACACGCGCTCGAAAGAAAGTCGTGCTTGTTACATCGATGCCCATCCGGGATATCTCGGACCTGCTCAACACCAAGCGTAAGCCGGCCATCCCCCGTGATTACCTCCAAGGCTATCTGGAGTACGCACGCGCGATGTCAAATGGAGAACTCCCAACCGGGCGGGCGCTTCTTGGCCGTATGAGCAGCGAACGCGCTCATCTCAAGTTGGAGGAAAACGGCGAAGCCGATGGCTTTGCATCGGATGTTCTCGAATATCTGCGTGAGCTTGGACTGTCGCCCGCTATCGCTCAGGAAGGCGACGCCTTCGGTCTTGATTTCGCTATCGCTGACCTGGAAACTGGCTTGTACGCCATCGGTATCGAGTGTGACGCCCCGCGTCACCATCTGCTTCAAAGAGCAAGGGCGCGCGAAATCTGGCGACCGTCCGTCCTGCGGCGGGCGATACCGACACTGCATCGCGTCTCATCCCAGGCTTGGTATCACGAGCCAGCAGCAGAAAAAGCTCGCTTGAAAGCGGCAATCGACGCAGCCCTGAAAACGGAGGTCATAGCATGAGTGGGCCGAAGGTTGTTCGAATCGTTACGCGCGAAGAAGTTCTCGCGATCTGTGAAGCTCATCTACACCGGCTCGACCAGGCGATTGCCGCATGGACCGCATCGGGGCAGCGTATTCGAGAGCTTTCGGCTGAGGAGATCGCAGCGACTCACGAACGTCGAAAGGCACTCACCGCTTTGATTACCAACGATGCTTTCATGGAACTGCAGAAGAAGGTTCCAGATGAAATCGCGTTCCTGAAGGCAGACGTCGCACGGCGGCAACGAGCTGCGATCGAGAAAGCGGAGCAGGCGGCAAAGCGTAGAAGGCAGGGACGCGATAGCGCGACGACCCTCATGGGCGCGCTCAAGTCCAAAGGCATCGTGGTGCCACAGGAACTCGCTTTAAAGCTCGACCTCATCGCATCGGGCGAGGATGTCGCAAACGCGGACACCCTGCTCGCTCAAGGATTCAGCCTTCTCGTACCGGAGTCATCGCAGACTATCAGCGAGGCGCAGCAAAAGCTGGCGAGTAGTCTGTTGGGCAAGGATACGGCTCAAGACTTTAGTGAGTGGAAAGCAACGAATATTTCACGCTCGAACAACCTTCTTTACGACCGCGTCGACCGCCAGGTTTCCGAAGCGCAAGTGTTCCTTGAAGACGCTGATGTCGCAACATTTGCGGCCAAATTGCGCTCGATCGAAACTGAGGCGAACGAACAGCGTCGTAATCTCTTGCTCGATAGTCTGATACTCGACCTCTCTATTGCTGTCGACGCGACCCGTGCACATCGTTCGGCAATCGAAGAACTGCAACAGCTCGCGGCTGAGATCAGCGCAAACACGTCCGCCGAGGCAATGGCTTTGTTCACGCGAATCGAGCAATGCGGCCCCGCAACGTCCTTGCAAGCGATTGCCCAGCTTGCGGAGGAATGCAAGAAGGTTGTTGAGCAAGAGCAGCAACGCCAGGCGGCACATGCACGACGCGACGCAATTCTGAAGGGCTTCGCGCGCCTTGGTTACGAGGTCAACGACGGCATGGAGACCGCATGGGCGCGCGATGGCCGCGTCGTCCTTAAGAACCCAGCCTTGCCTGGTTACGGTGTGGAAATTGGTGGACAAGCAAAATCGAGCCGACTACAAGTTCGCGCAGTAGCACTATCCGCAAATCGCGATGTCGCCCGCGACAAAGGCGTCGAAATGCTTTGGTGCGGGGATTTCGGCCGCCTCCAGGAGTTCCTCGTTGCCGAAGGCGATAGTTTGCTCATTGAGCGCGCAACGGGTGTAGGTGAGATCCCACTCAAAGTCATCGGAGACGCGGAAACCGAGGCCGTATCAGTCGAAAAGCAACGCTCGCTAAGTTAATCGGACAGAAGCAAACTGGCCGTTCGACTTTTGAAAGACGGTAGCGGAAAACTCTCACTCTCATTGCCAAGAGCGCGCCGACGGGCATGCCGCCACCAGAGAGCGACCGAGCACGAGGCTGCCTTCGAAGCGAAGTTGAGCGCCGGGCCAGCAGCGCGAGGACTGAATCGCACTCCGCACAGCAGATCACGCGAGAGCACCGATGACAGCGTACCGTCGCCCTATTCCCCAGGACGCCGCCAACGCGAGTTGCATGCGCGACTCAGACATCCGCTCCTTCGCCGCCAGTTGCGCAGTCCCACCAAGGCGAAACATGTAGGACATTCGCCCTCGGAGTAAGCCAGTGACGAGGCGCGCGCGCGCCCATGCAGATGCGCGTGTTCGTCGGCAACAGGAGAAGGACGCTCGCTGCAAGCATTCGCTCCTGGCTGCCAGCCGCGCAGCGGCCTTTGATGATGCACGCAACGAGAGGGAGGCATATCCTTACGCAAGCATATGCTTTTGAAGATTGAGCACATGCTAAAGTGAAACATGCTCTGTTGAGAATAGAAAAACACGCTCACGGAAGCAGATCCTAGTGAGCATATCTTCCTTTAGGGTAGCTAGGAATAGCCGGGGCCCCTGCCAAACACCGCAGGTTCCCCTTCCACCATCTCGTATTTGAATGGCTCCGACAGACTTCGAGGTCGCGGCTCTATCTTCGCCACCGCACGGACTATTTCAACCTACCCCGTGGTAGTCCGATTTCCCCAGCGCGCCACCGGTCGCACCCGTCCACGCTGAAGGTCACCGCCGGAGCTCTTCAGCCGGAAGAAGCGACGTTAACGTCGGGCGGCTCGGTGCTCGGCCGACGCGTGACTATTGACGTATAACACCGGAATTGCTCAATCGCCAACAGAAAATCGGTCCAAGATTCGTTGTGGGATTTCATTCCACCGAAATCTTCCTTTAATCGACTAGCGTCTCTACAAAACGCTTTGGCTGAAGAATTTTGTAACAATACGAATTCCCGTTATAGTCGATTTCGCGCTTATCTGGCGCAGAGCGCGTATGGAGGCTGGACTCGCCACCTGCCGCTGATCAGGTTGCCTCGCGCGGGTCAGATCGCCAGCTCGCGGACACGCCTCGGCACGCCCACCTGGACACACGAGAAAGGCCGGTCGCTTCGCCCTCACCGGGCGTCGGGCGCCTTCCTGCCTCTTCCGGCGCACTGAGGATCGGGTCCATGTCCCGCCTTCCATACCGTATGAGAAGGCAGAACGGACCCGCTCAAAACTGACGACTTTGAGGAACGGCTCAGACCGTCGTAGTCGTGTTCGTCTCTGCGCTTCCCTGGTCAGCAGCTGAAGACGGAACCTCCGCAATAGCCGGAGTTTTCTTCGCCGGCGCCTTCTTCCCCGCTGCTGTGCTCTTTTTCGCTGCCGCCTTTTTCACGGGCGTCGTCTTCGAGGCTGCCTTCTTGGTTGCTGCCTTCTTTGACGCGACCTTTTTGCTGGCAACCTTCTTGGTCGCCGCCTTCTTCGCCCCAATCTTCTTCGTCGCCACCTTCTTGGCGGCGCTCTTCTTAGCCGGAGCGGAGTCGGACGCCACAGTCCCGTCAGTCACCTTGTCGATAAGGTAAGTTGCTCGGTCCTTGGCGCTGGACAACCATGCCGGAGCTTTACCACGGCCACTCCAGGTCGCCCCACTTTCCGGGTCGCGATACTTCGGCGCCTGCGGTCCGCGCACGTAGTTTCCGGCTTTTGGCTGCTTCGAAGCCGCGACCGGTGGCGTGCTCGTGTCAGCATCGATTAAGAAGCGGTTTCGGTTCTTGGCGTTCGCAATCCACGCGGGCGCGCGGCCATGGCCAGTCCACGTCGCTCCTGTTTTTGGATCGCGATATTTCTCGGCTCCTGCGTGGTTCCCAGACGATTTCGAAGACGGTGCCTTCTGACCTCGTCCCGATTTGCCAAGGTAGCTTTCAATTTGGGCAATCGTCACGCCATGTTTGTCCATCAGACTTTGAATCTCTTCCAGCACCTTGGACGATTGCTTCTTGGCAATTTCCTCTGCCAGCGCCTGTAGCTTTTGGATCTTTGCTTGGATTTCGCTCAGCGTTGCCATCACATACCCACCTTATGTTTGCGATGGTCGCACTATGCCACACCATTCTGCGAAATGTCAGTCGTTTTACGGGCTTTCTGGGAAGGAGACGCAGCAGATACTTACATCGGAATTGCGAAGACTGACATCACCGCTTTCTCGATCAACTGCCGTTGAAGAAGGCTCGGAGCGGCTAGACCATGGGTCAGCGCTTCCACGTCCCACCACGCGTCATGCACGGAGGCCGCGCCCTCTTTTCGAATAACCGACGGGCCAGGAAGTCGTCAACAGATCCCCCCGTCCAGATCCTCCAACACGCCCTTGACCTCGGTCAGCCGGAAGTAGCAGAGAAGTTCTATCGCGTCGCTCGTCACAAAGAAGCGGACCATGACTCCACGGTGCCGGACGAATGCTCACTTTCTCTGACTGAAATTAACATCTCTGACTAAAAAAAAGCCGGCGACTGCGCCGGCCGGAAAAAGCCCCCGTCGCGGGAGCCCTGAGAGAACGATCTCTTTCGTTGAAGCCGCGACTTTAGGTCGGCAGATTTGCAGGCCCCGAAAGTGCACGGCAATGCAGCAAAATCCATCGGTTTGCATGCGCTGAATTAATCGCCAAGCGATGGGAAGTTCGTCCCAACTTTAGGACGTATGCCTTATTCCAACCTTGACGGTCGTCGTTTTTTCTCCTGTGGCCACGGCAAACAGCACGGGCTGTAATCGACCCAGCGTCCTAATGTGCTTCCAACCTATTCAGCAGCGCGTCATGCATTCCCCACATCCTTTTGTCTTTAACCGCCGGTCCAGTCATCAGCCGTTGGCCTGCCTTCCTACGATGTTCTTCGTGCGCAGCGGTTAGAACGCCCTTGAGATACCGAAAGTTAGCCTCTTCAAGAACGGCGTCCATGGGGCCGCGCGAAACCGTGACGTACAAACGATAATGGTAATCGAGGCCCCACAAGAATCGCGACCGCGCTGGCTCGAGACCGCGACTGCTCAGCAGCCTTCAGTGTCCCTGTGTCGCTGCAAGTTGCCGATCTAGTGCTTCGCGTGCCCGTTGTGCAGCGCTTCCGTCCACGCGGTCTGCTAATACTTGTCCGACCTGACGCAGCTGGTCCGCAGATAGCCCTACATTCATGCTGATGCGCATGTGGGCCTGCAGTTGTGACTCTACGCCCGTAATAACGGAAAGCATACTTACGGTAGCAAGCTCGCGGCTCTGCCAGTCTAAGTTGTCCCGTTCGAAGATATCGCCAAAAAGATGGGTTTTGAGATATTCACCAATCGTCGGAGCGAAATCGAAGAGCGGCCCCTTTACCGGGGCGCCAGACAACTTAGTCTGATTCGCAGTGCCAGCAGCGAGCAAAGCGTCTCCGGTGGGAATAGGAGCGCTGGGAAGCTTGCCTAGTGCGTCTTGGACGCCACGCTGCTTGCGCGACTCAAGAACCTTCATGAGTTCTCCGAGCGCGTTGAGACTGCGCGGGAAACCAGCATAGGCATACACTTGCACTAAGATCTCTCTTGCTTCGCTGACCGTGAACCCAGCGTCCATACCATGGTTCAGAGCAGCATTCAAATTGGTCATATCGCCTGCAGCAGCGAACGCTGCGATAGGCACGATCGCCTGTTGGCGAGCGGTCAAGGTCTCAGAGGCACTCGGCGAGTTAATTCCCGCGTTCGTCATGTTTGATGCTCCTTCGTTTGTAGATGGTAAGCCTGGTGTCGAAACCAGGCTCACGACCAAGGCCAACGCCGAGGTCTGAACTCGCCTTTTTAGGCGCTTAACGGCCGTTGTATTGCTCATCGGTGACCTTCTCCATCCAGGAAACGTTCTTTCCATTCACTGTGCCGGTTACAGCCAGATGAGTCATCGCGGAGTTGGGCGCGGCCCCATGCCAGTGCTTCACACCGGGCGGACACCAAACCACGTCACCAGCCCGGATTTGTTTGACTTCCTTGCCCCATTCTTGCGTCAACCCGGAACCTGATGTCACAACAAGTCGTTGGCCGGCCGGATGGGTGTGCCACGCTGAACGCGCGCCCGCTTCAAATGTCACCAGTCCGCCTGAGGCGTTGATGCTCGCGTCTGCCGGCCATACGGGTTGCACACGTACTTTACCGACGAAGTACTCGTCCGAACCAGCCACGGACGGCTGAGAGCCGGCACGCACTATCTCCTGCTGCGCGACATTTGTCATCGATTCGCTGGCCTGCGTCTCGGTGGAAATAGCCAACGACGTGTGCACGACGGCGACAGCAAGCATGATGCGAAACAAGGATGTGATCATGGAATGCACCGGTCTCATGGAGCGAATGTTGTTGCAACAATCGTGGGCTGGGTTCTGGCTCCAGACGTCTGTGACAAGCATTTGCATTCGACGCCGTCACAATCGGACCTGCGTAATTGCGGTTGAACGATGTCATTAGTGCGCCGTGAACCCACCGTCAATGGCGAGTGCGTGACCAATGACGAAGGTGGAACCGGAACTGCAAAGCCAAAGAACGGCATCCGCGATCTCTTCGGCGCGCCCCAGGCGTCCTATCGGTTGTTCACGCAGAATCTCCTTCATCGCGTCAGCCTGCTTTTGGAGCATCTCTGCGACCATTGGCGTATCAAACGTACCAGGGCAAATGGCGTTGATGCGGATCCCGCGCGGCGCATATTCGAGAGCAGCACTTCGCGTCAGCCCGATCACCCCATGTTTGGAAGCATGGTAGGACGCCCGGCTGGGAAGCCCCACAAGTCCTCCGAGCGAGGAGCAGTTGACGATTGCGCCGCTGCCTTGCTTTCTCATCTGATTCAACTCGTGTTTCATACACGCCCAGACGCCGCGCAGGTTGACCGCCGTCACCTTCTCGAAATTCTCAGCAGGTTCGTCAGCAGCGTCACTTGGCGGCACCTGAATCCCTGCGTTGTTAAAGGCAGCGTCTAGCCGGCCAAAGGTCGTCACCGTATGATTTACCATCTGAGCAACCTGTGCCTCATCGGTGACATCGCAGGGCACCGCCAACACTTGATGCGCCGGAACTCTCAATGAATCGACCGCGTGGCTCAGAGCGTCGGCATTCACGTCTGCGAGCGTCACGGCGGCCCCTGCCTGTGCAAACGCTTTGGCCGTCGCGAGACCCATGCCTGACGCCGCGCCGGTTACAAGCGCAACCCGTCCAGAAAAATCGAACGTGACCTCCAAGATACTTCCTCCATATTTGTTGAGTTGAAAGTGCTACCAGCCAGCGAAAGACTTGCAGTGGCTGACCGCTCTACGGGCCGACAGCACTTCCGTCCGCCACCTGACATCACAATCTCAGGCGATGACCGGCAGCCGATCGAGAAACTTGTCCAGCGTGATCGGGTACTGCCGCACACGTATACCGGTCGCGTTGTAGACTGCATTCGCGACCGCAGGTGCAACTCCCGTGAGGCCCAATTCGCCGACACCCTTCGCCTTCAAGGGCGAAATCGCCGGATCGACCTCTTCGACAAAGAAGGCATCGAGATGGGGTATATCCGCATGAACCGGTACTTCATATCCGGCTAAATCATGGTTGATAAACAAGCCAAGCCGTTTATCAACTGCCATCTCTTCCATCAACGCCGCGCCAATGCCCATCGTCATCCCACCGATCACCTGACTGCGTGCCGTCTTGGGGTTCAGAATGCGCCCGGCAGCACATACCGCGAGCATCCGGCGAACACGGATCTCGCCAGTAAAGGCATTAACAGCAACTTCAGCGAAATGCGCTCCAAAAGTCTGAATCGCGAACTGCTTGGATAAATCACCGAATTCGATGCTGTCTTCGACGACGATGTCGCCATCTGCAGCCGCCTGAGTAAGCGGCACACTTCGCCCGCCAGAACGAACTTTGCCAGCCGTGAACTCGGTCTCAGCGGCTTTGAATCCCAATCGCTCGGCAACAATCTCCCGCAGCTTCATGCAAGCGGCATATACGCCCGCAGTGACAGACGCGGCACCTTGTTGCCCTCCTGAACCAGGAGTCTCTGGAAAGCTCGAGTCGCCCAGTCTCGCCACGACCTTCTCGATCGGGACGCCCATTAACTCGGCTGCCGTCTGCTGCACGATGGTGTAGCTGCCCGTGCCGATGTCGGTCATATCGGTCTCGACGGTGATAGAACCTCGGCGGTCAAGGCGTAACCGTGCTCCCGCCTTGCCGATGGGTGCCCCTCGAATCGCACCGGCCATCCCTGTCCCAACGAGCCAATGGCCATCGCGGAGCTGACCTGGCCGCGCCTTTCGTGTCTTCCATCCGAAGCGTTCGGAGCCAGTTCGCAGACACTCGACGAAGGGACGGGATGAGAAGGGTCGATTGGGATTTTCTGGGTCGACCTGCGTGTCGTTCAGGATTCGGAACTCGACCGGATCCATTCCAAGCTTCTCTGCCATTTCGTCCATCGCGATCTCAAGCGCCATTAGACCAGGCGCTTCCCCCGGCGCTCGCATGGCGTTTCCCTCTGCGAGATCTAGCGTTGCCAATCGGACGCGGGTCATGCGGTTTGGCCCCGCATACAGGGTTCGCGTGGACAGGGTTGTCGGCTCCGTGCGTCCGCCCGCAAGGTTGCCAGACCAGCTTTCGTGGCCGATCGCCGTGAGTTTCCCGTCGCGCCCGGCACCAAGTCTGACGCGCTGGATCGTCTTCGGCCGATGGATCGTGTTATTAAACATGATTGGACGCTGAAGCGCGATTTTGACTGGCCGACGCACTAACCGCGCGGCGAGGGCCGCCAGCACAAGATCAGACTGGACCGTGCCTTTCCCTCCAAAGCCGCCGCCGATAAAAGACGAAATGAGTCGAACGTTGTCACGCGGAATACCGAGAATGAGTCCGAGATCGCGGGTACCCCAGTTCATCTGCTGGATCGAGGTCCAGCAAGTGACCCGGTCACCCTCCCAAACCGCGATCGTGGCATGGGGTTCCATCATGGCGTGGGCTTGGTCGGGAACGGTATAGGTCTCGTCTACCTTCATCTCGGCGTCTGAAAAAGCTCGTTCGAAGTCTCCTACGTGGGTCTCGGTTGGGCCGCCAAACGCCATCTGTGGTGCGACTGGAGCGCTGAAGAGTTGGGCAGCGAGATCAAATCTGCCTGCGCTGCGCGTGTAATCGACGCGAATGAGCGACGAAGCCGCGCGCGCTTGCTCGAAAGTCTCTGCCACCACCACCGCAATCGGCTGGTGATAGTGATCGATTTCTGGCGAAGCGAGCATCCGTTGGACGTAGAACTTGCCGACCCCCAAAGGACCAGCGTTGCGATACGTCACAACACCCAGCACACCAGGGGAAGACTCGGCCTGCCTAGTGTCGATTGACTTGATTCGCCCTTTGGAAATCGCAGCGCCAAGGATGTAGCCGTACGCGATATTCGGGGCGACGTTGTGATACTCGTAAGCGTAGGTCGCAGTACCAGTTGTCTTCAGCTTCGCCTCGAAGCGATCAAGTGGTTGACCGACTACGGTCATCTGGTCGATTGGATTCTGTCCTGCTGGCATCTCAAACTTCATTAATCATCCCCTCGCCTGCGCCATTACGTAGGCTATCGTCCGCTCGAGCAAGGCCATTTTGAACGCGTTATCGTGCGTCGGACGCGCTCCGTTCATAAGTGCGTGTGCGACTGCCTTGGCACCCTCGGACATCGCCGCATCTGCAGCTGCAACTCGCCACGGCCTCGGCGCTACACCACCCACTGCAATCCGCCCACGACCGTCCTCGTGCACGACGGCTGCGACCGAGACCAGGGCAAACGCATACGATGCGCGATCTCGGACCTTCTGATAAATGTGCCGCCCACCGATCGGCGGAGGCAATGTCACCTCGGTAATGAGTTCGCCGGGCATAAGTTCGGTCTCGACATTTGGCGTGGTGCCTGGCAGCCGATGGAAGTCGGCGATCGGTATCACCCTGGTCTGGCCATTGGCTCGAACGGTTCCGATGGTTGCGTCCAAAGCGCGCAATGCCACAGCCATATCGCCTGGGTTCGTTGCGATGCAGTCAGAACTCCCGCCGATCACGGCCAACTGGCGACTGAACCCGCTGATTGCGGCACAACCTGACCCTGGTTGCCGCTTATTGCAGGCTTGATTCGGATCGTAGAAATATGGACAGCGCGTGCGCTGAAGCAAGTTGCCGCCCGTTGTCGCTTTGTTCCGCAATTGCCCCGACGCACCGGCAACGATCGCGCGCGCAAGCACCCCATAGTCCCGTCGCACCCTCGGATCGGCAGCAAGCTGGGTATTTGTGACCAGTGCGCCGACACGAAGACCTCCGTCAGCGGTTTCCTCTATGCGGTCGAGACCAATATGCCGAAGGTCGACCAGATGAGCCGGCGTTTCTATCTCGAGCTTCATAAGATCGATCAGATTGGTGCCTCCGGCAATGAATTTCGCGCCCTGTCGCTGCGAAGCGATCACAGCAGCCTCGGCGGGACTCTTCGCTCGCTCGTAGGTGAACTCTTTCATGCCCGGCTCCCCGCCACTTCGGCCATCGCATCGGCGATATTCGAGTAGGCGCCACAGCGACAGATATTGCCGCTCATTCGTTCGCGCATTTCCACGTTGGTGGCCTCAACGGAGGCTGTCAGGTCGCCGGTCGCGTGGCTGGGCACCCCAGCCTTGATCTCGCTGAGGACGGCAACCGCCGAACAGATTTGGCCCGGCGTACAGTATCCACATTGATAGCCATCGTGCTTGATAAAGGCCGCTTGCATTGGATGAAGGTGGTCCGGCGTGCCAAGCCCTTCGATAGTTGTTATCGCGTCACCCTCGTGCATTACGGCAAGGCTCAGGCAAGCGTTGATGCGGACTCCATTCACGAGGACGGTACACGCGCCGCATTGCCCGTGGTCGCACCCCTTCTTGGTACCGGTAAGACGGAGGTGCTCCCGCAAGGCGTCAAGCAAAGTAGTTCGCGGGTCGAGCTCAAGTGCTTGAACGACGCCATTCACATTAAAATTGACGCGCATATGCTTTGTCGTCAGCGCCGGAGAATCTCCGTTTAATGGACCGCCGATTTGTTTTTGCGCGTTTGCTGTCCCAACAGGCAGCATCGGGGCTACAGCTGAGACTGCCCCCACGATAAGCAGATTTCGTCGCGTCGGATTCGGTTGGCCGGATTCGTCCATAGGTCGTTACTCCTTTTGCTCTTTAGACAGTCCGTCTTGAGCGGGATTGTCGAGAAGAAGATGCGCCGCGCGTTACCATGCATAAGCTTCTGGCGCTTCCCCTCCGAGACCCGGCCAGATCTCGTCCAGGCAACGAAGGGTGTCCTCAGACAGGGAAATATCGACGGCTCGAAGTGCGAGCGACAGTTGGTCTGGCGTACGTGGACCGACAACTGGGGCGGTGACTACAGGATTGTGGAGCAGCCAGGCTAGGGCGATGTCGGCTGGACGCTCTTCAAGGTCGGCGCACAGCGCCTCATACGCCTGCAACTGGTCGTGATATTGGCCAATTCTCCGAGCCATTTCGGGCTTTGCGCGGCGACCATCGAGCGCCCTCTGGAGCACACCTCCCAACAGTCCGCCACCCAAGGGGCTCCATGGAAGTAGTCCTACGCCATGGTGACGACAAGCTGGAATCAGCTCAAGTTCGATGGTTCGCGCAGACAGGTTATATAGACTCTGTTCCGCGACGAGTCCCATGAAGTGGCGTGACTGCGCCGCCGCCTGGGCAGTAGCAATATCCCAGCCGGCAAAATTGCAGCTTCCGACGTAGAGCACCTTTCCCTGTTGAATCAAGACGTCCATGGCTTGCCAAACCTCCTCCCATGGCGTGCGTCTGTCGATGTGGTGCATCTGGTAGAGATCGATGTGATCAGTCTTCAGCCGGCGCAAGCTGTCCTCGCATGCCTTTCTGATATGAAATGCCGATAGTCCGCGGTCATTCGGCCCCAGTCCCATCGGCTGGTAGACCTTTGACGCGAGTACGATTTGATCGCGTCTGCCACCTTGGGCGATCCAGCGACCAATGATCTCTTCCGAAAGGCCAAAGCCCTGTTTCATCTGCGGAGACTGCGGTCCACCGTACACATCGGCGGTATCGATAAAATTGACGCCGAATCCCATCGCATCGTCCATGATCCTAAAGCTGGTCGACTCATCCGTCAGGTCGCCAAAGTTCATGGTTCCGAGGCACAGACGGCTAACCTTTAGGCCCGACCGTCCGAGATGAACATATTGCATTTCAGTTCCGCCCCTTTCTTCCTGCACGCCTCTATCAGCGACGTGTTGAACCGAATCGATTTACTGGCCGATTCCTCGGCGCGGTCGACCTGCACGGCGTGTTGAACCCCACCGCGCTATCGACTAACTTTAACGGGAATATCTCAATCTGAAAGCCGGCCTATGTCGCATGCACTTGTGAGAATTCGCCAACAAACGGCACGGCGCGGAGACTGCCCTGTATTATTTGGCTCGCCAGGGCGGTCTGTGTGGCCGTCTCAGGCTTTTGTGAATCTTGCTCACAACAACATTGGCACGAGCGCGGCTAACCCAGTTGCAGCGATTCGGCTACAGTTCCCACGTGCCCGCTGCCGGACGGTCTTGCAACACGCCAACGTGGGTCGCCAGTCAAATCGCGAGCAAGGGATAGTCGTGAAGATCAGATTTGTATTGAATGGCACGCTTGTGACCGGGCGCTTGGACGACAACGCTACATCGCGCGACTTTGTAGCCATGTTGCCGCTGCCTCTCCGGCTGGTCGACTTCGCGGCGACGGAGAAGATTGCTTACCTCCCAAGAAGGCTGAACACGGACGGAACACCATCAGGAATTGTCCCTTACGCGGGCGACGTTACATATTACGAACCGTGGGGAAACATTGCAGTTTTTCACAAGGACTTTCGGCATTCGCCGGGCCTTGTGAAGCTTGGGCGTCTCGATTGTGGCTTGGAAGAACTGCGTACGACCGGGGCATCGGACATACTCATCGAACGGGCAGACGACTAATTGCCTCGGCGTTATGCGCGTTGGAAAGCGTCATCGGTTCATCAAAGCATCATGGCCACTCTCCGCGCATGCATCAGCCCTCTTCGGGAACCTCAAATTCGTGTCGGTCCGCCATCTGGCTCGGGCAATTTCGCGAGCCGAGTCGACCGAGCAGATTATCAATTACACGGTCTTCAGATTTCTTTCCATCCTCCGAGGGACGCAACATGGGTATGTGGACGCGAAGCGAACTTGAGCGAATTGCAGCTTCCGACGATCTGTACATTGCTCCATTCCGTGAAGATCACAAAACCTATGGCACACCGACGTGGATTTGGTCGGTGATCGTGGACGGTCATCTTTACGTTCGCGCCTATAACGGCGAAGCATCTCGCTGGTATCAAGCCGCCATCCGCCAGGGTGCTGGCCGAATCACAGTTGCGGGAACAACAAGGGACGTGTCCTTCGCGGGCGCCAGGGGCGCAATCAACGACCAGGTTGATGAAGCCTATCGCCTGAAATACGGCAAGAGTCCTTATCTCGCTCCCATGATTGATGAGCGCGTTCGAGTGACAACCATCAACATCTTGCCTGCAGACTGAGGTGCAAACATGCAGAAAACGCGAGCGGGCTAAGGACTTGTAGTTTCGGCACTTTCCCTGGGCTGCATGGGATACGGAAAGTCCAGAGACAAGCCTTGGATCGTTCCATTGTTCGGCACACGCAACGTGGAACGCTTTAAGGAGAATGTGGGCGCACTATCGGTTGTGCTCTCAAACGACGAACTCATTGAAATCCAAGTGGGCGCTGCGGCGATAGCAGTCGAGGGAGCCCGATACCCGGAAGCGATGCTGAGGCGCTCGGGCCTCTGATGTGTCCGCAGCCTGAGGAGTAGACGTGTTCGTGATACCCCACCGGTTCACATCATCCACCAATCGATCGCTGCTGTCGCTGATGGCATGCGTATTCACCGTGTTCTTGGTTACAGGAGCCGCTCTACCGGCTCTTCCACTACATATTCACGACGGCCTGGGATTTGGAACGTTCACTGTTGGCCTCGTTTCCGGTGCTCAATTCGCGGCGTCGTTACTTTCGCGTCTGTGGTCGGGCAGAATCTCTGATCAGAGAGGTCCGAAGTACGCCGTGACCGCAGGACTTGTCATGGCAGCGCTCGCCGGTCTGCTCTATCTTGTCTCATTGAAGACCATCAGTAACGCGCTAGTTTCCATCGCGATATTGATAGTGGGTCGTGCTTTGCTCGGCGGCGCCGAGAGTTTCATCATGACCGGCGCTCAAAGCTGGTGTCTAGCCCTTGCCGGCCCGGGCAACGTCGGGAAAATGATTGCATGGATCGGCACGTCAATGTTTGTGGCGTTGGCTTTCGGTTCGCCACTTGGAAGTTTTCTTTTCAAGAGCTATGGGTTTGCCTCGATTGGTTTAGCGACCTCCGTCGGTGCAGTCTTTACGCTCGTTTTGATCACTCCTATTCCCGCCGTCAAAGTCAATCCACAGAGCAATAGGGTCGTCGCTACGGTGTTGAAAGCCGTTTGGCTGCCTGGCATGGGGATGGCCTTTTCGAGCCTCGGTTACGGCATAGTGACTGCGTTCGCCGTTCTTCTTTTCGTCCAACGAGGTTGGCAGCCAGCTTGGCTATCATTTACTGCATTCGCCGCAGGTCTGATCGTCGCCCGTGCTTTCCTCAGCCCGTTGCCCGACCGCCTCGGTGGCGCAAGAACTGCGATGGTCTTTATCGTCATCCACAGTGCCGGTATGGCCCTCATTTACCTCTCGCCCGTCGCGTGGCTTGCGTTCTCAGGCGCTGCTTTGGCCGGATTCGGCTACGCGCTGGTCTATCCGGGGTTCGGAATGGAGGCGGTCGCGCGCGCCCCCACGGATGCGCGAGGCCTCGCTATGGGTATCTACACCGCCTTCATCGATGTGGCGCTCGGCATATTCGCACCTGTTCTTGGTTTGCTCGCCAATCTGACCGGACTTGGCCCGATCTTTCTTGTTGCGGCGACTCTTGCTCTTTGCGCTATTCCAATTGCGATCCGACTTCACGCGTCCCATAAATCGCAGTGATCTCGCCGATATGGGTTGGAGAGGACATATCCCGAAAGCCGGTCGCAAAGCATGTTGAAAAACCGCAAAACTGCCGAGCCTGAGGATGCCGGTGCTTTGACACCTCACCCGCGATAGGACTTTCCGACAGTGAACTCGACTCTAGTGGCGAGCAACGGACCGCAATCACCATCTAATTGCGCAGAGCGACGTCCTAACGACTGTTCATCTTGCGCTGATAGACACCTGCGAAAATGGGCCGGAGATTTCCGGCATCCAACTGTCGGCACAACGCACGCGTTTCCGCCCGTTACCGCTACGGTCCTACGGCCTCTCTGATTGCGCGACCGTCTTGACTGTCGAGGTTGCGTTGCTGTCATAGTCCCAACGGCTGAATCTCTCGCACCAGATCGATCAGAAGACGCAACCCCGTCGGCATTTGACGCCGGCTGGAATAGTAGATATGAAAACCGGGCTCGGAGGGTGCCCAGTCGGTGAGCACGAGCCGCAGCCGCCCGTCGCTGACGTACCGCGCGACTAAGGGTTCAGGAAAGTACATGAGACCCACGCCACCTAGTACGGCAACTAGTCCTGTTTCAGCTTGGTCAACCGTAACCGACGATGGAACCAATAAGGCGATTTTCTCGTCTCCTTGCTCAAACTCCCAACGATAGACGCGGTCATCTCCCAGACGGTTGCTAACGCAGCGATGATGAAGAAGGTCACTTGGATGAACCGGAGTGCCAAATCGATCGAGATATGTAGGCGATCCTGCAACGACCCATCGAATGTTCGCGGAAAGACGTTGGGCAATCATATCCTCGGGGACAGTGCCCCCATAACGAATTCCTGCGTCAAAGCCGCCCTCGGTCACATTCACCATGCGGTTGCTTGCAACGATGTCGAGTTCCACATCCGGGTACCGCTCAACGAACTCGGGAACTATCGGTGCGAGCAGTAAGGTCGAGGCCTCGACGGCGACATTGAGCCGGATACGACCAGCGGGCGCATCACGAAACCGATTCAGCGTCTCCAGCGCGACGTCGATCACCTCGAAGGGCGTCTCTACCGTAGCCGCCAACGCGTCGCCCGCGCCCGTCAGGGTAACGCTCTTCGTTGTGCGATTCAGGAGTCGAACTCCAAGGCGATTCTCAAGGCCCTTCAGAGCATGGCTCAGGGTTGAAGTAGTCACCCCAAGCTCAATCGCAGCGCGACTGAAGCTTTTATGACGTGCAATAGCGAGAAAGTAGATGAGATCTGCTACATCGGCGCGATTGATCTGCATTTCCTGAACATTCCTTCGGTCGATTATCTGATATCAGCCCGCTGGTGGCACAGCCTAACGGACGCTTGCAAGCGCCGCACGATTCCCCGAGTGACTTTCCAAACGGGCCAACGGCCCTCTCCATAACAAAAGATTCGGTCTGCTGCTCAAACTGCGCGTGCTACAGCCCTCCAGGCGGGCCTACGTCTCAGCGCCCGAAACGGGCCACGTGGGCTGCACTCGACAAATAGTGCGATTCCTCCCCTTAACGAACCAAGAACCAGCAATGTTGAAACTTGTCTCACATTATCGTACATTGTTATTCTGATTTAACCAGTCCAGCACATCGGGAAGGTCATCTCAAAGAGAGCGCTAAAACATGAACATCCTCGTGACCGGAGGCTCGGGCTTCCTCGGATCGTACGTTATGGCCGCCCTTGAATCGAGGGGGCATAAGGCGCTCAACTTCGACTTGGCGCCACCTCAGCCGGACCTCCTTAGTTTGTCCCGCACCGAATCAGAGACTTTCAGATCTGGCCAAATCGGTGACTATGATCGTCTGTTGGAGATCTGCCGGAACGAGGGAATCGAGTCTATCGTCCACGGCGCCGCGTTGCTGGGTCTCGAACCTTCGCTGCACAGGCAAAAGGAATTCTATGCAACCAACGTGATGGGCTTCGTGAACGTCTGCGAAATAGCCAGAGCGTTGGGGTTGAGAAAACTCATACTGGTGTCGAGCAACGCCGTCTATCACGCTAGCTCCAACGCGAAGCTTTTGGAGACGGACGAACCGTTTTCCATCGTTCGCGGCAACCCGGCCGCGCACTACGGCACGTCGAAGATGGCTGCAGAAGCAATCGGGATGGCGTACGCACAGTTTCACAACGTCGATTTTCTCGCTATTCGCGTGACAGCAGTTTACGGCTTCGGGATGCGCAGTCCGATCCACATTAAGCCGATGGTCGAGAATTCCTTGCTCGGCAAACCTACCCGATTCGAGACGGGTGGAAAGATGAAGAGAGACTATACATACGTATTGGACTGTGCGGACGCCATAGCCACGGCAGTCGACGCTCCCGCGCTCCCTTTTGGCTCCCAGCGTGTTTTCAACGTCTCCGCAGGTAAGGTCTGTACGGTTTCGCAGGTCGCACAGATCGTGCGGAGTGTGATCCCTGGTGCACAAATCGAAGTCGGTTCCGAACTGACCGCATTGGAAGAGGCCAACCTAAAGATGCGCGCTCCGCTTTACAACGGATGCGCCGAAAGGCATCTAAATTGGAGCTCGAAATGGACGATTGAGGAAGGGGTCAGAGATTATGCCAGCCGCTTCTCGCACTTTGCTCAGCATGGCCATTCAGTGTAATTGCCTAGGTCACAAATCTTGAGATTGGCGGCCCGCGTTTGCATTCACGAGAGACCGCCTTTGTGTTCACCATTTTACGGCAAGACGACGTATCTGCCAGCACCCTCCTCTTTCAGTCTAATAGCCGTCAAGTGCTAACGCAGCAGATTCAGTAGAGCCGATGCGCTCTCCACCTGACGAAAGGTCCGAACTACACCAAGGCTTGCATGGACATTGCCTGCGGAGATATTCGCTCTCCCTACAAGCGTGCGATATTTGGCCTCAACGTCGATCCAGTCGATCCCCAAGATCGCGGCACCCTTCGGGGCATAGACAGTTGCGGACGTCTTTTTTCCGTCTTTCGTCACAATAGTCACGCGCGCCCCGCCTTTGTATCGATCGAGATCACTTGTCGGCGGAGCAACCATACGCACCCTATCCAAAAGCATGCGAATCCGGGGGTCGGTAATTTTATCGGCGGAAGCATGGATCCAGGAGAAGTCGCGGTCGGCCACTCCAGCAGCGGCGAAGAATATGGCGCTGTGGGCCATTCCGATGAGATCCGTTGGATTGTGTGGATTGGCAAAGCCAGCATAGCCCGGCCTTGAGATCTCAATAAGCTCGACTTCCTCGGGTTCAACTCCAGCGTCTCGCGCAGCTTTGGCTGCCGCTTCGGCAACTCCGTGGTGGGGATGCCCCCCCGGCACAAGCTTGATGCCCATCTCTGTGAGAATATTCCACCTGGATCCGAAGTCGTTCGTGATAAGAGATGCGTCCGCGTCTCTACCGAAGCAGTCGAAGAATCCGAGTTTCATCTCGAACAGTTCACGCTCAACGGTAAAGCCTCGTGCGGCCGCCAAAGCAGCTTGAACACCCGATGTGGCCGCCTGTCCCGCGTGATACTCTCGGGCCACACTCGTATCGGCGGCTGCGTTCAATCCGCCAACTGAAGTCGCGGTAATTAAAAGTGCCTGGGCCGTCTTGTCTACCGAGAGTCTCATGAGTCGGGCTGCCGCAGCAGCGCCAGCGAAAGCGGCGATGATACTTCCATGAAAGCCTTTGTCCTTGAAAGTGCACTGCATCACAGTGCTAATGCGACCCGCCGTCTCGTATCCAAGAACGATCGCCGCCACAATGTCTTCGCCGCTTGAGCAAAAGCGCTCGCCGACGGCCAAAGCACTGGCGCAAGCAGTTGTCCCTTGGTGGACAATGTTTCGCAAATCGCTGTCGTCCGACGCGGCGGCATCGCTCGCGACGGCGTTCACGCGCGCGGCGGCCGCTGCGGGAAGCCGCACGGAGCCGTCGAACCATATCGTCGACTCTGGCTTACCCCCACGGTCAATCTCCAGTTGTCTGATGATGCTGGATGACGATAGATTGAATCCGACCGCGGCGCTCGCGATCGTGCTGGCGATTAACATTTCGCCGTAGTCCTTGGCTAACGAAGGCAGATCTTCAAACTTGGATTCTGTTATGAACTCGCCCAATCTCAATGCTACAGTCATGGTTCACTACTCCCGTCGGAAAACAACTACTTCCTTAGTCTCATACTTGAGTATCAAATAACTGCCTACGGGGCCGAGAGCGCGAGACTCATGACGTCTGCAAGCAGACCATAGCCTCGCTCATTAGAGTCAAAGCCCTTTTCCGTAGACCGTTTATGACTCGATGCCGGCTTTGAAAGAATGGCCGGGGACTCGGCGCGACCAGTTCAAGCAGACGCCTTCCAACCGATCTTCTTTACTGCCTGGTCAACAAAGCGCATATCCAATACCTCATCGAGATGCAACGCTTTTGGATCGGACACTCCCGGAACCAGCTTCATGGTTACCCAAGCTTCGAGGCTCTGCCTTGTAACGTAAGGAGACTTGAATTGAGACCAATTTTGCTCCCATACGGATGCCCATACTGTCGGCTCGACGGTTGACGAAAACTGCGCCTTATACAAGGCCTCGCCTGCTTCCTTCTTGTTCTCAATGACGTAGCGGAGGCCTCGCGTATCTGCCCGTACGATGGCAGTATACAAGTCTGGATTCTGCTCAACGTCCGCGACCCGCGCTTCAATCAGATGGCCAGCAAGTGATTTGAACCCTGAGATTTCATCCTTGGAAACTGAGAGGAAGAACACCGCCCCCACGCGAGCGGCTGCAATGCTTGTCACTGGAGGCGTCGCAACCATTGCGTCAATCGTGCCGTTCGCCATAGCTGCGATCATATTCGACGTCGATTGAAGGGGAACGATAGTTGCGTCCGAAGCCGGGTCGAGCCCACTTTGCGCAAGTACCTGTCGTGCGCAATAGTCGGTGATGCTGCCTGGAGACGTGACGCCACAACGCAATCCCTTGAAGTTCTTGACCGTCGAGAGTCTCTGACCCAGCGGAGTGCTGTCACCGGTGATCGAATGCTTGGCAGCATAAGATGGTGACACCATGAAATAGAGCTCGTTGAAGGCGCTCTGGGCCATCAAGATCTTGAACTTCTGCCCTCGCGCAGTTGCGGCAAGAAGCTCGCCGGGCGCAGTGTAATAAGCATTTCCCGCACCCGAAACCAGAGCGGTCATTCCTGCCGGCCCGCTGCGGGTGTAGATTCTCTCCAAGGTCAAGCCTTCCTCTTTGTAATACCCCATCGTCTCAGCGAGGAAGTGCGGAGCCCAGGCCAGCAGCGGTCCACCACTACCCATGAGCATCGTCAAGTGATCGCCCGCTTTCGAGAGAGCAGCACGTGGCAGCGCGAGACTCGCGCCGCCCGCGGCCGCCATTGCTAGAAATTGGCGTCGAGATACCTTTAGATCATTTGTGTTCATCTGCAGTCTCCGTTGCAGAGTTGAAGGATTCGGACGTGTCTGTGCGCCTTCCTTTTTCCGGTGATCCTGGAAATTATGGAGGCGCGATAATCTATTCAGCCCCTCAAGAACAGAACACCGGTGTGCTCTACGACCTAGTTACGTTAAGCAATACCCCTTAGTTATCCAAACTCTCTAAGGTGCTCGATTGTCAATCCAGGGCTGTTAGCTTACCGGTGGGTTCCTCGATGCAAAAAAGGTCAGCCGCGCATCGCCTCCCCGCCTAGTCGATATATGCGCGCCGCCGTATCATGATAGAGTGCCGCCTTCTCATCGACGGAGAATTCGTGTGTGATGCGTTTGAAGGCATTCCAAAGCTGACCGTATCCACACGACTGCTTGTCCACGGGGAAGTTGCTCTCGAACATGCATCGCTCCGGTCCGAATATCTCAATGCACTCTTCGACATACGGGCGCCATGCATTGGCCAACTCTATCGAAGATGGCGGGCTCTCGCGAACATGGAAATCCCATCCGTTATAAAGCATGCCGAGGCCGCCAATCTTTACTGTCAGGTTTGGAAGGCGTGCAAGCGAACGAAGATTGGACTGCCAAATCTGGAATACGACGCGGCGATCGGTATGCGGCGGAATGCCCAGAATGCCCCCCGCATGGTCCAGAACCACTGAAGTTTCCGGAAACGTGCAGAGAAGGTCGACGAGATCCGGAAGCTGGTGATAGTAGAGCCATGCATCGAAGGACAGGCCGAGGGACGCAAGATGCGAAAATCCCTTCCGAAATGATGCTTCCCTCAGAAGGTGGCGAGGCCCAAACTTTCTGCCGTAGGCGGCGCTGCCACTGTCCCAAGTAGCCCCCTGCCTGATACCTCGGAGGCGCCCATTTCCGGCTCGTATCAATCGCTCGAGCACGGGCTCGACCTCGTCGCCCAAAAGCAAGTCTGCAAAGACTACAATACCGTCGCAGACGCGCGTCTTCCCGTAGTACCCACTCGCGCTAGCCGCAGCTATCCCATTGGCGAACTCCACTTCTCCTATCGGCTTCATTGCCTCAGAGGCATCGACCCGGTACATCGTTTTGACCTGCACAAATACCGTCGAAACAATGTTGTGACCGGAGCGTAGATCTCTCAGAAACTCGTCCAACAGATAGCGACCGTGCCCGCCATCCCAAATATGGTGATGAGGGTCGACGATTGGCAGATCAGGTTCCAGGGCATCTTCGTGAACGCCGGCGAGCCAGCCATCTAATTCCCCGAGGGGCCGTGGAGTGTTGCCACGAAATTCCGGTACAAGTGTCATGTGACAAGGTTAAGAATTTTGGACAAGTCGCGCGAGCGCCGAGCATTTGGTTGAGCAAGCAACGCCCTATTGCTGTCGCGTCCCAAGATAGTGAGCGTGCGCCTCCTCGATCCAATCCAACACTCTGGCTGCTTGTCCAATGATCAGGGTCACACCAACTCCGGACACGATAATATGCTGGAGCGCTTCCTTCGACACTTTGAGATCGAAGAGGCGTATCGCGTGCATCTTGAAAGAGATCTCCACTCCGAGCGCTGCAAGTTGGCAAGCGTGGACAATCTCACACGTCTTCTGATCGACCTCTGGCACTTCCATGAGTGCCTTACGCATTTCCTTATACCGCTCCACGGCTTGGGCGTTGACTGCCCCCACTTTCGCTGTTGCCGGTCTCAACACAGACGACATCGAAGACCCCTTAATTTGCGGTTAGAAGAATGACAAGACGATGCGGCGTGCTAACGCACAAAATGTTGTCGCGCGGGAACGGCCCCGGGGCGTACCGTCGCTCTGATCCGGCGCCGCGTTCAGTCTGCGCCGTCACCGTCATCTCACGAAATCCCATAATACGCTACTTTTTACTGACGTTCCCAACATCGTTCAAGACAGGGTTTATACTGGTCCTTACGCATCGAGAGGAAGTTCATCTTGCATTAAATGTCAAATGCCGAGACAATATTAGAAAGCAACCGGTCCAAAGGCTCACGATGACTACCCAAGAACATTTCAGGAAGGTCGACTCCGATATGCTCGACGAGATTCACGTTTACGCTGGAACCGCTGGCCATTCGGCATGGTTCAGTGAAGACCAAGGCCTGACCTGGTCACACCCCAATAGTCATTCAGGGATGTATCTCGAAGCTCGCGTGTGGTGTTTTGGGAGCCATGCCGAGTTGCACGATACGCTAGTCGCCGGGACTGACGAGGGTGTCTTTCGGTGGAGCGAGCGGACTGCGCGCTGGGAGTGCATATCGACTCAGATCAAGGACGTTTGGTCGATCGCCTATGACGCTCGCGACCCATCGACCTTGTATGCTGGAACGCGGCCAGCTGGTCTCTACCGATCGCGGGACGGCGGCGAGACATGGAGCGAACTAACCGTCCCGGGTATCGCAAAGTTCTCTGAAGTTAATATGGGACCGACACGGGTGACACAGTTGCTGGCCGACCCATTAGTCCCGGATACCCTTTGGGCAACGATCGAGATCGGCGGCATCTACCGAAGCACCGACGGCGGAAGCTCTTGGTGTGCGCTAAGCAACGGCTTGAATTCGGGCGACGTACACGGGATCGCGGTATCGCGCACTGCGAGGGGCGAGCGTCGAATCCTCGCCACCACAAACCGCGGACTGCACATTAGCGATGACGGCGGAGAGACGTGGCGCTTCGCAGAATTAGAATCGCCATGGCAATATACACGCGCAGTCGTAACTCGCACGGATGATCCTTCAGTCGTATTCTTGGCCAACGGGAACGGCCCACCTGGAAACGATGGCCGCTTACTTCGCAGTTTGGATGGCGGCGAAACTTGGGAAAGGTTGACCTTGCCAGGATCAATCAACAGCACGGTCTGGTGCATCGCAACTCATTTCTCAAATCCTGACCTGATATTCGTATGTACGAACCTAGGTCAACTCTTCCGATCGACCAACGGAGGAGACAGCTGGACGCGGCTTCCGCATGAGTTCGGAGAGATTCGGAGTCTGCATTGGCGGGCAGTGCCCAAGGGGACCCGAGGCGCGCTCCACTCTCTGACCCGAGCCGTGGCGCCCAAGCTAGTGGCAGCCACGTAATCTCTAGAAACGCCGCACGTGCGTGTCCCGAAATGCACATCGAAAAAGCTTACGATTACCTCATTGTTGGAGCAGGATCCGCTGGGTGCGTATTGGCGAGCCGCCTTACAGAAGATGGCCGTCGCTCCGTTCTGCTTCTTGAGGCGGGAGAAGATTATCTTCCGGGCGATGAGCCTGCGGACATCGTCGACCCGTACCCGCTGTCGTCATACAATCCGTCGTACATGTGGGATGGGTTGAAGGCTTTTTGGCACAACAGCTCCCATGGGGCCCCGGCTGCATTTCCACAAGCAAAGGTAATGGGCGGCGGGTCAGCCGTCGCAGGCATGGTTGCATTCAGAGGTACGCCAGATGACTACAACGAGTGGCAGGCAATGGGCGCTGCGGGGTGGTCCTGGGACAGCGTGCTGCCATATTTCAGCAAGCTCGAGACGGATCAAGATTTTTCGGACTCTCTGCATGGACGGCGAGGCCCAGTTCCGATCAGACGGGTGCCTCGAAATATGTGGCCTCCCCTGACCTCGGCGATTGAACAATACGCAAAGGCATCCGGCTACCCGTTTATCGCCGATATGAACGGCGATTTCCGCGATGGGTTCGGCGCCACTCCGATCAGTAATACCGCGAACAGCCGAGTAACGACCGCTGCGGCATACCTCACATCCAGCGTTCGACAAAGACCGAATCTAACGATTCTTTCTCGCGCATGTGTGCGTTCGGTCCGATTCAGCGATAAGCGTGCGACCGGCGTTCTAGCAGAGGTCGACGGCCGCTTAATAGAATTTGCTGCGCGAGCTGAAGTAATCGTGACAGCTGGAGCGATTCATTCACCGGCCCTGCTGATGAGATCGGGCATCGGCGAAGGGGGCGCTCTACAGAAACTCGGGATCAGCGTCGTCGCGGACCTCGACGGCGTAGGGAAAAACTTGCGCAATCATGCCGCTGTCTTTATTTGCGCGATGCTGCATCGAAATTCGAGACAGTCGTCCTCTTTACGAACGCATCCGACCGCATGTATGCGCATGTCGTCAAACCTCTTGGGCGCGCCTAAGTCAGACCTTTACATCAATATCCAGAGCAAAACTTCCTGGAACGCGATGGGCACCCGAGTGGCGAGCCTAAACGCTGTACTCCTGAAGCCGGCTGGGTCCGGTCAGGTGAGCTTGAACGTGCGCGATGCCAACCAGTCTCCTCGCGTCGAATTTGGATTTGGCGACAACGCGCGCGACATCGAACGACTTTCTAAAGCGGTGCTCCGGATACTGAACGTATTAAAGTCCCCAGTAGTAGCACCATTGGTCGGTGCGCCCTTCGTAGTACGCGTGGGAGACCGCATCCGACGGTGGAACACGCATACGGCGTCCAGTGCCGTGAACGCACGCGCGTTCGCGACGTTGCTCGATGCAATGCCCAGCGCCCTCGGCGACCGAGTCCTCGCAGCGCTAACGGGGCATAGGCTGGACAGTGAGCGTCTCATAAGTGATCCGACTTTCCTGCTGAACTTCGTCACCCGTGAGATCACAGGTGTCTATCACCCGGTCGGAACGTGCCGAATGGGGAACCATACAGACCCTGCGGCCGTTGTTGACTCTGCTGGGCGCGTTTTAGGCGTCGCCAATCTGCGCGTTGCCGACGCGTCCATCATGCCGACAATTCCTCGCGGCAACACCAACATTCCAACGATCATGGTCGCAGAGAAGCTTTCCGACGCCATTGTCAAAGGCGAGACCACAGCCATTTCTGGAGCTAGCATTGGATCTGCAACTTGAAGGCAAGCACGTTCTGGTGACCGGTGGATCGCGAGGAATTGGGTTCGCATGCGCCGAGCAATTTCTGGCGGAAGGCTGCGTCGTCAGCATCGTAGGACGTGATAAAAGCCGAATCGGTGACGCATGCAGGACGCTTGACGTCCACATGAAGCGAATCAGCGGATATGCCGCTGACCTGTCCCAACCGGCCGCCGCATTGGGCGTAATTGCCGATGCTGAGGAAGAACGTGGACCGATCGACGTTCTCGTCAACGCCGCAGGCGGTGCTCGTCGGAAGCCTTTCGATGAATTGCAGCCTGAAGACTGGCGGGCCGCAATGGAAGCCAAATTTCTGACGTATATCAACGTCTTGGATCCTCTCGTCAAGCTCATGGCACAGCGTCGCGCCGGTTCGGTAGTCAATGTGGTGGGAATGGGAGGAAAAGTACCAATCACAACGCATCTAGCTGGCGGGTCCGCCAACGCTGCACTGATGCTCGCCACGGCAGGCCTCGCGCTGGCATATGGACCGATGGGCGTTCGGGTTAATGCCCTGAATCCTGCAAAGACGAACACTGACCGGCTAGCAGAAGGCGTCAGTGCCTTTGCTCGGCAAGAACGGATAACTACCGCTGAAGCCATTGCCGAGGCGAACAATTCATCGCCTCTTGGTCGACCCGCTTCTCCTGCGGAGGTGGCGGCGGTTGTGGCCTTCCTGGCTTCCCCAAAGGCTGGGTACATCTCCGGGGCGATTGTTTCCATGGACGGTGCCGCTCGCCCGATGGTGGTCTAAGCCCGTTCCGACCGCGTTTCCCTTCCCGATCCTTCCTTCAAAATCCGACGAGGCGGTCCGCACGGTTGCGGCCCGTCCTACGCTCGCGCCGTCACATTGTCAGATTGCATTACACCGCCCAAGGGCCCACACAGACAAGAACCCAACGGCGAGCCATTTTTCCCTCCATATAGGACTTCATACGCTATCCATGCCACTCGGACCGGCGCTCGGTCGTCACGTTCCCGTCTGACATGAACCGATGGCCGCGGCTGAGGCCTCGACGAGCGCGAGATCGATGAAGGTGGGGTAATTCCGAGCATATTTTCCGATGTCAAACCGTTGAAACTTGTCTCAATGGGTAGTACATTTTTATAAACGAGCTCGTCGCGGCGCGAAGGCACCGAGGAACGATGAGACGAATCGGAAACGGGGGAGACGATGCGGCGAATTTGCAAAGTGCGGCGCGACCAGCCTACCCGCGCGTTCAGCGAGCGCAGGCTAACTTCCTTCCGATTAGCTAGTTTCCGGCTGACGACCGAGGCTCCGAGATCACCTCGTTATCTGGAGTCAACAGCCGCTTTTGAATCGGTGATTTTGTAAGAAACTTGCAAAGAGGAAAGGTAATGCAGCCCATACTTGACTTCAGAAGCGTGTCGAAGGTTTTCTATAAAGGAGACACGAGAGTCCACGCTCTTTCAAACGTGACGACAAGAGTAGAGCCCGGCGAACTGCTAGCCATTGTTGGGCCGAGTGGCTGCGGAAAGTCGACGCTTTTGAATCTGACCGCCGGGCTGATGGAGCCTGGGGTTGGTGAAGTGCTCTATCAGGGCAAGCCGATTTCCGGGGTGAACACTCACGTCAGCTATGTCACACAGCGTGACAACCTCCTGCCGTGGCGAACGGTTGAAGCAAATGTCCTGCTTCCGTTCGAACTCGGTCCTCGTTCCAATGTTTCGTCGTCGGAACGTCGAGATCGGGCGAGAAAGTACATTGAGCTGGTTGGACTGAAGGGTTTTGAAAAGCACTATCCAGCCGAACTCTCGGGAGGGATGCGCAAGAGAGCGCAGCTCGCCCGCTCTTTGGTCTATGAACCCGACGTCCTCCTTATGGACGAGCCGTTCGGTGCCCTTGACGCACAACTACGTCTTATGCTGCAGGCCGAACTTCTGAAGACCTGGGAAGGCTCGGGGAAGACGCTCATCCTCGTCACTCACGACCTGACGGAAGCGATCTCGCTTGCGGACCGAGTGATCGTCATGTCGGCGCGCCCCGGACGTATCCGTACCGTTCAGCGTATTGAGTTACCGAGGCCGCGAGACGTCTTCACCATCCGATTCGTTCCCGAGTTCGGGGAGTATTTCGAGAATCTCTGGGCAGCACTTCGCGAAGACATGCATCAAGGAGCGGAAGTCTAATGAGCAACTTCAAATCCAAAGCCGTCGCACCATCACTCGCGGGTTTGTCGGGAACGCCCGATGCAGACGAGGTTTTTGTTGTCGATCCGAGCATAAGGGCTCGCCGCAGAGAGACAAGGATCGTCGTACTTTCACGGCTTATCTTGGCGGCAGTCGCTCTTCTTGTCTGGGAGTGGGCTTGCGGTCGGTGGATATCTGCGTTCTGGATTAGCAGTCCATCGCGCATCGCCATCGCGGCGTTGAATATGTGGAACAGCGGCGGCCTGCTTAGAAATCTATATGCAACGATTGCAGAAGCGCTGGTTGGTTTCGCCTTCGGCGTAGCCGGAGGGATGGTGATGGGCGTCGCATGCGGCACCAGTCGGGTCATCTCTAAGGTCCTCAATCCATTTTTGGTGGGCTTCTACTCGATTCCTCGGATCGCACTGATTCCATTGTTTATCCTTTACTTCGGAATTGGGTTTCAGACAAAGGTGATCTATATCGCGCTGCTGGTGTTCTTCCCTGTGTTCATGAATACCTTGTCGGGAGTACGCGATGTAAATCAGGACCTAATTGATGTGATTCGTGTGATGGGCGCTACTCGTTCTGACACGGTCCGAAAGATCTTGATTCCATCCGCACTCGCATGGCTCTTCGCCGGTCTTCGCATCTCCGTCACCTATGCATTGACCGGTGCGATTGTGGCAGAAATGTTTACGTCGAATGTCGGCCTAGGCTACTTGGTTTCTTACTACGCCAATCAATTCGATACCTCGAGTCTTTTCGCGACTCTCGCAGTTACGACTGCGTTGGGATTACTGCTCAATGCGTTCGTGGTTCTTATTGAGAAGCGACTTCTACGATGGCGCCCCGTTGAAGGAGCTTGATCTCACGACACGCGTAGATAGAACGCAACTTCAACTAGATTTCGGGAGACTATAGGTGGGCGCAACCAATCGACCAATTTCTCGACGGCAATTGCTAGGCTTGACGGTTGCCGGCGCGGCAAGCCTCGTCGTGCCGGGTATAAGCCACGGACGCCCGCAAGATCACGTGACACTGCTCATGGGAAGTGGCGGCCCTCTGATCGCATGGGCTCCAACCTTTATCGCCGAAGCGCTGGGATACTACAAGGACGAGGGCCTAACCATTGAGCGGATCTACACCCGAAGCGGCCCTGCTGGTATGACGGCTCTCGTTTCTGGTGCAGGAGACGCGTACTACACTGCCCCCGGAGAGTTGCTGGCAGCCACGGTCAGGGGTCAGCAATTTAAGATCGTGATGGCACAAAGTGTGTACCAAGACCTTTACTTTATTATCTCGAACGATTACGCGAAGAAGCACGGCATCACGGCGGCAACGCCCTTCGAACGCCGGCTCTCCACGGCAAAAAGCTTTAAGGGGATTCGTATTGGTGTGTCCGCACCGGGTAGCGTCACCGACTATTGCGCGAGAAGAGTCCTTTCTCAAATAAACATCAGCGCCAGCGATGCCTCGATTGTTCCCCTACAATCGACTGAGAACACCATTGCAGCAATCGGAAACGGAACGATTGATGCCCTTGTATCTGCTCCGCCGGGCTCAAGCCTAGCTCAGTCTCAACTTGGAGGTGTGATCCTGTTCTCGGTCGGCCGCGACGAGATATCTGGTTTCCGATCCATCTCCGGCCACCTCATTGAGGCTCGCGCAGATGACGTGAAGCAAAAGCCGGAGGTATATCGGGCAATCGTGAGAGCGGACACGCGCGGCCTAAAGTACATTGTCGAAAATTCCAAGGCAGCCGGTGACACGCTCTATAAATCGCAATACTCCTCCCTTGTGAAGGCGGAGATCTGGCCTGAGGTATGGGCCTCAAGTATTCCGCAGTTCAAGACACCATTCGTATCGCAGCGGAGCCTAGAGTCGTGGGTGGCGATGGGTATGGTACCCGGGGTTGGTGACCCAAAGGCGATTAAGTCCGGCGAAATCATCGACATGCGTTTCGCGACGCAGGCAGTGCAAAGCCTCAATTGGAAGGTATCCGCATAGCGCTTGTCATTGAATTCCTACCTAGCTAGCTTTGTATGAAGCTGCTCATTCTTTTAAATATCGGAGCCTCGAGATGAATCAACAAACAAGCGTTCACGCACCCGATGACTCAGGCGTGCCCGAGTCGGCTCGCGATTTCAGCGTTAAGGAGCGCGTGGTAATCATCACTGGAGCAGGTCAAGGGATCGGGCGAGAGTATGCGCGGCAGTTTGCGGCGGCCGGCGCGATCCCAGTTGTGGCGGATCTGAACGTCGAAAACGCGAAACGCGTTTGTGCCGAGATCGAGCGAGCTGGCGGTCTGTCCATGCCCGTATCCGTGGACGTGGGAGATAGGGAATCTGTCGACGCGATGGTTGAGAGCGCCCTCAACAAGTACGGCCGCGTAGATACGCTCATTAATAACGCAGCAATCTTCGCAACCCTGCCAAAGCGCCCTTTTGATGAAATTCCCCTTGATGAATGGGAGCGTGTGATGCGCATCAACATCACTGGCGCTTTTCTATGCGCAAGGGCCGTCGCTCCCGCCATGCGCAAGGCCAACTGGGGACGCATTATCAACACATCTTCTGACTCCGTTCCTAGGGGGGTTGCTAACTACCTCCACTATGTCACATCGAAGTCTGCAATCATCGGAATGACGAATTCTCTTGCTCGTGAACTCGGACCATTCGGCATCACGGTAAACGCGATCCGCCCGGGAGCCGTCGCGACGGAGGTTGACCGCGCGGTCAATCCAACGCAGGAGCGACGCGTCCAGCTTCTCAGCGAACAATGTCTGCGCAAGGGCCAGTTGCCCACAGACTTGGTGGGGCTTGCGATCTTCCTCTCCACGAACGCTTCGGCTTTCATAACCGGCCAAACAATCGCGTGCGACGGCGGTTACACCCACAGTAACTGAGTCGCACTGAGGTCGAGTCCACATACTTTGAAAGCGGCCTCGCGCTTTCATTCCATTGCTGAGAAGAGGCTTAACGTCATGAGAAATCACGAGACAATTTATATTGATGGCCAATGGGTAGCTCCGGTCGACCCGAAAAGGCTCGAACTGATCAGCCCAACAACTGAGAACCCGATTGCAAGCGTCTGTCTCGCGAGCGCGCGCGACGTGGATCTCGCCGTCAAGGCGGCCAGAAAGGCATTTCCCTCCTTCTCCGAAACCTCCAAGGAGGAAAGGATTGCCCTGTTCGAGAGAATCATCGAGGTCTACCAAGCACGCCAGAAGGATCTGATGGCCGCTATCACCCTTGAGATGGGCTCTCCTAAGTCGCAGGTCATCATGACCCAAGCTGCGCTACAGGGTTTCCAACAGGCGATTACCACCCTTCGCGGATACAACTTCGAAGTTCAGGAAGGCAGCAACGTCATTCGACGCGAGCCTATCGGTGTCTGCGGACTTATCACCGCGTGGAACTGGCCCGTGCAAATTCTCTGCACGAAGTTGTCGTCCGCATTTGCAGCGGGCTGTACCGTTGTTGCCAAGCCAAGCGAGTTCACGCCACTGAGCGCCATCATTCTGACTGAAATTCTGGACGCAGCGGGTGTTCCGCCGGGCGTGTTTAATCTGGTGATCGGCGATGGGCCAACGGTGGGCCATGCTATCAGCACACATCCAGATATTGACCTCGTGTCCTTTACCGGTTCGACCAGGGCGGGAGTGCAGGTAGCTCAAGCGGCCGCGGCATCCGTCAAGCGCGTCTGTCAGGAACTCGGCGGCAAGTCTGCCAACATCGTGTTGCCCGACGCTGACCTTCGTCAGGCCGCCCAGTGGAACATTGCTCGTTGCTTTTCTAACAGCGGACAATCTTGTCATGCTCCGTCTCGCATGCTTGTACATGAGGACCAGCTTGATCAGGCTATCGACTTGCTTTGTGAAGAGGTCAAAAAGATCAAGGTTGGAGATCCGGAGGACGCTTCAACGACCCTTGGTCCGGTCGTGAACAAGGCTCAATTCGATCGAGTACAAATGTACATCCAGAAGGGTATCGACGAAGGTGCTCGCCTCGTTTGTGGGGGGCTTGGACGCCCGCCAGAACTCACGAGCGGCTACTTCATCAAGCCCACTGTGTTCGCAGACGTAAAGCCAGAGATGACGATTGCACAAGAGGAAATCTTTGGCCCCGTCCTCGCTGTCATGCCTTATCGTTCCATAGAACAAGCATTGGAAATTGCCAATGGCACCCGCTACGGCCTCGGGGCCTATGTATTTACATCCGACAGGAAAACGGGACACGAAGTCGGATCTCGCATGCGCGCAGGCCGTGTTTTTCTGAACGGAGTCGCTTCGAACCCGGCGGCGCCGATGGGTGGTTACAAACAGTCAGGGAACGGGCGGGAGATGGGAGTGTTCGGTTTGGAAGAGTATCTCGAAGTCAAGGCAATGATCGGGTTTGTTGACCGTTGACGACTTAATCGTGCCCCACCCGATCGAACGGCTGGCCGACAGTCAGCATGAGTCGGCTCACCAAGTTCACGATGTCACCTAGCACAGTGACGCGTTGTTTCATTGACATATTGAGGGATTATCTTGCAGCAGCCTGTCATCCTTACTTGCGCAGTCACTGGCGGTGACGACACCGCCGGACGATATCCGGCTGTCCCCGTGACGCCCGCTCAAATTGCCACCGCCGCAATTGAAGCCTGCGAAGCGGGTGCGGCGATCGCTCACATTCACGTTCGCAATCCCGAGTCAGGCAAACCAAGTATGGATCTTGCGCTGTACCGCGAGGTTGTAGATCGCGTTCGCGACAGTGGAAGTCCCGTCATCGTCAACCTCACAACCGGCCCGGGTGCCCGGTTCGTGCCTAGCGACACGGAAGCAAACCTGGCGGGCGCGGGGTCCAACCTCCGTCCACCAGTTGAGCGCGTCCACCACATCTTGGAATTGAAGCCTGAGATTTGCAGTCTGGATATGGGCACACTGAACTTCGGCAAAGGTGCGCTCATCAACGTGCCGGCGCACGTGGAGGCCATTGCGGCAGAAGTCCGCAGAGCTGGGGTTAAACCGGAACTGGAAGTCTTCGACTCGGGACACGTGGCGTTGGCTATCGATATGATCCGTCGAGGCCTGCTCGAACCGACGCCGCTCTTTCAGATGGTCCTTGGCGTGCCGTGGGGAGCACCAGCCACTCCCGAGATACTCGCGGCGATGAAGAGTCTATTGCCGGTCGGTTCACAATGGGCAGCGTTCGGAGTCTCGAGGTCGGAATTTCCAATGGTCGCGCAATCGGTGCTTCTCGGCGGCCATGTACGCGTAGGCCTGGAGGATAACCTTTATCTGGAAAAAGGGGTGCTTGCCCCGGACAACGCCTCCCTTGTGCGCAAAGCTTCACAGCTTGTCGAGCTTCTCGGAACACGTTTGGCCACTCCGGACGAAGCTCGATTGATCCTTGGTATCGCAAAGTCATGAGCAACGAACACTTCATCGTCGGTTGTGTGCAAACTACGCCGACAGATGACCTACGAGCCAACATAGATCAGGTCTCACGTTCGATTGAGATCGCGGCCCAAAGGGGAGCGACACTAGTCGCCACCCCTGAATATAGCTTCTTCTTACATGCGAGCGGCCGTTCGATGCGCGACAGCGCAGCTCGTGAGGAAGATCATCCAGCACTGCCTCAATTCGTCTCGATTGCTCGAAAGCATCGCATTTGGCTGATACTCGGCTCCCTCGTCATTCGCACAGACGAAGGCAATATCGTTAATCGATCAATTGTCATCTCGGCTCAAGGGGAAATCGTTGCGCGATACGACAAGATCCATATGTTCGACGCCACGTTACCAGGCGGCAGGACAATTCGCGAATCGTCTTCCTACACGCCGGGGACAAGAGCCGTTCTTGTTAGCACTCCCTGGGGGCGGTTGGGAATCACTGTCTGCTATGACCTACGCTTTCCAGCACTTTACCGGGCCTTAGCGCAGTCGGGTGCTCAGATTCTCCTTGTGCCGTCCGCATTCACCCGGGCGACAGGATCGCTACATTGGCATACCCTGTTGAAAGCGCGCGCGATCGAAAATCGCGCGTTCGTTGTCGCTCCGGCCACCTGCGGAACGCACCCAGGCGGTCACGAAACTTACGGACACTCCCTAATCGTCGACCCGGACGGGCGGGAGGTTGCCGCGGCCGGCGAAGCGCCAGATGTCATCTGCGCAGAGATCGACCTTGACGTGGTGTCGGTCGCAAGGGCGCGCATGCCGTCACTTACGCATGATCGCGCTTTTGAAACGAGCCATATTTTCGCGAACAGCATAGAGACCAAGCATGAGCAAATATGAAATCCTGACTCGAGACGAAATGTCACCTCGTCAGCGACAAGTCGCTGACGCTATTGCCGCTGGCCCCAGAGGATCGATAAAAGGTCCTTTTATCGCATTGATTCATAACCCTGAACTCGCAAATCACTTGCAGGCGCTCGGGGAACATCTGCGTTTTCGAACAGGATTGCCAGGACATCTGGTCGAGATAGCTGTTCTAATCACCGCTCATCGATGGTCCAGCGACTATGAATGGCTTGCCCATGCGCGTATTGGGCGGGAGGCTGGCTTGTCAAATGAAGTTATTACGTCATTGGGCACGGGACGAAGGCCGGATCCGCTGGATTCGGATGCTTCACTAATCTACGATTTTGCGTACGAAACTGCCTGGCAGGGCCGCCCGTCGGACTCCGCCTTCAGTGCGTTGAAAAGCCGATTCGGTAGCGCGACGAGCCTTGATGTTCTCGCGGTATGCGGCTACTACACGACGCTTGCTTTCATTCTTAATGCCGCAGAACTTCCCCTGCCATCGGGCAAGCTGCCAGCAGGTTGGGGGCAAAAAGCGGCAAGCGTTGAATAAATTATTTTTTGTGTGAGGCATCAATGAATCCGTTAAGAGTGGGACTAATTGGCGTAGGCAACATGGGGAAGCCGATGGCTCTACGCCTGCTCGAGCAAGGTGTCGATCTCACTGTGTGCGACCGGAATCCCGAAGCAGTGCAGGAACTACAGCGATTGGGAGCAAAGGTTGCAGCGAGCCCGTTGGAAGTGGCGAATGCATGTTCGATCGTGATCGCATCGATGCCGTCGCGAGAAGCAAGCCTAGATGTCGCCCTTGGCGAGTTCGGCGTGGTCAAAGGCAAGGAAATATGCGTCTATATTGAAACCTCGACCATTGGAAGCAGCACGATCGAGTCGATTGCTTCGCGTCTACGGGATGACGGTGTCGGAATGATTGATGCGCCAGTCAGTGGCGGTCCGCCTGGAGCACGCGCCGGCACTCTCGCAATCTTGGCCTCGGGCGCCGAGGGCGATTTCGAACTTGGGAAACCTTTGCTAGAAAAACTCGCAGCCAAGCTGTTCTATCTTGGCGCCAAACCGGGGGTCTCCCAAGTCGCAAAGGTGATCAATAATCACATCTCCGCGGCCGGTCGCCTGGCGGTGTTTGAAGGCCTTGCGATGGGTATCAAGGCTGGACTTGACCCGAAGGTCCTTAACGATGTCTTCAATGCTGGTTCTGCGCGCAACTACACCACCACTGACAAGGTACCGGCGGCAATTCTTACGGGAACCTTTAAGTTCAACGGCCCGTTGACCATTGGCCTAAAAGATGAAGCGCTCTTGTTAGAGGAGGCGCAGCGGTGTGGCGCCCCTACCTGGATCGCCCCGCGCATCCTTGAACTCTATGAGGAAGCCGCGGCAGCCGGATATCGCGACGAAGATAGCATGAAGGTTTTCCTCTACATGCAGTCTCGGTCACTGCGCAAAACGGAAGAGTTGAACGGCGGCAAACAATAGCCCTTGGGCCTCTTAGAGAGCAATTCGAGCAACTCGATCATCTATGTAACTGTCTAGCCCACCGGCGTCGGCTGAAACAATGACCAGACGCCAGTGATGCACCTGCATTCGGATCAACGGAAACCTCATGAACGATAAAGCACCGCCGGATACGCTCACTCACGACGTTGCCTCGTTCGTCTTTCGCACGACATCAAACGATCTATCGCCGTCGTCGCGTGAATCAGCGAAGCGAGCCTTGGTCAATATCTTAGGATGTTGTATTGGCGGATCCCACCATGAAATCGTCGAGACGGCTGCTAGAGCACTGATCCCGCTTGCCGGAGGCCAAACCTGTACGCTTCTCGGCCGACCTGAACGCGTAGATGTTCTTACGGCCGCTTTAATCAATGCCCTAAGCTCCGCGGCCTATTCGTTTGACGACACCCATTCGGAAGCGCTCTTACACCCCAGTGGCGCAGTCGCTACGACCCTTCTGGCCCTCGCAGAACGGCAGCGACTGACTGGCAGCGACTTCTTGCTGTCGATGGTGCTCGGCATCGAAATCGCCAGTCGGTTGAGCAAGGCGGTATCGGTTCCTCCCGCTCGGGGCGATATCGGATGGTCGCAGACGGGCATTGCCGCCGGCGTTGGCGCAGCGGCGGCTGCGGCCAAAGCACTGCGACTGACCTCCGAGCAGATTGGCTGGGCGATAGGAATCGCCGCCACTCAGTCGTCCGGATTTAGAGCTGCTCATGGCAGCATGAGTGCCACCTTAATTTTTGGTCACGCGGCACAAACCGGGTTGCGCGCGGCGATTCTCGCGCAGCACGGGTTCGACGGCCCGCGTGCTCCATTGGAAGGAAAGTACGGATATTTGAGTCTGTTCTCCAGCACGCCTCACTTTGAATATCTCTTACCTCCCCTTGGCAGCCCGTTCGAGGTGGAAGCTCTCGCTTACAAACCCTATCCGTGTGGGGCCGTCATACATCCGGTTGTCAATGCGGCCCTTCAATGGCACCACTCTCAAGGCGCAGACCGCAGTCGCCAGATCAGAGAGGTCCGCCTACACACGCATCCGTCCGCAATGGCACTTGGATTTCGGCGGCATCCGGAGAACGTACTCGAGGCCAAAGTCAGTCTTTTTCATTGGGTGGCGACCGCCCTCCGGTACGGCCGCGCGGACATCGCTGAAGGACAGTTGCAAGTGGTTCAGGATCCGGTCATCGCGCAACTTAGGGATCGCATCAATGTGCTGACGGATGATGCCATCGCACCGGAAAGCGCTGTTTTGCACGTCCTCTTCGATAGCGGCGAGGAGCAAACTGTTTGTATCGGACACTGCAAGGGAAGCGTAACGAACCCGATGTCCAACGATGACATCAACGAAAAGTTTTACAATCAAGCGCTTCTTCACATACCTATGTCAGAGGCAGCGACCATGTGCCAGCGCTCCTGGCGCATTGAGGAGCTTGAGGACGCAGCAGACATCATACGTGCAGCCGCGCCAAGCTCGATCTAACTGGACAGCGAAGGCGGAATTCTTCGAGTGGTGGACAGCGAAGGGAACCGTCGTAGCGATAGTAGCTCGTTTGGCTCGCTCGGTCGAACGCAGCCATCCGCGCGGATCGAAAGTTCCAAACGCAATTATTCATTATACGAATAAATTCCCGCATTCTGATATAATTGCGTCGCATTTATTGCGATGACAACGCCGATCCTCAAAACCTCAGCAGTGAGCGCTCGAGTAGATGGGCCGATGCAGCAAACCGGTCCACTTTTCGCAGGTTAAGCCACACGGAATGCAGAAAATGGCCAAAGCGACTGCAAAGCAAACATCACAGTTGAGCGACTCCACGGAAGCTGCCTCGAAAAAAGAGAGCGAAGCACAGACGAGCATCGGGCGCATGTTGGGCATACTCGACCTGTTTACGCCAGCGGCACCCGTCCGACCCGTGAGCGACCTGGTGAACTACTTGGGTACGTCACGATCAACGTCCTATCGGTACATAAAAGCGCTTCACGAAGCTGGTCTGATTGAAGCGGTTGCCAACGGAAAATACGTCTTGGGCCCGCGATTCGTTGAGTTCGATCGTCAAATCCGGATGTCCGACCCGCTGTACAAGGCCGGGGGGAAGATTCTTCGCCAGTTGGTAAAGCGTACAGGGCATTCAGCCCTTCTTTGTGCGCTATATCGGGATTCGGTAATGTGCATCAGGGAGGACCTATCCGAAGGAAGCCCGCCTAATCTCTTCTCACGAGGCCAACGGCGGCCGCTCTTCTCTGGGGCTGCATCCAAGGTGATCCTCCCGTATGTGCCCCCTCATCGGCTCAGAAGCATCTTTCAGCAACATCAGCGCATAATCGCGCGCGCGGCACTGGGCACTGACTGGCAAGGCTTCCGAGAAAAACTCGCGGCAATCCGAAAGGACGGCTTTGTTGTCAGCCACGGCGAGTTCAATCAAGGCGTTTTCGGCGTGTCGGCACCCGTTTTCAACGCAGAAGGACTCGCCGTCGGAAGTGTCGGCATCGCAGGCGGGGAGGACCGATTGGAACGAAAGAACCTACCGGCCTACTGCAACGAAGTTGTGAAAGCAGGCCAGATGCTCACAGAGGCGATTGCCGATGCTGGTGACGAACTCATCTTGCCACCGCGTGCCTACGGGTCCGTTCCGTCGCGCTAATGCTGCGTCGTGAGCCATGGCGTTAGCAGACGCCATGGCGCAGCCTTTAAGTCGCCTTAAGATAATCCCGGAAGCGCTGTGCGAATTCTTCGATTCCTTCTTCGATAGACCAGGCTGGAGACCAGCCAAGGACCTCGCGAGCTAAGGTTACGTCCAAAGGAACACGCGACTTGAGGTTCTCTTCCTCGATTGGCGTGAGCTCGTTGCCAATCTCGATATCCGCTCCGGGAACGACTCGACGGACGATTTCCGCAATCTCCGCAGGCGAAACAAGCCGCCCCGCCGCAATATTTAAAACCCGAGACGTTCCACGAGCGATTTTCGGACAGTCCAGCGCGAGTGCGACGGCGCGGCTCACGTCCAGCACATGAGTCAAATCCCTCTTCATCCGCCCTCCGGTTTCAAAGCGCGTCGGCCTTCCCGCGACAGAGTTTTCAACCATTGGCTTGATGTAAAGCGGAATGCGCATGCCAAAGCCATACACCGCGGCAACCCGAAGCGCAACGAACTCCAGATCGTGGAAGTCGGCGTACGACAACCCGATGGCTTCGCCAATCATCTTGGACGTTCCGTAGTGCGCCGAAGGGTTAGCTCGCGTGATAGAGAACGCCGGGTCCGTCTCTTTCTGAACGGTGCCAACCCCCGCATGACATGCAGTGTTGCTTGAAACAAAGACCACCTTGCCTAGGCCTAGTTGTCTAGCCACCTCGCAGACGTTGACCAGACCCATCACGTTGGTTTGATAGAACCCACCCGGATCGTCCAGCGATGGTTCGAGCCCCACCCTGGCAGCCGCGTGCACGATGGCATCAATTTTGTCCGACCGGCACACAGCAAGCAAACGGTCAATGTCACCGATCGCCCCGCGACGCAGGTTGCTCTCCAAAAAGGGAGAAATATGCAAGAGCTCCTTAGGCGGCGATGCAATGTCATAGGTGTAGACCACGTGCCCAGCTGCCTGGAGCGCATTCGAGAGATAGGCGCCAAGAAAGCCAGCACCGCCGGTGACAAGAACGTTCATCTAGTTTCCTCTCCATCAATCCAAAGGAATGCGGCAGCACCTATCCTGCCAAAGAACCGCTCACGCATCCCCGCGAATACCCTGAGTTCGGGCGTTAAAAAGTACTGTATAGTGAGACAAGTTGATACGCAATAGGTGCCTTGCCGAAGCTTCTAGGTCTCGAGCCATATGCATTATGCGTGCGTGAGACGATAGTCATCAAGTTTCACTGCTCGGAACCGATTCTGAATTTATTGACCACAACCGTAAACCGAGCTAGATTGATCTCGCTTTCGAAATTTTGCGGTTGCCTCAATAAAACAGACTCAGACCGGGTCGAACGGAGACACTACATGGATACATCTGCCCCTAGCTCTAGCGTCCGCCAGCGGCGCTTGATCGTCGCGTCGACCTTCATTGGTTCCACCATCGAGTGGTACGACTTCTTTATCTTCGGGATCATTTCCGCGCTCTTTCTAAACAAGCTATTTTTCCCGACCTTCGATCCCACCATTGGAACCATCTTGGGGTTCATGGCATTTGCCACGGCCTGGTTGGTTCGTCCGATCGGAGGCGTTATTGCCGGTCACCTTGGTGACAAGATTGGGCGGAAAACGACGCTGCTCTGGAGCTTCATCATCATGGGCGCGGCGACCACTCTGATTGGTTTTCTCCCCACCTATGAGACTGCGGGATCGGTCGGCGCGATTCTCCTAGTCTTGCTTCGCGTCCTGCAGGGCCTTTCCGCTGGTGCCGAGTATGGCGGCGCTATCGTCGCAGTGGTCGAGCACGCTGATGAGTCGAAACGCGGGCTTTTCGGCAGCGTTCCGCAGAGCGCCTCGTTTTTTGGCTTGCTACTCGGAAACGCAACGTTCCTGCTGATGATCAACCTGGACAAGCAGGCTCTTATGGACTGGGGATGGCGAGTCCCGTTCCTTCTCAGCGCAGGGATGCTCGGCGTAGGCATGTACATCCGAAATAAGGTTTCTGAGTCCCCTGCCTTCATCAAGGCCAGAGCTTCGGGAAACATCGAGAAGGTTCCGTTCATGACCGTCCTTCGCGAATATCCGAGGCAGCTCTTCGGCGTAATGTTTGCCCAAGCAGCGCCGAACACCTTTTTCTATACATGCGCTGTAGCAATGGTTTCCTACACCGTATCAAAGCTCGGCATGAACCAGTCGGATATGCTGATCGCCGTATGTATCGGAGCGGCAGTCGAGATGTTCACCATCCCGATGTACGGTGCGCTGGCAGACAAGATTGGTCGAAGAAAGGTCTTCGTGTGGGGCATCTTTGTACTCCTCGCTTCTGCGCTCCCCTTCTGTTTCGCAGTTGAAGCAAAGTCTTACATTGGAATCGTAGTGGGCTATGTCTTCGTGCTGGGTATTGGACACGCGGCCTGTCACGGCTCTCAAGCTTCCCTTTTTGCAGACATGTTTCCGACTTCTGTTCGCTACACTGGAATCTCCGCTGGATACCAAACCTCTGGCGCAATCTTCGGAGGCCCGCTTCCCATCGTCGCAACCGCACTCATCGCAGCGCAAGGTGGAGGCATTCGCCTGTTCTTTGGATACACCATGTTCATTGGGTTCGTTAGCCTGGTCGCAATCATGGCTAGCAAACCTCATTACTCTCTCGTTAATCGTTCAGCCGGGCAGGATGATAAGTCGCGTCAAGCAAACGCCTCGACCTGAGTCCCACAAGAAGGCGGGGTGCGACTGAGTGGACTATCCCATTGCACCCACGCCCTATCGAGACCAGTAATGGCCGATTGCGAGCGTCTTGCCCTATCGAGATCAGTAATGACCGATTGCGAGCGTCTTGCTCTCGAAACTGCGAACCCTCACGAGTACCCAATCACCCATGCCTGACGAATCAATCCAAGCGGCGCTGAAAGCTCACCCAGTTGCAGACTTAGCATGGCTTGCACGGCGCAAAGAAGAAATCGTAGAGCCTGCGCTACCGATTATCGATCCGCACCATCATCTCTGGGATCATCCTGGCGACCGGTACCTCCTCGACGAGGCCCTGCAGGACTTCACATCCGGGCATAACGTCGTCGCAACTGTACATCTACAGTGCAGATCCATGTACCGTGCCTCTAGTCCTGAAGAGTTTAAGCCGGTTGGAGAAACGGAGTTCATCAACGGAATTGCGGCTCAGAGCGCCAGCGGCCTCTATGGTCCGACAAAGGTTTGTGCCGGCATCGTTGGAACCGTCGACCTGCTACTTGGGAATCGGGTCGAGCCTGTGCTGGAATCTCACTTGGCGGCTGGAGGTGACCGATTTCGCGGAGTGCGTCCGACTATCGTTTGGCACGAGAGCAAGGAAGTCTTGCCAGCCGATAACGTACCGAACGTCCTCTCGCGTCCTGAGGCGATGGCCGCTGTGAAATCAATCTCCAAGTTTGGGCTCTCGCTGGACCTTTGGGCGTTCTTCACCCAACTCGACGAAGTCGCTCAAGTCTGTCGCGACAACCCCGACCTTACCGTCGTGGTTAATCATGCAGGCGGTCCGCTCGGTATTGGCCCTTATGCAGATCGGCGCGAAGACGTCTTCGTCGAATGGCGAAAGAAGCTGGAAATCGTTTCGCGCTGTGAAAACGCGGTGATCAAGCTCGGCGGACTCGCCATGCGGTATGGTGGATTCGCGTTTAACGAACTTCCTGAACCACCTTCCTCCGACTTACTAGTCGAAAACTGGAAGCGATATTTTGATGTCTGTATCGAACTATTCGGCCCGCAACGTTGCATGTTCGAAAGCAACTTTCCCGTAGATCGCGGAATGTGTAGTTACCAGGTGCTTTGGAACGCGTTCAAAAAACTGACGCGTCAATTCTCGGAAACCGAGCGTCAATGTCTTTTCAGTGGTACTGCTGCTCGTGTTTATCGATTGGCGGACTGAAGGCGGACACGTACTTCACGCATCACGGGGCGTGACCACCGTCGGTCCGATGATTAGAGTCCGCCTGTTTGCGCCCCAACAATAAATCGCATCCCTTGCTCGAAGAATGGCGAGAGAGGGATCATCGGGGCGCGCAAGTTTTCCGATCGTATCGGCGCCTCAATACGCTTACTAAGCTTTCCAAGAACGGGATCTGCTTGCCTAAAGCTGCAGTCCCGCAATACAGCGCGTTAGCCTATCGCGCCCCGTGTTTCTATAGTAGTACTACTCACACAGTAAAAGATTAGGCTTCCCTCGAAAGCTAACCACAAAGGAGAATTGGAGATGAAGAGGCAGCAGTTTCAAGCGGCGCTTATTGTTGCGGGTACAGCGGCGCTTTGGCAGTCCGCGGCACACGCGCAGAGTAGCGTCACGCTCTACGGGATCGTAGACCAGGGGTTTAGCTATCAGTCAAGCCAGACCACTTTGGGATCAACCTCCGGTGGTCGATCCGCTATCAAAATGACAACCGGTGTCTGGGCAGGCAGCCGTTTCGGCTTTAAGACAGCCGAGGATCTTGGTGGCGGTACTAAAGCAATTTCGCAGTTGGAGGCAGGATTCAGCTCTTCGACTGGCGCACAGTCCGTAAGCGGATTACTGTTCAACCGACAGGCCTTTGTCGGGTTGACAAACGATCGATATGGGGCACTCACGGCGGGCCGCCAATATGCTTCGTATTATCAGATCCTGCAGCAATTTGGACCGACCAGTTGGACATCAGGGTATTTCGCCGCGCATCCTGGCGACGTTGACGGCCTTGACACGACGTACCGCGCGAACAACACCCTGGAATACATGTCTCCAACCATCGCCGGCTTCAGATTTAGCGGTTCGTATTCCTTCGGGAACGTAGCGGGGAGTGTGTATAGAGGCTCGACCTGGGCGACGGGGCTTCAATACACTCAGGGCCCTATTGGATTCGGGGTTGCTTTTTCTCGAATCAACAATTCGACTCCTGGCGGAGGCGCATTCGGCGCAGACTCCGCCACGTCCAATAACGGTGCCCAAGCCGGCGTGTCGGCTGTCACGAACGGCTATCAAACCGCTCAAGCGCAACAAAGATTCGGTGTCGGCGCCAGCTACGCTTTTAGCGGTTCTTTCGACATCAGAGCGACGTACACCAACGTGCAATACATTCCGGGTCTGGGATCAAGATTCCGTGATCTTGAGATTTTCAATACCGGGGGCGTTGAGTTGCACTGGAAGCCGAGCACACCGTTGGACCTCGCTGCCGCGTACAGTTACACCCGCGCCACGAAAGCGAACGGAATCAGCAGCAGTGCCCAATATCAGCAGTTTAATCTTTCTGAATATTATGCATTATCAAAGCGCACGGGTCTGTATGCCCTTCAAGCCTATCAACGCGCGAACGGGCAGACTCTAGGCACTAACGGTGCTGGCAACATTATCAACGCAACCGCCACCATCGGTGATGGTTTCAGTTCAACCCCGTCGTCGTCCAGAAGTATGTTTGCTGCGGGCGTGGGGATTATTCACCGGTTCTGAGCCATCTGCGTCATCTCTTGACCAGCCGCGCCGTACGGCGCGGTTGTCATCCGTTGGTACGCTCGACCAACCTATCCCGACCAACACGTGATGAACATTGTTCGGCCTCGACAAGAGCGTCTGTGCTACCGCGAAGAGCTCGCGGTCGAAGCCCCTCGAGAGAGGGAGCGAAGCCGAGATCGTGTTATCTAGCGCGCGAGCAGCATGTTGCCACGCCGAAGTGCGAGCGGAGCCTTTTCCATCGGCGTTCGCCCTCAATCGAGTCAGACGGAGTCAGTTGGTTTATCGACGCAACCGCTGTCTTACCGTCGAATCGATTCCACCCTTTCTTGAAGGGTGCCGCCGTGTACGCATCGGTTTGCTGCGAAAGTAACCTGAGCCAGCGGCGGCCTGATGGTATGTTGGGCAGCCAAAACTCAATTGCGCCACTGATGCGTGTAATCGTACGCGACTCCACCGTCCAGAGCATGCGTGAATCGATACCAAAAGCTCGCCTGCGCCATTGCTTAATGTCGCCGTTCCAATTACAGGAGCTGACTTTGCAGCGCCCGTCCGATGAGTTAAACTCGGTTGATCACTCCCTTGATCCGCTCACCCCATTGATGCAACGTGTCGACGCGCGACGCCGGGTCTTGGTTTGCCGCAGGTGAATGCCGAACGCGCCGGAAACAAGCGCGCTCGGTGGCCTCCTTTTCGAAGGTCGAATAATTCGTCTCAGGACGTGAAGACGGCAGAGGGACACACAGGTAGGGCAGTCAGATGCCCGATTTGGCCTCTCTCACGAACTGGCAAAGCCAATCATTGCTTTGACTTCGAGGTACTCCTCGAGACCGAAAACGCCCATTTCACGACCATTTCCCGACTGCTTGTATCCGCCCATCGGAGCTACATTATTGGACGGTGCGCCGTTCAAGAATATGCGGCCAGCCTGCATGCGTTCACCCACCTTTCGCGCCGCCTGAAGATCTCCGGCAAAGATATAACCACCAAGGCCATAGCACGTTCCGTTTGCAATCTGAATCGCTTGTTCAATGTCGCGATAGGTGATTACAGACAGGACGGGCCCAAAGATTTCCTCTTGAGCGATTGTCATGTCGGGCGTGACGTCAGCAAATACTGTCGGACGAATGAAGTAACCTCGATCGAGCCTTTCAGGCCTCCCGGGTCCGCCGAAAATCAACCTCGCCCCTTCTTGTACTCCCTTTTCGATATAGCTTTGGACCCGATCGAATTGAGCTCGGTTGACAACCGGCCCAATCGTGGTGTTGGCGTCCTGTGGATTTCCGACCCGCACTTTCTCGGCTTCACGGCGAACGAAGTTGAGAAAAGTTTCAAGTTGATCATCTTTAACGAGAATACGGGTCGGAGAATGACACGATTGTCCCGTATTGGAAAAGCCTCTCGTCACGTTAAAGCGCGCGGCGGCCTCCAGGTCGGCGTCTGGAAGAATGATATTCGCGGACTTTCCGCCGAGTTCCTGGCACACCCGCTTGACCGTATCGGCTGCAGCCTGGGCTACGAGCACACCTGCTCGAGTGGACCCAGTGAACGAAACCATGTCGATCCCGCGGTGCCTCGATATGGCCTCTCCGACCGTCGGACCATCACCATTGACAAGGTTGAAAACTCCGGGTGGTACGCCCGCAGAATCGAAGACCTCGGCCAATACCAATGCACTGACCGGCGTGTATTCACTCGGCTTTACCACCACAGTACAGCCTGCGGCCAGAGCGGATCCAAGCTTGGTGCAAAGCAATTGCAGGGGCCAGTTCCATGCCGAGATCAGTCCGCAGACACCGATCGGTTCTCTCCGAACGATGTTGTCGGCCATCATCTGTTCAAACGAATAGTCGCCGAGTGTGATAATAGCCTGCCGAAAGGCTTGCAATGCGGTACCCGTTTGTGCGGTTAGTGCAGCAGGCGCGCCCATCTCCTGCGTGACTGCCGACATAAGGTCATCCTGCCGACGTATGAACGCCTCAACGACGTTCTGTAGCAGTTCGATGCGCTGTTCCTTCTGCGTCTGGCTAAAGGACTCGAACGCCTTGCGCGCCGCCGCGACTGCACGATCAACATCCTCCCGAGCGCCAAGAACTACGCGTCCGTATGGAAGCTCAGTTGCGGGGTCAATTAGCTCGAAGCTCTCCTTGCCAACCGGCTCGCACCAGCGTCCGTCAATATAGAACTTATCAAATTGTTTCATTTTTCTCTTCGCTATACGTGAGTGGAATCTTAAACAGAGCGGCTAGCGCATCGACGTTTACATTTGCCCCAAGCACGTTCTGCGCTGCCTCAACACGGGCGCGAACAGTATTTGCCAGCGACATCGGAACACAGAAGGCGGACGCCATCTGCGAAACCAGTACCAGGTCTTTGACATACCATGCTAGCTTGACGTCGGCCGTGGGTTTACCTGTTCGAATTGCGGCAATGACACGGCGGAAGCCTGCAGTCCAGCCCGAACTTCGTTCGATGACGTGATCCAGTAGATCTAAACGCAGGCCAATCTTTGACGCCAATGCAAGCGATTCATAAACAATGATTCGATTGCTCGCGCCTAGGGCGTTCTTAACCAGCTTGGCAGCTTGCCCACTACCGCTCGGGCCAAAATATGAAACTTTCCCACCCATCCTCTGCAATAGCGGCTCTACGACCGCATACGCCGTAGGGTCCCCTCCACACAGAGTGACCAACGTACCTTCGGCTGCTCCTTTTGGACCGCCTGTTACAGGCGCATCAATTAGCGCAACGCCCCGCTCTCGGAGCTTCTCAGCCATCATCCGCGTATCGAACGGACTTCCTGTCGTTTGGTCAACGACAATCTTTCCCGTCCTTAATTCGTCAGCTATTCCTCGCTCACCAAAAAGGATATTCTGAACGTCCTTCGAAGTCGGCACGCAAAGCATGATGACGTCACACTTTCGCGCGAGCGTGAGAATGTCGCTCGCAGCAAAAGCCCCCATCTCGACAAGTTGTCTGACACGCGCCTGACTCACATCAAAGACATAGAGTTCGCTTGCCACGCTCAACGCTTGCCGCGCCAAAGCCGCTCCCATCGTTCCTAGGCCCACGTAGCCAATTATCGGCGCTTGCGTAGTGGAGGAAACGTCTCTATCGAAAAGTTCTGAGCGATGGCTGGGAACGACTTCAACCGGCTGTTTGCCGACCAAAATTCCCGCCATGGATCCAATGACGGTGTGCATGTCGTTTAGGTCTGCGCCAGCCCCGACCATATTTGCACCCATTGTAAGCAACGAACGTGTGTGCGTCGTCAGAGGCATGGGAACACCCAGTGCCGTGCCGAGGTCGATCATCCGATTCAAATCGCCAATCGCGGAGGTTAAAGATTGCTCACTCGTGCGACCATCCTTATACAAGACGGGAAGCAGTTTTTCGGAGATTCGACTTCGTCCGCTGCTCAGGTTTATCGCCTCGACCATGTCGGCCAACGCGAGTCCCGCTCGGAACCCCATCGCCACCGATTCCAAGTTCAAAAGCCGACCCGTGAGGTACATCGTCTGGTTCATCAACGCCACTGCGTGCGCATGCACCAATCGCGGTCCGCAGTATACGACCGAGTCGATTGCTTGAAGAATAGGTAAGGCCTTCGCATAGGCATCTTGGTGCCCCGAAATGAGTACCGTACTCACCTCTGATCCAAGGTCGCGAATGGTGGTCGCCGATATAAAAAGTACATCGTGCTGCTTAAGTCGAAGTTCGGCTTCCTCACTCCACCAATTCGCCTCACCGTCCAGGTCGACAAGTACTGTCCCTGGCGAAAGCCGGCTAAGGCATTCTTCCCTATCGAACTTCGCAGGCTCTGCTTTATCTGCTTCGCCGAGGCGTAAGAACACGATGTTGCAACCGAGGGCTTGTTCAATAGCCACAAGCGCTCGGCGGTGACCACCTCCTCCCGGTGCCGTCCCGGCCTCACTTGGATTACATCTCGTCAACTCGGGAAGGCACTCCAGGCGGTTCGCCCAATCGCCACTCGGTCCAATGTATGCTACCGAAATCATCGTCTGCTCCTGACTTATGCCTTGGCGGATTCGAAATCTATTGCTTCGGAATGCCCGTATCCTTGATGACTTGACTAGTGGTTTCCAGATCTTTTCGCAAGAAGGCCTCGGATTCCGTGGGCGATGCGTAAAAAGGCTCAGTTCCCTCGGACTGAAGTCTGGACTTGATTTTCGGATCGTTCAACGTCTTCGCTAACGCGTCGGATAGCTTCTTTACTCTGTCGGGAGGTGTGCCCGCCGGTGCGAAGAGCGCGAGCCAGTAGTAGTAACTGAAGCCAGGAACTCCCTGTTGCGCTGCCGTCGGGAGATTCGGAAGCACGCTGACCGGCGCGTCGGACGTGACTGCCAAGGCACGCAGCAGTCCGCCGTTCAAACCGGGTTGACTGCTGCCGTACGCATCAATCAAAAAACTGACCCGACCTGCAATTACGTCAGGCATCGCTGCACCATTCCCCTTATAGGGAACGTGTTGCATCTGTACGCCCGCCTTCTTCAGCAGCATTGCGGCAGCGATGTGTGTCGTAGTGCCGACGCCGGCAGAGCCATAGCTGATAGTGCCTGGCTTTTCCTTCGCGTCTTTAAGCAAGTCTGAGAGAGACTTGTAGGTTGACTTGCTGCTCGTCACGATCAGCGCCGGTGACCGAACCATCGTCCCTACATCGATGAAATCTTTCAGTGCGTCGTAGCCGGGTTCTTTATTGAGGGACTGCTGGATTGCGAGCGTGCTACCTGTCGACATCAAAGTATATCCATCTGCCGGTTGCTCCTTGGTGTAACGGATTCCTACCAAGCCCCCAGCCCCAGTACGATTATCAACGATAATCGATTGCCCCAAGATTTCTCCGAGCCGCTGGCAAATCACACGAGTCGTCACGTCTCCCCAGCCGCCGGCAGCGACTGGCACGATAACGCGGATCGAGCGTGTCGGGAAGTCATCGGCGGCCCAAGCGCCGAGGGGCGCGGCCACAGTAGCCGAAATGATCACTCCTGCGATAAGTCTCGTCAACCTAGTCATTAACTGTCTCCTAATCTTGTTTTGTGTCTCGCTTACTGGACCTCTTCCGCCTGCATCTCTTCCCGAAGGCTCGCTCGATTCGATGCAGGCGACGACCAACGGATCTTAGAATCTTCTTACTCGTTGTTTAGCGTGTCGACCAAAACCTTAATATCATCAAGTGCGGTCAGCCCTCGTATCAATTGAAAGCTTCTGTCAATCGCGTCCACATTGGCGCCTCCGTATGGCATGAGCGCCCTATATTTAGATTCGACCTGATCCCATTCGATGCCGCGCACGGCAGCGCCTTTCGGAAAGCGGATCGACCGCTCAATAACACGTCCATCATTCGTCTCAATCTTGACGATAGCGCCGCTTTTGTACAGGTTCTTATCTGGGACGTCGTAGTCGACCCGCGTCACGCGATCGAACAGAGATCTAATGCGGGGGTCAGAAATCTTTTCGGGGAATGCATGCGGCCAACTGTAATCTTGATCAGCTGCGCCGGCCGCAGCAAAGTAGAAGGGACTATGTGCGATGCCAATTAGATCGGTTGGATTCTTTGGTCCGGGAAACGGGTAGTCGGGCAACGTGAACGAGATGTGGTGGATGTCAGTCACATCCAACTCTCCTTCTCTTGCGGCGAGGGCCGCCGCTTCTGCCACCGCATGAAACGGAGAGCCGCCCGGGACCATCTTGATTCCGAGTTCAGTCAAAATGCTCCACTTACTTCCCAACTGGTCGATCACGGCGCTGGCATCGTGTTCCCCACCCAGAGTCTCGAAGAAACCACGCTTCATTTCGAATGTTCCGAGCTCTGCCTCGTATCCCAGCCCGGCCGCCTGAGCGCTGTAGACGCCCATCATTGCAGCATTGCCAGCGTGGTATTCACGAGCAAGACTTGTCGCTGCCGCTGCGTGCAGGCCGCCCATGGAAGTGGCGGCCAACGATAACGCATGCGCCGCAGCGTCTCGGCTCAGGTTGAGCAAACGCGCGGCCGCCGCCGCCGCCGCAAAAGTCGCAACAACGCACCCGTGGAAACCCTTGCGCTGCAACCCGCCAATCATCGCTGTGTTGATGTTGCCCGCGATCTCATACCCAACAATGATCGCCTCAACGATTTCGGCGCCCGATGCTCCGCGCGCTTCTCCCACTGCCATCGCCGCTGCGCATGCTTGGGTTCCGCTATGCACGATGTTACGAAGGTCGCTATCGTCAGACGCAGCAGCGTCGCTCATTAGCGCGTTCAACCTAGCACTTGCCACCACTGGCAAATGCTCCCACTTGCCGAACCACGCCGAACTCTCAGACGCTCCTCCTCTGCTCAGCTCCAGCGACCTGATGAGCTTGCTCGAATCGAGAGTTGATCCCAACGCCGCGCTGGCGAGCGTACTTGCCAGAAGCATCTTCCCGTAGTCGACCGCGTCTGGCGGCATATGCTCAATATTCGATTCCGTTATGAAGCTGGCGTAACGGAGAGAGAGATATTCACTCATTGATGGTTAGCGTTCCCACATCTCTGCGAATTAGCTGGAGGGTATCGGTGCCGTGCAATCTCGGCAGCGTCAGAATCGACTGTACGTCGAAGGTACCGCAGTGTCAACGAAAAAGGAACGCGTTTCATTGAGTGAAACTTACGAATTCGGTGAGACCGTAGATTACGGAAAGGCTATCGAGGCTCAGATATGGTGTGAAAACGCTGTCGCCGGCCCTGAAGATGACCGCGTTTTACAATGTTTTTGGTGAGCGCCGCACTCTCGAACCGCCGAGCGCTGATCGAGGAGCGAGGCTGGACGGGACTCGCATTTCTACTTGAGCGGTTGAACGACTGCTTGTGTTCGGCCACGCCTCCTATGTCACAGCAGTCGTAGTCTTGCCGCGTCGGTCAACATTCCTGGGCGCACGCAGCGCTCGATGCTCAAAACGAAAACGCTTATCGACAGCTCCGAGCGGCCAACGTCGGGCCAGTACGTTGGTGCGAACGATATATCCAGCTAGAAATGCCTGCTCGCCGCTGAGCTGCGGGTGAAAAAAAGTCGCTTGCGGAAATCTTTGGTAGGTTTCCTCAAACGACTCCCCGATGAGCGCACCGATTAAATTTACGCGGCGGTGAAGCTCACGGCGTAACACGTTCCACATAGCAACCGAAGCTTCCAACTAACAGGTATTGCACCTCACCGGAGGTTCTGAACCCCTACTGAAGCCGATAGATCCGAGCGGCATTGTCGCGATAAAGCGCGCGCTTCTCAGATTCGGAGTAGTGTCGCGTTACGCGCTTGAAGGCATTCCAAAGCACACCGTATCCGCAGGTTTGCTTATCGACCGGAAAGTTGCTCTCGAACATGCAACGTTCAGGGCCGAAGAATTCGATACAGGTCTCAATGTACGGTCTCCAAGATGCGGCTAGTGCTTCGGATGTCGGGGGTTCCGAATACAGATGATAGTTCCAGCCGCAGTAGAGCATCCCGAGCCCACCGATCTTGACCGTCAAATTTGGATGCTGCGAAAGCTGCTGGATGTACGCGCGCCAAGTCGAGAACACCTCGGGACGATTCACATGCGGCGGAACGCCGAGGATGCCACCCGCGTGGTCAAGGATGACATTCGTATCCGGAAACTCGCGAAGAAGGCTTATCAGATCTGGTAATTGGGGATAGAAAATCCACGCATCGAATGATAGGTTCAGTGGCGCGAGCCTCGCGAATCCTTCTCGGAAGTTGGAATCCAGAAGAACGTGAGGACGGGCGAACGCGCGCCCAAATCCGGCCTGTCCCGAATCAAACGTTGCACCGTGCCGGATTCCGCGCAAGCGGCCGCGACCCGCCTCAAGCATCGTATCGAGTACAGCTTGCACATCGCTGCCGAGCAGAAGATCTGCATGCCCGACAATTCCGGCGCACAACTTGGGGCCTTCCGGTCGCTCGGTCGCGCATGCATCGGCAAACATGCTAGCGAACTCAACTTCACCAACTGGGCGCATCGACTCTGGACCGGTCTCACGGTAGTTCGCTTTAAACTGCATGTACACGGTCGCCTCGATCCGATGGCCCGTTCCTATGTCAGCTAGCAGTTCGTCCGCGAGATAGCGCCCGCGCTCGTCATTCCAAATATGGTGATGCGGGTCGATGATAGGAAGCTCAGGCTCCAGGGCTTCTTCGACGCGTCGCTTTGTCCAGGAATCCAGCGCTTTGAGATCTCGATCGTTGTTGCCCCGAAAATCCACCACTGTCGCTGGGCTGGTGTCAGTCTCGTTCTGCGTCGTCACTTCGGAACCTCTCTTCGTTCAATGCTGATGCTGGCTGTCGACTGTCGGGCCGGCAGAAGCTTCGCCTCGCCGCCCCCGGCACTTCGACGACTAGAGATACTCGCTGACAAAAACGTTTCTACGCGGCCTGCTGTGCGCGATCGACGTTTTCGACCTTGACTTGCGCCCAGGACTCGTACTGCTTTGCGATAGAACTCACGTCTTCAGGCGAATGTCCGCCACTGCACACGAGGCCATAGACTCCCAAGACCTTGTCGAAAATCCACGTTGTAACACCCAGTTGACGCGCCGCATCCGTTGCCATAGTCAGGTGGCGCCTAGCCTGTGCGAGGGTCAACCCATAGTCAAAGCGGCGAGTCGCTACCTGCTCTGGGAGGATCCGAGCGCTCGCGGCGTTTCTTCCGGTCTCGATGCCCATAATCGTTCTCATCTGCAACGGAGTCAGTCCAGCCTTGGCCCCTGCGACGAATGCCTCGGACGTAACGACAAGAAGTGTCGCAAACAACGACGCGTGAATCATGTGCATCAACTGGGCGTCCCCTGGCCGCTCCGAGATCACAAACACTCGACGACTCAACGCGGCCAGTAGTGGCACTACTGCGTCGATGGCAGCGGCCGCGCCGCCGACGATGATTACCCCTTGGCCCGATCGACGTTCGTGGGACGGTCCAGTGTGCAAGCCATCAACGCATTTGAGGCCGAGCTCTCGTGTCTGCTGGTGAAAACGAGTGGATTCGGCTATGGACATCGTTCGAGTGTTGATGACAACCCCGCCTTCGCCGGCTGCTTGGCGAATGCGCTTCACAAGAAGGGACTGTTCGTCACTTTCCTTCACGCCGATCAAGACGCACGTCCCGAAAGATCGAGCTGGCACGGTCGTAGGTTGCGCCGCCCCTGCCTCACCGTGCGGTATCTCGACTTTAAATCCCTGCTCACGCAATCGGAGAGAAATAGGCTCAGCCTCGGATTCGTCACATATAAGAATGTGGGGAACGAAGGTTGCGCCCACCGAAACCGCCCGCTCGCAAGAGATGGCCTCTCCGCGGCTCGCCACCTCGACCCCAGACCACGGCTCAAGATAGGTAATAAGCGAAGTTCCGTCGCGGTCCGCTCCCCCCTGCATTGCTGCATACTTCCAGACTTGCTGCACGGTTTGTGCAACCCACATCGGAACCCCGCGATTTTGGGCCTCTTCGACCGTCAGTGAGATGTCCTTGGCCGTAATGGCCATGCGAGCTCCGAAATCGAACTTGCGCGGCAGCACCGACCGTCCGAACTTATTTCGGGTCGCGCTGCTGCTTGCGTCGCCTGAATTTATGATTTCAAGCATCCGTTGAGGGTTTAGTCCGCCCTTGACGCCCAGAATGAACGCTTCGCAGGCGGACGCCATGCCGGTGGCCGACAGCGAGTTATTGAGAAGTTTGAGCGTCTGAGCCTTTCCGGTCTCCTCACCTAGATACAGCACCTCCAGGCTTGCCAGGTCTCGCATGATGGGAGCAACACGTTCGAACGCGCGCTCGGGCCCAGAACACATGATTCCGAGTTTGCCATTCCCCGCCGTTGTCACGTTGCCTGTAATAGGAGAGTCAAGCAGGTCGATTTCGAAGGACTTGAGATCCGCTGCGAGGTCTTGAGCGAATCGTGCCCCGGTCGTCGAGAAATCAACCAGGATACGTGCGGCGCCGCCTTTCGAAACACCTTCTTCTCCAAAAACGACTTCCTTGATGGCCGGCAGTGATGGCAAGCAAGTCAACACGATTGCGGCGCGATCAGCAATCGCTTTGGCTGACGTCATCGATTGCGCACCTCGCTCGACAGCCGAAGCGACGGCCGATGCGTTGGTGTCGTACACGAGCAACGAGTACCCGAGCGTCGCAAGATGACGCACCATTGGGGCGCCCATCGCCCCAAGGCCGATAAATCCGATCGGCTCAGAGATAACGTGGTTTGCAGGAGCGGTTGGTTCAGTCATTGTTAAACTCGAGAGGACAAGATTCAATTATCTCTTGGACAGCGCCAAGCCTTTCTGCTACACGGACTCATCACGCCGTTCCCTCAGCTTGGAAGCCGGAACCCCCAACACAATGATGAAGCCACCGGCAAGTGCGATTGCTGCAATGGTGTATAGCCCGATGGCGATGCTATGAGTATTGGTCATCAGCCAGCCCAGCCAGGTCGGTGTCAGCAGTGAACCTGCCTGTCCCAAGCTGCTCATCAACGCGATGCCAGCCGCAACAGATGCTGCCGGGAAATACGCCGGGGGAATCGTCCAGAACATTGTGCTACCCGCGTAATATGCGATTGCCAGCAGCGAAAGGCAGCCGATTGTCAAGACCGGGCTGTGGACCACACTCGGAAGCAGGACGAGCCCCACTGCCCCAATAGATATCGAGAACAGGTAATGCCAGCGGCGCTCGACGCGGTGGTCGGAGTGTCGGGCAATGACAATCATCCCAATCGCACCGATAACGGACGGGATCGCAGAAAGTAGAGATAGGTGCAGGATGTTGGTGACACCTGCTCGATGAATGATAGTGGGCGTCCAGTAATTCATAACGATGCCCAGCATTGGCGTAACCAACGATGCGAGCACGACCACATAGACGCGTGGGTCGCGAAGAACCGCGACCAGTCCAGAATGAGCAGGCTTGCCTTTGAATGCGCGATCCGCTTGGATGTTATCCAAGATAATCTTGCGCTCCGCGTCCGTCAGCCATTTTGCCTGATCGGGTTTATCATCGAGATAAAAGTAAGCGAAGACCCCGAGCAGGACTGCGGGTATCCCTTCAAGCAAGAACAGCCATTGCCAGTTACGAAGTCCGCCAACGTCGACGAACGTGTTGAGGATCCAACCGGCCAAGGGTCCTCCAATCATTCCTGATACCGCAATTGCGAGCAAGAAGCGCGACGTGATGCGTGCGCGACGAGCGGACGGAAACCAATAGGTGAGATAGAGCAATAGACCAGGGTAGAAGCCGGCTTCGGCAGCTCCAAGCGCAATTCGGGCGATGTAGAACTGCGTGCTCGTCTGTATGAACATCATCAAGCAAGTGATGCAGCCCCACAGAAACATAATTCGCGCCATGGTGAGCCGCGCACCGGTTCGCTCCAACATCAGGTTGCTCGGAACTTCAAACAGGACATAGCCGATCGAAAATAACCCTACCCCCAATCCGTAGGCTGCGTCCGAGAGCGCGAGATCTCTCGACAGCGGAATCTTCGCGAACCCGAGGTTCACCCGGTCAATGTAGTTAACTACCCAACAAAGAAATAAGAACGGAACAAGTCTCAGGGTGACCTTCCGATACGCTGCCTTCACCTCCTTGTCAGTCGCCGATGCCTCAGCAGGCTGATCACCGCTCCAACCCTGTACAGGGGGCTGTACTGATTGCTCCATGGTCTGCTCCATCCCGCCAGTTATCGTGCGTACTGGTCTGTGTTCACAAGGGTGTTCTCATTTGACACGAAAGGCAAAGGGCCCGTGCCTGGCTGTCCACTGCGTTGAACAGCATGCAGAGGGCGAGCGTACGGATGCCTTCGGTCAACGCTCGGTCTGGAAGATTGTCGAATGCCGCATGGTGGGTCGTCTCCTAAGTTTTGTGAATGTCAACTTCGCGTTCGCCACATCTGAACAAACAAAGGGTTAACCCCTGTCCTATACAACGGTTGGCGCCGCCACGAAATCTTGCATCAACTTTATATCCGGGGCGCTTCTACGTCAATATAAATGGAATCCGTTCCATTCAACGAAACCGTAAGCGCGACGACGTCAGACTGCCGTCTTTCATTTTTGGTTTCATTGTATGGAATCGATACTGATGAGTAGAATGCGTGCTACGATGCTTCGCATACACCCGAAACACTTCAGCCGGCGTTTGATCTCGGCCCACGAAGGCGGGTTCTGTAGAAAAGATAGGCAAACGACTAGGGAGGCGACGCAAGATGAAGATTGGTTACATCGGACTGGGAGCGCTAGGCGGTCAACTGGCACGTCGATTTTTATCAGCGCACGAGCTCTGCGTGTGGGATTTGAATGCGAACGCTGCAACGGCATTCGCTGAGGCGGGCGCGAAGGTCGCTCCGTCGGCGGCCGCGCTCGCCTCTGAGAGCGACGTGATCCTTCTTTGCCTTCCACGAAGCTCCGATGTAAGAGAACTGATTTTCGGGCCTGGCGGTTTAGGCGAAGGACTTTCGGCCGGAAAAGTTGTTATCGATCAGACCAGCGGTGTTCCCGAGGAGACTCGAGAAATTGCAGAGCTTCTTGCTCGTCAAGACGTTGGCATGATCGATGCCGCTGTATCGGCTTCTCCATCCATTGTTGCCAGCGGTGGCGCAACACTCATGGTTTCGGGCCCCGACGATGTAGTTGAGAAGGCGCTTCCAGCGCTTCGAACCATCACTGAAACAATCTTCCGCTGCGGCACTCGCGTTGGCGACGGACAAGCCATGAAGATGGTCAACAATGCGATGAACGCGGCCTGTCGCCTTGGCACTTTGGAGATCGCCGCTCTGGGAGTGAAGGCCGGCCTTTCGCTCGCATACCTGAGTGAATTTTTGAACCGGGAACCTGCTCGCAATCAAACGACATTGAAGATGCTTCCGGCTCTGGTCGAAGGAAAGGAGTCGACCAACTTTGCCCTCTCCCTGATGCTGAAGGATGTCAATCAGGCGGTGTCACTTGGCATGACTCGCTCAGTGCCGATGCCCATCATGAACATTACCCGCGGACTGCTGCAGATTGGTTTGAACACCATTGGCGATCGCGCACGTTTGGAAGACATGGTTGGTCTCGTCGAGTCTATGGCAGCGACCAAGCTGGCCGCGGCTAAGGAGACGACAAAGCCTGACCTTGCAGGTTCGACGGACCCCCTGCCAGCAATTGAGGATGTTCTGATCAACAGTCTTGAATGTCTCGGGCGAACTGTGACCTACGAATGCGTATCCGCCGGGCTGAAGTACGGGCTCAAGCTCGATGACATAGCGCTGGTTGTGAATAAAGGCTCGGGTTGGAGCGACGCTTCGCGAACGCTTCTTCCGGCGCTTGCGTCTGGCAAGTCAGAATCTGGGGCTGCCATAGATTCTTACCTCGGTCATCTCAAGGCATGTTCCTCCCTGGCCAACCGAGTGGGCGCGCCCACGCTGATACCGAATGTGGTCCTCGCGATCTTCGAACAGGCAAAAAATCAGCTTGGAGGCTCCTCCAGCGTTGAGCAACTCGCTCGCATGTATGAGGACACGGCCGGAGTCAAGATGCGGCGACAAGAGTGACGCCTCGGCAAGCCAACGTTAGAGACACCGATCTCGAGCATCGGCCTTTTCTGGTAATTTCGAACTGACCGGTGCCGGGATTTGAGAAACATTTTCCTCTCAAGAGTCGCCTTCAATGTCAAAGCTTCTGGTCAACCTTGCGCACGTCTTTTGCATTTCGCTTATTTCAACGAGCCAGGTGCACGCTGAAGATTCATTTCCTTCACACCCTGTCCGGATCATTGTGAACACCGGTCCGGGCGGCCTGCTCGATGTAACGACACGTCTGATTGCCCAGCAAATGAGTCTCAGCCTTAAACAGTCCGTCATCGTCGAAAATCGGGCCGGCGGCGATGGTCTGGTAGGCATCAACGTCGTCAAGGAGGTTCGGCCCGACGGATACACCCTGTTAGCATCCGCGGGCACTATGGTTTATCAGCAATCGGTGCGACAGGATCCGGGCTACAACCTCTTGAGCGACTTCACCGGAATCGGGTTCATCGGCAGATCGCCCCTACTTCTCGAAGTCTCTACCAGCGAACCAGAGAAAGCCCTTTCAGACTTCATAAGCCGCGCGAAAGCGAATCCAGGCAAGCTTTCGTATGCTTCGGCTGGCATCGGAACCGGGACACATCTAGGGGCGGCACTCTATCTTCAGAAGGCCGGGTTGCAACTTCTGCACGTCCCTTACAAGGGCAACGGACCAGCGATGCCTGACGTGATGAGCGGTCGTGTGAATATGATCTTCGAAGCTTACAGCAGCAGTAAGGGCTATCTGGACGGAGGTAAGCTTCGAGCCCTCGGAGTTACGTCAAACTCAAGGCTCAAGGCGCTACCGAATGTTCCAACCTTGGCTGAGCAAGGAGCTCCCGGGTATAGTTTCTACACCTGGATGGGCCTTGTCGCACCCGTCGGAACCCCGAAAGACGCGGTTCAACGTCTTTCAGAGGCACTGCGCGACTCGATAAACAATAATTCGCTTCGAGAGCGATTGGCTAGTCAAGGCATTGAGACGTCTCCCATGACGCCCCCGGAGTTTAATAAGTACCTTAGGAATGAAGTGTCAGAAGTGAGCCGAGTCGTTACCAATCTCGGAATACAAAAACAATAACGCGGAACATTGTTAGGGCGCGTAACGCGCGCTGTTCCGTGCCTCTAAGAATCGCGAGAACCAAGGGGACCTGCGCCGAGCTGCCCGCTATGCTCGGCGCGGGTGATTATAAAAGATCCTCGAGACAAGGAAGCATGCGGAGATCTCGCGTTCTTGCGGCCCGAGTCAGACGCTCGATTCCAAATAACGAAGTATCGGCGCAAGCTCCCTCGTACATCAAACCTCCACCATTTCAAAATCACTCTTTCCCACCGAGCATTCCGGGCACAGCCAGTCGGCGGGCACATCTTCCCAACGCGTGCCAGCAGGGATACCGTCCTCGGGAATACCCTCGGCCTCGTCGTAAATGAAACCGCAAAGGACACACTGCCACACCTTAAAGTCCGACTGAACCGGCGCAGCCGCCGAGACATCGTCAAGTTCGTTCAATTTCGCGTTCATATTTTCCTCAACAACCGGCACCACTAGCCGGTATAAAACGTCGCCAGCCGAAAACGCGCCCTGCGACTCAGAGTCGATTAAAAAGCTGCACGGGCAGATCGTCGCCCACGAGACAACGAGCCCGAGAAGGCTTTCACCGAAACCGTGCTAAAGCCGGCCGCCCCGAGCACATCAACCACCACCCCTCTGTCTCCTCCCAATTTAGCGTTAGCCTGCCCCACACCACCAATGGTATCATTGGTTTTACTGAACAGCACCGGTTTCATCCATCGAAACTTGACGGAGGTGCAAGTGGTTCATGACCAGGCCCCAGGCCCTAGGCGCGTGCTGGGAGTCGCGACTTCACCTGTTGAAGAGGAGTTGAGCGTATGACTGTAAAAGGCAAGGCTTACATCGTTGGGGCCTATGAGCATCCACTACGTAAAGCACCCAATCACTCTGTGGCGCAATTGCATGCCGAGGTAGCAAAAGGTGCGATAGAAGATGCCGGTTTGACCAAAGATGATATCGACGGCTTCTTTTGCGCCGGCGACGCACCAGGAGCCAACGCGTGGTCCCTGGCGAATTATCTGAATCTCAATCAACTGAAGCATATCGATTCGACGGACATGGGAGGGTGCTCCTACTTGATCCACGTTGCTCATGCCGCGGAGGCGATTGCCGCCGGGAAGTGCAACGTCGCGCTCATCACGCTCGCGGGCCGGCCAAATTCCGAGGGAATCTCCGGAACGCAGGTACGCGTTCGTGGCGTGAACCTGCCTGACGCGCCCTACGAGCTTCCGTACAGCCCCGTGACGTTGAACCTATATGCAATGGCTGCGATGCGTCATATGCATGAGTACGGCACGACTAGCGAGCAACTTGCGTGGGTCAAGGTTGCGGCTTCACACCACGCGCAATACAACCCTCAAGCAATGTTACAGTCCGTCGTAACGGTCGACGAGGTCCTGGCGTCGCCGATGATTTCCGATCCCTTGCACCGTCTCGACTCCTGCGTTGTAAGCGACGGTGGCGGGGCGATTATCGTCGCGCGCCCCGAAATCGCTAAAAGCCTGAACCGTCCGAAGATTAAGCTTTTAGGCTGCGGTGAATCAACGAAACACCAGATGGGCGGGAAGATTGACCTGACGTACACAGGTGCAGCATGGACGGGTCCGCGTGCTTTCGAAGAGGCAGGCGTGTCGCCATCTGACATCCAGTATGCGTCGATCTACGACAGCTTCACCATCACTGTAATTCTCCAACTCGAAGACCTCGGTTTCTGCAAAAAGGGGGAAGGCGGCAAATTCGTCGCCAACGGTAACTTGATCTCCGGTTCAGGGAGGCTCCCTTTCAACACCGATGGCGGTGGTCTCTGTAACAACCACCCATCGAACAGGGGCGGTATGACAAAAATCATCGAAGCAGTGCGGCAACTGCGCGGAGAAGCTCACGCCAAGGTGCAGGTTCCTGATTGCGCGCTGGCGCTTGCTACCAGTATCGGCGGCGCTATTGGTCATCGCCATGGAGCAGCCACCATTATCTTGGAACGGGAGTGAGAAGAGATGACTGCACAGAATCCTGAAAGAAAGATTGGCGACCCCGCGATGAATCCGGGCGACGAGCCATATTTCGCGGCCGCAAAGGAAGGCCGGCTATTGATCAAACGCTGCAACTCCTGCGGGCAGCCGCATCACTATCCCCGCCAACTGTGTCCATTCTGCTGGAGTTCGGATGTAGTCTGGAGCGATGCAAGCGGCGATGGAGAAATCTACACCTACAGCGTGACTCGACGGGGAGCAGGAGCACCCTATTGCATTGCGTACGTGGCGCTTGATGAGGGACCCGTGGTGATGACAAACATCGTCGACGTCGATTTAGACACGGTGAAGATCGGCCAGCGCGTAAAGGCCGTCTTCAAAACATCAGCGAATGGCACGTCAATCCCGATGTTCACTCCGTCTTCGTAAGAATGTTTCTGCGCACGCCAGCCGTGACGGTCCCCTGCTGAGACCGACAGCTGACAAACAACTGAGCGATCCACACTCTTGGAGGAGACATGACAGGGAAGGTGTTCTTGTATAGCGCCGTCGACAACGTCCTGACCCAATACCAGGTCGACGTTGCTTCGGGCGTTCTGGAGAGAAGGTGCAGCATCCAGGTCCCTGCGAAAATTCAGTATGCGTGGCCACATCCGTCGCGACAGTACCTCTACGTTACGACCAGCAACGGTGGCCCCAGGGTCAAGTCGGACTACAACCACGTCAGTGCGTTCGCCATCGGGCCAGACGGAGCCCTGACGCAGCACGGCAATCCGCAGCCACTCGACCGGCGCGCGGTCCACATGTGCGTCGACCCGACCGGACAGTTCATCTTGAACGCGCACAATCATCCGATGAGCGGCATAACCGTTCATAGCATCAATGCGGACGGGACTATTGGCAAAGCAGTTGAGCAACCGCACTCTCTCGACTATGGAATCTATCCTCACCAGGTGATGACATTTCCATCCGGAGATGCGGCACTCATTGTCGACCGAGGGAACAAACCACAGAGCGACAAGCCCGAGGACCCCGGCGCTCTTCGCTCGTTCAAAATGCGCAATGGTGTGCTTGATGTCGGAAACGTCGCTGCGCCATGGGGGGGGTATGGGTTCGGGCCACGGCATGTCGACTTCCACCCATCCAAACCGTGGCTTTACGCGTCTGACGAGCGTATGAACCGTCTGTATATGTTCCGCATCATTGACGGTCGTATAGAACAAGAACCAGCTTATACACGAGAGACGCTCGCAGACTCCAAAAGCGTCGCTGCGCGGCAAATTGCCGGCCCGATCCACGTTCATCCGTCCGGTCGATACGTTTATGTCGCCAATCGAGCCGACCACACAATCGAAAGAGATGGCCAAAAGGTCTTTGCGGGCGGAGAAAACAACATTGCGGTGTATGTGCTTGATCAAGATACCGGCGAACCTCAACTCATGCAACATGCCGACACGCATTCCTTTCACGTCCGGACCTTCGCGTGTGACCCAAGCGGCTCGTTGCTCGTGACAGCGAGCATCAAGGCTCTCTCCGTCGAGGTTGGTACAGGACTTAAAGAGGTCCCTGCAGCCCTGAGCGTTTTCCGGATTGGTGCAGATGGAAGTCTCGACTTCATGCAGAAGTACGATGTCGAGACTTCCGGGAATGAACTCCAATATTGGATGGGAATTGTCTCAGCGAAGTAAGGCTTTGTGCCGTATTCGCCACAAGGCGAATACGGCAACTCAGATTCGATTCAGAATGCGGCCGCCGTCGACAAGAAGCGAAACGCCAGTGACGAAATCCGCTTCGTCAGAAGCAAGGTAGAGCGCAGCGTTCGCAACATCCCAAGCGCTGCCCTGACGCCCGAGCGGTACTTTGGCATCGCGGTCCGCCAACACCTGCTCGCGTGACTGGCTCCATTCACGAACCCGTGCCTCAACCGCCATCGGTGTCGCAATCAACCCCGGCAGCACGCAGTTGGCGCGAATCCCAAACGGCGCATTTTGCAGCGCGAGTTGTTCTGTAAACGCGATCACCCCCGCTTTGCTGGCCTTGTACGCCACGTAAGGGTATTTCCCAGGTCCTGCGGCGGATGACACGTTGACAATCGAGCCCGAGCGCTGCGCACGCATGATCGCGACGGCGTGTTTGCAAGCGAACACCGTTCCTCGCAGATTAATTCGGCATATGTTGTCGAACTTGTCTTCGGTGATGTCCATTAAATCAGCGTCACCGCCGCCCAAGCTGACCCCGACGTTGTTGTGGAGTACGTCCAGCGAGCCCCACCGCTCTTTTGCGCCGTAGATGGCTTGGACAAGTTCGTTCTCACGAGTCACGTCCGCGCCGAACGCAACGGCCTCAAAACCTTCGGCCCGGATCATCTCGGCTGTTTCCTCAGCTGACTCGATCGACCGGTCGACGGCCACCACGCGCGCCCCTTCCCGCGCGAAGCGAACGGCTGCCGCCCTGCCGTTGCCGATCCCTTCCCCAGGCGCCTGTCCTGCCCCAATGACCACCGCGACTTTCCCTTCCAGTCGAGCCCTACTCGTCCATCCTTGCCCGCGATCACTTCTATCCATGTCTGTCCTCGCTATGTCTCGTATATGCAGCCGGTTGCGCTTCCCAAGCCTCCTCGATCCACAAGATAGACTCGTGGACCGGCAAGAAAATGCTATCATGGGTTTCTATAATCAGCACGCATTTCATTGACCGGAACTGAAAGAATCGATCTCGCTTGAGAGCGCCCTCTTGAAGCCCTGAGGGCATGATCTTTCATGGTGGAACAATTTCGACTGAAAGAAGAGGATTTCTCGGAAAGACTCGACGTCGAACGGGTCAGAAGGTTTCAGCGGACCGAACATCAAAGGAGGCGCAATGTCAGACACTTCAACCGTAGTTATTGCTGGAGATTGTGGACCCACCCATGGGCCTGCTGAGGGATACCCGATTGAGGGCTACACTGAGCTGGTCCAGCCGGTTCTGGAGAAGGCGAACTTCCGGTTCGTCAACTGTATGCGGACCTATTCGACTCGCGGGGTCAAGTCTGACCATGCACCGCAGGTATGTCAGCCCGTAGAAATGTCGAAGCTCTTCACCGGAGGGCTGTTCGACGCTGTGACAATGTCCAACAACCATAGCTATGACGCTGGACCTGACGCTCTTGTGGATACGAGAGACCTGCTCATGGAAAGCGGCGTCCAGGTTACGGGCGCAGGACGTAATCTCGCGGAGGCGCGCCAGCCCGCGATTGTCGAGCGCAACGGCGTGAGGGTCGGTTACCTGGGCTACACCTCGGTAGGAGCGGCAGGCAGCGACGCCGGACCTCAGAAGCCCGGCGTGACAAATGTGCGGGTCAAGACGACCTATGAAACGCGCGGGCCGCATCAACCTGTGCGCGTGCACACCGAACCTAATGCTGACGACCTACGGCGACTCATTGAGGACGTCACCGCCTTACGCTCTCAGGCTGATGTAGTCATCCTGGCCTTCCACTCTGGCGTAATCCGCCTACCACGGGTGATCTCCGACTACCAAGTCACCGTGGCGCATGCGGCGATCGACGCAGGTGCCGATATGGTCGTGTGCCACGCACCCCATATTCCGAAGGCTATCGAGGTTTACAAGGGAAAGGTAGTCTTCTACAGCTTGGGTGTTTTCGCCATGACGAAGTCCTTTGCTGCTCCTTCGTGGACCAATGAGCCGGCTTGGGCGCACGGTGCAGTCAGGAACCATACCGACCTAGACCCTACCTACCCCCTCATGCCTTACGGGAAGGACTGCACTCTTGGTCTGCTGGCAAAGGCAGAAGTTTCAAAGAACGGGATTGGCCGAGTTTCATTTCTGCCGATGACCTTCGATGAGCGCTATCGCCCCCAAGTGTTGCTGCGCGATGACAAGCGTTTTGACGACTTCGTCGCATACATGGAATGGGTCTCCGAAGACATGCCACACCGCTTCGAAGTGGTCGGAGACGAAGTGCTCATCACCGGCTAAGCGTGCGAACGCTGAAAAACGTACACCTGAGGCAAGCTGATTATGGATTTGGGAATACGCGGCAAAACAGCATTGGTCACCGCCTCGAGCGGGGGAATGGGTCGAAACATTGCACATGCGCTAGCCGCCGAGGGGGTCAATCTGGCGCTTTTCGCGCGCTCTGCGGACAAGCTGCAGGCAATAGCGCAGGAAATTGAGGCACAGCATGGCGTCCGAGCGCTCGCGATTCGGGGCAGCATGCTCTCTCGCAGTGATGTCGACAACCTTGTGCGAAGGCTGCAAACCGAATTTTCAGGCGTGGACATCGCCGTCCTCAACACTGGTCGGCCACCAAACCCCATCCGCGCCACGGTCGAAGAGACCGAAGAGGAACGATGGACCGAGGCGTATCAAAGCCAGCTGTGGGGGACGATCCAGGTGGTGAGTCAGCTTACGCCGCAGATGATGACGAGGGGTTGGGGGCGAATCATCGCCGTCACCTCTGCGTCTGTAAAGGCGCCAATGCCGCACCACAGTCTCTCGACCGTCTTCAGGGCGGGCGTGACAGCCTATATGAAGCACTTGGCCAACGAAGTGGGAACGAAAGGCATCACGGTCAACTGCGTGGCGCCCGCACTGATCGAAACGCCTCACCGCGCGGGTTCCGCAGCGTACACTCCAGAACAGGCCGCAGCACGAAAGAAGCTTACGCCACTGGGGCGCATGGGAACTCAGCAAGAACTTACGGGGGTGGTCACTTTTCTCGCGTCGATGCAAGCAGGTTTCATCACCGGTGCAACGGTGCCGGTGGATGGTGGGATGGTTAGCTCATTGTTCTAAGTCAGAAACGAATACGTGGACGCTCAGGGCTCGTCAATCGGCACAGACAGTTCGGCCTGCCCCCCGAATTGCCGCGAGATGCTCGCCGCGGCGTCCACAACCAGCTTCACAAACTCCTTCTCATGCATCTGCATTCGAACCGTAGGCGCGCCTACGGACAGGCAATAATGCACCTCTTCATTGACATCCGTGATTGGGGCGGAGATCGCCGAAATTCCCATCAGTCGTTCCCCATGCGACACAGCAAACCCAGCTTCGCGAACCCGCTCAAGCTCCGCAAGGAGCTCAGCTTTAGTTTGCTTTGACGCCTTACCCACGCTCGCAAGTAACGGAGTGAGCTCAGCCTTCGGCATATAAGCCATCAGCACCTTTGACCCAGAGCCAGCCTGCAGCGGGATCTGCTCGCCTGCTTGAACGACCGCCCTCAATGGCGCCATAACAGTCGATATCGATTCGATACAGATTCGGTTACGTCCGGACACTGTATGCAGCGAGACCGTCTCTTTCGTCTTCTCTGCAAGATCAGTCATGAACGGTCGCGCAATCTCGCGGATACCGAGCGTACTTTTCACAAGGCCTGCGAGGCGCGTAAACCGGAACGAAAGACAGTACTGCTGGTCCTCCAATCGCACGAGGTAACCTGCCTGCTCCAAGCTCTGGACGATACGAAACGTCGTCGACTTCGGCAGCTCAATGCGGTCAGAGATCTGCTGGAGCGATAGACTGCTTCGTTCAGTGCTGAAACTCTCGAAAACCGCCAAAATCCGTTCCACCGAGCGCATCATAGGATGAAGTTCCGTTCGAATGTTTCTGTGATGCCGTATGGTACAACAGCACAGGTGGCTCCGCGATACAGAGCCACGTCCAACGACGCTTTCTCCAAAAAAATTCCTCCCACATTGCATATGAGAGGCGCATAAAAGCCCACTATTAACCTCGTACGAAGTGGACTAATTGGTGAAGAATCGTCTGGCAACTGGAGCGGCGTTTCTGAACGGTAGACCGCACGGAGTTGGGACAACGATCTAAGCCTTCACAAGAGTCAGAGTGCGCTGGTACCACATTGAGGCTCGCGCCCACCCTCTGAATTACAGAGGTAAATGATCCACATCTACTTCGTCGATGATCCCCATACCGCTGGCATCGCAACTCCCATTACTAGTACTTAGACGTTGCTCAAAAAAAAGAGGGCGCCTCCCCCATGACACGGTCGGCGCCCCACCCCTGAGAGGACTTTTTCGCGGTCGCGCGCTTGACTCTACGTTACAGAGAACGAACGGCGGCCATCGCTTCTAATTGAAATTCCGAAGCTTAGACTAGTCCTCGGCTACAACAGTATTTGACAGAGACGGGGCCTGTTTGTCGGCGTCCGCCAGCGGACCCTTCTTCTTTCTTGCACCGCGCCATGCGAAGTACGCTTGACCAACGATAAGCAGCATACAGGCAGACATGAACGCCGCGCTGATGGGTCGCTCAATGAAGATCCCCATATCGCCTCTTGAAAGCAGCAGCGCACGTCGAAAGTTCTCTTCGACCATTGGGCCAAGTACGTACCCCAACAAGATCGTCGCAACTGGGAATTTGAGTGCTAACAGTATGGCTCCGATGATACCGAAAACGAGGACCTCGGCAACTTCGAACAGGCTATTGTTCGTGCTATAGACCCCGATCGCAATAAAGAACAACGCCGACGGATACATCAGCCGGTACGGAACCTGAAGCAGCTTCACCCAGATTCCAATCAGCGGCACGTTCAAGATCAGGAGAAGCACGTTTCCGATCCAGAAGCTGGCAATCAGTCCCCAGAACAGATCCGCATGTTCAGTGATGAGTTGCGGACCCGGCTGGTACCCTTGAATCAGCAACGCCCCAAGGAGCAATGCCATCACGGCGTCGCCGGGAATACCAAGGGTCATCGTTGGAATGAAGTCAACCTGCGTTTTTGCGTGCGTGGACGCTTCGGGACTCGCCACCCCTTCGATTGCGCCTTGCCCGAACCGATTAGGATCCTTCGCCACTTTTCTCTCTAAAGCATACGCAATGAACGTTGTGATGGTCGGCCCCGTGCCTGGCATCGCGCCGAACAAGGTACCAACGCACGTTCCGCGTACCATAGGCCAAAACGCCTGCTTCAATTCCTTGACCGATGGCCGCATATCGCGAAAACGAACTTTGGCCTGCGTACCGATGAATGCGACTCGATTGACACTGAGCATGAAGTCGGCAACGCCGAAGAGACCCATCGCAAGAGCCACGAGTTCAATTTTGTCCGAAAGCTCTGTAAAGCCGAAGGTGAAGCGTTGGATACCAGTATTGACATCCGTACCGACAATGCCCAAAAGAAGCCCGAAGACCGTCATCGCGATTCCCTTTAGTTTTGAACCGCGTGCCATCGTCGAGCCGGCGATAAGTCCGAGCATCATGATCGAAACAATTTCGGTCGGCCCAAATTCAAAGGCGACTTTTACAAGCAATGGGGAGGCAAAGATCATGACGATAATGCCGACCGAGGCCGCAAAGAACGATGCAACCATCGTGATGCCGAGCGCCGTACCACCCTTTCCCTGCTTGGTCATCGGATACCCATCAATGCATGTCACCGCATGCGGCGGATGGGAAGGAAGGTTAAGCAAGATCGCACCAAGCGCGCCGCCATACTGCGAGCCGTAAAAGATCCCTGCCAACATCAAGAGAGCAGGCACAGCATGCATCGAGTAAGTGAGCGGCAACAACATGGCGATTGCCGACAGCGCGCCCATCCCGGGAAGCACACCAATCAGGTTGCCAACAAGCACCCCGAAGAAAGACCAAAATAGGTTCTGCGGCAACAACGCAACGCTGAAGCCGAACCACAGGTCGTGAAGTGTCTGAGCGATCATGCGAAACCCCACTTGAACAAAGGCAACTGAATTTGCAACGCCCACCAGAAGACCACAATGGCGACCCCAACTAGCGCGATGGCGAGAAGCGCAGCGGATCTCCACGTGTTCTTTCGATCACCGAGCGCTGAAATAAATACGACCGCGAAGGTCGCGACAACGAGTCCCAAATACCTTGCTAGGACAACGAATGCCATCACACCGAGGCATATGAGAAACCAGGCCTTCCACTCCGCACCGTGCTGTTCTTTCTCTTCTTCAGCAGGCGGCGAGAGACGACCCTGCACAGCGATCGCAAGTCCGACTACGGTCAGGATGGCACCAAGCGCAAATGGGAAATACCCTGGACCCATCTGGCTGAGTGAACCTAGATGTAACGACATTGAATGTATTGCTACTGCAATCCCAATGCCAAACATCAAGACGCCTCCAACGACATCCCTGTTTAGGCTTTTTCCGAACATCACGCCTCCTTTTATATATTTCTAAGCGCCGTTACGCGCCGATCGAGCTACCGTTTCACGCCTCCAGACCCAGCGAATTCTTGGATGTCTGGAAGTCCGCTAGAAAGAGCTGGTACGCGGCGATGCCGTCGAAGTGCACAACGGCATCGCACACGCTTCCGGCCGCAGCGTCGACCAAAATAGATCGGAAGGCGGTTCGGCAACGACCGAGCGTCATTGATAAGGGGCTACGGCTACGACCTCTCACGCTCGGAGCGCGCAGATGGAATTTCTTGAGGGGCATGATTTGTTTGAGGACTTCGGGTCGATTCTTGCGATGTTTTAACAACATCACTTGCCCGTAAGACACTCAGTCTCCTGTAATTGAATAATTCACACTCATTTGAATGTCGAATCTGATTAGTGGAGTGGCACTCCCAATCGATCGACGTGGCACACCTAGTTCATTAGCTAACCTACAACTTTCATCAATCTTCAACCAACAGGGTCGACGGCTTTCTCTTCTCAATTGCCCATTTCAGTAAAGCCGCCGTGCGGAAGATTCCATGTGCGAATTTTCCGTATGGAAGGGTCGCGAAAAGAGCCATGACTACCCCGAGATGAACCGCGAGTAATACGGGCATAACAGAGGTTTCCCTTAGAGCCAGGAGAATCAAACCGGTTAAAGCGGTTAACCACAGGAGAACAATGAAACCGACATCCATACTTCTTTGGCCACGGTCTCCATGGAGCGGGTGCCGCTTCAAATTAAGAACAAAGAGGCCGCTGGTTCCGGCGAGCAAGCTCATGCCGCCGAACGATCCAAGAAACACCGGAAGGCTGCTAAGTGCATATGGCGCCTCCCACCTGAAGAGATAGTGGTAGGCGGTCGCAACGCACGTCGAGGCGAGGCACAGTAAAAATCCATAGAAGGTAAAGTGATGGAAACGCCTGCGTGCGAGTGTATACGCGTCGTCCTCGTTGTTGCATCCATCTCCATGACCACCACCAAGATAGCGAAGGCTCAATACATCACCGGCGGTTTCCGACGCAGCAGACATTGACGGTGCGCCGGGATTTTCGTTTCTCCAGAACTGTCTCACTCCGATGCCCAGCGCTAGCGCTGCAAAGGCAAAGACAACGCCGAACATCAATGCCAGCAGATTGTGCGGAAAAACTGCGTAAAAATTCGCACCAGCGGCAGGCACCGATCCCGCCGTCATGTACATCCCGAGCACGAGGAAAAGCGCCAAACCACCCGCGAGCGCGGCCGACACCGTCAGCCCGTTACGCTTGTAAAGCCGTCCGAACGCGGAGGGCCACGCGTAGTCGACGTAGGTAGTCAAGCGGACTTGTGCCATCGCTTTGGGCACGTTTACTGCAAACTCGTGCGGCGGTGCGTATTGGCAGGAATGAAGGCACGCACCGCAGTTGTGGCAGAGATTGGCCAAAAAATGCACGTCAGAGCGATCGAATTCCAGCCTGCGAGTCATAGCCGGGAAAACGGCGCAAAAGCCCTCGCAGTAGCGACAAGCGTTGCAAATCTGCATGATTCTGCTTACTTCGTTCTCTTGCTCCGACAGAGCAGATCGAACGATGATTTCGTTCTTAGCGAGCGCAGATGCCTCTCGAGCCAAAGCTTCAAGCGATTGCATGGTCATGTTTCCCTTTCACGTTTCTTGCCGCGAGTGCAGCCTGAGTACCTGCGATGCGGCCAAATGCGGTGCCGATAGCCATACCGACCCCCGCCGTATATCCTTTCCCGAGGACGTTGCCCGCCATCATCTCCCCTGCTACGAAGAGATTTTCGGACGGGGTTCCGTCGAAGTAGACGGCCGCGCGGGGGTCAGTCTTCAGCCCCAGGTAGGTAAACGTGATGCCTGGGCGCAACGCGTAGGCGTAGTACGGAGGTTTGTCGAGAGGTTGTGCCCAGTGCGTTTTTGGGGGCGTTAGATTCTCGGTATGGCAGTCGTCAAGAACGGCATGGTTGAACGTCCCTACGCGACACGCCGCGTTATATGACTCGATCGTGTTCATGAACCGCGCTTCATCAATCTTCATCGCACGGGCAAGTTCAGGGAGCGCATGAGCTCGAGTGCCAGGAAAGACAGGGGGCATAAATCGCCCCACAGCCTTCGAATCGATCACTGAATATGCGATTTGCCCAGGTTGCTGAGCAACGAGGCGTCCCCAGATCGCATAGCGTTTAGGCCAAAAATCTTCGCCTTCGTCGTAGAAACGGTCTCCGTCTCGATTGAGGACGACTCCAAGCGAAACGCAATCAACTCTTGTGCAGATGCCTCCATCGTAAAGCGGCGCTCGCGCATCGATAGCCACACAATGCGATTGCGACGGATCTCCGATAGTATCGGCACCCGCGTCAATCATGAATTTGAGCAAGGTTCCCATGTTGAAGCGGGTACCCCGGATCAGGAAGTTATCTGCGATCCACTGACCGTTCACTTGCCCCCACGCGTCCCGCAGCCACTCGCGATTCGATTCAAATCCGCCAGCGGCGAGCACGCAAGTACGTGCCTCAATGCGCTCAGAGCCAATTCGAGCAGCCACGAAGCGCTCGCCATCGAGCTCGATCGAATCAACTGGCGCGTTGTAGCGAATTTGAACGCCGAGCGCTTCCGCGCTACGGTAGTAAGCGTTCACCAACGCCTTACCGCCGCCCATGAAGAAGGCGTTAGTTCGCGCGACGTGCAAGGCTCCAGACAGCGGTGGCTGGAATCGAACCCCATGTCCACGCATCCAGTCTCGACAGTTCGACGAAGCTTTGATTGCGATTCGGGCGAGTTTCTCATCGGTCAACCCACCAGTAACCTTGAGAAGGTCCTGCCAATACTCTTCTTCGGGATAAGCATCGACTAGCACGTCTTGGGGTGCGTCGTGCATGCAGCGCAGGTTACGCGTGTGTTGAGAATTCCCTCCACGCCACTCCTTTGGCGCGGCCTCAAGCACGAGAACTGAAGCACCCGCTTCTCGCGCCATCAGGGCAGCGCAAAGGGCTGCGTTGCCACCTCCAATCACAAGCACATCTATCATCGTCTCGCTCCGACTTACATTTTTTTCAGCGTAGGCCTCGGGGTTTTTGATCAAAACTAGGATCGAGGCAACACGTCTTCACAAACACGCAACTCTTACCGCGACGCACGCGAAACCTGCTTTGTTCGTACCAACAGCGAGGCTTGTTCGTTATTGACGTTTTCGCGGTTTGAATCCTTCGCTCAAGCAATGCGAAGCTCTTAAATCACGGCTGGCTCAGACACACAGACTGAACATCGGGCGCCTTGCAGATGGGGGAAGGACGCTCCACGAACCGTCGTCGTGACGGAAGAAGAAAATGACGAGGTCTCGGTCCGACTGAGTCGTCTCGACGCAAACGCCTCGAAACGGATTCGATTTCACCGGTATGGTTCGAGTGACCCGGATCCCACTTGCCGGCGCTGAGCCAAACCATTTGTGAACCAACCAGCGTAATGACTGCCCGTCCGTTTTCATCATCAACTCCTCGCCTGTTCCTCACCGTCGGCGTTAGAGGAAACTTCATCCGACGCCTCGTCCCACATCTGCAATCCAACGAATCCGGTCGAGTTCCTTTCCCGGCACCGACTCCGCCGCGACGTCTATCCTGTCGTGACTTTAGTCTACAACCAATTTCGTTGATTGGTACAAGTTTCATTCATTGGAACATGAAGCTCGTCGATTTGTTTTGGCTAGGCCGAATCAGGGCCCGAGATGTCGAATAAGCCTAGGAGGTCTGCCGCGCTACGGTTGTCAGCAAGCGTCGTGGGACTAACGCGACCTCGCTGGCGGTTACGACAATGTTGGCGGCAGATTGCACGAGGGACCGCATGCGCTGTCGGCAAGCGCTCGCGAGAGCGGGACGCGACCGGTTAGCGAGCGTTCAGCTTCGAGAGGGCGGCGATCCTCTCTCCGACCATGAACGCCTAGCTGCGCCCATAGGAAGGCCGTTTCGTATTATGAAAGCCGCGTCGAGTGTTCGAACGCGCGCCGGTTTCGCGCGACGGCGAAACGGACGAGGTGAGTCGCTCAGGTCCAGCTCCCCACGCGTACCGACGTCGAGATGAACCAGCGTCGGACACGCGGCGAGTCATCGCATGAGTCGAAATGGAGAGCGATGCGTAATGCGGGAGCGATTAGCTTCCTCGATACTTCGGCTTGCGCTTCTCCTTAAACGCGGAGATTGCTTCTCTGTAGTCGTTCGTGGATTGGATGACCGCCATGTGAGCTGCCACGGACTCGAGGCTCGTGCGCAGATCGGTACGTAGCGACTGATACATTAGCTTCTTGATGTCGCGAATCTGAATAGGCGGCCCCTCGGCCAGGCGCGTAGCGAAAGTAAGCGTTTCTTGAAAGAGATCCGCATCATTGAAGACACGATTGACGAGGCCGACCTTCAGTGCTTCGTCTGCAGAAACGAAGTCTCCCGTCCACAGCAACTCAAGCGCTCTCGCGGGCCCAACGAGTCGAGGTAAGAAGTAACAGCCGCCGTTTCCAGGAATGAGGCCGACCTTCACGTACCCCTCTGAGAATCGAGCCGAAGTCCCTGCGAAACGCATGTCGCACATTAGGGATAGGTCCATTCCCGCCCCGACCGCTGCGCCGTTGACAGCAGCAATCAAAGGCTTCTCGAATTCCTCGACAGCCAACGCTACCTGATGCGTAACCTTCTGCAAACGGAGCTTTCGATCAAGTGGCGTCAGGTCTCCAGTTGCACTTTCGGCCGCACGTCGTCCGAGATCGCCCCCGGAACAGAACGCGTCTCCAGCCCCAGTAATTACGAAACAGCCGATATCGCTATCCTCATTTGCTTCTTTTAGGGCGTTGCGAAGGACCTCCAGCATTTCCTCGCTAAGGGCGTTCTTCTTTTCGGGTCGATTCAGTCGTGCGACGAGTACACGGTCAGTTCTTTCAAGCTCGAGGTCCGCCATTTAGTCTCCTTGCCAAGGCACGTTTCTACAGTCCATTCGTCGCGTGTCGCCAACTATTAAGAACGGTCGGCGGTCGTTACCTACTTCGCAACCTTCTGTCGATGCCGCGCGTGCTCCTCTCGCGCCTCGTTCAAAGCTTTTTTGAGCGAGCGGTTGATCCAGCGCTTGTTCGCCGCGAAGGCGTGAGGATCCTTAGACCCGAGCCCTTCGGCGACGACCTCGGCGGCCGATTGCAACTCACTAGGTGGGACGACGCTCGTGATCAAACCACGACTCAGAGCCTCCCGCGCCGGCATACGCCTGCCCGTCTGAATAAGATCCAATGCGAGGGCCCGACCTCCGATCACTTCAAGAATGTTCGCCCCGGAGAACGTGGGGATGCTCAGATTGATCTCGGGCAGCGTCAGTTCTGCTTCGTCGGCGGCAACACAGGCGTCTGACAGAAGCGCGAGCATTGCTCCGGCTCCGCTTGCGGTGCCGTTAAGGACCGTAATCACCGGCTTCGGGCAGTTCATGACCGCGTCCTGCAACGATGCCAACGCGTGGGAGCGGCGCTCACGTTGGCCCGCCTGGTCTCCGTCCACTGGCTTTTCGCGCACATCCACCCCAGCGCTAAACACGCGGGTTCCAGCACCTGTCAATAGAATTGTTTGCACGTCAGGATTGCTGCCCGCCTCGGCAATTGCGGAAGTCATGCGCTCCACCATTGCGACCGTCATCGCATTTGCTTTCTCGGCGCGGCTTATCGTGATCCAGATCTGAGCATTTCGCTGCTCGACGTCCACAGCGATAGTCGCTGAAGCAGGACTGACACTTTGCATCATTGCATCTCCATATGTTTCTTTCGCTCGGGTGGCCTCAGGCCGCCGGCGTTGCGCCTGACACAAAGATGTCGGCGAAAAATTCAGTTTCTGGCAGACGGCGTTCGTTAATGAAGTCCTTGCGGGCTGATTGAACAACGATGGGCGCCCCGCATGCATAAACTTGATGCTGCGAAAGATCGGCAAAGTCTTCCATTACGGCTTGATGCACGAACCCGGATCGTCCAGTCCAGCTGTCTTCTGCCGAAGCATCGGATATCACCGGAACATAGTTGAGTCCGACGTCCGTTACCCAAGCTTTGGCAACGTCATGCAAATAGAGGTCCTTCGGCCGCCGGCCACCCCAGTACAATGTCATAGGACGGCCGTGACCCTTGCGAACCTCTTGCTCGATCATCGATTTGATAGGCGCGAACCCCGTCCCGCTCGCAACGAAAATGATCGGCTTCTCGGTAGCTTCGCGGATGAAGAAGGTACCGAGCGGCCCTTCGAATCTGAGAAGGTCGTTCTCTGCCATCTTTCCGAACACGTGCCGACTGAATGGCCCGTCGTAATTGCGCAGATGCAGCTCAACGAACCCCGCGTCATCGGGCGAGTTGGCGATAGACAAGCTCCGACGGATACCACCTGGAATGGCGATGTTGATGTACTGCCCGGGCAAGAACGCCAGACTCTGATTGACCGGAAGTCGCAGACGAATCCGCATTACGTCGTCTGCTAGCCGCTCAAGGCGATCCACTCGACAGGCCAACTTGCGCACCGGATAGCCCTCCACCACCGGAACCACGTTGCATTCGACGGTCAACGCAGAACGTGGTTTAGATTGGCAGAGCAGCGTGTAGCCCTCGTCGATTTCCGCTTGCGTAAGCGTTGCCGATTGAGCCATACCAGGGTCTAACTCTCCGTCGACCACCCGCGCCTTACACGACCCACACACACCGCTTTTACAGCTGTAGGGCAGCGGATATCCGGCGCTTAGAGCGGCCTCGAGAATGGTCTGCTCAGATCGCACGTCCAGGGTACGGTCCAGCGGTTTGAAGAGGACTGGGAAGGTGTCCGAAAAAACTTGACCCTCACTCATGACAGATTTACCTTTTACTAACTGGAGTGTATTTGCGTCGCCGCTTACGCGTTGCCCGTGGTGGATGGAATGATCAAGGCGTCGGCTGCGACCACACCTTGCGTGAGCACGAAAAGGGGATTAACGTCGACCTCTTTCACGATGCCTCGGTTGTCCCACGCAAAGCGGGAAAGGGCCGAAAGAGCCTGGGCCACCGCTTCGACATCAAGGGCAGCGGATCCGCGCGCGCCGTCCATGATCCGTCGGCATTGCAGTTCGTCAACCATCTCGCGAGCAGTTTTCACGTCAAAGGGCGCGAGGCGGCAAGCGGAATCTCGAAGAAGCTCGGTATAAATGCCTCCCGCCCCGACCACAACCACGGGGCCGAACACCTCATCATTCACGACGCCAGCGATCAGCTCGAAGCCACCCCGAACCATTTCAGAAACCAACACGCCTTCAATGCGCGCCGCCGGTGCGTGTGTTCGCGCATTCTCAAGCACCTCTGCGATCGACGATTCGAGTTCTTCTCGCGTGCGCAACCCCACCTTAACGCCACCGACTTCGGTCTTGTGCGGAATGTCGGGGGAGACAATTTTTACGACCAAAGGACCCTTCAGCGTATCGAAAAGTGCCCCGTCGACACCCTCGACGATGACATCCTTCGTGACAGGAATGCCTGCTGCAGCCAAAATTTCCTTCGACTCGATTTCCGACAAACTACCCTTCTTGATTGCGTCCGAGAGACCGTTGGTTCGAGCTCCAGCGTCATCCGCCTCCAACGCATGCGCTGAGCCAGTCAGCTTCATCTTAGCTTCGCCATATCGCTTGAGCATTGCGATCGCTCTGGCCGCACGTGAAGGCGACGGAAGAACTGGAATCCTCGCGCGATCGAAGATCTCCAGCGCGGGAGCAATTTGGTCTGCGGGAGCTGAAGAGAAGACAAGTACCGGCTTGCCGGCTTCACTTGCAATGCCCGCCAAGACTTCAGCAGCAGCGACGCTCCCGGCGTTGCCGGTCGTAGCAAGGTTGATGCAGACCGAGTGGACCGATGGATCGTCGAGCGTGGCAAGAACCGCCGCCTTCAACTTTTCACGGTTTGCAGCGGAAAAGTAGCCAGCAGTCAGGTCAATGGGGTTGTGTACTGCTCCGATATTCGGGACGACGTCCTTGAGCCGTGCTTGTGTGCTTTCACTAAGGTCGCACAGGGAGAGTCCCTCCGGCTCCCCCGCATCGGCAAACACGATTGCCGATCCTCCCGACACGCCCATGACACCGACCCCGCCACCAGACGGGTACTTCGCACCGGCAAGCGCCTTCAGAAAGTCGACAGCCTCGTGGATCTCCCGGATCTCGACGATTCCAGTCTGCTTGAAAAGCGCGCGATAGAAGTCGTAGCTGCCTGTCAGACTTGCAGTGTGAGAGGCTGCCGCGCGAGCGCCTTGCTCCGTCACGCCCCCTTTCCAAAGGAGCACGGGCTTCCCTGCCGCCAGGGCACGGCGCCCAACGTCCAGCAGCGCGCGTCCATCCCTTGTACCTTCGATATATGCGACGATGATTTCGGTTTCGGGATCGTCCAGGAGGGCATCGATAAGCTGAACGGTATCGATGTCGGTCTCGTTTCCTGTCGCGATCACATGGCGAAAACCCACACCGGCGGCGGCGCACCCAAGAGCGAGGCTATAGCCGAAACCGCCGCTCTGCGTCACGAGAGAAACCGATCCTACCTTGAGCTTCGGCTCACGCGTAATGCTGCCGAATGCGGCATACACGTTCGAGTGAATATTGGCAAACCCAAGACAATTCGGTCCGATGATACGCATGCCCGACTCACGGGCGATCGCGAGCATCTTCTTTTCCAGCTCGATGCCTTCCGGACCGCTCTCACGGAAGCCACCGCTCAACACAACAGCGAACGGGATCTTCTTGGCAGCGCTTTGCTCGAGAACCGCCAGTACACCTTTTGCGGGCACACCAATAACGACGAGATCCACCGGTCCGTCAATCTGATCGACTGCCGGGTAGCACTTCAACCCTTCGAACTGCTCGTACTTGGGGTTGACTGGATAAATTTGTCCCGCGAACCCATTCTTGAGCAACGCTCGGACGGTTTGTGAACCGGGGCGAGCCGCGTCGTCCGACACACCCACGACTGCGACGGATCGGGGTTCAAATAAATGTTTGAAGGAGTTCATAGGTCAATAAATCTCGGGCTTGAGCTAGATGCCGCTCGGATTGAAACGAAAAAATTGCACGGTCACGACGCGTCATCGATGTACCGCTGGTTGACTGAACTCTATTCCTGGAAAACTGCCACGTCAACAAAAAATGGAATTGGTTTCGCTCAATGAAACACAAACCCCTGACACGTCGCTACAACGACCGAAACAGCCACCTCCTCGCATATCGCGCTTAGCGGGTCATCTGTTCCGATCAACGGAACCCATGCTACTTATCAAAACCCATGATAGGATGCACCTGTGATCGCTAAAGCAGCCGACGAGACCGCGATCCATCCGACACACCGACCCTGCAGGCAGTGGTTAGACACAAGGAGATTTCTGATGATTTACACACGAAGCGGCACAGACGCTCTCGCAAATCGCAACGTCGTGGTTTCGCCCGGCACGGGTAACGAGCACTGGGGCACCGTCTTCTTTGGGCCTCGCAGTTCGAACAGCGCGGGCGCTGGGCCGCAGGCGACGATGTCGGAACTCAATCCCCACGAATCCGTTGTCTCCCACTTCCACGGGGTGACGATGTTCCAATGCTTCATCGCGGGATCGGGTACCTTGGGCGCCCGCAAACAGGTTTTGGAGCCTCTGACGGTTCAATTCAAGGATCACCACACCGCTTACGGCCCGATCGTCGCCGGCCCTCAAGGGCTTTCGTTCGTTGCAATGCGCATGTACACAGGCAACTCGGAGCCCGTGTATCTTGATAAACCCGGCTACAGGGACCGCCTTGAACCGAGCAAGCGTCGCCATCTCACGTCAGAGCCTGTTCGTTTCTCTATCGAACCTGTGCTTGCAGCAAGAAAAGAGGCAGTCTGGGAGACATTGCTTGAGGACTCGAGTGACGGCATGCATGCCCAGGTCGTTCGCCTCGGCGCAGGTATGAGCGTCCCCGGACCCGATCCGAAAGCAGCGGGCGGCTATTACGTGCTCGTTGGGAACGGCACTCTGTTGCACAACGACGAAGAACTGCCGCTGTGGTCAATGGTCGTGGTGGAACCTAGCGAAGAGAAGTTCGACATCCGGGCGGGCGATAAAGGTCTGGAAGCGCTGGTCCTGCAATACCCGCAGGAGGAACGCTAAGTCAAGTCAGACTTGCGCCCCTGCTTCCTCACGCAGGGGCCGTAACCCGGCTTTCCGAAACGAGTAATAATTTGGGCCACACCAGTTTCAGTGGTTTTCCATTACAAAGACGTGGTCTGCTCCCTGCATGTTCCATGGGGCTTCGACGCTCCAGTCGGCCTTCGGCGGCGACAACCTCACCGTCGATGCAGGTCATCGCCTGCCTCATCAAGCGCTCCTTCTCTCGCACTCCCGCTGCGCCACGGCAGAACGCTGCTCTCTGGTCATGTCCCAAACGCCGACTTCACCGATTCGATAACCGGAACAGTATCTGATGAGCGATAACTCGATTGGCTCACAAACGGTCGAACTCGACAAAACAAGCGCACGAAAAGTCACAATGACACTGTGGCTAGTTGCAACCGGCTTTTTCATGCAGACGCTCGACACGACGATCGTCAACACCGCATTGCCTTCGATTGCCCGCAGTCTCGGAGAAGCTCCGCTCCACATGCAATCCGTCGTGATTGCTTACTCGCTGACAATGGCGCTCGTGATTCCCGCTTCCGGGTTTCTCGCGGACCGATTTGGAACGCGTAGAGTCTTCCTCGCTGCGATCATCATCTTTACCGTCGGCTCTTTGATGTGCGCAAACTCCCGTGCGCTATGGCAGCTGGTGTCTGCGCGAGTCGTTCAAGGAGTGGGGGGGGCGATGCTGCTGCCGGTTGGACGGCTGGCAATACTGCGCAATTTTCCACGGGAACGGTACCTGCCGGCATTGAGTTCGCTAGCAGTCCTTGGACTAGTGGGTCCGCTGCTCGGCCCGACCCTGGGCGGATGGCTTACTGACGTCGCCTCATGGCATTGGATATTCCTCATCAACGTACCAATCGGCGCAATCGGCTGCATCGGATGCTTTTTCTTCATGATCGGGAAGCCCCAGCCGATTGTGACGCGATTTGACTTCAAGGGATACATTCTTCTAGTGCTCGCCATGCTGTCCCTAACCATCGCGCTAGATGGACTTGCGGAGCTCGGCCTACAAAGAGCCTCCGTATTGGTTTTGCTAATCTTGGCATTCGCGTTCCTCGTATCCTATGCGCTGCACTCCACAGATAATCCAGCGTCGCTTCTCCCGCTGACCCTACTCAAAATCCCAACATTCAAGATCGGTCTTCTTGGGAACCTGTTTGCTCGCATCGGCGGCGGAGCGATGCCATACTTGCTGCCGCTGTTCTTGCAAGTGGCTCTTGGATACACACCATTTCATGCGGGCTTGATGATGCTACCCGTGGCAGCAGCTGGAATCGCGTCAAAACGAGTCATCGTTGCGATGATTACAGCGTATGGCTACCGTACGGTCCTTGTCTCCAATACAGTTCTTGCCGGACTGAGCATGGCGAGCTTCGCCTTCGTTGACCCGCAGCAGCCGCTATGGGTCCGACTCCTACAGCTTGCGTTCTTTGGCGCGGTCAATTCAAACCAATTTACTGCGATGAATGCGCTCACCTTGAAGGACTTGGATACTGTCGGCGCAAGCAGTGGGAATAGTCTGTTCTCGCTCACCCAAATGCTGTCCATGAGCCTCGGGGTGACAGTGGCGGGCGCGATGCTAGCGATGTTTGGAAACGTATTTTCAAAGCATCTGCAGCCTCAAGCTCTACCCGTGTTTCACTCTACGTTCGTGTGCGTCGGGTTAATCACGATGTCATCTGCTTTCATTTTTGCCCAGTTAGCGTCCGACACGAGAGGCATCGACGCCCGGAAGACCAACGCGGTCGAAGATTAGACTGTCACACCCCCTGGTTGCACGTACGAGTCGTCCAGCCGCCGTTGATCCACGCACTGCATTGCCCTGCCGATTTCACTGCGACCGGCAATCGAGCAACGGGTCCGTCGGCGCGCGGGTGGTTCCGATAGACTTGATTGTCACTGGTTGGAGGCGAGCCCGCGATAATTCGCTGTTTCGGAATTGGCATGAGGTTGCTATCTGGCACCCCTCGCCCTGCTGTTGACTTTGGGCTTGCCACACCCGTGCCCTCTCAATTGCCCGCCAAAGAGGCGGGCGTTCTTTTTCGGAGGTGGTTGGGGATGTGACCAAAGCCTCACCGTGCTGCATCCGTGCACCTGCAAATCGATGAGCAGCCCGCGTTAACTGACCGCATCGGCGCCCAGCATCGACATTTTGTGCGTCATCTCACTCGCTAAGATCGCGATTGCGCGAAGAATGCCAGTTTCGGCCGCAGTCGCCTCTCCATTGAACAGTCTGCCAACAAGAATCACACGGTTCACCGAGCGCATGCCTCATCAACGCTTCGTCACCACGCCGGAAGCCACCACCGATCATCGCCGTGCAGCAAAAGACGGCAGCAACGACGACTTTGGGTAGCGTTCGCAAGGACGCGAGCGCGCCGTCGATCCCCGAAATGACTCGACACGAACGCACCATCGACTTCGAAATTGCGCGTGCGGCGTATATCGTCGACATCCTGGATGCCCGTTCACAACGAGCGTTCGCTGCCAGAAATCGCAGATCAGCTATAGGTGATCCCGGTCATCGCGGCTGAACGCTGTGCAGGCAGCCGGCGAACTGGTTGCCCAACTTTGGGGCGGCGAGTAATTTTCGCGAGACCCGGCCTGTGCGGCCCTGCGAGAGCATCTATCCACAACGGGCCAACAGCCCGACGCTTCTTGTGCTTTACCTCGAGCGCCATGAATGCGATTAGTGCCCCGGTAGATTGCGAACCGCGCTATTCCACAACCGGACGAAAGCTTGCGGAGGCGGCGAAGTCGGGGACGTGAGTTACAGAAGAATGCTGTGCGCTGGGTTGACGAGAAGGCCAGCGCCGATCAACCCGTAAGTCGGCGCCTTCGTTACATTTCATGAGACGCGACTTCGGGAACTGCACAGGAGTTGATTCGGAAGGCGGTCTGTTGAGCAGGCGTTCCATCACGAGACCATGCTGAACAATCAGTCCCGTAGAAAGCAACACGCCCGAAGCTCCGTGGAAATAGTCGCACGGAGCTCTTGACGTTTCGAAAGAGCCTTGCGAAGAGCAGTGCACACCACCGTGAGATAGGGCCGCTGCAACTGCGCACCGCTATTCAGCGGCAGAACGTCGTACTCGACACCTTACTATCGACATTGCGTGGAATGAATTGGAAGTTTGATTATGGCGATTTTTGACTTCCGTCAGATCTCGACCATTTCAAAATCGCCTTTCTTCGCCGAGCACTCGGGACATACCCAATCTTCCGGAATGTCTTCCCAACGAGTACCGGGCGCGATCCCTTCGCTCGGTAGACCTTCAACCTCGTCATACGTGAATCCGCACAGAAGGCATTGCCAAACCTTGAATTCACGAATCTCGGTACTTTGTCCTTCGTTTTCAGCCGTCATATCATTGCCTCGCAACTCGGTTCGACGAGCGCCTGGAACTAACTTTGGGTCGTTGCCGCGCGTTCGCGACTGCAAGAACCAAATCCGTTTCGATGGCTCCTACTTATCATTGAACCAGGCGCTGAATGCTTAAGAAAGATTAGGCGCTTGGGCTTCTCGAAGCGATCCACCAACTTCGGCGATCTGCGCCAACAACTGACTTGGCTTCCAGCGCTTTCCGTACTGCTCGTGCCACGCACTGACCTGCTCAAAGATCTTTTGTGCACCAATCGAGTCTGCCCAGTACATCAGTCCGCCTCGATGGCGCGGGAAGCCAAAACCATACAGCCACATCACGTCGATATCACTTGCGCGGTAGGCTTTACCATCTTCCAGTATCTTGCAGGCCTCGTTCACCGAAGCGAAGAGCAAGCGGTTCAGGATCTCGTCGTCTGAAAACTCACGTTGCGGGACGCCAAGCTCACGACCAACGTCACGGATAATCTTCGAAACCTCTTCGTCCGGATGCGGCGTGCGATCACCTTCGCTGTAACGATACCAACCCGCACCATTTTTCTGCCCCTTTCTACCCATCTCAACCATGCGATCGGGGACGTGGAGCTTTCGATAGGTCGGGTCTGCAGCGGCGCGGCGCTTGCGCGTATCGTAACTAACGTCGAGACCCGACAAATCGCTGACCGCAAAAGGTCCCATTGGATAGCCAAATCCAACCATGACCTTATCCACCTGCTGGGGCAGCGCGCCTTCTTCCAGCATCAGCATCATCTCCGTCACCAGCGGCGCGCGGCTACGATTTGCCGCAAAACCATCGCAAGAACCTGCAACGACGCTTACTTTGCCGAGGTCACGCCCCAATTTCGTCGCTCGGAGTATCGTTTCTATTGACGACCGGTCGCCCCTGACGACTTCGCAGAGTTTCATGACATTCGCAGGCGCAAAGAAGTGTGCCCCCGCGACATCATGCGGACGTCGTGTAACGGCCGCCATCGTGTTGATGTCGATCGCCGAAGAGTTGGTAAGCAGGAGCGCCCCTTCCTTCATCACCGCGTCCAGCTTCGTGAAGACATCTTCTTTCAGATCGATACGCTCGAACACTGCTTCCACGACAACATCGGCGTCCCCGATGTCCTCATATCGCAAGACAGGTTGTACGTACGTCAGTCGCTCGTTCATTTCTTCTTGTGTGAGGCTTCCGCGCCGCACTCTTACCGCATACGTGTCGTGAATCCGCTTCATGCCTCGATCGAGTGCCTCTTGCGTGACTTCGAGCACTATCACCGGAACGCGAACGTCCGCAAAACAGATTGCGATTCCAGCCCCCATTGTTCCAGCGCCCACGATTGCAGCGGATCGCACGCCTTCAGGCTTATAGGACGCGGGCGCGCCCGGAATCTTTTTCGCCTCACGCTCGGCAAAGAAAGCATATCGCAATGCCCTCGCTTCATCCGAGCCCTCGAGCTCCGAAAACAGTCGCTGCTCAAGGGCCAGTCCGTCCTCGAAGCTACCGGTTAGTGCCGCTTCCACGCAAGCGACAGCGCAGTGCGGTGCCTTCACGTTACGAGCCTTGCTAAGAGCGGCCTTCTTCGCCGCTTCCCAGGCTTCAGGGTGCTGACCCGCATAGGTAATTTGATCAGTCATGTCCCGAACCCGTGGCAATGGGCGCACGGGCGCGACGTCTTTCGCGTAAGAAATTGCGCTAGCCAGAAGATTTTCCTGACTCACAATCTGCGTAACGATTCCGGAATTCAACGCCTCGAACGCGGAAACATGACGACCACTGCTGATCATGTCAACAGCCACCTTCGGTCCGATCAACCTCGTCAGCCGTTGGGTCCCACCCCCAGCTGGAATTATCCCGATGCTTACCTCAGGCAGTCCCAGCTTGGCGTCAGGCGCGGCGATTCGATAATGACATGCGAGGGCATGCTCGAGTCCCGCGCCAAGAACGTAGCCTTGCATCGCGGCTACCACGGGCTTCTCACATGCGTCCAGGGCAGCAGTGCTGACGCTGGTACTGATTTGGCGCGTCTTCCCAAACTGTCGGATATCGGCTCCGGCGATGAAGTTCTTGCCTGACCCGATGAGCACAACCGCCTTCACTGCAGGGTCAGCGCCGGCGCGCTCCAGGCCATCAATGATGCCCTCCCGCATACCGGGTGCCAGCGCATTGACCGGCGGATTGTCGACGGTAATCACTGCCACGCCGCCCTCGACGTGATAACTGACATTCTGTGTATCGCTCATCAGGTGTCTCTCTTAATATCAAAATCGCTGACGGTGGGTCAGCTAATCCTGTGAAATCCTTTCCCGAGGAAGGCACGTTGAACCGCAGATGCCTCCCCGGGAGTCGACCTTCCCACCTCCGAACCGTCCTTCGCCGCGCAGAAGAAAACTTCAGCCCATCGTAACACGCGTTCCGATGATCAGCATTAATTCCACTGATCGGAACTTCCGCACCGAGATGTCACGATTCGAGAGACTGGCGCGACGATTGACAACACGACACGGATTTACGAGTCGCTGAGACGCGGTGGGAACTCGCATCACGGGCTATGGCTGGAGGCGCACGAACCGACAGTGACGAGCAGGAGGACAAGCTACGGAACGACGCCGGATTGCACCGCCCACGAAGAGCCGGAAAGGGAGTGTGGGATGGCGGCTTGGATTCTTGGATTCTTGGATTCTTGGATTCTTGGATTCGCGATAGCTTGCGAAACGCTGCGCTCGTGGATTTTCTCCACCTCATTTCAACGGCAACGCCGAAATGCGGTCGCAACCTCCGACGGAAACGCCAAACCTTCAACAGATCGGTAACGACAGTTTGATTACTGGTAGAGCGCGCCAAACCGACGCGAGATCTTTTCGGCCGCACTCACCACCAGCCGTATGGCCTCGTCTTCGTTGACCCGTAATCTTACGGTGGGCGCAGCAACGGACAAGCAGTAACGAACTTCCTGATTTGCATCCCGAATTGGCGCCGATGCCGCCGAAATGCCGAGTAGCCGTTCGCCGTGAGAAACTGCATAACCATGTGCGCGTATCAGCTCAAGTTCTGCGATGAGCGCCTCATCTGTTACGTTCAAAACGCGGGCCACCGACGGCAAGATCGACGTCAACTCGAGCGGCGGCATGTGAGCTAAAAGTACCTTCGAACCCGAACCGCCGAGCAATGGCGTTTCCTCTCCCGGTTGGGTAACCGCTCGCAACGGCGCAGACACAGTGGATAAGGCATCAATGCAAACACGGCTTCGTCCCGACAAGGTATGCAATGAAACCGTTTCCTTCGTCTGTTGAGCTAGTTCAACCAGTATTGGTCGAGCGATTGCTCGAACGTCCAAGGTGCTCCTGACCATGCCCGCCAGGCGAGTGAACCTAAAGGAGAGGCAATACTGTTGATCTTCGAGACGGACCAGGTATCCTGCCTTCTCAAGACTTTGCACTATCCGAAAGGCGGTAGACTTCGGCAGTTCGATGCGCTCCGCGACCTCTTGTAAGGTCAGACTGGTTCGATCCGAACTGAAGCTTTCGAACACAGCAAGAATGCGCTGAACAGACCGCATCATGTTTCGGTTCGCTGTAGATGGCTCGCTTGCAATGTTTGTCATAGTCACGCGGCTGAAGACCGCTGCACCTATCGTTTAGCGACGACCGAAAGTTTCGTGTCCCCACAAGACACCCCGTAAATCTCCCTGCTTGGGTTGAGCGCCCTCGCGCTCAAGATGTCGGGAATGCGCCCTCTCACTTCGCAGATCCTACCCTCCGTCACCGACAGTGACGGACTGGCCCAGCCTCCGCCATTTCGGGACCTCTTTTGACATGTAGTCGGAAAAGTACGCGGTTTCACCCGAAACTGGCTCGCAATAGAGCGAATTACGCATCCGGCTGGCTACTTCCGGAGAACTCGATACCTTATTCACAGCCGCACTGATACGCTCAATCACGGAGGAAGGAACGCCTTTCGGTCCGATGACTCCGTAGAACGTATAGTTTTCGATGCCGTGCAACGAGGCGTTGTGGGATTCCGCGAGACTCGGGACTTCAGGCAATGCGCTCAGCCTGTGGTTACCCGTGACTGCAATAGCCCTCAATTTCCCAGCCTTCAAAAGAGGAATGACAAACTGCGGCACGCTCAGGCCTACCTGTATATCGCCCATCCCGATTTCTTGAGTCAGCTCTTGATCAGACCTGTACGGAATATGGGTCATCGATATTCCAGCGACGCTTTTCAGGTACTCGACTTGAAGATGGCTGGCTGCACCAACGCCTGCAGAGCCAAAATTCAATTGCCCTGGGTGTGCTTTGGCGTAGCCAATGAGATCGTCGATGGAATGAATATCTGTCTTAGGGCTGACCACGAAGACGCCTGGCGCCGTTGCAACCATCGAAATGAGACTAAAATCGTTTAGAGGGTCATAAGGCAGGTCTTTCCTGACTCCCGGCCCTTGAGCCAGCGCGCTTCCGCTTGCGAGCATTAGCGTGTATCCGTCGGGCGGTGACGCCATCAGCATTCTGATGGCAACGAGAGACGACGCGCCGGGTCTGTTCTCGACAATAACCGTCGCATGCAACTCTTCTTGCAGGCCGCGAGCATAGAGCCTCGCAATCGTGTCGGTGCCGCCGCCAGCAGCAAAGCCGACCAGCAATCTGATGGTTTGAGCTGGAAAATCCTTCGCCCTCACGCTGTTGAGCCCGGCTAGACTCAACGACAGCAAGACAATAATCTGGACAATCTTCCTTCCAAGCATCCCCAACCTCACACGTCTTATCTGTTCACCACAGTCGAGGACCATCGTACCTGCACCGCTACGGTCCGTCGATCATGAATGTAAACACTAAGGCCGTCATCGTCAATGTTTTTGAAATTGGTTTCACTGAACGGAACTTTCAACGGGCATTTCTTGACACCTGTCACGCGTCTAAGCAAGGGCGGGTATCTTAGGTGAATGGAACGGTAGAGGCGGTGGACAAGCAGACACGGGCGTGGCGCCGCTGTAGCTGTTACCATCGGAAGGCCATTCCATGTCGAACTTCGCATTGGAGCAAAGATGAAAGTCGATGGTCAATGTCACTGCGGTGCGATTAAGTATGAAGCAGAGGTAGAACCGGGCAACGTGGTCATCTGTAATTGCGAGGATTGCCAAAGGCAGTCTGGCTCGGTCTTTCGAGCTAATATCCCGGCGCCTGCGGGGTCCTTCCGAATTGTCTCGGGCACGCCTCGGAAATACCTAAAAATTTCCGACAGCGGAGCAAAGCGCATCCACGCATTCTGCGAGAACTGCGGAGGGCCGGTTTATGCCTGTGCTGCCGAAAACCCGCAGACATATTCACTGAGAATCGGGGCGCTAAATCAACGATATGAGCTCGGGTCTCCCTCGCGGCAGATCTGGATGAAGCGTCGATTCTCTTGGCTAACTGAACTCGATGATGTGCCTGGTTGTGAAGGTCAGTCGTAGCTTGCCTGCTCCAGTGCTTCCATGATTGGGCAGCACTTCAAGCGATTGCTCGCGGTGTTGTTCGCCGGGCCCGCCTGGCTCGTGCTGCCGCATACGAGTTTGCGATCGCATCGCAGGTGAATCACGTCGGCGGCTCAACAGAGCCAAGCCTTAAGTCAACTCACGGAGGTTGCGAGCTCCAGCTTTCTGCGGAGCAAGCGTTTTTGCTTGGCGAAGCGCGGGAACAAGCAGGCGTGGACGCAATCGCTGTAAGGGCACCAGATGAAGTGTCAGCCAGCTTGAGAGCAGCAGTCGGTGTTCGCGAATCCTCGCGTGTGTTGCAAAGCGACGCATGTTAGCCTATCGATGCAGCGCGAGCACCTGATGCCCCGTGTAGAGGCAACCACATCGAACTTGGCTACGGGCACCAGTGCTGCATTATCTCGTCGAAAATATCCACACCGGAACGGCCCGACGCCCAGGCGCATCGTTAAGTATGCAGCGGCCCCTATGATGCAACGTGCTGACTTAGCCACGCCCCGATTTCGTGGCTATCGCTCAATTGAGCGAAGAAGCAAAACGCTGCTTCCCCCTGCCGTACTTCGCCGAGGCCGATACGATCCGAATTTCATCGTCCATCAAGCGGCCAATGTGTGCCACAACTGCAAGCGGCCGACCATCGAGGATGAGAGCGCGCTACAACCTATGACCAGCGCGAACCCAAGCCGAATTTTTATCAAAAAAGCGTGGAACGCCCTGGCCACTACAGAGTGAGTGAATGTCAATCCACGCCCTTTCGGAGAGCGTTGCTCAATTTCTACAACCGCTTGGCCGCGCTGATACTGATTCGACAGCACACTTACTTCCAACCGCAAGAATGGCTCTCGAACGTATCAAGCCAAAAACCTTGCAGACGCCTTTGAAGGCATATTTCCCAACCATTTGAAGCGTGTCGTGTTCCGCGGTATCTTCGAGCGTTGTCCCTCCGCATGAACCGACTCTCAAAATATGCAAATGTCATCGAATGTCGCGAAGCGCGACCATCAGAGCCCGAAAGTCGGCACGCCGGCGTGGCTCCAATGCGAAGTGAAGCGCTACCTCGATAGTGGCGACTACGACAGCAACTTCACGGGCTGGCCGGGCGACAATTTCGTCGACGTCGCTCAAAAGGCGACTCTGCGCCTGCGAACTTCCCTCGTTGAGGAAACGCATCGGCGAGCAGACGGCTTTTGCAGCCAGGTGATGGTGCCGGACGACTTGCATGCGTGGGCCCGCAATAAGCTTTCACCGATGGTCGATGGGCTGTTCCCTGCTGACGAGCGCTCCATCATCCTCGACATGCTTGCTCGCAACGTCGTGTTTCTCACAGCCGAGAACATCGAGCGGATTCTCAAGCAGCAAATGTGGCTCTCGACAGCTTGGGACATCGCGAACCTCTACCTCGCAAGCATCGGCGCGTCCGTTCTATCGCAGGACGCCTGCCACATCGTGGGACTGAGCGAAGAAACGACTTGCTACGTTTCGATGTCGTACTTCGCCGAGACCGATCCGTGCGCGGATTTCGTCGTCCACGAGGCGGCACACGTCTTCCACAACTGCAAGCGCACTACTCTCGGGCTAAATGAGAGCCGTCGCAAAGAATACCTGCTCAACATCCACTACGCTAGGCGCGAGACGTTCGCGTATGCATGCGAAGCCTACAGCCGCATCACCTCAATGACGGCGAGCACCACGCAGCGTCAGGAAGCTCTCAAGCGACACGCGGATGACTTTCTTCCGCCGGACGAACGCGTCGACCATGGCGAATATCTCGACATACTTGGCGAAGCCGTTCGAGCCCGCAACGGCTGGCAGCACATCCTTAAGCGATGCGCCCCTGATAAGGTCCGCTGATGTATCTTCACGCGCGAAGAACATACAACCCAGGTCCCAGACCGCGGCTCTTCTCAGGCCTGCGACAGCCGCACGAACTTTCGCGCCCGGATCAATGAAGCGTCGACGGCTTATCCAGACAGCAATGCTTGAATTTTTTGCCGCGGCCGCACGGGCATGGTTCGTTTCGGCCGATTTCTGCGCCTCCCGTTGAAATGACCGCCGCAGCGCCATACCCGACGACGCCCTTCTATGCGGCTCAAAAAATCGGTAAATGTGCGTCAGCCCGGCGATCATAGTCTCAAGCACGTGTTCGCGCTTTTCCGGAGTAATCGCCGGAGGTCGCATGTGCGGGTCAGGGTCGTGCTCATGATGCAGCATCATGATCGGCACCATGGCGCCGCCGTTCTCTTCATCGTCGATGAGTTCGCTCCAACTTTCCGGTCGCATTTGCACCGCTCGCATGAAGCCATGCGCCCAGTCGTTTGCTGGAGCTACATCATCTTCCCCTTCCAACAAGATTGGCAGATACACGTCCGGCTCCTGCAGCGTGCGCTGCAGTTCTGAGCTGATCGCGCTCCAGTGTCGCGTTAGAAGATGCGTGATCTCGGCAGCTTGCTCGTCGCCCTCGAACGCCACGCCCTTCCCCCATATGTTTGGCAGGTACTCGCTGGGAAACACCACTTCGGGACCACAGATCAATGCAGCGAAGTAGCCGTCGAGAAATTCGATGTTCAACGCCGGATTGCCGACGGAGTTGAGAAACTCGGCAAGACGGTCGAGTTCGGCGTCAGTAAGCGGCTGGTGGGAAGTTGAATTATTCACGGAAGTATTATTCTCTCGGATGCGAGCGTCGAGTAGCTGGGGGGCTTATTCATTATACGGGGAGCTACTCTTGCATCGAGGAACAACTCACCGGCTGAGTTGCTGCGTCCAAGCTGACGCACCGACAGATCGTGCGCACTGGTCTCAATGATTCTCCCCGTGGCATTGGGCTCCGTTTCCTTTACGCCGTCGGGAAGAACTTGCCGTGGACCAACGCATTCAGTTTGCGCAGCACACTCGCCTAGTTGCCAAAGCCTGCGCTCGGCGATGCGTTTCTTGGAGGAAAAAATGCCAGCATGAACCGCGTCCGGGAGCGGTAGGCGCCCTTCCCACCGACGAACGCTCCATCGTCCTAAAGATGCTCGCGGCTGGTGTCCTGCTCGTCCTAAAGATGCTCGCGGCTGGTGTCCTGCTTCTGACATCCATGAACGTCGCGTCAGTCCTCATCGACCAGAAGACCTACAGTCGCATGGCCTCGACGGCCAAGAGCATCATGCCGCGGCGGGATGCGCTCGAGCGGCATGCGGATGGTCCGCTCAATCGACAATGTCGGTAGTTTGAATCTGATGCGAGGCCCTCTTGAAGAAGCTCATCATGCGGCCCGTTATGCTACACGCGTTCTCCCGTGGAGATTCATCGTTTGCGCGACGTTTAACGCGTGAATTCTGCGACTCTTCGCCAGCGATTCGTTCCCGGCCCGCGCCAACGCAACGCTAACAGCGTCCGCTGAACCTGCCAACAAAGCACCGCTTCACAGCCCTCGTAGACAGTCCCCCTCGCGTCGCCGAATTGAGCACGGTATCAAAACGACCGAGGCAATTGCGCCGGCGACCTCCTGCCTTGATGTTATCCACAAGCTTGTCAACAAAATCTGTGGAAAACGCGTAAAGCTTTGGCCCTAAGCGACTCTTAGACGCGAAATAAATCGTCCCTCTTCGCTCATTTTGCTTTTGAAAGCATCGCACGGCACCTCTCCAACTCTATGCTAAGCGAATCGATTTCTGCCTGCATGCCATTAGTCCGTTTCAAAAGCGCACCCACGTCATGCCAGTAGGCGTAGCCGAGTTGACATCCACCTCCCCCTCTCGCTGACGCTCGCCGGCCGAAGGCCGGGACGGGGGGAGAATTCCTACTGCGCTACCACGTAGTCGCTTCGGCGGGTTCCTGCCACGACGCCCTTACCTCAGGCGAAGAATCTGCACAGGCTAACAAGCGCTGTCCGCGCTCTAAAATATTGATTGCACCGACGATGTCGGCGTGATTCTTATAGCCGCACGACACACACGCGAACCGGGCTTGAGTCTTCCGGTTTTCCTTCGCCACGTGTGCGCAGCACGGGCACGTGCGGCTCGTGTTGTGCGCTGGTACCGCGAGCAGCATGCCGCCGGACCAGGCCATCTTATACTCAAGCTGGCGCCGGAATTCGCCCCAGCCCTGGTCGAGGATAGCCTTATTGAGCGCGGCCTTCGCCCGGACGTTCTTGCCCGGTGCCTCAATGGTGCCCCTTGCCGACTTGCTCATGTTGAGCACCTGCAGGTCTTCGATGCATACGAGCGCGTGGTTTTTGCTAATCGTTGCTGAAGCTTTGTGCAGGAAGTCTTTGCGGGCGTTCGCGATGTCGGTGTGAAGCTTCTGGACGCGGGCCTTCGCCTTCTTCCAGTTACGGCTGAATTTCTTCTTGCGCGCCATGCGCCGCTGATACCTGGCGAGCCGCTTCTCGTGCTTTTTGAAGCTGTTTAGCGGGGCGATGTGCGAGCCATCGCTCAGCGTGGCGAACCGTGCGATTCCGACGTCTACGCCGATCGCGCTTGTGGCCGTCGGCAAGGGTACGTCGACTTCGCGCTGGGTCTGGATGCTGGCGAACCACTTTCCGCCGGACTGGCTGACCGTGACGTTGCGCACCTCACCGAGCACGGGCCGACTGTTGCGGTAGCGGATGTAGCCGAGCTTTGGCAGAAACAGACGGCTGTTGCCCTGGTCGAGCTTGACCTGTTTCGGGTCCGGGAACCGGAAGCTATCGCAACTGCCCTTGCGCTTGAACCGCGGAAAAGCTGCCCGTTTCTCGAAAAATTCGTGTAGGCGCGCTCGAGGTCCTTTAGCGCCTGCTGCGATGGATGCACGGGCGCATCGGCCAGCCAGGGTGTCCGCGCGCTGTTGCGCCACTCGGTGAGCAGCTTGCACAGGCCAACATAACCGAGCCTTTTCTCGCCGGCCGCATGGCGCTCTTGCTGCAACGCCAACGCCTTGTTATAGACGAACCGGCACGCACCACCGAACTGGCGCATTTTGCGCACCTGCTCACCGGTGGGCGTGAGTTCGAACTTGAAGGCTTGGAGGCGTCTCATGAGACCGTATAGCTCGGTCCATGAGGCATGAAAGCGACTTACGCGACAGACATGGCACTGAGAAGGACACCTACGGTGTCAGCGCTATCCTCCCCGCCGTGAACGACGGGGCTTGTCGGGCTGCCCGGTCAAGATCGATTGCAATGAAGAACGCCGGGTAATGGAGACGAAGCTCTTATTCTGCTTGCGGCTACAACAACCAGGGGCGCTCTTCCGCCCTCTCGACTCTGAGATGATTCCTGAAGTTTTCTGTCTCACTCCGATTTGCGAAGCATCGTGCGGCATCGTTCCAGCTCTTTGCTGAGCGAATCTATCTCCGCTTGCATGCCGTTTGCCCGCTTCAGAAGGTTGCCGACGTGATGCCAGTACTCGAAACCGAGGTCACCGTCCGCCAACGCCAGTTCGTGAATTTTCTTGAGCGCTATGGAAAGATCGATTTGATTGTCAACGGGCATCTCTCCACCTTCCGCGGTATTCGAGGTTCGGTTCACGCGCGACGACGCAGAACTGCGCCCAAAAAAGACTCCCGCCTCCACGTATCGCTTCTCGATGCGTAGCACGACCAGGCTCAACACGAATCCGATGGCCGGTACATACAGCAAGTGCGGATTTCTGAGCGCGAAGGTCCAAAGCGCTTCAATGAACTTCACGATTTCCGCGCACGCGATTCGTTGCCATTAACACGCCTCGCCCACTGCGCTACGAAGATTTCAGCCGCCCGCAACACCCGTTTCACCTCGCCATGCATAAGCACCTGAAGCGGCGTGATACCGCCGAGCGACTCCTTCGGCTTGGTGCAGAAGCTCCACTTTTTCCACCCGTCGAAATCACCCAGCTGGCGCACGACCTTTGCCAGTGATTTGCGGTCGAGTTCGGGCGCAAGAAAGAACGCCGGATAGTATTCGTCGCCGCCGACCTTAACAGTGAATATGCGAGATGCCTCGACGTCCTTGGCCAGCCGCTGCTCTGTGATACCCAATGCTTCGGAGACAATCGGTGCGCGCAGCAACTTTCCTTCGACAACGAGCGAATACCGCCCCGACCTTCGCCGTTTCGGACCACGTTCGCTAGCGCCAAGTTGCTTCTTTTCTTCCTCGCGAATCGCACGCAGGTCTAAATTCAGCGCCGTGGCCCGACCCATGGTTCGCGCAAGACAGATCTTGAAGCGTCGTCCGACCTCAGCATCCGGAAGGTCCAAAAGCGCTTCGGCTGCGATCGGGTCGAACAGGATTACCGCCACAGCAGCGCGGCGAAATACGAGCTGCAGCCGAGCGTCGTCGAGGGGAGGATTGTCGTCTGTTGCACGTGAAGACCGTGGCATCGTCGTGCCTCAAAAATCACAGCGAAACGCTGTTGGGTGGGGGCCGAAGGCGCCGCCGGCGTCAACTTGTCGCATCGTGTTTCTCGCTATCGCCGCGATCCCCCTTGCGACAGTGGGACTCGAAGTTCCCCGCGATGCTGTACAGGCGACTAAGCATCTCTTCGCGGCGTCATGCCGCTTCGAAACTACACGCGATGCCATCAGACGTCGCAGCCGAATGCACCTGGTTGCCCATTAGCATCAGGGCAAGCGCGGGTTTCCAGTAGTTCGCTCGGACGCGACGGACTGTCAAAAGCGCAGCCAAGGACGAGCGGTCGAACGCTGCACCCTGCCACGAGCAAACGTCACGGCCGCGTGAAACACACCCGGCGGATATCCAGCTCACCAACCATCCCTCGTCGCAGCGCAAAGCGCCACTCCCCTGGCTGCCCTCCTTCGTCGATGCTAGCTCCTTCGTCGATGCTCCCTGCGCGTATCAACCTGCGCCGGTTCCGCCCACAGACTCGGCAGCGCGATCGCGGACACATCGATGTCGGCTTCGCTCGGGTAGTGTCTGAGCAGCGTCATAGCCAACGTTCGCACGAGGTCAGCGCAGTAAGGGCCGCGCCCATCCGCCAGAGTTGCGAGCAAGGCGCGAGCACCCACCACGGCTCGCGTCCTCTGCTCAGCGGTGCTCATGCGCGCTCCACGAGTTCATCTTGTCAGTCACATCAACGCATTCCTCGACGCCGTTCGCCTCGCACCAGCGATCCCATACATACTTCGCATCATCGGCATACCCGCTGTCGCCAACAAGCGTGTAGACGCGCCCGGACCGTGTCGTGCCTTGCGAGGCTACGACATCGAAAGTCTCGATAGCCGAGCTGACTCGTCCCGTTCGATCGCTCGCGTTTAAGCCGACGAAATGACGGGTATCTTGCGGAAGGATTTCGAAGACGCGCCATTCGAGCAGGCGAATACAAGGCTCGCTCGATACTGACGGCAGAGACCAGATTGGCATGATTGCCCTCGACAAGAGGGCCGGCATCGAGCATGCGCTCAACATTGAAATGCCGGCAGCCCGATGTACCGGGCGGCAAATGTCGCGGCGAGAGAGTTGGTATTTGACTTGGTGGCTCGTCCGACTGCATGGGGATTCCCATGCGTTCAACTATAGAGCCCTCGTGCGCGAAGTTCAAGGCGCACTTCCGCCTGCCGACGATCGTTGCTATCGCAACTTTCTGCTCATAGCGACTTCATTGACAGCGCTGATGTCGAGATAGAGCCACAGTGCGTCAAATCGACAGACCGTTGCGCACTGGAAGTACAGGGCAGCACTGAACACGCCGTCCTCTATCTGGCTCTCAAGCGTTTCCGTTTCGACATGCACGCCCAACTCTTCAAGCCGCCTGCTCAGCAGGTTCGTATCCAACCAGGGCTGAGTCGCAAGGTCCGCCTTGAAGGCCCCTGCCGCCCTTGCCTCCCAAGATCCTGCAACCTGTTGCGGATACACCCATGTACGGGGGAGTGCAGAGCCCGCTGCGCTGAGCGCCTGAAGGAAAAAAGTGAACTTGAACGTCCCCCTGTGCACTTTTCCTTCGATCGAACGCGCAGATTCTTGAATGCCGATCTCGGCGAGCCTGCGCGAAAGGTCCTCGTAGCTCACACCCTTGTGGACCAGCGCAGCCCGAAGCGCTCTGGAGGCGAGATGAGCCCAAGCCGAATCGATCGTCTGCGTTTCTTCGCCTTGCATTCTCGCTGACATGTGCTTTAATAAGTGATGTGAAAACCCATGCGGCCTCTCACTACAAAGAAAAAGCCCCTCGAGAGGACCCCTCTTCCCCGCCGCAATCCAACGATCCAGGCCCCATCGCCTGTAAAAACAAGCGGCACAGAGAACCGCCGCCATGGACTCAATTCTTTACCTCGGCATAGAAGGTGTGCTGTTTCGAGCCCACACGCACAGTCATACGGTTCCGTGCCGTGCGCACGCAGTCCCTTCTCCGGAACCCCTGCCGCTGCTCGAATCAGTGTCGACAATCGTCGCGCGCGAGACGAACCTCAAGATCGTGCTCAACAGTTGGCTAGTGATCGATTACGGCTTCCGAAAACTTCTTCGCACACTACCCGTTGGTATAGCACAAAAAACGATCGGCGCAACAATCAACGGAAATCGGCTGCACAGTCGGCCGATAGCATACCGTGCGAGAGCCGAACTGCTGCGCGAAGACGTCGAGAGACGCAAGCCCACTCAGATCACCATCGTTGATGCCTCGCGAACTGCAATCCCTACCGAGCTACTCCACCGATCTATCTGTGTGAGCGAGTCGGACATCCAGTGTCCATCCGAGTTCGCCGCGATCTTGCGTCGTTTCATTGATTCGCATTGCCAAGATTAGGCCGAAGCGCCGTCTTCGGTGGTGCGTTCGCACACGCTCGAACTCAATGCTCTCGCGCTCAGTGAATGAATTCGCTCGTTCCGAGGAAACTTCGATTGGGAGAAATCAAATGAAATCGTCAAAGAGAGAACTTCGAGAAGAATGGGCCGAAAGAGTCTGGCCTACATTGGAATTCTGGATGGTTAGATCGCGTCTCAGCCGTCGCGATTTCGACGTCGATGCGCTGGAAGAAATCGTTTCGAAGGTTCGGTGCATTCCGACGTGCATGTCCGCCGCCTATTGGAGCGATGGCAGCGCGAAACACTTCCTCCCACTGAGCCGGAATAGAGACGCTCTGTGCCGGGAGGCGGCGATGTTGCAAAAGAAAGAGAAGACTGGTCGCGAAGTTGCGCCAGCGGTGACCGGTGCAATGAGGGCATCCGTTCCCCTAGGTCGAGGTCTCCTCTTCCATCGCATCAAAACACGCCAGCATGAAGGCGGCCGAGAACCGTTTGCGATTGATCTTCCGGTTAAGCTGGCCTGGGGACTCAACGATCCCAAGGCGCTCGAGTCGCAGCGCCAATGCCTTGTAGCTGAGTTTGCGCTCGATCATCTTCGATACGATGAGTTCTCGCGCCTCCTCCTCCCACTCTCCGTAGACATTCTCGGCTGGGGGCGCCATGTCCGGTCGTTTGCTCATTGCTTAATTCTTGATTCGGTTAATCGTTCGCGCCCGCTATCTGCACTTGCCTCAGGTGGCATTTCACCATATACGCGCGCCAGCGTCTGCATGCCCGACGCATCTTCTCTAACCGTTTCTGCCGGGTCGGTCTCCCGCCAAGCGCCATGCTGACTAAGGCTCAACTGGCCGAGCTCTTCGAACGACTTGGCACCCCGCCTGCCGGCCAGAAGCTCATTGCCAACGCTAGGATACAAGCGCCGGTTCGCGAGGTGACCTCGCGAGGTGGCAACGTCATCACCGTTCTCGCCAGCCAGAAGATGGGGCGCGAAATTCGAACTGAAAGCCGACACATTGAGTTCGCCGTTGCCGTCACGAAAGAGCACGCCGCCGACGTCCTGGAATACTACGCGCAGCCTTGTGAACTCAAGCTCAATCTCGTAGACGAGTCCACCGGCGAGTTCAAAAAGATCCAGCACTTCCCGGATTATCTCACCGTTCGCAGCGACGGCTTCACGCTCGAGGAATGGAAGTCCGAAGCGAAGCTGTTGCGCCTGGCGGACAAGTATCCGTATCGCTATGTCCGTGCCAGCGACGGACAATGGTACTCGCCGCAGATTGAGCAGCAACTTGCTGAACGAGGCGTGCGGTACCGCATCTTCAGCGAGGATTGCATTCCACGTCGACGCGTGGAGAACCTTCTGCACCTCGCCGATTATTTCCTGCCGGGCGCAGAACCGCTTCCTCCGGACAGCGTCGGACGTTTGAACGCCGCTCTAGCTGAGCATGGCGCCCTGTCCTTCTTCGAGCTGCTCGAAGCGCCATACGGGTTCTCTGCCGACTTCCTCAACCAGGCTATCGCAGACGATCTCATCGCGACTGCCCTCGACCAAGAGACCCTCGCAGACAAGCGAGCGTTCTTTCTCTACCGTGACGCAGCATTACGCGACCTGCTCCTTGCGGACAAGAGCTTCGGACAGATGCCCGGAGTGGAACGCTTTTCGCTCGAAATCGCGCCCGGCTCCCGGTTCCTGTTCGAAGGCCAGGAGCTGACGATGGTTTTAGTTGGAGAAGAGTCGATTGTATGTAATAGACAGGATGGCACGAACATCCAGCTCACCCGCGAATGGATTGAACTTGCGCACGACGGGAATCAGATCACAGCGCTCAAAAAGGGCGTGACGACCTCAGGCAAGGACATTAGCCTCTTCTCACACGAGGAGTTGCAGACCGCCTTCCGCAGACAGACGATCCTCGACTCGATGAATTCCGAAGGGAAAGTATCGCCCCGGACACTACGACGTTGGCTCGCGCGGAGACTCGTCGCTCTGGCCAATGGAGATAACGCTGCCCTCGCGTTGGTACCCAGGAACGCGGCGAAAGGCAATCGGACGCCAAGGTTGACCGAGACGCAGGTCCGTCGAATGGACGAGGTCATTGACATCGAGTGGCGCAATAGCAATGCAATCAATTACGGTACGTGCTACCGGAAATTGGAAACCGCCTTCAACGGCACAGGCGAGAAGGCGCCGTCTTACCCGACCTTGATCGCGCGGATCAAGGCACGGAAGACGAACCGCGACGTACGAACCCGCCAAGGGAAGCGCGCCGCATATCAGGAAGATGTATTTATCGACGTCCTGTACTACGACACTCCCGTGCATGGTAGCCGCCCCTTTCAATACGTCCACATTGACCATACCGAACTCGACATTGAGCTTATTTCGAGTCGTACTGGCAAGCCGTTGGGCCGCCCGTGGCTAACGTTAGCGGTTGACGCGTGGTCGAGGCGAATAGTTGCCTTCTATCTTACCTTCGATACGCCGTCATATCACTCAGTCATGATGGTCGTGCGGGACATAGTGCGGCGGTTCGGTCGGCTTCCCGAGTTTATCATCGTCGACAATGGTCGTGATTTCATGACATTGGCCTTCGCAACCTTCCTTCGCGTGATGGGCACGCAGTTGCGCTTCCGTCCAGCGGGACAGCCAAGGCATGGGGCGGTGCTCGAGCGTATGTTCGGTCGGCTCAACACTGAGTACATCCACAATCTCGCCGGCAACACGAAAGCGACTAAGAATGTCCGCATGGTGAGCGGCTCACATCTTCCAAAGAACCTGGCCGAGTGGACGTTGCGCAGCCTCTATTACGGACTGCAGCACTGGGCATGTGAGTATTACGACCAAGAGACACATCCTGCATTGGACGAATCGCCGCGAGATGCATTTCGGCGCGGCGTGCGAGAAAACGGACACCGCCCTCAGCGGCACATCGTGTTCAATCGAGATTTTCTGATCGCCACGTGTCCGCCCGTCGACCGCTCCGGCGTACGGACAGTCAATCCTCAGCGCGGCGTGAAATACGACCATCGATACTACGCGAACACGGTTTTCAAGTCCTCAAACGTCGCTGGAGAGTCGCTGCCTGTGAGATACGACCCTTGGGACGGGGCATCCGTCTACATCCGACTGAAGAACGAATGGGTTCAAGCTAGCTGCAGAAGCCTTCACGGTCTCGGTCAATTGACGGACATTGAGAAACGTGCGCTGACTTCTGAATACCGAAGCCATTACAAGGCGCCTGACGACGACGAGCAACACGCGCAACGCCTGCGAGAGTTCATGCAGGTATTTACGCCAAAGGGCGCACTCGCACTGGAGCTGGAGCGGCAGTCGGAAAACAAAGGCCTGTACAACTCGCTGGGAATGGCAAGCATCGAGCCCATCGCTGAGCCTCGTCGCCCTCGCCTGCCAAGCGAGCCGCCCGTTGCACGCAGGCCGGCGCCGCTACATGACACGTCTGATAACGCCACGCTATCTCATGATCCTGAAGCCGATAGTGCTGCGCTTTCAGACCTCGATGATTTCGATGACCTTTAGGAGCTAGACATGAACTCTCAGAATAGCAATAAGAATTCGCAAGTAAATTCGCAGGTTGAAGTCTTGGCTGCGAAGCGGATCAAGCACACGCGCGTGAGCAAGGTAATGACTGAGCTCGACACGCTCATCTATCCGAGCAGCCAGGACAGCATCCTGCTCGTGTGCGGCCCCAGCGGCGCCGGCAAGACGACGCTCGCCCGACACATGGTCCACAATGCTCTGAAACAAGCGCGGAGTCAACTCGAGACGCAGCGTGGAATCATTCCCGCGATTTATACGGAGGCACCCTCGTCTGGCGAAAACGACTTCTCATGGCGACTATTCTATCAGCGCGTTCTCGCGCAGCTCGACGACGATGCCGACTCGCCCAAGCTGGTGTATGGCATCGACCAAGAAACGGGCCGAATGAACCAAGCTCGAGCCCTCAACCGAGGAACGACGCTCGCGGCTCTACGCACCGCAGTCGAGCGCGGCCTTCGCGCGCGTCAGGTGCAGTTTCTCGTTATCGACGAAGCGGCACACATCATTCGGCAGACGCGCGGCGAAAAACGGCTCGAAATCCAGCTCGACACCTTGAAGTCGCTGGCAAATCTGTGTGGAACGCAAATGGTCCTGATTGGCTCCTATGACCTGTACAAGCTCGTTTCCCTCTCCGGGCAACTCGCTCGTCGTACACACGTGGTGCATTTTGAACGCTACCGGCAAGATCAACCAGAAGACGCTCTGGCCTTCGAGCGTTGCGTCTCTGGTTTTGAGAAAACGCTTCCCGAACTGTGGGGCGGAGGACAGCTTAAAAGACATTCGAAAGCGCTCCATGAGAACACCCTGGGATGCATCGGTACGCTGAGCAGCGTGCTTGTGCGTGCGGCCAGGCTCGCGAGCACCACGAAAGCCTGGACAACAAGCTCGTTGGAGCGCGCATTCTTGACGACGGCACAGCACAATCGCATTCTGGAGGAGATTCTCGATGGCGAAGCCGGGATTGGCCCGAACTTGATGTGCTCGGTGGGCGAGCTAGAGATAGCTAGCTGAGGAGGAACGGCAAAATGAACGAGGTCTTGTGCCCTCCTCGCTCGGCGCTCTATGCGTTGGAGCCCATCGGCGTGGGAACCGCAAACGTAGAGAGCCTTGTGAGTTTTTTCTGTCGCTTGGCAGTAACGCATTGCGTTTCGTCAACGGACCTGCTGCACAGGATTTCGAAGACTTGCGGCTTGCCGGCTCCGGCGAAGAACTTTTGGAAGGACGTCAACTTGAGCGGCATGGGCGATGTCGCCGAACGATATGCGTGCGCATTGTCTGAGATGACGAGCGTCGAGCGTCTGGATTCGTTGACGCTTCGGCCGTGGCGAAACGTGATCGCGCAGAGGAGTCAGGCACCGGCGAAGGGGCGCTGGTGCGGCGCGTGCTTTGAAGAGGACTTGGCTAACGAAGGAATGCCCTACTTCAGGCTCGCGTGGGATGTAGGTGACCTTGAAGCTTGTGCGAAGGATCACACCCGTCTCACAGATACCTGTCCGGACTGCGGCCGTACTGGAGCGAGGAACAACGCTGTGTGGGTTGTTCCTGGGTGGTGTTGCTATTGCGGAGCGTTTCTCGGCGGCGTCCGAACCGCTGCCTCTTCGGCGACTCTTGACGAGACGTGGAAGGCGGCGCAAGTCGGGCAACTTCTGGCGGCGCAATCGTCGATAAGCTCGGTACCGGATCGCGGCACCATGATAGCTGGGATTTTGAAGCTCGTCGAACAACTTGACGGTGGGATGAGCGCAAGGTTTGCTCGGCGTATCGGCTTGAATAAATCGACCGTGCATTACTGGCTGAAGCAAGGCGGGGTTCCGACACTAGCCGCTCACCTGCGCATCGCATCACAGACAGGCGTATCGCTCGTGGCGCTGCTAACCGGAGCTATCGGTGACAGCGTTGTTAGCTTGCATGAATCTCCTTCGTTGGCGGAGCTTGTCCCAGACTACAAGAAGCGAGCATTGCCAGTTCACCGTGATACCGCTGAAATCGAAGCGATAATGGACAAGTTGCGTCAGTCAGACGTCGCGATCAGTGTCAGCGAAGCGGCGCGGCGAATGAAAGTCCGTCGGAGACAACTCTATCGTCTGGAGCACGAGAAAACGCGCCGCATTGGGGCGAGATGGGAAGAGCATCAACACGCTTGTACCGAGCAACACAGACGTGAGGCCGCCCGAGCGATCGAAGTGGCTGTCGAAGAGATTCTTTCAAGCGGAAAGGCGCCCAACTTTCGCGAGGTTCAGCAGATGGTCCCCCGAAACGTTCTTGGCGCTGTTCGCGGAGTTATCGCGATGATCCAGGAGGCGAAACGGAAAATCGAGGGCTCACGGTCCGCGACCTTGCCATAAGATTCTTCCGAACGACGGGCAGCCAAGGAGGTGCGCGGCCGGCAGCCGCACACCTCACAGTCGCTCGTAACGAGCTCTTACACCGGAACCGGCGACGCCTCTACAAACTGCGCGAACCGTTCCGTGATAATCACGTTGGCCAGTACCTTCTGCAACGGAACTCCCGAGATGTCGGTCCCTGCCCGCATCTGCAAAGCTCCGCTACCCACGAAGGATACTATTCTCTGAAACCTTTGAACCGTCGGCTCAGGGTCAGGCTCATGTCGATGCGCCTCGTTGCGCAAGGTTCCCGGAGGCAAATCAAACACACCGAAAGCGTGGTCGATTCGCTCACCTTCACGGGTTTCGAACAAGACAGGAACGCGTTTCGCCTTTTTCCACTTGTCGATGGCAGCCCACACTTGCGGGTCGGCCATTTCGGCGACCCAGTAGACCTGCAACCCGCCAATCTGCGCGCGGATAGTCATCAGAAGGCCGTCTTCGCGTGGGATGAACCCAAAGCCGAAACAGGCCCGGCCATTACTCTTTGACAGCCAACGAGCGTCTGCGGGCGCGACCGGACACGTCAGTACTGGAGTGTCGGCGGGCATCCCGATAGTTTGCTTCGGGCGTACAGGGAGTGACCGCAAGTCTACGATGCCGCCAATTCCGACGGGGCAGCCTGCGATGTTGAGACAGAAAGTAGCTTCCATTTTTTGGTCTATTCCGATGAGAGTTTTGCCGCGGCGATTGCAGCGGCTCCAATGCACGTCCGTCTAAGCACGGACGACAACACCCCGGAGCATTTGCCCCAGACTCGAGCGGACGCGACAAGTCATATCGCGCCAGCGCCAAAGATCAAAGGTGTTTCAGTGCATCGAGTTCAACTCGTCCTCGGAAAGGTCCACATTCCTCTCGCCTGGTCGGCGAACAAGAATGCAGAAGAAAGCTGGCCGCTATTATAACGCGATTCGTCTTACGTTTCAATGCTTCGTGCTATTTTCCCGGGCAGCTTTAAAAAAAGGGAATTTATATTTCGACCGGTATTGCGTCCTATACGTGTTTTGCCAATGTCGCTATTGCGGGAATGCCGCGCGCGCTCTTCAGCGAAAACAAGCAGTATCAAGATACATTGCGCTTTGCGCGAAGACTGAGAGACAACCCCAGTTTGCCAATAGGACCGGCGAAGAGCGGCACGCGTACGGCGCATATGGCAACCAGGCGAAAAGCGGCGCCATAACGCTCCCAAGTGTTCGTCGAACTTGCGCTCGTGCTGCCATCAGCGACTAACGCAAGATCGAGCACAACGACAATGGCAACCCACTCGTGACGACATCGGCCTCGCATACGGCGCTTAACGTTCGAGCGCGCGTAAAGCCAGCGCGGGTGGGAACGATGCGGACGCGAAGCCCTCTGCGCTCCTCCCTGGCTGCCAGCCGCGCAGCGGCCAACATACCGCGCTTGCAAAACATGAATCCCATACTCGCGCGACGACATCGAGAAAGCGCTGAGCAGGATCGCGATGAAACGCCCTTCGCTGCGAGAACCTCCGCGCCGCCAACGGCCGATACACCATACTCGCGCCCGCCACGCACCGCCCTGGCTGCCAGCCGCGCAGCGGCCCTCAATCGCCGAAACGCGAAACACAAAAGGAGATGCTTACATAAGCATCTCCTTTTAAGGGTTGAGCATATCCTTTTGTGAGGATCTCTTTTTTGAGAAATGCGAACACTGCTCGCTAAAGAATTTCCTTAGTGAGCATATCTTTTTTTAGAGTAGAAAGGTCATGCCGGGGGCCCCTGGCAATAAAGCAGGTGCCCCTTCCATCGGTCATCCAACAACCGACTCCGCCAGACTATTTCGGGTCCCACGCCTCTAGCTTCGCCAGCGTGTCCGCTTCTCAGGTCCCATCCCCGTGGTGCGGATCTCCCCAGCGCGCCACCGGTCACACCCGTCCGCGCTGGCGGTCACAACCGAAGCTCTTCAGTCGGAAGAGTTGGCTATAACGTCGGGCGGCTCGGTGCTCGGCCGACGCGTGACATGGGGATGTATATCACTCGCTCGCGGTTAAAACAATGCGATATTCGTGCTGAAATCCGCGCTCAATTCACCGCCGATAAAAAAAGCCGCTATTTGGCGAATGATTTTCAAAACTTCAATCGTGAATTCATTTGTAACAATACCGATTACCAAGTCGACGCAGCGACCAACCGCCCTTTTCTCAGCCAATGTGCGACGCATGAGGCACGGCGACCCAAAGCATCCGATCGGCCCGTACCGATGATGCCTCTACGGCAAAGCGCGCTTTACAGTAGCCGCCGCCGCGACGACGGGAGCGACGCTCGACTCGAGGCGATGCCGGGCGCCCCGTCGGTCGGCTTCGGTCGGTGTCTTGAACGTGACCGCTGCTCGTGCAATGCGAGGCTCAGAGCGGGACGCCGCGCGTGCGAGCAACGCCCCCGCGAACCTCCACCAAGGCTTTGCCGGGGCAGTCGCTCAAACGCTCAGCGGCGTCGAGGCCATCCGCCGGTAAAGAAGCGAGGCGAACAACACCTCAACGAGAGTCTCCCGATATTCACTGGGCGGGAACGCGTCCTAACCGATGAGCCTCATTGGAACTGGAACTGCCAGAAAGCCGTGGCAGAATACCGCTGACATTATTTTCTGGAGCGGTGTCCATGGCCCTTCCACGCAACCTCGCTACGACTGTAGATCGCGATATTCAGTCGCTCGTACAGGAGCAGGCAGTCGAAGGTACACACCTCGACTTCAAGCGTGATTTACCCGGGCGCAACGGCGAAGCACGGCATGAATTCGTCGCCGACGTTTCTGCGTTCGCAAATGCATCTGGCGGAGACCTGGTCTACGGGATCGAGGAAGATGGCGAAGGCCGCGCTCTCGAAGTCCGGCCTCTTGCAGGGAACGCTGACGAAGAGTCCAGGCGTTTGCAGGACATGCTGCTGAACGGCGTGCAGCCGCGAATTCCTGGCGTGCAGATCCAAACGGTACCGGTCGATGGGGGCTTCGTTGCAATCGTCCGGGTCCCTCAAAGCTGGGCCGGACCTCATCGTGTGAATACCAATCAACACTTCTTTGTTCGAGAGAACGGTCGCAAGCGTCAGCTTGATGTTCCTGAAATTCGCGGCCTCTTTCTCCGCTCAGATCGACAAGCGCAACAGATACGAGATTTTCGGACGGAGCGATTGAGCGCAATCCTCGCCGGTGAGGGGCCGCACCGGCTTGTACCTGGGGCGCGACTCGTCGCCCATTTTATTCCGACGCAATCCGCGCTCGGAACAGTGAATGTTGACCCAATCCAGTACATGGAGGAGCGCGCACTGCCTATTCTTAGCCGCACCATTCCCAACGCAAGGGTGAACGCCGACGGAGCGCTGGTTGTTCGCAATCCACAACCGGCCGGCACATACGGATACTCGCTTCTTTTTCGTAACGGATACTTCGAAACCGTCAAGGTGTTCGAATACGCCGAGGGCGCACGCGCTTCTCTCGGCAGCTTGTCCTATGAAGAAGAATTCATCGCGCTGCTCACCCGCTTACGTGCGGAATACACACACCTAGGTATCGGTCTCGAGATGACCTGTATGCTCTCGATCTTGGGCGCGGACAATGTTGAACTCGGCATCAATCGCGCGCATTTCCTCCTTGACGATCACCAAGGCTTTTTCGACCGACAAACGCTTGTTCTTCCCGATATCCTTTTACCCGCCGAGCTACCACCTGAACAAGTTTTAAAACCTGTCTTCGACCTGGTATGGCAATCAGCCGGACTAGCCCGGTCGTTCAATTACACCGCCGAGGGCGTCTGGGCCCCACATCCTCGCTAGCTCAACCTTGCCGGGCATGTGTTCAAAGCCCTACCAGACTAGACGAAGACTGTCGTATCGGCGCCGACCATCGCCTTCGTCGCAGATCAAAAGGCCGCGTCCGAGGTCCTAGGTCCCTTTCATCAGGGCCTAAAGCGTGGGAACCGGGAATTGTAAAAAGCGCTCTCGCCCACTAACAGTCAACGTACGGGTGGCCCTCGAGATGGCGACATAAAATAGTTTTGCGGCAGCAAGACGCTGCTGCGCGAAATGCGTCGCGTAAGGCAATACCACGTGGTCGAACTCCAGGCCTTTTAGTAGAAGTGGTGTAGAGATGATACGTTTGTGGGGCGAGCGGCCAGTAAGGCTGACGCGCTGCCGAACGGCCGTGGCTCCGGCGACCGCTGACCCAGCCCTTCCGCGTGCCAGTTCTTCAAGCGTGCGCTCAGCATCACGCCAGAGTTCGCCACGATAGACTCGCCAGTTAGAGAGCTTGCGAGATAAGTTGATGATCGCGCTAGCAGCGCCGGGAGCGTCGCCCTTTTTTACAACTTCAGCGAGGGATTTGATTCTTGCCAAGACCTCAGCGTCTGACGAAGCGCCCTCTTGGTGCTCAACAGACGGTTTAATATGGACACATTCATCCCGCAGTTGCCGTATCGCAGTCAGTTGTTCTGCCCCGTCTTCTGCAGCATCCCATTGCTGCGCAAACGCCATAAGGCGGGCTGCGGCCACTTCTTCGATTGACTGATAAGCACCCCGACTTGCTTTGGCTAACTGATTGCAAGTTTGCCTCCAGCAATGAATTGCAGCGACCGAGCCATCTCTACTATCGAAGTCATCAAAGAATGCTCCCATGTCGAACTGATCGTCGCTTTCAATGAACTTCACCGGTGCGTCCCAAAGATCTATTCGCTCGCCTCGTAGCAATTTCTGACGCACCTGCGCAATCCAATTTCCTAAGTCTTCGTTCTTCTTCTCCCACCTCCAAGGGCGGTCCAAGGACATCAACTCTGGAAATACTGGCAATACGTCTCTGTTCCAGCTAACGATTGATCCCGTGAATTCAAAGATTCCCTGCATCGGATCACCGAGGACCACCGTCGGCAAAATTTTCGATAACGCGATAGCGATCTGGTGCTGGCCGGCTTCACAGTCTTGATATTCGTCGATGAAGACGCGATCGTAAGACGCCTCAACTACCCTTTTGATGGCGCTTATTTGCAATAGTCGATGGGCACCGTCGTAAAGACAAGTCCACTCCCCAGCATTTCGTGGCATACCATTCGGTGGAGTTGCGGTCCTCGGGAATGCGTTTGCATATCGCATCGCCCAACCGGCGATGGTGTCGACAATGGTTGCCGACTGTGAGACTCCCATGCGTTTCAGGCGTGACTTTATAGCGTGGACGCCGGCATGGGTATGCGTCAAAATCAATGATCGAGTTCCGTGAGCCGCTGCTTTTGCAATTTCCTCAGTTTTTCCGTGACCTGCGGGCGCAATAATCGAGCCTTCTCGGAGGAATGCCAACTTCCGCGTATTACTCATAAAGCCACTGTTCGACTTGTGAGAGACAAACTGCAAGCGACGATGCTGGAGCGTTCGTGCAGATTTTCGATGCCGTCGGCGCAATCTCACGGCCTGAATGCAGTTTTTTGAACCAACTCATGTCGCTGCTGATCTTGGCAAGGCCCACGCGTAGTTCCTTATCGTCAACGCCCTCTAGTAGTGACCATGAGGAGAACGACTGCTTGATAGTATCGAGCTCCAGCTCGGGAATGCCCTGCTTGATGCTCGCATTGACTGCGGCGGCTCCTTTCTCTTCCCTTGCCGCGTCGATTAGCTCTTGAACGTGCGAATCGGAGGCACTCTCAAACAATGCGGTCTCTGTGTGTATTGCGGTCGGATACTGGAACACTTGCACCTTAACCGTTGCAAGATCTCGCGCCTGCTGGGCTGTAAGTTTTCGGTCTGAGTCTCGATACATCGCAACGAGATAACCGAGCTTCGCGAGAGCCAACGCCACAGTTGGTGCTTCCGCACCGCCTCCGTCGACCAGTGCCGCCCCTCGCTGCTCGATAGGCACGCCATGGTGATTTCTAGGCAGCAGTTCTCTCAACCCCAGCATCAAGCCCACCTCCGTTGGCCCCTCACACACGAGGATTTTCCTAGCGAACAACGCGCGAGGCGACTTCTTTACGATCTTCGTCAGGTGCGCCGGATCAGAGGGCAACGCGACGGTTGTATATTTCGATGTCGGTTCTCGGCGAACCACGTAGATGTCCTCCGGTGACATCTCACCCAACGCAACGTCCGAATGAGTTGTCATCAAAAGCTGCCCCGAAGGTTTTCCCGAGGTGGTTGCCTCGGTCTGTGCCCCTTTGAGCTGTGCGATAGCCCCGATTATTCGATGAGGCTCCAGTCCGTGTTCGATCTCGTCCACTAATACGATGGCGCCATCCAAGATTGACGCGCGCTGTATAGCCAACGTCGCAAGCCTTCTCGTTCCCAGCCCTGCTAGGCGCAATGGAACATCATTATCGTGCAGTGCAATCGACCCGGAGGAAAACCCACCTCGCGTAAGTTCAAGCCCGGGACCATAAGCTCCGTTGATGTAGGCTCCGAAGCTTCTCGCAAGTCGCTCCGCTTCTCCCGAGGCTGTCTTCAAAGCATCGATGCCTGCCAGATTGGCGCTGGCTCTTGCACTACGGTAAGCGTCGGCCAAATGTCTCGCCGCTTCATCGTTACTGTCCGTTAAACGTGCAAGCACGGAACCTTGGCCCCAGGTCAGGTGCCGCGGATCATGTCCGGCCAACCGCACGAGACCAAACAGCGCCCGATCCCGATTGGAAAGTACCCGGGGGACTTCCGCTCGTTCGCATACAAGTTGCCATACGGGCTCCATGGTCGCGTCAACGGTCAGGCGGACGGTTAACAGCGGTTCATCGCCGTCCTCTGGTTCGTCGTTGATGACCCCGTCCCTCGACCATCCGCGAACGTACATTCCGAAACGCTCGTCAGAAAGAAGTGACTTCGAAAGCTCTCCGAGCGTGATTTCGATCGCAATTTCTTTCGTGGTGTCGCAATTGTGAAAATCGGATTCGTTGAAACTGAGCCACCGCGCGGACAGCGCTGCCTCGATTGCATCAAGAACGGTTGACTTTCCGGAATCGCCAGGACCGATCAAGCAGCATAGAGAAGCTCCAGCGGCCACCCATTCCAGTTCCGAAATGCCACGAAAATGTGTTACAGATAGTTTTCCAATTCGCATTGCTGGCGGGTGAGAGATGGTTATCGACGCATGTACGAGGGCATTATGCCTTGGAACGCTGCGAGTACAGAAGATGCTTTTGCGCGGCTCCGCTTAATCTCGCACATCATCTCCGCAAAGGACGGCTCCTCGCTGATGAGTCTCGACGTCGACCGGATAAAGGCTCCGTTGAGCTTCGCGGCAATGTCGTTCCTATTCCGCTGTTCTGCGTCGCCCGCTGCGCGAGCCGCTATTAGAAAAACAATAACGGCCACAACGCAGGAGAAACGGAAAGCCGCGGGGTTGGCCGACGCAGCGTCACCGCACATCCGTCCGACAGTTACCTGCCCGGGCACTTCAGTTGTTCGCTGGCGGCATGGTCGCCCCGGTCGAGTCGCTCGTCTCCTCGACCGGTCGGTCAGTGTCCTGCTGCAGCGATTGCGAGATGTAGTTAAGCAGGGATATCGCGCGCAATCCATTCTCCCTGTTTCCGTAGTCGAGCGATTCCCCATGCAGAACCATATGCCGGTTCAGCCCAGCAAACCCCTCCGAGCGGGCTTTCTGCGACTGCACTACAGACATGTCGGATTCGAATGGAGCAAGGAACGCCCTTGCGATTTCTGAACCTGCAAATTCAACAACGTGAGAGATTACCTTTTCGCGATCTCGTCCCATGAAGAAATGCGCTTTCGCCACGTCTAAACAGATGCCGTCGACCTGCGAGAGCATGACCGGTATTGAGAGAATGTACTGGCCGTTTCGATGCGCGTTGAATGCAGCCTCAAAGAGCTCGCTGCGATGTGGATATTTCTCCATCAGTTCCGCGCAGATCCCCTCGGCACGCGGCTCGAAGTGCGCAATCATCTTCCGCTCCGCTTCAGGAGCGCGGCCGGCATCGACTGCGCTCTTGAACCGCAGCGGAGCCCCCATTCCCATCTGGCGATCCAAGTACCAGCCGAACTGGCTCATCAACACGAGCGCCTCACGAACCCTAGAAGGATAGGCTTGGAGGCTTTTTGCAACTGTTCCGATATCCTCGGCTATCTTCCGCCAGACGCCTTCGGTCCTTGCGATACTCTTCCCGATGAGATGCGATGTTTTTTCGAGCTCGGTCGCAATGGGCGTCGCTCGCTGCTTCGGCGGCCTGCTGGATCCTTTGCACGATGGTATTGACGACGCCGCCCGGCCTTAAGGCTGATTGCAATCCCTGCAACCAGGCCGGCTCGGGCAGTCGCGCGCCGAGAGCAGCATCGGTAGCGATAGATGGCGTCCACGCAGGCGAACCCGGGGAACGCGTCCCGCCCGGCGATGCCGTGCCAACGTCCGCGTTTCCTGTCTCCGTTTCTCCTGCGGATCCGGCGTGGTCTTTTTCCATCTACACCTCTCGTGTCTCTCGTCGCCGCTCTATACGCGGGCGGGCATAACAGCTGCGTCGAGCCGGCGGTGAATTAACGACGCCAGCGTCAAAAGATCCTCAGCGTCGCTTCTGCTCATATTCCACGACACTTTCGGGGCGTGGGCCGTCGTATTCCGGAACATCCCGAACATGCCCTTCACGAGATGGGCAAAGCCCCGTTGCTCGCTGAGTTGACTCTCGTCGGCAAGCGAGTTGATTGCCAGCATTGGCGGATTGCCACTGAGAGCACGATCGACCAGGGCTGCGCCGTCATCGATTAATCCCGTCCGTTCCCGAAGTTTTGCGGCTACGCTCTTCGTTGCCTCAAGAACAGAATGGAAGTAGTTATCAGCAACAAGTTCAGACCGACAGAATTCGAGTACATCGGGGTGCACGCCGCGAGCCACAAGATCTGCGCGAAGTTCGGTCGCCCTGCGGATTGCATCCGGGAGCGTGGACACACGGCTGCTTTCTACAAGATCACCATTCTCCAGTACCTGCAGCCCAACGAAAGCAAGACTGCGATTCAGATGCGCCCGCATCGGCTCGAACCGCGCCGGCTCGTGTGCGTACCGATCCGGTTTCGTTGCAAACCGGATGAAGGCCAGGATGTTGCGACGATGACCGAGGTGGTTCTGACTACCGGCGAAAGCGTTGAAAAGCCGAATCCATTTTGTGATGCCTGGATCGGTATCCGTGATACGGGCCATCGCGAGCAGATGTTCGATCTCCCTGCCCGTCAGTCCCTCTGTGGTATGCCCCAGAGCGCGGGCGATCGCCTCAAGCTGGCTTGACGAAAACGTCAGATTGTCGGTCATGTCCGTTTTCCTAGGTGTGAGCCGTCCCGACATACGACAAGTGCGAGATGATAGGACAGCGAGTGCTCTTGTACCGACGTCCTGTCTATCGGCAACAACATTGCCTTTGTGAGTGGTTGATGGGCACGTGGCGTGCGGTCCCTGTTTCACTTTGAAATCACGTGACCTCATATCGCCTGACTTGGGAAAGAACAGCGCAAATACGCCGGTCAGGACCATTCCGTCAATACACCTCATGGCCGTTTGCGTTCCATTCTAGCTGCTCGCTGTACTGATCTATCCATGAACGGAACCCTCGTAACATGATCCCGTGCAGCATCGCAGAAGCCGTCGCATTTTCGGAGTTAGATTCTAAAAAACCCGGGTCGCTTTCGCGTTCCCGGGTTCCCTTCCTGTCGACCAGAGGCTTCAACCCGCCCGGCTCCGTTTTCGAGTCAGGCGCGTCGATCTTAACCTCCGAAGCCAGCTCCCTGGAGAGCCAGATTTACAGCCTGCAGCAGTTCCGCCTTGACCTGCGCAAGGCTTGTCGGATTTTCATCCTCGTGGATGCCGTTGCTGTAAATATCGGCACACCACTCGCCATCCTGAAACACACCAACACCCATATCGAACATGAAGCCTTTGTCCATGACCACGTGGCGCTTCGGCAGCTTCGGCAACGCAAACACCAGGCGCGAGCCCCCGAGGAAAGCCTGGATGACGGGACCGATAGCGATGCGTACGCGCCATGCTCCGTGTTGATAGCGGTCAGGCCGGAAAATCGAACAGCGCACGCGCGATGTCAGCGCCGGAAGCATTGCTCGCGCCAGCGCGGCTTTCACGGAACGCAAGCAGCGTGAATCGTCTTCCTGATGCTGCGGCGAGTAGACATACAGCGCGCCCTTCCAATGACCATCGACTACCTTTGTATTGAGCAGACCCCGACCCGACTGCTTGCGCGTGACCGCATACTCACCGTCGACGCGGAACGACCAGTCGCAATCGAGGCGATACAACTCCGTGCCGTCAGGCCTGAAAAATTCCGGAATGAGAAACTCTGGCGATGATTCAAGCACCTCCGGCGGAACGCCCAAAATGTCGACAGTCACGTCGTACGCGATGTCCGAATAGCGGACAGGATTCTGTCGCGCGGGCGAGCGCCGGACGATCTTGATCTCGATACGCGCGCCTTCCAGAATCGCGCTCACGGACTCAGCCGTGCGGTCGTCAGAAAGTTCGGTCATGCGAGCCGCAAACGCTGCATGATCGAGCAGTTCGACGCCCGGCGCCTTCAGATGCTTCCGCGGATGGTTTCCGTCGAGTGCGGCGATAAGCGCAGCGTAGGTGTTGACACCGAAGCCACGGGCGAAAGACTCGTTGACCTGCGAATCGGGAACGCGAAAGAAATCGCGGGTTGCGGCGAGGAGGTCACGCTTGAGGGACTGGAAATAGGCGCGATCGAACGCTGAGGGTTGCATAGGCACCTCGAAATGTAAGTGAGTGAAAAACGACGACTTTTGTTTCTGTTTGCCGGTTTTTACGACAGAAACCTCACCAACGAGGGCTGACGCAAAGTTTGCTGCGGGTTACTGCGCTCTTCAAGTTTGGCAATACTTCAGTCGAGCAGACCGTGGCGGTTGGCCAGTCGCCAATTTAAAGGAAAAAATGGAATGTGACAAGCACTTGCATAAGCGCGCCGGCCTGTCGCCACGGCAGACTGGGCGCTGCCTCCGGTCATTCGAGGAATGCGGACATCCATTGCACTATATGCACGAGGCGCGCTTGTGGCTGCAATTACGCTTGCTTCTGCGCCACGTTTCGTTCGGCATAGATGTGTCGAAAGCGGACTACGTCTCGCCGGATTGATAGCTACAATCAATGCCTACGCGATTTCAACGCATACCTTGAACTTTCCGGGAAAACATGACGGACTTTTTCATCAGCTATACCCATGCTGACGCTGACTGGGCCCAATGGATCGGCTACGTGCTTGAAGAGGAAGGCTTCAGCGTTGTTATACAGGCGTGGGATTTTCGGCCGGGTAGCAACTTCGTGCTGGAGATGCAAAAGGCCGCAGATTCGGCGAAACGCACCGTGATGGTCCTTTCGCCGGACTATCTTCAATCGCCGTTCGCATCCCCGGAATGGGCGGCAGCGTTCGGCCAGGATCCCCAAGGGCAAGAGATGAAGCTGGTGCCGGCCATGGTGCGCAAATGCGATCCGCCAGGTCTGTTCAAGTCGATCGTGCAGATTCGGACTGTTGGCCTAGACGAGGGCGCGGCTCGCCAGGCGCTCATCGACGGTATCAATCAAAAGAGGGCGAAGCCGTCCACGCGGCCTCGTTTTCCCGGTACGGCGGCTCAAGTTCCGCACAAGGATTTTCCGGGACCCAGTACCCGAGACGTTGAACCAGTCGTGGCATCGCGGGCAGACAGCCTCATTCCGTCGTTGAAGAGCGCCCCCACCGACGCCGACAAGCGCCGTTTCGTTAAGGCCGGGTTTGCAACGATCAAGAACTTGTTCGAGGCTAATCTGGACGCCGTATCCCGTCAGGAGGCGCGCATCGACACCGACTTCCAGCTAACCACGGCGACTGACTTCCGGGCCGAGCTATTTCTCGACGGCAAGAGTACATGCATCGGCCGGGTCTGGATGGGCGGATTCCATTCGGAAAACGGCATCAGTTATTCAGAAGGCCGCTCCATGTCCAACAACAGCTACAACGAGATGCTGTCGCTCGCGCAGAGCGGAGAACTGCAGTTCGAGGCGGTGATGGCGATGGGCATGTTCGCTTCCGAGAAAAAGTTCGATATGAAGCACCTTTCGGCCGATCAGGCAGCCGAATATCTGTGGCAGCGGTTCGTGTCGCCGCTCAGCTCTCGCTGACGCCTGACTTTCAGGCAGCGCTGCTCTCTTGTTTGCGCACATCCCAGGTCGGCACCAGGAACGTCGCCATCGCGCCGGACAGGTTGGCAGCCAGTTCGGCGTGCCGTGGCGAAGGGCGCGCCCGGAGAGGGCCGAGAGAATGCGCATCGCCGAGTTTATTCATTGCGACCGGAATCTCGACCGTGACGGGACACAAAGACAGGCTAAATTTTTCGTGGGCCGTGCCGTAATCCAGAGACAAAAATTGCAACGATCATCGCGCATGTCTCAACCGCATACCCACTACGACAATCTCAAGGTGTCCCGCAACGCGCCGCCTGAAGTCATACGGGCGGCATACAAGGCATTGAGCCAACGCTACCACCCGGACAAGAACAGCAGTCCGGACGCCACGCGGATCATGAAGATTCTAAACGAGGCGTACGAGGTCTTGGGCGATGCGGACAGGCGGCAACGATACGACGCAACGCTTGTTGACGACGAAGAGCCAGTCCGTCCGGCCTCCAGCGGTGAGCAGCAACGCAACGCTGAGCCACCGGAAAGTGAAAGGCAGGAACACAACGCTTCACCGCCACCGCAGCCTACCGCTTCGGAAGTCCCACCGAGCTCGGCCACGACCGCCGGTTCGAAGAAGCGCTCTGTTTGGCTCTGGATCGTCGGCATTGTGGTTGCTGCCTTCATCCGCATGGTGGTGGGCGCGTCGCACGATTCGAGCAACAACGAAACGGCAGCGCCGTCGCAATATGCAAACAGCGCGGGCAGCGACTTGTCATCTAATGCACCCGCGGCCCCTTCTGATGCGCCTGTTCGCGAAGAGCCAAAAGTCATCACCAGCTTTGACTGCACGAAAGCGCGCTCCACGTCCGAGAAACTGATTTGCAGCGACGCCGAGCTTGCGTCTCTGGATTTGGACCTGGCAACCGTTTTCGCACAGGCTAAGAGCGTCGCACCCGACAAGAGGGCGTTTGCCGACACCGCTCGCAGGGCATGGAACTGGCGAAACGCCAATTGCTTCAACAAATCGTGTCTCGTGACCTGGTACAACGAACAGCGCGAACGACTTGTTGCAGAACTGAACCAGCCGGCAGACTACGCAGCCGCGTCTCAGCCACCGATTGCCAATGCTGACATGGCCACATCCGGTCAGAGCAGAGTAATCGGCTCCGCACAAGCGGTCTCAAACTCATCCCCGGCGGCTCCGTCGAGCTTTTATGCAGAACGTGTCAAGCGCCGAGTTAGACCGAACATCATATGGGCCGGCGAAACCAGCGGATTAGAAACAGTGGTCGCCGTTCGTCTCGGCAGGACGGGCACCCTGTTGTCCGCGAGTGTTTCGCGCTCAAGCGGGAACTCCCAATGGGATGACGCTGCGCTTCGTGCAGTCCAGAGGTCGGACCCGATGCCGGTGGATGTATCCGGAGAAGCCCCTGCGTCGTTCACCATAACGCTGAGTCCGAACGGCGACAGCCCAGCGCTTCAATCCGGTCGAGACAAGGCTACTGCATGGGTCCACGCGATCAAGGTGCAGCACCCCGACGCAGATGCCGCATATGATTCGGCCGCGCGGAACCTGGCTTCCATTAAAGCTTCATGTCCGGACGCCATCTTGCTCCAGCAGACGCCGCACAGACCGAGCGAATACCGGCCCGTGATCATGTTCCTCAGCCAGCAATGCCGATTCATCGCGAGCTATTGGCCGGAAACAAACGAGGAGCAAATCTCGTTCGACCCGGCAATGATCGAGAACTGGCGCGGGTATTGCTCGACGAGCGGAGCAATGCAAACGAGTTGTGTGCGGGGCGGAGGAGCTTAGCTAGGCGCGAACTTCTCTCGGTCGCACATTCTGTACGATAGACACTCGAATCAGGGCATCGAGACCACCCTTGGTTGCCGCGCTCGGCGGCCAAGGCGCAAGATGCCCCGGCAGCATGCCCTTGCCACGCTGCGGTCGCGGCCACACATCTGCGCTGGCGCTCGATTTTTGATGACGGCCGGCGTTCGATTGTCCGGTGCCGACGTTGCCAGAAGTCCATCGACGTGCTCGCCTCCTATTCGCCCACCATTGTGCCCGGCCCAGGCTCTCGCGGATCCAGCTCGCTCTCGAGACTTGCGTTCTTAAAAAGCGCCCGAATCAAAGCGCCGAGTCTGCCGGAATTGGGCGCCGTCGCGATGACTCGACAGGCTTCCGTAAAGCGTTCGGTTGCAGTACCGAAATGGGAGTCGTAGTTTCCCCTCTGTATTCTCATCCGCAGCATGTGTCGCATGAAAAACGCGCGCTCGTCCATCGAAAGGCTTCGAATCTGCGACTCAAACTCCGCCGCCGTCGCCGTCTTCATGACTAGTTCCTCCCGCGTTCCCCATCCGCTTTGCTTAACGATGTGCTGGACTGTCTCGAACAATGTGACGCGCGACCTCGCCTGGGCTTCCACACTAGCCATCGCCTCCCGAATGGCGTCGTGGATGGGTCGATTAAACAGGTCCTCGTCAAAAGAGCCTTCATGCGGAAGCGTACGGAAGTGTTCGATCCATCCTTGAACAATAGCGTTGCCCGAATCCGCTCCTCCGGGCAGCGACGATATTGCATTACTTAGGTCCGTCACTGCGTATGCGTCAAGATGCTTTGCAATCGGGACCAACGTCTTGGCGATCTCCACCAGTTCGGCCTCGTCGACATCGGTGTCCCACGTCAGCTGACGCATATAACGATGCGCTGCGTCCCTCGCCTTTAAGGCCTCGGTCTCCGCTGCGTACCGTGCGACGATGGTCGACACGGCGCTAATGTCAAACTGGCCGGACTCCAGAAAATCGACCACTACCTGCTCAAATTCGTCACAACTGCGGATGTCCAATTCTTCCAACAGCGATCGCCATTGAGCCTTACGCTTGTCCGCAGTATCAGGGTCCTTCTCTTTTTCAGCGAGGATTTCCGCCCAGTCGGAAACGCTCCCTGTCGACAACACGAACTGAAAATCGGGGCCGTCGTTGAGGCCTTTGAAATGGATGGCCGATAAAAGCACTGCTGACGGCACGACACGTGCGAGCACGGCGTCATCAAGGTTGCGGTCACCGAGGATTTGATTGACAGCACGGATAGTCTTGCGAATCACGCGGATGTTTTCCAGGCCACACGTTGTAGATGCCTTCTCTATTGCGTTGGCGTAGCGGGTCGGTGTGAGCGCCTTTGCGATGCCAAATGCTTCCTCGACGGTCGTGATTAGTCTAATCTCGTGGTCAATGACCTTCTCGCGCAGGGTGTCCCAGAGCGCACGCTGGCTGAGTTGGTCATCGTTGAGGATCAGGACAAACCGCGCTTCATGCTGCGTCGTGAACTCGTCGATGAAACCCATCACTTCGTCGAGGCCGAGCTTTTCGTGCTTGCGTTCGATGTCATCGAGCACGATGAGCTTCTCACTTAAGAGCGATGGGACGGCGAGCAACGCGATTTCGTCGAGAGCCGAGAAGGCCTTATGGACCGATTCAAGCACTTTCTTGGCGCCGCGCAGCGCGGTACGGATGCGCTCGCCGCCAGCCGTCTTCTCACTGACTTGAGACATCGCGCTCTGGACGGCTTTGAGCTTAAGCTCACCCATCTCTCGCAATCCGAACAGAGAAACGTACACTGCTTTCGTCACGGACTCGTCGACCTCTGCGCCTCGCTGGACGTCGCGCCAGAGATGACTTTTGCCCGTTCCCCACTTCCCTGACAAGGCAATCACCCTGTTTTCCTTGTCCCCGAGCGCTTGGATCAAACGCTGTTTGGTTTCTATCAACGACATTCTGTTTCCCCTTGCCCTATCGCTCGAATTACCAAGCATTATCATCCGAGCGCTCGTCGATCGCTCGCCTTCTTCGGGAAGGAATAACTGGTGACGCGCGAAGCTTTGCCCATCGGAACGGCCACTTAAAAGCCTCGAGTCTGCAGCAAGAAGCTAGTCCGCGCCACGCCGCACAACATCGATGTCATCGGCCAAAGGTCATATGTGGCGTATCCTAGTCAAAACCTAGAATCAACGACAGCTCAGCGGTAGAAAGGAGTTTACGATGAGCATTGAAGAGTTTTCGCATATCGAACACCAGATGGTTCTCGACGCGGAGGAGCGCTACGGCGACTTTTTTACGGCAACGAGGGATGTCTCTTTGCTTCTGTCGAACATCATGTCGTGGCCCACCAAAGACTGTGACATCTTCATTCGCTTCCTTTCCCAGATGAAGAAATCTCACACGCTTAGTCTGATGGCTCTGATCCGGCAGCACCGCATTCAAGCAAAGATGACGTTGCGGTACTTTCTGGAGTCTACGATTCATGCCGCGTACTCCCTGGTCCATGTCGATACCAAAAACTATTTCGATACGCTTGATGGCAAGAAGCACGACCCTCAGAAAGCATCGCGAGCTGCTTACTCCTGGATCGACACGCATTTTCGGTCTTACTCTGCGGAGATCAAGCGCATGAAGGATGCGATCAATCAGCAGACAGCGCACGCCAACGTCTACAACAGTTTCCACAACTTCCATTACGTTGGCGGCGAAAATCCCGCCATCTACACGGCCTTTTTCGACTTTGATGACGATCACTGGCTCAAAGTAGACCTCTTGGAATGTGCACAGGCGGGATTGGTAGCTGCGGAGCTAATCTTGGCCATTCGAGAGCAACACGGTGGTTTCATCCCGTCCAGGGAGTCGGATAAGTTGCCACAAATGATCGAAGCGGTTAACCGACTATTACCGCAATTGAGTTACGAAGGGAACGGGCCAAAATGACACGGGCAGCCAGTCCAACCAACACTGGTCAAGCCGTGATGTTCATCGTCAAGACATCCGACGATCTCCTCACCAACTGCCACCGGTTCAGTGGCCGACACCTGCTGAGACGCTAGTGCCCATCCTTCGGGGCGATCGGTCCGCGCCAGAACCCACCAGCCAACTCCCGCAGCATTCCTCGCGGGATGGCGGCCGGTCCGCTTACGCCTCTTCCCCTCTCCAGCCAAGACACATCACAGCCTGATTACGCTGGATTTCGGTCGCATATGACCGATTTGCCGATCATCGTCAAGGGACTTTCCTAAACGGGAATATGACCCTCTCGTTCCTGACGATGTAAATGCTCGATAAGCCCCAACTCACTGCCCTCTTCGACCGGCTCGGCACGCCACCCGCTGGCCGCCAACTTATTCTCGATGCTCGCGCTCAAGCGCCCGTGCGACCCATCAACCCACAAGCCGGCAGCGTGGTTACCATCTTGGCCAGCAAGAAGATGGGCCGCGATATTCGCACGGAGACCCGACATATCGAGTTTCCAGCCGCCGTCACCAAGGAACACTCAGCCAACGTGCTCGAGTACTACACCGCTCCATGCGAGCTGAAGCTAAAGCTTGTCGACGAGTCGACCGGCGGAATCCGTAATATCCTTCACATCCCGCATTTCCTCACCATTAATAACGACGGCTTCACTCTGGAAGAGTGGCTCTCCGAGTCAAAGCTCGCCCGACTCGCTGAGAAATACCCTTGGCGGTATTCGAAGGGGAGCGATGGCGAATGGTATGCGCCGCAAGTCGAGAAGCACCTTGCGGACCTCGGCATTCGCTACCGCGTAGTCAGCGATGCATCGATTCCCCGCCGGCGCGTGGACAACCTGCTCTACCTCGCCGACTACCTGCACCTTGCAGAAACGTGCCCGGAGGATGTTCTTGCCCGACTCCACGAAGCCCTGAAAGAGCATGGCTCGCTCACATTCATGGAACTGCTCGGAGCTCCACACGAGTTCGACGCCGACACGCTGAATCGGGCGATCGCGGGAAACCGCGTAGTGACCGACCTGGATGGCCAATCGCTCGGCGACAAACGAACCTTTCGCCTTTACCGCGATGAAGCATTGCGCGACTTCATGCTTGCGGACACGCGCTCGGGAAGCTTGCCAGGTGTCGACCGTTTTGCGCTCAACATCGCCAACGGCGCCAAGTTCGTCTTCGAAGGCAACGAGCTCACCATCGTGATGGTCGCCGGCGACTCAATCGTCTGCAACGGACAGGACGGCTCGACCATCACGCTGACACGCAGTTGGCTTGAGAACGCGCACGACAAAGGCCAGGTGCGATGCCCTCAGCAAGACCAGCAGTCCAACCACGACCTTAGTCGGTTTTCGAAGGACGACTTCGAAACCACGCTTCGCAGGCAGGCATTGCTGGCGGCCGAATCCGAGCCCGCCAACGTATCTGGCCGCACGCTTCGCCGTTGGAAAGCGCGCCAAGAAATTGCTCTCGCAAACGGCGCCAATGAGGTGCTTGCGCTGGTGCCGAATACGGGCGGAAGGGGCAACCGCAAAGCGCGATTGAGCACCCAACAGGTTGAATTGATGGACAACGTCATCGATGAGCATTGGCTCAACAGCAAAGCTATCAACTTCAAGACTTGTCACCGCATGATGATGGTCGCGTTCACCGAGGCGGGCGAAATACCGCCTTCGTATCCCACGCTGATCGCGCGAATCAAATCGCGCGAAACCAACAGAGATGTTCGCACGCGATACGGCAAACGAATCGCCTACCAGGCAAGCACATTCATAGATGTCCTGCACCACGACTCGCCTGTCCATGGTAGCCGGCCGTTCCAGTACGTGCACATCGACCATACGCAGCTCGACATCGAGGTCATCTCGAGCCGGACCGGAAAGCCTCTCGGCCGCCCTTGGCTGTCGCTCGCGGTCGACGCCTGGTCGCGACGCATCGTGGGGTTTTACCTGACGTTCGATTCGCCTTCGTACACCTCCACAATGATGACGGTCCGGGATATGGTGCGACGGTTCAATCGCCTTCCCGAATTTATCGTTGTCGATAACGGCAGCGATTTCCTCTCGGCTGCATTTGAATCGTTTCTGCGCGCCATGGGTACGCATCTGCGCTTTCGTCCGGCCGGGCAGCCAAGGCATGGCGCGGTGCTGGAGCGTATGTTTGGTCGATTGAACACCGAGTACATCCACAACCTTGCGGGCAACACGAAAGCCACGAAGAACGTTCGTATGGTCACCGGCTCTCATCTGCCTCAGAAGCTCGCAGAGTGGACCATCGGGGCGCTTTACGCAGGTATTCAGCACTGGGCATGCGAATTCTATGACCAGAACATCCATCCGGCGCTCGACGAATCACCGCGCGAGGCCTTCGTGCGCGGCATGCGAGAGAACGGCAAGCGTCCGCAGACGCATATCCAGTTTAATCGAGACTTTCTTATTGCAACGTGTCCGCCAGTTGACCGCACGGGCACGCGTCAAGTTCACCGCCAACGCGGCGTAAAAGTGGACCAGCGATTCTATTGGAATGGAGCATTCGATTCAGCCCATCTCGATGGCGAGAGCGTACAGGTTCGCTACGATCCGTGGGACGCGTCGTCCGTCTATGTGCGTGTCAAAGATACGTGGGTTCGCGCGGTTTGCCGCAACCTGCATGGCCTAGGGTTGCTCACAGAAGTCGAGAAACGCGCGCTCTCAGAAGAATACAACCGCCGCCACGGATCGCTCTCCGATAACGAGCGCGACACAAAACGACTTCGTGAGTTCATTCAGACTTTTACGCCTGAAGGCGCTCTCGCGACTGAGTTCGAGCGTCAGGCCGAGAACAGGCTTTTGTACAGCGACTTGGACCTTGCGAGCGTTGAGCCCGTCGTCGCGCCTATGCGACCAAACCTTGCGAAGGATGCAGAAAAGACGCCAACACCATCACCAACGCCACCAGTGCAGTCGCAGAACACAGTAACAACCGATCCGGTCACGAGGCCGGATTCCGACGACCAATACGAAGAGCTCGAAGAGTTCGACGATTTTTGAGAAAACCATGTCACAAAAGACCGAAACCGTACAGCCATCACAGATGGAGTCCATCCACGCGCTCACAGCGAAGCGCCTCAACCACACCCGCACTATCGACGTGATGGAAGAACTCAACCCTCATCCGGGCAGCCAGGGCGGCATTGTCTTGGTTTGCGGCCCCGAAGGTGCGGGCAAAACCACGCTGATAAAGCGCATGGTGGAAACCACTCTCCAACGAGGCCTTTCGCAAACGAACGCAAAGGCTGGCGTCATTCCCGCCGTCTATGTCCTAGCGCCCGTATCGGGAGGGGATGGTTTCTCCTGGAAACTGTTTTACCACCGAATTCTCGCCCAGCTTGGCGACAAGCTTGGTGCGCACCCGCGCGCAACCAACGGCTATAGCCTCGCAGCGCTCCGCACGGCCATTGAAAGATGTCTGCGAGAACGGCAGGTGCGCTTCCTCATCATCGATGAGGCGGAAAACATTGTTCGCCAGACTCGCAACAAGCATCAACTCGCGCTTCAATTCGACGCCCTGAAGTCACTGGTGAATCAGTGTGGTACTCAGCTGGTCCTGGTCGGCACGGATGACGTGCGTCAATTGGTGTCGCATTCCGCGCAGCTGGCCCGCCGGACGCACGTCATCCAATTCGAAGATTTGAAGGACCTCCGATAAAAGCATGTCCCAACCCAACGAAACATTGCAACCCGAAATTGACGCGGTTGAAGCACTCTCAAGTAAGCGCATCAAGCACACTCGCGTTGCCGATGTGATGCGAGAACTCGACACGCTCATCTATGCTGGCAGCCAGGACAGCATTCTTCTCGTATGCGGGCCTACCGGCGCAGGCAAGACGACATTGTCGAGGTCCATGGTTGAATCCGCGCTCGAGCGAGGCCGTTCGCAAATGGAAGCAAACGGTGGCGTCATCCCCGCCGTCTACGTTGAGGCCCCGTCATCGGGCGAGAATGATTTCTCATGGAAGCTTTTTTATCGACGAATTCTCACGCAGCTCGGCGACGACCTCGAGGCGCCCAAGATGCTCTATGGCGTCGATGAAGCGACGGGAAGAGCCGTACGCCCACGCGGCGCTACTGGCAACAGCCTGGCTGCCCTTCGGACTGCCGTTGAACGCGGGCTGCGCGAGCGCCAGGTGCAGTTCCTCGTCATCGATGAGGCGGCGCACATCATCCGGCAGACTCGCGGCAAGCATAGGCTCGAGATTCAGCTCGATACCCTCAAGTCGTTGGCAAACCAGTGTGGCACTCAGATGGTTCTCGTCGGGTCCTACGACCTTTACGAATTGGTGTCGCTGTCCGGCCAACTTGCTCGACGCACGCACGTCCTTCATTTCGAACGCTACCGTGACGACCGGCCTGAAGATGTCAAGGCGTTCGAACGCTGCGTGCTGGCGTTCGAGAAAACGTTGCCCAACCTTTGGGGCGGTCAGCTCACTCAATACGCGAAAGGCCTGCTTGAGAACACGCTAGGGTGCGTCGGCACTCTGAGCAGCGTGCTCATCCGCGCCGCCAAACTCGCGGAAGCCGCGGGCTCGTGGTCGGTCGATTCGTTGGAACGCGCGCTCCTCACTGAGGCGCAGCGCAAGCGAATTCTCGAGGAGATTCTCGACGGAGAGAGCGCCATTGGGCCGAGCTTCACGCGTGTGATGCCCAAACTCAAGCGTGCAGCCGCATAAAAATGGACCTTCCAATGACCCAAGAATTGTTAATGACGCGCTCGGTGCTCAATCCCGTCGCACCGATCGGCGTCGGAACGCCGGAAGTCGAAAGCCTGGTGAGCTATTTCTGCCGGCTGGCTATGTCTCATTGCATCTCCACGTACAACCTGGGGCGAAGAGTTGTTGATGCCTCGAATTGGGAGTTTTCCGATAGGTACGTATGGATTAGCGCCAACCTGAGCGGAATGTCGGACGCGACCGAGAAATGGGCGCGCGCGTTATCGATATTAACGAGTGTCGGAAATTTGGAGAGGCTGACGATGCTTCCCTGGCGCCACGTCATCGCGCAATCTAGTCCGCGTCCCACGTCTTCCCGATGGTGCCCGCACTGTCTTGCTGAGGACCGTGCTGCGGGCGCAACGCCGTACTTTCGTCTGGCGTGGGACATCGGAACCGTGACCACCTGCTCGAAACACAAAATCAGGCTGGTGCATGTGTGCCCGGATTGCGGCGGTACCGACGTCCGCCATAAATCTTCGTTCGTCGTGCCAGGCTGGTGTACGTCCTGCGGCTGCTTTCTCGGCGAAAACTGCAATGCGGAGACCGGGACGCCAGCCGAAATCTGGATTGCATCGCAGGTCGGCGCAATGCTGAGTGTTCAAAACACCTTGCCTTCTATCGGTGCACGCGAAGTTTTGATTGAAGGAATTCGCGTGCTGGTGCAACGCTTGGACGATGGAAAGAGCGCAATGTTCGCTCGCCGCATTGGGCTCGGTAAAGCAACCGTCCACCACTGGCTTAAGGGCGATGGCATACCCACACTTCCCGCCCTTCTGCGTATCGTCTCGCAAACCGGATTGACGCTGCCCGACTTGCTGATTGGCAACTTGGCCAACTGGACGCCCGCATCAGCAGAAATCTATGAATTGAACGCACTATTCCCAGAGGTTGAAAAGCGAGCCCAGGGTCGACGCCACGACTGGCGTCAAATACGCGCGACATTAGCAGCATCAGCCGAATTGCCTAGCGTTACGAGCATAAAGGATGCTGCGCGAAGCCTAAATATCCACGAGCGCGATCTCTACCGGCACGCGAAAAAGGAAACTGACGCCATTACTGAGCGACGAAAACAGCAGGTGCAACGCCGCAACGAGCAAAATTTGATAGAGACGCGCGAGCTTATCGAAAGAGTTTATCCGGAAATTGTCGCAGAGGGAAAGGCAGTTAATCTTCGAGAGATACTTGCACATGCACCCGAAGAAAGCTCGATTAAAGTGCGGAACCTCTTCGACTTGCTTCGAAACATGAAGGAGCGCAGTTGAGACAACGACGCGCCAAGCCTGCAGCGCAGAGAGCGGCTCGGAGCTTTACCAGGGCGCGCGGAAGACCTCAGCCTTCAGGCCGTTGCGCTATAGCCGGCGGACTCTCTGTGCTGAAGCGTGCATGCCGCCAGCGGTGGTGTCCGACGCCTCGCCGCAAGGTCACCAAAATTGTGCTGCCTGCGCCGGCTGTGGCCCATCCGATAGAGTCGCGATCGACTTTTCGGCGCGAATCTCCCTGAATTTGGTCGCCAATACACGGGTGCGGAGGCGAAATCGTACAATTTTTGTGACCTTGCCTCGAGGAAGTTTGGGCCGCGGACAATTTTGGTGACTTTGCGCGGCAAGGCCGGCTGGGGTCGGGTCGGCATCTTGATGCCCAACCTCAAGAAGTAGCTTCGCCGATTTCGATCCGAAGCGGGTCGCCCGTGACATCTGCCCCGCGCTGCATTCCGCAGCGAGGTAACCGGAATTGTGCCTTGGCTGCGGTTATGCCGGGCGTGCGACGTTCGCGATCGCGAGCGGCTTCCATATGCTCAGCGGCGCGGTGGGTGCGCCCAAAACCAAGTCTAGTCGACATCGCGACTACCTCCCCGCTGCTCAACAAGGCAAATGTTGTCGGCGCCAAATTAAGGGCCAGATAAATCGCGAATGCCGGCGGAGACAACACACACAAGATATTGTGGTCGGCGACAGGTTTTTCCTCTTATCTTGTACATCAGACGGTTCGTATGTGGTAGAGTTTACCCGTGATTGCACAACGGGGTAAGAAGTGCGGGGTGACGCCACTGGCCAGCCGCCGAGATGTTGCTGAGTAGGCGACTGATTCTTGGGAAGTGCGCGGCAGCAAGCCGGCGATCCGCTGGAGTCAAGCTGTCGTATGTGGTTAGTAGTGTTAAGCAATCGCAGAGAAATTGAAGCCCGGACAAATCGCGCCGCGATCCGGTGAGTATGGCGTCGTGGGCCCGCGAGGTGGCAAGACCGGGGAGGAGCGGACCGCGGTGAAAGGCAAGCCGATGCCGCCTACGCCGAAGCCGGGACAGAGCTACACCATGGACCGCCCGGCTCACAATGGCGCGGGTAAGCCGAAAAAGTAAGCTCCGTCGCGCATTGGATGCTCCTCGCTGCTTTTCCAGCCGTATTGCGCGGCGCTTTGCGGTGAGACCAGAAAGCAGTCGATGGTACCTAGTACCAACGGCTGCTCATCCTCTATGAGAAAGAGCGATTACAAAGGAAAGGATTACCACATGGCTAGATGCACAGCACCCGTACAGGGCCATCGCACAGCGAGCGCGGCAGCGGCCTGCCCCGCATGTAGCAGCCGCTATAGCAGCTACCGGTCATACTCATATTCTTCGCCCTCCTCCTACTCCCCACCCTACTCCTCGTCGGGGAGCAGCGGGGGCGGTCGGAGCAGCACCGGTGGGTCCGGCAGCAGCGTACGGGCACGCTGGTCGCGTGCAGGTTCGTCCGTGGTGTACACGCCCGCCGAAGTGCGGACGCTCACCCCGGTCCGCGAGAACGTCGAGAAACGAGCATCCGTGCCGGATCTTCGGGACGTCTTTCTTTGTCCCGCGTGGGACGACAGGAAAGGGGCTGCCAAAGAGCTGCACGATCTGCTCGAGTCGCATGGTGTCTCGGTCTGGTTTAGCGAGAAGGACGTCCTCCTCGGCACGTCGTTGCTCCGCGAAATCGACAAGGGCCTGGCGAAATCGAGAGTCGGGATCGTGCTGGTTACCCCTGCGCTCCTGCGCCGCGTCCAGGGAGAGGGCATCGCCGAAAAAGAACTTTCGGCACTCCTAGCGCGTGACTTGCTCGTTCCCATCGTGCACGACACGACGTACGAGGCCCTCCGGGATGTCAGCCCGCTGCTCGGCTCGCGAAGCGGCTTGAGCACTGCAGAAGGGTCGATGGCAGACGTCGCGGCCAAGCTTGCCGAGCTGGTCACCCCCTAGCTTTATTGGTCACATCGGTCAGCATTCAGATGGGATGCTTCGGCACGTTTGTGGACGCAAGGTTTGAGCAACGAGTTCGTCCGAACGCGAGGTCCCCTGCACGGGCAGCCAGGGACTGCAAGTGTCGCGCGCGATGAGCCTGCTCTCGCCCCCTTTCCTGCATGCCCGTCGAAACGCCGTTACTGTAGTTGCCGCCCCCGTCTGGAGAACAAGTGAATCAGCATGTGCACAACATGATCGCCGAATTCTTCGCGGCGATCGAGCCGTGGAAGTCCGCGTATTCCAAAGCGAGTCTGAGCTTTATCGCAGTCAAGCGCGACGATTCGCTCGTGATTCTGGCTGCCCGCATGTTCCTTTCCGCGAGTTTCAGGGAGCCCCAGAAGGACTGGTTTGAGACCGGCGAAGTTGTGGCAGGCCAAGTTGAGCTCTCAGGCGGCGTTGTGGCTTTCGCCGAAACCATTCAGAAAATTGCCTCCCCCGATGGGTTCTATATCCCTGGCAAGCTCGTTCTTCGTTCCGACGACAACCAGAACATCTCCGTTGGACCGCCAGACCTCCTTCACCATGAGGGGCTTAGCCAAGGAAATCGCCTTGCGGTTCTGACGCTGTGCGGCGGCAGACGGGACATGCTCGCCCCGCAGCCGCAAACAGATTGGATGCTCAAAGCAGCCGCTCGGCCTTTCGACTCGCTAACTGAGCTAAGCGTCGAATACGGTCTCGGCGCCGCCCCAAACACGCAGACGATCCTCGAAGTGGTCGCACACGCCGCGGCTGAGGTCTGGGTTGGGTCGAGCGTCAAAGACGGGAATGCAGCTTTGGGGCTTTGGCTGGCGCCAGACCTCGACCGTTCGAAAGCGCGGCTGGGGTATCGAATTCTGGACAAGGGAATCGTGGTCAATCGCGGGTCGGTCGACGGCGACCAACTGCATTGGGGTGAACGGTCTGGCGATGTCGTCGGACGCGTATCGCTGGAGGCGCCGCACGGCGCAGTAATTCAGTGCATCGCTTCGTACGCCGGGCATGCTCATCACCTACGCTGGTTCGCCGATCCGCATACGTATCAAAATGCCCGAGCGGCGGTCCTTTCGAGCGTGGATCAGACTGGAACGTTGTTGCGGGGATATTTGCTCCCTGAGCTTCCGCCGAGAGGCAAAGCGGCAGACGACTTCGAGTCGGCTGTAGCTTGGGTGCTATGGGGTTTAGGATTCGCGCCCGTCAGTTTCGGGATGAGTCCCAAGACGCGCGATGTGTTCGACATTGTGGCCGTTAGCCCGCGGGGCGATTTCGTTGTCGTCGAGTGCACGCTCGGGCTTCTTCGCGCGGAGAGCAAGCTGTCGAAATTGAGCGCTCGCGAAGCGGCGCTGCGTAAGATGCTCGCTACGTCGGGCCTTCAACACGTTCGTGTTTTGCCGGTCATCGTGACGGCGATGACGAGAGACGAAATCAAGGCGGACCATCGCGCGGCGGCCGAGACCGGGGTTCTCGTCCTTTCGAGGGAAGACATCGAAGCGGTTTTCGAGGGCGAGCGCCTTCGATTCGCGAACGCGGATCAGCTCTTCGAGCAGGCGTTGCAAAGATTGGCGGAAAGCCAAGAGCCGAAAGACCCGCTTTTTCTTTCAGTGACCTGAGGCGACGGGGGGGCGAGCTAGCGATCGCAGTGCATCGCGAAGCGACTGTTGGCTACCGAGAACGGCAGTTTTCGGGAGGGGCGACGAGAGGAAACGGATCGGCTTCTGCCCGAAGCAGCCGTGTTGACGCGATGCCGCTTCGTCAACTGAGCATGACGTCGAGCCGGCGCTGTCTCGGGGTAGGTCTGCCGACCCGAGATTGTCCAATCCGTACTTCCGGTCCTGGACAGCCTCGGGGAGGTCAATCGAAGCTTTCGTGCGAATGAGTTTCCACACGAAGTTCCGGATACCCCTATCCTCACATATACAGGTGGAAATCCAAGAACCTCCAAGCTATAAATGAGTCACGATCGCTTTTCGCGATGCCTTGATAATTTCAATAGTAAGGGACGGGCGGATCCGTTAAATACCTGTTAGGTGGCAGCGTGGTTATGCGACCGGAGGTCACATGGCAGTTGAATTCGTTCAAACCTTCACTTGGGGCCCCATCGTCAACGCGAGCGATCTCCAGACGCATTACTTTCGAATCCCCTTTCCGGGCCTCCCCCACATCGTGGCGTCCGCATATCTCGCCGAAGTCAGTATCGGTCAAAAAGACGGCAGAGTCGGGACCGCGGTTGCCACGTTCAAACGTTTTGAATTCCTTGACGGCAACGGGTTTATGCAGGAGACGGAGCTAGAGGCGGTTTCCAGCTTCCTGGAAGTTGATCGCTGCGTGTCGGTCACCATCGCGCTGGATCTAGACGTTGCGACTGGAATGGGCGGGTGGTCCTTCTACTTCCTGAGCTGACGGAGCCAACGATGATCAAAATGTCCCGGAGTCCGAGTGGCGCGGCTTTCTCCGCAGTCGTTATCGTCGCGTTCGATCCCGCAAACGGCGACGTCCATGCAACGTACGTGCACGGTTACGAAGGAGAATTGGATGAGAGAGGGCTTGAGCGCAGTCGGGGACAGGTGTTAAAAGATGTGCGAGGACGGCTCGCTAGTTGTGCGGCAATTGAGCTTATCCAGGTCCCTCTCGCAGAGATGGAGGACGGGTGGGTCGAACGCATTGATCCGATTACCCGCGAGGTCGTAGTGCGAAGGGGATGCGACGTCCCGAACGGCGTAACTCGTCCTTGAGGTTGCGTACGGGTACCGAGAAAGGCAGGATCGTCTATCGAGGGGTTAATCCGACGACTGACGGCGGCGCGTTTAACGCTCGGTTCGAGGGTTGTACACACTACGACAAGGTGGGCGCTGCTTTCGATGGTCCGCAACCAGGTGATGGGTGTCCTGGATTCGTGCTTGTCCATTCGAGCGAGTTCTGCGATCTCGTCAATCGCTGACGCGCCTAGCAGAGCCTTCGCTGCCGCTGACCACGCGTGATGGCGTGGCTATTCCTGTTGAATTGCGACGCTCGCACCGGTTTTGTTCCGCGCCGTGATGAAGCGGCACCGCCAACCTGCGCTGAAACCACGAGATTCGCCTCGTATCCGAAAACTCCGCGCAGCTAACCACGGATTTCGGCGCACCCGTGTCTTCAGCTGGAAGGATCGCTGTCGCATCTGGTGCCTGGCTGCTGCATCCATCCCAGCCAGGACGGTTCGCTCCGACGGTCAAACATCTCACGGTCGGGGGCGGCGAGTTCTTAAGCAAAGAAGCAACGGTCTGCGATGGCCGGAATGGATCGCTGGCGTATAAACACAGTGCGCCAGCGAGAAAATCGAAGCTTTCATGCGAATCAGTTTCCGCGCGGAATTCCGAACGCCCTTGATCGCGAAATGCAGCATTTCAACGCGGCGCTTGTACTGAGCCGTGCGGCGGTGGAAACTTTAGTCGGGCGCTTGGATAGCGCCCGCCCTCTTGTTTGCCCGCCAGAGATGGCGGGCTTTCTTTTTTGGCGGCGTCGATGGCCGGCACCGCCCAACACGTCGGAGATTAGGACTTCAGCATTCGCAAGAAAGCTCGGCGGAAACGGTTGCAAAGGCTGAGCGGCTCTCCGACCAGGCGTCGCAAAATTGGCGCAAGTCGCCAACCGAAGAAACAGTTCTGCCGTCGGCGGTCTGTGAAGACGGCCTGACGGCCGACCGGATCGCTGGCGTAGAAGCAAAAAAGCGAGCGCAACATGTGCTGTGCTCGCTTGGTTACCTGAGCAAACCGCCCGGCTCAGAGCTCGTCAGGTCGTCAATCTTCGAACAGCTTGAGCGTTTCTATTCCGAGTTTCGGTTCCATGTCTTCGGTCCAGCACCATCCATACGTGACGATTCCGGCTTCGTCAGCCATCGCGAACGTCGACCAGATATGGGAATACCAGCCGGAAAAATTCGAATCATCCAATGCATGGGCCGCCGACTGCCATTTTCTAAAATCCGCTGCGAGCCTCTGGCAGACGACCGGACCAAACGTCATCCCGCGAAGACCGTAGCGGAGCAGCTCCCAGAACGGTCCCCGCCCTCCGGTTTCGGGATACTTCTCGCTATCTTCGACGAGTCCTGAAAGCTGATTGGACCATTCGACCTCGTTATTTGGACGTTCTTTCAACTTCTTCCCGTTCGTCACAAGGCTAACCAGCTTCTCGCACCAATCGTAATATTCCTGCAGCGAATCGAGGCCGTGCAAAAATCCACTGCTTCCATTGGGCCGTCGTACCGCTCGATAAAGAGCTCCGATTTCAAGCCCTGCGGCTAGCTGCGGATAATCGGGAGGTGCAACCACAACCATTTCCTCGTCAACCCACAGTGGTTCCCCCGTTTCCGGGTCCACCATGTCCTTTGAATATGGCCCCTCAATTTTTTCTATTGCCGGCGAAATGAGGAAATATCCTTCCATGTACATTGTTGCACTCCGAATAGTTTGAATTATCGACACTAGCGTCGAAATCGCGCACGAAAGCACGGACAAGTGCACGGCGCGACAGATCAAATGGATTCAGCTCACAACAACTACCTCTCTCTTTGGTTGAAAGTGTGTTCGAGAAAATTATTATCGAGCACGGCCAATCACGTAGTCCCCGTCCGAGAGGGAACTGGTTTTTATGGCCTTGCTCAATCAGATAAGCGCATTCTAAAGTGCGAATGGATTATGGGAAAGAGCCTTAAACTCAAATGCTCACGCCGCCGATCAGTGGAAAACAAAAACGGATAGTGAATAGGCACGCATTTTGGAATTAGAGGGATCATTCTAAAACAGAGATCGGCGGCCCTTCCGATGCTGCTGAGTGCTCACATGTGCCTCGATGAGCGCCATCGACAGGTCCGTCATGCTCGTCCGTACATGGCGACGGCGGCGATTTTGAGAGGTTTTTTGGGCGGTTTTCGCCGTGCACTTGGGGCTGTGGGCAATTCCACGAGAAATAGTCGTGCGGGCCAAAACGTCCGTGGCCCGGTTGGGAGGCGCGAAAAGGTCCGCCTTCCGAACGAAATCCAGGCGCACAAGACCCAGAATCCAAAAAACTACGCTAATTTAGTAGGTATATTTCACGATTATCAAAATTCTCGCAACCTATTGAAAAATATAGAGAAATTTATGATATATTCTACTATCGATTGGCCGTTGCATCAGGCTAATTCAACCGAGATCTGTTCCGACGCCTCGGAAATCAACCCGATGCGTCAAACTCTCCAACTAATTAACAAGCATTTTTTGAATACGGTATGGCAAACGAATTTTTTCTTGGATACTACGTTGCCTATTGCGGTCTGAAGAAGCGTGCGGACGCCGGGGCGCCGGTTACAGCATTGTTCGACCCGCAATCAGGCAAGCGACGCGAAGGGCTCATTCGTTTTGACGGACTGCCTGAGTATTCGCAACTCAGCGCAGGACTTGAAGTCGGTGCTATCTACTCGTGGGAAGAATCATATGATTTCGACGTAACTTGCGCGGAAAACGGATATTTGTCGTTTCTCGTTAAACTGGCTGAGATGGTCGGTCACGACCAGGAGATGACGACACCGAACACGCCGCCGCCGTTCTTCGAATTGCTCCGATATGGATTGCGGGGGGTCCTTTCGGGCCTCAAGTCGCCAGAAAGTTGCAAAAGGATTTCGATGACTGGGATGAGCGTGCGCGTTGCTATGCCGACGATGCGTTCTATAACCAATACCGTTATGCTGAGACATTTATCGCAATGGCCACTCAAGGCGCTCTCTGTTTCGGTGGAGAAGCGGAATTCTTTCCATACGAGTTCCGCAATTCTTGGAAAGGAACCGGTCCGAATCAATTGGGAGACGACGACCTCAAAGAAACCGGTCCGAATCAATGGGGCGACGACGACATCTGAAAACGGCTGGTAACGGGGCTGGCGCTGACTGTCATGGATGGGCGTAGGCGCTTGAGGTTACGGTCGCCGAGACTCCAGCCTAGTTGAACGAGCCTTTCGCCGACCGCGGGGTGACTCTGTGTGAGAAGACGACATCATGACAGTGCTACGGAACAGAAGCTCGCAGGCTGGTTCAGCATGCGGTATTGGCAAGGTTTAGGTGGGGGCAGTCGAAATTCACGGCGAGGCTGCGTTACAACGGCTACAGGAGGTTGGCGAGGCTGGTGCGGGAGGTCTCGTGACGCGCGGAGGCTGGAGGGCGTGTAGAGCCGCTTAGAAGAGGAAGGCGGGATTGTGAAGCAGGACGGCGAAGGGCTTTCGCCGCCAGTGGTCGGTTTGCGGCATGTGGAGTTGCTGAGAGCAAGGTCACCGAAAATGTCCTGCCGGCGATGGCTACGGCCGACGAGAGAGCCGCGTTTGGGTTTTCGGCCTGCAAGGATCGCTGGATTCGGGCACCAACGCACGGGCGTCCTGCCCGGACCGTACAATTTTGGTGACCTTGCCTCGTGCGGGCGTGCGCCGCGGACAATTTTGGTGACTTTGCGTGGCAGGGCCGCTTAGCCACGGCGTGGACGACGTGCGGGTCATCGTGCCCGCGAGGGTCGGGGCAGTCTTGGCGAGTTTGCCTCCACACGGGCGGTGGGCGTCAGCCGATAAACCATAAAATGGCCCATCGGACAATAAAGCATAACCTGTCCAGGTGGCCATTTTATGCTTAACGGCACATAGACCATTGATTCTACGCAGTATTTACTGGTGGGCCGGGTGGGATTCGAACCCACTATCGGTCGATTATGAGTCGACAGCTTATACCAATTAAGCTTCCGGCCCTTAGCACGCAAAACCGCAAAAGCACAAAAAGAAAGCGCCGCTAACGGCGCTTTCTGTTACTTCCGAACATTGCGCAAGACAACTACGAAGGTTTGCGAGTTTGCCTCACAACGCCTCTCAAAACAAGTCCCGTCAATTGCCCTCGAGGAACGACTTCAACTTGTCCGACCGGCTCGGGTGCCGCAACTTGCGCAGCGCCTTCGCCTCGATCTGGCGAATCCGCTCGCGCGTCACGTCGAACTGCTTGCCGACTTCTTCGAGCGTGTGATCCGTGCTCATCTCGATGCCGAAACGCATCCGCAGCACCTTCGCCTCGCGCGGCGTCAGCGAATCGAGCACGTCCTTCACGACATCGCGCATCGAAGCATGCAGCGCGGCATCCGACGGCGCCACCGTGTTCGTATCCTCGATGAAATCGCCGAGATGCGAATCGTCGTCGTCGCCGATAGGCGTCTCCATGGAGATCGGCTCCTTCGCGATCTTCATGATCTTGCGGATCTTGTCTTCCGGCATCTCCATTTTCTCGGCAAGCGTCGCCGGATCCGGTTCGAGGCCGGTTTCCTGCAGAATCTGCCGCGAGATGCGGTTCATCTTGTTGATCGTCTCGATCATGTGAACCGGAATCCGGATCGTGCGCGCCTGGTCCGCGATCGAGCGCGTGATGGCCTGACGAATCCACCACGTCGCATACGTCGAAAACTTGTAGCCACGACGATATTCGAACTTGTCCACAGCCTTCATCAAGCCGATGTTGCCTTCCTGAATCAAGTCGAGGAACTGCAGGCCGCGGTTCGTATACTTCTTCGCGATGGAAATCACGAGACGCAGGTTCGCCTCGGTCATTTCGCGCTTCGCCTGACGCGCCTTCAGCTCGCCCGCCGCCATCTGGCGATTGGTTTCCTTCAAGTCCTTCAGCGGCAACACGACGCGCGCCTGAAGGTCCAGCAGACGCTGCTGCTGCTCGCGGATCGCCGGAATATTGCGCTCCAGCACCGCGCTGTACTCGTGACCTTCCGCGACAACCTTATCGGACCATTCGAGATCCGTTTCGTTGCCGGGGAAGCGCGTGATGAACTCGGCGCGCGGCATGCCGCACTTGTCGACGACCGTATGCAGAATCTGCCGCTCGACCTGGCGCACCTCATCGACTTGCGCGCGCAAGGTGTCGCACAAGCGCTCGACGGTGCGCGCCGTGAAGCGGATGTTCATCAGTTCCGTCTGGATGGCTTCCTGCGCCTTCAGATAAGCCTTCGACTTGTAGCCTTCCTTCTCGTAGGCCCGGCGCATCTTGTCGAACCATTCGCTGATGAGCGCGAACTTCTCGAGCGACTGCGCCTTCAGGGCTTCGAGTTGCGCGGCGTTGGCGCTGGCCTGGGCGCTGCCGTCGTCCTCTTCTTCCTCTTCCTCGTCGCCCTCTTCCTCGGTTTCCTCGTCCTCGGATTCGATCGCCTCCGCTTCCTGCTCGGAGAAACCGTCGGTGTCCTGCGCATTCGGATCGATCAGGCCGTCGACGAGTTCATCGACGCGCACTTCTTCGTTCTGCACGCGCTCGGCCATCGCGAGGATGTCGGCGATGGTCGTCGGGCACGCGGAGATCGCCATGACCATATGCTTCAGGCCGTCCTCGATGCGCTTCGCGATCTCGATTTCACCTTCGCGCGTCAGCAGCTCGACCGTGCCCATCTCGCGCATGTACATGCGGACCGGGTCGGTGGTGCGGCCGAATTCGGAATCGACGGTGGAAAGCGCGACTTCGGCTTCCTCCTCGACTTCGTCGTCGGACGAGGCGTTCGGCGCGTTGTCGTTCAGAAGCAGGGTCTCGGCATCCGGCGCTTGCTCGTACACCGCCACGCCCATGTCATTGAACGTGCTGATGATGCCTTCGATCGCCTCGGTCTCCGTGAAATTGTCCGGGAGGTGATCGTTGATCTCACCGTAGGTCAGGAATCCGCGCTCCTTGCCGAGCTTGATGAGCGCGCGCAGCTTCGAGCGCCGCTCCTCGAGCTCCTCTACGGTGCCGGGCGCGCTCGACGAGAACGCGTCCTTCAGCAGCGCTTTTTCTTTCGCGCGGCGGTCGCGAGCCTTGGCCTTTTCGACCTTCGCCGCAGGCGCGGCGCCAGACTCTGCGTTTTGCACTGCGTCGTCTTCGACGGATACATCGTTCAGCTTTTTCGTCATGGAGTTCGCCATACCGGCTCTAGTCTCGACTCGCGGCTGCTGGACGACAGCCGATGGAACCGTGAATACCCAATACGCGCACGCTGCTTCGTCCTGCGTGCCCTGCCCGGGGCGCCATCGCGGTTCGAACGAGTGTGAATCGTCTCCTCGCCCTACCCTCAATAGCAGCCGCTTCCCTTATGCCCGTCTGTTCGTCGGCGTGCTTATCGGCCTCTTTTGTAAGATTTATGCGGCGCGCACCACAAACGATCGTGCCGCATTCCAGCGTACCGACTTTGCCAGCGACTTCCTGCTTCTTCGTGCTTCCTTCCGTACGTCTGCTCAAGCCTTTTCAGACCGACAAAAACGCCTGAACAGTTGACAAAAAACAAGTCATTTTGAACTTTTTATTATAGCATTCTCACTTTCCGGCATCCGGGCTTGCGGTCCGCCCCGCCTTGATCTGCGCGACTCTCGCCGAGAGATCAGAGAACTCCGCCACCTCTTCCGCCGACAAGCTGCTTTGCCGCGCCAGTTGATCGAGCCGCGCCCGATAGCTGTCGTGCCGCAACTTCAATACCGTCGCCTGCAATTCTTCCGCGAGCAGGCGCTTCTGTTCCTCGACTCGCTGCGCCGCGCCCTCGTCGGACGGGTCGCGCATCAACAAATCGCGAACGTTTTCATCATAGGCGAGAATTTCCTGGAAGATATCGTCGTACGTGGGCGCGTTTGCTGCATTTCTCAAGATCTCGGACAGCAACTGGAATTCCGCCGCATCGCCCAGTTCGCGCGCGTGCGAGACCACCTCGCTGAACAATTCGCCATGCTCGGTCATCGTCACGAGGGTGCGCTCGCTGTCCTGATCGAGCGACGCCGCGATGCCCGGATACATCACCAGATTGCGCAGCGCGCGCTGTTCCTGCCCGGTCACGCGCCGGCGTTCGCTCTTCGGCACGTTCGCGCGCGCGACGGCCGCCGCGCGTGAATCGATGTCGCACAGCGCGGCGATTTCCGTGAACGGCGTGTCGAGCCGGTCCGCGAGCATATGCAGGATCTGCACCCGCAACGCATTCGCGGGCAGCGCCTGAAGCAACGGCTTGGCGTCGAAGAGCGCCTTCGCGCGGCCTTCGGGCTGCTCCAGTTCCTTGTCGTTCAGCACCTCGTTCAGCAGAAATTGCGACAGCGGCATCGCGCGATCGACCTGCTCGCCGAATCCGTCCGTGCCGAATTCGCGCACGTAGCTGTCCGGATCGTGCTCCTTCGGCAGAAAGAGAAACTTGACGGTGCGGTTGTCCGCCGCGTGCGGCAACGCCGCCTCCAGCGCCCGGCGCGCCGCGCGGCGGCCGGCCGAATCGCCGTCGAAGCTGAACACCACGGTGTCTGTCTGACGAAAGAGCTTCTGCACGTGGATCGGCGTGCAGGCCGTGCCGAGCGTCGCCACGGCGTTCGCAAAGCCGAGCTGCGCGAGCGCGACGACATCCATATACCCTTCGACGACGAGCACGTAGCCCAGTTCACGAATCGCCAGACGCGCTTCGAACAATCCGTAAAGCTCGCTGCCTTTGCTGAAGAGCGGCGTCTCCGGCGAGTTCAGATACTTGGGCTCGCCGCCGTCGAGCACGCGCCCGCCGAAGCCGATCACATTGCCCTTCACATTGCGGATCGGGAACATCACGCGCTCGCGAAAGCGGTCGTAGCGCCGCGCCTGTCCCTGCGAATCAGTTTTCTCGCTGACGATCACGAGGCCCGATTCGACGAGGTTGTCGTTCCGGTAATCCGGAAACGCCGATTCCAGGTTCTGCCAGCCGTCCGGCGCGTAGCCGAGCCCGAAGCGCGCGGCGATTTCGCCGGTCAGGCCGCGCTTCTTCAGATAGGCGATGGCATCGGGCGCGCCGCGCAGTTGCTTGCGATAGAAGTCGCACGCGGTCTGCATGACTTCCGTCAGCGCGACGCTGACCGCCTTGCTCGGCGCACTCTCGCCGCCGCTGCCGCCACGAAAGCCATTCGATGGCTCCTGCGGCACCGTGAGCCCCGCGCCTTGCGCGAGATCCTTGACAGCTTCGGGAAAGGTGAGGCCGGTGTGCTCCATCAGAAAGCCGATCGCGGTGCCGTGCGCGCCGCAACCGAAGCAGTGATAGAACTGTTTGGTCGGACTGACCGTGAACGACGGGCTCTTTTCGTTGTGAAACGGGCAGAGGCCCATGAAGTTCGCGCCGCCCTTTTTCAACTGGACGTAGCGGCCCACCACGTCGACGATATCGACGCGGTTGAGCAAATCCTGCAGGAAAGCGTGCGGAATCACCGAATCGAAAGCGGTGGAAGTTACTTGGCGAGTGCGGCTTTCACCTGCGCGGAGACGGCGGTCATGTCGGCCTTGCCCGCGAGCTTGGGCTTCAGCACGCCCATGACCTTGCCCATGTCCTGCGGCCCGGCGGCGCCTGTCGCGGCGACGGCGGCCTGCACTTCGGCGGCGATCGCATCGGCGGAAAGCTGCTCGGGCATGTACGCCGACAACACCGCCATCTCGGCCTTTTCCTTGTCGGCGAGATCGGTGCGGTTGGCGGCTTCGAACTGGCTGATCGAATCCTTGCGCTGCTTCATCATCTTGTCGATGACGGCGGTGATGCCCGCGTCGTCGAGCGTGACGCGATCGTCGACTTCACGCTGCTTGATTGCCGCGAGCAGCAGCCGAATCGTGCCGAGGCGCTCGGTTTCCTTCGCGCGCATGGCAGTCTTCATGTCGTCGTTGATCTGGTCTTTGAGGCTCATCGTTCACCCGGTGCAATTGCGAAAATGTGGATTCCGGCTGGCGCCCGGTTATGCCGCGAAAGCAAAAACCCGCTTGGGAACGCCTCCTCAAGCGGGACTTTTCGCGAGCCGTGCCGATGCGGCAAAGCGATGCGGCGACCCTTGCCGCGCTGACCGTTCCAGCGCCTGCCAGAGCGGAGAGAATCCTCCGATGACCATTCGAGTATAGCAAACGGGTTTGCGTTTCGAGACTCGCCAAAACCCCCGGCCGGACGCGCTCAGGCGGCCGTCGCGGCGCCTCGCGCGAACTCGGCGGCGGCCTTGCCCGCCGCGACGCCCGAGGCCCACGCCCACTGGAAGTTGTAGCCGCCGAGCCAGCCCGTGACATCGACGGCCTCGCCGATGAAATAGAGCCCCGCGACGCGTTCGCTCATCATCGTCGCGGACGAAAGCTCGCGCGTGTCGACGCCGCCGCGCGTGACCTCGGCCTTGCGATAGCCTTCGGTGCCGCTCGGCGTGAGCGTCCAGCTCGACAACGACGCGCCGACCGCCTTCAGCGTGCGATCGGGCAAATCGGCTAGGCGCGCATCGACGGACACGTGCTGCGCTTCGAGCCACGCGTGCGCGAGACGCGCCGGCACGTGCTCCGCCAGAAAATTGCCGATCTGCTTCTTCGAGCCCGCTTTGGCTTCGAGCAGCATTTCGGTGGCGTCGGCGTCGGGAAGGAGATCGACGTGAATCGGCTCCGACGTGTTCCAGTAGCTCGAAATCTGCAGCACGCCCGGCCCCGACACGCCGCGATGCGTCAGCAGCAGGTCTTCGTCGAACTCGCCGCGCGTCTTGCCTTTGCCCGCGCCGATACGCACCGGCAGCGACAGTCCCGAGAGCGCGGCGAACGGCGCCCAGTCGGCCGACGTGAACGTGAGCGGCACGAGCGCCGGACGCGTATCGACGAGCGTGTGGCCGAACTGCTTCGCGACGCGATAGCCGAAGTCCGTCGCGCCGATCTTGGGAATCGACAGGCCGCCCGTCGCGATCACGAGCGCCGCCGTGCCGATCTCGCCCGCGGTCGTATCGAGCGTGAAGCGCGCGCCGTCGTGCCGGATCTCACGCACGGCGACCGGACGCCGCCACGCGACGCCGCCGGCGTCGCACTCGCTTTTCAGCACGTCGATGATGGTTTCGCTGGAGTCGTCGCAAAAAAGCTGGCCCTTGTGCTTCTCGTGCCACTTGACGCGATATTGCTTGAGAAGCGCGAGAAAATCGCGCGGCGTATAGCGCGCGAGCGCGGACCGGCAGAAATGCGGATTCGCCGACAGAAAATTGGCCGGCTGCGCGTTGATGTTGGTGAAGTTGCAGCGTCCGCCGCCGGAGATGCGGATTTTCTCGGCCAGCCGCTCGGCGTGGTCGATGAGCACGACGCGGCGCCCGGCTTGAGCGGCCACGGCCGCGCCCATCATGCCGGCCGCGCCCGCGCCGATGACGGCGATATCGAAGGATTCCATGGCGCGTATTTTACCTTCGGCGCGTTCATTGACGCCCGCTGCTATACTTTTCTGTTACCTCTGACGCGTTGAATCCATGCTCGTTCTCGGCATCGAAAGTTCCTGCGACGAAACCGGCCTCGCCCTCTACGACACCGAGCGCGGCCTGCTTTCGCACGCCCTTCATTCGCAGATCGCGATGCATCGCGATTACGGCGGCGTCGTGCCGGAACTGGCTTCGCGCGATCACATCCGGCGCGCGCTGCCGTTGCTGGAAGAGGTGCTCGAACAATCCGGCGCGAAGCGCGCCGACATCGACGCCATCGCGTTCACGCAGGGGCCGGGACTCGCGGGCGCGCTGCTCGTCGGCGCGAGCATCGCGAATTCGCTGGCGATGGCGTGGGACAAGCCGACTGTCGGCATTCATCACCTGGAAGGGCATCTGCTGTCGCCGCTGCTCGTCGATGCGCCTCCGCCGTTTCCGTTCGTCGCGCTGCTCGTGTCGGGCGGACACACGCAATTGATGCGCGTGACCGATGTCGGCGTCTACGAGACACTCGGCGAAACCCTCGACGACGCCGCCGGCGAAGCCTTCGACAAGACCGCGAAACTGCTCGGCCTGGGCTATCCGGGCGGGCCGGAAGTGTCGCGGCTCGCGGAATTCGGCACGCCGGGCGCAGTCGCGCTGCCGCGTCCGATGCTGCATTCCGGCGATCTCGATTTCAGCTTCAGCGGCCTGAAAACGGCCGTGCTCACGCATAGCCGCAAGCTCGGCAACAACGTCTGCGAGCAGGCGAAGGCCGATCTCGCGCGCGGCTTCGTCGATGCGGCGGTGGACGTGCTCGTCGCCAAATCGCTCGCCGCGCTGAAGAAGACAGGCCTGAAACGGCTCGTCGTGGCGGGCGGCGTCGGCGCGAACCGGCAGTTGCGCGAAGCGCTGTCGGCGGCGGCGAAAAAGCGCCGCTTCGACGTGCATTACCCCGATCTCTCGCTTTGCACCGACAACGGCGCGATGATCGCGCTCGCCGGCGCGCTGCGGCTGTCGCGCTGGCCCGAGCAGGCCGTGCGCGACTACGCGTTCACCGTGAAGCCGCGCTGGGATCTCACGTCGCTCGCGCGCGCCTGAGCATTCATCGCGGCGGATTGAAAGGCTGCACGATCGCCTTGAAAACGGGCAGCGTCTCGCAGCGGTCGCTATGGCCGATGAGCGTCGGCCAGCGCGTCGAACTGAAGATCTCCGCGTGCGCCTCGCGCGCGAAGCGCAACGCGCAAGCCACGGCGATGTCCGCATGGCCGATCGCATCGCCGAACCAGTACTGCGTCGCGCGCGGGGCGCGGTCCGCTTCCAGCGCGTTCAGCACGCGTTCGACCTGCCCCGTGCAGCGATCGAGCCACGCCTGCGATTTCTCCTTGTGCAGCACGCGTTCGTAGACGAGCGCGACGGCCTTGTCGGCGAGACCCGTCGCGAGCGCGCAGACCTTCAGCGCTTCACGCCGCACGGGGCCGCTCGATGCGATCATCGCGCGCTCGCCCGCCTGTTCGTCGAGCCAGTCGAGGATCATCGCGCTTTCGACGAGCACATCGCCGGAATCGAGCACGAGCGTCGGCACGCGGATCAGCGGATTGAACGGCGCGATCTTGCCGGCGTCGCCGAACACGGACCACGGGCGATGCTCGTACGCCATGCCGTAGAGATTCAGCGCGATGGCGACGCGCCGCACGAACGGGGAATCGAATTGGCCGATGAGAATCAAGATGCGCTCCGTGGGCGATTTCTCGGACGGCCAGTTTAAGGTCGCGCGGGCCTCGGAAACAACAGCAGCGCGAACGAGGCGCACACGCCCGCCGCGAGCCATACGATCGGCCACGAACCGGCCGCGAGCACATGCGGAATGACGAGCGGCGTCACGAAAAAGCCGGCATACACGGCCGTATTCGCCATGCCGAGCGCAGTGCCGGCGCGTTCGGTGCCGGCGAGCGTCGCCAGTTCGGTGTACGCGACGCCATGCCAGGCCGACACGCAAATCCCCGCGACAACGAACATCGCCGCGAGCAGCCAGGGCGCATGCGCCGCGCCGCCCGCGATCGCCGCCGCCAGCACGACGAACGAAGCCGACGCCACGATCACCGACCCGCGCAGATACCCGCGACGGTTGCCGCGACGATCCGTGTGACGGCCGCTTAAGACGCGCATGACCATCGCGCCGAGCTGGATCGCGCCCATCGTCGCGCTGATCGCGGTGACGCCGAAGCGCCCGGCATCGTGAAGGAACACGGTCGCGAAGGTCAGCACCGCGAATTGCGGCACGCACAGGATGCCGATGCCGAGCACCACGCGCCAGACCAGCGCGTTCTTCAAAGGCGGCGCGCCGTTGGCCCTGGGCGCGCGATGCGCCGCGCTCGACGGTTCATGCAGCCAGCGCCACGCGAACGCGCCGGACACCGCGCACATCGCCGCCAGCGCGCCATAGACGGCCGCAAAGCCGTGCGACGACGCCAGCCACGGCAACAACGCCGCGCCGATGCCGCCGCCGAGCGGCACGGCCGTTTGCCGGATGCTCATCGCGAGGCCGCGCTCGCCGTCCGCGAACCACGCCATCACCGCCCGCCCGCTCGATCCGTTCACGCTGCCGCCCAACAGACCCAGCACGCACATCGCGGCGACGAGCCAGCCGAGCGTCGCCGCCGACGGCACCGCGAACAGACTCATCGCGACGAGCATGGCGGCGGTCGAGAGCAAGCCGGTCAGCAACACGGGACGATCGCCCCAGCGATCCGTCAGCACGCCCCACGGCAGTTCCGACAGCGCGACGCCCAGCCCCAGCGCGCCGAGCGCGAGCCCCAGTTCGCCGTTGCTCAGGTGGTAAGCGCCGCGCATCCACACGGCCGTGGTCGGAATGCCCGCCGCCGCGGCGGAGAAGCTGGCGTTGGCCGCCACGCCGACGCCGAGCACTTTCCAGCGATGTGCATCGCCGGATCGATAAGCGCCTGTTACAAGAGAAGTGGCCATCATGCAGTCCGTATCGAAGTTGACTGCGGCCAGTTTGAAGGCTTAGGATCGTCCTGAAAATCACAAAGTTCTTCATCGATCATTCATAAAATCAGGACGATTTCCATGAGCCAGACGACATTCGATCTCGCGGTGCTGCGCAGCTTCGTCGCGGGGATGGATCTGGGCAGCTTCGCGAAGGCGGCGGACCGTGTCGGGCGCTCGACATCGGCCGTGAGCGCGCAGTTGCGCAAGCTGGAGGAACAGGCGGGCGCGACGCTCTTTCGCAAATCCGGGCGCGGGCTCGCGCTCACCGACGCCGGCGAGGTGATGCTCGGCTATGCGCGGCGCCTCGTCGAACTGAACGACGAAGCCGCCGTCGCGATTCGCGGCATCGATCTGGAAGGCTGGATCCGGCTCGGTTTGCAGGAGGATTTCGGCGAAGTCGTGCTTCCGGATGTGCTTGGCCGCTTCGCGCGGGCGCATCCGAAGGTGCGGATCGAGGCGCGCGTGGCGCGCAATACCGAGTTGCTGGAGCGCATCGACACCGGGCAACTCGATCTCGCGCTCGTGTGGGGCGCGCCCGGCGTGACCGACGACAGCAACGCCGCGATGATCGCCGAACCGATCGCCGCGCCGCCGATGCGCTGGATCGCGTCGTCGACGGTTCCGTGGCAGTTCAGCGCCGACGAACCCTTGCCGCTCATCGCATTCGATCGTCCGTGTCTCTTTCACAGCGCGGCGGTCGCGGCTCTGGATCGCGCGGGCATCAAATGGCGCGTGGCGTTCACGAGCCCGAGCCTGTCGGGATTATGGGCGGCGGCGGCGGCAGGTTTGGGCGTCACGGTGCGAACGCGCTACGGTTTGCCGTCGACGGTTCGGGCGCTCCACGCCGGCGAATGGGAATTGCCGGCGCTGCCTTCGATTCCGCTCGCGCTGCATCGCGCATCGGGGAGCGCGTCGCCGCCGGTCGAGCGGCTGGCGGCGCTGGTGATGGCGTCGGTGCGGCAAGCGCACGTTCCGTCGTCGGAAATAGCGCTTGCCTGAAGCCGCGCTCAAGCGTCGCGGCGCTTGTCCCGCTCGATCACCGCGTACGCGCTGTGATTGTGGATCGACTCGAAGTTCTCCGCTTCGAGCACGTACGCGACGATGCGCTCGTCGGCGTTCAGGCGCGTGGCGATATCGCGCACGAGATCCTCGACGAACTTCGGGTTGTCATACGCGCGCTCGGTCACGAACTTCTCGTCGGGGCGCTTCAGCAAGCCCCACAGTTCGCACGACGCCTCTTCCTCGGCAATGCGAATCAGCTCTTCGACCGCGATCTCGTCGGCGACTTCAGCCGTGATCGTCACGTGCGACCGCTGGTTATGCGCGCCGTACTGCGAGATTTTTTTCGAGCACGGGCACAGGCTCGTCACGGGCACGAGCACTTTCATCGACATGCGCGTGTCGCCGTCGCGCCGCTCTGCGATGAACGTCACTTCGTAGTCCAGGAGGCTCTGCACGCCGGAGACGGGCGCGGTCTTCATCACGAAATACGGCAGCGTGACCTCGATGCGCCCCGAATGCGCTTCGAGCTTCGACAGCATCACCGCGAGCAAGCCGCGCAGCGCGTGCTGATCGAGCGGATGGCGATTCTCTTCGAGCAGCGCGACGAAGCGCGACATGTGCGTGCCCTTCTGGTCGGCGGGCAGATGCACGTCGAGATTCCACACGCCGACGCTCGGCTTGACGCCGCTTTGCGTCACCACCGACAACGGATGCCGCACGCCCTTCACACCGACGCGCTGAATCGCGATCTGACGCGTGTCGGACGTGCTCTGGACATCGGGCATCACGAAGGCGGGATTCATCTGATTCATTTGTTTTGTCCTTATGCGCCGCGCGTCACGGGGAGTGCGGGCGGTTCGAAACGTTCAAGCGCACACGGCGCGGGACGATGCCCGCGCCGTGTGCCAAAGCGTCAATGCACGGCGCACCCCGAGCGCGCCGTTCGAGCGATGCGTCGTCAGGCGACGCGCTTGGTCAGCTTGCCGGCATGCGCGCTTTCGACGGCGTCGATGAAGCGCTCGCGAATCGACTTGACGATGCCCGCCGAATCCAGGCCGACACTCGACAGCAGCTTGGCCGGATCGCCGTGATCGATGAAGACGTCGGGCAGGCCGAGCTGCAGCACGGGCTTCACGACCGAGCTGGCGAGCAGCGCTTCGACGCACGCGGAGCCCGCGCCGCCCATGATCGCGCCTTCCTCGATGGTCACGATGGCGTCGTGCGTCGCGGCGAGTTCGCGCAACAGGTCGGCGTCGACCGGCTTCACGAAACGCATGTTGGCGACCGTCAGATCCAGTTCTTCCGCCGCGGCGAGCGACGGCGCGACCATCGTGCCGAACGCGCAGATCGCGACGCGCTTGCCCGAACCGAGCTTCTGCGACGACTCGCGGCGAATCTCACCACGGCCGACAGGAATCGCGGTCATCTGCTTGACGGTCGCCACGCCGGTGCCCGCGCCGCGCGGATAGCGCACGGCCGTCGGATTCGGCTGCTGCAGCGCCGTGTAGAGCATCTGGCGGCATTCGTTTTCGTCCGATGCGGCCATCACCGTCATGTTCGGGATGCAGCGCAGGAACGCGAGATCGTAATTGCCCGCGTGCGTCGCGCCGTCCGCGCCGACGAGGCCCGCGCGATCGATCGCGAACACCACCGGCAGATTCTGCAGCGCGACGTCGTGGATCAACTGGTCGTAGGCGCGTTGCAGGAAGGTCGAATAGATGGCGACGACGGGCTTCATGCCGTCCGCCGCCAGGCCGCCCGCGAACGTGACCGCGTGCTGTTCGGCGATACCGACATCGAAATAACGCTCGGGGAAGCGCTTCTCGAACTCGACCATGCCGGAGCCTTCGCGCATGGCCGGCGTGATGCCGACCACGCGCGAATCCTGCGCGGCGGCGTCGCACAGCCACTCGCCGAACACCTGCGTGTAAGTCTTTTTCGACGGCGCCGTCGACGGCTTGATGCCTTCCGCCGGATTGAACTTGCCGGGACCGTGATAGAGCACCGGATCGGCTTCGGCGAGCTTGTAGCCCTGGCCTTTCTTCGTGACGACGTGCAGGAATTGCGGGCCGCGCAGTTCCTTGATGTTCTGCAGCGTCGGGATCAGCGAATCGAGATCGTGACCGTCGATCGGCCCGATGTAATTGAAGCCGAACTCTTCGAACAGCGTGGCCGGCACGATCATGCCCTTCGCGTGCTCTTCGAGCTTGCGCGCGAGATCCAGCACCGGCGGCGCGTGACGCAGCACGCGTTCTACGCCCGCGCGCGCGGCGGCGTAGAAACGGCCCGACATGAGGCGCGCGAGATGGCGATTCAGCGCGCCGACCGGCGGCGAAATCGACATGTCGTTGTCGTTGAGGATGACGAGCAGCGGCACGTCGTCGGCGACGCCCGCGTTGTTCATCGCCTCGAAGGCCATGCCCGCGGTCATCGCGCCGTCGCCGATCACGGCGATCGAATAGCGGTTGTCGCCCTGCAGCTTGTTGGCGATCGCCATGCCGAGCGCCGCCGAAATCGACGTGCTCGAATGCGCGGTGCCGAAGGTGTCGTATTCGGACTCGGCGCGGCGCGGGAAGCCGGAGATTCCGCCTAGCTGGCGCAGGCCCGGCATCTGATCGCGGCGGCCGGTCAGGATCTTGTGCGGATACGTCTGATGACCGACGTCCCAGACGATGCGGTCATTAGGCGTATCGAACACGTAGTGCAACGCGATCGTCAGCTCGACCGTGCCCAGATTGGACGACAGATGGCCGCCCGTCTGGGACACGCTGTCGAGCACGTAGGCTCGCAGCTCGTCGGCCAGCGGTTGCAGTTGGCGGCGATCGAGGGCACGCAAATCGGCCGGATCGTCGATGGTTTTCAGCAAGTCGTACATCGTCGTCCCATTTTAGGAAAACTGGCGTGATTCGTTCAGCGCGATTATTGCCTTTCGCGCCGTGGGGTTCGTCACGCGTTCAACAATCAATTCACCCGGTTCACGACCAGGTCGGCAAGCTCGGCCAGACGCTGGCCGCGCGCGCCGAACGGCTGGATCGCGGCGTGCGCGTCGCGGCCGAGCTGCGCGGCGAGTTCGCGCGACGCGTCGAGCCCGATGATCGACACGTAAGTGGGCTTGTCGTGCTGCGCGTCCTTGCCGGCGGTCTTGCCGAGCGTGGCGGAATCGGCGGTGACGTCCAGAATGTCGTCGACGACCTGGAATGCGAGGCCGATCGCGGTGGCATAGTGGTCGAGCGACGCGAGCGCGTCCGCGCCCGGATGCGTGCCCGCGAGCGCGCCCATGCGCACCGACGCGCGCAGCAGCGCACCCGTTTTCTTGCGATGCATCGTCTCGAGCTCGGGGCGCGACAGCTTGCGGCCGACGCTTTCGAGGTCGATTGCCTGCCCGCCCGCCATGCCGAGCGAACCGCTCGCGACCGCCAGCTCGCGCACGAGCGCAGCCTGCTGGCCGTCGTTCAGGCCATTGCCTTCGGCCGTCAGCGCGACGAACGCCTGCGACTGCAGCGCATCACCGACGAGCAGTGCCGTCGCTTCGTCATATTGGATGTGTACCGTGGGCTTACCCCGGCGCAGTGCGTCGTCGTCCATGGCGGGCATGTCGTCATGCACCAGCGAATAGACGTGAATCATCTCGAGCGCGGCGCTCGCCGCTTCCACGGCCGGCGCGCTCGCGCCGGTCAGCTCGCCCGCCGCGTGGACGAGCAGCGGCCTCACGCGCTTGCCGCCGCCCAGCACCGCATAGCGCATGGCCTCGTGCAGACGCGCCGGCGCGACATCCGTGCCCGGAAGATAGTGTTCGAGCGCCGTCTCGACGCGATCGAGCGTTACGCGCATCCATTGTTCGAAGTTCATAGGTCGTCGTCCCCGTTGTCGTTTGTTGCTCCGGCACCCTGGGTGGCGCGCTGTACCTCGGCGGGCAGCGGCTTGAGCGTCTCGCCATCGAGAACGCGTACCTGCTGCTCGACTTTTTCGAGCTGCTGTTGGCAAAAGCCCACAAGCGCCGCGCCGCGGCGATAAGCCGCAAGCGATTCCTCGAGACTCAGCGCGCCCTCTTCCATGCGCGCGACGAGCGATTCGAGTTCTGCCAGCGCCGCCTCGTAATTCTCCGGAAGCTGCGCGGCGTCCGCGCTTTGCTCGCCTGTTTCCTGGACAGCGGTCTTCGCCATGAATCGTGGATGTGCAATTGAATTTTTGGAACCAAGTCGCACATTCTACGGCAAAAGACAAATTTTCGACCCGCATCCCGTCCGCGCGCAAGCGCTACCGGTGCATTTGCCCGATTGTCCGCCAATCGTCGCCGAGCGTGCCGTCCGCGTTCGTTTGCGTGACGATTGCGAGGAACTCTCGCGACAATTTATACCCAAATCAAGACCTTAAGCACCCCAAGGATGCGGATTTCGGTATAATCGCGGGCTCCCCTAAATCGAAACTTCGATGGTTGGGTTGTTCACTGCTTTCACGTCTTCATCGGGAGTGGGAATGTCCAATCTGAGCAATGCATTGCAGTTGAAGGCTTTTCATAGCCAACTGCCAGTCACGGCTTACTTTGACGAAGCGCTTCTCCAGCGCGAACTCGACACACTTTTCAAGCAAGGTCCTCGTTACATCGGGCACGAACTCATGGTGCCGGATTCGGGGAATTATTTTGCGCTTCCTGGCGAGAACGAAGGTCGCGTGCTCGTTCGCAATCAGCAGAACAATATCGAACTGCTGTCGAACGTGTGCCGCCATCGGCAGGCCATCATGCTCAACGGTCGCGGCAGCGCGAGCAATATCGTCTGCCCGCTGCATCGCTGGACGTACGATCTCGACGGTCAGTTGCTCGGCGCGCCGCATTTCGCGGACAAGCCCTGCCTGAACCTCGGCAAGACTTCGCTCCAGAACTGGCAAGGCCTGCTGTTCGAATCGGAGGGCCGCAACGTCGCCGCGGATCTCGCGAGACTTGGCACGGCGCGTCACTTCGATTTTTCGGGCTTCATGTTCGATCACGTCGAAGTGCACGAGTGCAACTACAACTGGAAGACCTTCATCGAGGTCTATCTGGAGGACTATCACGTCGCGCCGTTCCATCCGGGCCTCGGCAGCTTCGTGTCGTGCGACAACCTCGAGTGGGAATTCGGCGACTGGTACAGCGTGCAGACCGTCGGCGTCCACAAGAATCTGGAAAAGCCGGGCAGCCCGACGTACCGCAAGTGGCATGACGAAGTCCTGCGCTTTCGCAACGGCACGCCGCCCGAGTTCGGCGCGATCTGGATGGTGTATTACCCCGGTCTGATGATCGAGTGGTATCCGCACGTGCTGGTCGTGTCGTGGCTCATTCCGCACGGCACGCAGAAGACGACGAACATCGTCGAGTTCTATTACCCCGAGGAAATCGCGCTGTTCGAGCGTGAGTTCATCGAGGCGGAACGTGCCGCGTACATGGAAACCGCGCGCGAGGACGACGAAATCGCCGAGCGCATGGACGCCGGCCGGCGCGCGCTGATGTCGCGCGGCGAGAATCAGGTCGGGCCGTACCAGAGTCCGATGGAATCCGGCATGCAGCACTTCCACGAGTTCTTGCGGCATCAACTCGGGACCATCTGAACGCGGTTCAGTCATCGGGAAAAGACGGGCTTTCGAGCCCGTTTTTTCTTTTAGACTATTGGCTCATCCCCGCCTTGCGCCGCTTCAGGAGCCGTCATGCCGCACACTCACTACACCACGCTCATCTCGGCGACGAACCTCGCCGAACGGCTCGCCGCCGCGCCCGGCAGCATTCTCGTCTTCGATTGCCGCTTCGATCTCGCCGCGCCCGACTCGGGCGAAGCGGCCTACGCGCAAGGGCACATTCCCGGCGCGCAATATCTTCATCTGGATCGCGATTTGTCCGGCGCCAAGACCGGCACGAACGGGCGTCATCCGTTGCCCGAGCGCGCCGCGCTCGTCGCGAAACTGGCGAGCTTCGGCCTGAACGAAGGCCAGCAAGTCGTTGCCTACGACGCGCAGGGCGGCATGTACGCCGCGCGTCTCTGGTGGCTGCTGCGCTGGCTCGGCCACGATTCCGTCGCGCTGCTCGACGGCGGCCTGCAAGCGTGGGAAGCCGCGGGCAATCCGCTGGACAGCGCGGCGCCGCCGAAGACGCAGGGCACGTTCAAGGCCGGCGCGCCGCTTCAGGTGACCATCGACGCGCAGGCGATCGAGCGCAGCATCGGCACGCGCGACCATTTGCTGATCGACGCCCGCGCCGCCGACCGCTATCGCGGCGAGAACGAGACGATCGATCCCGTCGGCGGGCATATTCCCGGCGCGCTGAATCATTTCTTCAAGAACAACCTGACGGCGGAAGGCCGCTTCAAGACGGCGCACGAACTGCGCGAGGCGTTCGGCGCGCTGGTCGGCGCGACGCCCGCGGACCGCATCGTGCTGCAATGCGGATCGGGTGTCACGGCCTGTCACAACGTGCTCGCGATGGAAATCGCCGGCTTGCACGGCGCGGCGCTCTATCCCGGCTCGTGGAGCGAGTGGAGCGCCGATCCGGGCAGGCCCGTCGCGACCGGCCCGAATCCCTGAGCGCCGTTATTTGACGCCGTGCTCGCGGAACCACGCGAGCGCGCGCTTCCAGCCGTCTTCGGCGTCGGCCTTGCGATAGCTCGGACGATAATCCGCGAAAAACGCATGCCCCGCGTCGTCGTACACGACGAACTGCGAATTCTTCGCGGGCGGCGGATCGTTGGCGAGCGCCTGTTTCATCTGCTCGATGGTGTCCTGCGGAATGCTCTGATCCTGCCGCCCGTAGAGGCCGAGCACCGGCACCTTGAGCTGACCGGCGAGATCGAGCGGATTATTCGGCGTCATCTCGGTCTTGTTGCCGACGAGCCGCCCGTAAAACGCGACCGCCGCCTTCAGATTCGGGTTGTGCTCCGCGTACAGCCATGAGTATCGCCCGCCCCAGCAGAATCCGACGATGCCCGCGCGCTTCGTGTCGCCGCCGTGCTCGCCCGCCCATTTGATGGCCTGATCGATGTCGGAGATCACCTGCGAATCCGGCACTTTCGACACGATCTGCTCGTTCAGTTGCTGTATCGACGAATATGCCTTCGGATCGCCCTGACGCGTGAAGAATTCCGGCGCGATCGCGAGATAGCCCTGTTTCGCGAAGCGCCGGCACACGTCGGCGATATGCTCGTGGACCCCGAAAATCTCATGAACCACGATGACGACCGGCAGATGCGTCTTGCCCTTCGGCTGCGCGCGATACGCCGGCACGAGCGTGCCGTCCGCGCCGCGAAAGCCGATCTCGCCGGCTTCGAGGCCGTTCGTGTCGGTATGAATGGTCTGCGCGGACACCGGCAGCACCGCGGCGGCAAAACCGGTGCCGATGCTGGCCTTGATGAAGGTGCGTCGATTGAACGGGACGTGCGGAACGAGGCGATCGACTTCGGGGTCTAGCATGGATGGCTCCCGCGGCAGGGCCGTCGCGTCATTTTTGCTGTGAATGCGACGGCGTGGATCCTCGAAACCGCGCGACGTACCCAAGGCTGCACGCGGCGCGGCGCTGCATGACGATGAACGCGCGCCGTGGATTCGGCGCGCCGCCCATTCTAAACAGCTTTGAACGAATGACGCAGGCGTTCTATTCCGTGTCAGTGCAGCTTCACGCGCGGCGCGGTGGAACGGCGCAGCCAGTGCGCGACCGTATCGAGCACCATGCGCGCGTAACCGTGCAGCGCGGCGACGTGCAGCCGGTAGAGCGACATGTACATGAAGCGCGCGAAGAGCCCTTCGATCAGCATGTTGCCGCCGATCAACCCGCCCATCAGATTGCCGACCGCGCTGTAATGCCCGAGCGACACCAGCGAGCCGAAATCGCGATACGTGTACTCGTGCAGCGGCTTGCCCTGCAACATCCGCTCGAACGACTTGAACAGAAAACTCGCCTGCTGATGCGCGGCCTGCGCGCGCGGCGGCACGTTGCGCTCGTTGCCGGGCCACGGACAAGCGGCGCAATCGCCGAGGGCGAAGACGTTGTCGTCGGTTTCGGTCTGCAGCGTGCGGCGCACGATCAACTGTCCGAGGCGGTTCGTCGGCAGACCTTCGAGATTGGCGAGGATCGCGGGCGCCTTGATGCCCGCCGCCCAGACCGTGAGATCCGCGCGAATGGTCTTGCCGCTCGCCGTGCGGATCGAGTCGCGCGACACCTGCGCGACCGTTTCGCCGGTCATCAGCTTCACGCCGAGCTTGGTGAGCAGTTCGGCGGTCGCGAGCGATACGCGCTCCTGCAGCGCGGGCAAAATGCGCGGCCCGGCTTCAATGAGCACGATGCCGATATCGTGCTTCGGATCGAGCTTGTGCAATCCGTATGCGGAAAGCACCTGCGCCGTATTGCGCAGTTCCGCCGACAATTCGACGCCCGTCGCGCCCGCGCCGACGATCGCCACCTGGATGCGCGGCACCGGATCGACACCCGGATCGTCCTCGCCGTCGTCGACGCCCGCCGCGACCGGCTCCGGCGCGAAGTGCTCCGCGCGCATGCAGGCCGCGATCAAACGCTTGCGGAAGAGTTCTGCCTGACCGACCGTATCGAGCGCGATTGAGTTCTGCTGCGCGCCTTCGACGCCGAAGAAATGCGTCGTACTGCCGATCGCGATGACGAGCGTGTCGTATTCCAGCTCGCGCTGGGGCAGAAGCTCGCCGGCTTCTTCGTCGCGCAACGCGCCGATCACGATGCGCCTTGCCGCGCGATCCAGCCCGACGAGCTCGCCCTGCTGAAACTCGAAGCCGTGCCACAGGGCTTGCGCCGCGTATTCGAGTTCCTGCGTGAACGGGTCCATGCTGCCCGCCGCGACTTCATGCAGGAGCGGCTTCCAGATATGCGTCGGATTGCGGTCGACGAGCGTGACTTGCGCTTTCGGCGGGGCCTTGCCATCCGTCGAGCCGAAACGGTCGCCCAGACGAGTCGCGAGTTCGAGGCCGCCAGCCCCTCCGCCGACGATGATGAAGCGATGCATGGAACTCTCCCTGTGCTTTTATATTGGATCGGCCTGCGTGCGTTTTTTCCTCGATCGACTCATTGTGCAAGACCTTCGGTGACAGTCACAAGCGCGTCACCGAGATGTCGGACATACGCGACACGCGCCGCGTATGCATTGCGCAAAGAATTTCAGTGCGCTTCTTCCCAGTTGTTGCCCACGCCGACTTCCGCGACGAGCGGCACCTTCAGCTTCGCCACGCCGCACATCAGTTCAGGTAAGCGCTTCCTGACCTCGGGCAGCGCTTCCTCGGGCACTTCGAGCACGAGTTCATCGTGTACCTGCATGATCATCTTCGCGCCGATGCCCGACGTTTCCAGCCAGTCCTGCACCGCGATCATCGACAGCTTGATGAGATCGGCGGCGGTGCCCTGCATCGGCGCGTTGATCGCGGCGCGCTCCGCGGCCTGACGGCGCGGCCCGCTGCCGCCGTTGATCTCGGGCAGCCACAGACGCCGGCCGAACACGGTCTCGACGAAGCCGTTCGCCTTCGCGCTCACACGCGTGTTTTCCATGTACGCGGCAACGCCCGGATAACGCGCGAAATAGCGGTCGATATAAAGCTTCGCCGCATCGCGCGTGATGCCCAGATTCGACGCGAGCCCGAACGAGCTCATGCCGTAGATCAAACCGAAGTTGATGACTTTCGCAATGCGCCGCTGATCGTTATCGACTTCGAGCGGCGTGACGCTGAACACTTCCGATGCCGTCGCGCGGTGCACGTCTTCGCCTTCCTTGAACGCGCGCATCAACGATTCGTCGCCGGAAATATGCGCCATGATGCGCAGCTCGATCTGCGAGTAATCCGCCGACACGATCTTCCTGCCCGGCGGCGCGATGAACGCCTCGCGAATGCGCCGCCCTTCGCCCGTGCGCACCGGAATGTTCTGCAAGTTCGGCTCGTTCGACGACAGCCGCCCCGTCACCGCGACGGCCTGCGCGTAGTTCGTATGCACACGTCCCGTCGATGCATTCACCATGCGCGGGAGCTTGTCCGTATAGGTGGATTTGAGCTTCGACAGCCCGCGATGTTCGAGCAGCACCTTCGGCAACGGATAGTCTTCCGCGAGCTTCTGCAGCACTTCTTCGTCGGTGGAAGGCGCACCGCTCGGCGTCTTCTTCACGACCGGCAGTTGCAGCTTCTCGAAGAAGATCTGGCCGATCTGCTTCGGCGAGCCGAGATTGAATTCGCCGCCCGCGAGTTCATAGGCTTGCGCCTGCAAATCGATGAGACGCTTCGCGATCTCGCTGCTCTGCGAATCGAGCCGCCGGCGATCGATCAGGACTCCGTTGCGTTCCATTTTTCGCAGGACGCGCGACGTCGGCATTTCGATGTCGCGATACACATGCAAAAGCCCTTCCTCCTGCGCCACTTGCGGATAGAGCGAGCGATGCAGGCGCAGCGTGATATCGGCGTCTTCGGCGGCATAGGCGGAGGCCTTGTCGAGCGGCACTTCGTCGAAACCGATCTGCGATGCGCCCTTGCCCGCAACGTCTTCATACTTGATCGTCTTCACGCCGAGATGCCGCAACGCGAGGTTGTCCATGTCGTGCGGACGATGCGACTCGAGCACGTACGATTGCAGCAGCGTGTCGTGCTCGACACCGCGCATTTCGATGCCGTAGTTCGCGAGCACCTGCTCGTCGTACTTCAGATGCTGACCGACCTTTTTCTTCGATGCATCTTCGAGCCAAGGCTTGAGCTTCGCGAGCACTTCATCGCGCGGCAATTGCTCGGGCGCATCCGGCCCGCGATGCGCGACCGGAATATAGGCTGCATGCCCCGGCTCGACCGAGAGCGACATGCCGACGATCTGCGCGGTCATCGGGTCGAGCGACGTGGTCTCGCTATCGAAGGACGTGAGCTCCGCTTCGTTGATGCGCGCAAGCCACGCGTCGAGCTGTTCCCACGTCTGCACCGTCTCGTAGTGATGCTCGATTTCGGTGACTTCGGCAGGCGGCGTGTCGGCCGGACCTTCGACGGCATCGGCGATTTCGACTTCGCGCAGCCATGTCTTGAAGCCATGACGCATGAACACGTCGCGCAGTTCGTCGCGCGATTCGGGACGCGTGACGAGCGTGCCGTCGATCGACTCGATCTGCGAAGCGAGGTCGCATTCCGTGTGCACGGTGACGAGCTTTCTCGCCATCGGCAGGAAGTCCAGTGCCTTGCGCAGATTGTCTCCTACCGCACCCTTGATCTCGCTCGCATGTTCTACGATGCCATCAAGGGTTTCGTATTGCGTGAGCCATTTGAGCGCCGTCTTGGGACCGCACTTCTCGACGCCCGGCACGTTATCGACGGTATCGCCGATGAGCGACAGGTAATCGACGATCCGCTCGGGCGGCACGCCGAACTTCGCGAGCACGCCGGCACGGTCGAGCGTTTCGTTGGTCATCGTATTGATGAGGGTGACATGATCCGTCACGAGCTGAGCCAGATCCTTGTCGCCCGTCGACACGATCACCTTCATGCCGCGCTTCTCGGCCGCGACGGCAAGCGTGCCGATGACGTCGTCGGCCTCGACGCCTTCGATCATCACGAGCGGCCAGCCGAGCGCGCGCACGGCGACGTGGATGGGCTCGATTTGTCTGGACAGGTCTTCCGGCATCGAGGGCCGGTTGGCTTTGTACTCCGCGTACCAGTCGTCGCGGAAAGTCTTGCCTTTGGCATCAAATACGCACGCGCTATACTCTGCATTGATTTCGCGCCGCAAGCGCCGCAGCATGTTGATCATGCCGTACAGAGCGCCGGTGGGGCCGCCGTCGGGGCCTCGCAAGTCCGGCATCGCATGGTAGGCCCGGTACAAGTAACTAGAACCGTCGACCAATAGCAGGGTCTTACCTTCAAGACTTAGTTCTTCAGGCATTATGAACAAGAGAAAAGTGATTCCGAGTCTGCGATCACTCGCAGATCAAGAGCGCGCGACGGCCAAGAAGGCTCGCGCATCGTGGCAGATGTTCACGATTATGGCAGAGTTTATCGAGGCGACCGAGTACCTCTCGGAGATCCGCCCTGCCATCAGCATCTATGGTTCGGCGCGCCTGAAACCGGAGTCGCCGTACTATCAGCTCACGATCGAAATCGCGCAGAAATTCTCCGACGCGGGCTTCGCCGTCATATCGGGCGGCGGGCCGGGCATCATGGAAGCGGCGAACAAGGGCGCGCATGCGGGCAAGTCGCCTTCGGTCGGCCTCAATATCGAATTGCCGCACGAGCAATCGGGCAATCAGTGGCAGGACATCTCGCTGCGCTTTCGCCACTTCTTCACGCGCAAGGTGACGTTCGTGAAGAATTCGGATGCGGTCGTGGTGATGCCGGGCGGCTTCGGTACGCTGGATGAACTCGCCGAAGTGTTGACGCTCATTCAGACGAAGAAGTCGCGTCACGTGCCGATCGTGCTCGTCGGTGCGGAGTTCTGGGCCGGCTTGCTCGAGTGGTTCAAGAACACGCTGCTGACCAACGGCGTGATCAGCCCGAAGGATCTCGATCTGATGCAAGTGATCGACGATCCGGATCAGGTGCTCGATGCCGTGCTGCGGTTCTATGAAGACCGCGAAGACTCCGTCGAGCAGCCGGCGGAGAGCAAGTCGGACGAAGATCGGATGTTCTATTTGTAATCGAGACTCGATGCGAGCGGTCTTAATAGAACGCTCGCATCGTTTTAGTCTCGGCGAATTACTGAAACGCCACTTCCGCAAAGCTGCGCAACTTGCGCGAATGCAGCTTCGACAACCCGTTCTCGCGCAGCAGTTCCATTGCCTTCACGCCGATCTGCAAATGCTGATCCACTTGCGCGCGATAAAACTGATCGGCCATTCCAGGCAGCTTCAGTTCGCCATGCAGCGGCTTATCCGACACGCATAGCAACGTCCCGTACGGCACGCGAAAGCGAAACCCGTTCGCCGCGATCGTCGCGCTTTCCATGTCGAGCGCCACCGCCCGGCTCTGCGACAGCCGCCGCACCGGCTCGCGGTGATCGCGCAATTCCCAGTTACGGTTATCGACGCTCGCGACCGTGCCCGTGCGCATCACGCGCTTGAGTTCGACGCCTTCGAGTTTCGTCACCTGCGCGACCGCGCGCTCCAGCGCAACCTGTACTTCCGCGAGCGCCGGCACCGGCACCCACAGCGGCAGATCGTCATCGAGCACGTGGTCTTCACGCACGTAACCGTGCGCAAGCACGTAGTCACCCAGACGCTGCGTGTTACGCAGGCCCGCGCAGTGCCCGAGCATGATCCACGCATGCGGCCGCAATACCGCGATGTGATCCGTGATCGTCTTCGCGTTCGACGGCCCCACGCCGATGTTCACCATCGTGATGCCGCTGCCGTCCGCGCGCTTCAAGTGATAAGCGGGCATCTGCGGCAGACGCGCGGACGGCGTGCCTTCCTCCGGCTGCTCGCCGAGATTCGCGTTGTACCTGACGACATCGCCCGGTTCGACGAACGACGAATACGCGCTGCGATACGCACGCGTTTCTTCGTCGTCGGCACGCGACATCATCGTGCGGCCGAGCTTCACGAACTCGTCGATATAAAACTGGTAGTTCGTGTACAGCACGTAATTCTGGAAGTGCGTGGGCGAGGTCGCCGTGTAGTGCCTTAAGCGATGCAGCGAAAAATCGACGCGCGCCGCCGTGAAGAGCGCGAGCGGATGCGGCTCGCCCGCACCCGGCTCGTACGTGCCGTTGACGATGCGATCGTCGAGGAGCGCGAGGTCCGGAGTATCGAAGATGTTTCTCATCGCGAGCAGCCGGTCGCGATCGAGATCGCCTTCGAGATGAATGCCCTCGGCGAACGCGAAGTGAATCGGAATCGGATGCGCGGACACGCCCACTTCCAGGCCGACATGATGATTCTTCGTGAGCAGCCGCAATTGCTCGCGATAGTAATCGCCGAAGAGATCGGGGCGCGTGAGCGTCGTTTCATAGATGCCCGGACCCGCGACGAAGCCATACGAACGCCGCGAATCGATCTGCGTGTTCAGCTCGGTACGCACGCGCACGAACGGATAGCACGCGCGCACGCGATGCGTGAAGTGCTCGTTGCGCCGATAACGCGCGAACGCGTCGCGCAGAAACGCCGTGTTCGCTTCATAGATCGCCGAAAGGCGCGCGACGGCCGCGGCGGGATCCTCGAAGGATTCGGTCGGAAAATCGCTGGCAGGCGTGCCCTGTGTACTTTGAGTCCGGTCGTTTGTCATGATCTTGTGTCTTTCTTCAGTGCCCTCGTAGTGAATCGACATTAACACGGAAGAATGCGCGAACCATGAAGTCCCTCCTCGTGTGAGTGCGTGCGATCACACCTCGCAACACCTTTTTGGTTTCCGCAGTCAAAAAACGTGAAACCGGCGCAAAATAAGGCGTTGACCCAGCGTGAGTCACTGAGTCCGCAACCGTTTTGTTAGAATCCGGCCATCGTCTGGAGATCCATCATGAAGCCGCACCTTTGCGCCGCCGCCGCGGCAGTCCTCGCCGCAACAAGCTTCGGCGCATTCGCACAGCCGGCGCAGCAATCAGTCAGCGCGGCGCCGCAACCGGCGGCCCAGAAAATGTCGCCGGAAGAGGCCGCGGGCCTTCCGGATCTGAAGTCCATCAATCGTCCGCCCGCGAATGTCAGCTCGAAAGTCGAGATTTCGCCGCCGCGCACGCCGAGTTATCACGAACTGAGCACCAACGGCACCGAAATCACCGAGTTTCGTGACAAGGGCAAGCCGGTCGAAATCGATGTGCATTCGAATTTCGGCACGCGCTATCAGATGAGCTCGCCGGCCGACACATCGCCGCAAGTGCGCGACAACGGCAAGGCGAGCACGCGCCTGCCATCGATCAACCTGCATTACTGATCCCGCAAGATCGCTTCGGACCCGCTCTTTCCGGGCGGGTCGCGGCACCGTGGCTCCTTGCCCGGCGTCACCGTTCACAGGCCGTCTTCCGGCCGTCCAACCTGACCGACGTTTTCCCGCATGGCTGTCTTCACTCCCGTCACCAACGCCGATCTCGGCGACTGGCTGCAAGACTACGATCTCGGCGATGTCGTCGAATTTCGCGGCATCCAGTCGGGCATCGAGAACAGCAACTTCTTTCTCACGACGACGCACGGCGAGTACGTGCTCACGATCTTCGAAAATCTCACGGCGACGCAACTGCCGTTCTATCTCGATCTGATGCGGCATCTGGCGTCGCATCGCGTGCCCGTTCCCGATCCGATGCCGCGCCGCGACGGCTCGCTCTTCGGCATGCTGCACGGCAAGCCCGCGAGCATCGTGACGAAGCTCGAAGGCGCGCCCGAACTCGCGCCGACGTCCGCGCACTGCATCGAAGTCGGCCAGATGCTCGCGCGCCTGCATCTCGCGGGACGCGATTTTTCGCAGCATCAGCCGAATCTGCGCAGCCTTTCGTGGTGGCAGGAGAAGGCGCCGTCGATCGTCGATTTCCTGAGCCGCGAGCAGCGCGACCTGTTCGAGAGCGAGCTCGCGCATCAGGCGGCGTTCTTCGGCTCGGAAGACTACGCGTCGCTGCCCGAAGGCCCGTGTCATTGCGATCTGTTCCGCGACAACGTGCTGTTCGCGCACGGCCGCGAGCACGCGCGCCTCGGCGGCTTCTTCGACTTCTACTTCGCGGGCGTCGACAAGTGGCTCTTCGACGTCGCCGTGACGGTGAACGACTGGTGCATCGACCTCGCGACGGGCGCGCTCGATCCATCGCGCGTCGACGCGATGCTGCGCGCTTATCAGACCGTGCGCCCGTTCACGCCCGCAGAGGAGCGTCACTGGAACGACATGCTGCGCGCAGGCGCGATGCGTTTCTGGGTCTCGCGCCTTTTCGACTTCCATCGCCCGCGCGAGGCAGAGATGCTGAAAGCGCACGATCCCGGCCACTTCGAACGCATTCTGCGCGAACGCGTCAAAGCCGCTTCTCCCGTCAATCGATAACCTAGCGACATGCGACTGATCGAAGTTCCCGCCAAAGCCGGCTACGTGTGGTTCCGTCAGGGCATCTGGCTGTTCCGCCGCAATCCGTTTGCGTTTCTCACGGTGTTCTTCGCCTACCTGTTCGTGATGACGCTGATCTCGCGCGTGCCGCTCGTCGGCCCGCTGCTGCCGCTGCTCTTCATTCCGGGCATCGCGGTCGGCTTCATGGCGGCGTGCCGCAACACGATCGCGGGCAAGCCCGTCTGGCCGACCATTCTCGTCGACGGATTCCGTTCGTACGGCAGCGTCGTCGCGCGGCGGCTGCTGGCGCTGGGCGCGCTGTATATCGTCGCGATGGCGCTGATTTTCGCGGCGTCCGCGCTCGTCGATGGCGGCACGCTGCTCAGCATCATGATGGGCGACGGTCCGAGCGGCGATCCGGAAACGGTCGCGGCGAGCTTCAGCCCGCTCGCGGTGCTCGTCGCGATGGGATGCTATGTCCCGATCGCGATGCTCTTCTGGTTCGCGCCGATCCTCGTCGCATGGCACGACGTGCCGCCCGCGAAGGCGCTGTTCTTCAGTCTGGTGTCGTGCTGGCGCAATCGCGGTGCGTTCATTTACTACGGCGTGCTGTGGATCGCCATCGCGCTCGCGGTGTCGTTCGGCCTGACCGCGCTGATGCAGGCGCTCGGCGCGGGTCAGGAAATGGCGCTCGCGGTGCTCATGCCGGCGTCGATCATCGTCACGACGGCGCTGTATTGCTCGTTCTACGCGACCTATCGCGGCTGCTTCGGCGTGCAGTCGTCCGATTCGCCGGACATTCCCGACGCGCCCGGCACGCCCAATGCCTGACCGGATTGCCGCGCCCATCGAACGGGCGTGGCGATCCTTCGCGCGCGAAGCATTGCACGTACACTAGCGGCATCGGCCGCCACGGCCCTTCCGCCGCGCCTTCGCCATGACTTCGCCCGACGCTTTGCAGGACTTTCCGTTAGAACTCGATCAGCAGTTGTGCTTCGCGCTCTACTCGACATCGCTCGCGATGACGAAAGCGTACAAGCCGCTGCTGGAGAAGCTCAACCTGACGTATCCGCAATATCTGGCGATGCTCGTGCTCTGGGAAACCGACGATCTCACCGTCAAGGAAATCGCCGCGCGCCTCTCGCTCGATTCCGCGACGATGACGCCGCTGCTCAAGCGCCTCGAAGCGCAAGGCTACGTCGAGCGCGTGCGCGGCGTGGAGGACGAGCGTCAGGTTCACGTCCGGCTGAGCGACGCCGGCCGCGCGCTCAGGCAATCCGCCCGGGCGATTCCCACTGAAATCTACTGCGCGTCGGGCTCCGATATCGACGCGATACTGCGTCTGCGCGCCGACCTCGTGCGCCTGCGGGCATCGATCAACGAATACATCGATCAGTGATGCGCCGGTCATAGCGATTCGCTAATGAATCGATCGCCATATTTTAATTTGTACGATAATTATTAGTGCGATATATTTGCGGCGTGGTGAACGCAGTGTCGATCTGACAACCGAACCAACGGAGAAAACTGATGAGCATTCTGTACAAGGCAACGGCGACGAGCACCGGCGGACGCGATGGCCGCGCGATTTCCTCGGACGAGCAACTGAACGTGAAACTGAGCGCGCCGAAGGAACTGGGCGGCTCGGGCGCGGCCGGAACGAACCCTGAGCAACTGTTCGCCGCGGGTTATTCGGCGTGCTTTCTTTCGGCGATGAAATTCGTCGCCGGTCAGCAAAAGCGCGCGATTCCCGCCGAGACGACGGTAACCGCCGATGTGGGCGTCGGCCCCAACGATGCCGGCGGCTTCAAACTCGATATCGAACTGCGCGTTTCGCTGCCGGGCCTCGACGCGACGGAAGCACGCGCGCTGGTCGACGCCGCGCACAAGGTCTGTCCGTACTCGAACGCGACGCGCAACAACGTGGATGTGCGCGTGAAGGTCATCTGAAGCAACGGAAGCGAAAATGCCGGCTCGAAAGCCGGCATTTCACTGTCACATTCAGCACGCCGGCGACAATGCGCGGCGCGCTTCAAACCAAAAAGCTTAGTTCGACATCCACGACGGATGACGCGCAGCCGAGCGCTGATCCAGCTTTTTCATACGATATTCGAGATCGTAGATGTCCGTGGCTTCGGCGAGATAGGCGTCGTCGCGCGCACGATCGCGCTCGTCAGCGGACTTGGTGAGGAACAGGAAAATGCGGCTGAGCAGGAACATGGTGGGCCTCGCGTGAATACTAGGGTTACTACCTATGAAGCGAAGTATAGGGTAATCCCTGATCAAACACCAGCCCTGCATGCTAGAACGCTGATACTAAACACTTATTTGCAACACTCGAAACACCGCCGGAGTTCTTCAGGCGACGTACGCATTGCGCGCGGCCTCGCCCGGACGGCGCTGATGCTTGAAGAACTCCCACATGACCGCCGCCGAATCCGGCCCTTTTGACGAATGAAATGCGACGGTATCGTCGCCACCCGCCCACGAGTGGCCGAGGCCGCGCACGATCGACGTCTTCACAACGCGCCGGCTGTTCTTGACATAGTCGGTCACGACGCCATCGGAATGCGTTTCCTCGCGCGTTTCGCCCGCGCGACGATTGCCCGCCGCATCGATGAAACCGTTCAGCCGCAGAAACTGCTTCGCCAGTTGCGCTGCGTTCGCGGCGGTGACCACGGAATCCAGCTCTCCGTGCACGATGATCGCCGGCATGCCCGGATAATCGCGGACGTCGACGGCGGCGTCGATCAGCGCGACGGGATCGCTTCGCGCGCCGCGCCGCATCACGTCCATCGCGCCGATGGCCGAGCGCGCCTCGCCGAAAACCACGCCGGAATGCAGTCCGACGGCCGCGAACATGTGCGGATAACGCACGGCGAGCAGCGCCGCGAGGCCCGCGCCGGCGGACATCCCCGCGAGATACACGCGCTCCGCATCCAGATCGTGCTGCTCGACGACCGAATTCACCAGCGACACGACCGACGCCGCCTCGCCGCCGCCGCCGCTCCCGGAATCGTCGTACCAGCGCCAGCAACGGTGCGCGTGATCGTGCTTCGACTGCTCGGGATACAGCACCGCGAAACCGTAGCGGTCGGCGAGCAGGTTGATGCGCGTGCCCTGCGCGAATTCGTCGGCGTTCTGCTTGCAGCCGTGCAGCATGACGACGAGCGGCATGGGCTCGGCGCCCGTCTTCGGCGGCGTATAGAGCGCGTACGACATGTGATTCACGAACCGGCCGGCCACGGGCGGCGCCGAGTGATACGAGCGCGCCCATTTCCCGCGCGCCCACGCAGACGCGCGCGGACGCACGCGCGACTCTCGCATCGCCGGACGCGCTTCGGCGCGGGACGCTCCGGTCGCTCTCGCGGCCGTGCCCGGCTTGAGTTTCGGCTTGACCGGTTTCGCGGTCTTCGCGCGCACGGGCTTGGCCGCCGCGCGGGGCTTCGGTGCGCGAATCGATTCGACCTGGCTGGTGACCAGACGTCTCAAGCCGCGCAGCCAGAGCTTGGTAAGGCTTTTTGACATTCGGCTGGGTCCTCCACAAACATGCAATCGGATGGCGCGTCGAAAAACCGCGCCGGTTGTGCATTGCACAATAGCATCAAAACGGCTGCACGACGCGCGCCATCGTCTTACATATCGGGATTAATTAACAGCAATTCAACAAAATAGCCAAAATTAGACGAAAGTTACGCGATGTAACGAACAAGTCGCTTTAGGGAAGGTCGCATAATTCAGGATGATCCCAAGCGTTATACTTGCGTTGTTTTGCGGCGGCGTAACAGAGGCGCGCGAGCAAGGCACGCATGGCCGCCGCACTGCAGCAACCCTCATTCCCAAAATATCAATGAACGTGGACCTACCTTTTTCCGCCTGGATTTTCGTGACCGCGCTCGGAAGCGTCGGCGTCATGGGTCCGGTGGCGCTCATCGTCGCCGCATGGCTCGCGCTCGGCTATCGCTGGAAATACGCCGGCGCGTGGCTCGCGCTGCTCGGCGCGGCAAGCGGGCTTGTCGCGTTGAGCAAGATCGCGTTCATCGGCTGGGGAATCGGCGTGCGTCATCTCGATTTCACCGGCATCAGCGGACATGCGCTGATGTCGACGGCGGTCCTGCCCGTCGCGATATTCGTCGCGCTGCTGCCCACGCGCGGCGCGGTGCGTGCCATCGGCGGCGCGTTCGGTCTGGCGCTGGGCGTGTGGGTCGGCGTGTCGCGCGTGGTGCTCGACGCGCATTCGGTCTCGGAAGTGGTCGCCGGCTGCGCGCTCGGCGCGGTGGTCGCGCTCGCGTTCATGGGCATCGCGTGGAGGGCCGAGTCCGGCAGGCTCTCGCCCGCACCGGTGGCCGCGAGTCTGGCCGCCGTCGTCATCACCTTGCATGGGGTGCCCGTGCCGACGCAACATTGGATCACGGAAATCGCGCTCGGGCTGTCGGGCCACGAACGTCCTTACGTGCGGGCGAGCTGGAAGGCGAAGACCTATCGCGCGCCCGATCGCCGGACGGAATTGAAACTGCCGCCGGAACAGCGCGCGGCCGCCTGATGCAGCCGCCGCGCTCGCGGTGCGCCGCTCAGTCGTTCACGCCGATAATCACGCTCGACGCCTTGATCACCGCCACGGCCTTCTGACCTTGCGCGAGGCCGAGCGTGTCGGCGCTCTGGTTCGTGATGATCGCGGTGATGGTCGTGCCGCCGTCGAGCGACAACGACACTTCCGCGTTCACCGCGCCCTTCGTCACACTGGCAATCGTCCCACGCAACTGATTGCGCGCCGACAGCTTCGCGTTCGTGTCTTCCATCAACATGACCCACGACGCCTTGATGAGCGCGAACGCGTCGCCGCCTTCCTTCAGCCCGAGCGCTTGCGTGCTTTCATGCGTGACGACCGCGACGATCGTCTGACCGCCCGGCAAGCCGAGTTCGATTTCATCGTTGACGGCACCGCGCGTGACTTTCGTGACCTTGCCGGCCAGTTGGTTGCGTGCGCTTGTTTTCATGCCCAGTCTCCCGATCAGTTGCCAGTCATGGGCGAAGCCTTCGATGGCCGCGCCCGCCCGTTCCAGAAATTTTCGATGCTCGCGTTCGATCGCGCGGTACGTGCCGATGAGCCGCAGCGCCGCCGGCGTGAGCGCCGTGCCGCCGCCGCCCTTGCCGCCGGCCGCGCTCGTCACGAGCGGCTCGCCGGCCAGGTTGTTCATCGTATCGACGGCATCCCATGCGGCCTTGTAGCTCATGCCCACGGCTTTCGCCGCGCCGGTGATCGATCCCGCGTCGCGAATCGCGGCCAGAAGCGCGATGCGCGCCGCGCCGCCGAGCGTCTCCGTGCCGCTTCGCAGCCATACGGAGCCGTCGAGTTCCAGCGAATCGCGCACGTTCGACGGTGCTGTCTTACTCATTTTTCGCCTCGGAATCGTGCCGCATCAATGAACGCGTGACGCATTATATCGACGCCTTCACCCGCGGACGATGTATCGAACGAAGCAGCCGCTCGCCCTCCTGTGCGTCCTTTCTCGCCGATGCCGCGCCCCACGCGCGCGCAAATCCGCGCTGATATTCGCTCGCTTCCGGAAGGGACGCGAGCCGGTCGGCGGCGACGGCCGCATCGTTGGCCTCGCCGAGCGCCGTCTGCAACTGGCCGAGCAGCTTCGCGGTGTCTTCGCGCGTGCGTCGCGACGTGACCGAGCGGAAAAATTCGAGCGCATAGCGCAGCCGCTTCGCATGAATGCGCACGCGATGCCGCTCGTGCGCTTCGAGCGACACGAGATCGGGCACGCACGCGATGCGCCGGTAGTCCTTGCGGATGCGCTGTTCGGCATAGCTCACGAAGGACATCGGTGAATCGTCCTCGTGCGAGGCGAAACGGGCGAGCCATTCGACGAATGCGAGCGTGAGACGCGCGTAGCGCTTCGACGCGAGCGCGTCGCGCACCGTGTCGCGCGCGATGCGGCGCTTCACGTCGGCGGCGGCGATGAGCGTCTGCCAGCGCTCGGCGCTGTCGTCCGCTTCGGCGTAGGCGGGCAGCGTGTCGTCGACGAACACGTCCCAATCGCGCGCATCGGCGAGAAGATCGCCGAACCACTCCAGATCCGGCGCGATGCGCGTGTTCCAGTCATCGTCGACATAATCGCGAAAGAGTTTCAGCAGTGTCTTGAGCCGCCGCTGCGCGACGCGCAATTGGTGCACGTGCTCGTCGCCGAGACCCGCGCGCGATGCCGCGCCGTTGCCGAACCACTGCCCCGCCACCGACGACGCGATCGCGACAAACGCTTCGCGACGCGTGGCGGAGCGCGGAAGATCGAGGGTCGCCGCATGCACGGGTGCGGCATCCGGCGCGTGTTCGTCGTCCGGCACGATGGAAAACGGCGCGGCGTCGATCACCTCGCCCGCGACGCTGAAGACGGCATCGACCGCGCCGTTCACCGACGGCGCCGCGAGCCGCAGCGTCGGCAGCATTTGCGCGGACGTTTCGAGCGTCGCGAGAATGTCCGCGCCGCTCGCGTCGATGCGCCATTCGATGCGCTCGGTTTCGAACTCGTGCTCGGCCGCCGGAACGTCCTGATCCGCAAACCGGTACGCCTTCGCGAGCGGCGCGCGCAACGCATCGTCGGCTTGAGCGAATTCGATCAGCGACGCCGCCAGATTCTCGCCCGCCGGCCGCGCGAAGGTCCGGTATCGCGTGAAGCCGGGCATCGGCGCACTTTCGGCCTGCACGGCGCAGAGCGTGCGCGCGCCTTCCTGCGTTTCGACGGATAGCCGCCAGCCCGGCGCTTCCAGTGCGATTTCGCGCGTCGCGAAGCGCGTCGAGAGGGGTGTCGCGCCCGCAAATGCGCCGATGCGCTGCAACGTTTCCGCCAGCGAGCAGATCGATCCGTCGTCCGATCGATTCGATTGCAGCGTCACCTCGACCCACATCGTCATGAAGTCTCCCGAAGCGCTCGCGCCGCCCGTCAATTCATACGAAAAGCTCGTATTTCCCGATTCATGAAATCGACACACGCGCCGGGAAACATGGCCATTTGAGTTTCCGAAATACTTCTCGTCTGCTTTTCACCTTCCGACACGGCCTCGCGCAAAACCATACAAGGACGCGACATGAACCAGATGGCATTTCCCCAGTCACGAGAAGGCCGCACGCTCGGACAACGGCTTGCGCTGCTGCTTTTCCTGCTCGCCATCGGCGTGGGCGCGGTGTACTGCATTCTGCATTTGTTCGAAGATCTCGCGCCCGTGCGCGAGACCTCGGCATTTCCGTACGTCCTGCTCGGCATCGCGCTCCTGATCGCGCTCGGCTTCGAATTCGTCAACGGTTTTCATGACACCGCGAACGCCGTCGCCACTGTAATTTACACGCACTCTTTGACACCAAATTTAGCGGTGGTCTGGTCGGGCGCATGGAATTTCATCGGCGTGCTGATTTCGAGCGGCGCGGTCGCGTTCGGGATTCTGCAACTGCTGCCGGTCGAACTGATCATCGGCGTGGGGAGTTCGCAGGGCTTCGCGATGGTCTTCGCGCTCCTGATCGCGGCGATCATCTGGAACCTCGGCACGTGGGCGCTCGGCCTGCCCTCTTCGAGCTCGCATACGCTGATCGGCTCGGTGATCGGCGTCGGCCTCATGAACCAGATGCTGCATGGCACCAACGGCACGTCGGGCGTCGACTGGAGCCAGGCGATGTCGGTCGGCAAGTCGCTGCTGTTTTCGCCGATCGTCGGCTTCGTCGCGGCGGGCTTTCTGCTGTATGTGCTGAAGCTCGTCGTGCGCGTGCCCGCGCTCTACAAGGAGCCGGAAAAGAACACGCCGCCGCCGTTCTGGATCCGCTGCCTGCTGATTCTCACCTGCACGGGCGTGTCGTTCGCGCACGGCTCCAACGACGGCCAGAAGGGCATGGGCCTCATCATGCTGATCCTGATCGGCACCGTGCCGACCGCCTACGCGCTCAACAAGGCCGTGACGGCGAACGAGACGCAGAACTTCGTCGCGGTGAGCCACAGCGCGTCCGACGTGCTGCAGCGCTACAGCAACGGCGCGCCGCCCGCGGCCAACCCGCGCGACCAGGTCGAAAAGTACGTGCAGACGAAGACGCTCGCGCCGGACACGATTTCATCGCTGAAGAGCGTGGTCGATTCGATCGAATCGCAGGTGCGGCCGCACGAGACGATCGCCGCCGTGCCGCAGGGCGTGGTCAAAAACGTGCGCAACGAGATGTACATCGCGTCCGAAGCGCTGCGCATCATGGAAAAGCAGAAGGCGCCCGCGTTTTCCGCCGACGATGACGCCGTGCTCACCAACTACAAGAAGCAGCTCGACCACGCGACCAAATTCATTCCGACGTGGGTGAAGGTCGCCGTCGCGGTCGCGCTCGGCCTGGGCACGATGGTCGGCTGGAAGCGCATTGTCGTGACGGTCGGCGAGCGCATCGGCAAGACGCATCTGACGTACGGGCAAGGCGCGTCGGCGGAATTGGTGGCGATGCTGACCATCGGTGCCGCCGATGTCTACGGTCTGCCGGTCAGCACGACGCACGTGCTGTCGTCGGGCGTCGCGGGCACGATGGCCGCGAACGGCTCCGGCCTGCAATGGCGCACCGTGCGCAGCCTCGCGCTCGCGTGGATCCTGACGCTGCCGGTGTCGATCGCGCTTTCGGGACTCTTGTTCTGGGCGTTCCGCGGCATCTTCTGATCCGTTTTCGCGATGAATGCACGGCGGCTTTCCCGCGCCGTGCAACTTTTGCCCGCCCTGTCCCGCTTCGCCTCTCCCTTTCGACAATCGTCTGCTCAGGCGCGCGTCCGTTCGACGCGCCGGACGCCTTGCGGCACGGCCTTCGGGCTCGCTGGCACGGCCGTTGCTCTTCTCCTCTCGTCGATCGCACCACTGATCTGCCGGCGGCCACGAACCGCCGCCCCTCCGGCGCATGACTGTCGATGACAGTTGGGAGGCTGCGCCGGACGCCGATCCGTCCCGCGGTCATTTGAACAAGGAGAAATCGAATGACGATCGGAACCATACTGCTGATCATCCTGATCCTGCTCTTGATCGGCGCCATTCCTTCCTGGCCGCACAGCCGCAGTTGGGGCTACGGGCCGAGCGGGATCGTCGGCGTCGTGCTGGTCGTGGTGATCGTTCTGTTGTTGATGGGCCAGTTGTGACGTCGTGCGGCGCGGTCGGCCGCCGAAAAAAAGGGGCGCTCCGTCCGGGCGCCCCTTTGTCGTTCGTGCCTCGCGCACGCGTTCTACACGCGCATCACCTGGCCGTTCGGCTCGATCTTGCGCGGGATCATTGGCTCGGCCGGCTTCGGCGATGCCGACTTCGGACGCGGCGTCACCGACGGCTGTTCGATGGCGGCTTTATCCGCGACCTGCTTCACCGAAGTCGCGCTCTTGTGCTTCTTCCTGGCCGCGGTCTGCGTGGCCGCGTGCGCCTTGCTCTTGCCTTTGACGGACTGTGCTTCGGGAGGATTCCAGACTTCCGTGTAGCGCTCGGCCGCAAAGAGCGACGACGAGCCAATCAGAAGAACGACGATCAGGAATACGCGCTTCAAGTGATTCGCTCCAACGGTTAGTGACCCGCGCTGCGCGAGAGAATGGCGTCGAGCGACAGCTCGGAGGTTTCCAGTTCGCGCAACGCGGCGTCGAGACGCTCGAGCGAGCGCGCGACGGATTGCCCACCCTGCATGAAATCGGGCTCGCCTCGCGTGGCGTCGAACGCCGCGTTGACCGCGCGCGTCGCGCGCATGAAACGTTCGAGCGCAGCCGCTTCGAGCGGATCGGTGGGTGAAATCATCGGCAAGCTCCCTGTTGCAGACAAGCTGTACGAATATACAGTAAGCCGCCGCTGCGGCAAACAGGCGGCGCACCGCGTGGTGAAAATGCCGAAGCGCCTCTTGACCTGCGTTGCGGACCGCCTGCGGCGGCATATCGTCGCGCGTCGATGCGGCATCGCTCGCGATTAAGTCGCTCTTAATTCTCGACCGACACACTCGTCTCGCGATCCGGCTCAATTGCCGCCGTCCGCATCGGACGGCTGGGTCATCACCGTGAGGAATGTGTCATGCCAGCCAACACTGCCGCGCGCCGAAGCTCCGCCAATCTCGCGCCGACGATGCGAAAACAGTACGCGCTCACGCTGCGCGAATGCCGTCTCTCCTTGCCGGTCGAACCGCCGTGGGGACCGGCGTATCGCATGGTCGAATGGGTGCTGAAGAACGATCAGCGCGTGCAGCGCCGCGTGCTTCCCGCCGATTGCACGCCGTCGCAGATCGCCGATGCGCTCAAATCGCACGTGCCCGGCCGCCGCTACGGTCCGACCGACGATGACGGCTGATCCGGCGCTGCCAGCAAAAACAATCATGACGCGCTTGTATTAATCCAAATGTGGACTAATATGTGAAACAAGTTCCTTTGGAGACTTAACGATATGTCCAACGCCGCACGCGCCGAACTCGCGCCGGCCGGCCATCCGGCGCCGCGCCCGGCGCTGGATTCGGGCGATCTTTCCGCCGCCGGCCTGCGCGCGTTCTTCAACATCGCCCGCGACTGGAGGCTGTCGGCCGAAGAGCAGATCACCCTGCTCGGCTCGCCCGGCCGCTCCACGTTCTTCAAATGGAAGGCCGCGCCGCACTCCGCGCGGCTCGCGCGCGACACGCTGGAGCGCCTTTCGCTGATTCTCGGCATCTACAAGGCGCTGCAAATCCTTCTGCCCGACCCGAAAGCCGCCGATACCTGGATTCGCCGCCCCAACGCCGCGCCGCCCTTCGGCGGGCATCCGGCGCTCGATCGCCTGCTGGCGGGCAATATCAGCGATCTGGTCGCCGTGCGCCAGTATCTCGACGCAATGCGAGGCGGCTGGGCGTGATGGGGATTGCATTCAGCAAGGACACACCGAACTGGCGCGAGCAGTGGCCGCACAGCCTGATCGACTGGACGCCCGCGTATCGCGTGATTCCCACGCGTTTTCCGGCCGTCAACCTGTTCGATCGGGTGGCGTCGCCGCAGGATTTCGAAGCCCTCTACGCGCTCGAAGCGATGACCAACGACCGCCTGCGCACCGAAGTCGGCGAACTCGATCTCGTGCCGCCCGACGAACGCTGCTTCGGGCCGGGCTGCGGGCCGATCATGGCCGCGTTCACGCATCTGAACCCGAACGGCAGCCGCTTTTCCGACGGCAGCTACGGCGTCTTCTATTGCGGCCGGGAACGGCGGACCGCGATCGCGGAAACGCGCTATCACGCCGGCCTCTTTCTCGCGGCGACGAACGAAGCGCCGCTGCGCCAGCAGATGCGTCTCTACACGGTGCTGGCGCATGGCGAAGTCGTCGATTTGCGTGGCGACGCGATCGCTCGCGCGGGCCTCGATCCGCGCATTCTCGCGCCCGACGATTACGCACCCGGCAAGTCGCTCGGACACGCGGTGCGCGCGGCGAACGCGCCTGGGATCGTGTATCCGTCGGTGCGCGATCCGGAAGGCGAATGCCTCGCCGCCCTGCGCACGACAATGCTGCGCGATTGCCGCCACGCCGCCTATCTGGAATACAACTGGAACGGCGAGACGATCGACTCCGTATTCGAGCTGAATCAAGTCGGCTGAAAAGCAAACGTTTCACATGCTTCAGCGGATCGCGATTGCCGTTTCGGTGCGGGTACGCGCGAGCTTTTTCGACGCCGGTCGCGCCGCCTTCCTCGCCGGTTTCTTCGCGACGTGCTCCAGCGCCTGCGAAGCCGCGTTCTTGGCGCTCGACTTGAGCCCGCCGGCGCGCGCCTTGCGGCTCGATTCCGTGAGCAGCCGCGTCAGACGCGTGTCGCTTGGCGCCTCGCCCTTGCGATTCCTGCGCGCCGCCTCGCGTGTACGGCGTTTGGCGTCCTTTTCGAGGAAGATCGCGAGCGCGGCCTCGTCCGTCCTGAGGCCATGCCGGCGCGACGCGGACATCGTCTCGGCAAGCTCGCCCGCCTCGAATGCGTCGATCACCGCCGGATGCACGTAGCACTTGCGGCACACGGCGGGCGTGTTGCGCAGCAGTTGCGCGACTTCCTTGATCGTGCCGACGACATGCCTGCGCGCCTCCGTCACGGTCTCCCATTTCAACCGTCTGAGCGCCGCGAGCGCGAACACGCTGCCGGCCCACGTGCGATAGTCCTTCGCGGTGAAGTCCGCGCCCGTGATCTCGTGCAGATACTCGTTGATGTCGGACGAGGAAACGGTATGGCGCGTGCCGTCCGCATCGAGATACTGGAAAAGATCCTGCCCCGGCAAGTCCATGCAGCGCCTGACGATGCGCGCGACACGCGCGTCGCTCACCGCGACATCGTGCTCGATGCCGCTCTTGCCGCGAAACCTGAACCTGAGCGTCCCCGCCGACACCTTCAGATGACGCTTTCGCAAGGTCGTCAGTCCATACGAGCGATTCTCCCGCGCGTATTCCTCACTGCCGACGCGGATGAGCGTCGTGTCGAGCAAGCGCACGACGGTCGCGAGCACCTTGTTGCGCGGCATGCCGTCGAGCTTCAGATCGCGCGCCACGCGTGAACGCAGCTTCGGCAGCACCACGGAAAACGCGAGCATGCGCTCGTACTTGTTGGCGTCGCGGGTTTCGCGCCATTGCGCGTGATAGCGATATTGCTTGCGCCCACGCGCATCGCGCCCGGTCGCCTGGAGATGGCCGCGCGAATCGGGGCAGATCCAGACATCGATATAGGCGGGCGGAATGGCGAGCGCGTTGATGCGGCGAATCTCGGCTTCGTCGTCGATACGCTTGCCTTGTGTGTTGAAGAAGGCGAACGCGCCGTCGATCCACTCGCGCGTGTAGCCGCGCCGCGAGTCGTCCATGTAGCGCAGGCCCGGCGGCAGATCCTCGGGGCAACCTTGCACGCCGCCCGTCAAACCGTCGCTGGCTCCGCCGCCCGTCTCGTTGTTCCTTCCGATTCTCGCCACCGCGCGCCTCGCCTGATTGACCTTCGATTCATGGCGAAGCTTCGAGCAACGTGCGTGCCGGGTCGCGGGAGCGGTCAGGGCAGCGCGAGTTCGCGCGCGCCTTCGGAAGCGGCCCAGCGCTCCTTCACGGACCAGCGCTCCTCGGTGCCGGCCTGGACGATCGTCAGCCGGCCTTCCGGCGCGAACGCGCAGGTGTCGATGTAAATCTGCGAGCCGATCTGCTTCACCGTGCGCGTCGGCGTATGGCCGCAGTAAGTGGGCGAGAGACCGAGCTGTTGCTGCGGGTCCGCGTGACCGAGCGCGAGGCCGCGGCCCCACAGAATCTGGTTGCGCACGTCGTCGTGGAAATCGCCGGCGTCGAGTTCGGCGTCGTTGCCGAAGAATTCCGCGTGCAGCACGTTGAAGCGCCGCTCGCCCTCGCCGACGATGCGCACGAGCGGCAACGTCGAGAGCCGCGTCGCGAGCACGGCGAGTTCATCGTCGGGAATCGTGTCGGCCCACGAGCCGCCGATCGCATACCACGACTGACGGCGCATTTCGCCCGTCGCGACCGAGATCAGCGCTTCCTCGTGATTGCCGAGCACCGCATGGAACCACGGCTTGTCGATGAGATCGATGGCCGCGAGCGAATCCGTGCCGCGATCGACCAGATCGCCGACGGAGAACAGCCGGTCCCGTGCACCATCGAAGCCGATTTCGTGCAGAAGAAAGCGCAGCGCATCCATGCAGCCGTGCAGATCACCGACCACGAAATCGCGGCCGATGTCATTCGCGGGATGCCTGCAGACGATAGGACATGTAGGACCATTCATGCGCCAATCATAGCGCTGCTCAATGACGGAATGTGAGTGCTGCCTCGCTTTTGCAAGCAGTCCGCAAGCCGTATCCACACTCGTTACAGCGGCGTTACCGGCAGGCCGGATTCAAGCGTAAAAGCTGCCGCGCGGCGGCCCTCGGGACCGTAGTTATTGCCTCGTCGAACGAATGCGTTCCTCGATGATCGCGTCATGAACTCAGCTTCCTGAAAGGCGTGCGGGCAATAATCGCGTGAATCGGAACGCCTCGCTCTCATTGGACAAAAGAAAAATGAAGCCCTTTCTCCCGCCCGTTCTGCGTAACCGGCCGCGCGCCTTGGTCGGCCTGGCTGTTGGCTGCGTCGTGGCCGCTCTGGTTCCGGCGCACGTGCGGCCGACCGCCCGCGCGCTGATCGGCTGGGACGCGGCCGTGTGGCTCTATCTCGCGCTGATCTGGCTGCGGATGGCGACCGCGCGCCAGAGCGACGTGCAGACGCTCGCCGAACGCGAAGACGAAAACGCCGCGACCGTGCTGATCGTCGTGAGCATCGCGGCGATCGCGAGCATCGTCGCGATCGTCGTGGAACTGGCGACGGCGAAAAGCCTCGGCGCCCAGGCGCTGCCGCACTATCTGCTGACCGGCGCAACGATGCTCGGCGCGTGGTTCCTGATTCCCACGATGTTCACGCTGCACTACGCGCGGCATTACTACCAGTCGCCGGATAACGATCCCGCGCTCAAGTTTCCCGACCGTCATCTGAAGCCGGACTACTGGGACTTCCTCTACTTCTCCTTCACGATCGCGGTCGCGTCCCAGACCGCCGACGTCGCGCTCGCATCGACATCCGCGCGGCGCACCGCGCTCGGACAGGCGGTCATGTCGTTCTTCTTCAATCTCGCGGTGCTCGGGCTCTCGATCAACATCGCCGCGAGCATGGTCGGCGGCTGAAACGACGCTGTCACGCGCGCTCAATAAGCTCGTCGGATACGCCGTGTAAAAACGCGACGCGCGCCGCAGTCAGTTTTACACGCGGCACGCTCGTGCCGTTTCGCGCCTTGCCGGACGCGCGCGCCGGCGGTCTTGCCGTGTCATCGGCGCGCATGAAATGCGATACGCCGCACACACGCCCGAGCCCGTGGCACACCGATTGCTGCACTGCGCCAGCCATTTCAGACGAAACCCCGATCAGCGCTCGCATGCGCGGCTCGTCGCCCGCGCGTTGCTCTTTCAGGAGCCCACTTTGCCTTTGAACGTTCTGCTGGTCGCCTCCGAAGCCGTCCCGCTCGCCAAGACCGGCGGACTCGGCGACATGGTCAGCGCCTACGCTGCCGCGCTGCGCGAAGCCGGCGTCGATGCCACCATCCTGCTTCCCGCTTACCCGAATGCAGTTGCTCAGGCGCAAGGTCTGAGCAAGGTCGGCACGCTCACCGGCCTGCCCGGCGGCGATGCGGCGCTCCTGCGCGGCCGCATGCCCGAGACGGGCGTGCCGGTGCTGCTGCTGCGCTGCGACGCGCTCTATGCGCGCACCGGCCTCTATCAGGACGCGCAGGGCCGCGACTACCCCGACAACGCGATCCGCTTCGCGACGCTCTCGGCGGCCGCCGTCAGAATCGCCGAGGGCGTGCGCGGCGTGAAGAAGCCGGACATCGTTCATGCGCACGACTGGCATACGGGCCTCACGCCGCTGCTGATGAAACACGCGGGCGTGCACGCGAAAAGCGTATTCACGATCCACAATCTCGCATTCCAGGGCAACTACGCGCTCTCGCTTGGTGCGTCGCTCGGCGTGCCGGAGAAGTGGCTGGTTCATGCGCTCAGCGATCCGCGGAGCATCGAGTTCTACGGCGCGCTGAGTCTGATGAAAGCGGGCATCGTGCATGCGGACCGCGTGACGACCGTCTCCGAAACCTACGCGCGCGAGATCCTCACGCCGCGTTTCGGTCATCTGATGGAAGGCGTGCTGCAAAGCTGTGCCGACAAGCTGACGGGCGTCGTCAACGGCATCGACGAAGGTACGTGGAACCCCGCCGCCGATCCGCTGATCGAACGCAACTATTCGTTCGACGACATGCGCGGCAAGCACGCCTGCAAGCGCGCGCTGCAACGCAGGTTCGGTTTGCCCGTCGATCCGTTCGCGCCGCTCATGGCGATCGGCAGCCGCATGACCGGCCAGAAGCTCGCCGATGTCGTGCTCGAAGCGCTGCCGCGTTTGCTCGAAAAACATCCGCGCCTGCAACTCGCGGTGATCGGCAAGGGCGAGGCGTATATCGAGAAGGGTTTCAGGAAGCTCGCCCAGGAATGGCCGGATCGCGTGGGCGTGTATATCGGATATGACGAACGGCGCGCGCATGCCCTGCACGCGGGCGCGGATCTCCTGCTGCACGGCAGCCGCTTCGAGCCGTGCGGCCTGACGCAGATGTACGCGATGCGCTACGGCACGCTGCCGGTCGCGTCGCGCGTGGGCGGCCTCGCCGATACGATCGCCGATGCGGCGCAAAACGCCGCGCAAGGCGTGCGCGACGCGCTGCGTCCCGCGATTTATCTGCGCGACGGCACGCATGACACGCCTGTCGCGTCGATGCCCGCGGCGCGTACCTCGCACGCCCCCACGGGCTTTCTCTTCGATGGCGAACGCGCCGACGATGTCATCAACGCCGCGAGCCGCGCGCTCGACGCCTACATGCGTCCGCAAGTGTGGCGCGCGCTGCAGCGCAACGCGATGTCCTGCGATTTCGGATGGAACGAAGCCCTGACGAAGATGGTCGCACTGTACGTCGGCCTGAGCGACGCGCGTCCGAGCCGTTCGACGTTGCGCGCCCGCCGCGTGCCCGACGACATCATGCATACGCCCGCGCAGGCTCATGTGCAGGACGCGCATTCGCTTGCGCGCACCGCGTGAGCACGTGCGGCGCAGTTGTTCCATAGTAGTGCCTTGATGCAAAGCCGAACCGGGCACTCGCCGGGCGCGGCACGCAACGTGCTGCCGTGCCCCGTGCGTTGACCGAAGGGAACGCCCCAAAGGTAATCACTTGGGATCGTGGCGCCCACCGTGAGCGCGACCAGCGCTCGATGCACGGTGCATCGCGATACGCGGCCAGGCAGGCGTCGATTCACGCGGCGCCAGGTGTAATCTGAGTTCCGCCTGAGCTCCGCGCGATTCCGTATGCGCGGACCGGCTCTTCAGCAGTTTGGCCCGTGAGCGTGATCGCGATTGATGCCCGCATCCCCGCCACCGCAGGACGACTCTGGAAAAGACGAACGATGGAAAACCATCAAGCTCATCATGCGTACGCGCCGCGTATTTACTTCATCGATCCCCTGCTCGTCGGTCCGCTCGCGAACTGGCCCGACCAGTTCCGGCATGCGGCCGCGCTCGGCTTCGATCACGTCCTGATCGGCTCGCCGTTCGTGCCCGGCAGCAACGGGCATCGCGAGGCGGTCGCGGATCATCATCGGCTGCATGCCGTCTTCGAATCCGATGCGAGCGCATCCGATGGCCTGCGCCAGCTCGCCGACGCCGCGAAGAAGCACAAGCTCACGCTGCTCGTCGATGTCGTGATCGATCGCGTGAGCGCGGAAGGCGGGCTCTATCAGGACAACAAACACTGGTTCCAGCCGTTCGAGAGCGCCGATGCGCGGCTCGATCCGCGCAAGCCGCCGAGCCGGCGCGATGTCGCGTGGGCGAACTTCGCCGATGGCGAAGCCGCGCATCATCTGACCGAATGGTGGGCGCGCGAGTTGAACCTGCTCGCCGACGCGGGCGTCGGCGGCTTTCGCTTCGATTCGCCGCATGCGGTGCCCGCGCACGTGTGGCGCAGGCTCGGCGCGGCGGTGCGCGAGAAGCATCCCGAGACGCGCTGGCTCGCATGGACCGTCGGCGTCACGCGCCATGATCTGCATGGCCTCGCCGACGCCGCGTTCGATGCCGTGTTCGCATCGACGCGCTGGTGGGATTTCAAGAGCGCGTGGCTCTTCGATGAACACGCGGCGCTGTCGCGCATTGCATCGACGGTGACGTTTCCCGAAGAACCGTTCGGCGCGCGGCTCATCAGCGATCTCTCCGACACGAGCGACACCGCGCTCGTCGAACGTGCATACACGCGCGCCCTCGACACCGCCGCCGCGCTCGGCACGGGCATTCTCGTGCCGATGGGTTTCGAGTACGGCGTCGGCCTGCCGATGTCGCCGCAATACGGCATCGCGGCCGAATACGAACGTGCGAAGAACGAGAAGCGCATCGACCTCACGGCGCGCGTCAAACGCGCGAACGACTTGCAACGCAATGTCGGCACGCTGTCGAGCGTCGGCGAACTGCGGGCGCTGACGGGCGCGGGCACGCCGTACGCGGCGCTGATCCGCGCGGATGGCGGCGATCTGCGTCACAGCAACGACGCCGTGCTTGCCGTGATCAATCCCGACCTCGTCGCGCCGGTGCATGTCGATACGCTGCATCTGCTCGAATCGGTGCCGGGCAACTACACGCGCTTCGCGCTCATCGACGATGCCATGGGCAAGGCCGAACGCCTCGCGCCGTTCATGCTGAAGGCGGGCGAAGTGCGGCTCTTCCGCGCCGAGGCCGAGCCGTTCATCCTGCTCGCGCAGCCGCAAGTGAAGCGCGGCGCGAAGTCCGCCGACAAGAAGTCGGTCGCCGAGGCGGTCGCCGCGCCGCGCGTGTCGATCGAAAGCGTGACGCCTTCGGTCGATCACGGGCGCTTTCCGGCGAAGCGCATCGTCGGCGAGGCGCTGGAGATTCAGGCCGCGATCTTCGCGGAAGGCCACGACAAGATCGCCGCCGCCGTGCAATGGCGCGCCGCCGACGAAACCGGCTGGCACGAAGCGCCGATGCGCGCCGTGCAGCCCGCCGGCCTCGACCTGTGGTCCGCGCGCATTCCGCTCGAACGCGTGGGCCGTCACGAGTTCGTCGTGATGGCGTGGCGCGACGACTACGCGTCGCTCGTCGATCACATGCAGAAGAAACTGAAGGCCGGACAGACCGTCGAGCTCGAAGTCGCGGAAGCGAAGCATCTGTTCGCGCTGATTCTCGCCGAAGTGAAGACCGCCGACGACCCCGACGCCGACAGCAAGCCGCTCGAAAAGATCGTCAAGGAATTCACGAAGGGCGACGACGCGCGCAAGCTCGAACTCACGCTCGCGCCGGCCACCGCGAAGGCCATCGCGGCGGCGCGGCATCGGCCGTTCCTGTCGCGCGATCCGGTCGTGTATCGCGTCGATGCGGAACGCGCCGCCGCGCGCTTCGCGAGCTGGTACGAGATCTTCCCGCGCTCGATGAGCGACGACGTGAATCGTCACGGTACGTTCATCGACGTGATCGGCAAGTTGCCGCGCATCCGCGAGATGGGCTTCGACGTGCTCTATTTCCCGCCGATTCACCCGATCGGCGTCGCGAACCGCAAGGGCAAGAACAACACGCTGACCGCGCAACCGGGCGATGTCGGCAGCCCGTATGCGATCGGCGGCAAGGAAGGGGGCCACGACGCGCTGCATCCCGAGCTCGGCAATCTCGACGACTTCAAGCGCATGCTCGAAGCCGCGCACGAACATGGTCTCGAGATCGCGCTCGACTTCGCGGTGCAGTGCTCGCCCGATCATCCGTGGCTCAAGGAACATCCGACGTGGTTCGCCTGGCGTCCGGACGGCACGCTGCGTTATGCGGAGAATCCGCCGAAGAAGTATCAGGACATCGTGAATCCGGACTTCTATGCGCAGGACGCGAAGCCCGATTTATGGATCGGTTTGCGCGACGTCTTCCTGCACTGGATCGCGGCGGGCGTGCGCATCTTCCGCGTCGACAATCCGCATACGAAGCCGTTCCCGTTCTGGGAATGGGTGATCGGCGACGTGCGCGCGCGCCATCCCGACGTGATCTTCCTCTCCGAAGCGTTCACGCGGCCGCGCGTGATGAACCGTCTCGCCAAGCTCGGCTTCTCGCAGTCGTACACATACTTCACGTGGCGCGAGAGCAAGCGTGATTTCATCGACTATCTGCACGATCTCACGCAGACCGACGCGAAGGAATTCTTCCGCCCGAACTTCTTCGTGAACACGCCGGACATCAATCCGCGCTTTCTGCAAAGCTCGGGGCGTCCGGGCTTCGTGATTCGCGCGGCGCTGGCGGCGACGTTATCGGGCCTGTGGGGCGTGTATAGCGGCTTCGAACTCTGCGAGTCGGCCGCGCTGCCGAACAGCGAGGAGTATCTCGACTCCGAGAAGTACGAAATCAAGGCGTGGGACTGGAATCGTCCGGGCAACATCGTGACCGAGATCACCGCGCTCAATCGCATTCGCCGCGCGAATCCCGCGTTGCAGACGCATCTCGGCATCAACTTCCTGCCCGCGCATAACGATCACGTCCTGTTCTTCGAGAAAGCCAACGCTTCGCGGGACAACGTCGTGCTGGTCGCGATCAATCTCGATCCGTTCAACGAGCAAGGCGCGGATATCGACTTGCCGTGGCAGACGCTCGAACGCTGGGGCGTGCGCGAATGGGATGCGCTCGCGGTCGAGGATCAGGTGACCGGCGAGCGATTCGAATGGCGCGGACGGCGTCAGCACGTGCGGCTCAATCCGCATTCGCTGCCGTTCGCGATCTGGCGCATTTCGCCGACGTGGGGCCTGCCGAAGCCGCAGCCGGACGAGGAATGAACGCCTGAGCCAGCAAGCACACCCATAACAAGGGCCGCAGCCAGCCCATGCATATTGGAGCGAAACCGTGGATACAAGGGTGAAGCGCAACAAGAAAGCCTCGATTCTCAGCGACGATCCGCTCTGGTACAAGGACGCGATCATCTATCAGGTTCACATCAAGTCTTTCTTCGATGCGAACAACGACGGCATCGGCGATTTCCCCGGCCTGCTCGCGAAGCTCGACTACATCGCGGAGCTGGGCGTCGATGCGATCTGGCTGCTGCCGTTCTATCCGTCGCCGCGCCGCGACGACGGCTACGACATCGCCGATTACCGCAACGTGCATCCGGACTACGGCACGATCGCGGACGTGAAGCGCTTCATCCAGGAAGCGCACGCGCGCGGCATACGCGTGATCACCGAGCTCGTCATCAATCACACGTCGGATCAGCATCCGTGGTTTCAGCGCGCGCGGCATGCGAAGCCGGGATCGAATCATCGCAACTACTACGTGTGGTCCGATACGGACAAGAAGTATGAAGAGACGCGCATCATCTTCATCGACACGGAGCCGTCGAACTGGACGCACGATCCGGTCGCGGGCCAGTATTACTGGCATCGCTTCTATGCGCACCAGCCCGACCTGAACTTCGACAATCCCGCGGTCCTCAAGGAAGTGCTCTCCGTGATGCGCTTCTGGCTCGACATGGGCATCGACGGGCTGCGGCTGGATGCGGTGCCGTATCTCGTCGAACGCGAAGGCACGAACAACGAGAACCTGCCCGAGACGCACGAGATTCTGAAAAAGATTCGCGCGACCATCGACGCGGAATATCCGAATCGCATGCTCCTCGCGGAAGCGAATCAGTGGCCCGAAGACGTGAAGGAATATTTCGGCGATGAAGACGAATGCCACATGGCGTTCCACTTCCCGCTGATGCCGCGCATCTACATGTCGATCGCGAGCGAGGACCGCTTCCCGATCACCGACATCATGCGGCAGACGCCGGACCTCGCCGAGACGAATCAATGGGCGATTTTCCTGCGCAACCACGACGAACTCACGCTCGAAATGGTCACGGATTCAGAGCGCGATTATCTGTGGAACACGTACGCGAGCGATCGCCGCGCGCGCCTGAATCTCGGCATTCGCCGGCGTCTCGCGCCGCTCATGGAGCGCGATCGCCGGCGCATCGAACTGATCAACTCGCTGCTGCTGTCGATGCCCGGCACGCCGGTCATCTATTACGGCGACGAGCTCGGCATGGGCGACAACATCCACCTGGGCGACCGCGACGGCGTGCGCACGCCGATGCAATGGTCGTCCGACCGCAACGGCGGTTTTTCGCGCGCCGATCCCGAGCAGCTCGTGCTGCCGCCCGTGATGGGCTCGCTCTACGGCTATGACGCGGTGAACGTCGAATCGCAGAGCCGCGATCCGCATTCGCTCCTGAACTGGACGCGCAAAATGCTGGCCGTGCGCCGCGCGAAGCATGCGTTCGGGCGCGGCACGATCCGCTTTTTGCGGCCCGCGAACAGAAAGATTCTCGCGTATCTGCGCGAGCTCGAAGGCGAGCCGCCGATTCTATGCGTCGCGAATCTGTCGCGCGCGCCGCAGGCGGTGGAACTCGACCTCTCGGAGTTCGACGGTTCGGTGCCGCTCGAAATGACCGCCGATTCGCCGTTCCCGGCCATCGGCAAGCTCACGTATCTGCTGACCTTCCCGCCGTACGGCTTCCTGTGGTTCCAGCTTTGTCCGGGCAACATGCGGCCCGCGTGGGCGCAGGCGCCTTCGGAACAATTGCCCGAATTCGTGACGATGGTGATTCGCGCGGGCCAGACCGGGCCGACACCGGAGAACGTGCGCCTGCTCGAATCGGAAGTGCTGCCGAATTATTTGAGCAAGCGCCGCTGGTTCGCGTCGAAGGATCAGAAGCTGCATGGCGTGCGGCTCGCCGCGCTGACGACGATCGAAAACGCGGGTTTCGCGTTCACCGAGATCGAAGCCGATGTCGGCGATCATTGCGAGCGCTACGTGCTGCCGCTTTCCATCGCGTGGGGCACGGAGACGACATCGCCGCTCTACATGCAGCTCGCGCTGGCGCGCGTGCGCCGCAACCGCAACATCGGGCATCTGACCGATGCGTTCTCGGTGCCGCAATTCACCTATGGCGTGATGCGCAAGCTGAAGGAACGCGCGGTCGTGCCGACGGTGCAAAAGAGCGAGATCCGTTTCATCCCGACCGAACGCCTCGACGAACTCAACTACTATCCCGCCGATCTGCCCGAGATCCGCTGGCTCGCGGCCGAGCAGAGCAACAGCTCGCTCGTGATCGGCGACAAGGTCGTGTTGAAGCTCGTGCGGCGCGTGGTCGGCGGCATTCATCCCGAAGCGGAGATGAGCCGCTATCTGACGAAGCTCGGCTATGCGAACACCGGCCCGCTGTTCGGCGAAGTCGTGCGCGTCGATCCGCAGGGCGTGCCGCATACGCTCGTCATCCTGCAGGGCTTCATCGACAATCAGGGCGACGCCTGGAACTACGCGCTCGACTATCTGCGCCGCACCGTCGATGAACTCGCGGTCGCGGTGGAATCGGAAGAGCACACGCAGGAACGCGATGCGCAGGCGGAAGGTTTCGCGGGCTACGGCAACATCGCGGGCGTGATCGGCAAGCGGCTCGGCGAACTGCATGTCGCGCTCGCATCGCCGACCGAGGACGAAGCCTTCACGCCGCAACGCGCGACGGCCGAAGACGCGAAGGGCTGGATCGACGGCACGCTCAAGCTGCTCGAATCGGCGCTCGACATTCTCGCGCAGAAGATCGGCGACTTCGGCGAGCACGACCGTTTCCTCGCGCAGAGCCTGCTCGATCGCCGCACGCTGCTCGTCGATGCCGTGAAGAAGCTCGTCGCGCCCGGCGCCGATGCGCTGTGCATCCGCATCCACGGCGATTTCCATTTAGGCCAGGTGCTGATGGCGCAGGGCGACGCGTATCTGATCGACTTCGAAGGCGAGCCCGCGCGCGCGCTCGACGAACGCCGCAGGAAGACGAGCCCGTTGCGCGACGTCGCGGGGCTGATGCGTTCGCTGTCGTATGCGAGCGCGGCCGCGCAATCGACGACGGAAAACGCGCCCGCGCAGACGGCGGATCGCAAGCGCGCGCTGTTCGAGCGGTTCCGCGCCTTCGCCGAGGAGAGCTTCTTGCGGGAGTACATGGCGGCGATCGCATCGTCGCCTGAAACGATCGCGGCCGAAGACGTGTTCGAACCGTTGCTCGATCTCTTCCTGATCGAAAAGGCCGCTTACGAAATCCGCTACGAAGCAGCGAACCGGCCGACCTGGATCGGCCTTCCGTTGCGGGGTCTCGCGTCGCTCGCGAGCCGCTTGCTGCGAGACACGGGCGAGCCGCCCGCTCCGGGCACGCGACCCGTGTTCGGAGCAACCAAGGACAATCCGGATGGAACCCACCATGAACAATCGTAGCGATCCGGCGGATGCCAGGAATCCGGCGCACGGCCTCAATCCGCTCGACATCGACGCACTCGTCGAAGCGCGGCATCCCGACCCGTTCTCGATGCTCGGCCTGCACGAAACCGACCGGGGACATGTCGTGCGCGTGTTCCTGCCGGGCGCATCGTCGGTGAGCGTCATGGATGCGGGCAATGGCGAGCACATCGGCGCGCTCGCGCGCATCCACGAAGCGGGGCTTTACGCGGGCTTCGTCGAGCGGCCGGCGGCGTATCGCCTGCAAATCGACTGGCACGGCACGCCGCAAGAGACGCACGACACGTACGCGTTCGGCCCGGTGTTATCGGATGAATGGCTCGCGCGCCTCTCGCAAGCGGACCCGTACGCGGTGCTCGAATGCCTCGGCTCGCGGCCGGTCACGCACGGCAACGTCGCGGGCGTGCGCTTCGCGGTGTGGGCGCCGAATGCGCGGCGCGTGTCCGTGGTCGGCGATTTCAACACATGGGACGGACGCCGTCATCCGATGCGCCTGCGTCACGGCGCGGGCGTGTGGGAGCTTTTCATTCCGGGCATCGGCGCGGGCACGCGCTACAAGTACGAGATCGTCACGCGCGACGGCCACACGTTGCCGCTGAAGGCCGATCCTTGCGCGATGCAGAGCGAGAAGGCGCCCTCGACGGCATCGGTCGTCGCGGATGCGGATGCGATCGATCACTACGCATGGACCGATGCCGACTGGATGGCCACGCGCGGCGGCAAGCAGACGCCGCAATCGCCGATCGCGATTTACGAGGCGCACGCCGAATCGTGGCTGCGCGTGCCCGAGGAAGCCAATCGCGGCATGAACTGGCACGAGCTTGCCGAGCGCCTGATTCCCTACGCGAAGGGCATGGGCTTCACGCACCTCGAATTCATGCCGATCGCGGAGCATCCGTTCGGCGGCTCGTGGGGTTATCAGCCGCTCGGGCAGTTTGCGCCGTCCGCGCGCTTCGGCACGCCGGAGCAGTTCGCGGAGTTCGTGAACCGCGCGCACGAGGCGGGGCTCGGCGTCATCATCGACTGGGTGCCGGCGCACTTTCCGAACGACGCGCACGGTCTCGTGCAGTTCGACGGCACGCCGCTCTACGAACATGCGGACCCGCGCGAAGGCTATCACCAGGACTGGAACACGATGATCTACAACCTCGGCCGCAACGAGGTGAGCGCGTTCCTGATCGCATCGGGGCTGGCGTGGCTCAAGCGCTATCACGTCGATGGACTGCGTGTCGATGCGGTCGCGTCGATGCTGTATCGCGACTATTCGCGCAAGGCGGGCGAGTGGGTGCCGAACATCTACGGCGGGCGCGAGAATCTCGAATCGATTGCGTTCCTGAAGCGGCTGAATCATGAAGTGCGGCAGATTCCGGGCGCGATCACCGTGGCCGAGGAATCGACGGCATGGCCGGGCGTGACGGCGAATGTCGAGAGCGGCGGCCTCGGCTTCGACTTCAAGTGGAACATGGGCTGGATGCACGACACGCTGCATTACATGCAGGAAGATCCGGTGTATCGGCAGTATCACCATCATCTCTATACGTTCGGGATGGTGTATGCGTATTCCGAGCGCTTCGTCCTGCCCTTGTCGCACGATGAGGTCGTGCACGGCAAGGGATCGCTGATCAACAAGATGCCGGGCGACCGGTGGCAGAAGTTCGCCAGCCTGCGCGCGTATTTCGGCTTCATGTGGACGCATCCGGGCAAGAAGCTGTTGTTCATGGGCGGGGAATTCGGGCAGTTCGCGGAGTTCAATCACGATGAATCTCCGCACTGGCATTTGCTCGATGACTCGCTGCACGGCGGCTTGCAGAAGCTCGTGCGCGATCTGAATCATCTCTATACGAGCGAGCCTGCGTTGCACAAGCTGGACAGCGATGCGCGCGGGTTCGAGTGGATCGTCGGGGATGACAATGCGAACAGCGTGTATGCGTATCGGCGCATGGATGCGGAGGGGCGCGAAGTCGTCGTCGTGTGCAATATGACGCCGGTGCCGCGGCTGGCTTACCGGATTGGCTTGCCGCGGCGCGGGCGATGGAGCGAGGTGTTCAACTCCGATGCGTCCATTTACGGCGGGTCGAATACGGGGAATGGCGGGGTCATTCATACGGATGACTATCCTGGTCATGGGAGGGAGCAGTCAGCAGCGTTGACCTTGCCGCCGTTGGCGACGATTGTTTTGCGGGGGGATTGAAGGGGGTGTTTGTGTTCTTTGTCGCCGGATCCCGATTTGTTATTGGTCTATTAGCACTGCCCCTGTGCGGGGCGGCAGTCACTTTCTTTGCTGCTGCAAAGAAAGTAACCAAAGAAACAGCTTTCCCCAGCCTAAGCACTTCATGCCGGCCGCGGCACAGGCGATCGGCTGAATGGAACGGCTATAGCGAGTGCCCTCACAAAACTCGCGCGGCTTGGACCGCGCACGGTCTGACGAGCCATAACTTGCAGCGCGCTGGTTCAGCACGAAAAAGCATCGGCACAGCGCTGCGCGCTGCCGCCGGGTCTGCAAGGGAAACCGACGAAGTACGAATGCAGTGAGATGGAACCGTTAGCAAGAAAGCGCGCGCCGACCCGATGGACCGGTCGGCCGCGAAGCGGGCCGGAGCTATTGGTGCTGAACCAGTTTGTTATGCGGTGCGATGCGTCAGACCGTGCGCGAGCCAAGCCGTGTTCTGCTTGCGAGGGCACTCGCTACTCTGGGGGCCATTCAGCCAATCTCCTGTGCCGCGGCCGGCATGAAGCACTTTGGATGGAAAAGCTGCTTTCTTTGGTTACTTTCTTTGCAGCAGCAAAGAAAGTGACTGCCGCCCCGCACAGGGGCAACGCTTATAGACCACAAAAAACACGGGATCCGGCGAAAACAAAGCCCAAGAAATTCACTCAAGTCAAACCTCCGAGGATAGGCCCAATGCCAAATGCACTCCCCGACAAGTTGCTCCCGGGCGCCCCCTACCCGCTCGGAGCCAACTGGGACGGTCTGGGCGTCAACTTCGCGGTGTTTTCATCGAATGCGCATCGCATCGAAGTCTGTCTCTTCGACAGCACCGGCCGCAAGGAACTGATGCGCTTCGATCTCCCCGAGTGCACCGACGAAATCTGGCACGGCTATCTGCCCGGCGCGCATCCCGGCACCGTCTACGGTTTCCGCGCCCACGGCCCGTATCAGCCGCAGCAAGGGCATCGCTTCAATCCGCACAAGCTGCTGCTCGATCCCTACGCGAAAAAACTCGTCGGTCCGTGGCGCTGGTCCGACGCGCTCTTCGGTTATCGCGTGCATTCGAACCGGCTCGACATGTCGATGGATCGGCGCGACTCCGCGCCCGCCATGCCCAAGTGCATCGTCACCGACGACGCCTTCGACTGGTCGCGCGACGTGCGCCCCGACACGCCCTGGGGCGAAACCATCGTCTATGAAACGCACGTGCGCGGTGCATCGATGATGCGCAACGACATCCGCCAGCACGAGCGCGGCACGTTCGCGGCGCTCTCGTCGCCGTGGTTCGTCGAGCATTTGCAGAAGCTCGGCATCACCGCCGTCGAGTTTCTGCCGGTGCACGCGTTTCTGAACGACCGCTTTCTCGTCGAACGCAGCCTCAGGAACTACTGGGGCTACAACACCGCCGCGTTCTTCGCGCCGGAGCCTTCGTATCTCTCGACGCATCGGCTGAACGAAATGCGCATCGCCGTGCGCCAGTTGCACGCGGCGGGCATCGAAGTGTTTCTCGATGTCGTCTATAACCACACGTGCGAAGGCAACGAACTCGGACCCACGGTCTCGTGGCGCGGCCTCGACAACGCGAGCTACTACCGCCTGATTCCCGGCGACGAGCGCCACTACATCAACGAAACCGGCTGCGGCAACACGGTGAACCTGTCGCATCCGCGCGTGCTGCAGATGGTCATGGATTCGCTGCGCTACTGGTGCACCGCGTTCAACATCGACGGCTTCCGTTTCGATCTCGGCGTAACGCTCGGCCGCGAAGGGCACGGCTTCGATCCGGGCTCGGGTTTCTTCGACGCGGTCCGCCAGGATCCCGTCCTCTCCACGCGCAAGCTGATTTCCGAGCCGTGGGATATCGGGCCGGACGGCTATCAGGTGGGCAATCATCCGCCGGGCTTCGCGGAATGGAACGACAAGTATCGCGATGGCGTGCGACGTTTCTGGCGCGGCGATTCCGGCATGCGCCCCGATCTCGCCGCGCGCCTCACCGGTTCGGCGGAACTCTTCAATCGCCGCTTCAGGAAGCCGTGGGCGTCGGTGAACTTCGTCGCGTCACACGACGGCTTCACACTCGCCGATGTCACCGCCTATTCGCACAAGCACAACGACGCGAATCAGGAAGGCAACAACGACGGCCACAACGAAAACTGCAGCGCGAACTGGGGCGTCGAAGGCCCGACCGACGATCCCGCGATCCTCGAAGTGCGCGCGCGTCTCGCCCGCTCGATGGTCGCGACGACACTGCTCTCGCTCGGCACGCCGATGCTTCTCGCCGGCGACGAATTCGGCCGCACGCAGCAGGGCAACAACAACGCCTATTGCCAGGACAACGAGATTTCCTGGCTCGACTGGGACGCGGCGCAAAGCGCGCGGGGCGTCGAGATGACGGAGTTCGTCGCGCGCGTTATTGCACTGCGCAAAAAATACCCGGTGCTGCGCGAAACGCGCTTCCTTTACGGCGACCGCGAAGTGCTGCCGGGCCTTTACGATGTGAGTTGGTTCGACGAACGCGGCAACGCGCTCGCGATCGAAGCATGGCAGGACGCCGAAGGCCGCGCGCTCACGCTGCGGCGCGCAGGCCCGGGCGTCGACGGCGAAATCGACGTGCTGCTCATCATGTTCAACGCATCGTCGCAGGCGCTCACGTTCACGCCGCCCGCGCCTCACTTGGAATGGAACGTGCTCCTCGATAGCGCGGAGCCCGACTCGGTAACGCGGCCGCTCGTCGGCAGCGAAATGGAACTGGCCCCGCACAGTATCGTCGTGATGCTGGCGGAGCCGACCGGCGAGGCGGACTGGCAGGCGGTGTGGATGGCGGGCGCGCATCAGGGTCCGCGTCTTTTGACGGCGCTGCCGCCCGATCCCGGCACGGTGCCTTCGCATCGCGAACCCGAAATCGATTCGCCACACTGACAGACGCACTTCATCGCAGCAATACAGGCAGGAAATCATGTCCGAACGTCCGATCGATCCGCACAAGCATCATCATGCGTATTGCCTTCCTTTCGGCGCTCACCTGACGGGCGCCGTGCGCGAAAATCCGCGCACGCGTTTCCGCTTCTGGGCGCCATCGCGCGATGCCGTGCAAGTGGAAATCCAGCGCGCGGGCGGCACGTCCGAACGCGTCGACATGCAGCCGACCGGCGACGGCTGGTTCGAAGCCGAAGCGGATGGCGGCGCGGGCACGCTGTATCGCTATCGGCTCGACGAAGATCTCGCGGTGCCCGATCCCGCGTCGCGTTTTCAGCCGCAGGACGTGCATGGGCCGAGCGAAGTCATCGACCCGCGCGCGTATCGCTGGACGCACACGAACTGGCACGGCCGGCCGTGGGAAGAAACCGTGCTTTACGAACTGCACGTCGGCGCGATGGGCGGCTTCGCGGGCGTGACGGCGCGCCTGCCCGAACTCGCGCAACTCGGCGTGACGGCGATCGAACTGATGCCGCTCAACGATTTCTCCGGCACGCGCAACTGGGGCTACGACGGCGTGTTGCCCTACGCGCCGGACTCGGCGTACGGCCGTCCCGAGGAACTGAAGCAACTCGTCGATACGGCGCACGGCCTCGGCCTGATGGTTTTTCTCGACGTCGTCTACAACCACTTCGGCCCGGACGGCAACTATCTGAACGCCTACGCGAAGACATTTTTCCGCGAAGGCGTGCACACGCCGTGGGGCCCGGCGATCGATTTCGAGCGCCCGCAAGTGCGCGATCTTTTCTTCGACAATGCCCTGTATTGGCTCAACGAATATCGTTTCGATGGCCTGCGCCTCGACGCGGTGCACGCGATCAACGACGACGAATGGCTGCGCGAGCTCGCGCAACGCGTGCGCAGTTCCGTCGAGGCGGGCCGTCATGTTCATCTCGTGCTGGAGAACGAGCACAACACGGCGAATCTGCTCGAAACGCATTTCGACGCGCAATGGAACGACGACGCCCACAACACGCTGCACGTGCTTCTGACGGGCGAAGACGAGAGCTACTACGGCGCGTATTGCGACAAGCCGATCGAAAAACTTGCGCGCGTCTTGACGGAAGGCTTCGCGTATCAGGGCGATCCGTCGCCGATACACGACGGCAAGCCGCGCGGCGAACCGAGCGCGCATCTGCCGCCGACGCGCTTCGTGATGTTCCTCCAGAACCACGATCAGATCGGCAATCGCGCGATGGGCGATCGCCTGCGCTCATTGACCGACGACGAATCGCTCTTCGCCGCGACGGGGCTCTTGCTGCTGTCGCCGCAAATTCCGCTGCTGTTCATGGAAGAGCAATACGGTTCGAAGCAGCCGTTCCTGTTCTTCACGGACTATCACGATCAGCTCGCCGACGCGGTGCGCGAAGGCCGCCGCAAGGAGTTCGCGAAGTTCTCCGCGTTCAGCGACGAAAAGCGCCGCGCGCAGATTCCCGATCCGAACGACAAGATGACCTTCGAGATGTCCTCGCCGAAGCTGTCGGACAAACAGGACGAAGCGGGCCGGCTCGAATGGCTGCACTTTTATCGCTCGGCGCTCACGGTGCGCGCGAAGCTCGTCACGCCGCGTCTGAAGGGCGCGAAATCGCTCGGCGCGGACGTGCTCGGCGACAAGGCGCTCGTCGCGCGCTGGAAGCTGGGCGACGGCGAAACGCTCTCCGTCGCACTCAATCTCGGCGAGCGCGCCATCGCGTTGAAGGAGCAGCCGCCGGGCAAGATCGTCTTCGAGACGCCCGCGCGCGCGCAGGATCGCGCGCGTGACGGCGAGCTGGACGGCCGCACGTTCCTCGCCTGGCTCACCGGCGAAGTGAACGAATACGCGATCGCGCATGACGCGCGCCGCTTCGAACCGGCATCGGCCGAAGGAAGCGTCTCGTGAGCGCCGCCGCAAGCAAGACGCCCAAAACGGGCGCGGCGCGCCCCGTGAGCAGCATCGAAGCGCTCGCGGAGCGCGCGGGCTTCGAGATCGAATGGCAGAACGCGCACAAGAACATGCAGCGCGTGCCGGAGACGACGCTGCGCATCCTGCTCGAAAAGCTCGGCCTGCCGTGCGGCAACGCCGCGCAGATCAGGCAGAGCATGGCCGCCGTCGATGCCGAAATGAGCGGACGCAAGCTGCCGCCGCTCATCACCGCCGAAGTGGATCGCGGCATCGCGCTGCCGGTGTCGGCGGCGAAGTCGGGCGCGCGCTATCGCATCGAGCTGGAAAGCGGCGCGGTGATCGACGGACGCTTCACGTCGCCCAAGGGCGAGATCGCGCTGCTTTCGCCGATCGCGGAGCCGGGTTATCACACGCTCGTCATCAACGACCATCGCACGACGCTCGCGGTCGCGCCCGCGCGCTGTTACACGATCGACGACGCGTGGCGCGCCTTGAACGAAGACGCGGGCGCAACGCCGCCGCTGTGGGGCGTCGCCGCGCAAGTGTATGGCTTGCGCCGCAATGGCGATGGCGGCGTCGGCGATTTCACGGCGCTGGCGTCGCTCGCGACGCAGACCGCGAAGCGCGGCGGACATGCCGTCGCGATCAGCCCGATGCACGCGATGTTCAGCGCCGAGCCGAACAAGTTCAGTCCCTATTCGCCGTCGTCGCGGCTCTTTCTCAACATCGCCCATGTCGATCCGGCCGCCGTGCTCGGCGCACCCGCGGCCCGCGCGGCGATCGAAAAAACGGGCGTGGCGAAGGAACTCGCCGAACTCGAAGGTCTCACGCTGATCGACTGGCCGCGCGCATCGAAAGCGCGCCTCGCGATCCTGCGCGCGCTCTTCGATACCTTCTCCGAAGACCGCGAGTCGCCCTTCGCGAAAGACTTCGCCGATTTCGTCGATCAGGGCGGCCGCCCGCTCGAAGATCATGCGCGCTTCGAAGCATTGCAGGCCGCGCAGCTCGCGGAGAACGGCGAAGGCCACTGGCGCGACTGGCCCGAAGCCTTGCGCGATCCGCGCAGCGACGCGGTGACGGAATTCGCGAACGCCAATCGCCGCGAAGTCGACTTCCATCTCTTCGCGCAATGGCTCGCCGCGAAAGGACTCATGCACGCGCAGCACGCCGCGCGCGATGCGGGCATGGCCGTGGGACTCGTCGCGGACCTCGCGGTCGGATGCGACAGCGCGGGCAGTCACGCGTGGTCGTATCGCGATGAAATGCTCACGGGCGTGTCCGTCGGCGCGCCGCCCGATCTCTTCAATCAGGCCGGGCAGTCGTGGGGACTGACGACGTTCTCGCCGCGCGCGATGCGCACGCAGGGCTTCGCGGCGTTCATCGACATGCTGCGCTGCGCGTTCGCGCGCGCGGGCGGCATCCGCATCGATCACATTCTCGGCTTGCGCAGGCTCTGGCTCGTGCCCGAAGGCGAGAGCGCGAAGGACGGCGCGTATCTGCGCTATCCGCTGGAGGACATGCTGCGGCTCATCGCGCTGGAATCGTGGCGGCATCGCGCGATCGTGATCGGCGAAGATCTCGGCACCGTGCCGCCCGGCTTTACGGAGCGCTTGCAGGAGCACGGCTTGCTGGGCATTCGCGTGCTGTGGTTCGAGCGCGAAGTGGACGGCCCGGGCTTCAAGCCGCCGCGCGAATGGGACAGCGGCGTCACCGCGACGACGACGACGCACGACCTGCCGACCGTCACCGGATGGTGGCGCGGCGAGGACATCGTGTGGCGCTCGAAAATCGGCCAGACGATGGCGCGCGCCGATGGCCGCGATGCCGTCGAAGTGGCGCTGGAAGAGCGCGGCGTCGATCGCGGGCATTTGTGGCGCGCGTTCCAGGACGCGGGCATCGCGCCCGGCGACGTGGATGCGCCCGATATCGGCAACGCGCCCGTCGATGAAGCGCTCGCGTTCGTCGCCGCGACGCCCGCGCCGCTCGTCACTTATCCGCTCGAAGACTTGCTCGCGCTCGCCGAGCAGCCGAATCTGCCGGGCTCGATCGACGAGCATCCGAACTGGCGCAGGCGGCTCGCCCTGCCCGTCGACGACCTGTTTCTCGACGACGCGTTTTCCGACCGCCTGCTCGCCGTCGACACCGCGCGCAGGCGCTCCGTGCAACCGAACGAACCCACATCGAAATCCGAATCACCATGACCGTACCGCGTTCCACGCTCAGGCTTCAGCTTCACAAGGGCTTCACTTTCGACGATGCCGCCGCGCACGTGGACTACTTCGCGCGCCTCGGCGTGAGTCACGCCTATGTGTCGCCGATCACGACCGCGACCGCCGGCTCCACACATGGCTATGACGTCGTGGACTACACGCAGGTCAATCCCGAACTGGGCGGCGAAGACGGTCTGCGGCGCTTTGTCGAGAAGCTGCGCGCGCACGAGATGGGGCTCATCGTCGATATCGTGCCGAATCACATGGGCGTGGGCGGAGCGGAAAACGCGTGGTGGCAGGACATTCTCGAATGGGGGCGCCACGCGGCGCACGCGCGTTTCTTCGACGTCGACTGGCATTCGCCCGATCCGGCCTTGCGCGGCAAGGTGCTCGCGCCGTTTCTCGGCGGCGCCTATGGCGACGAATTGCAGGCCGGCAAAATCCGGCTCGCGTATCGCGCGGACGAAGGGCGTTTCGTCATCGCGTATTACTCGAACGTGTTTCCCGTCTGCCCGGTCGATTACCCCGCCGTGTTTCAGGAAGCGCCTGAGCTTGCGCAACGCTTCGTCGGCCTGACGACGCAGCCCGCCGATCAGCCCCGCGCCGCCGATGCGCGCACGGCGCTCGTCACCATCGCGCAGACGGAGGGCGGCCAGGCCGCGATCGAGGCGATCCTCGCCGCGCATTCGCCCGATACATCCGCGGGCCGCGACCGGCTGCACCGGCTGCTGGAGCGCCAGCATTACCGGCTCGCATGGTGGCGCACCGCCGCCGACGAAGTGAACTGGCGGCGCTTTTTCGACGTGAGCACGCTCGGCGGCGTGCGCGTCGAGCGGCCCGAGGTGTTCGAGGCATCGCATGCGCTCGTGTTCAGGCTCTTCACCGAAGGTCTGATCGACGGCGTCAGAGTCGATCATGTCGATGGCCTCGCGGAACCGCGCGAATATTGCCAGCGCCTTCGCGCGCGGCTGGAGGAACTGTCGGCGCAACGGCCGGAGGCGTTGCGGAACGGCAATGGGCACACGTATTTCGTCGTCGAAAAGATACTGGCGCGCGGCGAGCCGCTGCGCCGCGACTGGCAAGTCGAAGGCACGACCGGCTACGACTTCATGAACGATGTCGGCGCGCTGCTGCACGATCCGGCGGGCGCGGCGCCGCTCGCCGCGCTGTGGGCCGAGATCACGGGCGAGAGCGCGTGTTTCGCCGACGAAGCGCTCGCCGCGCGGCGCAAGATACTCGCGGAGAATCTGTCGGCGGAACTGGATCGCGTGACGCGCGCGTTGCATCGCATCGCGCGGGATGCGCACACCACGCGCGATTTCACGTTCACGTCGATCAGGCGTGTGGTCGCGGAACTCGTCGTGCAGTTTCCGGTGTATCGCATTTATCCGGTGAGCGGCGTGCGCAGTCCCGAGGACGAGCGCTTCTTCGCGCAGGCGCTCGAAGCCGCGCGGGCCGTGCTTTCGCGTGCGGATCATGTCGTGCTCGATCAGGTCGCGCAATGGCTCGGCGGCAAGCTGCCCGATGAATTGCCGTCGCAGCCGGAGCGCAACGAGCGTCCCGAACGCGGGCGGGATCGCGCCGCGGAGCGTAATCGCGAGCGCGATCGCACTCAGGCGCAGGCAAGTCAGACGCCGCCGTCGTCGAGCGGCTCGCAGCGTCGCGCGGCGCAGACGTTGTTCTCGCAACTGACGTCGCCGGTGGCGGCGAAGGCCGTCGAAGATACGGCGTGTTATCGCTATGGACGCCTCATTTCGCGCAATGAAGTCGGCGCGGACCCGGGCGAGTTCGCGTTGTCCGTCGACGAATTTCACGCGTGCAATCGCGAACGCTTCGATGCGTTTCCGCACGCGATGCTCTGCACCGCGACCCACGATCACAAGCGCGGCGAGGACGTGCGCGCGCGCATCGCGGCGCTGAGCGAAATCCCCGATGAATGGGCGGCGACACTCAGGCAGTGGTCCACGTTGAACACGCCGCTGCGACGCGGCCCGGCCGATAACCACGACTGGGCGCCGGGCCCGGCGGCGGAAGCGATGCTGTATCAGACGCTCGTCGGATGCTGGCCGACCACGCTCGACCCCGACGACGAAGCGGGTGTTCGCGCGCTTGCCGAGCGTGTCGCGGAATGGCAATTGAAGGCGCTGCGCGAGGCGAAGCTGCGTACGAGCTGGTTCGCGCCCGACGAAGCGTATGAGAACGCATGCAAGGACTTTCTGTTCGATATCGTCGCGCCGCAGCGGCGCAACGGTTTCTTGCAGGAGTTGTCGGCGTTCGCCGCGCGGATCGGGCCGATGGGCGCGATCAACAGTTTTCAGCAGACGCTTTTGCGACTGACATCGCCGGGCGTGCCTGATCTCTATCAGGGAACGGAGCTGTGGGATTTCAGTCTCGTGGATCCCGACAATCGCCGGCCTGTCGATTATGAATTGCGTCGGCAGTGGCTCGCCGAAGTCGAAGAGCAAGGACCGCCTTCGGAGCAGTTGGCGAACTGGCGCGACGGGCGCGTGAAACTGGCGCTCGCGGGGCGCGCTCTGGCTTTGCGCAAGCATTGCGAGTCATTGTTCGCTCAAGGCGAGTACGTGCCGCTCGACGTGCAAGGCGAACACGCCGGGCGCGTGATTGCCTATGCGCGCCACGCCGGAAGCGCGTTTGCCATCGTGATTGCGACGCGGCTCGCGGCGCCCTTGCTGGACGATGGGCGCGACATGCCGCTCGTCGATGCGCAGCGTTGGGGCGATACGTTCGTCGTGCTGCCGGAGGCGCTGCATTCGCGGGCGCTGTTCGACTGGTTGAGTCCGAATGCGCCGAAGGCCGATGGAGCTAGGCTGTTCTTGCGCGATGCGCTGGCGGCGATGCCGGTGGCTTTGCTCGTCGAAGAAGGCGTGCCCAAGAGTTGACTGGTGCTTTCGGGGTCCGGCGCAAAGGCGCTCACCCCGCTTCCTCGAGCAGCTCTTCGCGTGGATAAACCCGCACCAGGACAATTCTCGGTCCCTTCATCTTCTTGACCACGATATCGAACCGATCGAACCCGACCCGTTGCCCTTCGGTGGGCAAATCGCCGAGCGCATTGATGACGAGTCCGCCGACCGACTCCGCGCGCCCTTCGTCGATATCGATGCCGAGCGCCCGCTCCAGCGACACGACCGGCAAGCTGCCCTTGCCCATCAACGTGCCGTCGTCCATGCGCGACCAGTCGGCATCGCCTTGACGGAACTCGTCGTGAATCTGGCCCACGAGCGCGCCGAGCAGGTTATCGAGCGTGATGAAGCCGATCGGCTTCGCGCCCTTGCGCCCGACGATCGCGAGATGCGGCGCGCCCTTGCGAAAACGCCGGAACAGTTCGAGCGCCGACAGATTCGGCGCGACGTATTGCACAGGCCGCACATGCCGCGAAAGCTTGTCGATCTTCTCGGCGGAGTCCTTCGAAAAGCTGAAGTTGAAGCCACGCTGACCGCCATCGCCCGCAAGCAGCAAGTCCTTCAGATGAATCATGCCGATCACGCGCTCGCCCGAAGCATCGGCGAAAAGCGGATACCGTGAAAAACGATGCCGCGAGACCACGGCGAGGTTGTCGCGCATCGGCAAATCATTGCGCAGTCCGACGAGTTCATGCGCGGGACGCATCAGGTCCGACACCGTCATGCGGCTGAAGTCGAGCGAATGCGCGATGGTGTTCCACTCGTCCTCGTTATACGAAGACGCGCCGCCGTGACGCCGTCCGCGCAGGATCAGCTTGAGTTCGTCGGTGGAGTAATGCGCATCGTGACCATGTTCGGCGGATATGCCGAAGAGCCGCAACACGAAATTCGCGCTCGTGTTCAGCACCCAGATGAACGGGTACATCACCCAGTAGAAGCCGTAAAGCGGCGTGGCGAGCCACAGGCCGACCTGCTCCGCTCGGCGGATGGCCCACGACTTCGGCGCCAGTTCGCCGACGACGATATGCAAAAACGAAATGACCGTGAACGCGAAGAAGAGCGACACCGTTTCGATGAGTTGCTCCGATTCGACGCCGAGCAGCGAAAAGAGCGGATGCAGGAGTGTTGCGAACGCAGGCTCGCCGATCCAGCCAAGCCCGAGCGATGCCAGCGTGATGCCGAGCTGACACGCGGAAAGATAGGCGTCGAGTTGCCCGTGCACCTTCGCAAGCAGGCGGCCAGGAAGGCCATTGGTGCGCGCCAGTGCCTTGACGCGCGTGGACCGCAGCTTGACGAGCCCGAATTCCGCCGCGACGAAAAAACCGTTCAATGCGACGAGCAACAATGCGCCGATCAGCGCGACAACCTGAGCCAAAGCAACTCTCTTCGAAAGTGGAAAGCGTCAGTATATGGGCGACAGCTGATCGAAAGTCAATTTACATCCCCGCGACGGGCACGCGCACGGACAGCGTGACCTCGGCGTTGTCGACGATATCGCTATGCTCGAACGCGCCGCCATGCGCTTCGGATACGCGCTTGCACAGTGCGAGGCCCCACGCGATGCGCCCGCCTTCGCGCGGCTCCAGCGCCTGTCGCCGCGCAAAGGCTTCGAGCACATGCGGCGACGCCGGATCGCCGAGCGCCTGCGCCGATGCGCTGAAGCGCACGTCCGTGCGCCACATGCTGCCTTCGATGTTGCTCGACGCGCGCACGGTCGCGCCCGACGGGCTCGCCTCGGCGGCGAATGCGAGCATCAGCCAGAGCGTCTGCAGGAGACGCTCGGCATCGCCTTCGAGCTGCTCTTCCGCAAGCGGCGAATCGATTTCGATCGTCACGCCGCGGGCACGCGCGACGCTTGCGCGCGCGAGCGCCGCGCACTTTTCGAGCAACGGACGCAGCGCGACAGGCGCGAGCGCGACTTGCAGCGTCTTGGTTTCGGCGCGCGTCGTATCGACCGATTGCTCGATCAGCTTCACCTGCTGCTCGACGCCCGAGCGAATGCCGGCGAGCGCGCGCTGCGCGGCGGGATCGTTGGCGTCGACCTTTCTTTCGAGCACGTAGCCCCAGCTATGGATCGCGTTGAGCGGTCCGCGCAGATCGTGCGATACGACCGACAGCACGTGATCGCGCATGAAGAGCGCGGCTTCGGCACGCAGATGCGCGACCCGGTCGGCGCCGCCGTGTTCGTCGTCCGATGCGTCCGCCGCCGACGATACGACCAGCGTCACGCAATCCGCGCCCGGCAGCGCGATGATCGAGAAGGCGCGCGTCGCGTCGCCCTCGCCGAACGTCACGTGCGCGCGGCGCGTGCCATTGCCCGCGAGCGCGGCGTCGGCGGCCTCGGCGAGCGCAGCGGTGAGCGGGCGAGGCAACGGGGTGTCGGCAAGCAAACGGCCGCTCAGCGCGGCCGGATCGAGATCGAAGAGATGCGTGAGGACGGCGTCGGCGGAAAGGCATCGCTGGGCGGCGTCGAGCACCAGCACGCCGTCGTTTCCTGCGACGGCCGCATCGAAGGCCTTGTCGCCTTCGGGCTCGACCGTACCGGAAAAAGACGTTGTCACGATTGGATCCTTGCGTGTGTCGGTGATGCGGTTGATGTCGCTAAAAACAGGCCGTCGGGTGAAGTGTTGCAGGTCATTATATGTGAGCGCCTACGACGCATGCGGCAGCGAAGCGCTGCGCGGCAAGTAGCAATTCGCGTGCACGATCGTTCGAACCGCGCTTCATGCTTTTATTTCTTATGGGCGCACGGGGCTATGGAAAATATCGCATTGCTATTAATTCTATTTTTGAAGATCCGATATAAAGCCTGGTTTGCGGATGCTTATCGCGCGATATGCCTGAACAGAAATTGCTCTCGCCAGCGAATGTCCCGTCACGAACATCGAGCCCGGTTTGTTCTTTCTTTCGAGGGCGAAAATGTCGTCCCGCTATTCGGACTTTCTTGCGCGATTCGCGTTTGAAATGCGCAGACCGTCGCCCATGCCCTACCAGCACTTCGCGCAAATTTCAACCGAACGATCGCGCCATGGAACCGGTCTTGCGTGCGCAACCCCACTGATAAAGTCACATTTCTCTTGTTAAATGGTTCTTTCACACGGTTGCGCCTTCTCCGGAAGTTATCGACAATCCGGAACCGGCGCATTTCGTCCAACATCAAGTGCCCCGAAGCCAGGCCAAGGCGCGGGCACGCAAACCTCTTTGGCCCCGCGTCGCATCGACGACACGTCGCACAGGCGAAACTATCCGCTCCATGCGGTGTCATGCAAAGGCTCGCCCGAAACGGGCAAGCCAGCAGGATTCACAACCCTGCGTCATAGTCATAAAACACGCTGCGCTTCAGTCGGGGAAAAAACCGCTCAATGGCTTCATTCCGAAAGAACTTCACGATCCTGATGACGTTGCAGGTGTCCACGTACCTTGCACCGCTTCTGACGCTGCCCTGGCTCACACGCGTTCTCGGTCCGGCCGAATACGGACGCCTTTCGTTCGGCATGGCCTTTACTGCCTACTTCATCTCGATCACGAACTACAGCTTCTCGCTGACCGCCACGCCGAAGATCTCGATCAACCGGGCGAGCCGCGAGCAGCGCTCGAAGATCTTCTGGGAGACCATCGTCACTCAGGCCGCGCTCGCGTTCGCGGGACTCTTCGTCGTGATCGCGCTGACGTCCTTCATACCTTATCTGGAGGAGTATCGGAAGCTGCTGCTCATCGGCTATGGCATGGCGATCGGCGCGATGCTGATTCCCACGTGGTACTTCCAGGGCATCGAAGATCTCGGCATGTTGAGCCTCTTCGTATTCATCGGACGTGCGCTCAGCATTCCCGCGATGTATCTCTTCGTGCATGAGCGCGAAGATGTGTACATCGCGATGACCGTCAACGCGCTCGTGCCGTTGTTATCGGGCATTTCGATCTGCACGTATCTGTACTTCCGGCGCGAGCTCGACTTCGCGCCCGTTTCGTTGAGCACGATCCGCGGTCGTCTGAAGGATGGCTGGGCCGTTTTCATGGCGACTTCGGTCGTCGATATCTATGCATCGAGCAACATCGTGCTGCTCACGTTCATTTCGGGCAATGTCGCGGCCGGCTACTTCGCCGCGGCGGACAAACTGATTCGCGCGGCATTGAACATGCTGTCGCCGCTCAAGACCGCGGCTTACCCGCGCGTGAGCTTTCTGATGCATCATGCGAAGGACGATGCATTCGCGTTCCTGCGCAAGATGTTCGTCGTGCAAGGCCTGATCGTCTCGATGATTTCCGTCTGCATCTTTTTCGGCGCACCACTTGCGGTAAAACTCTTGTATGGACCGAAGTTCTTGCCTACCGTAGAGGTGTTGCGCTGGATGGCGTTTGTCCCGTTGATGGCTGGCCTCACGGATCTCTTCGGTGTTCAGACCATGCTTCCGCTCGGCATGAAAGCGCAATTCAGCCGCGTGCTGATAGCGTCCGCCGTGCTGAATTTCAGCTTGCTCGCCGTGCTGGCAAAGCTCTTCGGCGAACAGGGTGCGGCGGCTACGGCGCTGATCGTCGAGACGATGGCCGCCGCGGCGATGGCCCTCACGCTGCATCTGCAAGGCGTGTCGCTGCTCAAGCGTCCCCGTCCGATTACCGGAGGGGCGGGTTCCGGAACCACGTGAACCGTATGTAGAAATTCGATTTGATGATTAGGCCCGGCGCAAGGCTTATTTGACGCTTTGGGCAATCCGGAAATTGACGTGTTATAAACAGTAACAACTGATTCTAATTGGTAACGGGTATTTCAAACGAGTGCCTTTTACGAGGTGTTTTATTGCACCTCGACTGCGCACTCGGCGCATTTGATTGCGCTCTACACCGAAAGTTGCATTTAAGTATGTGAGTCAACGAACCGACCCATACGGTTCGAGCCTATATCTTAATGGTCCAAACAGTGTTTAATTAAGCGAGCCTGCCGAATGGAAACGGACGAAACGTCAGTCGAGCACGTGCAAAAGTTGGCGGATCAAGCGGAGAGCCTGCGCATGCAATCGGTCGCGGTGCCACTCAAGGATCTGCAAATCCTTCTACAGATATGTGAAACGGCGATTGCTCAGCAGAATGCTCCCGCCACGAAGTGAACCTCAGCGATTCGTATTCATGACTCCCCGGGCACGGGCTGAGGAAAGTGCTCGCACCGGCAAACCAGCGTTTCGGCTTCCGGAAGTTCAGACCGCTTGATCTATCGGCTTTACGTCTCGCCGCAAAAGCCATTTCATCGGCGCGACGCAAAATAGTCTTCGCAAAGACCGACATCGGGGCGCCCATCCGGCCAATTTGACTGGTCCGGGAATTTGCGGCAGGTAAATCCAGGCTTGTTTATCAGGCTTGACGGTTTCCTCGCATCCTTGTGCGCAAGGAACGCGTAATGCTATGCCGGATCTCGTGTGTATTTATCGCCCGCGTATTACACCGCGCGATTAGTACTCCAGCACGCACATCCCGGCTTTTCAAGTTCCGCCAGGCGGCCATCAAAGCCGCCGTGGATGCGTTCGCCCCGGCAAGTGTGTCGCGTCATTTCCATAACGATTAGGCCATTCCTTCTCATTGCGTGTCGCCGCGGGTGCTCGGCGAAATGCCAATCGAAGAGTTGAATATGAAAGAGATCGTCCATATCACCGAAGCCTTCGGCGGCGGTGTGCTGTCCATGCTGACCCAGCTATCGAACCGCGCGGCGGCGGCCGGCGTCGGCGTAACGATCCTTCATTCCATCCGGCAGGAAACACCGAATAACTTCGCGAAGCTCTTTCATCCTGCGGTAAAGCTAACTTACGTCAGCATGTTCCGCGAAGTGAGCGTGAAAAACGATCTGAGCAGTCTGCGGAACCTGGTCCGCAAGCTGAAGGAATGCGATCCGTCCGTCATTCATCTGCATTCGTCGAAGGCGGGCGTGCTGGGACGCGCCGCCGCGCGCATCGCGGCGCCGCGCGCACGCGTGTTCTATTCGCCGCACGGCCTCGCCTTCCTTCGCCGTGATGTTTCGCCCGTCAAGCAATTCGCTTATCTGAGCTTCGAGCGTATCGCTGCGCGGCTGGGCGGCACCATCGTCGCGTGTTCGGATAGCGAGCTTTCCGAGATCGAGACGAAGATGCATGCGCGCCGCGCGCGGATGATCGAGAACGGCGTGAACGTGCCGGAGATTCCGCCGCGCATCGATAGAAGCGCCAGCGATATCGTCGTCGGCATGAGCGGCCGCGCGATGTTCCAGAAGAATCATGAAGCCTTCGTGAAGCTCGCAACCGAGTTGCACGATGCGTCCGTCCGCTTCCTGTGGATCGGCGGCAATGTAAGCGAGTTGCCTGCGGGAACACCGAACGGCGCCGTATCGTGCAGCGGCTGGGTGACGCGCGATCGCGCGCTCGAACTCACGTCCGGGCTCGATATCTACGTGCAGACGTCCCGGTGGGAAGGCATGCCTGTCGCACTCATCGAGGCGCAGGTCGCGGGCATTCCCGCCGTGGTGACCGACGTGGTCGGCAACCGCGATGTCGTTCAGCACGGCGTGACGGGCTTCGTCGCATCGAGCGTGGACGAGATGGCGAAGTATCTCGCGTTGTTGCGCGACGACCCGACACTGCGCACGCGCATGGGCGCCGAGGCGAGAGCCTCCGCAAGCAAGCGCTTTTCGATGGACGCGATTTTCCGTCAATGGCTTTCGATGTACGAGCTCGACGCCGTCAGGCAGGCGCGTGCGCCGCTCGACGCCAACGCCAAAGCCGACGAAATCGCCTATGAAACCAGCTCCGACTCACAGTTCTGACGACCCGAGAATATGGACACATCCATCGCCAGCAACAAGCTCGTCTATAACGGCCGCTTCACGAGCCAGAAGACCACCGGCGTGCAGCGCGTGGCGCGCGAACTCGTCGCCGCGCTCGTGCAATTGCCGCAAGGTTCTCACGTGACGCTCGCGGTTCCGCCGCAAAACGGACTCGATCCCGTGCAAGGCGTCGAGACCGTGAAGCTCGGCTTCGGCAAGGGCGTCTTCTGGGAGCAGATCGTGCTGCCGCTCTTCGCCGGGCGCTCGCGTATCGTCAATCTCTCGAACTCGGGCAGCATCTTTCGCGCGAATCAGATCATCTATATGCACGATGCCGCGGTGTTCGATACGCCCGCGCACTTCTCGTGGAAGTTTCGCACCTGGTATCACGTGATGTTCTGGATTCTCGCGCGCACGTCGAGTTGCGTGCTGACCAATTCGCAGTTCTCGCGCGACCGGCTCGCGCATCATGTCGGCGTGCCGGCGGAGCGTATCGGCGTGGTGCCGCTTGCCGCCGATCATCTCGATCACATCATGCCCGATGCATCCGTGATCGATGAACTGAAGCTCACCAACCGCCGCTACGTGCTCGCCGTGAGCAGCATGAATCCGACGAAGAACTTCAAGCGTCTCGTCGAAGCGTTCATGCGTCTGGACGATCCTTCCATCGATCTCGTGATCGTGGGAATGAAGAATGCCGCGATCTTCGGCAAGGCGCACGATCTGTCGAGCGCGCCGAATATCAAGCAGGCTGGCTATGTCAGCGATGAAAAGCTGCGAGCGCTCTATCAGCGCGCCGCCTGCTTCCTTTATCCGTCGATTTACGAGGGCTTCGGCATTCCGCCGCTGGAAGCGATGCGCAACGGCTGCCCGACGCTCGTGGGCCGCGCGGGCGCATTGCCGGAAACCTGCGGCGATGCTTCGATCTATTGCGATCCGTACTCCGTCGAAGATATTTCGACTAAATTGCGCGAGCTGCTCGCTTCGCCGGAATTGAGCGAAGACCTGAAACGCCGCGGCCTCGCGCACGCCGAACGCTTCCGCTGGACGGAAAGCGCGCGCCTGCTGATGCAGTTCATCGACAAGGCGTGATGGCAAGCTGTATCTGAAACACCGGGACGTTCAAAGGGGGAAAGCGGGTGAAGGTGGGGATTTACTGTGACTCAGGCATCAACGGCGGCCACGAGAAGATGCTCAAGCGGTTCATGCTCGCGCTCATTGCGAGCACGCAGGTGAATACGTTGCATATCCTCGTGCCGATTGCGAACGAGCCGCTGTATCGCTATGTCTGCGATCTGGCGCACGCTCATCCGAAAGTGAAGACGGTCGGGCTTGCGCATACGGCCGAATCGATACGCGGCAACGTCTTCGCCCTGTGGCGCACGGTCCGCGCGACAACCACGAAATTGCGCGCGCTGCGGCTGAACAAGCTGCTTATCGCGCAAGGCACGATCGCGTCCGGTCTTGCCGGACTCTTCGCCGCGCGCCGGGCGCGCACGACGGCGGTGAGCTATCTGCCGCTCGTCGATGAAGCGCCTGCGAACACGGGCGGTCCCGGCAAGATCAAATGGCTCGTCAAACGCGCGCTCTATCGCGCGCCGCATGAATACGTCACGTTGAACGATCATCTGCGCGGCAAGCTGAAGGCGCTCGCGCCCCATGCGCGCGCAACGATTCTCGAGAACTATGTCGACGATCGCTTCAGCCGCTCGACACTCACGAAACAGGCGGCGCGCGCCGCGCTCGGCCTGCCCGTCGACGGCACGACGATCATCGCGCATATCGGCCGGCTCAACTTCCGGCAGAAGCGGCAGGGCTTTCTGATGGAGGCGATCGAACGTCACGCCGATGCCTTCGCACGTACGCTCGTGCTGATCGTCGGCGAAGGACCGGACGCGGCGCGCCTGCAAGCGACGATCGACGCGAGCCCGGCGCTGTCCGCGTGCGTGCGCATGGTCGGGCCGCAGAAAGACGTGCTGCCGTGGATCGTCGCGAGCGATGCGCTCGTGCTGCCATCCGCGTATGAAGGCGTGCCGCTCGTGATGATCGAAGCGGTGCTCGCGCAACGGCCGATCGTGACGTCGCGCGTGTCGGGACTCGATGCGTATCTGCCCGACGCGTTGCTGTTCCCCGCGCACGATCACGATGCATTCGTCGAGCGCATCTTCGCGTCGCGCGATCTTCCGCTCGCCCCGCTCGCGCGCGAATTCAGGCGTCGCTTCTCGCGCGAAGCATTCGACGAGCAAGCGAAAAACGTCTTGCTGCATGAGGTCTGAGGGCCGAACAACGATGCGAAATCTGTTGGCTGCCGTATCCCTCTTCGGTGCGCTTTGCTGCGCATCCGTGCTGATCTATGCGCGCAGCGGCACGTCCGATTCGCACCAGAGCAGGCAATCGGCGAGCGCCGCTTCACCGAAAATCGCCTGCGGCGATGGCTCGAAAGGCGTGTTCTATGGCATCGCGGGGCATCTCGAGCATCATGGCGCGTATGGCATGAGCGACTACGACTTGCAGATTTCACAACTGCGCGATCTCGGCGTCACGATGTATGCGCAGGACGTATCGAGCGAGCAAAGCGCCCACATGGTCGCGGATTTCGCGCGCGCGGCGGCGAAGCAATGCGTCGGCGTGCTCGCGCTCGTCACGCCCTTCGAGCCGGAAAAGCGCGCGAACGAGCAGGAGACCTTCGAGCGCGGCTATGCGCTCGGCAAGACGGCGGGCCGCGTTCTCAAGGGGCTCGTTACGTACTATCAGGTCGGCAACGAATACGACAACTGGACGATACGCGGCTCGGACCGCAGCGGCGAGCATCCGCAGGACTACGACAACGCGATGTTCATGAAAGCGCGCGGCTCGATCCTCGGCTTGATCAAGGGCATACGTGAAACGAACCCGGACGCGAAAATCCTGCTGACATCGTTTAGCTGGCTGCATTACGGCTTCACCGATATGCTCTACGCAGGCACGCAGCCCGACGGCACGCGCGGTCATCCGGTTCCGCACTGGGACATCACCGCGTGGCACTGGTATTCGAACATGGGTTCGATCACGGCGGCCGGCGACAAGAAAGTCAACGTGCTGGAGCGCCTGCGCGACAGCTACGGCAAACCGATATGGATCACCGAATACGGCGTGCGGCCGACGCACGCGGACCCGGCTGGCTATCTCGTCGGCAAGGATGCGTTGCAAGGATTCGTGTCGCTCGCGAAGACTTACGACATTCAGAACGTGACCTTATACGAGCTCTATGACGACCAGCGCTACGGCGGCGATGGCAACTACGGCGTGATTCACGATGACGGGAAGACGCGCAAGGCACGTTTCGATACCGTGCGCGATTTCATCAAGGTCAACCCGATGCCGTGAGATGTTCACACTTTGATGATACAAATGAAGTGCGGGCAAAACCGGTGATTATCGCGCGAAAGCGTGCGTGCGCAAGTGACGTACCCGCTCTGACAACCTCCGAACGTTCGGTACATAACAGACGCGTGCAGTTGGCGTCCGGAAGATGGGTCCGACGCTCTATTTTCAGACTTATCAAATCGTTTGGTCGAGAGCGATTCGCAGCGGCATTCGCGAGTTTCATCCGCCGAATTTCGATGCGCGATGTCGAGGCACGGAGTGTGCTTCAGGCACATGTCGCAATCCGATGAGCCGACGTGCTTCGTCATGCGATCTCGAAGCGGCACGCGCGAAGCACTTATGCTTCGCCCGCTTTTCAGAGCCTCTCGCGTCTTGAGTCTGGAAGTTCCAACGGCCATGCGCCGGATCAAGAACACGTAAGTCGCACCGCGAATAGGCCGCGCGGACTCGCTGTTTTTTCCCCATCCGGGATTTAACGGTCAACTTATTGAATTGAGGACAGCGCTTTTGAACACCCTCTATGTGAACTCCGGATCTTCGCGCCCCGGCAAGGACGACGGTGAATTCACCGCGAGCGACATGCTCAGGCTGCTGCGCGATCACCTTGGCATGCTCGTCCTGTTCATCGGGATCACGGCCGCGCTCGCGACCGCCTACGCGTTCCTTGCCAGGCCCATCTACTCCTCGGACGTCGTCGTGCGCGTGGATCCGCCCGATCCGAACGCGCTCGGCATCGCGCCGCAAAACCAGATGCAGATGCAGCAGGCGCAACCGACGGTCAATCAGCTCGCGCCTGCGGAAATATCCGTGATGCAGAGCCGCTCGGTGCTCGAACCCGTCGTGAAGCAGTTCCGCTTCGACGTCAAGGTCAAGCCGAGCACGTTCCCTGTGCTGGGCCAGATCGCGGATATGTTCGCGAAGAAAGGACATCTTTCTCCCGCGTGGTTCGGCCTCGATGCGTATGGCTGGGGCGGCGAGTCGCTGCAGATCGGCCGCCTCGACGTGCCGCCCGCGCTCGAAGACCAGAAGCTCGATCTCGTGCTGCTCGACAACAACCGGTACGAACTGCGCGACCCCGACGGCGCGATGCTTCTGCGTGGCACGATCGGCCGTCCGGCGTCGGCGAATGGCGTGTCGATTCTCGTCGACAGCGCGCTCGGCCGCCCGGGCGTGCACTTCGACGTGACGCGCCTCAATACGCTCGACGCCATCGCGCTCATGAAGAAGTCGATGAAAGTGGCCGAGTCCGCGAAAGACACGGGCGTCGTGCAGATCACCTTCAACGCCGACGATCCCGCCCTGACCGCCGATGTCGCGAACGCGCTCGGCCAGGCCTATCTGACGGCCGCCGTTCAGGCTCGCCAGGCGAACGACACGAAGACGCTCGAATTCATCCGCGGAGAATTGCCGCGCCTCGAAAGCGATCTGCGCCGCGCCGAAGGCAATCTGAGCACGTTCCGTTCGAAATCGCAGTCGGTGCAGCCGCTCAACGAGGCGCAGGCGTATCTGCAAGGCAGCATCGTGTCGATGCAACAACTGGCGACGCTGAAACTGCAGCGCACGCAGGCCTTGCAGCGCTTCCAGCCCAGCAGCCCGCAAGTGAGCAATCTCGATCAGCAGATCGCGGAACTCGAGGCATCGAACAAGCAGATTCAGCAGCGCTTCGACAGCATGCCCGCGTCCGAGCGCCAGAACGCGACCCTGACGCGCGATGCGCGCGTGGCCGAAACCATTTACATGGGCATGGTGAACAAGGCGCAAGAGCTTTCCGTGCGGCGCGCGAGCACGAGCGGCGGCGCGCATATCGTCGATAACGCGCTGCGTCCGTATCGTCCGGTGAAGCCGAACAAGCTGCTCGTGATCGTCGCGGGCACGGGTCTTGGCTTCTTCATCGGCACGTTCTTCATCTTCTTGCGCCGTCACGCGATGATCGGCGTGACCGATCCGATGTTCGTCGAGCGCCGTCTCTCGGTGCCCGTGCTGGGCGAAGTGCTGTACAGCCGTCAGCAGGCCATGCTCGATCACGAGATCGCCGTATCGCCGGTCGCGCATGCGCCGCTTAGCTTCTCCGGCGCGCGAAACGATGACGCACCGAAGGCGCTGGCGCACATTCATCGGCCTGAGCACGACGCGTTCGCGATGCCGCACGTCGCCGATACGGATCGCGATGCCCGCGTGCTCGCCACGCGCTACCCGCACGATCCGGCGATCGAGGCGCTGCGCGCGGTGCGCACCGAGTTGTATCGCGACCTCGCCAATGCGCCGAACAACATCGTGATGCTGACGGGCCCGATTCCGTCGGCGGGCAAGAGTTTCGTCGCGGCGAATCTGTCGGTGCTGCTCGCGGAAATCGGGCTGCGCGTGCTGCTGATCGACGGCGACATGCGGCGCGGTCACATCGCTTCGTTCTTCAAGCAGTCGAATCCGGGCGGTCTCTCCGAAGTGCTCAAGGGCGAGCTGGCGCTCGGCGACGCGATCCGCTATGTCGGCGTGCCGGGATTGTCGTTCATGTCGTGCGGCGGCTATCCGGAGAATCCTTCCGAACTCCTGATGATGCCCGGCTTTCGCAACATGCTTGCGCGCATGAGCGATCAGTTCGACCTCGTGATCCTCGACACGCCGCCGTTCCTCGTCGTGACCGACGCGGCAATTGTCGCGAGCGATGCGGGTTCCACCGTGCTCGTGCTGCGCTCGGGCATCCAGAGCGAGGAAGAGATCGAGGAAACCGTGAAGAAGGTGCAGCGTTCGGGCGGCAGGCTCGTCGGCTCGGTCTTCAATGCGATTCCGCGACGTCCGAGCAATCGCCGCAGCTATGGTTATGCGGCGGCGTATACGAGCGCGTTCAAGTCGGCGCAATGACAGCTTGCGCACGTTGAAGGCATCGCGCCGCGTGCCTGTCACGCGGCGCTTTATGTTTGCATTGGCGACAGAAAGCCCGCTTTGACGCGGGCCCATCCAACCTTCGATGATGAAAGAAAAAGCGGCGCTGACCGACCTCTACTACCGACTCTGGGCCTTCGCGATGCCGGTGACGTCGTTTCTCGTCATGCCATCGATTCAAGGCACGACGATCGGCTATCTGATGTGCTTCCTCTCCGTGCCGCTCGTGCTGCTGTTCGGCGGACGCGCGCGCAAGCACTGGATGCACTTCGTGGGCGCGGCGATCCTCGTGTGGCTGCTGATGGTCTGCACGTCGCAGCTCGCCGACGTGATGGCGCCCTTCGATCCCGACTTCGGCAAGATCGTGCTCGTCGACGACAAGGATCCCTTCACGTTCATCATGCGCAAGAGCATGTTCACGCAGTCCATTTACGTGGCGGCGGTCGTGCTCTATGCGGCTTATGTGTACCACTACTACAAGCCGACGTGGGACCAATGGGTTCTCGCCGCCGTCACGCTGTTCGCGCTGTACGGCATGTTCGAAGTGGCCTATTACATCGTCACGGGCCAGCCGGGCGACTTCGTCTCGAATCGCGCATTCGGCGATCAGTTCGGTAAAGGCATCGTGCGCTCGGACGGCACCGTGAACGGCAGTTCGTTCCAGCAGATCGACATCAAGGGCTTTCCGGTCCAGCGCCTCAAGGCGCTCACCGGCGAACCGTCGATGTACGCGATGTCCATCTTCCCGTTCTGGATCTACTTCAACGCGACGTCGCGCGTGCGCTGGCCGGTATGGATCATCGGCCTGTCGCTTCTGATGACCACGTCGTCGACGGTCTTGATCGGCTATGCGGTGTATTCGCTCATCCGCGTGCGCAAGCTCGGCATCAATCCGGTCAAGGCGCTGATCGGCCTCTTCGTGCTGTGCCTGATCGCGTATCTGCTGCAGGATTACATCGCCGATCTCTTCAAGCAGATGGTGACGGACAAGCTCGAACAGAAGACCGAGTCGGGCTCGGACCGCATGCTGCTGTTCGTCGAATCGATGCGGCTGTGGTTCAATGCGTCGCCGCTCAATCAGATCTTCGGCATCGGCTTCGGCTATATCCGCTCGACCGATTTGTTCTCGACGCTGCTCGTCAATACCGGCATCGTCGGCACGGTCTTCATCAGCGCGCTGATGCTTTTCCCGGCGTTCAAGCTCGACTGGGATCCGCGCGGCATGGCGCTGCGCCAGTGCTGCGCCGCGACCTGGACCATGATGATGGTGTCCGTGCCCGAGTTCGCCTATCTCGCGCCGTGGACGCTCGTCGCGATGGCGTACGTGCGCGTGCGCGCGCTCAAGCTCGCGAGGCAGCATGTCGGCGACCGTGCCGCCGCAACCGCGATGCGGGACGCGCAGGACGGCGCATCGATCGGCACCGCGATCGGCCGGCACGTCAGGCCCGAGATCGGGCCGCGCATCGGCTCGCGCTTCGGCCCGCGCGGGCGTCATCTCTGAGCGCCCGAGCGCAACTTCGCTCCCTGCGACGTTCTACAATGAGGGTTTCGACCACCGGCCATCCATCGTCGATGGCCGGGCAACCAGGGAGCAACCATGTCGATTGTCACGACCGATTCCGGTCTCAAATACGAAGACGTCACCGTTGGCGAAGGCGCTGAAGCCGTCGCGGGCAAGACGGTCAGCGTGCACTACACGGGCTGGCTCACGGACGGCCAGAAATTCGATTCGAGCAAGGACCGCAACGACCCGTTCGCCTTCGTGCTGGGCGGCGGCATGGTCATCAAGGGCTGGGACGAAGGCGTGCAGGGCATGAAGGTCGGCGGCGTGCGCCGTCTCACGATTCCGCCGCAACTCGGCTACGGCGCGCGCGGCGCGGGCGGCGTGATTCCGCCGAACGCGACGCTCGTGTTCGAAGTGGAACTGCTGGACGTCTGAGCGAAGACGGCATGAGCGCGCCGCTTCATCGTCCGGCCGTGTCGCTGCGCCGCTATCAGGCGGCGCAGGCGTCGGACGTGCACGACTTTCATCAGATCGTGCTCGGCCTCGACGGGTCGATGGAAATGGCCGTCGACGGCAACGGCGCGCGCATCGATTGCAGCGGCGCGTGGATCATCCCGGCCGGCGCGCGCCACGACTATTGGGCCGACGGCGACAATCGCCAGCTCGTGCTCGATCTGCCCGCCACGTCCGTCGCGGTGCCCGAGCGTTACTTCGAGCGGGCGCGCGCCGTCGCGATCGATCCGCGCGTGACGCGGGCCGTCGCCGAGGTCGCGCATCGTGCGAGCGGCGCCGCGCACTGCTCCGATCGCTTCGCATGGCAAGCCGCCGCGCATCTCTGCGGCGCGCTCATGCACGACACCGGCGATTCCATCGACATGATGCGCGGGCTGGACTTCGCGCGCATCGACCGATGGTTGCGTCTGCATCTATCCGAGCCGCTGCGCATCGCCGATCTCGCCGCGCATTGCGGCTTCGGCATGCGGCGCTTTCATCAGCTCTTCAACGAAGCGTTCGGCGAGACGCCGCATCGCTATCTGCATCGCTTGCGGCTCGACACCGCGCTGATGCTGCTCGCCGACCCGCGCGTATCGCTCACGCATATCGCGCTCGACGTCGGCTTCGCCGATCAAAGCGCGTTCACGCACGCGTTCTCGAAACGCTTCGGCATGTCGCCGGGGCAATGGCGCAACGGCGGCTTCACGTCCTAGCCCGCCTGCTCGCGACGTAAAAAAACCCGCCTGGTCCTTGCAGACGAAGCGGGCTCGTGTGAAGCGCCGAAAACTTTACTCCACCGATAGTTGCAGATGCAACTGTGAGCGCGTCATGCCGCCCTCTTGCGCTTCGCTTGCCGCATCGCGATCCGACTGCGATTGCGGCGCGAGACGCGCGGTTTCGATGCGATCGAGATAATCCGTCGTCACGTCGCCGGTGATGTAGTTGCCGTCGAAGCACGAGGCTTCGAATTGCTTCAGCGCCGGGTTGATGTCGCGGATCGCGTTCTTCAGGTCTTCCACGTCCTGATAGACGAGATAGTCGGCGCCGATCATGCGCGCGACTTCCTCGTCGCTGCGGCCATGCGCGACCAGTTCGCCGCGCGTCGGCATGTCGATGCCGTAGACGTTCGGGAATTTCACCGGCGGCGCGGCGGACGCGAAGATCACCTTGTTCGCGCCGGCATCGCGGGCCATCTGCACGATTTCATGCGAGGTCGTGCCGCGCACGATGGAATCGTCGACGATCAGCACATTCTTGCCCTTGAACTCGATGCCCATCGCGTTCAGCTTCTGGCGCACCGATTTCTTGCGCACCGCCTGGCCCGGCATGATGAAGGTGCGGCCCACGTAACGGTTCTTGAAGAAGCCCTCGCGATACTCGACGCCGAGTTTCGCCGCCACCTGCATCGCGGCGGGGCGCGAGGAATCGGGAATCGGCATCACGACGTCGATCGGCACGTCGGGCAGCACGCGCTTGATCTTTTCGGCAAGGTAATCGCCCATGCGCAGACGCGCGTTGTAGACCGGCACGCCGTCGAGGCAGGAGTCCGGACGCGCGAGATACACGAGCTCGAAAATGCAGGGATTGAGTTCGGGCTTCTCGGCGCATTGGTGGCTGTGCAGATTGCCTTCCGCGTCGATGAAGATGGCTTCGCCCGGCTCCACGTCACGCACGAACTCGAAACCGATACCTTCGATCGCCACCGACTCCGACGCGACCATCCATTCGACGCCGGTCGCCGTTTCCAGCTTGCCGAGCACGAGCGGACGAATGCCGAACGGATCGCGGAACGCCACGAGTCCGTAGCCCGCGATCAGCGAGACGATCGCATACGAACCCTTCACGCGGCGATGCACGCCCGCGACCGCCTTGAACAGCGCGGTGGCGTCGAGCTGCAGGCCCGAGCTCGCGAGTTGCAGTTCGTGCGCGAACACGTTGAGGAGCACTTCGGTGTCGGACGCGGTGTTGATGTGCCGGCGGTCGATGCGGAACATCTCGTCCTTCAACTGCATCCAGTTCGTGAGGTTGCCGTTATGCGCGAGGATGATGCCGAACGGCGCGTTCACGTAAAACGGCTGGGCTTCTTCCTCGCTCGATGCCGAACCGGCGGTCGGATAACGCACCTGGCCAATGCCGACGTTGCCCGGCAGGCTGCGCATGTTGCGCGTGCGGAACACGTCGCGCACCATGCCGTTGGCCTTATGCATGTGGAAGTTGTTGCCGTTCGCCGTGGCGATGCCCGCCGCGTCCTGTCCGCGATGCTGGAGCAGGAGCAGGCTGTCATAGATCAGCTGATTGACGGGAGTCTGGGAAACTACACCTACGATGCCGCACATGGCATGGTCCTTCAAAGAGTCGAAACGGGTAGACAAGGCGTGGCCCGGATCTCATCGACGCTTCTCTCGACATCCGGCCGAAACGAGGCCGGTCGAAGCGTCATCGAGCCGTCGCGTGTTCCTCGTGTAGCGGGCCGTTCGTCTATTGTGCGGCGTCTGGCGCCAAGGCGCTCGGTTCGGGAGCGACGTGCACATACGCGGCGAGCGTATCGGGGAGCAGCGGTTTCAATTCGCGCACGCCTTGCTCGGCCATCGGCCGCAGCAGCGCATTGCGCCAAAAATCCTTTTCCGGCAGTTCGGTCAGGCCAGCGAGGGCGACCAGAACCACTACCAATATAGCCCCTCTCACGAGGCCGAACAGCAAGCCCAACGAGCGATCGACGCCGCGCAGGCCGGTCACTTCCGTGATGCGCGTCAGAAGCGCCGACAGCACGCTCGACAGAAGCAGCACCGCCGCGACCACCAGCAGAAACGCCACGAGCCATTGCGTGAGCGCGCCGCCGGGCCACGTCGACGGAATATAGGGCACGACGAGCCCGACGAAGCGCCCGGCAATCAGAATGGCGGCCACCCAGCCGACCAGACCGAACGCCTCGGCCAACAGGCCGCGCCACATGCCGCGCAGCGCGGACAAACCAATCACGGCCATCACGCCGTAGTCGAAAGCGGTGAACATCGATTCTGCTTAGTTCGATGCCTTGGTGCCGCCGCCGAGTCCGGCCTGGCGCACCTTGACGAGCGCCGCCTGCGCCGACGCGCGATCGGGGAACGGACCCGCGCGCAACAGCGATTTGGTCGCGCCATCCGACTGCTTGCGATGTTCGAGATATGCAGGCACGCCCGCCGATTTCAACTTGTTGACCCAGTTTTGCGCGGCGGTTTCGTCATCGAACTGGCCGATTTGCAGCACGAAACGGCTGCCAGCCGGCGACGACGGCGTGTTCGCCGCGCCCGCGGCCGGGTTGGCTTCATCAGAAGACTCCGCGGCCTGCTGCTTTGCATTCTGGCTCGCGGCGGCGGCAGGTTTCGAAGGTTTCGCTTCCGTGGGTTCGGGCTTCGCCTGCGCTGTGGCGGCGGGCGCGGCGGCCTGCGGCTGCGTCACGCCGGCGGAAGCGCTGCTCGAAGCGCCCGCCGGCGCGTCATGCGCGACGCCGGCTTGCGTGTCCGCTTCGTTGGCGTCGCGCGATTGCTTCGCGACAGGCGCCGGACGATTCGGAATGTCGATGGAAATGTCGTCCGTGACGGGCTTGGGGCGCGAATCCAGCACCATCGGCAGGACGATGACGGCGGCCAGCACCAGCGCGATCGCGCCGACGAGCCTGCGGCGCGCGCGCTGCTTCTCGGGCAAGGTGGGATCGAGCATCATCGCGTCGGCGTCGGTGCGCTCCGAACGGCGCGTGCGGCGATCGGTGCGGACGGTGTGACGCGTGCCGCGCGAGGAATCGGAATATGCGTCGCGACCGGAGTCGTCTTTCTTGCCGAACGAAAAGAGTCCCATGTATCGCTTGGTGCCGACGGCCAACCGTCTGAATGATGACGCTAGTTATGCTGCGCTCGACGGTAGGCCATGACGCCGGCTACCGTGTAGAAACTGCCGAAGACCAAAATTCTATCATTTTCGGACGCCCGCCTTAACGCATCTTGAAAAGCTGCGGCCGGTGTTTCAAAGCGAGAAACGCTGCTGTCGGGGCCGTCGTTGACGCCGATCTCGCGCAACGCGTGCTCCAGTTGTTCCGCCGACGCGCCGCGCGGCGTGGGCAGCGCGGTCACGTTCCAGTGGTCGATCTCGCTTTTCAACTGCTTCACGACGCCTTCGATGTCTTTGTCGCGCATTGCGCCGAACACCGCGTAAGTGTACGGAAAATAGCCCATGTTGCCGAGATTTTGCGACAACACAGCGGCCGCGTGCGGATTATGCGCAACGTCGAGGATGATCTGCGGGTTGCCCGGCAGCACCTGGAAGCGGCCCGGAAGCTCGACGTTGGCGAGCCCGAGGCGGATATCCTGAGCCGAAACGGGCAAATGCCCGCGCAGCGACTCGAGCGCGGCCAGCGCCGCCGCCGTGTTGATCAACTGATTCGCGCCGCGCAGCGCCGGATACGCCAGCGCCGGGCGACGCTGCTCGCGGCCGATATAGCTCCATTGCTGGCGTTCGTTGCCCGGTTGCGCTTCGTAGCGGAAATCGCGGCCGACGAGCCAGAGGTCCGCACCGGTCGCCTCCGCATGATCGATCAGGCTCTGCGGCGGCGACGGGTCGCCACACACGGCAGGCTTGCCCGGCCGGAAAATGCCCGCCTTCTCGAAGCCGATCTTCTCGCGCGTGTCGCCGAGATAATCCGTATGGTCGATGTCGATGCTCGTGATCACCGCGCAGTCCGTATCGACGATATTCACCGCGTCCAAACGCCCGCCGAGGCCGACTTCGAGGATCACGGCGTCGAGCCCGCGCGATGCGAAGAGATGCAGGATCGCGAGCGTCGTGAATTCGAAATAGGTCAGCGAAACCGGCTCGGACAAGCTCGCGCGCGCCTTTTCCACCGCCTCGAAATGTTCGAGCAGGTCGGCGTCAGTCGCTTCGACGCCGTCGATGCGCGCCCGCTCGTTGAACGACAGCAGATGCGGCGACGTATGGCAACCGACGCGATAACCCGCGCGCAGCAGGATCGTTTCGAGAATCGCGCACGTCGAGCCTTTGCCGTTCGTGCCGCCGACCGTGATCACCGGGCAGTCGAAGCGCAAGCCGAGCGCGTCCTTCACCTTGCCGATGCGCGTGAGACCCATGTCGATGCCGACCGGATGCGCCGCTTCGAGATGGGCGAGCCAGGCGTCGAGGGTGGGGAAAGTGTTCATTTTCGAGATGGGGAAAAGCAAAACGCCGCGCGGAACCAAGGCTCTCGCGCGGCGCAGCGCTGCATGTCAGCGACTCAGGCGACGGAATCGGCGGGTTGCCGCGTCATCAGCGCCATCAATTGGGCGAGTTCTTCGCGCATCTTGCGGCGATCCACGATCATGTCGATTGCGCCTTTCTGCAGCAGGAATTCGGCGCGCTGGAAACCTTCCGGCAGCTTTTCGCGCACGGTCTGCTCGATCACGCGCGGGCCGGCGAAGCCGATCAGCGCTTTCGGCTCGCCGATCACGACGTCGCCGAGAAAAGCGAAACTCGCCGACACGCCGCCCATTGTCGGGTCGGTCAGCACGGAGATGAACGGCAGCTTCGCATCCGACAATCTGGTCAAAAGCGCAGTGGTCTTGGCCATCTGCATGAGCGAAAGCAGGCTTTCCTGCATGCGCGCGCCGCCGGACGCCGTGAAGCAGATGAACGGCACGTTCTGCTCGATCGCATTGCGCGCGCCGCGCACGAAGCGTTCGCCGACTACCGAGCCCATCGAGCCGCCCATGAACGAGAACTCGAAGCACGCGACGACGCACGGAATCGTGTGGATTGCGCCGCCCATGACGACCATCGCGTCGGTTTCGTCGGTGTCCTCCATCGCTTCTTTAAGGCGATCCGGATACTTGCGGCTGTCCTTGAACTTGAGCGCGTCGACCGGCACGACTTCCTGGCCGATTTCGTAGCGGCCTTCCGGATCGAGCAGCCGGTCGAGGCGCTCGCGCGCGCCGATGCGCATGTGATGGCTGCATTTCGGGCAAACGTGCAGGTTCGCCTCGACGTCGTTGCGATACAGCACCGCCTCGCACGACGGGCACTTCACCCAGAGGCCTTCCGGAATGCCCTTGCGGCTTTTGGGATCGGTTTGCTTGATCTTCGGCGGCAGCAGTTTGTCGAGCCAGCTCATCGTTTTTCCTTGACTGATCGGTCGCCGCGCGGCGCACGTCCGAATCGGACGGCCCGCGGCGGCGCGTATTTTACTGTGCGGCGTCGAGCGCCTGACGAATTTCGGCGATGAAGCTCGTCAGCGACGCGGCCGCGGCATCCGGCTTCGCCTCCTCGAGCAACTGCACGAGGCGGCTGCCGATGACGACGGCGTCCGCGACATCGGCGACGGCGCGCGCGGTCTGGGCGTCGCGAATGCCGAAACCGACGCCCACCGGAAGGGGCACATGCGACTTGATGGCCGGGATTTTACTCGCGATGCTGGAAACGTCCAGATTTGCCGCGCCGGTCACGCCTTTCAGCGAAACGTAGTAGACATAGCCGCTCGCGATCTTGCCGACTGCCGCGACGCGCTCGTCCGTCGAGGTCGGCGCGAGCAGGAAGATCGGATCGATGCCGGCCGCGCGCATCGACGCGCCGAAGCTCTCCGCTTCCTCGGGCGGGTAATCGACCACCAGGACGCCGTCGACACCGGCTTCCTGCGCGGCTTTCGCGAAGGCGTCGGCGCCCATGCGCTCGATCGGATTCGCGTAGCCCATCAGCACGACCGGCGTCTCGTCGTCGGCCTGGCGGAAGCGCTTGACGTCGGCCAGGACGCTTTTCAGCGTCACGCCACGGGCGAGCGCGCGCTCGGATGAACGCTGGATCACGGGACCATCGGCCATCGGATCGGAAAACGGCACGCCGAGTTCGATGACGTCCGCGCCGCCCTTCGCGAGCGCGTGCATGAACTCGACGGTCTGCTCCGGATTCGGATCGCCGGCGGTGATGAACGGAATCAGCCCTTTCTTGCCCTGCGCGGCGAGTGCCGCAAATGTGTTCTTGATACGGGACATGAGAATTCTCTGGATCGTATTCGTTGGCGTCCGATGCTTTTTTGCACGCATCTGACGCGATTAGCGACGAAAAAGACGCTATTCGGCGGCTTGCGCAGTGGTGTCGGTTGCGGCGAGCGTCTTGCGGCGCACCGGGGCTGGCTTATCCGCCTTGAGCCGCGCGGTCCGCGCCTCCGCGATGCGGCCTTCCGCGATTGCACAGTAATCCGCGTTGATCTCGTAACCGACGAATTGCCGGCCATGACGCGCGCACGCGACCGCCGTGGTGCCGCTGCCCATGAACGGATCGAGCACGCGTCCGCCCGGCGGACAACTGGCGAGCACCATGCGCTCGACGATTTCGAGCGGCTTTTGCGTCGGATGATCCACGCGCTCCGCGTGCTGCCGATGCAGGCGCGACACGGACCAGACATCCTTCGGGTTATAGCCGAGTTCGAGCCACTTGCTGCCTTCGAAGATCTTGCGCGAGCGCGCCTTTTTCGTCTCTGCGTCGTAAGGGATGCGCACCGGATCGAGATCGAAGTAATAATCCTTCGATACCGCGAAATAGCCGATGTTATCGTGCACTGACGTAAATTTACGCGTCGTTCCGCCCATGCTCGGCACGCGCCGGTCCCAGACGATCTCGTTGATCATCAGAAGACGGCGCTTCAGGAACACGAAGAGTTCAGGCGAGTATTGCCACGTGCAGAAGATGTACAGCGAGCCGCTCGGCTTGAGCTTCGGGATCGCCAGATCGAGCCAGCGATACGTCCACTCCAGAAAAGCGTCGCCGGACAGCATGTCCGAATCGTTCCCGTAGTCCTTGCCCAGACCATAGGGCGGGTCCGCGACGATCAGATCGATCGACGCATCGGGAATATGTTCGGCATCGGCCAGGAAATCGCGGTTGCGGATGTCGCTGCCGGCGCCCTGGAGAGCGCCGACGGACAAGGGCTCGTCGATGACGGTGCGCATTGGTCAGGCGCTCAGAACTGAATGCCCGATCGCTCGGCGACCGTGTGCATGTCTTTGTCGCCCCGGCCCGACAGATTGACCAGCAGCACCTTGTCGCGCGGCAACGTCTTGGCGAGCTTCGCGCCGTAAGCGAGCGCGTGACTCGACTCCAGCGCCGGGATGATGCCCTCGATGCGGCAGCAGTCGTGGAAGGCCTTGAGCGCTTCGTCGTCGGTGATGCCGACGTACTCCGCGCGCCCCGCATCCTTCAGCCACGCGTGCTCGGGGCCGACGCCCGGATAATCGAGACCCGCCGACACCGAATGCGTCTCGATGATCTGGCCGTTTTCGTCCTGCAGCAGATACGTGCGGTTGCCGTGCAGCACGCCGGGACTGCCGCCCATCAGCGATGCGGCGTGACGGCCCGTATCGATGCCGTCGCCCGCCGCTTCGACGCCGATCAGCTTGACGTCTTTATCGTCGATATACGGATAAAAAATGCCCATCGCATTCGATCCGCCGCCAACGCACGCAATGACGGCGTCCGGCTGACGGCCCGTCATTTCGGGCATCTGCACGCGGCATTCGTCGCCGATCACGCGCTGGAAGTCACGCACCATCATCGGATAAGGATGCGGGCCCGCCACCGTGCCGATGATGTAGAACGTGTTCTCGACGTTCGTGACCCAGTCGCGCATGGCTTCGTTGAGCGCATCCTTGAGCGTTTTCGATCCGGATTCGACCGGAACGACCGTCGCGCCGAGCAGCTTCATGCGATACACGTTCGCCGCCTGCCGACGCACGTCCTCCGCGCCCATGTAGACCACGCACTCCATGCCGAAGCGCGCGGCGATGGTCGCCGTCGCCACGCCATGCTGGCCCGCGCCGGTTTCGGCGATCACGCGCGGCTTGCCCATCTTGCGGGCGAGGAGCGCCTGACCGATCACGTTGTTGACCTTGTGTGCGCCGGTGTGGTTCAGATCCTCGCGCTTCAGATAAAGCTGCGCGCCGCCGAGCATCTCGCTCCAGCGCTTCGCGTGATAAATCGGCGACGGACGGCCCACGTAATGCTTGAGCTCGTACTCGTACTCGGCGAGAAAATCGGGATCTTTTTGTGCCGCTTCATACGCGACGCGCAGTTCATCGAGCGCGTGGATGAGCGTTTCGGAGACGAACACGCCTCCATATTGGCCGAAGTGGCCTCTTTCGTCTGGCAAGTTGTACATTACGTCACTCTCTCGGTTACGTGGCCGGCAGCGCGGCGCACGTCGACTTCACCCGGCGTCCGCCTCGCGCACCGCGCGTACGAACGCCGCCATTCGGGCGGGATCCTTCACGCCCTTGGCGCCCGGCACTTCGATGCCGCTCGAGACATCGACCGCGTACGGGCGCACGCGCCGAATGGCGTCACTGACGTTTTGCGCGTTCAACCCACCACTCAAAACGGCCCGATGCCCGAGATCTGTTGGGATAAGTGACCAATCGAATACCTTTCCACCGCCGCCGAAGCCCTCGACGAGAGCGTCGAGCAGAAGGCCGCCTGCGGCTTTGAACTTGATTGACGATTCTATCAAATGGCTTGTGGACGCATCAGCCCCAATTCGCAATGCGCGCCAATAGGATAAACCCGCGATTGCCGCGAGTTCTTCGCATTGTTCGGGCGTTTCGTCGCCATGAAATTGCAGCAGCGAAAGCCGGACGTTCGACGTCACTTCTCGAATCCACTCGGGCGTCGCATTGACGAACAGCCCCACGGCCGACACGAGCGGCGGCACGTGCCGCGCCAGTTCGACCGCCTGCGCGACGCTCACCGAGCGCGGGCTCGGCGGATAGAAGACGAAGCCCACGGCGTCCGCGCCCAGCGCGACGGCGTGCTGCACGTCCTCGACGCGCGACAGTCCGCATAGCTTGATGCGGGTACGATGCAAATCTCGTTCGGTCATGTCGGCTCTGCCCAAATGGCGCTCCAGGGCATGCTGGCGATATGCGGCGGTGGCACCGCGAAGTGTTCAGGATAGCCGACCTCGGCCAGATACAGCCCGTCAGGCATGAAGGTCGGCGCGGCGGTGCGGCGGTCGCGGGCGGCGAGAACGTCGGCCATCCACGAGGCAGGATGACGTCCGCGTCCGATCGCGACGAAGCATCCCATCAGATTGCGCACCATGTGATGCAGAAACGCGTTGGCGCGAAAGCGAAAGTGGATGAAATCGCCCTGTTCGCGCACGTCGATCCGATAAAGGTGCTTGACCGGCGTCTTCGACTGACAATCGGCCGCACGGAACGACGAAAAATCGTGCTCGCCGATCAGGCACGCGACCGAACTGCGCATCGCGTCGACGTCCAGCGGCGTGTGTACCCAGCCCGCGCGTTTCGCGAGCATGGGCGAACGCACCGGATTGACATACAGCACGTAATAGTACGTGCGCTCGAACGCGGCGAAGCGGGCGTGGAAGTCGTCGGGCATCGGCTTCGCCCATTGCACGGCGACGGTATCGGGCAGAAACGCGTTCGTGCCGCGCACCCAGGAGAATTCGGTGCGATCGAGCGCGGTGTCGAAATGGACGACCTGTCCGAGACCGTGCACACCCGTATCCGTGCGACCGGCAACGACGGTCTGGAGCGGCGTCTGCGCGAATTCGGCGAGCGCGCGCTCCAGTTCGTTCTGCACCGTCTTGCCGTGCGGCTGGGACTGCCAGCCGCAAAAAGCCGAGCCATCGTACTGAATGCCTAACGCGATCCGCATCTCAGGAATGCGGAGCGAGCGTCGACAAGAGCGTCGCGGCCTGCTGACGCGTCGCGGGATCGTTCGATTCGATCACTTCCTGCAACAGCGTGCGCGCACCGGAAAGATCGCCCAATTCGATGTATTCAGCGGCCAATTCGAGCTTATTGCGCGCGATCGTCGCAAGTTGCGCGGACGTCAGCGGAGGCAGTTGCTCGGTCGCGCTCGATGCGTTCCCGAGTTCGAAATCGAGGCTCAGCGGCCCGAACTTCGTCGCGCCAAGACCGGCAACCGAGGCCGCGCCAGCCGTGCCCGCTTCCATTTGCGAGGCGACCGACTGAGCTTGCGATTGCGTCTGCGGCGGCGAATCCGTCAGCGCGACGGGCTGCGGAACGAACGGCGCCCGCTCGATCGGCTGCGTGCCGGCGTCCGGCGACGCCGTCTCGATCACAGGCTCCGGCGCTTCTGGCTGCTTGAGCGTCAGTTCCATGCGCGGCGGCAGTTCCATGTCGAGCGAGCCCATTGCCTGAATCGCGTCCTGAGGGAACTTGGGCATCGGAAAACGATGCGCAAGCACCGGCTCTTCGTCCGGCGCGATACCGGATTTTTCGGCTTCGCGCGCCGCCTGCTCTTCGATGTCGCGCTGCTCGGCGGCGCGTTGCTCGGCGGCCTGCTCTTCGGCGGCACGCGCCTGCAACTCGCGCAACTCGGCCTCGCGCGAGATGATCTCGCGGGCGGCTGCCTCGCGCGCCTGTTCTTCGCGCTCGGTCACTTGACGCAGCTCGTCCTCTTGTTGCCCGGATGGGTGATCGGCCGGCCCGCGTGTGAGCGCTTCCCGCGCGGCGGCTTCGCGGGCGCGAGTCTCACGCTCTTCAGCTTCCCGCATGGCGGCCTGGCGCGCGGCGGCTTCACGCTCCTCGGCTTCCCATTTCTCGGCTTCGCGACGCGCCGCCTCGCCCGCCGCGATCTCGCGCGCATGCTGCTCGTGCTGGTCGCGGGTTTCGGCTGCGCCTTGCGGTGGCACGAAATCAGAATGACGGGCCGCCGGCGCCGCCGGGACGAACGGCGCCTCTTGCGCAGCGCGGTCCGCCTCGACGGGCGCTCTGGTCGCCTCGGTCGTCGGCGGGAGTTCATCGTCGGACGGGACGGCGGGCGCCTGAGTTGCGTCCGCTTCGCCGATGCTCGCGGCGGCCGCAGCCAGTCCCGTGCGATCGGACGCATTGCTCGCCGCGCCGTTGCGTGCGGCGGCGTCGGATTGGGCTTCGTCCGGACTCGAAAACGCCTGCGGCGTGCGATCGACGTCCTCGTTGCTTGCTGCAACGCGCCGCTTCTTGCCGCGACGCACTCTGAGCAGCAGGAATGCGACCGCCGCGATCACGATGGCGATGACGATCGGCGAGAGGCCGATGGTCGCCGCCGTCACGCCGCTGCCCTTGCTTCCGCTGCCGCTAGCGGGCGTTGACGCCACCTGCGCAGGTTCGCTGGCGGGCATGGCGATCGCCGCCGATGCGGGCTCGGACGCCGCCGGCTCCTGCGCCGTCGTTGCGCTGGCCTGCGGCTCGACGGCCGAAGCGGGCGGCGTCGCCGATGCCATCGTGTCCGCGCTCTCGGACGCCGGCGGAGGCGTCTCGGCGGGCGCGTTCTGCTGCGTCTCGGGCGCCGAAGCAGCGCCCGACGCCGCCGCACCGCTCAATTCGGCAGGCACATTCAGCACCGCGCCGAGCTTCAGCTTGTTGATATCGTGATTTCCAAACGCGTTCGGATTGGCGTCGAACAGCGCGCGCGCCGCCTTGGCGCGAACGTCACGGTCTTTCGATCCGGTGATCTCGCTGACGACGTCGTTCAGCGACTGGCCCGGCTTGACCGCGTACGTCTGCCCCGTCACGGCGGGGGCGGCGCCGCTCGCCTGGGCGAGCGCATCGCCGGGATTCGCCCAGAACATCGCGCATGCCGCGAAAGTAGCCGCGGCGCACGCCGCACGCGATGACGAAAGAAGAGACCGGCGTGGTCGATGGATCATTGAGGCTCCGGGTACGGCAAAAATTGGCGCAAAACCGTTCAACAGACCCAGTTCTGCAATAAAGCTGCACAAAAACGACAAAAGCGTCGCGAGAACCGCGACGCTTTCGAGTTTGGCACGCGCTTCCAGCCGCGTAGTTTACTTTACTTGTCGAGCAGAATGCGCAGCATCCGACGCAGCGGTTCGGCCGCGCCCCACAACAATTGGTCGCCGACCGTGAATGCCGACAGATACTCGCCGCCCATCGCCAGCTTGCGCAGACGACCGACCGGCACCGTCAGCGTGCCCGTCACGACGGCCGGCGACAGATCGCGAATCGATGCTTCGCGCTCGTTCGGCACGACCTTCACCCAGTCGTTCGCCGACGCGAGGATGCCGTGCACTTCGTCCAGCGGCACATCCTTCGTGAGTTTGATGGTCAGCGCCTGCGAGTGGCAGCGCATCGCGCCAATCCGCACGCACAGACCGTCGACGGGAATCGAGCCCGGCGTGCCCACGGCCGGCTTGCCGAGAATCTTGTTGGTTTCGGCGCCGCCCTTCCATTCTTCCTTCGACATGCCGTTGCCGAGATCCTTGTCGATCCACGGAATCAGCGAGCCCGCGAGCGGCGCGCCGAAGTTGTCGACGGGCATGCGCTCGCCGTTCATCGCGGCGAGCACGCGACGGTCGATGTCGAGAATGGCCGAAGACGGATCGGCCAGATCTTCCTTCGCGGAACCGTAGAGCACGCCCATCTGCTGGAGCAGTTCGCGCATGTTCTGCGCGCCCGCGCCCGAGGCGGCCTGATACGTCATCGCGGTCGTCCATTCGACGAGGTTCTCGCGGAACAGCCCGCCGAGCGCCATCAGCATGAGGCTGACCGTGCAGTTGCCGCCGATGAAGTCACGCCCGCCCTTCACGAGCGAATCCTTGATGACGTTCAGATTGACCGGATCGAGGATGATGACCGCGTCGTCCTTCATGCGCAGCGCCGAGGCCGCGTCGATCCAGTAACCTTTCCAGCCCGCCGCGCGCAGCTTCGGATACACCTCGTTGGTGTAGTCGCCGCCCTGGCACGTGATGATGGCGTCGCACTTCTTCAGGTCGTCGATGCTCGTCGCGTCTTTGAGCTTCGTCTCGTTTTTGGCGAACGACGGCGCGTTGCCGCCCGCATTGCTGGTGCTGAAAAACACCGGTTCGATCAAGTCGAAATCGCCTTCCTGCTGCATGCGTTGCATCAGGACGCTGCCGACCATACCGCGCCAACCAACGAGACCTACGTTCATGACTAACCCTTGACTGTGAAAGCTTCCCCGCATCTTTACCCGGCGTGGCCGCGCGGGGAAGACGCTCGGACACGAGGGACGATCAGCGAATCGTGATCGCTTTGATGGAGGTTTTCGTAATGCGCGTTTTGACGCCGCCAATAATGGTGGCGATGCGCGTGCCGATGGCGAGTTCCGTCACGGCGGCAAACGAGCCGCGTCCGATGGAAACCAGAGAGAATTGAGAGTTCTTCGCCATGACCAAAGAATATACACGATAACCCGATGTTTTCGTCACGCGCGCGTGGCACGCGTATGAAAATCGTGCGGATTGTGCGTGAACATCGGTAAAACGAGACGATCGGCGCTCTTTTGCCCGCAACCGCCGATCGTCTTTTCGGCAATTACAGCGCCTTCAGCACCGCATCGCCCATTTCCTTCGTGCCCACGACCTTGCCGTCTTGCGTCGCGATATCGCCGGTGCGGTAGCCCTGCTCCAGCACCTTCTTCACCGCGCTTTCGATGCGCTCCGCCTGCGCAGTCAGGCCGAGCGAGTAGCGCAGCATCATTGCGGCCGAGAGGATGGTCGCGAGCGGATTGGCGACGCCCTTGCCCGCGATGTCCGGCGCCGAGCCGTGCGAGGGCTCGTACAGGCCCTTGTTGTTCTTGTCGAGCGACGCCGACGGCAACATGCCGATGGAGCCGGTCAGCATCGCGGCTTCGTCGGAGAGAATGTCGCCGAACATGTTGCCGGTCACGACGACGTCGAACGCCTTGGGCGCTTTCACGAGCTGCATCGCGGCATTGTCGACGTACATGTGCGACAACTCAACGTCCGAATATTCGCGAGCGACGTCGATCATCGTGTCGCGCCACAGTTGCGACGTTTCCAGCACGTTGGCCTTGTCGACGCTCGTCAGCTTCTTCTGGCGCTTCTGCGCGGCCTGAAACGCGACGTGCGCGATGCGGCGCACTTCGGGCTCGGAATAGCGCATCGTGTCGAAGCCTTCCTTCGCGCCGGCGAACGGGCCGTCCGGGGCGTCGCGCAGGCCGCGCGGCGCGCCGAAATAGATGTCGCCGTTCAGCTCGCGCACGATCAGAATGTCGAGGCCCGACACGATCTCCGGCTTCAACGACGACGCGCCCGTCAGTTGCGGATAGCAGATCGCCGGACGGAAGTTCGCAAAGAGTTGCAGATGCTTGCGCAGACCGAGAATCGCCTGTTCGGGACGCAGCGCGCGTTCGAGCTTGTCGTACTTCCAGTCACCGACCGCGCCGAACAGGATCGCGTCGGCGTCCTTCGCGAGCGCCAGCGTGGAGTCGGGCAGCGGATGGCCCTTCGCCTCGTAGCCCGCGCCGCCGACCGGCGCTTCTTCCAGTTCGAACTTTTCGCCGAGCGCGTTCAGCACCTTGACCGCTTCGGCCATGATTTCCGGACCGATCCCGTCGCCGGGCAATACTGCGATTTTCATCGTCTCTTCCTTCTTGATCGCGTTTCGATTTATCCAACGAGCCGGTTATTCAGCCACGGCTGCTTCGTTAGGCGCTCGGCTTCGTATTGCTTGATCTTGTCCGCATGACGCAGCGTGAGACCGATGTCATCGAAGCCGTTCAGCAGGCAGTACTTGCGAAAGCCGGGCACCTCGAACGCGTACTCGGTGCCGTCGCCGGTGCGCACGACTTGCGCTTCGAGATCGATCGTCAACTGAAAGCCGACGAACGCATAGGTCTCGTTGAACAGCTTGTCGACCTGCTGCTCGGTCAGCACGACCGGCAACAGGCCGTTCTTGAAGCAGTTGTTATAGAAGATGTCCGCGAAGCTCGGCGCGATGATCGCGCGAAAGCCATACTGATCCAGCGCCCACGGCGCGTGCTCGCGTGAGCTGCCGCAGCCGAAGTTCTTGCGTGTGAGCAGGATCGACGCGCCCTGATAACGCGGCTGATTCAGCACGAAGTCCGGATTGAGCGGACGCTTGCCGTTGTCCTGGCCGGGCTGGCCGACATCGAGATAACGCCATTCGTCGAACGCGTTCGGGCCGAAACCGGTGCGCTTGATCGACTTCAGAAACTGCTTCGGGATGATCGCGTCCGTATCGACGTTGTCGCGATCGAGCGGCGCGACGAGGCCGCTATGCACAATGAATTTTTCCATGATCTTTCTCTGTATCCCGTTTGATCACGCGAGCTTGCGAACGTCGACGAAGTGGCCTTCGATCGCCGCGGCGGCGGCCATCGCGGGGCTCACGAGATGCGTGCGACCGCCCGCGCCCTGACGGCCCTCGAAGTTGCGGTTCGACGTCGATGCGCAACGTTCGCCCGCATCCAGCCGGTCCGCGTTCATCGCGAGGCACATCGAGCAGCCCGGCTCGCGCCATTCGAAACCGGCGTTCGTGAAGATCTTGTCGAGGCCTTCGCGCTCGGCCTGCGCCTTCACGAGTCCCGAGCCCGGCACGACCATCGCGAGACGAATGTTCGACGCGACGCGCTTGCCCAGCGACTTCACGACATACGCGGCCGCGCGCAAGTCTTCGATGCGCGCATTCGTGCACGAGCCGATGAAGATCTTGTCCGGCTTGATCGATTCGATCGGCGTGTTCGGCTGCAATGCCATGTAGGTCAGCGCGCGTTCCATCGCGTCGCGCTTGACCGGGTCCTTTTCCTTCTCGGGATCGGGCACGCGGCCGTCGATCGACGTGACCATTTCCGGCGACGTGCCCCACGTCACTTGCGGCACGATTTCGGCCGCATTCAATTCGACGACGCGATCGAACTGCGCGCCGTCGTCCGACCTGAACTGGCGCCAGTATTCGACCGCCTGATTCCATTCGACGCCCTGCGGCGAGAACGGACGGTCCTTCAGATAATTGATGGTCGTATCGTCCACGGCGACCATGCCGGCGCGCGCGCCTGCTTCGATCGCCATGTTGCAGACGGTCATGCGGCCTTCCATCGTCAATGCGCGGATGGTCGAGCCGCCGAACTCGATCGCGTAACCCGTGCCGCCCGCCGTGCCGATCTTGCCGATGATCGCCAGCACGATGTCCTTCGCGGTGCAGCCGCGCGGCAGCGCGCCTTCGACCTTGACGAGCATGTTCTTGCTCTTCTTCTGCAGCAGCGTCTGCGTGGCGAGCACGTGTTCCACTTCCGACGTGCCGATGCCGTGCGCGAGCGCGCCGAACGCGCCGTGCGTGGACGTGTGCGAATCGCCGCAGACGATGGTCATGCCGGGCAGCGTCGCGCCCTGCTCCGGCCCGATGATGTGCACGATGCCCTGGCGCAGATCGTTCATCTTGAACTGCGTGATGCCGTAGCTATCGCAGTTCTGGTCGAGCGTATCGACTTGCAGCTTCGAAACCGGATCGGCGATGCCGTGCGAGCGGTCGGTCGTCGGCACGTTGTGATCGGACACGGCCAGATTCGCGCTGATGCGCCACACCGGGCGCTCGGCCAGCTTCAGGCCTTCGAACGCCTGCGGGCTCGTCACTTCATGCAGCAGGTGACGGTCGATGTAGAGGATCGAGGTGCCGTCCTCTTCCGTGTGGATCACGTGCGTGTTCCACAGTTTGTCGTAGAGAGTCTGTGCCATGGTGAGCGCTTTCGTATGTGACTGCGGGGATTTGGATATGCAGCTTGTCCGATCGATTATGCCACCATCGTACGCGGCGTGGATACTAGGCTCCGAGAAAAAACCTCGTAAAAACAGATAGTTAAGGTGGTGGTGTCGGTACCTGGACGGGGAGTACCCGGCTATGCCATCCGGTCGACTGGTCGGCCGTGTGATCGCGTCTTACGCTCAGTGTGCGCCTGAATGCTTGCGCATTGACACGATTCCGAAGGAGGTTATAACATTGTTATCAGTAAAGCCACTCATGTTTGATTTCATGAAAGCGACCCTCCGAAAGATAGGAAACTCTCAAGGCGTCCTGATCCCCAAGCCGTTTCTCACGCAGCTCGGCCTGGAGAACGAAGTCGAGATGAATGTCGAAGGTGACGCGATCGTGCTGCGTCGGCCGCGAAACAGCACGCGTGAAGGCTGGGCCGAAGCCAGCAAGCTGATCGCGAAGAAAAATGAGGATGCGCTCGTACTGGGCGATTTCGCCAACGAAGACGACGCGGAACTCGAATGGTAGCGCGCGGCGATATCTGGCTCGTCGCGCTCGATCCGACGCTGGGGAGCGAAATACAGAAGACGCGTCCGTGCGTCGTGGTTTCGCCTCCGGAGATGCACGACCATTTGCGAACGGTCATCGTGGCGCCGATGACGTCGAAAGGCACGTCGGCGCCCTTTCGCATTCCGGTGTTATTCAAGCGGAAGCAGGGGCTCATTCTTCTGGATCAGCTTCGCACGGTCGACAAGGCTCGACTGGTCAGAAAAGAAGGCGCCGTTGCGGATAACGCGCTGTCGGGCGCGCTCCTCACGCTGCGAGAAGTGTTCGCGGATTAGGAACGATCACCAAAACGCAAAAAGCCCCGGCAGTCACCCGCCGGGGCCTTCGAACGTACTACCTGCAACCGTAATCCAGCTTAACGCTTCGCCAGCGGCTTCACTTCACGCGGCGTCTGACCGATGAACAACTGACGCGGACGGCCGATCTTCTGCTCCGGATCTGCAATCATCTCGTTCCACTGCGCAATCCAGCCGACCGTACGCGCCATCGCGAAGATACACGTGAACATCGACGTCGGGATGCCCAGCGCGCGCTGCACGATGCCCGAGTAGAAATCGACGTTCGGGTACAGCTTGCGCGACACGAAGTATTCGTCTTCCAGCGCGATCTTTTCGAGTTCCATCGCGAGCTTGAAGAGCGGGTCGTCGTGCAGGCCGAGTTCGTTCAGCACTTCGTGGCACGTCTCGCGCATCAGCTTCGCGCGCGGGTCGTAGTTCTTGTACACGCGGTGACCGAAGCCCATCAGCTTCACGCCCGAGTTCTTGTCCTTCACCTGCTTGATGAACTCGGGGATGTGGTCGACCGAGCCGATCTCTTCCAGCATGTTCAGCGCGGCTTCGTTCGCGCCGCCGTGCGCCGGACCCCACAGACACGCGATACCGGCCGCGATACACGCGAACGGATTCGCGCCCGACGAACCCGCGAGCCGCACCGTCGAGGTCGACGCGTTCTGCTCGTGGTCCGCGTGCAGGATCAGGATGCGGTCGAGCGCGCGCACGAGCACGTCGTTGACCTTGTACTCTTCGCACGGGTTCGAGAACATCATGTGCATGAAGTTCGCGCTGTACGACAGCTCGTTCTTCGGATACACGAACGGCTGGCCGATGCTGAACTTGTATGCCATCGCGACGAGCGTCGGCAGCTTCGCGATCATGCGAATGGCCGACACCTCACGGTGACGCGGATCGTTGATGTTCAGCGAGTCGTGATAGAACGCCGACAGCGCGCCGACCGCAGCCGTCAACACCGCCATCGGGTGCGCGTCGCGACGGAAGCCGCGGAAGAAGAAGTGCATCTGCTCGTGCACCATCGTGTGACGCGTGACCGTGTCCACGAATTCCTTGTTCTGCGCGTCGTTCGGCAGTTCGCCCTTCAGCAGCAGATAGCAGGTTTCGAGGAAGTCGGCGTTCACGGCCAGTTGCTCGATCGGGTAGCCGCGATACAGCAGCTCACCCTTGTCGCCGTCGATGTACGTGATCGCGGAATTGCACGCCGCCGTCGACATGAAGCCCGGGTCATACGTGAACTTGCCGGTCTGACCGTACAACTTGCGGATGTCGATCACGTCCGGGCCCATCGTGCCCTTGTAGATCGGCATTTCGACGCTCGGCGAATTGTCGCTGAACGATAGCGTGGCTTTAACATCTGACGGGGTCATAGCACATCCTCAATCGAAGTATGGATACAGGTTTTCGATAATTTGCACGACGGAAGCTGCGCTGCAAAACTGTTCGATCGGCCTGTGTGCATTGCAACAGGCCTATTTTGCTAAATTCCGCGAATTCCTGCCGAAATCACACGGTGCGCAGCACTTCCAGCAAGCGGATCACATCCGGCGTCGCCAGGTCGCCTTCCGGCTCCGTGCGCGCCAGCAGCAAGTCCATCAGTTCGTTGTCGCTCAGTTCCAGCAGGCGGGTCAAAGCGGCCACGTCGGCGTCACTGAGGTCATGCTCATATCGGCTGAAGAAGCGATCGAAGATCAGATCGTTTTCCAGCAGGCCGCGCCGCGCGCGCCACCGAAGGCGTGCCCGGCGAAGGGGGTCGGACTGATGCGAGTTGTCTTGGTTGTCGACCATCACATAGTCCATCTCAGACAGCGCGGCGCACCATCAATTCCTTGATCTTGCCGATCGCCTTGGTCGGATTGAGCCCCTTGGGGCACACGT
>NZ_OGTP01000057.1 GCF_900258035.1 Caballeronia novacaledonica | reverse complement strand
GGAATCGGCTCTTTGATGCAATCGACGTTGGCGAACTTCAGCGCGATCTCGCGAATCGACGGCAGACGCTTCATGATCGTCTCGGCGCCGATGTGCGACAGATCCAGCAGCACGTGATCCTTGTTCGGACCGACGCCGCGCCCTTCCTTGATCTCCTGGTCCATCGAACGCGAAACGAAGTCGCGCGGCGCGAGATCCTTCAGCGTCGGCGCATAGCGTTCCATGAAGCGATCGCCATTGGAGTTACGCAGAATGCCGCCTTCGCCGCGCACGCCTTCGGTGATCAGCACGCCCGCGCCCGCCACGCCCGTCGGGTGGAACTGCCAGAACTCCATGTCCTGCAGCGCGATGCCCGAACGCGCGGCCATGCCGAGGCCATCGCCCGTATTGATGAACGCATTCGTCGATGCCGCGAAGATGCGGCCCGCGCCGCCCGTGGCGAACAGCGTCGTCTTGCCTTCGAGAATGTAGACCTCGCCCGTTTCCATTTCGAGCGCGGTCACGCCGAGCACGTCGCCATCGGCGTCGCGGATCAGATCCAGCGCCATCCATTCGACGAAGAAGTGCGTTTTAGCCGCGACGTTCTGTTGATACAGCGTGTGCAGCAATGCGTGACCGGTGCGGTCCGCGGCGGCGCATGCGCGTTGCACGGGCTTCTCGCCGTAGTTCGCGGTGTGACCGCCGAACGGACGCTGATAGATCGTGCCGTCCGCATTGCGGTCGAACGGCATGCCCATGTGTTCCAGCTCGTACACCGCGTTGGGCGCTTCGCGGCACATGAACTCGATTGCATCCTGGTCGCCGAGCCAGTCGGAGCCCTTGATGGTGTCGTAGAAGTGATAGTGCCAGTTGTCTTCGCTCATGTTGCCGAGCGATGCGCCGATGCCGCCTTGCGCCGCGACCGTATGCGAGCGCGTGGGGAACACTTTCGACAGCACGGCAACGGAGAGCCCCGCGCGCGCCAGTTGCAGCGATGCGCGCATGCCCGAGCCGCCCGCGCCGACGATGACCACGTCAAAGCGGCGACGCGGCAGGGAAGTCTTGATTGCAGCCATATTCTTTACACTCTCCAGAGAATCTGTGCGGCGTAGCCGGCGCATCCGATCAGCCACAGGATGGTCAGCACTTGCAGAAGCAGGCGCACGCCCATCGGCTTGACGTAGTCCATCCAGATGTCGCGAATGCCGACCCACGCGTGATAGAAGAGGCAAAGCAAGGCTACGAAAGTCGCGAGCTTCATCCACTGCGTCGCGAAGATGCCGGCCCAGCCTTCATAGGAGAAGTTGTGCGCGGCGAAGAACCAGAACAGCAGGATGACGGTGTAGACCGCCATCACGACCGCGGTGATGCGTTGCGCGAGCCAGTCGCGCAGACCGTAATGCGCGCCGACGACCAGGCGCTTCGGGCCGACTCGATTTTGCGTTGCCATGTTTAAAACACTCCGAAGATCTTGAGGGCCATCGCGAGCGTGAGCAACAGCGAAACGATCAACACGATGAGCGCGGTCTGCTTGCCGCCTTCCTTGTTCACCGCGACGTGGGTGTCGAGCAGCAAGAAGCGAATGCCCGCGCAGAAGTGATGCAGATACGCCCACGACAACACGAGCGTGACGATCTTGACGATGGGATTGGCGAGAAAGCCCTTGAACGCGTCGAACGAGATCTCCGACGTGAGGCTCTGATCGAGCAGGTACAGGATGAACGGCAGACACACGAA
>NZ_OGTP01000048.1 GCF_900258035.1 Caballeronia novacaledonica | reverse complement strand
CGATCAGATAAGTGAGGTGGTCGGCAAGCATCGCACCAGAAAGTTAACAGCCCGGCGCTCCGTTTACAACCACTTCTCGCCCCCACAAACAAAAATGCCGTTCAGCGCTAACTGAACGGCATTACCGCGATGCGGGGCTTTTCAACTTTCACGTCCGGCGTTTTCGACGCCAGGAACGAAACGCTTACGCGTTATAGCCGTTCGATTCGAGCGAGCGGATACGCTTTTCGAGCTGGACGATGTCCGTCGATTGTGCAAGATACGCTTCGCGGCGGCGTTGCTCGGCAGCTTCGAACCAAAAGCTCAGTTTTTCGATCAGGAATGCAAACATGATGTTCTCCAAGGTCTTTGAAAGATCCCTGGCAATTTCGGGTCAGGAATTACCCGCACTAGGGAATACCCGGATTATAGAGGAGAAAAGTTGAGCCGGGGGAGTGAAATGCTTGAATACTGTGCATTCGGTTTCGGAATGGTGCGGGCAGGCTAATTGCTTAAGTCACTGATTTTTCGGACAATTACCCAGACTCGGATTGGGATTTCGTTCGATGAGCACCGAATTGGTGCATCTACTGCGCCAACTTGTCCAGAATCGGGCAATCCGGTCGATCGTCGCCGTGGCAGTGAGTCGCCAGATGCGACAGCGTGTCGCGCATGTCGGTCAACTCGGCGATTCGCCGGTCTAGTTCCGCGACGTGCTCCAGTGCAATCGACTTCACCTCGGCGCTCGCGCGCGACCGGTCGTGCCACAAGGCCAGAAGCTTGCGGATGTCGTCGACGAGAAAGCCGAGCCGGCGCGCCTGTCGCACGAAGCGCAGCGCATGCACCTCCTGATCGCCATAAACGCGATATCCGGACGACGTCCGCCCGACCGGATTGAGCAAGCCGACGCTCTCGTAATAGCGGATCATCTTCGCCGTCACGCCCGAGGCGCGGGCCGCTTCGCCGATGTTCATCGTTCGCTCCTGAAAAAATATCATCCCGACTCTACACCTTCCCATCATGGCAAGGTATACGATGACGCTGATCGAAGTCTTTTCAAGAGAGAACTGCAATGACCGAGTTCGAAGTTCAGGGCATGAGTTGCCAGCACTGCGTCGCGGCCGTGACGCGCTCGATACAGGAAATCGACCCGCACGCGCGGGTTCGCGTCGATCTCGAACGCGGCAAGGTCGCCGTCGAGTCCGGTCAATCGACCGACGCGTTGAAGGAAGCCATCGACGAAGCCGGCTATACGGTCGTCGGCGTCGCTTCGGCATGAGGGCGAGCGAGCATTTCACTGTCGCGGTGATCGGCGCGTCGGGATTGCTGGGCCGCGCCATCGCGGGCGAACTGGCGAGCGCGCCCGGCGCGAAGCAATGGCGCATCGTGCGCACGGCCCACAGTCGCGCCGACGCGCACAGCGTCAAGCTCGACCTGCTCGACCGTGACGCGGTGTCCGCCTTCTTTCGCGAGTTCGCGCCCGATGCGATCGTAGTTGCGGCGGCGGAGCGCCGTCCGGATGTCTGTGAAAACGATCCGGCGCACGCGCGCGCGCTGAATGTCGATGCGTTGCGCGTGATCGCGAGCGAAGCGCGTTCGCTCGGCGCGTGGGTTCTATCGATTTCGACCGATTACGTGTTCGATGGCACCGCCCCGCCCTATTTCCCCGACGATGCGCCCGCGCCGCTCAACGCTTATGGGCAAAGCAAGCTGGATGGCGAGCGCGCGTTGCTCGAAAGCGATCCGGCGTCGTGCGTGCTGCGTCTGCCGTTGCTGTATGGGCCGTTCACCGGCTGGAACGAATCGGCGGTGACGAGTCTCACGCCCGCGATCGTCGAATCGGCCGATCCGGCGCGCCCGCCCGCCTCGATGGACGCCTGGGCGACGCGCTATCCGACGTTCACGCCCGATGTCGCCGTGGTGATTCGCGGCATGCTCGAACATCATGCGAAAGGGGCGACGATTTCCGGCATCACGCAATGGTCCGGCGACGAACCGATGACGAAGTTCGATATCGCCCAACGCATCGCGCGGACGTTGAACGTGGACGCGAAGCTCGTCGCGCAACGCACGCCGACGGACACGACGCCGCGCCCGCGCGATTGTCATCTCGACTCCGGCCGGCTGGAAGCGCTGGGCATCGGCCGGCGTACGCCGTTCGACAGCGCGATCGCCACGCTGCTCGCCAACTATCCGGACATGCCGGATCAGTGAAAATCGCGGCTCGGCGCGGCGAGACGGCCGAGCAGCGCGCTATGGTCTTCGAGCCGTTGCGCCACGAGATGACGCACGTCGCCCTCCATCTGCCAGACGCCATGAACGCCGAGCAGCGACGCTCCCAGCAGCACCTTGCGCTGCTTTTCGACAAGGCCCGGCCAGACGATCACGTTGATCGCGCCGGTTTCGTCCTCGATCGACACGAAGATCGTGCCGTTTGCCGTGCCCGGCCTTTGCCGCACCGTCACGATGCCGCACGCCCGCACGAAGCGTCCGTTCCTGATGCCCGCGAGTTCGGCGGCGGTCTTGAAGCGCAGGCGTGAAAGCTTGCCGCGCAAAAGCGCGAGCGGATGACGATTGAGCGTGAGCCCGAGGCTCGCGTAGTCGTCGACGATTTCGCGGCCTTCCGATGCTTCCGGCAGCAGGAGCGGCGCCTCGCTCATCGGCGCATCGCGGAGCAATTCCGGCGCGCGCTGTTGCGCGGTGACCGCCCACCACGCCTGACGCCGATGCCCCGCGATGCTCGCCAGCGCATTGCCCGCCGCGAGCGCTTCCAGTTCGCGGCGCGACAAGGCGGCGCGGCGCGTGAGATCGTCCACGTCGATGAATGCCGCCTGTGCGCGCGCCACCATGATCCGCTCGGCCGCCGCCTGCGGAAGACCCTTGATCAGTTGCAGGCCGATCCGCACACCCGGCCCTTTCGCGCCGTATTGCCGTCCATCCAGCTCGACGCGCTTTCTGAGTCTGCGCGCCGCTCGCCGCACGGTCTTCCGAAACACGCGCTCCGACGCGGCCGCGCCATAGAACTGCTGGCGCCGACGCTCCTTGCCGGCATCGAACACGACGCGCTCGCCATTGCCGGAGCGCGCTTCCAGCACCGATTCCCAATCACTCAGGGAAACATCGGGCGCGAACACCGGCACGCCGTGACGCCGCGCGTCCTGCACGAGTTGCGACGGCGAATAGAATCCGAGCGGCTGGCTGTTCAGCAAACCGGCCAGAAACGCCGCGGGCTCGTAACGCTTGATCCACGCGCTGAAATAAACGAGCAGCGCGAAGCTCGCCGAGTGACTTTCCGGAAAGCCATATTCGCCGAATCCCTCGATCTGCTTGCACACGCGCGCGGCGAAATCGTGCTCGTAGCCGCGCGCAAGCATCTTCGTCATGAGATCGGCCTGATACTTCTCCAGATGACTGCCGCGACGCCACGCGGCCATCGCGCGGCGCAACTGATCGGCCTGCTCCGCCGTGTAGCCCGCCGCGACCATCGCGAGCTTCATCACCTGCTCCTGAAAAATCGGCACGCCGAGCGTGCGGCCGAGCACCGGCCGTAGTTCCTCTTTCGGATATTCCTCGTCTTCCAGCCCCTGCTTGCGGCGCAGATACGGATGCACCATGCCGCCCTGAATCGGGCCGGGCCGCACGATCGCCACTTCGATCACGAGGTCGTAGTACTTCTCCGGCCGCAAGCGCGGCAGCATGCTTTGCTGGGCGCGCGATTCGATCTGAAACACGCCGATGGTGTCCGCGCGGCAGCACATCTCGTAGACGGCCTTGTCCTCGCGGCGAATGTGCCGGATGCCGAAACCCGGCACGCCCCGCCGCAACGCGACGAATTCGAGCGCGCGCCGGATCGCCGACAGCATGCCGAGCGCGAGCACGTCCACTTTCAGGAGCTTTAATTGATCGATGTCGTCCTTGTCCCACTGGATCACGCAGCGGTCTTTCATCGCGGCGTTTTCGATCGGCACGAGCCGCGACAATCGTTCCCGCGCGATCACGAAACCGCCGACGTGCTGCGACAGATGCCGCGGAAAGCCCCGCAGCTCGCGTGTCAGCCGGATGAGATGCTTCGTGACGTGAGAGTCGTCGCTGAAGCCTGCTTCCCTGAGATAGCCCGCCACCGCCGACGGCCCGTCCCACCACTGTTGCGACTTGCCGATGCGCTCGATCAGCGACGCATCGAGCCCGAGCGCCTTGCCGACATCCTTGAGCGCGCTGCGCGTGTGATACGTGATGAGCGACGCCGCCAGCGACGCGCGATGCCGCCCGTACTTCCGATAAATGTACTGGATGACTTCCTCGCGCCGCTGATGCTCGAAATCGACGTCGATATCGGGTGGCTCGTTGCGCGCCTGAGAAATGAAGCGCTCGATCAGCAAGCCCATCCGGACCGGATCGAGCTCGGTGATGAACAGGCAATAACAGATGATCGAATTCGCCGCCGAGCCGCGTCCCTGACACAGAATGTTCTGGCTACGCGCGAATGAAACGATGTCATTCACCGTCAGGAAGTACTTTTCGTATTCCAGCCTGGCGACGAGCGCCAGCTCTTTTTCGATAAGACCGATCGTCTCGGCATCCATGCCGTTCGGCCAGCGTTGCAGCGCGCCCGCCATCACTCGTTTGCGCAGATAGCTCGCGGGCGTCTCGCCGGGCGGCACCAGTTCTTCGGGATACTCGTATTTGAGCTCGTCGAGCGAAAAGATGCAGCGGGCCGCCACCTTCAGCGTTTCCCTGATCGCCTCTTTCGGATACAGCGCGCCGATACGCAGACGCGTGCGCAGATGCCGCTCCGCGTTCGCTTCGAGCGCGTAACCGCATTCGGCGAGCGGCCGGTTCAGGCGAATCGCGGTCAGCGTGTCCTGCAAAGGCTTGCGCGAGCGCGCGTGCATCAGCGCGCCGCTCGCCGCGACGAGCGGCAATCCGCTCGCTTCGGCGATCACGCGGCACGAAGCAAGGCGCTCGTCGTCGCTGCCGTCCTGCCAGAGTTCCAGCGCGAGCCATGCCCGGCCCGCGGCAAAGCCGGCCAGCCAGTGCGCGCGGTCGAGCGTGTCGGCGAGCGTCGCCGATCGCTGCGGCACGAGAATCAGGATGCAATCGGGCAAGTGCTTCAGATGCGCGATATCGCCGCGCAGATCGGCCGCGTTGGATGACGCGGCGGGATCCGTGAAGTCCTCCGGACCGATCTTGTAGCGGCCCTTGGGCGACCGGGCGCGCGCTTGCGAAATCAGCTCCGACAGGTTGCCGTAGCCCGTCCGATTCGTCGCGAGCGCGATGAGCGTGCAGAACGGCTCGCCGTCGTCATCCGTGAGATGCAGTTCGCTGCCGATGATCAGCTTCAGATCCTGCTTCTTCGGCGGCGGCTCGCCGGCACGCTCCGCGGCTTCGGCATCGGCGCGCGCCTTCGCTTCGATATCCTTGATCGCGGCATGCGCGCGCACGACGCCCGCGAGCGAGCATTCGTCCGTGATCGCGAGCGCGGTGTAGCCGTGCTCGAGCGCTGCCGCGGCCAATTCCTGCGGATGCGACGCGCCGCGCAGAAACGAGAAGTTGCTCAGGCAATGCAGTTCGGCATAGCCGGGCAACAGCGCCGATGCCGACATCGCACCGGGAAACGCGGCCTTGTCGTCGCCTTCGTCGCCCTCGCCCGGACCGATGATGTCGCTCAAATCGTCCATGGCGGCATCATCCGAAAAAACCGTGCAGGAACCAGTCGCCGGTGAGACGTTCGCGATAAAGCCAGAACATGCGCCCGCGATCGTCGGCGGCGACGTAGTAATCGCGCTGGACGCCGTTGCCGTCCCACCATCCCGCCTCGATGCGCTCGGTCCGGCTGATCAGCTTCAGCGGGCGCCGATAGAACGGCCGCTCGTTGCGCAAGAGCAGCTTTTGCGGCGTTTCGAGTATCCACGACGGACGCGGCTGCGACGGCACGGCCAGATCGGGAAGCTCGAGCGGCCCGTCGGATTCGGCTTGCGCTTCGGTGGGCGCATCGGCTTTTGCTTCTTGCGTTTTCAACGATTTCTTCGCGCGCTTCGGCTTCGTTTCGCTGGCAGGCTTATAAGCTTCGACCGTCATCGCCGCTTCGGGCCGATGATCGTCTCGCGCGACCAGTTGCACGACGTTCTCGGCGCCGAGCCGCGCGCTCAGACGTTCGAGCAGTTGCGCCAGCGATTCGCTGTCGGAACCGGGCATCGGGAACAAGGTCTCGGCCGGCGGCGCATGCTCGCTGACCTTGTCGGCAACCAGCTTCATCTCGATCACGGGCGCGGCGAGCGTCGTCTGATTCAGCTTCTCGCGCAGCAGCCAGAGAATGTGATCGGCTTCGCGCGTCGGTACGGCCCATGCGACCTTGAACGTCGAGGTTTTCGGCGCGTGACGGGCGGCCAGTTCGTGCTCGAGCAAGAGCGAAAATTCGCTGACCGCCGCATGATGCGCGCTCAACCAGCCGGCGAGTTGCAGCACGAGCCGGCGGGCGGCGAACAGCAATGCGTCGGCGCTTTCCACGCGCGCCTGCAATTCGAGCCGCGCCTCGAACGACGCCGGCGCGCAAAACGCCTCGCGCGGGTCGGGCGCCTGCCCGTACGCCTGCGCGAGCCATTGCAGGACGCCTTGACCGAAGCGACGCGCGACGCCCTTACGCGGCAGACGACGTAAATCGGCGAGCGTTGCGCAACCGATCTGCTCGAACACGTTGCCGTGCGAATGCGCCGACGGAATGAGCGATACGGGCAATGCATCGAGCACGTGGACGAGCGTCGTCTCCTTGACGACACGCACGCGACGCGCGACACGACGCGTCCGCGCATGCGCCAGCAGCCACGCGCCCCATGCTGTCGGCGCGCAGCCCATGCGCGAGGTGAAACCGCATCCTTTGACCGTCGACGTCACCCTGGAGAGCAACGCGCGCAATCCGCCGAAGAGCCGCATGCTTGCGCCGACTTCGAGCAGCACCGTATTCGCGTGGGCCAGCACGACTTTGGGCGTAAATGCGAGCAACGCCAGCGCAACGGCTTCGAGCGCGTTTTGCTCCTCGCGAATATCGACGGCGAGCAGCGTCAGTCGCGGCGCCAGCGCGAACGCATGCGAGCGTGTGCTGCCGGGCCGCACGCCGAGCCGAAACGCGGCGAGATCGGGCATCAGGATGCGCGCGTGATCGGCGAGCGCGAAGCACGGCTGATCGATGCCGTCATTCGCCGTCGAGCTCGCTCCAGGCGATGTCGAGTTCGCCGGCGCTGAGGGCATCGAAGGCGGCCTGACGGCTTCTAGCGATAAAAGCGGCAATGTCACCGCTATCCACAACATGTTTGACCTCTCGTGCTTTCCTTGCCTGATGCGCACGACGAATGGGTTCGGGCAGCGCAGGCATCTGCAGCGGCAAGCTCAACTGCAACGGCTTGCCCAGCAATGGGCCACGCCGTTTGATGATGTCGATTTCGAGCATGACGGCTTGCATCCATTCGCGACGGTTCATCGTCTGTGCGCTGGCGGGAAGTATCGGTTTGCAGACCATGCGCAAAGGCGCGGCGGATGATTGCTTCGCCGCTTTGAGCGGACGGAACAGAAACGCCAATGACTGCGCTTCCTGAGCCGCAACTTGCAGCCTTCTTAGCGCTTCGGGGCGCACTTGAGGAAGCCAGATCAGCACAGCGCCGATGCCTTCCTGCTTCAGCGACTGTTCCGCAGCCCAAAGCACCTGATCCTCGGGTGCCTTGACCCAGACCAGTTTGTGGACCGCGATTTTCATCGCCCGCAGCGCAGCCAGATTAGGCTTCCACGGTGGCGCGACGAAGATGACGGAGCGGTCTTTGCGCACGGTCAGTTCCCGAAGCATGTGTGCGAGCAACCTGATTTCGCCCACGCCGCTCTCTTCGATCAGCAACTCGGTGACTGTGCCGGGCATCCAGCCTGCGCCGGGCAAGGCCAGGTCGAGCGTCCGGAATCCGCTCGAGATGATGTTCGAGTCGGGATCGTTGATCGGACTGCCCTGCCAGATCTGACGCTGCAGATGCGACGTCAGCCCGATGTCGAGCAATGAAAGTGCTGCACCCATGAGTTTTCCCCGTCCAGAGCGAATGCAAGGGCCTGCTCATGGTTCGAGCACTCGGTGGTCTTTGGTTTTACTGTATATTTATACAGTATTTTGGAGGGGGAGGGTAAACATCGGACGTCGGAAGGTACGTCGATGGCTGACTGCGGAAGGAATTTGGTAATGTTCGTGCGAATTCGCCGCTCCAACGCAAAAACCCCACCTTTGCGGGGTGGGGTTTTTGTTTGCAGCATAAGGAGCCTGACGATTACCTACTTTCACACGGGAATCCGCACTATCATCGGCGTGGAGTCGTTTCACGGTCCTGTTCG
>NZ_OGTP01000049.1 GCF_900258035.1 Caballeronia novacaledonica | reverse complement strand
GCCCTAACATGGGCCTCGGAGGCGTGACACCAAAACAGCGGCTCACTGCCGCAGCATAGTCTACTTCCGACCCGCGTCATTAGCGGGGGGATTACCGGGGCTTGAGCTGGAGTTTCGGCCGCGTTCGGCACCGCCGCCTGGGAGGACCGCCACGGGCGCTGAACGGCGATGTTTGAAGGCAACTGGTAAAGTTTGGCGACTGATTTCAGGCATGCACCATGGAATTCGAACAGCTCGTTGCGCTTAAGGCGCAGCTGAACCAGGGCGCGAAGGGCAAAAAGGTGGCTCCACGCTCGACGTCACAGCCAGTGGACGTCGCACAGGAAATCAAGCGGCTGCCGAAGCCTCCGCGAAGGTCTGCCGACGCAGCCGCGCGCGCGGTTACTACACTGCAACGACATTTCCCGCGGGCGTTTCCGCGCAGTCCGGCACCAAAGGTCCCGCTCAAGGTCGGGATTCTTAAGGACGTGCTCGCGAGAGCGGTGTCGCTTGGACTGAGCGAGCGAGACGCTCGAAACGGCGTGAAACTCTGGTGTCGTGGCCAACGCTATTGGACGTGTCTCGTCGAAGGCGCTGTGCGTGTGGATCTTGCCGGCGCAGTCGCTGGCGCTGTCACCGCTGCCGAAGCAGAGTACGGGACAAGTCGGGAGAAGACTCGGCTCGTACGCAGGCGGGAGCAGATTGCGAACAAGCGTCGCGCTTGACCCCGTCGAGCGGGAAACATACTCCAATCGTGGCGTACATTTGACATAAAGCGAATTAACGATCTTCTATTGGTACTCCTAAACGCTTTTCTTGAGCGCCCAGTTGGAACCCAAGTCCGACGAACACAGCTTCAATCATCGTGGGTGTCGGGCTTGTGTTGCACAATCATCGGAAGCATCGCCGCTAAGATGCCAGTCCCCGCGAGTGGTGATCTGTTTTCTAGCACGCGCTTGTTACTGCAGGCGCACCACGCTTGACAGCGGCGACTGCCGGCCGCTGGCCGCGAACCGCTCCAGTTAGCCCCGATACCGTAGTAAGCGAAATCGCGCTCACTACTCGTGCTCTCATTTCGTACCAGCAGCGAGAGGAGGGTGAGTTATCATTGGGTGCGTTTTTCACCGTGGAGTTGCTCACCATGAATGTTGACCCCGGCTGGTTTGGCCAGATTGAGCGTGAGTGGAAGATGCTGCGGCTGGGCGACCCGTCGCTCAACTCAGAGAAGTTCTTCCGCCACGTCCTCTCCGCTAACAAAGCGGGCTTCTTGTCCGCCGAAAGCCTCGCCGCCATCGCAAACGGCCTTCTCACTAGTCCGCTCCACGGGGCATCGCTGCTCGGGCGACGGCTCCTCGAGCGTGTTGGCATCAATCGCCACCCGACCTTGCGCCTGGCGCTCGCCGTCTCGCTCGTCACGTCCACGGGTGGCGACGCGGACTTCGAAACCGGCAACGCGATATTTGAAGACGTGATGAAGGACGACTCGGCCGAAGGGCGATTGCGCGGATTGGCGGCGGCCGCACTGGCGGACAGTGCGCGGCTCGGCCGCGGCATGCCGATTGATGTCAAAACGGCGGTCACGCTCTACGACCGCGCTATTGAACTTGGCCACAAGGGCGCGGCACACAACCTCGGGCTGTACTGGGAAGGTATGTGGGGCGCGGAATCGTCAAATGAAGCCCTGCCCAACAACGCTCGCGCGATTCAGACATACAAGCGGGGCGGAACCGACGCGCGCTGTCAGTTGCGGATTTCGAATCTACTCGAAGTCGTGCAGTGCCAGTAGAAAGGCCACCTCGCGACGATTGATGACGGCTCCACTTCAAGCAAAGCTGATCGATCTACGCGGCGTCACCTGCCTGGCGCCCGACCAACCATCTGTCTATCTATTGGTAGATTGATGCTGGCTTTGAAACGTGGTTTTGACGCGATCTGGCACGCACGATGGTTTCACGGGAAACGCTCGGCTCGATACATTGAAAATGAGTACCGGGAAAGCTTGCGCTCAGCCGCATGAGCCGAATCCAGCGCGATGGAGACACCCGAGGAACGGCCGTCAGACGGCCATAGCTTTGGCAAATTTTGGCAAGCCTGCTATGCTGGATCCCATGACGACCATGAACATATCCCTGCCGGAGACGCTGAAAAGCTTCGTTGACGAGCAAGTCAACGAACGGGGCTACGGCACCAGCAGCGAATACGTCCGCGAACTCATCCGCCGCGATCAGCAGCGGCAGCAATTGCGCGCGCTGCTGCTGGAGGGGGCGGCATCGGGCCCGACGACCCCGGTTGATGGAAGCTATTTCGAGTCGCTGCGCACGCGCGTGCGTAATGCGCGCAAATGAGGTCGAAGCCGGTTATCCCTACGCATCGGGCGCGGGAGGACGTCGAAAACGAGATCGACTATTACCTTTTCGAAGAAGGATCCGAGCGTGCCGCGCTGGGGTTTATCGCTGCTGTCGAAGAAGCCTACGCGCGGCTCGGCAGAAATCCCGCGGTGGGATCTCCCCGCTATGCCTACGAGCTTGATCTACCCGGGCTTCGCTCGTGGCCGCTCAAGCGTTACCCCCACCTTGTTTTTTATGTAGACCGCGACGATCACGTCGAAATCTGGCGCGTGATTAATGGTGCACGGGATCTTCCCGCGTGGCTGCTCAACGAAGCAGGGTAGTCGCGCCGTCAGATCAACCTGCGTTCGGATGCCACCTGCCGCCCAGCGCCTACCACGCAGACGTAGCAACCCGTCTCGCCGCTGTTGTTCGCACTGCGAGGATGCTCCGCATGGTCGCCAACGAGTGTTCGGCGATCGGACTCGATGTTTGCCGCCGCGGAACCGCGAAGTCCGGTGTTTGAACACCCAAGCGTCGGCAAATCGCGGACAGGTAAGGCTTGCTGGATCCTGTGCACTGTTGGACGGCGAGGACGATCTCAGCATCGCCCACGTGCCTGCGCAGCCAGTCGAGCGTTCGCCGATCCTTCTCGTTGCAGATCCTGACCAGGTGTTCCATCGTCGCCCTCATGCTGTATGCAAACACAGTACTGTTAATCTATACAGGTTTTTGATGGGTGGCAAGCGGTGTTGATTCAATGGTGGGTGCGTCGCAGGGACGGGGACTAGACCAGGCGGCCAGCCAAAACTCGCAGCCGGCGAACAAGCGGCCCGCAGCGGGCGTCAAGCCTCGTCGCTTGGGTCAAGCATCTCGAGCCGGAACTGCCAGCCTTCGAACGCCAAAAGCATCGCGCCAAGGTCATTCCATTCGATGCGCCGTCCATCGATGATCACGCACGGCTGACTGGCGCCTTCGTCGCCGTTCCATTCGACGCGGCCTCGAACGGTCATGTCGGCGATCTGCAAACGGCCGGCCTCGGCTTGCAGGTGCTTCATGCTTAAGGCCCGCTTCATCGTCTGGATCAGTTGACCCAATAGGGCGAACGGCTTCGAATCAGCTTTACCAAGGATCTGAAAGCGGTAGCCTGCGGCTTCATCGTCGCCAGCCAACTCGAATGCCTCCAGGGAAAGCTGATCGCCGAGCAACAAACTGCGGAAGTGAAATTCGTGATCGCTGTTGTCAACATCGCGGAGACGAAGCGGTGTAAAGCTCGGATGTTCGAATCCCTGCATGTCAGCGAACTGCGCCATTTCGGTGTTGAAGCACCGACTGCAGAGCACGCGCCAAGTGCCGTCCGTCCCGGCACTCACGAAGTCGTGCGCAGGCCCACTCGCGCCGCAGCGATCACATCGGGATTGCGTCATAAGAGCACCGGCTAGGCGGTCCGTTCCGAGGACATTGTCGCACCCGCGGCCGACGCTGGGCGTGGCTTAAAATGGGGAATGAATTTCCACCGACTATTCTCTCCCGTCGGAATGCAAAAGTTCGATCATAGTTATTATGTCAAGTCACACGCCACGTTCGACGGCATCGATTCCATCGACAGCCTAGTCGCGCTGCCGTAACCCGTTCGCAACAACCACAAAGGCAGGCGTAGGTTGCCGGCGGCTGGGATAGTAAAGATGAAACCCGGCAAAAGAAGGACACCAATCCATCAGCACGCGCTTCAACTCGCCGCTTGCTATGTGCGATCGGGCCCGGTCCTCTGGAACGAATGCCAGACCGGCGCCGGCGAGCGCCGCCTTCAACGCCATCGTTGCCGTATTGAACACGAGTTGCCCCTCCACACGCACCTTCAGCGCGCGGCCCGCCTTCTCGAACTCCCACGCATAAAGACTTCTGGCCGTCGGCAAACGAATATTGATGCAGTTGTGCCCTGTCAGGTCCTGCGGCGTCACGGGCTTCGCATGCCGCGCGAAGTAACTGGGCGTACCGACCACCGCCATTCGCACATCGGGCCCGATGCGCACCGCTACCATATCCTTCGCAACCTGCTCGCCGAGACGCACGCCCGCATCGAGCCGCTCCGCCACGATATCCGTCAGTCCGTTGTCGATGACGATCTCGATGGTGATATCCGGATAAACAGGCAACAGCCGCTCAATGACCGGCCAGAGAATGGATTCGGCAGCCAAATCCCCGGCGGCGATCCGGACGGTGCCAGCAGGTTTGTCGCGCAACGCGGTCAAGGCGTCCAGTTCGGCCTCGACCTCTTCGAGCCGGGGTCCCACAGATTGAATCAACCTGTCGCCGGCTTCCGTCGGTGAAACCTTGCGTGTCGTCCGGGCCAGGAGCCGAACTCCCAGTCTGGCTTCGAGATTTCTTACCGTCTGGCTCAACGCGGACTGCGAGACACCCAATTGAGCGGCTGCCCGCGTGAAGCTGCCCTCCCGCGCGACCGCCAGAAATGCGGTGATGTCCGTCAGATTGGAATGCCTCATTCATTAGCCTGTCTTATGACTTCATGCCGATTCTAGCGCTTAATCGCATGACGTCACACTGTTAGATTGGACGTCAATGCAACCCAACACCATGACATCGATGAACATCACGAAATGCGGAACGGCACCGTCGGTAAGCGGTCCTTCCGAGTACTTCAGCGGCACCGTGCGTATTGACGCGCCTTTCGCGGGCGAGCCGCCCGCACGCGCAGGCGGCGCAACCGTCACCTTCGAACCGGGCGCGCGCACGGCCTGGCACACCCACCCGCTCGGTCAGACCTTGATCGTGACCGCGGGTGTCGGCTGGGTACAGCGCGATGGCGGCCCGGTCGAAGAGATCCGGCCCGGCGATATCGTCTGGATCGCGCCGAACGAACGGCACTGGCACGGCGCTACCGCAACGACCGCGATGACCCATATCGCCATCGCCGAATCACTCGATGGCAGTCCGGTCACGTGGATGGAGAAGGTCGCGGACGAGCACTATCAAGGCGGCCTCGCCATCAGCAAATAAGGAGCAAAGCATGCAAAAGCGAACGCTCGGAAATAGCGGACTGACAGTTTCCGCGCTCGGCCTGGGCTGCATGGGCCTGAGTTATGGCTATGGCCCCGCCACGGAAAAGCAGGCGGCCATTCGGTTGATCCGCACCGCTTTCGAACGCGGCGTCACGTTTTTCGATACGGCCGAAGCCTATGCCCAGGGCGAAAACGAAGCGCTGCTGGGCGAAGCGCTCGAACCTTTCCGTGATCAGGTCGTAATCGCAACCAAATTCGGCTTCGAAGGCGGTGATGTTCAGAAAGGCGTCAACAGCAGTCCGGACAACATTCGCGCAGTCACGGACGCCGCCCTGAAGCGGCTCCGGACCGACCGCATCGATCTCCTGTATCAGCACCGCGTCGATCCCCAGGTACCGATCGAGGATGTCGCCGGGACCGTGAAAGAGCTGATCGGGCAAGGCAAAGTGCTGCATTTCGGCATGTCGGAGGCCGGGGCGCAATCCATCCGCCGCGCGCACGCCGTCCAACCCGTCGCGGCGCTGCAGAGCGAGTACTCGTTGTGGTGGCGTGAGCCGGAAAGAGAGATCCTGCCGCTTCTGGAAGAGCTCGGAATCGGGTTTGTGCCGTTCAGTCCGCTCGGCAAAGGCTTCCTGACCGGCGCGATCAAGGAATCGACGAGCTTCGACAAAACCGACTTTCGCAACATCGTCCCGCGCTTCTCCGAAGAGAACCGGAAGGCAAACCAGGGCCTCGTCGAAGTGCTGCGACGGATCGCATCCGCAAAGGGAGCCACGCCGGCACAAATCGCCCTCGCCTGGCTGCTCGCGCAGAAATCGTGGATCGCGCCGATTCCCGGCACGACGAAGCTTCATCGGCTGGAAGAAAACCTCGGCAGCGCAGCCCTCGCGCTGAGTGCCGACGATCTCCGCGATATCGAGCGGGCCATCGCCACCATTACCGTGCAGGGCGATCGCTACCCGGCGCATCTGCAAGCGCGCGTCGGCAATTGATATGAAGGCGTTGACTGACGCTGTGCACGGGACGGATCAAGGCTGACCTTCGCACTCTTCACATCCGGGCATGGGATGTAACCAGGGAAATCTGCGCCTGGTCCATATCTGCCGGGTCGGTTTCCCGAGCTCGTAGCGTTGCTTCAGCGCACCGACCCGCAGTGAATACCGCTGTGGATTTTCCGCGGCGCAAGCGTAGATCGGGCCACCGCAATGTCCGCAGAATGCGTGGATTCGCCTGGCTCCGCTGTCAGCGATCTTGACGTACCGGCTCGGCGTTCCCGTGATGATCCTGAATCCGCTGGCCGGCGCCGGGATGTTCATCCGGAACGCCGAGCCGGACTGCATCTGACAGTCCGCGCAATTGCAAATGACGATCGTTCCCGGCTCGACATCGGCCTCATACCGGATTGCGCCGCAGTGACACTGGCCTTCGACTCTCACGATATCTCCTCGTCTGTCTCGCCGAACGCCATCATCGTATGCCTGCGACCGGCGTCGTTTGCTGCACGCTTCGGCTACATGTTCGGATAGTTCGGCCCGCCGCCGCCCTCCGGCGTGACCCACACGATGTTCTGCGTCGGGTCCTTGATGTCGCAGGTCTTGCAATG
>NZ_OGTP01000050.1 GCF_900258035.1 Caballeronia novacaledonica | reverse complement strand
CCGCCTGCCTTCAGCGTCTGCGCGAAAGGCTCAAGTCTCTGCCCAACGAAAAACGACCCGGACGCGCATGCGACCGGGTCGTCAAATCCCGCCCCAAACGGTACACCGTTCGCTATCTAAGAAAAGACCTTAACTGAACGGCATTACCGGCATGCCGGGGTTTCGTTTTTCAGCGCGGAAAGAACGACGTCACTGCGACGCCGCGCCCGAGTCGCCCGCCCCCATGCGCGCCTTCACCGCCTCGCCGAGCTGATACACCGCGAGCGCATAGAAGAAGCTGCGGTTGTAGCGCGTGAGCACATAGAAGTTTTTCAGCCCGAGCGTGTACTCGGTCGTGCGGCCGGGCGTCGGCAGATCGACGACGGTGAGCGGCGTCGGCGCTTCGGCCGCGATGTTCAGTCCCGGTTCGTTAAGCAGCATGCCGGCCTTCGTCAATTGCGCGAGCGACCACTTCGGCTCAGGCGATCCATCGGCGGCGGCCTGCGCGATGCCCTGACTGCCGACATCGCCCGCGATACGCCACACGACCGGACGCCCCGGCGCCCAGCCGTTCTGCTTCAGATAGTTCGCCACGCTGCCGATGGCATCCGCCGGGCTCGTGCGCAGATCGATGCGGCTGTTGCCGTCGTAATCGACCGCATATTGCACGATGCTGCTCGGCAGAAACTGCGGAATGCCGATCGCGCCGGTGTACGAACCGAGCACGGTCGTCGGATCGATCTGCGAATCGCGCGTCCACACGAGCAGGTCTTCCAGATTCTTGCGGAACGTCGCCATGCGCTCGGCGCGGTTCGGCGTGTTCGGATAATCGAAGGTGAGCGTGGTCAGCGCGTCGAGCGCGCGGAAGTTGCCCATGTACTTCCCGTAGATCGTCTCCACACCGATGATCCCGACGATCACTTCAGGCGGCACGCCGAACTGCTCAGAGGCGCGCTGCAACGTGGCCTGGTTCGCGCGCCAGAACTTCACGCCCGCATTGATGCGCACCGGCTCGATAAAACGCCCCTGATACGCGCGCCAGTTCTTGGTCTGCGGCGTGGGGGACGGCAGGACCAGCTTCGCCGCCGTCGCCGAATAGCTCACGCGGGCGAACAGGTCGTGCAGCGCCGACGAATCGAAGTCGTAGCGCGCGACCATGTCGTTGATGAACGCATCGACATTCGGATTGTTCGCGTAGCGCTGCGGCACGATCTCTTCTTCGAACACCTGCCCTTGCGGCGTCGCGGCCTGCGGCTGCTGCGACTGCGCAAAGGCACTGTTGCCGGAGAGAAAGCCGAGCGCGCAGACGAGGAAGGCGGCGAATGCAAGCTTTGCCGGCCTGGACGGAGCCGTGAAGTCGAACGGAGCAAACTGGAAAGTCATAGTGTGCGTGGTTGGGGGCGGTAGGGGCGATGCCTGATGCGCGAGCGGCCGGAACGCCTGTGAAGTTCAATCGATCCGAAACGATCTGCAACGATTCTCAACGGAACGCAACGGCCTGCAACATGCCGCGCGCAATTGCGCGGCCGGCAAAGGCGTCGGGGCAGTATAACCGACGCTTCGCGCCCGGATTGCCCACGCGCCCGGACGAGGGCGGACGTGCCGAACGGTGTGGTAACTTAACGTCAATTGCGCGACACGTGGTCGCGTATGACGAAAAAACACGAGACGAGAGCCGACGAAAGCGGCATTGCGAGACACCATGGCCACCGGCTTTTACTCCCACCCCGATTGCCTTCGGCACGACAACGGCCAATGGCATCCCGAATGCCCGGCGCGTCTGCAGGCGATCGAAGACCAACTGATCGCGAGTCGGATCGATTCGCTCATCGAGCGCGAGGAAGCGCCGCTCGCCGAGGAAACCGACCTCGCGCGCGTCCACACGCAGGCGCATATCGATTACATCAAGAGCCGCACGCCGGAGTCGGGCCGAAGCGAACTCGATCCCGATACGTCGATGTGCCCCGAGTCCTATCGCGCCGCACTGCGCGCGGCGGGCGCGGCGATCGCGGCCACCGATGCCGTCATCGAAGGGCGTTACGACAACGCGTTCTGCAGCGTGCGCCCGCCGGGCCATCACGCGGAGCCGGCGCGCGCGATGGGCTTCTGCCTCTTCAACAACGTCGCGATCGCCGCGCGTCATGCGCTCGAAGTGCACGGGCTGCAGCGCGTCGCGATCGTCGATTTCGACGTGCATCACGGCAACGGCACCGAGGCCGCGTTCAGCGGCGACTCGCGCGTGCTGATGTGCAGCTTCTTCCAGCATCCGTTCTATCCGTTCAGCGGCGCCGACAATCACGCTTCGAACATGGTCAACGTGCCGCTGCCCGCGCGCACGAAGGGCATGCAGGTGCGGGAAGTCGTCGACATGTTGTGGCTGCCGCGTCTCGAAGAGTTCAAGCCGCAGATGATCTTCGTTTCCGCCGGCTTCGACGCGCATCGCGAGGACGACATGGCCAACATGGGCCTCGTCGAGGACGACTATGCGTGGATCACCGAGCAGGTCCGCGGGGTGGCTAAGCGCCACGCGCAAGGGCGCATCGTGAGTTGTCTCGAAGGCGGCTACAACTTGTCGGCGCTGGGACGCAGCGTTGTCGCGCATCTGCGGGTGCTCGCGGAGATCTAGCCGGGCGCGTGCGTGCGCGCATAGTCGGCGCGCACCAGAATCCAGTCGATGAGTTCGCGGATCACGCGCTCGCGGTCGAGATCGTTGAGCGTCTCGTGAACACTGCCTTCGTGGATCATGAGCGTGCTGTCGGTCGATCCGACGTTCGCTTCGAACTCGCGGCTGCCGGCGGAATCGCAGATCGTGTCTGCGCTGCCGTGGAAAACGAGAAGCGGCAATGTGATCTCGCCGCGTTGCGCCGCGACGCGCTCCATTCCGGCGAGAATCTGCGCGGCGGTGCGCGCCGGGACCGCGCCGTGCAGCACGAGCGGATCGCGTTTGTACGCTTCGACGACGCCCGGCGCACGCGAAAGCAGCGCCGGGTCGATGCTGAACGCGGCCACGCGCGGCGCCACGGTCCCGACGATGCGCGAAAATTTCGCCTTCCAGCGCGGCGTGCCCGGGCCGATTTTCAACGCCGGGCTCGACAGGATCAATCCGGCCAGCTTCCTCTCTTTCGCGCGTTCGGCGGCGTAGAGCGCCGCGATCGTGCCGCCCATGCTGTGGCCCATCAGAAAGAGCGGCGTGGCGACGGGCGGCGTCGCGGCGCACGCTTCGAGCAGCACGTCGGCGTCACGCAGATAATCCGCGAACACACGAACCCACGCCCGGTCGCCCGACGACTTCCCGTGCCCGCGCAAATCGATCGCGATCAGTTCGACGCCCGCCGCGTTCAGCGCGACCGCGAGTGCGTCGTAGCGTCCTGCATGCTCGCCCAGGCCGTGAACGAGCGCGACGCGAGCTTTCGGTTCGACATCCGGCGCGGGCTGCCAGCGATGCAGAAACAGTTCGACGCCGTTGCGGGTCGTGACGGCGCTCGTCGAATAAATATGCCGGGACATGAGGCTGTAAATATCTCCGCGTTATTAGCCGATCGGAAATCATTATTAAACAGAATGTAACGCGTCCGGTAAAATCCCGGCGACTACACAGCGATGACAACAACAGGCGGCGGCCGGCGGCGCGGGTGCGTTTAACCCGGCGAGCCTTCCGCCGTTTGCATTTTTCATGATCGAAATACGCAATCTCTCGCAGCGCTTCGCGGGGCCCCGTGGCTGGGTCGAAGCGCTGCACAACGTCAATCTGACGGTTCCCGCCGGCGAAGTGTTCGGCATCATCGGTCGCAGCGGCGCGGGCAAGAGCACGCTGGTGCGCACCATCAATCTGCTGACGCGGCCGAGCGAAGGCAACGTGATCGTCGACGGACGCGATCTCACGACGCTCGGCAAGGACGATCTGCGCGCGGCGCGCCGCGACATCGGCATGATCTTTCAGCACTTCAATCTGCTGAGTTCGCGGACCGTGTACGACAACGTCGCGCTGCCGCTCGAACTCGCCGGCAAGAAGCGCGCGGAGATCGAGGCCGCTGTCTTGCCGCTGCTCGATCTCGTCGGTCTCACGACGCACAAGGACAAATATCCCGCGCAGATCAGCGGTGGGCAGAAGCAGCGCGTGGGCATCGCGCGGGCGCTCGCGAGCAAGCCGAAAGTGCTGCTGTCCGACGAAGCCACGTCCGCGCTCGATCCCGAAACCACGCGCGCCATTCTCGATCTGCTGCGCAAGATCAATCGCGAGCTCGGTTTGACGATCGTGCTCATCACGCATCAGATGGAAGTCATCAAGCAGGTGTGCGATCGCGTCACGGTGCTCGACGCGGGCCGCGTGGTGGAAGAGGGCAAGGTCGTCGATGTCTTCATGCAGCCGCATCACGAAGTCACGCGCGCGCTGATCGGCGACGTGATCGCGCACGAGTTGCCGCCTGCGCTGAAGGCGCGCGTCGTCGAGCGCCTGAAGACGGGCAGCGGCCATTTGCTGCGGCTCGCGTTCACCGGCTCGGGCGTCGATCAGCCGATTCTCTCGGAGACGATCCGCCGCTACGAACTCGATTTCAACATCCTGCACGGCCAGATCGACGAGATTCAGGGGCAGGCGTTCGGCTCGCTCGCGGTGCTCGCGGGCGGGCAGCCGGTGAAGATCGCGGAAGCGGTCGAGTATTTGCGTTCTCAGGGTGTCGTCGTGGAGGAGTTGTCCCATGTTGAGTGAAATGTTCGACATGTTCGTGCAGTCGTTCTGGGAAACGCTGATCATGGTCGGGATCTCGGGACTCGTCGGCGCCGCCGTCGGACTGCCGCTCGGCGTGCTGCTGTATCTGACCGATCGCGATGGCGTATTGCAGAACATCGGCGTGAATCGCGTGCTCGGCGGCGTCGTCAATGCGGTGCGCTCGACGCCGTTCATCATCCTGCTGGTCGCGGTGATTCCGTTCACGCGGCTCGTCGTCGGCTCGTCGATCGGCACGGCGGCCGCTGTCGTGCCGTTGACCATCGCCGCGGCGCCGTTCATCGCGCGGCTCGTCGAGACGGCGCTGCGCGAAGTGGATCGCGGGCTCATCGAAGCCGCGCAGGCAATGGGCGCGACCACCGGCCAAATCGTCTTCAAGGTGCTGTTGCCGGAGTCGCTGCCGGGCGTCGTCGCGGGGCTCACCATCACGTTCGTGTCGCTCGTCGGCTATTCAGCGATGGCGGGCGCGATCGGCGGCGGCGGTCTCGGCGATCTCGGCATCCGCTACGGCTATCAGCGCTTCCTGCCCGAAGTGATGATTACCGTCGTCGTGATTCTCATCGTGTTCGTGCAGCTCGTGCAGTCGTTCGGCGACTGGCTCGTTCGTCGCCTAAGCCACAAATAACCTGTCTACAAGAGACCATCCATGCAACGTCGATTCATTCTGAAGTTCGCCGCCGCGCTTCTGGGCGCAACGCTGTTCAACGCCAGCGCGCATGCGGAAGAGGCGATCAAGATGGGCGTGACCGGCGGCCCGCACGCGCAGATCATGGACGTCGTGAAGCAGGTCGCGGCGAAGAACGGACTGAAGATCACGGTCGTCGAGTTCTCCGACTATGTGCAGCCGAACGCCGCGCTCGCCGCCGGCGATCTCGACGCGAACAGCTATCAGCATCTGCCGTATCTCGACGCGCAGGTGAAGGATCGCGGCTACAAGCTCATCCGGATCGCCGATACGGTCACCTTTCCGATGGGCATCTACTCGAAGAAGCTGAAGTCGCTGTCGGCGCTCGGCAATGGCGCGCGCATCGCGGTGCCGAACGATCCGACCAACGGCGGCCGCGCGTTGCTGCTGCTGCAGAAGCAAGGCCTGATCAAGCTGCGCGCGGACGCGGGCCTGAAGGCGACGCCGCTCGATATCGTCGAGAATCCGAAGAAGCTGAAGATCGTCGAACTCGACGCGGCGCAGATTCCGCGCTCGCTCGACGACGTCGATGCCGCCGCCATCAACACGAACTTCGCGATGGAAGCCGGCCTCAAGCCGAAGTCCGACGCGATCGCGATCGAAGATCCGCACGGTCCGTACGTGAACATCGTCGCGATCCGCGCGTCCGACAAGGACAAGCCGTGGGTCGCCAAACTGATCGCGGCGTATCACTCGCCGGAAGTGAAGCAGTTCATCGAAGGCAAATACGCCGGGGCGGTGATTACGGCCTGGTAATCGATTTCACGGCCGACGTTCGGGTTTTCTTGGATACAAATAGAACGATCGTTCGATAAAATTAGGCCCATACCTATTGCACGACGACTCAACCCACCCGATTGCGGCGGGGACAGCGAACGCGTCGCTCGTATAATGACGCTGGGTTGACGTAATCGTAACTTTGGAGCGTGTGCATGAAAATTCTGGTGCCAGTCAAGCGCGTGGTCGACTACAACGTGAAGGTCCGGGTGAAGTCGGATAACACGGGTGTCGATATCGCCAACGTGAAGATGTCGATGAACCCGTTCGACGAAATCGCCGTCGAAGAGGCGGTTCGTTTGAAGGA
>NZ_OGTP01000051.1 GCF_900258035.1 Caballeronia novacaledonica | reverse complement strand
CAGCGTCTTGCGATAGGCCTCGGGCATCCAGTCCTGCGCTTCGATCTTGCCGTCGGCTTGCATCACGGCGTCGAAGCGCGACTGTTCGGCGGCGGCGGATGGGGCCGCTTCGTCTGGCTGCGTGGGGCTCGGGAGGTCGAGGGATTGGGTGTACATGGCGGCACTCGCTCCTGGATAGTCGCTGTCCGGCGATTATAAACCGACCGGACGGTCGGTAAATAGGTTTTTGAGACGTACTCGGGTAATTCCGCATGAGCGGCGCGCGAATGCACGCGCTATTCAATCTAGTGCAGACGAAGGAGGCGTGCCGGACGGCGAGAGAAGCGAGAAGCGGCGGCGATACGTCGCCGCCGTTCTGCAAAGCGGGAAAGTGGGCGCTTATTGCGTTTGTTGCGCGGCGAAATCTTCGGCGTCGACGTCATAGCCCGACGGTTCCCAGCGCACCGCAAGCAGCGCGACGAGCCCCGCGAGCGGCGCGACGGCGATGATCCAGAACACCTTCGTGCCGAGCGCCGCCGACAAAACCGGGAACAGGAACAACGAGACCGTCGAGCTGGCGCGCATCAGCGTCTGATTGAAACCGACACCGACGCCGCGCAGCGAAGTCGGATAGCTCAGCGATGCGAACGTCATGCTGTGCGAACCCGGCCCGACGCCTTGTCCGAGCAGGAACGCGGCGAGAAACGCGATGGCGATGACGACTTCGGCGCCCGTCGACGGTTTCCCGACGATCGCGAGCCCGATGAGCGCCGCCAACTGGAACGCGTAGCCCACGACCGACAGCTTCCACGCGCCGTACTTCGGCACCGTGCGCACGGAGAACAGCCCGCCCGCGAACGCGAAGCACAGATTCAGCGCGAGCGACGCGAGAATCGTCGTGAGCATCGATTGCGCGAGGAAGCTCGAAATGATGACCGGCAATCCGAACGCGACGGCGTTATAGGCGAACGACGACGCAATCGCCATGACGGTCGCCAGCATGGTCCGGCGCAGATAGACGCCGCGCAGCAGCGCGCCGTAGTTGCTCCACGTCGCGCGACGGGCCTTGGGCGGCGCGACGGCGGTTTCGTCGACGCGGGCATCGATGCCGTAGGAACGCTTCAGGATCGCGGCGGCGCCCTTGAGATCGCCCTGATTCGCGGCCCAGACCGGCGATTCGCTCATGTAACGGCTGCGGATCGCGATGATCGCAATGGCCGGCACCGCGCCGAAGCCGAGAATCAAACGCCAGAGCCAGTGCGCTTCGTGCGCGGGCAAGACCGCGTACAAGCCGAGCACGAGCAGATACGAGACGCTGATCGCCGCGTACCAGACCGGACACCACATCGCGACGCGCGCCGCTTTGTTGCCACGGCCTTGCAGGCGCGAAAACTCCGCGAGAAACGCCATCGCGACGGGAAGATCGATGCCGACGCCCAGACCCATCACGAAGCGCGCCCCGCCGAGCACCCACGCGTTGGGCGCGAGCGCGCAGGCGATCGCCGCGACGACGAAGAAGAACATGTCGGCCATGAAGACGCGATAGCGCCCGATCTTGTCGGTGAGATAGCCGCCGAGAAACGCGCCGATGATCGCGCCGAGCGTGATCGCCGCAGCGACGAAACCGGTACCAGTCGGCGTCAGCGAGAATTCGCGGGCGATATCCTTCATGCCGAACGCGAGCGCGCCGAGATCGTAGGCATCGAGAAAAATCCCGCCAAGCGCAATGGCGACGACGACGCGCGCATCGCTGCCCATCGCCGCGCCGCTGTTGACGAGGCCGGAGACATCGGCGGGACTTTTGATGACGGGCCGCGGATCATTGGCGGCGGCGCCGACAGCAGCGCGTTCGGGCGCGAGAGAAACGGACATGATCAGCTAATTTCGTAAAAAGTTGTCGATGCAACGAATCGACGGATCGTACTGGCCCGAACGCAGCCGGCCAAATTCTTTTTTGTTATTTAATGACTTACGACGCGTCCGCAATGCTTTTCAGCCGCGCTTCGTTCGGCACGAAGCCGGCGCGGCGACGCGCGATGCGACAATGGCGCTCCGTTCCGTTTCCTTCATTTGGTCATGTCGTCAGTTGAAAACATCGAATCGGTGAATGTCGCCGTGATCGGCGGAGGGCCGGCCGGGCTCATGGCCGCCGAAGCGCTCGCGGCGGGCGGCGCGCGTGTTGATGTTTTCGACGCGATGCCGTCCGTCGGGCGGAAATTTCTGATGGCCGGGAAGGGCGGCATGAACCTCACGCATTCCGAGCCCGCCGACGCGTTCCTCGCCCGCTATGGCGCGCGAAGCCCGAATATCGCGCCGCTGCTCGCGCGTTTCGATGCCGGCGCGCTACGGAACTGGGTGCACGGCTTGGGCGTCGAGACGTTCGTCGGCAGCTCGGGCCGCGTGTTTCCCACCGACATGAAAGCCGCGCCGATGTTGCGTGCGTGGCTGCATCGGCTGCGCGCGTCGGGCGTGACATTTCACATGCGGCATCGCTGGCTCGGCTGGGTGGAGGAAGGCGCGTCGATGTCACGGTTCGCGACGCCTTCGGGCGAAAAACGCGTCCGGCACGAGGCGATCGTGCTCGCGCTCGGCGGCGCAAGCTGGCCGCAACTCGGCTCCGACGGCCGCGCGCTGCCGGTGCTCGCGGCGCGCGGCGTGCCGGTGCGGCCCTTCGTTCCGTCGAATTGCGGTTTCGATGTCGCCTGGAGCGAGCATTTCAGCAGCCGTTTCGCGGGCGCGCCGCTCAAATCGGTGGCTATCGGCACGCCGCGTGTGGACGGCGCGCCCGATTGGCGCATCGGCGAATGTCTGATCACCGATCAGGGCATCGAGGGAAGTCTGATTTACGCGTTGTCGGCGCCGATCCGCGATCGGATCGCCGAAAGCGGCGGCGCGGGCGCGACGATCCTGATCGACCTCGCGCCGCAATTTTCCGTCGAACGCGTACGTGACGAAGTGCTGCATCCGCGCGGCGCGCGATCGATTTCGAGTCATCTTCAGAGCCGCCTGCATTTGACGGGCGTGAAAGCGGGTTTGCTGCGCGAGTGCGTGAGCAAGGACGAATTCGCGGATCTCGACACGCTCGCCGCGCGGATCAAGGCGCTGCCGCTGCGTCTGCTGCGGCCGCGTCCGATCGAAGAAGTGATCAGCAGCGCGGGCGGCGTCGAATTCGAGGCGCTCGACGCGCGCTCGATGCTCAGCGCGCTGCCCGGCGTGTTCTGCGCGGGCGAAATGCTGGATTGGGAAGCGCCGACCGGCGGCTATTTGCTGACGGCGTGTTTCGCGAGCGGACTCGTCGCAGGCGAAGGCGCGCTCGCGTGGCTCGCGGAGCGCGCGTAAAGGCTTACGCGGCGACGAGCCGCCAGAGCGATGTCACTTCCGCCGAGCGCGCGGCGTGCAGCGGATCGGATTTATCGCTTGCACGCGGATGATGCGGCTTGACGTCGATGCGACCATCGACCTTCAGGCCGGCCTTGTCGATCCATTCCTGCAACTGGGCGCGCGTGCGCAGTCCGAGATGCTCCGCGAAGTCCGACAGGATCAGCCAGCCTTCGCCGCCGGGCATCAGATGCGCGGCGAGGCCGTCGAGAAAGCCGCGCAGCATGCGGCTGTCCGGGTCGTAGATGGCGTGCTCGATCGTCGCGCTCGGCCGTGCGGGCAGCCAGGGCGGATTGCAGACGATCAGCGGCGCGCGGCCCTCGGGAAACATATCGGTCTCCACGATCGCGACCTGATGATCGAGCCCCAATCGCCCGATGTTTTCCCGCGCGCAGGCGAGCGCGCGCGTATCGACGTCGGTGGCGACGATTCGCCCGATACCGCGCCGCGCGAGCACCGCCGAGAGCACGCCGGTCCCAGTGCCGATATCGAACGCCAGCTCTTTCGACGGCAGCGGCTGATTCGCCACCAGATCGACGTATTCGCCGCGAACCGGTGAGAACACGCCGTAATAGGGATGGATCCGCCCGCCGGCAGCCTCGATCTCCACGCCCTTTTTGCGCCACTCGTGCGCGCCGATCAGCCCCAGTACTTCCCGCAAGGACACGACCGACGGCTCATCCGACGGCGGTCCGTAAGCCTCTTCGCACGCCTGTCGCACATCGGGCGCGCGGCGCAGCGGGATGGCGTACTGCTCGTCGAGCGGAAGCACCAGCATCGCGAGGATGCGCGCGCGTTGCGATTGCGCGAGGCGATGCAGATTGAAGGCGTCGATGGGCGATATCTCCGTCGCCGGCTTTTTTTCCTTGCGCGGCTTGTTGTCGATGCGGCGCGCCACGGCCTGGAGCAGTTGCCGGGCGTTCTGGAAATCGCCGCGCCACAGAATTGCGGTGCCCTCGCAGGCGAGCCGGTAGGCGTGATCGGCCGTCATCTGGTCATGTCCGATGACGACGCGCTTCGCCGGCGGATTGCCACTTTCGGATCTCCAGCGGACGGAGTGGCTTTCGCCGTCTTCATCCCACGTGAGGTTTTGCGATGCTGAGTTTTTCGATTGCATATCTATATAGATGCCTGACGCGGAAGTCACCGCGCCGGCGAAAAATGAACTGGCTGCATTGTGAGGCTATTTGGGGCCCATTGCTGCAGCTTGTTCGCGTGGAGGGCAATCTGCGGCGCGAGCTTTGTGACACTTCAGGCACAATCGATCCTTTTCCGCACACCATCGCTGAATGAAACTCCGAGTTCTCGCCGCGATCTGCGCGGCCGCGCTTGTCGCACAAGGCAATTTCGTCCCGAACGCGTTCGCCGCCGACGCAGCCGAGGCGCCCGCCAACGAACATTGGGTCAGCGCGTGGGGCACCGCGCTGCAGTCGATTCCGCAGTTGGCGAACCTGCCGCCGCTGTATCGCGCGCCGGATGTTGCCGGGCGAACCGTCCGACAGCTGATTTATCCGCAACTGGACGGCAAACGGATGCGCCTGCGCATCAGCAATCTTTACGGGACGGAGCCGCTCGTCGTCGAATCGATGACCGTCGCGCGTGCCGTCGCGGGCAGCGGCGCCGCGATCCGCGCGGGAAGCGCGCGTTCCGTGCTGTTCGGCGGACGCAAGAGCGTGACCGTCGCACCGGGCGCGCAGGCCACGAGCGACACGGTCGATTTCGACGTCGGCGCTTTCCAGCCCGTCGCCGTCAGCATGTTCATGGGGAAGGATCAGAAGCTGGTCGCGTGGCATCGCGTGTCGAGTCAGGTGAACTACATCTCGACGCCGGGCGATCGCACCGAAGAGGCATCGGCGGGCGCGTTCCGTACTCGCTTCACGCAATTTGCGTGGCTGACGAGTGTGATGGTGGAGAGCCCGTCGGCGCAGGCGATTGTCGCCATCGGCGATTCGATCACCGATGGCATGCGCTCTTCGATCAACGCCAATCGGCGCTGGCCCGATGCGCTCGCCAAAGAGGTGGCGCGCAGAGGCGGCGGGCACACGGCGGTGGTGAATGCGGGCATCAGCGGGAATCGTCTGCTGAGCAACTCGCCGTGTTACGGCGAAGCGGTGGTCAGCCGATTCGAGCGCGACGTGCTTCGGCAATCGGGCGTGCGTGCGGTGATCGTGCTGATCGGCATCAACGACATCAACTTCATGGCGATGCCCGCGCACGCCGGACTCGACTGCGACGCGCCGCACACCGAAGTGAACGCCGATGCGCTCGTGCGCGGCTATCAACGGCTGATCGCGCAGGCGCACCAGCGCGGCATCAAGATTTACGGCGCGACGCTGACGCCGGCTTCGTTGCCGCCCGATCGGGAAGCGATCCGCACGGCGGTCAACGAATCGATCCGCTCGAGCAGGGCGTTCGACGGCGTGATCGACTTCGATCAGGCGCTGCGCGATCCCGCGCGACCGAGCGTGCTCCAGCGCCGGTACGACAGCGGCGATCACATTCATCCAAGCGATGCGGGCTACGCGGCGATGGCGTCCGCGGTACCGATGGAGTTTGTCCCTGGAGCGGCGAAAGCGGCGCATTGAAGCAGGCGCAAAAAAAGTTGCTTCATCACCTTGTCATTCGCGTCTGCTTGACCTAGTATTCAGCCCCTCGTCGCAAGACGACGGGCCGCCGAGCGAAACGGGTGGCCTCCGAAGTCGGCAGATTTTGAAGCGAAAGCCAAAAATACTGTTGACAAGGAGAAAAAGATTCTTCATAATCTCGTTTCTCTGCTGCTGATGCAGCGACGCAAGACGGAAGTGATGGTTTGAGTGTCTTGCGATGTGCTCT
>NZ_OGTP01000054.1 GCF_900258035.1 Caballeronia novacaledonica | reverse complement strand
GCTTCGACGCCGTGATGCAAGCCGACGGCAAGATCGAAGCGCAGGACTGGATGCCCGAGGCCTATCGCAAGACGCTGGTGCGTCAGATCTCGCAGCACGCGCATTCGGAGATCATCGGCATGCAGCCCGAGGGCAACTGGATCAGCCGCGCGCCGAGCCTCAAGCGCAAGGCGATCCTGCTCGCGAAGGTGCAGGACGAAGGCGGCCACGGTCTGTATCTGTATAGCGCGGCCGAAACGCTGGGCGTCTCGCGCGATCAACTCGTCGGCGCATTGCACGCCGGAAAGGCCAAGTACTCGAGCATCTTCAACTATCCGACGCCCACGTGGGCCGACGTCGGCGTGATCGGCTGGCTGGTCGATGGCGCGGCGATCATGAATCAGATTCCGCTGTGCCGCTGCACCTACGGGCCGTACGCCCGCGCGATGATCCGCATCTGCAAGGAAGAGTCGTTCCATCAACGCCAGGGCTTCGACGCGCTGCTCGCGATGATGAAGGGCACGCAAGCGCAAAAAGACCTCGTGCAACAGGCGGTGAACCGCTGGTGGTGGCCGGTGCTGATGATGTTCGGCCCGAGCGACAAAGATTCGATTCACAGCGGCCAGTCCTTCGCGTGGGGCATCAAGCGCATCTCGAACGACGATCTGCGTCAGAAGTTCGTCGATGCCACCGTCGAGCAGGCGAAGATTCTGGGCGTCACGCTGCCCGATCCGGACCTGAAGTGGAACGAGCAACGCAAGGCGCACGACTACGGCGAGATCGACTGGGAAGAATTCTGGCGCGTCGTGAACGGCGACGGCCCGTGCAACAAGGAACGTCTCGCCACGCGCGTGAAGGCGCACGACGACGGCGCATGGGTGCGCGAAGCGGCACTCGCCTACGCGGAGAAGCAGAAAGCCCGCGCCCACAAACACGCTGCATGAGCAGGGAGACGATGAGATGAACAAGGAATGGCCGATCTGGGAAGTGTTCGTGCGCAGCAAGCAGGGACTCGATCACAAGCATTGCGGCAGCCTGCACGCGCCGGATGCGGGCGCGGCGTTGCGCATGGCGCGCGACGTATACACGCGCCGTCAGGAAGGCGTGAGCATCTGGGTGGTGCCGTCGGCGGCGATCACGGCATCGGACCCGGCGGACAAGGGCGAATTGTTCGAGCCCGCGGGCGACAAGATCTATCGGCATCCGACGTTCTTCGTGCTGCCCGACGAAATCAATCACATGTGAGGCGCGATACATGACACACGCGCATCAACATCTCGCTTATGTGCTGCGTCTGGCGGACAACGCGCTGATCCTCGGGCAGCGCAATGCCGAATGGTGCAGCCACGGCCCGGCACTGGAAGAAGACATCGCGCTGGCGAACATCAGTCTGGATCTGATCGGTCAAGCGCGTTTGCTGTACACGCACGCTGCGACGCTCGACGGCAACAAGAAAACCGAAGACGACTACGCATACTTTCGCACCGAGCGCGAGTTCGCCAACTACACGATCGCGGAGTTGCCGCACTTCGGCCCGCTCGCGGGCACGACGCGCGCCGAACGTGATTACGCGGTGACGATCGTGCGCAACTTCCTGTACTCCGCGTTGATGATCGAAGTGTGGAGCGCGCTGCAGGCATCGAGCGATGCGCAACTCGCGGCGATTGCATCGAAGTCGATCAAGGAGACGAGCTATCACCTGCATCACGCACGCGACTGGCTCGTGCGTTTCGGCGACGGCACGCAAGAGTCGCATCGTCGTGCGCAGGCCGCGCTCGATTATCTGATGCCGTACACGCGCGAGTTCTTCGTCACCGATGCAGTCGAACAGGCTGTCGCCGATGCGGGCATCGCGCCGCTCGCGAGCGAGTTCGAAGCGGCATGGCGCGAAGAAGTGCAAGCCGCGCTCGAAGAAGCCACGCTCGAAGCGCCCGAAGATGTGAAGCACGTCACCACGGGCAAGCACGGCGAGCACTCGGAGCACATGGGCTATCTGCTGGCGGAAATGCAGAGCCTGGCGCGTCAACATCCGGGCGCGAGCTGGTAAATGGATACGACGATCGAACGCGCGTGGGACGTGCTCGAAGCGGTGCCCGATCCGGAGATTCCGGTGGTATCGATCCGTGAGCTGGGCATTCTGCGCGATGTGCGTCACGGCGACGACGGCGTGCTCGAAGTGGTGATCACGCCGACGTACTCGGGATGTCCGGCGATGTCGCAGATCGCGGAAGACATCGCGCAGGCGATCGACCAGGCCGAGCTCGGCGCGCATCGCATCGAGACGGTGCTGGCGCCTGCATGGACGACCGACTGGATCACCGGCGAAGCGCGCGAGAAACTGCGCCGCTATGGCATCGCTCCGCCGACGGGCGCATGCACGAGCACCGAGAAGCCCATTCGTTTCGTGCCGCGCGCGAGCGCTGTGGTCGCTTGCCCGCGCTGCGGCTCGACGCACACCGAGAAGCTCGCGCAATTCGGCTCGACGGCGTGCAAGGCGCTGTACCGCTGCATCGATTGCCGCGAGCCGTTCGATTACTTCAAGCCGTACTGAACCGACTTCTTATCATCGACATCATGGCGACTCCGCAATTCCATCCGCTGCGCATCCGCGACGTCCGTCCCGAAACCGCCGATGCGTTCACCGTGTCGTTCGAGGTGCCGCCCGATCTGCGCGATGCGTTTCGCTTCACGCAGGGTCAGTTCGTGACGCTCAAGACGCATATCGACGGCGAGGAGACGCGCCGCTCGTATTCGATCTGCGTGGGCGTGACCGACTACGATCGCGATGGCGAATTGCGCATCGGCATCAAGCGCGTGCGGGGCGGGCGTTTTTCGAACTTCGCGTTCGATACCTTGAAGCCCGGCCACGAGATCGACGTGATGACGCCCGACGGACGCTTCTTCACGCATCTGAACGCGGACCACGCGAAACATTACGTGGCGTTCTCGGGCGGCTCGGGCATCACGCCGGTGCTGGCGATCATCAAGACGACGCTGGATACGGAGCCGACGAGCCGCTTCACGCTGGTGTACGGCAATCGCAGCGTCGACGCGATCATGTTCGCCGAAGAACTCGAAGATCTGAAGAACCGGTATATGGATCGGTTCTCGCTGTATCACGTGCTGTCGGACGATCTGCAGGATGTCGAGCTTTTCAACGGCGTGCTGGATCGTAAGAAGTGCAAGGCGTTTCTGGAGACGCTGCTTTCGCCGGAAGAAATCGATGAAGCCTTCATCTGCGGCCCCGGCCCGATGATGGATGCCGCTGAAACAGCGTTGAAAGACGCGGGCGTCGCGCCCAAGCAGATTCACGTGGAGCGCTTCGGCACGCCGTTGCCGCAAGCGGGCGCGCCGGTCATCGAGATCACGGAGAGCACGCCGGCGGCGGATCTGGAACTGGTCATCGACGGGAAGAAGCGCAAATTGCGGTTGCCGTACGAAGGCGTGAGCGTGCTCGATGTCGGACTGAAAGCAGGGCTCGCGTTGCCGTATGCGTGCAAGGGCGGCGTGTGCTGCACGTGCCGGGCGAAAGTGCTCGAAGGCGAAGTGAAGATGGACAAGAACTACACGCTCGAACAACACGAAATCGATGATGGTTTCGTGCTGACTTGCCAGTGTCATCCGGTGAGCGAGCGGGTGGTGGTGAGTTTCGACGAGCGCT
>NZ_OGTP01000056.1 GCF_900258035.1 Caballeronia novacaledonica | reverse complement strand
AGGCGTGACACCAAAACAGCGGCTCACTGCCGCAGCATAGTCTACTTCCGACCCGCGTTATTAGCGGGGGGATTACCATGGCAAACCTCTGCGCGTATCGATTGTCGCTCAACGTTCCAGGTGTTGACGCCTGACAGCGACTTCGTTTTGAATGGCGGAATGCCCATACCGGGCAACAAAAGTGTAGGCGACTTAAAGGCTATATGTTGAGCTAAAATAAGCCAATTGAAAAACGACGTGTGCGTAGCACTTTCTCCCGACAATACCATCCGAAGTCTCCTACATTTCCGGGGCGGTTCATAGCGCTCTATCCGCCTTGGCCGCGCGTGCGCGCCGGCGCGAAAAGGCGCCTCCAGACATCGAAGGCGCGGGAAAGAGATGCTACTTGATCAGTCTCGGCCGTCGCAGCGGTGCGCGACGCGTGTTGGGAACTCGTACCCAAGACGCTCGCGCAACGAATGCACGTGTGCCCGCATTGCGGCCATACTAGCCGCGCCGCCCAACATCCGTGGGCGACGTACTCGTGGTCCAGGTCGCTGACGAACGCGATCAAGCATACGGCGTTTCTCAGGGTGGGTTCGCACCGGTCAGCTTTGGCTGAGATCGCCGGAAAAGTGGCGAATGAGTAAGCTTGTTTTTCGTTCACTCCTTGCCTAACCTTTCTCCAAGCTGCCATCCCAGAAAGGAGATTGCGATGAACTTCGAAGTTGTCGTCAGTCCCTTCGTCGACCACTGCTGCAAAAACGTCGGGGCACGCATTCTTGTCTCACTCGATGGAGTTGGCGTCACAGGCTTGCGCCGGAACGATTTCAGCCTGTACGTTCCGGCGCAGCACGAAGCGGACGGCTTTGATGAGTCGCTGTGGGGCTGGCGGTTCGAGTTCTCGCACCTGGAAAGCGCAATCCTCGAGCGGACGGACTCCCCACAGATGCGCGGCCTGTACGATGCGCAGCTCCAGTCAGAAGATGTGATCGAAGATGTGTTAGATCCGCGCTGGGCAGAAGGAAATTACTACGGGATTCTGACGGTGACGCATACCGTTGAAGTGGTCATCGGCACCGCGGGCCCCTCACGGGTGATCTGGCCGGGGACGAAACCACATGACATGCTTGTGTTTGGACCGCAGACGTTGGTTGCCCGGACGAATTTTTCGTTCTATGTTCCGGCTCAACCGTTAGACTGCATTCCAGGGACCCACCCCTCCACCATTCCAGGAGGCGGTGCTTGACGTTGTAGCGCGGCAGGTACGCGTATCGCGTCACATCTAGAAGCGGCTCGTGACATAGAGAAGAGCCATCTTCGACGGCATAGTTGCCAGTTCTGAGAACGTTTTCGGCGAACCGAAGTGGAATTCCTCGTGCATACATTTGTATGTGCTACGAAATAACGCGCGAATCAACTTTTTTCCCTCTATATTAGTTCCGCGTGCCACCGATAGCAGGTCGCAAACCCAGCCGGTTTTTATGCCTTGAAATAGCCGCCCATTTTCGTTAAACGTAACAGAGACAGGTGGGCTGTACACCCGCCTCGTCTGCCAAGTCTTCATAGGCGCTCATCCGGACGGGCCACTGATAGCGATAGCGATACTCACCGTGCAAATGAACGCGATCGCACTTTTAATGCCGAGGGTTCGGCTAGCATCCGGAGATACTAATGGCTACCGGTAATCCGCCCGTCCAATAAGCGGGATCAGAAGTAGAATTTCCAGCAAAGGGAGTTCTACGCAATGAAGAAGTCGAAGTTCACAGACAGCCAGA
>NZ_OGTP01000059.1 GCF_900258035.1 Caballeronia novacaledonica | reverse complement strand
CCCTTCATGGTGTTGCTCGCGGCCTTCCACGCGCTGCTGTATCGCTACACGGGGCAACAGACGATACGGACGGGCGTACCGGTGGCGAACCGTCATCGTGTGGAGACGGAAGGGCTGATCGGGTTCTTCGTGAACACGCAGGTACTGCAAAGCCGTATCGATAATTCCACGCGCACGGATGCGTTACTCACGCAAATGCGCGACGCGACGCTGGGCGCGCAAGCGCATCAGGATTTGCCTTTCGATGCGCTCATCGATGCGCTGCGTCCCGAACGCAGCCTCGCGCACACGCCGCTGTTTCAGGTGATGTTCAATCATCAGCGACGCGACTGGCGCGTGTTGCAGCGTCTGCCGTCGTTGGAGATCGAACCGTATGCGCTGCCGGCGGAAATCGCGCAGTTCGAATTGCTGCTCGATACGCGCGAAGAGAGCGACGGGTCGCTGTCGCTGGAATTGAGCTATGCAAACGAGTTGTTCGAAGTGGAGACGATCGAGCGCATGGCCGGGCATTATCAGGCGATGCTTCGCGCGATGGTCGAAGGCCAGGCGCTTGTCAGCGCAGTGCCGTTGTTGAGTCCGTTCGAACGCAGTGAGATTGAAGGATGGAGTCGCAACTCAGAGCGTCATGAGCCAGCCGAGCCGGTGTTTCGCGGCTTCGAACGTCATGCGGCGGCGTATCCGGATCACATTGCGCTGGTGTTCGGCGATACCCGCGTGACATACGGTGCGTTGAACGCGCGTGCAAACGGACTCGCGCATTGGCTGATTGCGGAAGGCATCGGTATCGAATCGAAGGTCGGCATCGCGGCTGAACGATCGATCGAACTCGTGATCGCGCTGTTCGCGATCATGAAGGCGGGCGCGGCTTATGTGCCGTTCGATCCTTCGTATCCGGCAGACCGGCTCGCAGCGATGCAGCAGGATGGTGGGATTGCACTCGCGCTATGTCAGTCGGGCGTTGTCTTGCCAGAAGTCGAAGGCGTGAGACAAATCACGCTCGATGCAACGCGAGAAGACGAACGCAACCCCGACGTCGAACTTCACGGAGCAAACCTTGCCTACGTGATCTTCACGTCAGGCTCGACAGGCCGTCCGAAGGGCGTCGGCAACCGTCACGATGCGCTGTTCAATCGACTGACGTGGATGCAGCGGGCGTATCCATTGCAGCGTGGCGAAACGGTTCTTCAGAAGACGCCCTTCAGCTTCGACGTTTCGGTGTGGGAGTTCTTCTGGCCGCTGATGGTCGGCGCGCGTCTGGCGATCGCCGCACCGGGTGCGCATCGCGATCCGCTGCAACTGGCCGATACGATCGTGCGTCATGAAGTGAGCACGCTGCATTTCGTGCCCTCGATGCTTCAGGCGTTCATCGAAAGCGAACATGTA
>NZ_OGTP01000060.1 GCF_900258035.1 Caballeronia novacaledonica | reverse complement strand
CCCTTCATGGTGTTGCTCGCGGCCTTCCACGCGCTGCTGTATCGCTACACGGGGCAACAGACGATACGGACGGGCGTGCCGGTGGCGAACCGTCATCGTGTGGAGACGGAAGGGCTGATCGGTTTCTTCGTGAACACGCAGGTGCTGCAAAGCCGTATCGATAATTCCACGCGCACGGATGCGTTACTCACGCAAATGCGCGACGCGACGCTGGGCGCTCAAGCGCATCAGGATCTGCCTTTCGATGCGCTCATCGATGCGCTGCGTCCCGAGCGCAGCCTCGCGCACACGCCGCTGTTTCAGGTGATGTTCAATCATCAGCGGCGCGACTGGCGCGTGTTGCAGCGTCTGCCGTCGCTGGAGATCGAACCGTATGCGCTGCCGGCGGAGATGGCGCAGTTCGAATTGCTGCTCGATACGCGCGAGGAGAGCGACGGGTCGCTGTCGATGGAATTGAGCTATGCGCGGGAATTGTTCGAAGCGGAGACGATCGAGCGCCTGGCCGGGCATTATCAGGCGATGCTTCGCGCGATGGTCGAAGGCCACGCGCTTGTCAGCGCAGTGCCGTTGTTGAGTCCGTTCGAACGCAGTGAGATTGAGGGATGGAGTCGCAACAATCAGCGTTATGAGCAAGCCGAACCCGTGTTTCGCGGCTTCGAACGTCATGCGGCGGCGTATCCGGATGACATTGCGCTGGTCTTCGACGATACGCGCGTGACATACGGCGCGTTGAACGCGCGTGCAAACGGACTCGCGCATTGGCTCATCGATCAAGGCATCGGTATCGAATCGAAGGTCGGCATTGCGGCTGAACGATCGACCGAACTCGTGGTAGCACTGTTCGCGATCATGAAGGCAGGCGCGGCCTATGTTCCGCTCGATCCTTCATATCCGGCAGACCGGCTCGCAGCAATGCAGCAGGATGATGGCATTCAACTCGCGCTGTGTCAGTCGGGCGGTGTCTTGCCTCACGTCGAAGGCGTGAGACAAATCACGCTCGATGCAACGCGAGAAGACGAACGCAACCCTGAAGTCGAACTGCACGGCGCAAACCTCGCCTACGTGATCTTCACGTCAGGCTCGACCGGCCGTCCGAAGGGCGTCGGCAACCGTCACGATGCGCTGTTCAATCGACTGACGTGGATGCAGCAGGCGTATCCATTGCAACGTGGCGAGACGGTTCTTCAGAAGACGCCCTTCAGCTTCGATGTCTCGGTGTGGGAGTTCTTCTGGCCGCTGATGGTCGGTGCGCGTCTGGCGATCGCCGCACCGGGTGCGCATCGCGATCCGCTGCAACTGGCCGATGCGATCGTGCGTCATGAAGTGAGCACGCTGCATTTCGTGCCCTCGATGCTTCAGGCGTTCATCGAAAGCGAACATGTA
>NZ_OGTP01000061.1 GCF_900258035.1 Caballeronia novacaledonica | reverse complement strand
TCAGACAGCGCGGCGCACCATCAATTCCTTGATCTTGCCGATCGCCTTGGTCGGATTGAGCCCCTTGGGGCACACGTCGACGCAATTCATGATCGTATGGCAACGGAACAGACGGTACGGATCTTCCAGGTTGTCGAGGCGTTCGCCCGTCGCCTGATCGCGGCTGTCCGCGATGAAGCGATAGGCTTGCAGCAAGCCCGCCGGACCGACGAACTTGTCCGGATTCCACCAGAAGCTCGGGCACGACGTCGAGCAGCTCGCGCACAGGATGCACTCGTACAGGCCATCCAACTCGTCGCGCTCCACCGGCGATTGCAGGCGTTCTTTCTCGGGCGGCGGCGTATCGTTGATCAGATACGGCTTGATCGAATGATACTGGTTGAAGAACTGCGTGAAGTCGCAGATCAGATCGCGCACCACCGGCAAACCCGGCAGCGGACGCAGCACGATCTTCTGCGGCAGTTCATTCAGATTCGTCAGACACGCGAGGCCGTTCTTACCGTTGATGTTCATCGCGTCCGAGCCGCACACGCCTTCGCGGCACGAACGACGGAACGACAGCGTCTCATCGACTTCCTTCAGCTTCACCAGCGCGTCGAGCAGCATGCGTTCATGCGTCAGATCGAGCTCGTACGTCTGCATGCGCGGCGCCGCGTCCTTGTCCGGATCGTAGCGATAGACTTCAAAAATACGTTTTGCCATTTCGATTTCCTTGCGCTTTCCTTAGAACGTACGCGCCTTCGGCGGCACCGATTCGACCGTCAGCGGCTTCATCTGCACCGGCTTGTACTCCAGGCGATCGCCCTCGCTGAACCACAGCGTGTGACGCATCCAGTTCTCGTCGTCGCGATGCTCGTAGTCGCTGTGCGCGTGCGCGCCACGGCTTTCCTTGCGCGCTTCGGCCGATACCATCGTCGCGCGCGCCACTTCGATCAGGTTCGCCAACTCGAGCGCCTCGACCTTCGCCGTGTTGAACACCTTCGACTTGTCCTTCAGATGCACATGCTTCACGCGCTCGGCCAGTTCCGCGATCTTGCCGACACCTTCTTCCAGCAGCTTCGACGTGCGGAACACGCCCGCGTGCGCCTGCATCGACGCGCGGATATCGTTGGCGATGTTCTGCGTGTATTCGCCCGACGTGGACTTCTCCAGCACCGCGAGACGTTCCATCGCGAAGTCGGCGGCATCGGCGGGAAGGGGCTTGTGCTCCTTCAGTTCCTTCGCGTGCTTGATGATGTGATTGCCCGCCGCGCGACCGAACAC
>NZ_OGTP01000063.1 GCF_900258035.1 Caballeronia novacaledonica | reverse complement strand
GCCAGCGCGACACCCATCCCGCCGCCGATGCACAGCGACGCCAGACCCTTCTTCGCGTCGCGCTTCTGCATTTCGTGCAGCAGCGTGACGAGAATCCGGCAGCCCGACGCGCCGATCGGATGACCGATCGCGATCGCACCGCCGTTCACGTTGATCTTTTCCTGATCCCAGCCCATCTGCTTGTGAACCGCCAGCGCCTGCGCGGCAAACGCTTCGTTGATTTCCATCAGATCCAGATCGTTCACCGACCAGCCCGCGCGCTCCAGACAGCGCTTCGATGCCGGCACCGGACCCATGCCCATGATCTTCGGATCGACGCCCGCGTTCGCGTACGCCTTGATGCGCGCGAGCGGCGTCAAACCGAGCGCTTCAGCCTTCTTCGCCGACATCACGACCACCGCCGCCGCGCCGTCGTTGATGCCCGACGCGTTCGCCGCCGTCACCGTGCCTTCCTTCGAGAACGCGGGCTTCAGGCCCGAAAGCGCTTCGGGCGTCACGCCGTGGCGCACGAATTCGTCGGTGGTGAATTGCAGCGGCTCGCCTTTGCGTTGCGGAATCGCGATCGGCACGATTTCGTCGTCGAAGCGGCCCGCATTCTGCGCGGCTTCCGCCTTGTTCTGCGACAGCGCCGCGAACGCGTCCTGCTGCTCGCGCGTGATGCCGAATTCCCTCGCGACGTTCTCCGCCGTCGTGCCCATGTGGTAGTTGTTATAGACGTCCCACAGGCCATCGACGATCATCGTGTCGATCAGCTTTGCATCGCCCATGCGAAAGCCGTCACGCGAGCCCGGCAGCACGTGCGGCGCCGCGCTCATGTTTTCCTGACCGCCCGCGATGACGATTTCCGCATCGCCCGCGATGATCGCGTTCGCCGCCAGCATCACCGCTTTCAGGCCCGAGCCGCAGACCTTGTTGATCGTCATGCCGGGCACCATGTCGGGCAAGCCGGCCTTGATGAGCGACTGGCGCGCCGGGTTCTG
>NZ_OGTP01000066.1 GCF_900258035.1 Caballeronia novacaledonica | reverse complement strand
CGTGTTCAGCGTCGCTGCCTTGATCGACGCGTTGTCGTGTTCCGCAATAACGAGAGTCGTCATCAGATTACCTTCGCTTCGTTCTTCAGTTTTTCGACCAGCGTCTTCACGTCCGGCACCGTGATGCCCGCGCTGCGCTTCGGCGGCTCGACCACTTTCAGCGTCTTCAGACGCGGCGCGACATCGACGCCGAGGTCCGCGGGCTTCACCGTCGTCAGCGGCTTTTTCTTCGCCTTCATGATGTTCGGCAGCGTGACGTAGCGCGGCTCGTTCAGGCGCAGATCCGTCGTCACCACGGCGGGCAGCTTCAAAGAAAGCGTTTCCGCGCCGCCATCGACTTCACGCGACACCGTTGCCTTGCCATCCGCGATCACGACTTTCGATGCGAACGTCGCCTGCGGCAAACCCGCCAGCGCAGCCAACATTTGACCGGTCTGATTCGAATCGTCGTCGATGGCCTGCTTGCCGAGAATGATGAGTTCCGGCTTCTCCTGATCGACAAGCGCCTTCAGGATTTTCGCGACCGCCAGCGGCTGCAGTTCATCAGCGGATTCGACGAGAATCGCGCGATCCGCGCCGATAGCCAGCGCCGTACGCAGCGTCTCCTGACATTGCGTCACGCCGCAAGAAACAGCGATCACCTCCGTCGCGACGCCCGCTTCCTTCAAACGAACCGCTTCTTCGACGGCGATTTCGTCGAACGGGTTCATCGACATCTTCACGTTGGCGATATCGAC
>NZ_OGTP01000067.1 GCF_900258035.1 Caballeronia novacaledonica | reverse complement strand
ACGCCCGTCCGTATCGTCTGTTGCCCCGTGTAGCGATACAGCAGCGCGTGGAAGGCCGCGAGCAACACCATGAAGGGCGTCATCGCGTTCTGTTGTGCGCGCGAGCGTACCGCTTCGGCAAGCGCCGTAGGCAGCTTCACCCGATAACGCCCCGCGTGATACGACGCATGCGCGGGACGCGGTGCATCGGTAGGCAGCGCGAGCACCGGATGTTCGTCGCCGAGTGTGGCGCGCCAGTAGTTCAGTTGCCGATCGCGCTCGCCCGCTTCGAGCCAGTCACGTTGCCAGGCGGCGTAGTCGGCATATTGAACGGGCAATGCTGCGAGCTTCGACGCTTCGCCGAGCGTGCGCGCACGATAATGCGACACTAGTTCATCCAGCAGCACCTGAATCGACCAGCCATCGGAGACGATGTGATGCATCGCCAGCGTCAGCAGATGTTCGTCCTCGTTCACGCTGAACAGAGCGATACGCAACAGCGGACCTTCTCGCAGATCGAATGGCTCGGCGGCGAAGGCGCGCGCGGCGGCTTCCAGATCGACGGCATTACGCGTCGCTTCACGCCAATCCAGCACGCCTTGCGGATCGATCCACTGTTCGACACGCCCGTTTGCATCGGCGACGAAGCGCGTGCGCAGCGTCTCGTGTCGCGCGACGATCGCTTCGAAGCTCGCGCGCAACGCGACGCGATCCACCCGCCCGCGCAGACGCAAGCCACC
>NZ_OGTP01000070.1 GCF_900258035.1 Caballeronia novacaledonica | reverse complement strand
CGAACAGGACCGTGAAACGACTCCACGCCGATGATAGTGCGGATTCCCGTGTGAAAGTAGGTAATCGTCAGGCTCCTTATGCTAGAACGCAATCTAAGCCCCAACTCGTCGAGTTGGGGCTTTTTGCGTTTTGTCTCACCTATAAGTGAGAGCCTGGATCGGTTGGGTTGTAAGAAACGCTTGACAACGGCGTGTTGTTACCCCATAATCGATAGTTCTCTGCGGAGGGGTGCCCGAGTGGCTAAAGGGGGCAGACTGTAAATCTGTTGGCTTACGCCTACGTTGGTTCGAATCCAACCTCCTCCACCAGAATTCAAGCGGTAAGGGAATTCAATCCTCGCGGGTGTAGCTCAATGGTAGAGCAGAAGCCTTCCAAGCTTATGACGAGGGTTCGATTCCCTTCACCCGCTCCAGTGTCGGTTTTGTAGTGCCCATGTGGCTCAGTGGTAGAGCACTCCCTTGGTAAGGGAGAGGTCGGCAGTTCGATCCTGCCCATGGGCACCAGCTGTATCAGTCTAGTAAGTTGCGCGCGGCGCAAGGTGCGAAAATCCTGTTAGGAGTCGAAGATGGCCAAAGGTAAATTCGAGCGGACCAAGCCGCACGTGAACGTGGGCACGATCGGTCACGTTGACCACGGCAAGACCACGCT
>NZ_OGTP01000071.1 GCF_900258035.1 Caballeronia novacaledonica | reverse complement strand
GTCGATAGCGCCGACACCTTCGAGCGTCCGATCTACGCGGGCAACGCGATTGCGACGGTGCAATCGAGCGATCCGGTCAAGGTGATCACGGTTCGCGCGACGGGCTTCGACGCAGCGGCCGCAGAAGGCGGAAGCGCTGCGGTCGAAAAGATCGAAGCCGCCGCCGACGCGGGCATCTCGCAGTTCGTGAGCCGCGAAGTGACGAAGCTGGATCGTCCGGAATTGACGAGCGCGCACATCATCGTGTCGGGCGGACGCGGGCTTGGCAGCGGCGAGAACTACACGAAGACGCTCGAACCGCTCGCGGACAAGCTCAACGCGGCGCTGGGCGCATCGCGCGCGGCCGTCGATGCGGGTTACGTGCCGAACGACTATCAGGTCGGTCAAACCGGCAAGATCGTCGCGCCGCAACTGTATGTGGCCGTCGGCATTTCGGGCGCGATTCAGCATCTCGCGGGCATGAAAGACTCGAAGGTCATCGTCGCGATCAACAAGGATCCGGAAGCGCCGATCTTCAGCGTGGCCGATTACAGTCTCGTCGGCGATCTGTTCACGGTCGTGCCGGAACT
>NZ_OGTP01000072.1 GCF_900258035.1 Caballeronia novacaledonica | reverse complement strand
CGATCGTGCGTCATGAAGTGAGCACGCTGCATTTCGTGCCCTCGATGCTTCAGGCGTTCATCGAAAGCGAACATGTAGAGAGATGCGAACTGCGTCAAATCATATGCAGTGGCGAAGCGCTGCCTGCGCAGTTGCAGCGCAAAGTCTTCGAGCGTCTGCCGGGCGTGGACTTGCATAACCTTTATGGTCCGACCGAAGCGGCAATCGACGTCACCGCATGGCGCTGCCGCGAAGAAGAGAAAGCCGTGCCGATCGGCGCGCCGATCACGAACACGCAAACGTGGGTGCTCGACGAGCGCATGGAGCCGGTGCCGCGCGGCGTGGCGGGCGAACTGTATCTCGGTGGTGCGGGTCTCGCGCGCGGCTATCTCGGCCGCCCCGGTTTGACGGCGGAGCGCTTCGTTGCCGATCCGTTATCGAGCGATCCAGGTTCACGCCTCTATCGCACCGGCGATCTTGTGCGCTGGCGTGCCGATGGCGTGCTCGATTATCTGGGCCGGCTCGATCATCAGGTGAAGATTCGCGGGTTCCGCATCGAACTGGGTGAAATCGAAGC